>NZ_JAYMZJ010000001.1:0-19970 GCF_037070875.1 Bartonella occidentalis
AACCGCTCTCGTTACAGCGCTATATAGAACCCTTTTCTTCAAAGAGTCAACAGGTTTTTCAAATAAAAGAAAAAATAAATAAATTTCTTTAAACTGCAACTAAAAGTTTATAAAAATAACGAGTATTCCTTAATAAGAGCAATTATATAGGAGAAGTTATTTAAAATGGTTTTCATGCTTTTATTGCTCTTAATATCCATTCAACCAATTCATTTTTTAACAAAGAATTAACATGTATTTCCAAAAAAATAATCAAATTCTTGTAGAAACACTCCAAGCTATGCTAGCCTTTTACGCCTAATATTCTATTTAGTCTTAAAACGAGTATTAAAAATTTATGTGGGATAACCAACATCATAAAAATGATCCTGGGCAAGACCCTGCTCTTTTAGTCAAACGCTTTCAGCCTGCTCGTCGACAAGTTTCCATTCGTTGGCTCACAGGAACAGTTCTTACGGGAATTACTTCTTGCATTCTTATGGGTATTGCGCTCTTTGCTGCTCTAGATGAACAGCAACGGCTAGTGACACCTCCACAATGGTTTACTCAAGATAACCTCTTAAAAGCACAAAATCTTAATGCCAATGGATATAAAGGTGATCGTATTTCTCCCACACGTGCACGACAAAGTTTCGACAGTAAGCGCCAATTTGAATTATCAATTTTGCAAAAAAAGGGGGATAAAAAAGTCATTCAAACCCAAAGTTTTAAATGGATCCGTATGGCTTTAGCTGAAGAACGCCCACATCACTATACCTATCCTAAATTTGATTCCTTAAGTATTTTAACTAATGATGCGAAAAATTATACTGCCACCCCAGAAGATTCCGGCCAAATTTACGGGGCAAAAGTAGAAACCAAAATGACTCTAAGCAATCATAACTTTATTATTGATCAAGTCAATTTTGATGGAGCAGATACCCTTACTTCCGATGAAGCACAACAGGAATTAAAAAAATCTGGATTTCCTTTGGATAGAGCCAACGAACATCTCTCAATCCTAAAGCAGCTAGATCCCTTAAACTTAGATGATTTATCCTCTACTTCCCAATTTACCGATACCCCAGAGGTACGAATCATTCAAGAAAATGTAACCATTTCTCCTAAAAATCACCGAATTGATCTCACCAAAAATTATGCTGAGGATATTATTCCCATTCATAAAAAACAAAAAATAATCGATGCTCTGAAAAAAAACGACTATGAAAAAAAACAAGTTGAACAGGTTGCAAACGCTTTAGCCATGTTTAACCGTTCTGATACGCTCAAAGAGAGAAATCTTATACGCATCGGAATTGTCACACAACCTGGAGAAGAAGATCTTATTGTGCGTGCAAGCATCTATAAAGGAATGCACCATATTCTTACAATTGCTCTTAATGATAACAACCAATTCGTTGAAAGTGCAGAACCAGAAATGTCACATGCACTTAAAACAGCTTTTCAAAATGGAATCCCTCACATCAATACAGAACAATTACCAACAGCTTATGATGCTATCTATAATGCTGTGCTCAGCAATAATATGTCGAGATCCCTTTCGCAGCATATCATTCGTCTTCTTGCACCCCATATTGATATGAAAAGTCGGATAACGCCGACGGATCATCTTGAAATATTTTATGCGGTACCACAACAAAACGGAACAAATTCGCACAGTAAAGAAACAAAAAATGGCAAAAATAACTCAAATGAGAAAAAATCTACCACGAATGTAGATCCTGAGATTCGTTATATTAGCGCCACATTCGGGAACACAACTTATAAATACTATCGCTATCAATCAAAAGACGGTAGTATTGACTATTATAATCCAGAAGGGAAAAGCTCAAAACCTTTTTTACTCCGCAAACCTCTTCCAAATGGCATTTTTGTTTCCCCCTTCGGCACACGAAAACACCCTATTTTAGGGTATGTTCGAATGCATACGGGAGTTGATTGGGCTGCACCAAAAGGGTCGCCGATTCTCGCTGCAGGAGATGGTGTTATCAAAAGCATGGGTGTAGTAGGTGGCTATGGGAATCATACAGAAATTCAACATGCCAATGGATATGTCAGCAGCTATTCACACCAAAGCCGTTATGCCCCAGGTCTTAAACCAGGCGATAAAGTGAAACAAGGACAAATTATTGGATATGTTGGATCAACAGGGATGGCGACAGGTCCTCATTGCCATTTTGAGATCATTGTCAATGGCAGAAAGGTTGACCCCATGCGTATCCGTCTACCCGATAGTAAATCTCTCACCAGTCAAGATTTACAAGCATTCCTACGAGAAAAAAATAATATTGATTCTTTAATCAATAGCCCTGTCACATCATCATAAGGCGTTTGTTAAGCGACCTTTTAAGTATAACACTGATGGAAACGTATCAGCATCAGCTCTTACAAATTTGCGCCCAGCACAGTAAAAAATTTGCAAGAGCTGATGCAACCACAAATCTCCAAAGAGGAACCCCATGATTCTTCTATATTCTGCTGACATCATGGGAATCACATCAAAATGATCTACTGTTTCTTTTTAAAAGTCTGATCTTACCAACAACAACCAATCTTGATCAAAACTTATCATCTGGATAGGAAAAGATGAAAAAACTTCACAACAAAAAAGCGTAGTGTAAAAAAATAGAAGAATACGAACGAACAGCATAAAAATATAAGACTTATACTTCAAAACATAAAGATGATGAAGTTCAGTAAATTTGTCCTGATATCTTTCAATCAACAGAACATAAAAAATGAACTTGAGAGAAAGCCGCGATGCATCTTAACAAGTTATGTGCGTTATATATTATAATATAGATATGCACAGCAGCTTTGTGGCTGCTTGTGTTATTGCTTATAATATAGAAAATTGAGTTAAATTCGTGAAGTATGTGTGGGGTTTCCTATAAAAGCCATTGCTAAAATGATTGAATCCGTAAAAATACAGCACTGATTTTTTTAATGGATCTCTTCCCCTAATAGGGGAAAGAAAGATATTTATCACGTATGGTTTTAAAAATGATTCAATTGACATGGCTGATGTAAAAACAGAGTCTACTGTTATCTCTATTAAGAAAATTCTTCGGATTAGCAAAAAAGGTTTCACCATTCTGATACAGCAAAACGAACAACCATCATAAATTTCCACGATCCTAGCAGATTCATCATAATCGCTTCTCATTTATATTTTATAATTGCCAAAGCAACCTATGATGATCAGTTTAAATGAAGCATATCAAGACAATTTTACTTAAAAGGATTAGTTTCTATGCCTTTTATTGCGCATGAAACAATGATATATTTTTATCGACCAACAACCACAAAGACTCTCCCCAAAGAGCGCTCTATCGATAGACAAAATAGAATATACACTTAAGAGCTCATAAGATATAAAATCGAATGATTGGTTTTTTCAAAGATTTTGGCCTGCTAGGTATAGGTTTCATATGTTTCCCTAACCACACGTTTATAAAAGCCTTTCTCTCATTTAAGAATAACAGAAAAGATTTTTCAAAAGAAAATCAATCTGTTATTTTAACTATTCACACTCAATTTTGGCAAAGGAATCATAACCTTTGTACCACCTAAAGCAGACGTTTCAAATAGTGGTTTCTCACCAAACTGCATACAAAGTTGTTCAATAACTAAGCGGCCTAGCCCTGTTTTTTTGTTTGCGCTTTGACTGCTTATACCCACACCATCATCTTCTACCACCAGCATCATTTGGCCATTTTTTTGGGAGCCAAATGAAATATAAATATTTCCAGAACGCTGATCAGGAAAAGCATGCTTTAAGGAGTTTGTTAACAATTCACCAAGAATAATCCCAAGTGTTGTTGCATCTCTTGAAGACAATCGACAGTCTTTAAAGGAAGTATGAATAGCTATGTTTTCACGCAATTCAAAAGGCACGGCCAATTCAACATCATGAACCACCAAACTAAGAAACTCTGCCAACGACGTTGTTTCCATATCATCACCCAAACGTAAACGACGATGCGCCGCCGATATTGTCTGGATACGATCACGTGCAGCACCAAGAACAGAGCGCACTTCTTCATTTGTACTACGATTTAATTGTAAACCAAGCAGAGAAGATACTGTACCAAGAGAATTTCCAATACGATGGCTCGCATCCTGTAACAACATTTCAACACGTTGGCGTTCCTTTTCAGCGTGATTGCGTGCGCGTTCCAATTCTTGTGTGCGCTCTTTCACGCGAGCTTCAAGGGCAGCGTTTTCACTATGAAGCAGCAATTGGTACATTTTTAAGGAGCGCACATCGCGATGAAAACGATTAATAACAAAATAAGCCGAAATAAAAGTACTCACGACAGAAATAATCGCTGCTAATGTTAACGCAGCTCGCATAAGCGCTATATCCTCACGCTGTTTTTGCCGCACAACATCATCGCCATTAATAAAACTTGTCATCAATTGAGCTAAATGAGCAATTTGAACTTTTGGGATTTCAGGCAAAGCGGAAAGAGATAAAGCTTGATCAGAGCGCCCCTCAAGAGCAAGCATGTGCGCATCCATCAGGGCTTTACGTGCTTCCACTTCTTTTTTAAAAGCGCTAAACCATTCATACCATTGTGGATGTGCATAAACGATGAGTGCGGCATACTCTAAAATATCGTTAAGACTACGAACTGCATTTTCAAAACGTGCTTTATCTTCCAGACTGCGTGTTCTTGTATAGCTACGATCAGCCACAGCCATATCGATTAAACTAATGAGCACTAAATCAGCCTGTTCGCGTAATTCTGAGCTTGTATTCAATCGTGCGACTTCTCGATCAACAGCATTTGAAAGCAAAATAATAAAAGCCGACGCCAAAAAAGCCATAATAAGAGAAACAATAATCGCCGCCCAACGCCAACGCGATATTGTTGAAACAGAAGTAGGTATTTTAGAAAACAAATTCGTCTTTGTTATCATAGAATTTCCATCGGCGAATCTGAAAATCATCACTTTTCAGCACAAAGGAGAATGATTGCTTATGGATCATAGCGCAAAGCCTGATGGATATTGTTCAGGCTTCCCTTATTTTTTTGCCGAGGAGATACGCTAAACACTCTAAATTTCCTCAGAATTCTGACTTTACTCTGATAGCTATAAAGAGAATCAAAACAAGGCTATCAACCATATTATTTTACGATTTACGCTTAATTTACGCTTTTTAACCGCGAAATGAACACAGTGTACTTCCCGCTGAATAAGAATCAGGACCATAATCAGATTCACCATTCACCTTGAGAAGTTCCTGCAAACGATTACGCGCTCTGCTCACACGACTTTTGATTGTTCCAACGGCACAACCACAAATAGCTGCAGCGTCTTCATAAGAAAAACCGGAGGCACCAATGAGAATGATGGCCTCTTTTTGATCATTAGATAACCTATTTAAGGCTTTTTGAAAATCTTGCAAATCGAGTGACCCATATTGAGCAGGATGAATAGCCACATTTTGAGTAAATACACCATCACTGTCTTGAACTTCTCTTCCTTTTTTGCGCAATTGACTGTAAAATTCATTCCGTAAAATAGTAAAAAGCCAAGCTTTGAGGTTCGTTCCCATTTCAAAACTGTCTTGCTTGGCCCACGCTTTCATAATGGTGTCTTGAACCAAGTCTTCAGCTTTATCGTGTTTGCCGCTTAAAGAAACAGCAAAAGCTCGTAGTGTCGGTAAGATCAAAAGTAACTCCTGTTTAAAATCTGGCACGCCTGTTGTCATGAAAAATCAAACCTTTTTCGCATTTCTTAAGCTTAACTTTTCTGCCTGATCTAATCTTTCCAAAAGCTCTAATAGACGTACAGGCAGTGCTTCTTCCTGAATTTCCATGTAAAACTGACGCAATTTACGTGCTATTTCACTGTTGACCCCGAGAATATCATCTCCAAAAGAAAAGTAATTGGTGAGATTTTTTTCATCACGGTCGTTCATTTTTCATCCCCTTAATCCATATATATATTAAAAGTAGAATTGAAAAGAGTTTTCTCTTCATAGTTGAATATAATTTTATATGAGCAAAGTTCCATATGAGCAGAGGAACTTTTTTATCTGTTGGGGATTTCACTCAGGAAAAGTGGTTTAAAAGCCAAAGGAGTTATAAAGTATGTCATTATCAACACGGATCGCACCGCACCTTCCCTATCTTCGACGTTTTGCCCGTTCTGTTACCGGCAGCCAAACATCTGGAGATGCCTATGTATCTGCGATGCTAGAAGCACTCATTGCTGATATTTCTATTTTCCCCAAAGCATCCAGCGACCGTATTGGTACTTATTGGCTTTTTTGCCAGCTTTTTGACCAAACTGCGCCCAATATTCCAGATCAACTGCCACAATTTGGTCTTGAACAAAAAGCCAGTGCAAAATTATCTTATCTCACACCACGTGCACGCCAAGCCTTTTTATTGGTTGCAGTTGAAGGATTTAATGAGCGAGAAGCGAGAGAAATCATGCACATTGATGCGAAAGAGTTTCGCAAACTCCTCAACCAAGCATCAATCGATATTTCCGAACAAATTGCTACACAGGTTATGATTATTGAAGACGAGCCTCTGATTGCAATGGATATTGAACAAATGGTCAAAAGCCTTGGGCATCAGGTTGTAGGAATTGCACGCACCCGTGACGAAGCTATTATCATGCATCATCAAAAAAAACCACGCATGATTTTGGCTGACATTCAACTAGCGGATAATAGTTCTGGCATTGATGCAGTTAATGACATTTTAAAAAATGATCCTATCCCAGTGATTTTTATCACTGCTTTTCCTGAAAGATTACTCACTGGAGAGCGTCCAGAACCAACTTTTTTAGTTACAAAACCCTTTAATCCGGACATGGTTAAAGCTCTTATATCACAGGCTTTATTTTTTCAAAAGAACACTTCCAAAGCCGCTTAGTACAAGATAACCATTTTATTATGATTGTTACTTCTATTCCAAAGCCACCGATAGACAAATCACATCTGAGCGCCTTAATGCAAGCAATTCGAAGCGCTGATATTTTTGTTTTATATCAAACAACAAATTTAGTTTACTTATGGGCTGAAAACTTACCAAAGCATTTGCATAATAAATGGCGGGTGGGATGTCGTGACAGTGATTTTTTTTCGCTCGATCTTGCTGACAATATGGAAACAATCAAGTTGCAGGTCTTAGCCACTGGCAAAATGCAAACCATTGAAGCACGGTTTGAGGATACAACAAAACAAGCTATTTGGTACAAATTTTCGGTTGATTGTCATCATAACGATAACGGGGAAATTATCGGTATTATCACCACCGGCGTTGACATTTCAGGGTTACGCCGGCGTGAACAAGTCCTTAAAATATTACTCCGAGAAGTCAGCCACCGCTCTAAGAATCTTTTAGCTATCATACAAAGTATTGCCAGCCAAACCGCGCACTATACCGAATCGCTTCAAATCTTTTTACGTAAATTTCAAGGACGTATTCATTCTCTTTCTCATTCTCAAGATCTCATTACAGATTCTGATTGGCGTGGTGCCCAATTTCGCGAATTAGTCCATTCGCAGGCTCTAGGATATTTGACGAAAAAAACAGAACGCTTTTCTGTTGAGGGCTTAGATCCTTATCTCTTTCCAAATGCAGCATTGCATATTGGCTTGGCCTTTCATGAGTTAATTGTCAATTCTTTCTCTTTTGGAGCTTTATCACAAGAAAAAGGAAGCATATGTGTGCGCTGTGAAGTCCAAACCGCAATGGATGAAAAAACGCAACTTCTTATCACTTGGCATGAAAATTTTGAATCGAAATCTCTTCTTTCCGCTAACCATCAAGCCTGTTTTGGCAGTGCGGTTTTAGAAAAAATTGTCCCAGTCGCTGTAAATGGCTCGGCCTCTTTTAAATTGACCGAAGAAGGAATTGTTTATTGCTTATGTGTTCCTGATACTTATTTTGATACCTTTTCTTAGACAAAGTATAGAACAATCTCTCGGTAGAGTACCTTTTTAGAAAGCATCTTAATATTCAAAAAGAAACTTGCATATCATTGGGCAGATATCTGAGACCCTCAACATTGTGAACAAAACTTGCATATCATTGGGCAGATATCTTAAATCCCCAGCATGAGCAGATATCTGAGATCCTCAACATTGTGAACAAAACTTGCATATCATTGGGCGGATATCTTAAATCCCCAGCATGAGCAGATATCTGAGATCCTCAACATTGTGAACGAAACTTGCATATCATTGGGCAGATATCTTAAATCCCCAGCATGAGCAGATATCTGAGACCCTCAACATTGTGAACAAAACTTGCATATCATTGGGCAGATATCTTAAATCCCCAGCATGAGCAGATATCTGAAACCCTCAACATTGTGAACAAAACTTGCATATCATTGGGCAGATATCTTAAATCCCCAGCATGAGCAGATATCTGAGACCCTCAACATTGTGAACAAAACTTGCATATCATTGGGCAGATATCTTAAATCCCCAGCATGAGCAGGTATCTGAGATCCTCAAACATTGTGAACAAAATTGTAGTCATTTTAGTAAATACATTAAGCACCCGCATAAGAGTTTTTCTTATACAATCATTTCCTTGCAGCTTCTCTTGAACAAAGTTCACGAGCACAAAACTCATTCTGGAACAAAAAATCTTTGAAGACGTTTGACAGTAAGTAAGCAAGCAACTTTATGCTGATAAATTACATAGTGCTCTGCCAACCTCTTATTCGGAAAGTATGTCATGAAGCCACTCTTTTTTATTTTATTACTTGTTTCATGTACAGATGACTTTAACAGCTGTTATTCTAATAATACAATGGTCAAAACTTATCCAACAGCACAAGAATGTGAACAAGCCCTTCTACCGTCTATCCAAAAATTGATTCTTTCTGGAGAACAAATTTTTGCCCAATGCACAAACGTGCGTGCAGACTTATATCAACACACAGTGAAGATCACCTGGTCTGTAACAAATCGAGGCAATTTACTCCTTAAACATCAAAATACCGACGATAGCCTGAATACAGATTATCCAACAGATATTTTTACCTCATCATCCTTTCTTTCGCATAAGGTTCCCATAGAATTCTTGCACAAAAATAATTAAAAGGATACATTCAGCACATTCTAAAAAACGAACGAAGAGTACAGCATGGCGGATCATAGACAACAAGTCCATATCTTAGAAGATCATAACAATACAGAAACATGCACACCCCTCGATCACCCCTTAGATCCTGCAGTAGAACGTGTAAGAAAAAAACTTATGCGTTTAATGATTATTTCTATTTCAATAACGCTTGTTCTTCTCCTTGCTGTATTGCTTGGAATAGTGTACAAAGTTGTGGCAACGCACTCAATACCACAAGAAGGAATCTCTTTCTCTTTTGACGCTAAAAATCCAAAGATTTCCCAGCACACACTCTCCTTACCTAAAAATACACAAATTTTGTCACAGAGCCTTTCAGAACACAATATCGTATTGAAGATTTTAACGCCAGACGGACAAACAAAATTTGTCATTTATAATTACGATACCGGTGCACTTGTTGCGATACTCTCAGTTGACATAACACAAGAAGCATCAACAATCATCTCTAATTAAAAATGAAGCACGCCTTTAAGAACAATGATATCCTTCTCAAAGGCGCTTAAACACTATTTTCTCGTTTAAACATTTCCTTCTGCAGAAGATGTAACCACACGCCGCCGCCGTGGTTTTCTTTGCACTTCTTCACTTAATTCTTCACTTAATAAAGCGAGCGAGGAAGCTTCTTCTGTTGACATATCCCTGTTTTTGGCAATCTCTTTTATTTCCTGTGCAAGTTCAACGGATGGATCTTCTTTATCTCTTACAACACGCCGACGCGGAGCTCGCCGTGGCTTTTTGACAATTTCAACATTTTCTTGCACAGCAATGTGCTCTTGACCATTTTTCTCATTTTGTAGAGCACCCGCATCCAATTCATCACCCGCATGTCCATTTGGTGCCTTGGTTTGTTGCCCATTGTTATTCTTTTTCTTTGATGCAGACTTATCAGAGCTTACATCATCCCTTTTTTCACATTCAATATTTACTTCGTCACATTCTTGCTCACTATTTTCATCACGCCGAGCGGGTTGAGACATTTGCGCAACTGCTGCTAGAATGATACGCAAATAATGTTCAGCATGTTGCAAATAATTCTCAGACATAATGCGATCACCACTGCCTTGTGCATCACGTGCAAGGCTTATGTATTTATCGGCAATTTGCTGAGCATTTCCACGAATCTTAACATCTGGACCGCTGCTCTCATAATTACGAGATAAAGGGTTAGGGCCGCGACGATTATTGTTGTTGTTCCCATTATTGTTATTATTGCGACCGCGTACCCGTCTATTTTGTTGTGGCCTCATATTCATCCCTTTTGGAGTGTCTATCTTAGTTGACTTTCTTGATCGATTAACTCTTTGTTTACCGCATTATTCTTCTAATACTGATAATGTTTAAAATACGGTCATCAAACTATCCGCGTTTTATTTTACCGATACCTACTGATATCTGATAAAAACATATATTTTCTGAAAATCACAAAAACAGCTGGGAAAAATCAATCCCAAAAACCTCTGTTTTCCTTTTAATCAGCAAAAACCTAGTGATGTTCACATAAAATGCCAAGTGTTTTTTTTAAAATAGGTCAAATTTCATCAAAAAAGTCACCTTCTTGTGGAAAAACAGCAAAAAATGAAAACACACAACAACATTCTGGCAAGCAAACAACCCAACAACCTCTACCAGTAAAAAAGGTGTCTCTTTATTTGCCTCAAAAAACCACTGCTCCTAAAAAACGCCGCTACTCTCCGTTTATTCGCGCATTTAGCTTGTAAACGCTTACGCCCCCACAAATTACCAAATCAATATACTTACCATCTGAACATAGCCTCTTTTCTGGACTAAAGCAACCCCACTTATAGGCAACTCCTCAACTCCCGCTTGATAAAACCACCTTAATTCATAGGTAAGTTAACCAATCGCATTGTTCAAGTACTCTTCATGTCAACCAACCATTATTTTTGCGAAAATCAGCAAATTTCGTAGAAATTTTCAGCCTATTTTCTTAAATCCTATGATGAATCCATGCTTTCCCCCCCAAATAATCACAATCTTTCAAAATACTCTAACAAATACACCATCCTCCTTTTAAAATATCATTGGAACACTCAACAAAAGTATCAAACTGTACTTTTAACTTTTTATTGGCTTAATAACAAGAAAAGGATTCCTACAACACCAGCTGCAACATTTTTAGGTTTAGATCACTTAAATACCAAAGAAGAGAGACGCTATTTTTGAAAATGAATTTTCAAAAATATTGACAAAAAACTTAAAAATTTTCTTTTTGGGCTATTTAAAGACAATTTATGCGTCTTTTTGAGCCAATCAAAATGGTAAATTTTATAGTTTGTGTGAAAGCATTATTTCAGATTTTTTTAAAGAGATCTCAACTCAAATATTTTCTAGAACAAAAAACAAAAACTTATACAACAGAAGAAATATCAGGAGCATCTGTAGAGATACACTATTTAATCATGCAATCTTCCCCAACAGCAATAGTCATCTCATATATTCATCATCAATCCGTAGACTACTATATTTTCCCGCCGCTTCACAGCTTAATTTTCACGGGTTATACCAGGTACAAAATATCTTTTAGCCGAGAATTTTCACAACATACATTTCATCCCAATAACAACTAATTAAAACAAGACAAAAGCACACGTATTGATTCTTATCATTTTTGCACTATTTTTATGAATACCCAGAGCATCTTTTGCGAAGACACACAAAACCACTAAAACATTACCAGAAATATTTTATGTGAAATTGGTAGCTATGGAATGATTGCGCTTTTCGCAATTATAAAAGGCACTTTTAATATTTTGCTGAAATTTTAGGAAGATCGATGAACCAACGCCCGATTTTTGCTCGCCCCTTTTGTCCTGTTATTTTAAGCGCAACTTAAATCTATTTTCATTTTAGCAGATCAAAAGACGACACCAATGATGACTGTCACCCTAATAGTTGGGTTATGAGTCAAATTAACCCTTCCCAACATGAGCCTCTAGAAGCCACTGGTTATTGACATAAAATTTATAAAGTGATTCCAAGTATCTTATAAATCCTATCAAAGGGATTATAATAATCCTTTCACACCCAAAGATACAATTTGTACCAATACTGCCTGTCAATGAAATGAATATGAGACAGAGACAATCGTTTAAATTTAAAATGAACAATCTTGATTGCAATAGGAATTTGCAATGAAAATTTAAACACCTTCATGCTTTTTTTAAAGAACGTGTTTTTATGTACTATTTTCTGGTTTCTGCCAAGTTGTTCCCCCAAGCGCCTAAGATACATGCGTAGAGCTTGTATTCTAATCTCCATGATTTTTTTCCGAACAAGAATGAACTTTGTTTCCATGAGATATTCTTTGATAATATTTTGGGGCACCAAACTTAAAGCATGCCATTAAACTAGTGGGCAAACAAACTTAAAAGTGGTTTCGCACTGTATATCCGTCGTTCTTTTTTTCATTAATAAAACAATCCCTTAAGAGAAAATAGCTTCCATCTCCTGGCCGCACCATTTTGATACATTTTTCCTTTGATTTGTCAGAAAGATCATCCCACATACTACGAATAGCAAAATAGGCTTCACTCTCTAAATTCATACAGCGATCATAAACGTCTTTTTTCATATCAGGCAGAACGGAAGCTGCGATTTCCTTACAATAAACACGCAAATCAAATGTCGGCACGGTCAAAACCATAGGACGTTGTTGTACAGCTTGCGGTGTAGGGAAAAAGTAATCGGCAACTTTCTTAATGGTAACACCAGAGAAAAAAATACACAAAGCAATCAGACCAACACGAGAAGCTATACGATTAAATTTTTTGCGATACAACTTCCTCATCGCATGAATTCTTCGTTCCAATATGCACCTCCTCTAGTATATTAGGGTAAATTTTACCACAAGCAATAATGTCAAGATAACCAATCTTTCTCCATAGGCATTATAATGGTGCTACCACGCTCCTTGTATGGAAAGGTACCCTTCTCGTTCCCAAAAAGGAACATTTTTCTTAAAATTTTCTGTTCTCTTAACTGTTTTATTTTCGTTATCGTTTGAAAATTGTTATTAAAGACTTTTTTGTTCGGTCTATAGAGAAGAGTGCGAAATATTGATCACGGAGTTTGGTTTCAAAGTGCCAGACAGAAGGCAACAGACTTCAATTCATCTATTTTTTCTCTTTTATGCTTTTTGTGACAAACCGACTAAGAGATGTTGGATTTCTGTATATTTTCACGGTCATGCACATTCCATAGGGAATTGAAATATCCAAGACTCAAAAATAGGCTTTCCAATTTAATAAGCGTTCAACACGGCACACAATATTTGCTTATTTTATGGTTCCCAACACTTTTGCTTTTGACCAAAGAGATCTGTTGCCAGAACCCATCGTGATAACAACGGTTCTCTTTTCACTAAAAATGCGGGTTGATTAATGACTGGTGGTTTTGTCCACCCCACGCAAGACAGTGGAACATTCGTCTGGCACCCCGCCAAGAGCAAGACAAACATGAAAAGGAGAAAGAGAAAAAATTTTATCATTGATTTTTTTACGATTTTGAAAAGCGGAAACAGCTTGCATCAAAGTCCTGTTTCTCTCAAAAGAGCGTCCATAAAAAAAGCTGCTCAACGCAGCAACAATTACTAGGGTTATCATTAAACTCAAACGAAACAAAATATGCCCTCCCTATTATTCTCTCATCCGATAGATAGCCATTCCAATACCGACTATGGTAGCCAACACCATAATAACAGCTAAAGCCCATTGTATAGGTCCATACCCAGTAAAAAACCCAGTTAACCCTGAAAATGAGCTAATGATTGGAGCCAAAACTTCAGCTTCTGCAAAGGGGCTTTTTGGCACTTCTACTTCTTGATAATTAGGGGAAACATAGGCACCTTTTGTCCACAAACCTGCTTCAGCGGCTCGCCGATACACGAGCCCCTGTAGGCGTTTTCCTCCTGCTTTGGTCCATTTTTGCAATTCAACAGGGATGGATTCATAATCACCTTCATTGAGCTTTTTTAAAAGCGTAGAATTGCAAAAAGCTTCTGTTCCAACATTATAGCAAAATGAGACAAGGGCAGCAAATTGCTCATTCGTTAAAAATTGTTTCACCCTATGTTCAACAGTTTTTTCAAATTGTGCTAAATCTTTTTGCAATATAACTTCTGCTTGACTTTTAGTAATCTGCATTCCTTCTTGCACGAAAGGTTTACCGGATTGTGTGGTGTGACCATATCCAATTGTCCATACCCCGGCTGCATCTTTATAAGCATGCAAGCGAAGCCCTTCCCATTGTTTAATGAGCGCAAGCCCCTCTTTTGATATTTTTCGCATTTTTTCAAACTCCTCCTCAGATGACTTAGAGTATATAAAGATGAAATTAGGGAATGAAGCGGAACGACTTTACTTTCCGGCTTGAATATTGTGCTTATTGGTTTTTATTTTCTTCTTTACTTTCTTTTTTGTCTATTGCACCGTAATCAGCATTAGCCATTTCACTATCTTTTTCTGTATTTGATTTATGTTTAACATTCTCAAGATCTTGAATAATCGCTTTCAATTGTTGTTCTAAAACATCGATACGCTGAGAAGTTTTTTTGGTATTTTTGGTCTGTTTTTCATCAAAACTCTTAATGTTTTGACGCACATGATCTAACAACGCATTTAAAGGCACATGTCCCATTCTTCCATTGGAATAGAAAACGATGCGAATATGTTCAGGATCATCAATATCAGCGATAGAAAATGGAAAGAGCAGCATTTCATATCCTCGTATTTTTTCGATGAATAAAGTGCAAACAAGGATTATCTTTATTAATCCTGCTTGTCTGAGAGCGTTTTTGTATAGTTGCGTTAACACGGCGACATTTTCTTATGGAAACAGTGTGTTAAAGCTCATCACAGCTGAGTATATCTGCATAAACATGCAGATATCTTTTTATGAACTAAAGGGTGCTGCTACCCAAACATACTCGATATATTGATATCTCAATCGATAGCACTTTGGGCAGTTTTTACTGTATTAAGACAATTTTGTTTTATACTCTAAAATACCTTACAGCATTTTTTTGTTTATATTCTACTACCATTTTATGTATATCGCTGTGTGTATTTGCAAAACTCAAAGCATTTTAATTATAACAATGCTTTACTTGCGTTTTTCTGTCCCATAGATCACTTTAGGGGCAGAAAGGTTTTCATATTTTGATACAGAAACCCATGATCACCACATAAAATCTAACATTCAAGCATTTTTTGATAACAAAAGCGCAATAAGCTCTAAGAGAGATAGGCTTTATAACTTTTAAGAATCCGCTCTCAATTTTTGCCAACAAAACCAAAAGAAATATCAAACGACCCCACAACGGTGTCACAGCTTCCAATTTTTTTATTCAAGGCTGTTATCATTTTAGGCGACGTTAATGAGCAATGAGCGCTTGCATGAATAGACTTCACAACATGATTATTTTTGCATATCCGTTACTTGTATTTTATATCTGATGATCATAGCAGTGTCTGAGATGCACGACAAAATTGAGTAACTTTAGGAGATAGGAAGATTTTGATCACTTACAAATTGTGTATTTCTTTTTCTTTCATTATCAGCACATAAAATTATTTTTTGAGAAATCCTATATGTTATGCACTATGACCTAATTGATTTTTTGTTTTTTCATTTTCGACCTACTCTTATCAATGAAGGTATTTTAGTAGCATAATCCACCAATGGATAAATTGACCTCATACACTCTGTCTTTTTTTCAAGGGAAAAAAATGAATAAAAAGAGAAGATAGAAAGGACAAAATTTTGTTTTTAGGCTCTGTCACTTTTTTCATTTTAAAGCCAATTTTACTATAATTGACGTACAATAATTTTGTTTTTGGATCCATATAAACGGCATCAGGATTTAAACGCATCACCTCTTGAGCAAGAACACCGCAATAGCGTTGAGAATTTCCTTTATAATTAAAGGTATAAAGTGGATAACCGTTTTTTTTTCCTACGGGTGTAATATTGTCTTTTGCTCTGACATCAGACAGTCCCAAAACCCCCCCCATTAATCCGAGGAATTTCTGAATATCGTTTAATGGATCGCTGACAACTGATGGGGTTGTTATTGATTGCCCCGATGTTGTTCCGTAGTTTCCTGCAGCTTGTTTTCCTATATTGAGCAAGCGCCCCAGCTGGTTCCAATCTTTATTATTTTCTTCTGTCCATTTTTGGCGCTCAGCATCTAAAGTATTTTGGCGCGCTGTATCTTGAACCATCCCTCCCTTCAAAGCGTTACTTTGAGCATTACTTTGCCCTTGAAAGTAAGCGTTAGCAGCATTAACCTGATCACGCAATGAGCTATCAATCATCTGATTTGCATTCATCATATTTTTAATATCTTGATTATACTGCTGCGCAGTAGCATTTGTTGCCAAAGCCCCCAGTTCGTCGGTCAGCACCCCTGTGTGGGCACCAGATCCATAGCGCCCAGCTCCTGACATTGATTGATTAATAGCATCAGATGTTTTACTGAGTGCATTTTGCAATGCAGCATTAAATTTGCTATTATTGCCGATCAAGTTTCCCTGTGCCATATTGGAAAGATTTGAAGCACTTTGTGTTGGCGCATTAAACCACCCAGTAAGAGGTGAATTGTTGTATTGGTTAGCAGCTTTTTGTAAACCAGTGATGGCATTTTGTGTTGTATCACTTAAACCAGCGGATCGCTCTCCTTTGTAAACATTACCACCGATACCTTTATTAAAAAGATCAAGGGCTTTAGAACTTGCTGTTTTAAAGATATCTTCTGCCCATATGGGTGGAGCACTTGTTTGTGTTTTTGTTTGCACTTGAGGTGTTACTTTTTTTCTCATGGGGCTAAAACCTTTCTATAATGAATCAGATTAAGAGAATATCCATGATGAGCGAGCTTTTTAGCCCATCCATACCTTCCGAACGTGAGAATTTCCTCAGCATTGATTTTACGAGCCCATTTTTCGACGGTATCAATTAATTTAACCAAATTGGCTCCTCCTTTTCCTGCAAGATCCAAAATGACCACGCGTTTTTTTCCCGTACGTGTCACTTCAATTTTTGTGACAACGAATGCACTAAATTTGGTATTATTTTTTAGGATGATCCAGAATTGTGTTTTTCCTGTAACGATTTCCAGAGCCATTGTCTGCAAACACACATCATCTGGAAATCGCTTAGCATATTTTTTCATAGCGGCATTAATGTCATTTTGATAGGGTTTTATTTTTTCCCATGGCCATTGATTGGTTAGAAAGATAGAATAAGGGTTTTGTCTGTCTTGTTTGAGTGTCATAATTTTAGCTTTTTTATTCTTTTTCAATGCACCAAATCGTTGATTATGTATCATGAGCTCAACGAATGACTTTTCATGATAATGGATGAGTTTTTAACGCATACCAGCAGGTTTCAACTCTACATCGAATCCAGTTACGTGAGACCAATTGACTCCCTCAGGGATTCTCAATTTAAATCGATAAAACCTTGCTCTTACGCGATAATGGATTTGTCCAGTATTATGAGAAGGCTGTTTTTCTGGCAGCCAAATTGTTTTTTCTTGCAGTGATTGACGTAAACGTATTCCGACAGATACATAAAATTCTCCGCTATTGACCTGAGGCATAATATTTTTAACCCTCGTTATCATACCATTTGTCTGTCCCATTTCTTGCGAGATCAGAACACATGCCATAGGTTTACCAGAAAATGAACCGAGCCTTCCTTGATAATCAAAGGCGCCAAGAACAGGCGATTCATTTTTCCAAACTTTACTGTCGAGAGAGAAAGCTAAATCATCAATATTTTCTGAAACAGAATCGAGTCCTTCTAAAGTGATACCGGATAAGAAAATGGGTAAAATCATGTTAATTTTCAAAACAGCTTTAGTCCATTTTTGTAACCCCCAATCATAAATGAGTAAGAGTCGTTCTTTATCGGTATCATCTCCATCAACCATCCAATAAACACGATTATAAACCCCATCCACAGCGGCAGACAGCGATGATCGATTATTATTGCTAATCTTTGTTGTCACGGTTCGATCCACTTTTTCGAAACCGATTGGCGTAATCTGTCCATCGTTGGTTATCTGATAAAATCCTCCTTCATCAGCAAAAAAAGAAAAATTGCCTCGACACACGATAGATTCTGCGTTTTTTACCCCACGTTTATCGTGTATTTTTTGGAAACTGAAGATAATCTTTGATCCAGGAATAAAGGATCCGGCATAGATTGCGGAACGCATAAAGATGATAGGATTTGTTGTTTCAGTTGACCCTTGGACATATCCACCATCAGGAAAATCTTGATAGTCGCAGCTTTTTTGCCCCACGGTCCAAAATTCTGCATCATTTAATCCAGACCAATGGACACGTCGTGGATACTCTGTCAATTTCATCAAACAAACGAAGTCGCCCCATACACGAACGAGTCCAGCTTTAGGTGGATTTCCTTTTAAATCTCTAAATCTCACATCATGACCAATATCGATCACTTGTGGTTTATCATTTGCATTAACGGCAATGACATAATCACCAAACAAGGCGAAAGACCAAGGAGCATCGACATTTGCAAGATATGGCTTTTCATTTCGGCTAATATCTTTCCACTGCATTGTTGTATTATCGAGAAGATATAATTTTTTTTCTGCGCCAACAATAATTGAGACACCCAACTTTGTTTTGACAGCGATAGCAGATAAAACGCGATCAGGACAAGGCTCTGTTAAAGGGGTAAAGCTTGGCATAGGGATATATGACCCATCGGCTGGCAACACATTGGTAAGATCATCGGTAAAGATACCATTAATATCAGCGACATCGGGTCGATAATCAGCAATCGGAAAAAAGGCCATTTAAAACCCCACTGGCATAATTTTTGAAGAATTTTTTTTGCGTGATGTTTCGGTGCGCAAGAGCTTCAGCTGTTCTTGAAAGTCATTAAAAGCAACGGCGGCATATTCAGGATCTTTGAGGATATTTTTGTAAAGTTCGTATTTTGCGCGTGCTTTAATAAGATCAAAGGCATAGATCATCCAAGGATCGTTTTCGTGTATGACATTTTCCTCATTATCGCGCTCAGAAGTGCGAGAAAAGCATACGGTTCCCATATTTTTAGGCGTTGGGAAAAGCCCGATTTTTTGATCCACACAGGTATAAAAGAGAGGCGTTCCTTGCGGTGATGTCTCTTGATATTTTTCTTGCAATACTTCGAAAGTTTCATAAAGCAACTGGGTTTGTGTTGCAGGATTTGTACCTAAAAAAACGGACTGGATATCTTTTCCTTCTCCAATAAAGAGTCCGTCTTGTTGACCATACCATGTTTTTCCAGTTCGTATTTTAAACGTTATTGTTCCTTTTTCATTAAAGAATAATGGCTCATGTTTACAGAAACGCAAAGCAGCAAAAATTGAATCTTGAATTTGTACGGGATATTCATCTGTTGTATCATCAATTTCATCTTGAATAAGCGCAACCATATGAGAAAAAATTTTAGACTGGTTTACTTGTATAGAATCGATGGATGAAATAGTTGTGGTCATAAACAATTATACTCCTTCTTTGTTAAGGATGATGGCATCAGTTTAAGCATTACGTTTGTCCTCCTCTCAGCAGACTATTTGCCGTAAGCACACAACAACCTTATAAGCAAAAATTTTAGGGTGACCTGGTTGTCCAGAATGGAGCAATAAACAGCCGCAATCATAAACAATGCTACTTCTTCTTTGTTAAGGATGATGGCATCAGTTTAAGCATTACGTTTGTCCTCCTCTCAGCAGACTATTTGCCGTAAGCACACAACAACCTTATAAGCAAAAATTTTAGGGTGACCTGGTTGTCCAGAATG
>NZ_JAYMZJ010000001.1:20070-38568 GCF_037070875.1 Bartonella occidentalis
GAGCAATAAACAGCCGCAATCATAAACAATGCTACTCCTTCTTTGTTAAGGATGATGGCATCAGTTTAAGCATTACGTTTGTCCTCTCCCAACAATTACTATTTTGTTGGGAGATAGGTACAAAATTTTTGAATATTCCTTAAGCAGGCTCTGCATAAGTTGGGATCACGATTGCCCCGAAATCCTGAGGAGCTTGCTCATGTGTTGGAAAGGCAAAACGTGTTTTTTTCATACCAATAATGGTTGTTGCCCCCACACCAAGCTCACGTTCATAGTCAAAAAGCTCTTCTACCAATTTATAGCGTGTCACGCCTCGATCTTTCCCGAAGGCAATGATAGCGCTTTGGGCTCCAAGCAACACAGCACGGCGCACATTTTCCACAGCATTTGGAGAACTCTCTTTGGCCGTAATTGTTGAAGAAACGCCCTGAGTAATATGTTCAGCTTCACGTAAAACAACCCCATTATACATTCCAAGCGACCCATCAAAGATAGGATTTTTCGCGCGGCTTCCACTGTAGATTGACTTCGTAATATCAAGCCACTGCCCAGCTTCTGTATTCGTCCGCAATTGTGTAACCTGTGTTGGGTGAAGATAAAGCACATAGACGTTTTCTCCATCGACACGTACTGGTCTAATTTTTGGATTTGCGAGCTTAGCGCGTTCGACAGCTTGATCAATAAGCTGAAGAGTGAATACATCACTTTTGTCCAAACCCTCATCTGCTGTTTTTTGATTAGGCCTCACGATGCGTTTAGAAGTTGGCTCAGTTGGTTTATTAAAACCGTAATGAACTGGGCTCATACTAACGGTTCGTCCTTCAAAATACATTTCTTTTGCGGTATAGCCACAAACTTGTATAAAGAACATCATGCTCAAACGATCTGCATACCAATCCACCAATCCATTTTTAGCTTCGGTGCGCAAATCATATAAGACACGCTGCTGATCGATAGTTCCTTCATTTCTAACACGCACAGCGTGAGAAAGTTCATTAATAACCAAGCGATCGCTGAGAAATTGTAGATATTCTTCCTTCCCTTGCAGCTGTTCTCCTTCAGAAACCCCATTCCCAATTAATTGGGCACGCAAGTTACAGTTAATCGTATCACCACTTGCTTTACTCGTTTCATCTTTTAATTGTATAATATTATTGGAATCTTCTCCTATTAAAGAAGAAATAGATATTGCCTTTGAGACTTCCTGATTCAATAGTTTAGACCACGCGCATACGGCCACGGGATCATTGATTCCGATCTGATTTGTTGTCATTTTTTCCTCTTAAGATTATTGCATAAAAAACCAGCGGAGTGCCAGTTATTTGAAGTATCCACATTTCTTATTTTTCAAATTGTGGATTGGTTTTTGCGTGTTTGTATGATACTCACTCATAATATTTGCCTCTTTGAGAGGAATTCCCCCACGCACATCACTCTCTGAGAGATTTTGCTATAATTCCCCTTTGAAGAGATCACACAGCATTCCAACCCCAAGAAGAGGATCCATATTCCCTTTGAGAGCTCTCCCATAGGATTCTCTATCCATGTCCCCCACGCATTAAACGCTTAAAAGCAGCTTTATTTTTAGGATCACTAACCCAAATACCAAATTCAGCTTCTGACATTTTGTTGAGCATATCCAAAGAAATAGGATCGCTTGGGAGCAAACCGTTAGAGGCAGCCAATGTGCGTGCAGAATTGTGCTTTTCCTGAAAGTTTTCAGCCATATTGCTTTGAGACTTTGTGTACCCAATGTTTTGTGCAATCGTGTAGATCACTTCGGCAGGATTTTGATTTTTTCTCGCACATTCTTGCAATATCTGTTTCAGTTCATGACCGATCACTGTATCAACAACTTTTTGATCTGCCATTTCTGGATAGATTGAAGAGAAAGCCGCTAGTTGCTTAGCCCGCATATCATAAATAAAGTCAGCGGCTTGATCAAAGTCATGATGCTTTTGTTTAATAGCAGTCACGGAAGATTGATAGAAAGAGCGCAACTGTTCTGCTTCAAGAGCAGGGGGAGTTTGTTGTTGTTTTGTGCGCAACAATTCTTGTTTATGGAGTGTTTTTCCCAACCATTGCATATATCCCATGAAGTCTTTTTGCGGATCTGGAGGCGCATCTCCTTCTTGGGCTTCTATCTCTTGTAATGATTTTTCCTCTCTGTGTGTTTTTTGCTGTTGACGAAATGCATCAGAACTTTGCCAGTTTTCTTCACGTGTATTTTCGGCTGCATCTTGTCCAGTTTGAATTTCTTTTTCGCCTTGTGTTTTAGGAATAATTTCTTGTCCTAATTGGCCTTGTTCTGCAGATGTTAAGTATTCTTGATCCATTTTATTGGCCTTCCCTTTTTCAAATAATAAGATATGATTTTTTCAAATACAGCAGCCGCTTATCTTTCAGCGTTTGCCATCTGCAAAATTGTTTGCATCACTTGTTGTGCTCCAGCACCACTATTCTGCTGAGATATTTGATGCTGTTCTTCTTGAGCTTGCCCCTTCTGCTGTGCTTTGACGACAATTTTGTGTATGAGCGATGCTGGCAAAGGCGAATAATGCAAGAGATCAAGCATAATGTCTGGAGTTGTGAAACTTTGCATTAAAGGAAGCAATTGCATAATAATAGCAAAAGTGCGTTCTTTTTCGTTCAGACTTGTTGGCGCATCATCGACAACAATATCATATTCCAAACTGGTGATCATTTCACGTGTTAATGGTACATATTGAGCATTTTCATCACCGGCAATACGCACCAACCGTCCATCGGAGAGATAGTTTTGAATAAGATAGAGAATAATTTTTCCCTGTCGTTGGCGATACCGTCGCAAACCATCAAAGAATGAGGCCAACAAATTGAGTGACGATTGGCGACGTTGTTCTTCAAGAACCCCTGGTTGATTGACAGCACGTGTTCCAACAAATTCAGGAGACAACCCGGTGACTTGCGTAATGGCTCCTTTTGCTTCATTAAACAGTTGGAAAAAGCCTTGAGGGAATTGAGCCACGGGTTTGGGCTGGATTCTCCCTCCGGAAACGGCACCAGTTTTAAGCCAAGTAATACTATCTGCTCGTGCCCAACTTTCCATGGCTTGCCGATCATCATCGAAAGCATCGCGTTCAGCCATGATTCCGCCTTTTGATTGGCTATTCAGCAAATGCATGACTTGACTAAAATATTTATTGGCCCAGCGTTGAGGATCTTTTGTTGGTTTAACAACACCATAAAATTGTCGACTGAGTTTATCGAAATATCCGGTAATACACTCCCACCCCAATTGATTTGGAGGCACCAATGGTTTATCTGGCGCTTCAAGCAATTTTCTTCCCAAAAAGGCTCGTTTCACGACTTTTTTGGTTAATTTTGTTGCTTGAATGTATGGGAAATCTTTTTTTAAATTTTTAAAATCCTTCTCAGAATAATCGGTAAACTTCCCAGTTTGCGGATCAAGGACTTTGTAAACAACTTCACGCTCAAACCACCTGCATTCAGCTAATGTTACCATTTTTGGCTTTAGAGAGCTCTCCTGATCATCGACATCTCGCATATACCTTTGGGTATCAGCATTATTGGTGTGTTGCGAGGAAGTATCGTATTTAACCCAATCAGCCTCGAGATCGCTCCAATGGATATTTGGAAACATTTCTTGAGCGATTGCTAGAGGTTTTTTATCAATATACCATACGCGCTGTGCATCGATCAAATTTGGTTTAACAGCACTTGCATCCCAAACCATTTTCATAGGATCCAACCGTACAATGACAGGTTTTCCCTGCGGATCTTCGTCAAAATCAAGACGGGTATCTGTCCAGCCCATTCCGCAAATGATTGTATCTTGAAAAGCGTCTGAATCTTCGTATTCTCCATCGGCTTCATCACGAAACCATTCAGCAGCACCAGTTAGGATTTGGTTAGCAAATGCAGCACCTTCCTGTCTTGGAATGAATTGCACTTGCCGTTTATTGTTGCGCTCTGTACCGATCACAGCATTTACCAAAGGGGCGATACGGTTAAAAGTCATGACCGGTCTATTTTGTTCTTGCAACACGGCCAAATCTTGTTCATTCCATTGGCGCCCATTGTAAAAGTCGTAATCTTCCTGAGCATTTTTTCGCCATTGATTGACATGTGCGATATCATCATGATACCAACTGACGAGTTTTTTAAAAAGAGCCTGATGTTCAAGCGTTTCGAGTTGATTGAAAGAATCTTTAGAATTATCCATTAAAAAGCCATCCATGAAGTTTGAGAACGGTGAGAAGTTCGATAAACATTTTTTTTAGGCTGAAGATTTGGCTGTTCATAAGCCACACAAAGCAGGCCGAAGCTATCAGCACCATGGCTTGCCCAATCATGCTCGGCTCCTAGACCAATATTACGCTGTTCATCGCGCTTTTCGTGATACCATGCGAGTGCTTTTCTCCCAGCTTTTGTTGTTTGTCGGTTAAACCATATTGCAGGAAACAACCGCCTTACGGCTTCGATACGCATTTTAACAGCACCTGGCCCTTGATTAGGAATGACTTTTGTTTGAAAACCGGCTTGTTGAAGAGCACTTTCAAAACTCACATTATAAACACGATCTTTTGTTGCGCCATCATGGGGCAACACCATGAGACCTTTGTCATATCCTTTTTGAAATATCCATCCAATGTGCTCTGACAAAGGCTGTCCTTGAGCTTCATAATAATCAAGCACACGGATTTCACGTCCAACAAATTGTGCCACCCACAAAGCGGTAGCATCAGCCTTTGCTCCTGTTCCACCGATATCCCAAAAGACCTTAATCTGCATCAATGGGTCGCGTGGCACATTGGTAATACGCCCTTCCTGCTCTGCTTCGAGGAGAGCTTTTTGGTAATAAGCGCCTTGCACGGATTGGAGATATTCTCCTTCCCAAATATGGTTATATTGTTCTGGTCTTTGTTTCAAATCTGCCTTACGATCTCGATTAAGTTTTTTTGAAAATTGAGGATTATCACGCCAATTGATTTCAGCTCCTTTGATATTTGGATCATTGACATTTCGGAAACGTTTTTCAACGGGTGCATTTTCTCGCAGAGGGTTCCATGTTACCCACAGTTCAGCATTCCAACCTTTTCCTTCTTCGCGCAAAGTAGGAATAAGGATTTGCCAAGCGGCTTCAGTAACGGGTTCAGCCTCATCCACCCAACATAGGAAAATACGCCCCATCGATTTAATACTTGCAATATTGCGATCCAAACCGGCAAAAACATAGACAATACGTCCATCTTTTGACTTGATATACTTATCGCCGACTTCATAATAGTCTTGTAGGAATGGATAAGATTCAATAGCACGTTTAATTTCTTCCAACGAGCTTTCATTGAGTGAATTTTGAAATTGCCTTGCACACAGGATAATGCCACGTTCTCCTGATTTTCCATGTCGATATCCAACCAGAGCAGACATCAAAGCAAAGGATCGTGTTTTTCCTGATCCACGTCCTCCCCAAGCGGCACGAATATCGGCTTTTCCAGCGAAAACAGGGATCAATTTTGGAATAAGAGCAACTTGAGCGGTTGTCATTTTCAGATTTTGCGATTTAGAAATAGAAAATTCCTTGTAATGTCTTTTTAATCATTCTTTTAAAGGTCACTTTGCCCATTTTCTTAACAGGCTGTCCTTCCCTGCGGATTTTGGATGATCTTCATCAAAACTTTGACCATTTCCTTAAAAGGTTATTCTGAGAACCCCTTTAAAGATCACTTCAAGAACACAGTTAGCTAACGAAGATCGCTCAGGATCGATCAATCACTATGATAAAATATCAGTTTCACCTTTTTATCTTCCCCCCAATATTTCTGCCTACAATAAACCATCGCGCAAGAGAGACTACGAGGATCACGATCACGGGGATCGTTGGAAAGACCTCACACAAATGGGTTTTTAAATGGCTCATAAAAAATTTATTTTACATCCTGTACGAATATCAATAACTTTGGGATCCCAATGTACCTCAAGCACCACAATCTTCTGACACCTCATCCTTTGAAAGAACGGGAACAATCTCGACACGTGAAATTGTTTTGGTATTACTTTTAGATTCTCCAGTCACCTGCAGGGGTAACACTTTCGCGAGAAGCGAAAAAAAAGGTACAGGATTATTAAGTGCGTGATATTTAAGATAGGATACCAATCCATCTTCACCGTATTGATAGCCAGCTTGCTCAGCAGCAGTCAGCAAAGCTTCATTGAACCGTTTTGTTGTTTTATTTAACGCACCTTTTGGCCGTCCTCTCCTGCGTAAAGGAAGGCAACTTTCATCTTTTGCCATTATTTTTCCTTTAATAACTAAACACTGATTGCACCAGCATAACAACCAGCAATAAAATTTTTACGAATTATCAATAAGATACGTAGAGAACCGTTACATAATTTTGCATTTTGATGACATCATTTTTGATCCACTTTATGATTGTCTACTTTTAATTTCTCCTACTTCTCTATGTTTGATATTTTTCAGAGAAACGACGTGGCAAAAATACTTTTGTTGTTTGTCACATATTATGATCCTTTGGATCATTGTCTTTTAGATATGGTATTTGAAAGTTCTATTTCTCTCTTGAGAACTTTTCGTCTTCCAAAGAAGGACTGATATGCCTATACTACCACAGATACATAAAAATGATCCTCAATGAAGCCATAAAAGAAATAATGGATTAAAGAAGATTCCATAAAGACACAGCCATCATCTTCATAGAAATATCAGCGTCAGATATAAGAGAGAAAGAGAAATACAGTTCTCTAATCACAGATAGAAAGCCCCTCATGAATCATAAGTAGAAAGCTCCTCATTTCATTGCTCTATAGCAAGCACCATCACCCATGGATCACCCCAAGCGCAGCACTTTAATAAAATCATAAAATCGACCGATCAACGATAAAAATGGGATTCTCTAAAGCCGTGATTATACGTGGACGCATCACCCGAAAGTGCTCTCTTTCCGCAAAAGATTTTTTTAAAAATATTGGCTGTAATTGCATCGATCACACAAGAACACAAAAAAATCTGTCAAGAATCTCATCAAGAATATTAAAATACAACATCTAGAAAGTGCAAAACCTAGCACCTTTCTAGAAAATCCCAAGAAAACTATAAAACCTGCACAATCTCTAATCTTGAAAATCTTATAGAACGGATATAACCACACTTTCGAAGTCCATCTATACTTTCGAAGTCCATCTATATTTTCGAAGTCCATCTATATTTTCGAAGTCCATCTATACTTTCGAAATCCATCTATATTTTCGAAGTCCATCTATACTTTCGAAGTCCATCTATACTTTTGAATGCTATTTTACTCTATTGAACTAAACAGTGTCAGCTTTCTCGCTTCACTGCTTTCTGGGTCTTCGGTTTATTATTCTTTTCTTGATCATCTCCGATCAACTAAAAACAATTCTAACTGACTTATTCGAAGCACACAATTGTAATTGTATCATTATGGTACTCATTTAGATTTACCTTGTCAAGTTTTATATTACATTCCCGTTTTTTAAATATTTTTTTCTGTCTTTTCGGGTAAGAACTCTAATCGATCGCCTTCTTTTGCGATTGTTACATCTGTTTCATCGTTAATTTTTCCGAATAAGATGTTCTCAGCAAGTGGGTCTTGAATTTCTTTTTGTATGATGCGTTTTAAAGGACGTGCTCCATAGAGGGGATCATATCCTTTATCAGAGAGGAATTGCCGTACTTCAGGTTTTATATGTAAGGTTATTTTTCTTTCACTGAGCAAATTCTGCAATTGTTGTATCTGAATATCAACGATAGCTTCCATATCTTGTCGTTGTAATCTCTGAAAAATAATAATCTCATCGATACGATTAAGGAACTCTGGACGGAACGAGGATTTTACGACATTCATGACATCATTTTTCGCCTGTTCAGTTATTGGTCCTTCGGGAAGAGCTGTTAAAAATTCAGCGCCCAAATTTGACGTCATAATGAGCAAAGTGTTACGAAAGTCGACGGTTCGTCCTTGTCCATCGGTCAAGCGCCCTTCATCAAGGACTTGTAGCAAGAGATTAAAAATATCGGGATGAGCTTTTTCAATTTCGTCAAAGAGAATGACCTGATAGGGTCTTCTGCGCACGGCTTCGGTCAACACACCACCTTCTTCGTATCCGACATATCCTGGTGGAGCCCCGATGAGACGAGCACCGGCATGTTTTTCCATATATTCAGACATATCGATCCGCAACATTGCATTATGATCTTGGAAAAGGAATGCTGCCAGAGCTTTTGTTAATTCTGTTTTTCCAACACCGGTAGGGCCTAAAAACATGAAGGAACCGATGGGTCGATTTGGATCTTGCAGCCCGGCACGTGCCCGTCGCACGGCACGAGCAACTGCTTGCACGGCTTCACCTTGTCCAATAACCCTCTTACCAATTTCGTCTTCCATACGCAGCAGCGCTTCTCGCTCTGTTTCCAGCATGCGATCAACGGGAATTCCAGTCCAACGTGAAACGACCCGTGCAACATGCTCAGCCGTTACAGTTTCTTCAACGAGACTATTTTTTTGATCATCATTTTCAGCAATATTCAATTGTTTTTCGAGCTCTGGAATAACACTATAAGCTAGCTCTCCTGCTTTTTGGAATTGTCCATTTCTCTGTGCGATAGCTAATGCATTTCGTGCATCTTCGAGCTTTTTTTTCAAATCAGCGGCATGTCCTAATTTTTGCTTTTCAGCTTGCCAAGCATTTGTCATTTCCAAAGACTGTTGTTCTAGTGTCTCGAGTTCATCTTGCACGATTTTCAAACGCTCTTTTGCGGTTGGATCGACTTCTGTTTTCAAAGCTTCACGTTCGATTTTCAGCTGTAAGATTCTTCGATCGATAGCATCGAGTTCTTCAGGTTTTGAGTCGACTTGCATCCGCAACCTTGCGGCGGCTTCATCGATCAAATCGATAGCTTTATCTGGCAAGAATCGATCGGTAATATAACGATCAGACAAGCGTGCTGCAGCAACCAAAGCGCTGTCTGCTAAACGGACTTTGTGATGCTGTTCGTATTTTTCTTTAATACCGCGTAGAATAGAGACAGTATCCTCAAGGGTTGGCTCGGCCACAAAGACGGACTGGAAACGACGTGCTAAAGCAGCATCTTTTTCGACATATTTCCTGTATTCATCGAGGGTTGTAGCACCAACACAATGGAGTTCTCCGCGAGCAAGAGCTGGTTTTAATAAATTTGAAGCATCCATAGGTCCATCGGATTTTCCAGCTCCGACAAGATTGTGCAACTCATCAATAAACAGAATGATCTGACCGCTTTCGGCTTGAACCTCGGCGAGCACACCTTTTAAGCGCTCTTCGAATTCACCTCGATATTTTGCTCCAGCGATAAGCGCTCCCATATCCAGGGCGTAAAGCTGTTTATCGCGCAATGTTTCAGGCACATCACCATTGACAATTCGTAATGCTAAACCTTCTACAATTGCGGTTTTTCCTACACCTGGTTCTCCGATAAGCACGGGATTATTTTTGGTACGCCGCGAAAGAATCTGAATAGCACGACGAATTTCTTCTTCTCTGCCAATGACAGGATCGAGTTTTCCTTCCCGTGCATCTTTTGTGAGATCCCTTGCATATTTTTGCAAGGCTTCATATTGACTTTCCGCCCGTGGACTTGTTGCAGTTTTTCCCTTACGCAGAGTATTAATAGCCTGATTGAGAGCTTGTGGGGTTACACCTGCCTTTGTTAGAATATCGGCTGTTTTTGCGTTTTTTTCCATGATAAGCGCTTGTAAAGCGCGTTCCACCGTTACAAATTTATCACCGGCTTTTTGTGCAAGTTCCTCTGCCATAGCAAAAACTTTTACCAATGGCTGGGATAGATAGAGCTGACCATTTCCGCCCTGCACTTTTGGCAAAGCATCGAGAGCTTCTTTTAGCATTTTTTGAATGAGAGATAGATCCCCGCCGGTTTTTTGGATCAAAGAGGCAGCCAATCCTTGAGGATCATCTAACAAGACCTTAAGCAGATGCTCAGGCATAAACTGCTGATGATCAGAAGAAAGCGCATTATTTTGTGCTGTCTGTAAGAAACCTTGAAGCCGTTCGCTATATTTTTCTAGGTTCATTTTTTTTCCTTTCTCGACCACCACTGCACTTTAATCCGCCAAAGCGGCTCGCAAGAGTTGACAAAACCACGAGAAGCAAAAACGCAGCACGAAGAAAACCTGTATTTCCAGAGATAATATGGGTTTCTATAAGGAGATGTACAAGGGGAAGAATATTCAAAAAAGGAGAAATTATGGCAATAAGCCTCATATAGGATAACCCAAAGCAAGAAAGAGAAGGCAAGAGTTCACAAAATAGCTAGCAAGACCCAATGCCCAACATTCTCCTTTTTAGAGAACCCAGTTCTACTGCTGTTAACACCAAACGCCCTCGCCTTTGGGCTTTTGGGCTTTTGAGCTTTTGAGCCTTTAAGCCTTTGGGCTTTTGAGCTTTTGAGCCTTTAAGCCTTTGAGCCTTTGGGCTTTTGAGCCTTTGAGCTTTTGAGCCTTTGGGCTTTTGAGCCTTTGAGCCTTTGAGCCTTTGAGCCTTTGAGCCTTTGAGCCTTTGAGCCTTTGAGCCTTTGATATCTCCCAAGATCAAGCTCTATTTCTTAAAGGCTGTAGATATCTCGTAAAAAGCAGATAGATATCCTGTTTAGAATTTTAAAACCCTTTTACCTACCGCTTCATTTCATTCTTCTTCGTCAGTTTCTTGCTGTGGAGCAGGTAAAACATAGGCGCCTGAAAGCCACCGGTTCAGATCGATCGCCCGACATCGTTTTGAACAAAAAGGATAGGCATCTTGTTGTGACATCTGTCCACAAATTGGACAAGGATGGGCAGGATGTCTTGGAGATATTTTTATTTTTGTCGCACTTAATTCTTTTTGTATTTGAGACATCTTTGTTACTTGTTTGTGTAATTTCATTTCTGATGTCTCTTCTTTTTTGTTTAGACTTCCCTCTTTTTGTTTTTCTTTAGAGTGTTCCATTTTGTTTTACCTGTCACTCAATTTCTTCAGTCCAATTAGAGAAAATAGGGTAATGATAAGCTGCTAAAAGATCAACCGTCTCAGCTAATGGCAACCCAACCACATTGGAATAAGACCCAACGATATGAACAACAAAAGCGCCAGCTTTTCCTTGGATAGCGTAGCCTCCGGCTTTTCCTTTCCACTCTCCAGAAGCAAGATAAGCATCCACCACATTAGAGGTCAAGCGCTTAAAGCGGACACGGCTTTCGACTAATTTTATGTTTTTTTTCCCCTGTTCATTCAAGACACAAATAGCACTATAAACCCTGTGGGAACGTCCTGAAAGGAAGCGTAAGCACTCATAAGCTTCGCTTTCTTCCTCTGGTTTTGGAAGGATGACCCGACCCACAGCAACCACTGTATCAGCAGCGAGGATCAGAGCTTTTGGCGCTGACACACTTTTCTCATTATTTTGACTACACAAAAGAAAAGTTTTTTGTGCTTTAAGGGCTTTTTCTTTTGCTAAACGTTTTGCCAGATTGGCAGGATGTTCTCTTACTTTTGGCGTTTCATCAATATTTGTTGCGTAAACATGATGAGGGTCAAGACCAATTTGTGCCAAGAGCGCCAAACGACGCGGCGAGGCAGAAGCAAGCACCAACTGAATCTCTTCCAAATGTGGTTCTTGTAAGCAGGTTCCTCTTATGGCTCCCATTCCCCGTCCCTTAGAGTTTTTTCATCGCCACGTGACTAATATGACATTACTGATGTATTTGATGTGATCTCTTTTTTAAACCTTGTTTCTATAGGCTTATTGGCTCACATTTGATTGTATGACTTCTCATTGACTTTTTGCCCTATTTCTCTCTTTGAAGAACCAAAGACATTTTCCCAAAACACTCTGTTTTCATAGAAAGAAAAATTGACTCTCAGTTACTTATACCGATATGTAATGCGTCCCTTTGTCAAATCATAAGGAGTCATTTCAACCATAATTTTATCACCGGCTAACACACGAATACGATTTTTGCGCATTCTCCCAGCGGTATGTGCAATAATTTCGTGATCATTTTCTAGTTTTACGCGAAACATCGCATTAGGGAGGAGTTCGGTTACAACACCAGAAAATTCCAAAACTTCTTCTTTGGACATAAATAATGACTTCCTTTATATTTTAATTGACCTTAACACAATTTTCTGCATTATAATTTGTGCATTCATTTGACACTGCGGATTAATTTTAGCGTTCATATCCTATTTTTCCAGTTTTGTGAACAAAAATTCAATGGAAAGAGAGGAGTTTTCTTTGATATTTTTTCTTCAATAATCTCAAAAGTCCTATCATATTTAATTAAGAGACTGTGTATTATCATTGCAGATGGTTTTGTATGAAAAGACTTACGAGGATGCAGCAATTCATAATTCAATGAACTCTTTCATAGTTCAATAGACTTTTTTCCCATGTTATTGCTTCGTTATTTTCCTACGTTTAGCTTTTTTTCTTTTCCTTGGCTTTTTACTTTATTATCCTTCATTCATTAAACATTTCTCTTATACGGGCACTCCTTCTTTTCGTTATTTTAAGCACCTTATTTACTGTTTCACGATTTAACGTTTATAAAGAAAACAAGAAAGTAGCAAACTTATGCAAAATCGTTTTATCCATAGCACATTATAAAAATTGTTTTGAAAACCTGTGAAACACTTACTTCTAGAGAGGGCAATCAAGAGATTAATGATTGTTTTAAAGATTTGTCCTACTTGGCAGGGGTTAACACCGACAATAAAAACACCACAAGACTCTGTGCCTCATCTTTAAAACGACGAACAGATCATTACAGTTACCCATGTTATCGACACATGTAATCCATGATTTAAGTTCAAAAAACCACAATATTTATGATGGTAGATTCTCTGATATTTTTTCAAGATATTTTGACAATATCGCTTTCCATATCTAAAGCATCACCTTCAAGAGCAGATATTATCAAATAAAATAACGACGCCCTTATTTCCCATAGGGCTACAAAACATAAAAACCACATCTATTGACATGAACAAAAACACTTTTACAGAAACACAGAAATAATGATAAAAGTATATACGATAATAAGTTTTTAAGTTTATTGAACAAAAATATTGTTTATCCTTTTCGATAAAGGCTTGGGTTTTATGACAATCGTGTCCCTCACTTATTCCATAAACTATCCAAGATATCTGTTTTTGAAAGAGAGGTAATGCCTTCTTGAACGTAAGAAACATGTGAAACTCTCTCACCTATTTTTTGATGCTAGAAATCGATTAAGATTGATTTTTATATCTATGGCTCTTTGCAAAAACTTGATCTTTCATGAAGAGACTGGCTCTTATTTTTATTGTTTTTGTTTTCTCTCGGGTTTACTGTCATTATTCGCCACCGTTGTTACTTGCCCATAAGATGATACACCCATGGCGATACGCTGTATATTCAAGAGATTTTCCACCATTGTTACTTGCCCGATACTATAATACATATAACAATTTTATTGATATTTTTTTCGAAGATGTTTGACGCTATATTCTTTTTTTTGTTTAAGCTATTTTAAAAATTTATGACAGCACACACGGGTAGATACAAATCCCCAAGGCATGCACGAGTTTACTTAAGAGACCATAAGGCTTTATTGGCATACCCTACAATCAAAGATCCTCAAGGATAGCGATCAATTGATGATAAAAAATCAACTTTAAAATTTGACCACTATAAGACCATAATATTCCATGATGCGAGCATATTATCAGTCACCTGTAATTTTTTCTGAGAGTTTATAGTATTTGTCTTTTTGGAGATCAATGAAATCTTGTAAAATTCCTCCCCCCAAAGATTAAATAAGTTGTAGAATGCGAAAAACGTTCAATAAAGAAAAGAGGCAGAGGTATTAAACCATCTGCCTCTTTTATAGATCTTTAGATTTTACACTTATAGTCTTAAAAGCCCTAAAGTTTTACCCACTCCCCCTGCAAAATTTTAGAGAGCAACTTAAAAAGATGAGGGAAGCCATTCCGATAATAATTCGTATCTTACTGGATCATCAGCGCATTGGCCGCCTCCACATTCCAGCACAGTAGAAAGGAGATTAGCTGCAATTAAAAACACAAATAAGAAACTTGCTGTTTTACTAAATACAGGAAAAGAAGAAAATATTTTAAACTGAGGTAAATCAGTTAAAACCATAACCAAAACAACAGCAAGAATACAAAGAGACGAGATAATGAAAGCCCAAGTATAAAAATGTAGTCCCAAAAAAGTTGAACCATATCCAAGATCATCTGGTGTAATATGTAAAAACACTTGGCGAGCAGCAACGATACTTGTCACCATACAGCCAAGAATAACCATAGCATAATGGGTATTTTTTATTCTGTGATGTATATTGAGAAGAAACCCACATCCTGCCATAATCAAACCAGCGCGTTGCAAAAGGCAGAGAGGACATGGCAACTCGAACTTGGCTAATTGATAATAAAAAGCAACCAGCAAAACAATGGATAAACCAATAAGCCCCAAAGAATTCATAAATACGGCGAAAGGAGGATTTTTTTGTTCAGCATTTCCCATGATTATTCTCTCAAAAAGATAAATTTAAAACAGAAGTTGCATGATGATTAAAGGTAAGGAGGATGACAACCAACAAAGAGACCCAAAGAGCATAGCTTATATTTCGTCTCCCATATATAGTGGTTATTGCCGTACCCAAAGCGATTAAAAATGGAACAAACATGGTTAAAATCCTCTATATCTCTATATATTTAAATGTACTGTATGTGCAGTCATATTGTACCGCGCCATGATCACGCAGAACATATTTGGAAATTTGTCAAAAAAGAGACAAAGAAGCTACTATCCACAATTGATCATCTATCCTTACTGTCTCTACAAGTACCACTTTTACACATATGGAAGGGATATATAGGCTTTGAAAAGCTAAATCAATAAAGATATTTTCCCCTCAATGGGCATTAAGGCGAAGTCATGAAGGCTTTTACAACAATTTTTAACATAAAAAACCATTAAACATCACGAAGATCCTTATGTTTTTTTGTTCAAAATTTTATGGTTTTCTCACTCAATCGCTTGTTATTTTTGTTCTTATTTTAGTCCTTTTGTTGCCACAAATTTTTTTTCTGACTAGAAGATCTCTTTTAGATTAATCGCTCCTAGTCAAATAATGGCTGTTTTCTATTTTTTGTGAGCAACACCCATAAAAATTCGAAGAAACTTTGACTAAAATCCATTAAGCACGCTTAGAAAACAGTTATTTTTCTTTAATTTAATGTTATGTTCAGCATCATCGGATTTTTCAGCATTGAGACATCACTCTGAGGAAGATTATCTGCCTTGGCTGTATTTTTGTGCTCTGCATTTTTTTATCTCTACAAGACTTGATCTCTTTAGGATCAGAATGGTTTGATTTTTTGATAATTTTACCAGTTTTCATGCTTATTTACAGTCCTCCTTTCTTTATCATCCTGTTTCACTGCTGTTCTTTTTAGCTCCATATGCCCTTCCATCCCTTATACATTTTTTATCCCCATCTATTTCACCTGCTGTTTTTTTCACCAAACTCCAACTGAATAACCCTTGTTTTCGGTACAGCTGAACTGAGCAAAGCTATTGTTTTACCTTTTGGGATTTTGTTTAAGAGATTCAACATCTCTTGATGAGAATTATACGATCAAAAACACAAAATAATCAAATTCATAGATGGAGTTGAGCATTGTTGTATCGCTATGATCTTACCTCTTCCTGATAACCCTATCATGCATCATGCGATGTGAGCACATTTTCCCCTTAAAGATCTGCGAGGGTTACAAAAATTAAAAAACTGTGTTTATCGCTTTTAATGATCTTTTCAAACACCACCTGCTATAAGAATATGAGGTGTGTTTTAGATAAATATTTTATGAACAGACACGTCCAGATCCTCGTTTAATGATGGCATCTTCGACCTTTGAAATGGTTATGGAAAGCTCCTTTTCTCCCCTCACAAGAAAGAGCTTCTCTTTTTCCTACAGCATAAAAGAGTGATAAAATACTCCAAACTGCAAAATATCTTAATATTTACAGATTGAGTCTCTCGCTTATTTAAATTAGATTATTATTGAAAATGAAAAATCTTTTATTGCTATACTGATAATTTATTTTAGTATAATATTCGGATTATCTAGTTTTTCTATGTATTTGATAGATTGTTTTTAAAGGCTTTCCGTCCAAGTTTACTATTTGACAAATGCCCTGTTTATTTTACTGTTAGTATTTTCCAAAAACAATCACGATCCTGTGAAGACAGTGTATCATTTCTCACAAGGCTAACATAGTGACTTCAAGAATAGTCAGAGATGTTATTTTCTTCATTTCTTTAAGATTTATATTTTTAGTCTGATACAGTTTAAGAAACAATCTTATTTGTGTACGAATTGACTTTGGAAAAAGTGCATCATTTCTCACAAAACCAACAAAGCGACTTCAAGAATAGTCAGTGAAATGTTATCTTCTGTGTTTAAAAAGAAGTTATTTTATTTCTTATCTTTAAAACTTATATTTTTAGTCTCATAAAGTTTAAGAAAAAACTCTTATTGTGTACGAATTAACTTTGCAAAAAGAACATAAAATTTAAAAATAACAAAAAAGAATCGCATTGAACACTTGAAAAGGATGTAACAATGACAAAACACTCATGTGACGTAGCGATTTTAATGGGCAGCCAATCGGATTGGGCGACGATGCGCCATAGTGCAGAAATTTTAACCAATCTTGGTATTTCTCATATTTCTCGAATTATCTCGGCGCATCGTACTCCTGAGCGCCTTTACCAATTTGCGAAAGGAGCAAAATCAGCAGGCTTTAAGGTATTACTTGCTGGTGCTGGTGGTGCAGCACACCTTCCTGGTATGTTAGCATCTCTAACCTCCCTTCCTGTTTTTGGAATTCCGGTACACACACAATCTTTATCTGGTCAAGATTCTCTATTTTCAATTGTACAAATGCCAGCAGGAATTCCAGTAGGTACGTTAGCAATTGGTAAATCAGGTGCTATTAATGCAGCTCTTTTAGCAGCAGCAGTGCTTGCAATTCATGATGATAATCTAGCACAGCGTTTAGAAGATTGGCGTCAGCAACAAACAGCTGATGTTGCACAAACTCCTATAACAGAGATTTAATATGACAGAATCCTTCAATAATTCGTCTTCCACCAACAGTGTTCTTCCATCGAGCACTTTTTCTTCATCTCACACGTTAGCTTCAGGAAGTACAATTGGTTTACTAGGAGGAGGACAGTTAGCGCGTATGTTGGCAATAGCGGCTGCAGAACTTGGATTTCGAACAGTTGTTCTTTGCCCTGAAGAAGACTGCCCCGCAGCCCAAACTACGAATCATCATATTGTTGCATCGTATGACGATTACTCAGCATTAGATCGCTTTATTTCGATGTGTGATATTATCACTTATGAATTTGAAAATATTTCTCTTGAAGTAGTTAAATATATAGAAAAAGCCAAACTTGTTTATCCATCTTCCAATGCCTTAGAAATAACGCAAGATCGGTTATTTGAGAAGCAGTTTTTGAATTCACAAGGGATCCGCACAGCATCGTGGTACGCTATTGAAGACATTTCTTCTCTTATTTCTAGTCTTTCAGCGTTAGGCGGTCGTGGTCTTTTAAAGACGCGACGTTTTGGCTATGATGGTAAAAACCAGCTCTTGCTAGATACTTCAAATGAAGCAGCTCTTAACGAGGCTTTTATAAAATTTCAGGAACAGCCATTAATTTTGGAAGAAATTGTTCCCTTTTTATTAGAAATTTCGATTTTGTGCGCGCGAACACCTCAAGGCAATCATGTTTTTTATGATTGCCCTGAAAATCAGCATCAACAGGGCATTCTTCATAAAACATTTGTGCCCTCACGTATTCCTCTAGATGTTCAACAGACTGCACAAGAAATAAGCATCAAAATTATGAATACTCTCAACTATGTTGGAGTTCTTTGTATTGAATTTTTTGTATTACCGGATGGTAATCTTTTTGTGAATGAAATGGCTCCACGCGTCCATAATTCTGGTCATTGGACACAAAAGGCGTGCGTGACTTCACAATTTGAACAGCATATTCGTGCCATTTGCGGTCTTCCCTTGGGTAGCACTTATCGCCACAGTAATTGCGAAATGACCAATCTTCTTGGGAAGAATTTAAACGAGTTCAAATATTTTTTAACCCAAGAGCATACATCGGTGCATTTATATGGCAAAAGCTCTATTCAGCCGACCCGCAAAATGGGTCATGTGATTAAATTAACGGGTTCAGTTAGCAAACCTGAACAGTAATAACAAGCGCGAATGCACATATAGAAACGCTAAGCCATCGGAGCATTTTCACACTACGAAAGCATCTTGGGGAGAAGCAATCTTAAGGGTATTTTTCAAGAATGTCTTCCCGAGAAAATCTTTAATAA
>NZ_JAYMZJ010000001.1:38668-48594 GCF_037070875.1 Bartonella occidentalis
TTTCAAGAATGTCTTCCCGAGAAAATCTTTAATAAAGCTTTCCTCGCTAATATTTCCAAAGCTCCTGGCATATTTTCTCTCCAGATTATCTTTATAGATTCTCCACATTTCTTCCCGGCAATTTCTGGTGAGAGAATTTTCATTCTCTTTATATCCCTTGTTCTTCCTTCCCTTTTAATTTTAAATCTTTCAATGCTTTATTCCTCTATTTTTTTAACCATCCCATTATTTACGCTTTATCTTATTTACGTTTTAACGCTTACACAGAAAACATGAAATTAACAAAACTGTAAAAAGTTTATATAACAGTACATTAGAAAATATTTTATGATACAAACTTCCTTTAAAGGGCATCACTTGCCGTCTTTTTTAAATCTAGCCAATTACTTTGTTATTTTAATTTTTTGCTTCTTCACAATTTTGGCCTTTTTAATATCTTGCTTTCACTCTCTTCCCTTATACTTTAAGGGAATGATCTCTTGACAAGAACAAGACTTTTTATTAGGGTTTCCGCAGTTTATTTGTGATTTTCACTTGTTTATTGTGTTGATTAGGCGCTGGGGCATATACTTTTGTTATAGGGAATGTGTTTTTCTTTGTCATCGCAGTGAATAAAGTAATGAGTTTGTGGTAACAGGGTTACATGAGTTAAATATTGTGGAGCCAGTGTCTAGTGTTATTGCAAGAATGTTATTGTAGCAATGAGTTATGTTATTACGTAAACGGTGAGTATGATGAAAATTAAAAATTCTCTTAAAGCATTAAAGGAACGCCACCGTAACAATCGTTTGGTGCGTCGTAAAGGTCGTGTTTACATTTTGAATAAAAGCAACCCGCGTTTTAGAGCACGTCAGGGTTAATAGTTCTTTGTGTGCCTTTTGTGAGCATTAAATTAATCTCGTACATTAATTGGTTTTATAAAAATTTGTTTTCAGGTACGAAGATTTATTTTGTGAGTCTTTGTTTTGAGGATCTATTTTTATGGGGCTTTTAGTCTTTTTAAAAGCTTTACGGTTTCGGTTCTTTCTTTTTTTCCGGCGAATTATTTTTGTAAGCAGTTTTTGTCTTCTTTCTCCTGTTGTATATGGAGAAGATGGACAGAATTTTCCTGTATTACCGCTTGAAGAACCATCTCCTCAATTACTTTTACCTTTGGATGATCTAATACCAGACTCTTCCCCCTCAACACCCACTGACCGTGATTTAAAAGCAACCATTCTTGAAGATTTTAAAACAACCCACAGACATATTAGCAAAGATGAAAAACGCAAACAAATAGAGATTGCCCGTTTACTCAAAGAACTAAAATCTTGTGCCAACGTCAATAAAGCCAAAACTATTAGTCAACAGATTCAGCGTTTATGGTCACAGTCCGGAAGCGATACCATTGACCTTTTGATGTCTTGGGCTGAATCTGCTATCAGTTCTGAAAATTATGGCCTTGCCCTTGATTATATTGACAATGTGATCGCACTTTTACCCAATTATGCCGAAGTTTGGATTAGACGCGCTTGGGTTCATATTCAACTGAGTGATTTTAAGCTTGCTATGCTTGACCTTAATCATGCTATAGAGCTTGAGCCACGCAATTACATGGCTTTTTTTGAGCTTGGAATTACTATGGAAGCAACTGAGCGCCCACAACTTGCCATAAAAGCCTATGAAAAGGCTCTTTATTATTATCCACAAATGCAAAAGCTACAAAAGCGCATCGAGTTTTTGTTAGACAAGCAATCACCACAAACACTTTAACCCAATGCCTTTATCCTGAAACTCCTTCAGAAAATGCATTATAAGCATTTTATATCTAGTCAAAAATCTGAAACTGCCTTATATTAGGAAGTGGTGTTCTGCACTTCTCGACAAGAAATAACATATTCCTGAGACCTTATTGATTTCCAAGGGAGCTGTCCCTGAAAAGGCTCGTGGGCTTTTTCATATGGCGCCCACCTACTGAGTTAGGTTCTTGGGATCGACTTTTTCTATCGGCTGCTGTGGATCACCATTTTTATGAAAGGGAGGTAAACTATTACGATGCTTTTTTTCACAAAGATGTCGCTATAATTTTTCACAAGATTTGTAAAAATTTTTGTTAGTTTTCAACGATTTACGAAATGACCCAAGAAATAATGGCAGAAAATACCCAATATCGGCAATCTTCTTCCTCAATTCGATCGCACTTACGTCAACTTGGTTTATCACGGCGCGACGCGCTATCAACACAAGACCGTATTCTTTTTTCGCACCGAGCTTGTTCCCACATAATAGATTATTTTAAACAGAGAGAAGAAGATTTTTCGCAGATTATTTTGTCAGGCTATTTGCCCATTAGATCGGAACTGGATCCTCATCCTTTGTTAAATTTTATAGCCTTGCAGGGTGGCAGTTTAGCATTACCAGCAGTGTTAGATTCAACCACTATGGTTTTTCGCACATTTTCACAGAAGACCCAGTTAGAGTCTATGCGCTTTGGCACGATGGGTCCTAATTCAGAGAATGCGGTTATTGTACCCAATTTTATTATTGTACCGCTTTCAGCGTTTGACAGCCAATGTCACCGTCTTGGCTATGGAGGGGGATACTATGACCGCGCCATTGCAGCTTTAGAACAACAAGGGCATAAGGTTCACTTATTAGGGTTAGGCTTTTCGTGCCAAGAAGTTGAATCGATCCCGCATGAAGAACATGATCTTATTGTGCAGGGAATTTTTACAGAAAAAGGTTTCTTAGAATACTAAAGTGTGATTAAAGCGCTTATGCGATTTTTATTTTTAGGTGACATTGTTGGATCGACAGGCTGTCAGGCTGTTTTTCGAAAGCTTCCACGACTTATTGAGAAGTGGCATCTTGATTTTGTTGTTGTCAATGGTGAAAATGCTTATAATGGTTTTGGCATCACGCAGGAGATATATTACAATCTTTTAAGAGCAGGAGCTGATGTTGTTACAACGGGCAACCATGCCTTTAGATGTAAAGACGCCTTGCAGTGCGCGTATGATAGCGAGCGCTTTTTACGTCCATCTAATTGTTTTAAAGGAACACCTGGCAGGGGTGCGGGTATTTTTACAGCACAGAATGGAGCTCGTGTTCTTGTGGCCAATCTTTTAGGAACTATTTTTATGCCATGCCAGGCAGATGATCCATTTGAAGAAGCAGAAAAGATTTTGTTAGCTTGTTCTTTAGGTGATCAAGCAGATGCGATTATTTTTGACTTCCATGCAGAAACAACAAGTGAGAAACAATGTTTTGGACATTTTCTTGATGGACGTGTCAGCGTTATTGTAGGAACTCATACACACACTCCCACGGCTGATGCACAAATTTTGGAAGGTGGCAGCGCTTATTTGTCGGATGCAGGCATGTGTGGTGACTATAATTCATCACTTGGCATGGATAAGGAAGAGCCTTTATACCGCTTTCTTTATAAAAAGAAGCGTGATCGCTATGAACCTGCGCTTGGTCCTGCGACACTTTGTGGTTTAGCGGTTGAGCTTTCGGATCGCACGGGGTTAGCAGAAAAAGTCTCTGCTGTGCGCCTTGGCCCACATTTAAAGCCTGAAATCCCAGATTTTTGGTGATCTCCTGCCTCCTTTTGGAAATAACTCTTATTTGATGATGCAGCAAAGGGTGTTGATGCATCAACTGATCTACCCAGCCCGATTTTTGTAAGCTTTTTATTCTTATAAGAGAAGCAACACCTCAAAGGGAGCTCCCAATGCAAAAGATTAACTTTCCATAGGTTTTATTTAAGGATCTCGTCTCCCTTGAAAGATTTCTTTCACAAAACTTGGCCTAGCTGCCAAAAGAGGAGCTAGACCGCAATACGTTGAATTGTAGCTCCACATTTTGCCAATTTTTTTTCTAACTGCTCAAACCCACGATCAAGATGATAAACACGATTGATGACAGTTTCTCCTTTTGCGGCCAACGCCGCAATGACAAGAGAGACAGACGCACGCAGATCGGTTGCCATGACTTGTGCACCTTGTAAACGCTCTGTTCCTGAAACGATTGCGGTCTGTCCATCGAGCTTTATCTGAGCACCCAAACGGGAGAGTTCCTGAACATGCATAAAACGATTTTCGAAAATTGTTTCGGTGACATGAGCGATTCCCTGGGCACATGTCATCAAAGCCATGAATTGAGCTTGCAGATCGGTTGGGAAATCGGGATAGGGACCTGTTTTGATATCAACAGGCATTATTTTTGTTTGCCTCTTATTGCGTTTCACCTGGATTCCTTGCGGTTTTATTTCAATTTCGAGTCCAGTTTTTTGAAGGATCTCGATGACTTTTGTCAAATGGTTATGATCTGCATTTTTAAGCAGTACATCTCCTCCTGTCATAGCAACAGCCATCGCATATGTTCCCGCTTCGATTCGATCAGCGATAACACGTATTCTGGCTCCTTTGAGTTTTTTCACGCCTTCGATAGTGATTGTTGAGGTTCCTTCACCTGTTATTTTTGCACCCATTGTATTAAGGGCTTGGATAAGATTGATGACTTCTGGTTCGCAAGCAACATTATCAAGGATTGTTGTTCCATTTGCAGTTGTTGCGGCCATAAGCATAACATGTGTTCCCCCGACAGTGACTTTAGGAAAACGATAGTGTGCACCTTTTAGCCCTTTTGGTGCTTGGGCATGAACGTATCCATTTTTGATAGCAACCTGTGCCCCTAAAGTTTTGAGTCCCTCGAGGATAAAATCGACGGGTCTAGTTCCAATAGCGCACCCTCCAGGCAATGAGACATAGGCTTCTTTGCATCGTGCAAGCAGTGGTCCGATGACCCAAAAGCTTGCACGCATTTTTTTAACCAGTTCGTATGACGCACATGTTGTTGCTATTTTGTTTGCGGTAAAATGGATTGTTCTTGAACTGCCATAATGACTGTTAGCTTTTTGCCCTTCAACGGTATAACCGACACCGTGATTATTAAGGATACGGATTAAGAGCTCAACATCCGCCAAATGAGGAATATTCTCTAAAACAACGGTATTTTCTGTTAGCAAAGATGCAATCATGAGAGGCAATGCCGCATTTTTTGCTCCTGAGATAGGAATGGTTCCTTTAAGTTGTTTTCCACCAATAATTTGAATAGAATCCATATAGTTTTACTCTTTTCCTTTGCCTTGATCTTCCCAAGACTTTTCAATGCCTTGAAAAGTTATTTTTTGTGATGTTTTTTAATAAATCGTTGAGAAATCCAGTTGCACAAATGGCTAAAATCAAAGATGAGAATTTTTAGATTTCTTGTTGCGATCTTTTTCGGCTTTGCTCTTTTCGACGTCTTAGATTTTCACGTAATTGTTTAGCAAGCCTTTCCTGACGCCGTTTTTCTTTTTCATCTTGATGCTTCATGTGTTCTTCTTTTTTGTTTTGAGACATTTGTGTCATGGCACCACCTTCTGAGCAGTCTTGAGTTTTTTTAGCAACTCATTGCTATTATGTAAGGAACTCATGACACAATAAGATGTTTCTTGCAAGAATGCGCAAATGTTCTCTTGCCTATTTTACAACAATATGGCACAAGGCAGCACAAAGATTGGGAAATGCTGCGGTAGCTCAGTGGTAGAGCACTCCCTTGGTAAGGGAGAGGTCGAGAGTTCAATCCTCTCTCGCAGCACCAGGAATTTTCTTCCACACCAGGAATTTTCTTCCACACCAAGAATTTTCTTCCACACCAAGAATTTTCTTCCACACCAAGAATTTTCTTCCACACCAGGAATTTTCTTCCACAAAGCCAGGATATCCCTGGCAAAGCCTCCAAACTGCTTCTACTTCCATAGCACTAGGAAATTCCTCTCATGAGGCTTGCTTGAGGTATTTTTGCGTATCTTCAACGCTATCTGTTTTCTGGCACTATTTTAAGCCTTTTTTCTTTCTTCTCATACTTTCTAAGCGTGGATGCAGGCGTGGAGGAACGATTCTCTCCTCAGCAAATGTTTCTATGATCTTACAACTTTGTGGATCGGTACTTTTAATGTAATGCACCATATTTTCCAAAGCTTCATTAAAATGGTTAATCTCACTTTCGAGCTTGCGAATATAGGCCTCATCACGATAGGCACGCTTAATCAGAGGTGGCATATCAGGCCAATAGAGCATCAAATCCACCCATTCGCGTTGAGCAATCCACAATCCTCCCTGACACTGTGCTTTATGCTCTTCTGGAAAACCTTTTTGATAAAAATGGGGGATTAAAATTTCGGGTTTTTTTGTTTTAATTTCCAACAATCCATTGGTTCCAATCACGGCATCAGGAGAAAAACCTTTCGCGCGATCATCAGCTAAAATGAACCCTATTGATTCAGGTTTTGTATGCGTTAGCGTACCATAAAGCTGGCGCGCACCTGGTTCTAATTCGATCCCACGCCGCATAGCCAGCGTTGTCCCCTCTTCAACAGTTTTTCCTGTAATTCTTTCTCCAGCAAGTTTCATCATAATGGAATGGTATTTTTGAGTTCTTTGCCCCTGTTTTTTTCGCCCCACCACCATTTCAAACAAAGAAGCAGTGATCAAACCATTACGAGCTTTCAGCCATTCATCGGTTCCCTGAATACAATTGATAATGATTGGCATCATTTTCCTCTATTTTCGTATTATTTAATTGTTTGAGATTCTATGCGCTTGACGATGCTGGACTCTTGCTTTTGATATTTCTTACAATATATCAAAAGCAGTGTTTTGACGCATTTTCAAAGCATGATGATTTTTGTCTCAGTTATGCACTCACTCTTTGCTGGTAGCACTAGAGGAGGAGATTTCTTTTATTTCAGCGTATTGTATTTGATGATTTTTCTTGAAATTATGCGAGATTTAAGCTTTTTCTCCATGGAGAAGCTTTGCACTTTATTTTTAAGTTTGAAACAATTTTCTGGTGGTTTTCCTCACGCAACTGGCTTAGCCTTTGTGTTTTCCAGTGTCTTTTTTCATCAAACACAACAACGCCTTTCTCAAGGTATTTTCTTGCCTCTTTTCTTTGTACCCATTTCCTCAAAAAAAATGTATGATGACCCTCAACAAGGCTGTTGAACGACAAAAAAATCATCTCGGAGATAGTCTTTCGCTAACTTTTTTGCAACAGACTGAGCAGCTTTTTCTGATATAAAAAGGACTGCATCGTATTTTTGTGGTTCTAATTTGATGATATTTTTATCTCTTCCAGCATAATAGAGTGGAACCCTATAATAATGAGTTTTCAGATAACTTGGCATAATTTCATCCCCAATAGTCAGTTAACACATCGCATGGACGCAAGCGATGTTGCTTTTCATAAGATCCATAAACATTATCTTCGTAATCGTGCACAATTTTTTTATCTAAGCAGACATGATAGACATCGCTATTGAGAATAAATGGCTGGAGTTGCGGACTCTGTTCATCAATTTCATGCTCTTTGATGTAAACATCCGCGAGTTGTTCACTGACATCCTCGGCATAAAGTGTTGTTAAATCGAGCCGTAGAATTCTTTGAACAGTTTCATACTCTTCAATAATTTCAATGACCTCTTCAACTTGATCGATCGTTCCTGCATAAGCATGACTGTTTTCATCATCACATAAAATGATGATGGCTTCATTTTCTTTAACGAATGGAATATTTTTCATAATGCCCCCTTGTATAGTTAATAAAGCGCAGCTTTATCTTGACAGGATTAAATATAACATTAGTCTTATATCCTCTATGGAAGATATGTCAATTATTTTATCCTTAATAAAAGATATATTTTCCAATATTTAGAACATTTGAATGACATGCTTGAATGAAAAAGGATCAATTTTTCATTCAAAAAACGTCCTTTATTGTTCTCTATTTGTTCTTAGTATACTGATCACAAATAGACAGGGGAGATAAAATGAGTGATTTAAAATTGATACAATATTGGTGTACTCTTGATCCAAAAGTGCAAAAAGATATTATCTTTATGCTCCGCCGTTTGGTCGCTTCAAAAGAGTTAAAATTGCCTGTCTCTCCTCAGGAGAAAGCTTTGAAATCAGATCTATGAACTCTTGATTTTCAAAACTAATGTTATCTCCATACAGGATATAATTCATACTGACATTGATCTCGTGGCAAACACGAGCAAGTGATTCAATTGTTGGCTCTTTTCCTTCCGTAAGGATAGAATGAAGATATCCAGCACCCTTTCCTGCTGCGAGAGAAATAGATCTTTTTGACCTGCCACTTTCTTCAAAGGCCACTTTTAATCTTTGACGCCACCCATTGATATTCATAATCTCACCATATAGCGTGTCTTCAAAAAAAGACACGTCCTTCTCAAAAATGGACTTGCATTATCCTCAAAAGAGGATAAAATTAAGAGGACAAATTTTACTCTTGGAGGCAAAACTCACTTTATCACAAAAACAACTCATCACTCCAAAGAATACAAAAGGCACCACAGAAAACCTATCAATTACAGTATCGTATTATTCATCCTTCGTATTCACGCAATCTCAAACCGTCAGGTTATTTACATACAAGCACGCGTAATCACCTTTGAGAATTTTATAGTAATTAAAACACCTCAAGATCCGTCATCCGATAGAATAAACAGCAATCAAACCGTAACATTCTATCAAAACTCAAAACATCAGTCGAATGTCCAATGCATAAAAATATTGTTTTCGATTTTATCACAAATGAAAATGTATAAGCAAAGAAGAGAGAGGATTGAAGCATGAAACATACCAATCAACAAGAAACTCCTCACTATGAATCATCTACGCTCCCTTATGTTTGTTGGTATCAAAACGATTTTTTAGGAGGGGTGCGTGGCATGCGCGCGCATGAAATTGGAATTTATACCATTTTACTCAATGAAATGTACGCACGCGGTCGTCCTTTAGAGTTATCGATAGAACGCCTAGCGCGTCTTTGCGGCTGTGATAAGCGAACTTTTTCCAATGTTTTAAAGATGTTGATTGATGAAGGAAAGATTTTAAGTTTAGCGAATGGTTTATGGAATCAACGCTGCGAGAATGTGTTTCATGAGAGAGAAAAATTGCTTGAGCAAAAATCATTTGCAGGTCAGCGTTCAGCAAAAAAACGTAGAAAAATCAATGAACAAGTTCAACAACTGCTTAACGAGAGTGCAAGAAATGATAAACATAACTCAGAAGCTCAAAAGGAAGAAGAAAAGAAAACACCTGACGGTGTTTTAGAAAAGCAGTTTTCTAAACTAAGAGAAGACAGGTTGCAGGAGGAAAAATCTTTAATCCTTTCTTCTACCCCCACACCCAGCAAACCAGATGAGCGAGAGAAATTGTCCAGTTCTCGTGAAAAAGCAGAAAATCTTTCAAACTCTAGCAAGAAGACGGAAAGCTGCACGGCAGCAAAGAAAGGACAACGTCTTCCTGAAGATTGGACAGCAGACATCCACGCAGCAGTTTTGGAAGGTTTAAACGAAGAGCAAGCACGTTGGCAAGAAAAGAAATTTCGTGATTATTGGCGAGCAAAAAGTGGTAAAGAAGCGCTAAAAGTTGATTGGCAAGCTACATGGCGCAACTGGTTCCGTCGAGAAATTGAACGATTAAAAGACAATCAGGAAAGGCTTGCAACTTTTTCCTCTCATTCTCCTCTAGCACCAAAATTCAACAACGATGATGCTCTTTACCGGAATCTGATCAACTACCGTATAGCTTAAACAACCACCGCAGTGGCTCTCATCAGCCACCGCATAGCTTAAATAACCACCGCAGTGGCTAATCAGCCACCGTATAGCTTAAACAACCACCGCAGTGGCTAATCAGCCACCGCATAGCTTAAAACAACCACCGCAGCGGCTAATCAGCCACCGCATAGCTTAAATAACCACCGCAGCGGCTAATCAGCCACCGCATAGCTTAAATAACCACCGCAGCGGCTAATCAGCCACCGCATAGCTTAAATAACCACCGCAGCGGCTAATCAGCCACCGCATA
>NZ_JAYMZJ010000001.1:48694-57366 GCF_037070875.1 Bartonella occidentalis
GCTTAAATAACCACCGCAGCGGCTAATCAGCCACCGTATAGCTTAAATAACCACCGCAGCGGCTAATCAGCCACCGCATAGCTTAAATAACCACCGCAGCGGCTAATCAGCCACCGTATAGCTTAAATAACCACCGCAGCGGCTAATCAGCCACCGCATAGCTTAAATAACCACCGCAGCGGCTAATCAGCCACCGTATAGCTTAAACAACCACCGCAGCGGCTAATCAGCCACCGCATAGCTTAAAACAACCACCGCAGTGGCTCTCATCAGCCACCGTATAGCTTAAACAACCACCGCAGTGGCTCTCATCAGCTACCGTATAGCTTAAACAACCACCGCAGCGGCTAATCAGCCACCGCATAGCTTAAAACAACCACCGCAGTGGCTCTCATCAGCCACCGTATAGCTTAAACAACCCCCGCAGTGGCTCTCATCAGCCACCGTATAGCTTAAACAACCCCCGCAGTGGCTCTCATCAGCCACCGCATAGCTTAATCAGCTAACAAATGGCTTAATATGAGTACAATTTTTGACATCAAACAAAAGCTTGCATTTCAAGCCAAATCAATCGCAGAAATGCTTCTTCCACAGGGACATAAACGTGGCAATAACTGGATTGTTGGCAACACAAAAGGAGACGCTGGCCAAAGCTTATCGGTGTGCTTGAGCGGCGATAAAGCAGGGCTTTGGCATGATTTTGCAGAAGGCAGTGGCGGTGACCTTTTAGACCTGTGGTGCTGTGTGAAGGAAATTAGCCTTTTTCAAGCATTAGAGGAAGCACGTATCTATCTTAATCTAGCACGTCCCAAACCGTTTATGGCTCCCCATCGCTCCTATCGGCGCCCGCCTCTTCCCACAGAGTGTACACCACAAAATTTGGTAAAAACCTACCTCCATAAAGAGCGTCACATTCCTCTTGATATTTTAAAGCGCTACCGCATAGGAGAACATGATAAAAAGATTATTTTTCCGTTTTATAAACCAGATGGCACTCTTGCTTTAGTGAAAGAGCGGTTAGCACAAGCGGGTGCAAAAACAAAACCAACGACTTCGCAATGTGAACCTATTTTATTTGGTTGGCAAGCGCTTTTCCCATCGGCTCCAGATCATCATCCAACCGGTCATGCTTCTTCCCTTCCAAATCGTACAATTGTCATCACTGAGGGAGAAATTGATGCACTTTCATTAGCCGCCTATGGATATCAGGCAGTTTCAGTCCCGTTTGGCGGCGGCACAGGAGGCAAACAAAATTGGATTGAAAATGAATTTGATCATTTAGAACCGTTTGAGAGAATTTTTTTAGCAACAGATATGGACAAGCCCGGTGAAGAAGCAGCCTATGAAATTGCTAATCGACTTGGCCGCCACCGCTGCTATCGTGTCCGCTTACCCAAGAAGGATGCGAATGACTGTTTAACGGCGAATATTGATGATACAATCATAGCTCAGGCCTTTTCGTCGGCGCAAAGCTTTGCGCCAGCAGGGTTACGGCGTGCCTCAGAATATAAAGATCAAGTGATAAAACTGTTTTGGCCAGAACCTGAAGAGTGCATTGGTTATACGGTTCCCTACCCTAAATTACACGACAAGCTTTATTTTCGTCCAGCGGAATTAACGCTGTGGAGCGGATCAAGTGGTGCCGGCAAGAGTCAACTATTATCGGACTGCATTCCCCATTGGATTGCGCAAAAGAGCCGTCTTTGTTTAGCTTCACTAGAAATGAAAGGAGAGCAATCTCTGCGCCGTTTAACAAAACAAACGGGAGATCTCAATCAGCCATCAAAAGAGATGATTGAACAGATCCTCAATTTTTTAGACGATGGGCTTATTCTTTATGAACATGTAGGAAAATCGAACATTGAAGCATTGCTCGACGTGTTTGACTATTGCCGTGCACGCTACGGCTGTGATCAATTTATCATCGACAGTCTCATGCGGCTAGGCATTGCTTCGGATGACTATACCGGCCAAGAACAAGCAATTTATAAGATGGTTGACTGGGCAATTTTAAACGCTGTACACATTCATCTTGTTGCTCATACGCGCAAAAATAGTTTGGAGAAAGACGTTCCTGGCACAGAAGATATCAAAGGCGCTTCAGAAATTGGTGCGAATGCTTTTAACATCATCACAATCTGGCGCAATCGGTCATTAGAAGACAAAATTTGTGCAGCATCACTGATGAAAGAAAAAGAGGATCTAGCCAAACGCCCAGGTGTGATTCTGAATATCGCAAAACAACGTTCAGGTGATTTTGAAGGCAAAATAGGTCTTTGGTTTGATCAACAAACCTACCGCTACCGTTGTACTTATGAAAACTCCCCACATGCCCGCTGTTATCTTAAAAACACAGACGAAAAAACCAAATAATAGACCATCGATAACTGCTCCAATACCGCAGCTCAACCAATGCAATTAAGCAACTTTTTCCATTCAAAAAATGTGCGACACTACCTTTAAAAATATAGCACTAGAGATCCATCCAATACTGCAGTCAAACCAATGAAACTAAGCGACCTTTTTGAGTTTTTACTGGCTGAAAACGTACTGAAAATCTTTTCCAAAGAGAAGACACCAGCTCATCCAATTTTAAAACATACAATCAAACGATATTTTTTGAGGAGATACCATGAATCGTCAGAACAAAAAGAAACAACAGAAAAACACATCAACAGCATCCTTTGCGAAGAATGATGAAGGAAAACAGCCCATTGGACACTTAAAAACACAAGAAGTCCTCATTGAAACCAGTAATCCTTATTTTCAACCAGCTCATCAAGAAAATGAGAGTAATCCACGCACTATCATTGCTGTTGCAGATGCCCAAAGCCGTCCCATTGCACTTTTATACGCGAAAGGACATGTCAGCAAAGCACAATATAAAGCGGCAAGCCGTTTTTATATTTACTGGCGTCAAAGTCAGGCTGACCTTCATATGAGTCTTGATTACACACGTCAAAAAGTTGATAGCTATCAAAGCTATACACACCCTATTGAACGCCAAATAGAAGCAACAAATCATTTAAAAACCATCAAAATTTCTCTTGGTGTTCTTGGCTATCATCTCGTTGAACAAGTGGTTGGTTATGGGCAGGCAATCAAAGATTTAAGCTCATCAAAACGTAAACAAAACTCCCTTGCCGATCATTTACGAGATTGTTTAGACTTGCTCGCATTTCATTGGGGATATGCAAACCGTAAAAAGCCCCCTGAATAGTCTTTTCGCTGATCAGAGAAAGAAAAAGACAAAAATAGATCCCCTTCTGACCCGAGCCAAAGCTAGAAAAAGGGGCAACGGAATAAAACATCCTCAAGCTGACAGATTAAATGCCCTCCATCAATGGATCTAATCAATGGCAAGAAATATCAAATAATGATTCGTTCAGCAGATCACCTTCGTTTAGTTTTATTAAGCTTCAATTTTCTTAAACTTATCGGAAGATTACCATAGCTAAATACCAATATATCAAAAACTAACCTTATCGCACAATTTCTTATCTTGTTCTTATCTTGCAAACATGAGCCATTTTATCTCAACTCTTCATACCATTGTTCTTGACATTCAGAGCGATACTCATTGAATAAACAACATTAATCCCACCATTTTTTCAATCCAACAAGATATATTTGAGATTTACTTCTTTCGTCACAACCTGTTTGGTAAATAGTCAAAGCATTTTTGACAATAATATCCATATTGCCTACACTATTTACATTTCATATAGCATTTTAAATGCTAGCAATAAAATATTATTTGAAAAAAATAAACATACATTTAACAAACAAATTGAAATATAAATTTATAATAAAAAAACAAATATTAATTTACTTTTCTTTTATATATCTTTTATTGTTGCACTTATCTTCTGATACGCACGCATTTCATAGCTAGATCATTGCTCATTTTATGCAAACAAGACAAACATCCAGCAAAACTAAAAATAGCATTTTTTATAGTTCCGAATCTTATATTAGTTTGCGCTATTTATACTTTAAGTATTCAGCGCCTTCATTCTCAGATTGACTTTATATCCATCATCATAATCATACAAATTCTTTGAATATTAAGATTAAATAAGTAATCTTATAATCTGAGATAATAGATCATAAGTCTTCAATATATACAGCATAGTTTTTCCGTATACTTAATTTTTTTTGCAAGAAATTTATTTTAATTTATAAACTTTATTTCAGTCATCATGAGTATTTAACATATAAAAAATCATGATCTGTAATAAAGATAATAACTTTATAATCATATCTCTCAGTAAGAACTTACTATAGATTTTTTAAATCATATTCTTCTTATGAAAAAAACAAAATCTACAAGAATTCATTTAGCTAATTATAGATCATTTCAAATATTTTTTATAACTGTTGCATTTTTACTATAGTTATTTAAAGTGTTTTTATATATGATACATTTTGATATTTATTTTAATAATAAATATAGGAGAAAAACTATGAGTATAAAATATTTTTTTATAGCAGGTGCAGTTACTATTAGTTTATCTTTGGCACTTCAGTCATCTGGCTATACAGTTGCTCAAAAACATACTCCATTTATAACGCATTCTACTGTTAACAAAAACAATTTTACTGTCCCAAATAAATCTTTTACTATAAAGAAAAAAAATTTACATCTTATTGAGCAAACAAGCGGCACATTTGATGAGGAAAATATCCAAAATACTCGCGGAGTATCGCCAAATGCGCTAGATGACTTTTATATAGCTGGTAAAAATTTATTATATGCAATATACAAGTTTCTACGTTCCGTTGTAATGCTTTGCATACAAACCTTCTAGTGCCTTGCACATCAAAGATGTTTGTAATGCACATGATAATACCTAATAAATTATAGAACTATTTCATAATATATTTGATGTATTACAAAAATATTTAAAAGGCTTTAACTCTTCTAGAGCCTTTTAATAAGATTTAATAATCTCTTTTACATCTTCTTTTATTATAGACTTATTTTTACTAAAAGGTTAAATCATGAATTTTCCATTTAACAAAACAACTGTATTTTCTTGGATATCTGTTTTATTTAGGTTTCATATTTATTTAGCCATTTTATTCTTTTTATCTCTCTTGCACCTTTAAGTTTTTAACATTATATTTTTACTAAAAGGTTAAAAAATGAACTTTTTATTCAATAAACAATCTATCATGCACGATAGTTTTAAATTATTTCGCTTTTCTTTTCATATAATCATTGTACTCATGTTATATATATTACATATTGTATCTAAATAATGATTTAACTTTACTTAAAAGATTAGACAGCGATTTGTTCTGCAAAAACGGGACAAGAGTCAATTTGATATTGATATTGTTTCCTGTTTTTTCTTAACTAATTTCTCTGTTATTCTCTTTTAAAATAGTACAGTTGTTCTTTATTTTACTTTTATTACTTTAAAATTTGTGAGATATTTTGAACATATCTTAAGAAAGTTTTTGTTCTGCTTGAAGAGCTATCAACATTCTTACATGGCAGTGCAGGCGCTTTACATTCTGATCAATTTATTGGTATTAAATATGTAAAAGAGAGCACATATAAAAACGGCTCTAAAGAAGCACACCTAAAGCCTTATCATTTTATGCCGTGCTATTACACACCACTTAAAATCCTCATCCGCTCTTTTTTGGGATCTTCTTTTATTATAATGAATAAATAGCACCATTCAGTTTTTAAAAATTGAATGGTGCGGGTGGTCGGACTCGAACCGACACTCCTTTCGGAACCAGATTTTGAGTCTGGCGCGTCTACCAGTTCCACCACACCCGCACAACTATCATAAAGAACAGACTTGCTCATTACTCCTCCGCACTACATGAAGAAGTATAGATTCGTCAACAACAGACTTGTGTTTTTTAAAGAATTAGCATCATTTTGCTTTGTATCTTATATTAAATAAAATTTTTAGAATTTTTGTATATTGAAAACCTATGAAAAAACCTGCAATATTGAATAGTTTAAGGCTCTGGATCATTTCTTTAGCAAATCGGCGCACAGCACAATATTGGCTTGGATTTATTGCTTTTGTTGAAAGTTCTGTTTTTCCAGTTCCTGCCGATGTTTTGTATATTCCTATGATCCTTGCCCGTCGTAATCGGGCTTATTATTATGCTTTGATTGCCACCGTATGCTCTATTTTAGGAGGTATTGTCGGCTGGAGCATCGGTCATTTTGCTTATAGCACGATCGCTAAACCAATTTTAGAGTTTTACGGTAAGTATAGAGCTTTTGAAGAGTTACACAACAACATTACACTAAGGTTTCTAGTCTTTTTACTAATCCTTTCAGGTTTTTTTCACTTTCCGCCTATTAAGATTACCACGATTTTAGCAGGCGTTATGAATGTTCATCTTGGAATTTTTATTATAACGTGTATTTTTGCACGCGGAGCTCGTTTTTATCTAATCGCGTGGCTAGCTGAACGTTTTGGAGATCAAATACAAAATTTTATTTCTTATCATTTGAAATGGATTATTCTAATTGGTTGTATTACGCTTTTATTAGTCTATGTAATTTTCACAACTTTATTAAACCAGCATTTTTTATTATAAGGAAGATGCTTAATGAGTTATACCGTGCTTGTTCGCCATGTTTTACACCAACACTTTCATCTGAAAGTCAGTAACAAAGAGCGAGGTTTATGGGCTTTTTTTCTTGCTTTTTGCTTGTCATTCACCATAGGTTTAGCACTTGGGTTTGAGTATATTGGTGGATATTTCCCTTGCCACTTATGTTTGATTGAGCGTTTTCCTTACTATGTCTCTATTCCATTGTTAATTTTAGCCATTTTAGGGTCATGGTTTTGCCGCACATCTTTTTGGGTACAACTTTTATTGTGGTGTGTTTTTATATTAATGGCAATCAGTTTTGTCTTAGCAGCCTATCATACTGGTGTTGAATATGGATTTTGGCCTTCCCCTCCCAGCTGCAATTCAAATACAGTAATGCTGACAACAGATATCAACCAGTTACTTAATGATCTAGATCATATCCACCCCCCCTCTTGTTCTGAAGTACAACAACGTTTTCTTTTGCTTTCATTTGCTGGTTGGAATATGATCGCCAGTCTATTTTACATGCTTGTCAGCCTTTATGCTGCTTCAAAAGGGATCCTTTCAGATCACCAAAAATAATAACCGTAAAGCAACAATTAGATCACACGCACCAGTATTTTCTCGCTCAAATATGTGATATTAATCGCCTACTTGATTAATTTTTTGCCCGTTTATGATCATCATTGTGATAGTTTTCAGCATTCACATCACATTTCTTGCCATTGCCCATAGCCATCTTTCTTTACAAAAAAGAAACGCACAGGCTAAAAAGCTGGCAGAGATCATTGAAAATCCTGGTATTTGAAAATTAGTGAAAAGAACAAATAATGTCTTTCTTGTTAAATTGAGTGAAATTTTTTATTTTGGCAAAAATTCAAGGCATAAACATTTTTTCAGGGATCAAGATCAATCAAACAACTTTTCCTCTTCAAAAAATGACCTCAGAATAATCCTTCAGACTATAATTTTGGATCAGTTCTCCTTTTGATGTCATTCATAGCACTCGATTCTCAGTTTTATCAAACACCGCCTTTTTCTCTCTTTTTTAACTAATTTTCTCCTATTCGCACGACTATTTTTCCAATTTTTATACTTTCATATTGACTCTTTGAGATTGACTTTCAATTTTTTCTATATATATTTTAGAATAATTCTAAAATACTAGAGAATGATCAATGTTTAAACTCCTCTTTTCATTTGCACAACGCAGAGCTATCTCCTTTGGTTCAATACAAAGAGTTATAGCACGTGCGCTCAAATCAAAAGAACAATCTGCAGCTTTCTATTTTAAATATGCACAGGCTCTAAAACCTTATTCCGTAAAGCAAGCAGCGGTTTTTACAGCGATGGGCACTCAAGAACTCCAAAACTATAAGAAGCTTTCTCTCCTTTCTCGTAGTCGCTATGTAAAGGCTATAGATCCCTTATATGATCGTCCTTCTTTTTTTAGAAGAAAGCTTTTCCCCGCAAATACCGGAGCAGCAGCAGCAACACAAAGTGTACTCAATCCATCCAAAACAGATAAACAGACACTTTTAACGTGGATTCAGCCTGGTCTTGCAGGGTTAATGGATGGATCTGTTTCTACCCTTGCACCGATTTTTGCAGCAGCTTTTGCCACAGGTGATACGTACAAAACCTTTTTGATCGGCCTCTCTGCCTCAATTGGTGCAGGTCTTTCAATGGGTTTTACAGAAGCAACCCATGATGATGGCAAATTATCAGGTCGTGGTTCTCCCCTCAAAAGAGGCTTAGCCTGTGGCGTTATGACAACGCTGGGGGGATTAGGGCACACTCTTCCTTATTTGATCAGTTCTTTTTACGTTGCAACAACAATTGCATTTATCGCAGTATTTCTTGAACTAGCAGCAATTGTCTGGATTCAAAATAAATTTATGTCAACACCCTTTTTGCGAGCATCTTTACAGGTTATCATTGGTGGTGCTTTGGTTTTTGCAACGGGAATTTTTATTGGCAGTATATGAGGCGAGCAAGCAACTTCAAACAATAGTGCATATCTGGATTCAGATTTATGTCAAAACCCTTTAAACCAAACATCTTTATAGGTTATCATTGGTGATGCTTGGGTT
>NZ_JAYMZJ010000001.1:57466-74822 GCF_037070875.1 Bartonella occidentalis
TTTACAACGGGAATTTTTATTGGCAGTCTATGAGGCGAGCAAGCAACTTCAAACAATAGTGCATATCTGGATTCAGATTTATGTCAAAACCCTTTAAACCAAACATCTTTATAGGTTATCATTGGTGATGCTTGGGTTTTTACAACGGGAATTTTTATTGGCAGTCTATGAGGCGAGCAAGCAACTTCAAACAATAGTGCATATCTGGATTCAGATTTATGTCAAAACCCTTTAAACCAAACATCTTTATAGGTTATCATTGGTGGTGCTTGGGTTTTTACAACGGGAATTTTTATTGGCAGTCTATGAGACGAGCAAGTGACTTATCATCTATAAACCAGTATCTGAAATCAAAAGATTATATAACGTTCTTTTAAGAGTTATCTTTATAGATTTTTTAATGGAACTGATTATGGAAGAAACTTTGATTATCATTTTGTCATGGGTTCTATGCATTATAGTGCAAGAGAAATACTGGAAAAATAAACACTCATCCTAGAATAACAATGCAATTGATATATTTATCAATAATCAATATAGGTAGTAAACCTTTACAAGGTGGATGAATTTTTGTCTCACTTGTTTTATGATGAGTTTTTTGTAGAGAAATACTTTTTTATGTTAGGAGGGTCTTTACCGTGTATCACACTCAAGACAATGTGCAATACAATAACCAAGAAAATACTCTTTCCAAAAAGGAATCTTCTCTCCCTACAAAACAAATAACCTTATCAGTTCAGCGTCTTGAACATGGACAAGGTTTAGAGCTTCCTCGCTACGCTACGGCAGGTTCTAGTGGTCTTGATTTACGTGCAGCACTTACAGACAAATTCATCCTTGCTCCTGGAAAACGCGTTCTTATTCCAACAGGGTTAATTTTTCACCTTTTGCCTGGTTATGAGGCACAAATACGCCCCCGCTCTGGTTTAGCCTTAAAGCACGGCATTACATGCTTAAACACTCCAGGAACGATTGACAGCGATTACCGTGGAGAAGTTAAAGTTCTCCTCATCAATTTAGGGCAAGAAGAATTTTCTATTGAGCGCGGAATGCGCATTGCACAAATGGTTATTACAGAAGTTATGCGCGTGAATATTTGCACCATTGAATTGGATCAACAGGACACTGTCCAAACACCAGATAATACAGAGGGTCGTGGCGCGGGTGGTTTTGGCTCAACCGGCCACAATTAACCAAAGAGAAACGGCAAATTTTCTTATGATTGAACGGAGAAAATAGCTTAAATCTAAGCTATAAGCTAAAAACTATTTCACACTCATATCAACGATCGTTGCATCCCTTCAACGATCGTTTTATGCCTCCCACGCATTACTCGTGATCAGCGACGTTCACAGCATGTGTGCTGTTTACGCCCCCCACTTCTAATGACCCATTCGTAGTATGCATGGCATCATCTGTTACCTCTTCTGTTGCGTTCCCTGCCTCATGCTTTTTTGAAGCAACATGAGAAGATGTTTGCAATCCCATGAGACCAACTTTTGTGTATCCAGCAATTCGTACCTGGTTGAGCAAATCCACAACAGTGCCATAATCTATTTCGCTATCGGCCTTAATCAAAATCTTTGTCTCTAGATTTTGGTTTGTCTCCTTAAGCAAAGATTCTGCAAACCTTTCTTGACTCACCAAATGATCACCAACATAAAGAGAACTATCCTTTTGCAAAGTCACATAGACAGGCTCATCAGGCTGCACCACAGCAGGAGCTTTTGTTATAGCAGGTAGTTGAACAGGAATAATGGTTGTTGCCAAAGGTGCAGCAACCATAAAAACGATGAGTAACACCAAAACAACATCAATGAAGGGCGTCACATTGATCTCATTGTGCAGCCCACTGTCATCTGTATCCCAATCATCACTAAAGTTTGCTTTCATTGTTTATAACTTTTCTGCTGCCTGTGCTTATCAAGTTCACGGCTTAAGAGCCTTTCGATAGCAGCAGCGATATCACCTAAGTCATTGCGATAACTACTGAGAGCACGCATAAGACCATTATACATGACAACGGCAGGGATAGCTACAAAAAGTCCGATAGCTGTTGCAAGCAAGGCCTCAGCAATTCCAGGAGCAACTACATCAAGCCGGGTTGTCTGAGATTCAGCGATTCCAATAAAGGCATTCATAATCCCCCACACGGTTGCAAAGAGACCAATAAAAGGAGCAATAGCACCAATGGTTGCCAGAATAGCTACCCCACAAGCAATGCGCCGTGTCGCAGCCAACAAGCAGCGCGACAAAAGTGAATGAACGCGCTCTTTCACGCCTTCATCAAGATTGCGTGCCCCCCCTTCATGATCGATCTTTTCATGGAGCATGGAGCCTTTATGAAAAGCAGCTGGTTCATTCTGTTTTTCAGTGGAATCATCAGTCCCCATAAAATTGATTTGTTGTGTGGAAAGATAAACTTCTCGAAGAACTTCTTTTAGAAAAACCGCACCAGCCCCTTTGCTTTCTTTTAAGCTAGCATCTAAACGCGCAAGAGTTTGTGCATTAAAAATCAATTTGAGATCATAACGCACCTTTCGTTTTGCCAAAAAAACTTCAACAATCTTGACAAAAGTAATCGTCCAAGACACCACCGAAGCAAGGAGCAAAATAACGATAACAGCCTTCACAACCCAATCGGCTGCCATAAACATAGAAAAAGGGGAAAGATCGTGTGCAGAAAACGTCGCAGATACGTTATTTGAGGGTATTGTGTGAGATTCCATTTCATTTCATACCATTGCAATTGACATTCTAAATTTGTTACAGACGTACACCACCCCCCGCGGCATTATTTCCCACAACATCGGTTCCCTATAATGTCACTCTGTGTCCAATTTAAGGAATAAAAATAGTTTTATTTTGTCAAGAGGCTCTTTTAGACAAAACATTCTTAAAAATTTTGAATTTTTCTACTCTAAATAATAGCTCATCCATATAATAGCTCATCCATCTCTTTATGAACCAATACATTCACAAACACCTAATTCTTCAAATAAAATTGAGTTTATTTAAAATATTTCCTCATTGAATAAAATAATGGAACTAAGACAATTATTTAACGTTACAAATCAGTAAAAAGTTTTTTACTTCAATCTAATAAATCAAGAGGGAGAAATATCATCATGGCAAACCATAAAGCTTCAGAAAATGATAAAAAGGCAGAAGAAGAAAAAGACCTACAAACACAATTGAAAAAATTACACAATGAAATTTCAACAATAACTTCATCATTGGCGGATCTTGGTTCAAATAAATTAAATGCGGCCAAAGGTGAAACACAAAAACTGTATAATTCAATGAAAGAAAATGGTGAAGATATGATATCGCAAACAAAAGACAGCCTTAACAACTTTGGAGATGCACTCGACCGATGCGTTCGTAAAAATCCAAGCAAAAGCGTTCTATTTGCAGCGGGCTTCGGCTTTGTTCTCGCTCAATTATTGCGCCGTTAATGAATGCACATGTTTATTGCTCCTCTTTTAGGCCATTTTATCGGTGACGAATTCAAAAGCACCATCAAGCAAATACGCCTTCAAGCGATTAGCTGTGGGATCATAGGAATTTCACTGCTTATGTCTTTGATATTTTTATGCATCATCGGCTTTATCATATTATGTTCAGTCATGGATCCTCTTGCAGCAGCAAGCATAATGTTTTTTATTTGGCTTTTTATTGCCATATTGGGTCTTTTGATTAGCCGAATTCTCAAAGCCTATCAACGCGATTACGAGCAAAAAAAGTTAGAGGAACAACGTCATAAACTTATAACGGACGTAACTCTTTCTGGGATTGGCTTATTAAGCAAACAGCTGCCTTTTACCAAATTGAGCATTCCGCTTCTCGGATTTGCAACATATTTTTTATGGAAAAAGGACAAAAAATACCGCTTGTCAAAATAGGTATTTTTATCGTTCTACTTTATCCCCCCGAAGGTGTTCTTAGCTCCAACTGGAGCTAAGAACACTTTGCTTATCAAAAACTCCATCCCTTATAATGAAGAGATGAATGTTTAAGGATAAAAATTGAGCAACGCCACACCATTGCCTACATCACCGTTAATCGATGTGTCTTGCACAACTATAGGGTAAAAATATTGACACCCCCACACACCATAACCATTTAGAAAACTGCCTACACTCCCATCTAATGAACTATCAATATGCTTTTAAAATGTTTGTTAACCGTAAACACTTTGACCTCCCTTTGCGAAATAAAAACATCCATTCTCTGCAAAGTTTTTTCTTGCAGAAAGACGCTTAATCAGTTAGAAGAAAGGGCACATTATGGTCTTTAGAAGATACATTTTTCGTTTCCTTTTTAGTTTGTTATCTTAAATTTTTAAATATAAACTTGGAACCCTTCTGTTAAAACAGTTGGGTTTTTTTTTGCTATATCGATTCCTTTTATTCTGTATATCGTGCAACTTGTGTCATTGTTTCAAATAATAATCTCACAAAACTGAGAGCTGCGCTTTTTATTTTCTATACCTTTAAAATCCCTGCCTTTTCATCTAAAACCCACATATAAAGACTATGCTATTATGAAAAACATTTAAATTGATATTTGATTCATCTGCATCATCGCTCTGAATATCAAGGAAGACTCCCTGCAATTTGTAACGGCCTTTCCGATTATTTCACTCTTGATCCACATCTTGTTTATGACAAGAGATGCTGCTGGTATTTCAGCGCAGCTTATACACTTTATGCAAAGTATACTGGTTGAGCATTGGAATTCTTTTTGTCTTGTTTTACAAAAGAGTGTAACATCAAAAACAATGAGTTTTTAATCTTATTGGTATTGTGCAAAATTTTCCACATCAACATAAAAAGCAAAGAAACTTAACAAAAGCGGAAAAGAATGAACTTAAACTGTCTTTCATTTTTGGCGTTTGTGGCACTTGAACCAACATAGAATAAACAAAAATTATTCAATTTCAAAATTATAAAAATAATACTTAAAATCTAAATTATCCTATCCTTATTAAGCCATAGCTCTAAATGTTGCTATATAAAGCATATAACAATTGCAAGGTGTCAAAGCACAACGCTTAAACAAAGTCTCCTAGAGGAAGAAAAGCCTTTGCCTATATAAGCTTATACGCTAAAAAATTCTCCTCTTAAATGACGGATCACCTAATCGCGCTTCCTTTTCTAAACATTGCGTTGCTTGATTGGTCTCCATTTTGACTGCATTTTTTTGCAGCACATTTTTATTTTTAATCGAAATATTTTTCAAAATGAAAGCTATCAGCTCATGATGCTTTATTGCAAACTCGCTTTAACTATTCTTCAATGGCAACAACGCCATTCACAATTCAGCCTGTATGGATAAAATATCCAATTGCTTCATTTAAATAAAAACAATCATGATGTTTCCGTAAAAACAATATTTCAAGCAGCATCATGATGTGCGATAACATCAATCATTTCTGTTACAACAGTATCCAGAGTCTCTCGATCATCGCCTTCAGCCATAATGCGAATCACCGGTTCAGTACCAGAAGGACGGATTACCAATCGCGCTTCCTTTCCCAAACATTGCGTTGCTTGATTGATCTCCATTTTGACTGCATTTTTTTGCAGCACATTTTTATTTTTAATCGAAATATTTTTCAAAATTTGTGGCACAGGCTCAAATCTCTTGCACAAATCGCTCATAGAGCTCTGGCTTTTCTGCATACAAGATAAAACCTGTAAGGCAGCCACCAATCCATCTCCAGTTGTTCCAAAATCACTAAGCAAAATATGCCCAGAAGCCTCACCGCCAACATTATATCCCCCCTGCCGCATCGCATCGACAACATAGCGATCACCAACATTCGTCCGAACCAGTTCCAACCCTTTGCTATACAAAAAGCGCTCAAGCCCAAGATTTGACATAATTGTAGCGACAACGCCATTACGTTTTAAGCGTCCTGTTTTGTGCCACTGTTCAGCAATCACAGCAATTACCTGATCACCATCAATGGTTTGTGCTTTCTCATCGACAAGCAAAACACGATCACCATCTCCATCCAGAGCAATTCCCACATCGGCACGCACCTCATGAACTTTTTGTTTTAAAGAAGTTAGATCCGTTGATCCACATTTTTTATTAATATTAAAGCCATTTGGTTCATTATTAATAGCAAAGACTTCAGCTCCCAACTCCCATAAAGCACGCGGTGCGGCTTTATAAGCAGCACCATTTGCGCAATCAACAACGATCCGCAAAGAATCCAAGCAAAAATCGCGTGGCAAAGTCCGTTTAGCATATTCAATATAACGATAAATATCACCCTCGACCCGTTTTGCGCAGCCAATTTCTGTAGAACTGGCTAAATATTTGGAAAGATCTGTATCGATTAATTTTTCAATTTGTATCTCAACTTCATCCGAAAATTTAAAACCGTCTGAACCAAAAAGTTTGATCCCATTATCATAGAAGGGATTATGAGAAGCAGAAATCATCACCCCAATATCAGCGCGCAATGAACGACAAAGCATAGCAACAGCAGGTGTTGGCATAGGACCTAATAAAAAAACTTCCATTCCAGCAGCAGTAAACCCTGAAACTAAAGCATTTTCCAACATATAACCAGATAAACGTGTATCCTTACCAATGACCACACGACGCGACTGACGTTTTGATCTAAAAAAAACCCCTACGGCCATTCCGACTTTCATAGCAAAATCTGGTGTCATTGGAAAAGAATTGGCTTTGCCTCGAATTCCGTCTGTGCCAAAATATTTTTGTGCCATTCTTATTTCCTTTACATACACGACTTTTCTAACATAGCAGATTTTTTCATAATTAAGATCCTTTCAATTTAGTGAAAACATGATATTTGTTCTCCCCGTTAAGACAGGATCAAAGCGCCAAAATCATAAACATCATAAACCGCTCAAACAAATCTCTGTCTCCATAAAGACCACGAGTATCCTATTAGACATATTTTTTTGTTTCATACACTTAATAAATTCTTCTTTGCTTACACCTTATTCATAAAATGAATTTTTATTCTATAAACCTGTAAACATTCCAGCAGGCATATTCCACACTCCGCTACAGAGCATGATTCTCCTTTAACGTATTCTTACTTATGCAAAAACTTCTTTAAAATATATTTTAAAATATATTGAGCTATAACCAAAGGATAAGCTCACAATTTCAGTTTAGTTAAAGGTATAAAAACAGCTCTTCAGATGCTTTTCCCAAAGCAACTCATCATTTATTTTCATACATTTTCGTGAACATTGTTTTAAAGGTACAAGCTTCTTTGCTTGTACCTTTTTAAAAAATCTTGACTCAAAGACTCTTAGAAAGCAGCTATTTTTTTTCATGTTGATGTTCAGCATCAGCGAACTTTTTTTCAGCATTTATATCACTCTCAGAAAGATCTTCTGCTTCGGCTGGATTTTTTGCACTCCGTGTTTTTTTCTCAGTTCCACTAGACTTAGTCTCTTTAGAATCAGAATGACTGGATTTCGTGGTAGCTTTGCCATTTTTCATGCTTATCTTACCAGTCTCTCCTTTATCAGCGGCTGTTTCTTCCCCAGACTCCGCTTTAGTTGCTTTTGTTTTCGGCACAGCTGAACTGCGCACAGGTGCCGTTTCGTCTTTTTGGGTTCGAGAAGGGGGTTTTCCTTCAATGACTTCATTAATTTCAGCACCAGTTAAGGTTTCATATTCCAGCAAACCTTGAGCAAGAGCGAACCATTCTTTCTTTTTTTCTTTCAAAATTTTTGTAGCATGGGCATAAGCACCATCAATAAGCTTGCGGACTTCAGAATCAATCATGCGTGCTGTTTCCTCAGAGACATTTTGCGTCCGTGCAACAGAATGACCTAAGAAAACTTCATCCTGATTATCACCATAAGCAACATTCCCCAGAAGATCAGAAAAGCCCCATCTCGTTATCATTGCTCGTGCTAACTTTGTGGCTTGTTCTATATCTGATGAAGCACCAGATGTGATATTTTCCTTTCCAAATTTTAATTCCTCAGCCACTCTTCCCCCCATCATAATGGCTAGACGAGAAATCATCCACCGATAGCTCATGGAATAACGATCACCTTCTGGCAATTGCATAACCATACCCAAAGCTCTACCCCTTGGTACAATTGTTGCTTTGTGGACAGGATCCGCGACAGGAACATTAAGAGCCACAATAGCATGCCCTGCTTCGTGATATGCGGTCAATTCTTTTTCTTCTTGCGTCATGGCGGTTGATCGGCGTTCAGCCCCCATCATCACTTTATCTTTAGCATCTTCGAATTCTTGCATAGTCACAACTCTTTTATTGCGACTGGCAGCCATGAGAGCGGCTTCATTGACAAGATTCATCAAATCAGCACCCGAAAACCCTGGAGTTCCTCTTGCCAAAACTTTCAAATCGACATTAGGAGCTAAAGGAACATTGCGAACATGAACTTTCAAAATTTGTTCGCGTCCGATAACATCAGGATTTGGCACAACAACTTGGCGATCAAAACGCCCAGGTCTTAATAAAGCAGGATCAAGAACATCGGGACGGTTTGTTGCGGCAATCAAAATGATGCTTTCATTAGGCTCGAATCCATCCATTTCGACAAGCAACTGGTTTAAGGTCTGCTCGCGTTCATCATTTCCCCCTCCCAGTCCTGCACCACGATGGCGTCCAACAGCATCGATTTCATCGATAAAGATAATACAAGGTGCATTTTTCTTAGCCTGTTCAAACATATCCCGCACACGGCTGGCACCAACACCAACAAACATTTCAACAAAGTCAGATCCTGAAATTGTAAAGAACGGCACATTGGCTTCACCGGCAATAGAACGAGCAAGCAAAGTTTTACCGGTTCCTGGAGGACCAACAAGCAAAACACCCCGTGGGATACGGCCACCTAGACGTTGAAATTTTTGCGGTTCACGTAAAAAATCGACAATTTCTTGTAGATCTTGCTTTGCCTCTTCAACGCCAGCAACATCTTGAAAGGTAACACGCCCCTGAGCTTCATTAAGCAATTTTGCTTTTGACTTTCCAAACCCCATAGCACCACGCGACCCACTTTGCATTTGCCGCATGAAAAAAATCCAAACCCCAACGATAATAAGAACGGGAAGCAAAGAAAATAAGAGGTTAAGGAAGATATTATTCCCAGAGCTTTCAGGAATAGCCTTAACATCAACATTTTTGCTTTCCAATTTTTGTACCAAGCCTGGATCTCGTGGCGCATAAGTTGAAATAATTCTATATTCAGCAGTCTGTCCTGTTAACTTTTGACCTTGAATGGTCACAGACTTAATCTCATTATTATCAACTTTTTTCAAAAATTCCGAATAGGATATTTCTCCTCCTCCGGAACGCTGATTATCTCCATTAAAAAGAGAAAACGACACAATCAAAACTAATGCAATAACCCCCCAAATGAGGAGAGAGCGGTAATTAGAATTCATATTAGGTCCATTTAATCACATACAGATTCTTAAACATTTTCCTTAGCATATAACCTTGTCTGTTCCTTGCCAAGATATGAGAAGATCTTTATCATATTTTAAAGCCATTTTTCTTTATCTTTTTATCTCTATATTAAAAAAAGATTCAAGAACATTAAAAAGAGCAGCATCTTCGTATGACAAAAGCCAATTGAAGGGAGCCATAATTCGTTTTATAATAACATTGTGTTTCTGTTGAGAAACGATTTGTTCAGTAAGCTCTGGAATATCGGTTCCTTTATCAGTTGAGATCATCAAAAGCGATTGCAAAGAAGGAAAATGGGGGCGTTCAAAATCAAATATATGGGTTTTGAACAAAGATTTCAAATGTCCCAAATTAGCTGCTCCAATCTTTATGGTATCACACCCATCATTGATAACTTGATAACGCCCATCCCATAAAAAAGTTTTTCCTGGATAAACGACTGCTTCTTTAATGTTTCGAGATTCGCGCCAAAGAGTTATCCCCATTTGGCTATAATCAATGACAGATCCCGCCAAAGTAAAACGCTGTTTTCTGGAGATATAGAGGCATAATTTTTGATCAAGAGCAATTAATTTTTTATAGGGAAGCAAATAAAAGCCTCCCCCCATCAACACCGCAAAGAGCCCAACAACGAAAGGAAAACATGGATGTTTGTGCAAAAAAGGTTCAGGATTTCCAATAAAACAACGGCCATGTTCCACAGAAATATCCAAAGCTAAGATCAAATCGGCAATATTTTTCGTCTGTTGACGACGTTTAAGTACAGCTTCATGAACTTTTTTAGCAATATCAGGAATTTTTTTTTGGTGAAGGGAGTGGCGAACACGAACACGCTCAAAACTAGTATCTTCATTTGTTGGATCATCAATCCAAGTTTTCCCATGAACACGTAAATACGCACGCAATGTTTTACGTTTTACACCAAGGAGAGGACGAATTAAGCGTACTGTTCGGCGTAATAATGCCTCACGCGGGATACAAGATAAACCACGTTCGCACACAAAAAGATGATTCTTTTCTGTGATATTTTCTATCGTTTTTTGAGCCAAAACCTCCTCACACGACCCGTCAAAGAAGGGTTCTTGCAGAGTATCGACATGTCTTTGAATACGCTGATTACGCATCTGATAGGTTTCAACCTGATCATTGAGCGTATGCCCTGTCATGATAAGTGTTGCGCCTTGCTTTTGTGCTTCTTTAAATAAAAGATCATAGCGCGCAACACGCGCTTTTTCAGCGATATGTGTCTTTGGCTTTTTGCCCTCCCAACGTGCAACGATATGCTTAATGTTATAGCTACGACAAATTGCTGCAACATCTTCCGCTTCACGCGCTGATTCTCTACGCAATTTATGATCAACAGTAACAACAATGATCTCTGGAGGAGAAGGCATAGTTCTTAAATGGTCTTTGACCAAAAATAATAAAGCAAGCGAATCACTTCCTCCTGAAACCGCAAGAATCAACTTCTGACACTGAATAAAATCCGATGTTTTAAAGAGATTTTTTGCTAATTTAACAAGCACTGCGAATGATCTCACTCCTTTTAAAGATGTTGACAAAAGACACCTTGCAACATTTTAGAGCTGTTTTATTTATTTGCAAAGAGAATACAATCTATTTTCTTGTGATCAAGACCATCCACATTCGTTGTTAATTTCAGCAGAATCAGAATCTCAAAATCGTAGAGGATCTTTTGTCTACAGACACAGCAATAATATAAGATCAACTCATGATGCTTCCATGATACAGACATTCTTAGCCCAATAAAGCTCCTTCTTAACAAAAAATCTGCTTGAAGCAGTTTTAAAAGTACAAAAGGCTTTTGCAACTTCAGTGTATTTGACAGAAAGAGTAAAATAATGGCCTTTTATCCAATATGTTAGAAAAAGCATAAGGATTTTTATCTTGCTTTGATTCAGCACGACCGCTCTCCTCATACCACGCATTTTCTCTAAAAAGCCTTCAAGAATCATGGGCTGTGCATGAGGAGTCAATGGTTGTGGTTGTTTACAGTGCAATGACTCTTACTCAATATTTTACACCTTAAAAATTTTCATTCAAACAAGCAGAATAATCAGAATCCTTTTCATCAAAAAGCTGGCAAAATTGCTTTTTGAGTATCCTCCAAACCATTATGCTCAAACACCCTTTGTTTATGTCAAAGCATATTCCCACCATAGCCTTTAAACAAAATCTTCTGATTTTCCAAAATCATTTCTCAACTTTAATTCACACCTTAAACAGAGGCAGCTCTGTCTTGAGTAAAAGAGTTTCACCATAAATAGAAAACGGCATAGAGCTCCAAGATGTGGAGCTCTAAACAGATAAGGGAGAACGCACTGTAAAAGCTAATACAAAAATGGCTTTTCAATTTTGCCTTTTACAGATACACACAGTTTTATCCTATCAAAATCTAATTTCGTCATCTGTCTTGACCATTAACATCTTTTTTTAACAATCACTTAAAAGATTAACGAACACGAATTGTCGTAACAGCACGGCGATTTTGGTTCCAACAGGAGGGATCATTACACACTGCAACAGGTCTTTCTTTTCCGTACGAAATTGTGTTCATCCGCTGCGCAGATACACCAAGGGAAATCAAATAATCACGGACAGCAACAGCGCGACGCTGCCCAAGCGCCAAATTATATTCACGTGTACCGCGCTCATCAGCATGACCTTCAATAAGAATGGAATAAAAAGGATAACGAAGCAACCATTCAGCTTGGCGCGCCAAAATACGTTGGGCATCAGGTTCAATAGAAGAAGAATCAAGACTAAAGAAAACACGATCTCCAACATTGACAGTAAAGTACTGTTGTGAATCTTTTTGTACCTGATTTAAATCCGCACTATTCAAAGAGCTACTCACATCAGGCGCAAAATTGGTATGTTTCCTTGCACAACCAGCCAGAGACAGCACAAGAAATAAACCCACCGCTAATGGATGAAAAATAATATTTTTGACAGAGCTCATATACTAATTTCTCCTTATTGTAATATTAAATTGAAGGAGCACATAATTTGATCCTTCAAGAGTTTATTATGAACGGAGGAAATGCGCTCTATTGTTTTTGTCAGCTGCAATTCCACCCCTCAGCTCTTCATGACCAAATGAGTTCGCTGTCCCCATAGTATAAATGTTCTATTTATGCACCATCTTGACGGTTTTTTTGTAGCGCATTCAATTTTGCAAAAACTTTATCAGCATCAAAGTTTTTATTGAAATCTTGTTCATCATCATCATCATTGAGAGAAACATTTTCTGTGACCGACGCAGGGAGTAAAGATCTATCTGCTTCAGCAGAAACAGGATGACTTTTTACAACACGCTGGAGTTCAATATCCAAATCAATTTGTGAACATAAACCAAGCCCTACAGGATCCAAAGGAACCAAATTAGCACTATTCCAATGGGTTCTGTTGCGAATTTGTTCAATAGTTGCTTTTGTCGTTCCAATCAAGCGTGCAATCTGAGCATCTTTTAACTCAGGATGATTAGTCACCAACCATAAAATACCATTTGGGCGATCTTGACGCCGAGAAAGGGGAATATAACGAGCACCCTTGTATTTTTTTTCAGGGATATGAACTCTTGATTCTGAAATTTTCAAGCGGGCAGTTTTATCAGCCTCTACCCGTGCAATCTCACCACGCGTCAACTGTCCAGAACTAATTGGATCTAGACCTTTAATACCATAAGCAGCTTCACCATCTGCAATAGCTTTTACTTCCAATACATGCAATTTACAAAACTCTGCAATTTGCTCAAAAGAAAGTGCGGTATTATCAACTAACCAAACAGCTGTAGCTTTGGGCATCAAAAGTTGCGTTGCCATCTCTATAATATCCTTTTATTTACCTTTATTAAAAGACAGGTTATTACCCACTTTAAGCTTTGGGGTATTTTCTCTTATATGTCAGGTATGTCAGGCTCTCTTCCCCCGCTCCCAATAAAGCGAGAAATAAACCACTTTTGCATAAATCACACTTCTTATAACGTGATTTTTGATTGACGACAAGACACCTCATCTTAATGATCCTTAAGTATCTTTACCTTTAGTATGAATTTTTTTATAAGGAGTCATTTTATCCATTCAAATTAGAATGGCGACGCATTGATTGGTATATTTATTCCGTCGCAAGATTTAACCGCCTAAAATTGAGGGAAATGCCCCCAAACTGAAAGGAAAGCCATGGCAGGCCATTCACAATTTAAAAATATTATGCACCGTAAAGGGCGCCAAGATGCAATGCGCTCGAAAATATTTTCTAAGCTTGCACGCGAAATTACAGTTGCAGCCAAACAAGGCTCTCCTGATCCGACCATGAATCCACGTCTCAGGCTCGCTATACAAAACGCTAAGGCACAATCTATGCCAAAAGACAATATTGAACGAGCTATTAAAAAAGCTTCAGGTAATGATGTCGAGAATTATGATGAGGTGCGCTATGAAGGATATGGACCTGGAGGCGTTGCAGTCATTGTCGAAGCACTCACAGACAATCGAAATCGCACAGCTTCAAACGTCCGAGCGGCCTTCACCAAATCAGGTGGCTCGCTGGGAGAAACAGGTTCGGTGAGCTTCATGTTTAATCGCATTGGTGAGATAATCTATAAACTCGATGCCGGCACAACTGACAGCATTATGAATGCAGCAATTGAAGCAAGTGCTGAAGATGTCCAATCAGAAGAAGATGGACACCATATTATCTGTGCGTTTGAAAATATTGGTGAAGTCTCAAAAACACTTGAAGAAAAACTTGGTGAAGCAGAATCAATCAAAACTGTTTGGAAAGCCAGCACTCTTGCCCCCGTGGATGAAGAAAAGGCTCTCTCGATTTTACGCCTGATTTCGACATTAGAAGAAGACGATGACGTGCAAAATGTTTATTCCAATTTTGATGTCAGTGATGAGATTTTAGCAAAACTATCTGCATAAATCCGTCCATCTACTCAATTTTGGTGGATATATCAGCGCGCATAATCTTGTTATATCTTCCGCAAAAGCACCCTTTAATAAATTTTACTGCTTTTGATTTTTCTTCAATAAATCCATAAATACCCCGCCTAAAAGCGGGGTATTTAATTTATTTTCGAACTCCCAAACATTTTTAATAAAAGCTTGAAATGTAAAGACCCTCAATCCTACCTATCTAGAAAATTTGCATCCTGTACAATAAGTCATACCCTGCAATGCCATTTATCATAACCGCTGTAAATCTGGCTAAATATTCAATTAAATCTGTTGCAAAAGAATACACACGACTGCTTTGAGATAAGCCCTGTATATTTTTTAATTTTATTGAGCAACTCACCTTTTACTTCCTGCAGAAAAAACTACTTCTTACTGAGCAGTGGCGACCATGCTGGATCAGAGGCATCATGGGGTGTAGGTAATTGACGCTCATTGCGCCCAGTAATATCAATCGTATAAATTTTAGGCCCCATGCCTGGATCCTGACGAAAAAACATTAATACGCGACCATTGGGAGCCCAAGTTGGTCCCTCATTGTGAAAACCCGTGGTTAAAATCCGTTCTCCCAAACCATTAGGATGCATAACACCAATGGAAAATTGTCCATCTGCCTGTTTTGTGAAAGCGATATAATCACCACGCGGAGACCAAATAGGTGTGGAATAACTGTTCTCACCTGAAGAAATGCGCTGGATATTACTACCATCTGCATTCATCGTGTAGATTTGTTGCTTTCCACTACGATCCGATGAAAAAACGATTTTTGTTCCATCTGGAGAATAAGAAGCGGATGTATCAATAGCTGAAGTCGTTGTGAGCCGTGTCATCGTACGCGTACGTAAATCCATGGTATAAAGATTGGCACTGCCATTATGTTGTAACAAGCTCATAATCACTTTTTGTCCATCAGGAGAAAAACGCGGAGCAATTGTCATATTATTAAAAGTTCCAATCAATTCCCTTTGTCCAACTTCAATTTGCTGAAGATAAACATGAGGCATTTTATGGCTTCCATAAGCCATATAAGTAATTTCTTGCCGCTTAGGCGAAAAGCGTGGCGTAAGAACCAATTCACGACCATCAGAAACATAGACCAAATTTGCTCCATCCTGATCCATAATCGCTAAGCGTTTAACACGAGCATTTTTAGGCCCTGTTTCATCTATAAAAACAATTCTCGTATCAAAATAACCACTTTCCCCTGTCATTTTACTATAGATCTCATCTGCAATCATATGAGCAACACGCCGCCAGCGTTCTGTGGCTGTATAAAAGCGTCGTCCTTTAAGTTGTCGATTCCCAAAGACATCCCATAAACGAAAATCTACTCTCAATCGCCCATCCGTCTCTCTGATAACTTGCCCCGTCACCAAACCATGTATACCTATTTTTTGCCACTCAGAAAAATGCGGTTCACTGTTTATATCGGGGGTATTTTCAGAAAAAGACGCTTTATCAATTGGTAAAAAAAGTCCTGATCGTTCAAGATCCGCTGTCACAACAGCAGCTATTTTTACTCCCAGAGAATCTTTGGAAATAAAATCCATAATTGCAATTGGAATCGGATTAAAATCAGCATTAGAAATGACGCCTTTCAGTTGTGCATGCGCAGATGAAAAACTTGAAAACCACAAACATGCGGAGATCATAAACCAAGAAAAAAATGTACGTCTTATCATAGCCATAATGGAAGATACCCTTTATATTGAAAAGAAAATATATCTACACCTCATTGGATTACTCTTGCAGAGGATCAACATTAAAATCAAAACCTTGCCCCCACAAATCATATTGATCACGTGGAAGATCTGCATAAGGTTGGCATAAAAAAACAGCCGCAGACACCTGCCTCATCATAATATCTTGCTGACTCTTCTCACCACTGAGTGGATCAATAACTGGATTTCCTATAACCATTCCTTCACGATTTAGGTAAAATCGTAAACGCACAATTGGACGATTTTTTAAATCTCCGCCAAGGGCAACAAGTTTAAGTTTTTTCTGAATACACGTACCGGCAATATTAACCAATGTTTGTGCCATCTTATCACGGTTACCGATATTTTTTCGCCCACCAAAAGCTTCTGGTTCGCTAGAGCGCTTTGCCCCACCTCCTTGCGTACGTGCATAATTGAGCAGATTTTTTTCTTCTATTGCTAAAATATCCTCAATTTTCTGTCCAACCGTTTGCTGACTTTGTTTTTTTGCAGCATGCATATCTTTGGTTGCGGATTGTTTAACGGCTTTAGGTTTGAGCTTTGGGAGAGGAGACTTTTCCGGCAACTTAATTTTTGTATCTTGTTGGCGTGCTGAAGTTTGCTCTGCAGAATCTTTTTTCACTGGTTTTACCGTTAAAGTTGGCTTTTTTTGTAATATCACCTCTTCATTTTTGAGCATTTTGTGAAGCGTCTCAGGAAGCGCTTCTGTTGTCTCTCTTTTAGTAACCTCGTGTGAATCTTCTAAAAATGCTTCTGGAGCGGACTCTTCAATAACTTCTTGTGGGACTTCTGAAAATGCCTCTGACGTAGCCTTCTCAATAGCTTCTTGTGGCGCTTCTGAAAATACCTCTGGCGTAGCCTCTTCAATAACTTCTTGTGGAGCTTCTGAAAATGCCTCTGGCAGAGCCTTCTCAACAGCTTCTTGTGAAGCTTCTGAAAATGCCTCTGGTGTAACGTTTTCAACAGTCTCTTGTGGAGCTTCTGGGGATGCCTCTGGTGTAACCTTTTCAACAGTCTCTTGTGGAGCTTCTGGGGATGCCTCTGGCGTGACCTCTTCAACAGTCTCTTGTGAAGCTTCTGGGGGTGCCTCTGGCGTGACCTCTTCAACAGTCTCTTGTGGAGCTTCTAGGGGTGCCTCTGGCGTGACCTCTTCAACAGTCTCTTGTGGAGCTTCTAGGGGTGCCTCTGGCGTGACCTCT
>NZ_JAYMZJ010000001.1:74922-545713 GCF_037070875.1 Bartonella occidentalis
TCTTCAACAGTCTCTTGTGGAGCTTCTAGGGGTGCCTCTGGCGTGACCTCTTCAACAGTCTCTTGTGGAGCTTCTGGGGGTGCCTCTGGCGTGACCTCTTCAACAGTCTCTTGTGGAGCTTCTGGGGATGCCTCTGGCGTGACCTCTTCAACAGTCTCTTGTGGAGCTTCTGGGGGTGCCTCTGGCGTGACCTCTTCAGCAGCCTCTTGTGGAGCTTCTGGGGATGCCTCTGGCGTGACCTCTTCAACAGTCTCTTGTGGAGCTTCTGGGGATGCCTCTGGCGTGACCTCTTCAGCAGCCTCTTGTGGAGCTTCTGGGGGTGCCTCTGGCGTGACCTCTTCAACAGTCTCTTGTGGAGCTTCCGGATTGGTTTCTAGTCCATTTTCTTTCCCCGATAGCATAGGCGTTACCTCAACATAACGCGGTTTTTCTTTCGGATTTAAGGGTGTAAGAACATCGACCTGTCCATCACCAAAATGATGCGCCTCTTCTTGTTCTTGTGGTTTTGAAGTTGGTTTTACCACAGGGATGACACCTACATGAGCATCTAACACCCCTTGTTGAGAAGAAAACTCCTGATCAAGAGGAGCGATAGTGACAGAAATGGCATCTAGAGGTTGTTGCGGCAAAGAGACGGGACTGTGAAAATGAACAATGGCAAGGCCAAAAAAAACTGTATGGATGATAAGGGATAAAAGCAGCCCTCGTTTCATACCATGATGAGAATTTTTTTCCATCTCTATACCTTGCACTTTTTATTGTTAATCACTGTGCCAAACTGGCCAAAGCAACCTGTGAAAAACCAGCTTTTTGAATATCGGCAAGTAGTTGTAAGACACGTTGATACTCAATAGTTTTAGCAGCACGCACAAAGATACGTTGTCCTTTTCGTGCAGGATCGGCCGTCAACTCTACTTTGAGCTGCGCAATTAAAGCGTCTGGCGTATCGTAATAATCTTGGTCAATAGCTAAGCGTCCTTGTTCATCAAGAGAAACCGTCAGTGGAGGTCTATCCATTTGCACAGATCCAGCATGACTATGGGGTAAATCAAGGGGAACACCATTGACCAAAAGCGGAGCAGAAACCATAAAAATAATCAATAAAACCAGCATTACATCAACAAAAGGTGTTACGTTAATTTCGCTCATTAATTGACTATGCGAATGATTCCGCTTGCGCATATTTTTTCGAGAAGAAGAAGCAACAGAAAATCCCATAGATATTCTCCTTTATGATGGTGACTGAGGTGTTCGTATTTCATCAATCCGCCGTGACATAATTGTCAAAAATTCATCAGCAAAACCTTCTATTTGTGCGATGATCTGGGCACTTTCATGAATCAACTTGTTATAAGAAATAACTGCTGGGATTGCCGCAAACAACCCAATAGCGGTCGCCAAAAGAGCCTCTGCAATACCTGGTGCGACAATCGCAAGGGAAGTATTTTGAGATGCCGAAATAGACAGAAACGAACCCATAATACCAATAACCGTTCCAAAAAGCCCGATAAACGGACCAGCTGACCCAAGCGTTGCTAAAAATCCTAATTTTGATTCTATTTTTGCACTTTCACGTCCTAAAGCAAGATCCATGGCCTTCTCAATTCTGCTCTGGAGACTGATTGATGTATGGATTCCTTTCGCAAGGGATTTTTTCCACTCTCCCATTGCTGCGATAAAAACCGTTGCTATGCTACTGGTTTTCTGACTTTTATAAGCGACATAAATGTCCTCCAGCGACCTTCCAGACCAAAATGCACGCTCAAATTCTTTTATATCATACCGTATTTTCCGATAAGTCAATATCTTATCAAAAATAATTGCCCAACTCCATATAGAAGCCAAAAGTAACCCAATCATAACAGCTTTAACAATCCAATTGGCTTGCATAAACAAGTGCAAAACTCCAATCGTTTCTGGATTCGTCAGTTCTACGTGCGGCATAATTTTGTCCCTCTAAATGAAAAATTCATCTATTAAAATAACAGTTTTAAAATTATAAAAAAAACAAATTTCAGTTTGTCTACAACTGGATCACACAATCTTGTTTTTTAAACGGATGGTACTCTTAAGCAAAGACTTTTGACAAAAAATCGTTGGGCAAACGTCGTGGTTTTCCTTCCTCATTAATAAGAGCAATTTCAACTTTTGCAGTAACCAACATTATCTTATCATGAAGAATATGTTGATCCATGAAAAAACGTGCTCCTTGAATGCGATTGACTCGTGTTTTAATTGTCAAAAGATTGTCGATTTGAGCTGGTTTGGAAAAATGAATTTCCATATGACGCACGACAAAAAACACCTTTTCACCCTGGGAGCCTGCTGCTAACACATCATTATTAAAACCCATATCCCGCAAAAATTCTGAACGTCCCCGCTCAAAAAATTCTAGATAGCGTGCATGATACACTATACCTGAAAAATCAGTATCAGCAACATAAACGCGCGCCTGAACATCACAAAAATGGCTTGTATTATTACTATCGAAAGGAGTTTCTCCAATCATCTGCCTGTCCCATAAAGTTATTTATATCAAAGGATTATCTTGTATACTAAGCAATTGAGCGTGTTTTTGTGTTAAAATCGTGGAAAGTTAAACACAAATTTCCAAATAAGTTCAAGCTTTTGGATAAAAAACAACTTTAATCATCTTCTCCCTCCCATAATGTTGTTTGTATTGGTAAATGATCTTGTGTACCAGATAGCTGAGCACGTTTTTGTATTGAATTTGCTGTAGCTGGAGGACAAAGTCCTAAATGACCCCAAGATTTTTCTGTAAGAATTCGCCCGCGAGCAGTTCGCTGAATAAAACCCTGTTGTAAAAGATAGGGTTCAATAATATCTTCAATAGCATCACGCGGTTCTGATAAGGCAGCAGCAATCGTTTCAATACCTACTGGTCCGCCTAAAAAAGTTTCCGCAATCAGCAACAAATAGCGATGATCAAGCGGGTCGAGTCCTAAATGATCAACTTCAAGACGAGAAAGTGCCTCATCTGCAACGGCACGGTCAATTTTTGCTGCACGTTTAACCAGAGCAAAATCACAAACACGGCGTAAAAGTCTCCCTGCAATCCGTGGAGTACCACGTGCACGGCGTGCAATTTCATGGGCACCATCATCACTAATCTGCACCGAAAAAATGCGCGCATTACGCTGAACAATATATTCCAATTCCTCTATGGTATAAAAATTTAACCGAATTGGAATTCCAAAACGATCCCGTAATGGTGTCGTCAAAAGACCCAAACGCGTCGTTGCCGCAACCAAGGTAAATTTTGCTAAGTCAATTTTAACCGAGCGTGCTGCTGGCCCCTCACCAATGATAAGGTCAAGCTGGTAATCCTCCATCGCTGGATAAAGAATTTCTTCGATTGCCGGACTTAAACGATGAATTTCATCAATAAAAAGAACATCACGTTCTTCTAGATTGGTTAAAAGAGCTGCCAAATCTCCTGCCTTAGCAATAACAGGACCCGAGGTAGAGCGAAAATTAACTCCTAATTCTTTAGCCATAATCTGTGAAAGGGTTGTTTTCCCCAATCCAGGTGGTCCCACAAATAAAACATGATCTAGCGCTTCTTGACGTGTCTTTGCAGCTTCAATAAATATTTTTAAATTTGCCCGTACAGCCTCTTGACCAATAAAATCATCAAGGACTTGTGGCCTTAAGGAACGATCGGGATCATCAGGAAAGGGAACACTACCAAGAAGGCGTTGATCTTCATCATCTTTATACATTTTTACCTTGAATTAAGTGGGAGAGAAAGCAATTTGAGACTATGACGAATGAGCAATGCTGAGGAAATCGTTTCCCCTTCAAGATCATTCATCGCTGAAGAAAGTGCACCAGCTGCTTTATCACGATCAAAACCGAGCTTAATCAAAGCAGAGAGTGCATCATTGATAGGTTGGTTTGTCTCTTCCAGATGAGAAGGAGCAGAAGTAGAATGAAGCGTATTTTCACCCAATTTCGGAGCTTTACTTTTGAGTTCCCTCACAATTCTTTCACTGACTTTCTTGCCAACCCCTGGAGCACGACTAATCATGGCAACATCATTTAATGCAATTGCTCGTGCCAATTCCTCTGGAGATAAAATGCCCAAAACTGTCAAAGCAACTTTTGCCCCTACACCTGGAACATTTTGCAGAAAACAAAACCATTCTTGTTCAGCTTTTGCTGCAAAACCAAAAAGGCGGATGGCATCTTCACGAACATATGTTTCAATAAATAAGCTTAAAGTTTCACCAAGAGATGGTAGCGAAGAATGAAGCCGATTTGAGATAAAAACAATATAGCCCACACCGTTAACATTCAAAATGATATGATCTTCAAAAATATGTTCAAGAATACCTTTTAATTTACCGATCATGCTATAAGACCTGAACGAGAATATAAATGAGAACGGTAGGAAGAATGACAAAGAGCAAGGGCAAGAGCATCAGCTGCATCATTGCTGTCAAATTCAGCGCGTGGAAGAAGAACTTTCACCATCATGTGAATTTGTTGCTTATCTCCATGACCAACACCAATAACCGACTTTTTAACTTTATTTGGAGCATATTCAAAAACTGGAAGATTTGCTTGCGCTGGAACAAGCAATGCAATAGCCCGTGCTTGACCGAGCTTTAAAGTTGCCGTCGCATCTTTATTGACAAAAACATGCTCGACAGAAGCCTCATGGGGCATAAATTTATGCAAAATATCTGACAGCCCTTGATAAAGCTGAGACAGTCTAGAAGAAAGATCACGCTTTGCATCAGAAGTAACAGTCCCTGCTGCAACAAATTGAAGACGATTGCCAGAAAGATCAATAACGCCCCACCCTGTTCGCCGTAACCCGGGATCAATACCTATAATACGAATCGTCTCTGCCATAAACGTAACTTTATGCTATTTTTTTATATTTGAATAGAGACTGGTTTAAGCAAACGGGATAAAAGAAGGATACAAAACAATAAAAGTGATACAACATACGAGAAATGTCTCAAAACTGGCTCTCCATGAAAAGAGAAGAGAAGAAAAGCAAAATAAATAAAAAAGAGCAAAAAGTGAACTTTCAAATCCTTTAAGAACCCTGAAAAGCGGTTTTAAGCAATTCGATTTGTTTTCCCACGGGATTATCATCATCCAAAACACGGGAAGAAAGGCGTTCTTTACTGTAACTCATATAGTGCATTCGCTCTTCTAGACGAAGTGAACAAACCACAAAATGGCGAAAAGCTTCTGGCAATTCTTGCCAATAAACACTTTTAAATTGTAAGGTTGGTGTATGCAGAGATACTTTTGCGATTTCTTTTTGTATTTGTTCTGGGGTCATTTCTCCTTCACGTTCTGCACGAAGAAGAAGGAGTTGAGAGGCTATTTGCATAAGCCGTGTACTTAAATACATTGCTTCTTTTGCATAAACTGCAGAAACTTCTGCTGAAAGAGAACGCGCAGCCAATTTCCCTTCTGTATCAATATAAACTGCGGTTTCTTCAATCAAAGCCATCGTCTCTTTATAGAGACGATTGAACGCATTTTCGAAAGCACCGTGCTCAATCATGATAATAGGTTCATCTTGATCATATGGATGTTTATTTGCGCTCACGCCTTTACACTCCAATATCAGCACAAAAATTATAACACTTAACGAATAAAGCAGAAAAAAGTTTCTTTCCTCATTGTGTAAATGCTTTTTAAAACTCTTAAAACTTCTGCGCAATCTGCTTTTTACGCTAAGGTTAATATCCCATAGAAAGACATTATGAAGGAATAAGCCTTCTTGAATAAACCCGATAAAAAAATCGGTGTCTTTGTCTTTCACAATAATAGGCAACAGCAAACTGCATAACAATACCACTTACAATCAATATACTATCGAAAAAAAATGTTCCCGTCATCACTGTTTTCAAAACTTGTCCCAACATCGCAAAAACAGTTCCGGTCACAAAAACTGGTAAACTGTGTCTGCCCAAAACTGCTAAGGGATGATTTGGCGATACACGAAACCAATTGTGCAAGCTAGGCAAGCAAAGGATAATAGACGATAAAGCAATAATATGGAACAAACGAGGAAGGCTTAAAAAAGTTTTATTAAAATTAATCAGCGGAGAAGACCACTGAAACCAACCCAAAACCCCCCACCAGCTTAAACGAACCCATAACAGCGCAACCAAAAGATAACCCGCTGAAAAAATAACCAAAAAAGGCTTAAAAGCAATTGTTTTTTCTTGTTGAAGATATAAAGTACTCGTCAACCCTATGATAAAAAGAAATTGCCATGACAAAGGATTCAAAAACCACTTGCCCGGTAACGGATAAGAAGGTGGAGCAATTTTATAAAATCCACAGACGAGGTAGAGCATGAACGAACCTAAAAGCAGTAGTTTTTTCTGTTTGCAGCCCAGATAAAGAACAAAAGGCGCAAAAATCATGAGCACAATATAAAGCGGAAGAATATTATTGTAGCCCAATTGGTGCCCAAAGCTTAATGTACTCAAAAGCGCAATGAAGGGTTGCGTTATAAATAACTTAATATTGTTCATCGATAACAGCTGTTCTACATGCCATAATAAAAAAGCTCCCAAAAAAATGCTTAAAGTTGCAAAAGTCGTGAAAAGATATGCCCCATAAAGCTGAAAAGCTCTCTTCCAAAGTTTACGGACAACAAATGTGAAAGACTGCCGATGTAAGTGAGCATGATAACTAAGGCCAAGAGAAACACCTGAAAGTAAAACAAATACTTCTGTTGAATCAGAGAAACCAAAATTTTTATGTGTTATATATTCGTATAAAGTTCCAGGAATATGGTTAATGAAAATCGTTAGCAAAGCGAAGGAGCGAAAAACATCAATGCATGTATTGCGGCTAGAAAGACGTGTATCATGACCTAAAACACCATGGTATCTCATTAATAGACTCCCATCAGTCATAAAAGAGTAGCATAGTTAAAAAAAACGCTTAATAAGATTATCTTTATCTTTAAGAGTCAAGGATTTTGTATGACACACCAAAAGAATCAGTCCACTGAGCCTTATGCATTTCCTCAATTGATTTTGACACTGGATGTTCGACGTCCTTTACATCTCATCTCTTTGCGCCAAATTATGCAAACAAAGTCTTTTGCGTGTGTTATCGTTTACGACTCTCAAGGTGATGATGCTTTTTTGCAAAAACAAGCACAAACTTATGCTGACGACATTCAGCATAATGATGCTGCCCTTCTCATCGCTGGGGAGAACAGAGTTGCTGAACGGATAAAAGCAGATGGCTTACATCTAGAGAGAGATCTTGACGCACTTAAAAACCTAAAAAATCAGAACAATAAACAAAAAATAAGAGGGTTTGGAAATGTACGCGATCGCCATTGCGCAATGGTTGCAGCAGAAGCTAATGCTGATTATCTGTTATTTGGAAAATTAGGCGCTGATAAAAAACCACATGCACACGCCCGCAATCTTCAGTTAGCCCAATGGTGGGCAGAAATTATGGAAACCCCAGCAATTATCCAAGCCGGAAGTGATTTTGAAACCTTTGATGAGGTCATAAACACTGCATGCGAATTTATTGCTGTTGAAGAAATAATTTTTACCCATAATAACCCTTTAACCATACTTAAATTGATAAAAGAAAAATGCAAAAATTTTCCCCTATTGGAGAAGAGGAAACATCCATGCTAAAGAAAGGCGTTAAACTACTAATCTTAAAAGTTATTTGGTTTACCATAGCTTGTGCAAATTCTGTTAACGCCGAGGAAATCTCAGATTTTGAACATTCTTTCAATACCATTCAAGATACTTCAAGCCATAATGAAAAATCTTTTCAACCTTTAAAAGCTGGACAATATGATCAGGCCTACGATTATTACGTCCAAGGCTATTATTTGAAAGCCTTCCGTGAAGCACTCAGACGTGCTGAACAAAATGATCCTATCGCTCAAACCTTGGTTGCTCGACTGTATATGGAAGGCTGTGCCGTTCCCACTGATGGAGCACGTGCTGCTTTATGGTTTGGACGTGCAGCAAAACAAGGAGAACCAAAAGCGCAACTGCGTTATGGTCTTATGTTGTTTGATGGTAATTTTGTTACACAAAATCAAAAGCTTGGTGAAGAATTTATTCGCAAATCAGCAGAAGCTGGTGTAAAAGAAGCCTATTTTTATTATGGGCAATTGTTTCTTTACAAAGCTGAGAGCGAAAAACAAGTTTTAGCAGGTGTCTCCTCACCAAGCCGAGACAGCGAAGCAGCAGAACAAGCCTTAAAATGGTTCTTAAAAGGCGCTGCCCTAGGCGATCCCGAAGCAGCTTTTGCTGCTGCAAAAATTCTCTCCTTGGGGACAATGACACGACCAAAAGATGATCGAAATGCACGCAGACTCTTAGAAGTTGCGGCTCAAAATAAACATCCCATGGCTCAAATCATTTTAGCACAGTGGCTTGTGCAAGGCCGTGGAGGAGAGCATGATTTTCAACGTGCGTTTCAGTTACTTCTTCCCAATGCTATTAATATGATTACACCAGCACAGATTTTTCTTGCAAGACTTTATCGAGATGGAATAGGAACCCAAGGCAATCTTGTGACAGCCGCTGCATGGTATATGGTCGCAAAACAAGCAAAAGCTCAAATACCTGACCTTGAAATTATGCTTCAAGGTATGGATAATGCGCAATTAGATGAAGCACGCAAAGAAGCAATAAAGTTACTTCCGGTTCTTTAGAGACGTGCTCAACGTTAAGTGATGTTCTTGGATTTCATGACATAAATAATCACAAAAATATTTGTGAAAATTTTTAAAGGGCTTGTATTTGAATTGTTTTTATGATCTTGCCAAGAACCAAAAATAAGATACAAAAAATCCTTTTTAGCTTTTCTCTCTACAAAGACAATAGGGAATTTCTCTATAAGGACAACAAGCAAGCTTTTTTGCAAGAACAGAATTGGACATAAATTATGAAAATTAATGGTAATGAAATTCGACCTGGTAACGTACTAGAGCATCAGGGAAGCTTATGGGTCGCAGTGAAATGCAACGCTGTGAAACCAGGAAAAGGCGGGGCATTTAATCAAGTCGAAATGAAAAATTTAATTGATGGGACAAAGCTCAATGAACGATTTCGCGCGGCTGAAACTGTTGAAAGGGTGCGCCTTGAACAAAAGGACTTTACTTTCCTTTATCAACAAGGTGATGCTTTGATTTTCATGGATTCACAATCCTATGAACAACTTGAATTACAAAAAGACTTTGTCGGTGAACGCGCCGCTTTTTTACAAGACGGCATGACCGTAACCGTTGAACTTTATCAAGAAAAACCCATTGGCATATCGCTGCCAGATCAAGTAAGCGTAACAATTTCTGAGGCTGACCCTGCAATAAAAGGACAAACGGTTACATCTTCCTATAAACCAGCAATTCTTGAAAATGGTATCCGAATTCTCGTGCCACCTTTTATTAATGCTGGTGAACGTATCATTGTTGATACCAACGAGTTAACTTATTTACGCCGTGCAAATGATAAAGGGTAAATAAAGGGATAAAACATGGCTCATTCTGCAATCATAAATGTCATGGTTCAAGCTGCAATGAAAGCTGGCCGCTCATTGGTGCGCGATTATGGTGAAGTACAAAATTTACAAGTGTCTTTGAAAGGACCTGCAAATTACGTCAGTCAAGCAGATCGCAAGGCTGAGAAAATTATTTTCAATGAATTGAGCAAAGCACGACCAAAATTTGGTTTTTTAATGGAAGAATCAGAAGAAATTATTGGTGAAGATTCTCAACATCGTTTCATTGTAGATCCTTTGGATGGAACAACGAATTTTTTACATGGCATTCCTTTTTTTGCTGTTTCCATTGCCTTAGAAAGTCAAGGACAGATCGTTGCGGGTGTGGTCTATAATCCCATTGGTGATGAGCTATTTACTGCTGAACGCGGTGGAGGTGCTTTCTTTAATGACAGACGCTGCCGCGTTTCGGCAAGGCGAAAATTAGAAGATTGTGTCATTGCGACAGGAGTTCCCCATTTAAGCCACCCCAACCATGGAGACTATCTTGTTGAATTGCGCAATGTGATGGCTAAAGTTGCTGGTATTCGCTGTTTTGGAGCCGCTTCTCTTGATTTAGCTTATGTCGCAGCGGGACGAACAGATGGATTTTGGAGCGAAAATCTTCAAATTTGGGATATGGCTGCCGGAATACTGATCATTCGTGAAGCTGGTGGTTTCACCATTGATAAAGAAGGCGGTTCCAATATATTTCGCAAAAAAAATATCATTGCTGGCAATGAATATATTCATACCAAATTAGAAAAAACCCTTAAAAAAAGCATTTGAACCTTTTAAAAGGCTACTCAAAAAACAGTATAATATCAAAGCACTCTTTTTGTAACCCTCGTAGATCATCACTGATAAATCAGTGATGATACTAATCTTTGATAAAAATAACTTACTCCGGCGAAAATTGTAGTTTAGCCAAGTGCGCATAAACCCCCTTTTTAGCAACAAGTTCTGCATGTGTTCCCTCTTCAACAAGAACACCTTTCTCCATAACAAGGATACGGTCTGCTTTTAAAATTGTTGCTAAACGATGGGCAATCACCAATGTTGTTCGGTTTTGCATCAGCCCTTCTAAGGCCTCTTGTACCAACTTTTCGCTGCTGGCATCTAAAGCTGATGTTGCTTCATCAAGTAACAAGAGCGGAGCATTTTTTAAAATTGCTCGTGCAATACCAATACGTTGTTTTTGGCCACCAGAAAGCATGATACCGCGTTCCCCCACTTGCGTGTTAAAGCCTCCTGGTAAAGCTTCGATAAATTCAAGTGCATTGGCCGTTTTAGCTGCCATGATGATTTGATCTTCATCAACATTTTCGGTTCCAAAGGCAATATTGTCGCGCAACGTACCATCAAAAATAACAGCATCTTGCGGGACATAAGAAATTGAGCTGCGTAAATCTCGAAGCGAAAGGTGGTCAATCTCAACACCATCAAATCGGATTTGACCACTTATCGGATCATAAAAACGAAGAAGTAAAGAAAAAATTGTGCTTTTTCCTGCCCCTGAAGCCCCAACAAATGCAACAGTTTCGCCGGCTTTGACAGAAAAGGAAAGAGAACGCAAAATCTTTTCTTCTGACCGAGAAGGATAACTAAAATCAACTTGGTCAAAAACAATTTCTCCTTGAACAGGTTGCGCCAATGGTGTGGGAGCTTTGGGAGCAACAATAGCCGGTTTTTCTTGCAATAATTCAGCAAGCCGTTCAGCAGCACCCACCGCTTGTATTAATTCTGCACCCAGTTCTGATAATTGTGCAAAAGTTGAAGCCCCAAAAACTGCATAAAGAATAAACTGACCTAATGTTCCACCAGACATAGTGCCATTTAAAACGTCGTGGGATCCAATCCATAAAACAGCAACAACACTGCTAAAAACCAAAAAAATTGCAAAGCCAGTCAGAAAAGAGCGTAAAATCACAGAAGAGCGTGCTGTTCGAAAGGCACGTTCCACTAACTCTGAAAAACGTGCAGAAATTTGTCTTTCAGCGGTAAAAGCTTGAACAATGCGCATAGCGCTTACCTGTTCAGTTGCTAAAGCATTAGCATCGGCTAAACGATCTTGCGCAGCGCGTGTTCGTGTACGAACCTTACGTCCAAAAATAATTAAGGGAATGGCAACACAGGGAATGGCAAGCAAAACCAGTAAAGATAATTTGGCATTGGTAATAACCATCATCACAATTGCTCCAATCACCACGATTAGGTGACGTAAAGCTGTAGAGGCAGTTGAACCAACGGCTGATTTTATTTGAGTTGTATCGGTTAAAAGCCGTGAAACAATTTCACCAGAATGAGATTTATCAAAAAAAGCAGGAGAAAGTTGCATAACATGCGCAAAAACATCGCGTCGTAAATCAGCAACAACCCGTTCTCCCAAAGTAATGACACAATAATAACGGCAAGCCGAAGAAAGCGCGAGAAGCAAAGCTAATAAAAACAAAATGCCGAAATAAAAATTGATATTGCCACGACTTGAAGTGGAAAAACCATGATCAAGCATTTGACGAATAGCAACAGGTAAAGCCAGAGTAACAAGAGCAGCAACAAGCAAAGCCAAACAAGCAAAAATAATGAGCCAACGGTACCGTATAATATAAGGGACAAGACTTGAAAGTGAGGAAAAAGACAGCTTGGAATGACGAGAATTCACGGATTTTTCTGAATGATTAGATAGCTTCATTAAATGTCTCTCATTATATTAGATTTTTTAACTCTCAAAGTTAATGATACACCTTGAACACTTGTTTTTTAGCACGTGGTCAGTTATAGGAACAATATCAATATAAGAACAATATTGTAATCAACTTATCAAAAAGACGAAGAGAACGCACTTAAAAAATAGAATATGCGCTATTTCGTTCTATAAAAGCAGAAGGTTTGTCCGTATGAAAGCGAATATTCATCCTGACTATCACAGAATTAACGTTGTTATGACAGATGGTACACAATATACAACGCGTTCCACTTGGGGAAAAGAAGGGGATACTCTTAATTTGGATATTGATCCCAAGACACACCCAGCATGGATCGGAGGATCCCAAACATTGGTAGATCGTGGTGGACGTGTTTCTAAGTTCAAGAATCGTTTTGGCAATCTTGGTATTTAAAGTTTTATTTTTAATCGTGAATGGCAAAAGGCTGAGAGAAGAGCGCGTTTTAGAAACGTGAAGGGTTTGTGTTCTGCTCTTAAAGAAGAGTGTAATTTAGGAACAAGGTGTTTTTTTATATGCTCTTAAGAAGATAGATCTGATCAATAAAGTTCTGTCTTCTCTCATGCAGTACTTTTTTATTTCAAAATCACTGCTTATTCCTTAAAAATTATTTATAGATCTGTATGTTAATTAAAAGGAGACAATACCTGTTCCTCCTTTTAATTTTGATAGTTTTTACGTTAATTTGCTATGCTGAAAGGTTTTCTTGGATTTTTTCCAGCTTTTGGTATAAGCTTTTTTATTCCCTCTTCTTGATTACTTAAATGTTTATTCTTGCATTGATTAAGTCATGCATATAAATGGGAAGGTTATTTAAGCAAAGGATTAGCGGACTCATGCAGTTCCAGCAGTTGAATCAAATAGCGTTCAAACAGCTATTATTTTATTGAACAAGAAAGTTCTACTTTAGCTAAAAAAAAACGAACAATTCCCAAAAATTCTGAAAAAATCATGAAAATACACCGCCTCATGAGTACTTATTTTAGTACACATACACCTAGAGAAATGTATAGAATTGCAATGTGCTGTTGGGTTTCATTTTCTCGAGAATATCAACTAATGAAGAGCTCATACCACGTACCCGCCAAGCCTTTTTAGGTTTTATTTACTCAAAAATGTAAAGGAATGAAGAGAATTTTTCGCGGTAAGCTTTCTCAACGCTGTTGAAGAGTTTCATTTGCTCAAGAATGTTATGATAACGTTCTCCAAAATGAATTTCAAACTTATCTGATGACACCTGAAACAAAATTCATTTTAGACTGTGGAAGACTATATAAAAATTGAAATTGCGTTGCGCATCATATGATTAATTCTTCTGATTTCCATGAAGATATGCATGCAACATTAATGAATATTATACGAAATACTCATGTTCTATCAACAAACTGGTACACTATTTTAAAAGGATTATTCCAAACGTTATTATTTATCCTTGCAAAGAAAACCATTCAATTTTTGAGACGCTCCACATACTCCCTCAATCATGATTGGATACCGACCTACCAATTCCATAAAATCTGCGCTATTATTTTACGTGATAAAATAAGATGTCAAATAATAACATAGAAAATAGCCGTATCTATAAATATTCAATAATTTATTTTGGAGAGCAATTTAAAAACCCCATATAAGTGCTGAGCTTAGAAGATATATTGAAATGTTACGGATTACTGCCATGCATTCTATTCAATAATATAGAAGCTATCTTTTTTCTATATTAGATAAAAAATTAAAGTGTATGAGAATTAACTGTATTCTCCTTATTAATGCTTGAGCAGCAGTTAGCAAACGTATTATCGAGTAAATCGAATTATTTATTAGGAGAGATGATTTATTGTTCAACATATCCATTTGTTGAGTAAATTGTACAGCTGGCATCTAAAAGATACGCTATAAAAAGCATAATCTGATATTAATAAAGAAGAGCAGGATATGAAATCGTCGAGCTCTCATCTTTTTTAGCATCCTATTTTACCGATGACAGGCTCCCGTTCAAAAAGCTTTTAATTCATAAAAAATTTTATTTGAACCAGCTCGTATAAAATAAATGGTAACATAATAAATATAAGAGAGAGCATGTACCATTTCTTTTAGACACAATAATTTATAATAAGGGCGCTCGAGAATTTCCGTAAACCAATTTTAAAAGCATAAAGAACACACACACATTATCGCTTTCAAAACGACAAAACATACTTTACAAATTTAAAAAAAACATTTTAAACTCATTCGGAGAAAACATAGAGATAAAATCGGTTATCCTTGTAAAACTGTAACGATCACAACCGTATTTATGACGATCATAACTGTATCCCTTAAGTCATTTTACAAAATTGTCATCACAACTCATAACCTATTATAGGCAATAGACACTTGCTGCATCAAGAACTCTCTCCTTGTTCCAAGGCCATTTCTCGATACCTCCACAATGACGACCTACATCCATGAAACCATTAGGTCATCGCCCTATTGATCTACAAAAAATCTTATCTGTTATTGAACAACACCTAATGTGTTTCACACTACCCTTACAATCAAACGATTCATAAGCTGGGAACTTAATCCACTTATAAGCTCCCTTTTGTAATCTCTCTTTTATAGCTTACAGTTAAATATTTTTATGAAAGATAATCACGCATACGATAGAAAAACTATTAAAGACAATATACGCTTATCCTTAAAAATCAATATATCACAGCATTTGAACACAAGACTTGTATCATTTAAGCGTAAGACTTTTCTTGTTCTTTGGCCCATTCTCCTAAAGAAGCAAGATGATTCATCCGTGCACGATGTGAAAAAGCTTTTTGTGCAATAGCAATATTTTCATGTTTCCCAGCCCACGCTTTTAATGCAGCTGCTTGCAACGCTCGTCCATAAGAAAAGGTCAATTTCCAAGGTAATACTTCTCCCAAAGCATTCATAGCTGATAAATGAGCCGTTGCTTCTTCATCGGGCTGTCCTCCAGAAAGAAAAGCAATACCAGGAACAGCCGCAGGAACAGTTTGCTTAAGAACACGAACTGTTTTTTCAGCGACCTCTTCAACTGAAGCAACCCTCGCATTTTTTCCATCAATCACCATATTGGGTTTCAAAATCATACCCTCTAAAAGGACACGTGCTCCAGATAATTCTTTAAAAACGGTGTTTAAGACAGCTTTTGTCACCTCAAAGCAGCGCGCGATTGAATGCTGGCACGATTGTCCATCCATCAGGACTTCTGGCTCAACAATCGGCACAAGACCTGCTTCCTGACATAAAGCAGCATAACGCGCTAAGGCTTGTGCATTTTGTCTGATTGCCCCTCTGGTTGGCAGAGCATGCTCATCAATTGCGATTACTGCCCGCCATTTAGCAAAACGTGCTCCTAAAGCATAATAATCTTTTAAACGCTCACGAAGACCATCTAACCCTTCTGTAATCATTTCCTGAGGGAATGCTGCCAATGGTTTTGCACCAGTATCAACTTTAATACCTGGCAAAGCACCAGCATCACGAATAAGATCTGTCAACATTTGCCCCGTGGATGCTTTCTGACGAATTGTTTCATCAAATAAGATGACGCCAGAAATAGCGCTTTTCATTGCTTCTTTTGCTGTAAAAAGCATTTCACGGTAAGCACGGCGATTATCTTCGTTCGATTCAATACCAATACTTTCAAAACGCTTTCCAATCGTAGCGGTACTTTCATCCGCCGCCAAAATACCTTTACCTGGGTAAACTAAAGCAAGTGCAATATCTTCAAGACGTTCATTCATAAAAAGTTCCTTTTTTTACCTTAATTTTCAAACGTAAGTAACGCAACAGCACAGCTTTTATACCCATAATATAGGACTACCCTTTAAATCTACCCTTTAATTCTGCATAAGAGCACGAATGCCAGGAAGCACTTTTCCTTCCATCCATTCCAAAAAAGCTCCCCCTGCAGTTGAGAGATAAGTAAAATCATCAGCTACACCAGCATGGTTAAGTGCAAAAACCGTATCTCCTCCTCCAGCAATTGAAACCAATTGTCCTTGTTTACTGCGCTGTGCTGCATGGCGCGCAACCATAATCGTTCCCTGATCAAAAGGCGACATTTCAAAAACACCAATAGGTCCATTCCACACAAGGGTCTCAGCCTCATCAATCACTGCATTAACACGATCAACAGAGCGCTTACCAATATCCAAAATCATTCCATTATCAGGAATATCACCAATCTCATAAAGATGATGCGGCGTATTTTTTTCAAAATGAAACCCCACCACTGCATCAATCGGTAACAGAAGTGAACATTGGCATTTCCGTGCTTTTTCCATGATCTTTAGTGTGGTTTCCACCAAAGCATTTTCACACAAGGACTTTCCAACACAAATACCTTGTGCAGCTAAAAAACTATTGGCCATGCCACCGCCAATTACCAAATGATCAACCTTTTCAACTAAATGATTGAGCACAAAAAGCTTACTTGAAACTTTAGCTCCTCCAACAATAGCGACCACTGGACGTTTTGGATTCCCAAGCCCTTTTTCTAATGCCCGCAATTCACATTGCAGAGCACGCCCCGCATAAGAGGGTAATAAACGTGTGATTCCGTCCACAGAAGCATGGGAACGATGAGAAACCGAAAAAGCATCATTGATATAAAGATCAGCATTATGAGCTAAAGCTTCGGCAAAAAAACAATCATTCTTTTCTTCACCTGGATGAAAGCGAACATTTTCAAGCAGCAAAACGGCACCGTTTTGCAACCCTTCAACTGCTGTCTGCACTGAAGAACCAATACAATCGGGTGTAAATATCACCGGTTGATTAAGTATTTTTTCTAAAACTTCAACAACAGGGCGCAATGAAAATTCCTGTTTCACCTTTCCGTTGGGACGACCACAATGAGAAAGAAGAATAATTTTAGCGCCACGTTTTTGCAGCTCCATGATTGTCTCTTTATGTCGTTCAAGACGCATTCCATCACAGACCTTGCCTTGCGCCATTGGCACATTAAAATCCACCCGTACGAGAACACGTTTCCCAGTAACATCAACATCATCAAGTGTACGAAAACCCATCACTGCTCCTCTTCACTTTCTGTTGTTTCCAACAACTGTATCTGTTCAACTTTCTCTTTACTTAAAATTATAGCTTGTATCTTCTAAATCCTTATCCTGTATATCACTCTCTTAGGAAAATCCCCCCTCTTTACAAATAACAGAAGCTTTTTTCCTAAAAATAGCGCATTTTAGTTTTTTCTATAAAAGGCTTAGAAAGGCCTTTTTTCTTAAATTGTTTTAGCAAAAGCCACAGCAGTATCAGCCATGCGGTTTGAAAAACCCCACTCATTATCGTACCAAACCAAAACACGACAGAATTTACCATCGATTACCTTCGTTTGATCATTGTGAAAAATAGCTGAATGTGGATTATGATTAAAATCAGAACTGACAAGTTTTTCTTCTGTATAATCCAAAACTCCCCTAAGCGACCCCTGTGCAGCTATACCAATAGCCGCATTAATTTCTTCAACGGTTGTGGACTTTTTCGCTGTAAATGTAAAATCAACAACGGAAACATTAGGGGTTGGCACACGAATCGCCACGCCATCGAGCAATTCTTTTAATTCTGGCAAGATCAGTCCGACAGCCTTCACCGCCCCTGTTGAGGTAGGAATCATAGAAAGAGCTGCCGCACGAGCACGATAAAGGTCGCGGTGCATTGTATCCAATACAGGTTGATCACCTGTATAAGAATGAATCGTTGTCATAAAGCCCCTTTCAATTCCAACCGTATTGCACAACACTTGCGCGACAGGTGCTAAACAATTTGTTGTGCAAGAAGCATTTGAAACGACCAAATGTTGCTTTTTCAAATCCTGATGGTTAACCCCATAAACCACTGTTAAGTCTGCACCTTTAGAAGGTGCCGAAACAAGAACACGCTTTGCACCTGCTTCCAAATGAGCACAGGCTTTATCACGTTCAGTAAAAATACCCGTACATTCCAAAGCAATATCAATACCCAAATTTTTCCAAGGTAGTTTTGTTGGGTCTTTCTCTGACGTCACCTTTATCAAGCGACGCTCAACATTAATTGTATCCCCAGCAACCTCAACGCTTCCAGGGAAACGCCCATGAACTGAATCATAACGCAATAAATGAGCATTTATCTCGACCGCCCCCAAATCATTAATTGCCACGATCTCAATATCTTGTCGACCACTTTCCACAACAGCACGCAAAATATTGCGCCCAATCCGACCAAACCCATTAATTGCAACACGAACAGTCATTTTACATTTTCCTTATTCATTTTTTTAAGCTCATTTTCAACGATAGAAACCACATGCTCACAAGTAATACCAAAGTGCGTATAAAGTTCGTCAATTGTTCCACTCGCCCCAAATCCGTCCATACCGATAAAGATACCTTTATGACCAATAAAGCGATCCCATCCTTGCCGAACTGCGGCTTCAAGTGCAATTTTAATGGGTGCATCACCAATTAAAGCGCGTTGATATGAAAGAGACTGTTGATCAAATAATTCAAAACAAGGTACAGAAACCACACGTGTTGGAATGCTGCTTGCTTCCAACACGGCATGTGCTTTCACAGCAATTTGCAATTCTGAACCGGAAGCAAACAGAGTTACTTGAGCATCATCACTCGCTGTCAATAATTCATAAGCCCCCAGCATACATAAATTTTCTTCCTCATATTCTTGACGCAAGAGCGGTAAATTTTGTCTGCTCAAAGCCAAAGTAGAAGGTGTTTTGCGTGATTTTAAAGCCAACTGCCAACACTCTACTGTTTCCATAGCATCAGCGGGTCTAAAAACAAAATGGTTAGGAAGTGCCCGCAATGCAGCCAAATGTTCCACTGGCTGGTGTGTAGGACCATCTTCCCCAAGACCAATTGAATCATGCGTCATAACATAAATAACCCGCAACCCCATGAGAGAAGAAAGACGCATCGCAGGACGCATATAGTCAGAAAAGCATAAAAAAGTTCCCCCATAAGGAATAAAGCCACCATAAAGGGCAAGCCCATTCATCATCGCTGCCATAGCATGTTCACGAATTCCATAATGCAGATAGCGCCCTGAAAAGTCATCAGCAGAAATAACTTTCATCTGAGAAGTTTTAGTATTATTGGATCCAGTTAAGTCAGCAGAACCACCAAGAGTTTCTACCACAAGCTCGTTGATAACCTCGAGAGCCATTTCAGAAGCTTTACGCGTCGCAACGAAAGGACAATCTTCAACCAATTGCTTTTTATAAGCATCGATAGCGCTATCTAGCCCCCCCACAAGATCGCCCCGCATCAACCGTTCAAATTCTACCCTCTCTAACACGGGAATATTGGCTAATTTTTCTTCCCATTTTTGACGTTTTTTAGCGGCATTTAAACCTGCCAAACGCCAATTATCAAGAATATCAGCTGGGACAACGAACGGCTCAGCATTCCAGCCTAAGGAAACACGTGTTACAGCAATTTCCCGTTCACCCAAAGGTGCACCATGAGCTTTATTAGTTCCCGCTTTATTTGGCGCACCAAATCCAATAATTGTTTTACAGGCGATCAAAGTTGGTTTATCAGAATCTCGCGCAGTTTCAAGAGCCTGCGCTATTGCTGCTTGGTCATGCCCATTGACTTCAAGCGTATTCCAACCCGATGCTTTAAAACGAGCAATCTGATCTGTACTGTCAACAAGAGAGATATCTCCATCGATTGAAATATTATTATCATCCCACAGCACTATGAGCTTGCTTAATTTTAAATGGCCAGCGAGTGAAATTGCTTCTTGGGAAATCCCTTCCATGAGGCATCCATCTCCAACCAACGCATAGGTATAATGGCTGATTAAATCACCAAAACGCGCGTTATACAAACGCTCTCCAAGAGCCATTCCCACAGCATTAGCTAACCCCTGCCCGAGCGGTCCTGTCGTTGTTTCTATTCCTGCGATATGCCCATATTCTGGATGTCCAGCGACTTTGGACTTTATTTGGCGAAAGTTTTTGAGATCCTCAACGGTGATATCTTCATAACCAGAGAGATACAGCAAAGCATAAAGCAACATGGATCCATGCCCAGCAGATAACACAAAGCGATCACGATTTGGCCAACAAGGTTTTTTAGGGTCATGGGCAAGAAATTTTGTGAAAAGAACAGTAGCAATATCAGCTGCCCCCATTGGTAAACCAGGATGACCAGAATTTGCTTTTTCAATCGCATCAATAGCAAGGAAACGGATAGCATTGGCCATCTGATTTTGTTGTTCGGTATTTGTCATGAATGATAAACCATTTCATTAAACTCGTTATTTTTAGCGCTTTTTATTTACTTAAGAATAGTGTTCAGTATGTTTCAGTTTTTCGCGTCTATCCTTTGTGATCAACTTATAAGTACAATGCCTTCACAAATTTTCACGCACATACCATTTATGCCAACAATATTAAAAAATCCAGCTTTTAATTCACATGTATCCCCTGCTTTGCTTGCCAAAATATCTTACATACTTAAAAATAAAATAAATGATTCTTTTTTGTATAAAGTGCTGATATAAAGATATAATCATCCAAAGGATATAATCATCATGAACCAAGAGACTACGGTTCTGCCATATGCTTTAGAGCAACTAGAAAAGGCACTAAGAACCTTAGAGATTGCTATTATAAACCGTAATGCTGTTATTGATAAAAGCAACGAATGGGAAGAAGAAATTCAACAAATGAACGCTGATCGTAGCCGTCTTGCCCAAGCACTAGATAAAACCGAAGCCCATATCGAGCGGCTAGAGGCAGTCAATAAAGAAGTTTCCAAACGATTAATTAAAGCAATGGAAACGATTCGCGTCGTCATTGATAGATAAGGGTTTAAACACATGGAAACCGTTTCCGTCACAATTGATGGTAAAATTTATCGTATTGCTTGTGATAAAGGACAAGAACACCATCTCATAAGACTTGCAGCTCAATTGGATAAATATATTGCACACCTAAAAGAAAATTTTGGTGAAATCGGCGATAATCGTTTATCGATTATGGCAGGCATTATGGTTATCGATGAAATGGAGGAGATAAAACAAGAACATAAAAAATTGCAAGAAGATTATAATGCTCTTTTACGACAACATCATGAAAAAGAGCGAACCATGAGCAAAATTATGCGAGACACAACTGAACGAATTGAAAAGATCACTCACCAATTGCTCAAAGATAATGAGAATAATACAATAGATCTTTCAGCAAAAGAAAATCTATGAATCTGAAAAACTAATCGGTCTATGCAAAACAATTTTTCATGATAGCGATAATAGTATACGTGTAATATGCTTATGCAACTCACTATTTATGTACAATTCTTATTTTGATTTTTTCGACTTAGAAAATCATCAGTATAAGGAATTCACTTTCTATAAAAATAAAAAGAAATCAATCCTAATAAAAACTAGAGGAGAAGAATTCATTAAAGAAAATTAAATACAAAGTTCACATAAGCACTTAAAGATCCATATGGTTATTCGTAGTGTCAAGCCATGCTATAAATGGTAATTGCCCTTTTGCCTAAATAAAATCTATTAAAAAAGAACCATTCCTCAATCTTATCATGAACAAAAATGGATGAGTTGTGTTTTTTGCAGAAAAAATGCTTGTCAAAACAGGATAAAATAAAAGTCACATTACATATACTATGGGTGAAAATGATCTCTAGGAAAACTCAATTTAAAAGTAGAATGTCTAGAGACTACTATTCCATCTAAAAGACGAACAATATTTTATGACAAATTCATGATCATTGAAAAATCTCTATAAAATTCCTCATCATTTTCATTCCACTATAAATGATAGCGATAAACACAAAATGTCAAAATATAATAGAAAGCATCCATCAAGCAATTGAAGATCACAACAACCATACACTGCATATGTTTTTGAGTATCACTTAACAGAACAACAAAACTGCTTTGAAGGTGAAAGAACAAATAAGGTCAATCAAACATTACATCAACTTATGATCGCATACAGACTTGTTTTTGAAAGACACGTTATCAAACGATCTGGATGATCATAAAAAACTGTGCAAATTTCAAAAAACAATCAAGACATTTAAAATACCGTCAAAGAAAAAAAATATCAGACAGAAAAATCAAGCACTTTTCGTTCCATCCCGAGAAATAGAAGCAATACGCAATAAATTCGTAGCACCAGGCGTTCCAAATGGGATTCCAGCTGTAACAATAAATTGATCTCCCCCACGACAAAAACCCTCTTGAAAAGCAATTGCCGCTGCCCGATCAACCATATCTTCCAAATCGTGCGCATCTTCAGTCACAACACAATAAAGCCCCCAAACAATAGCCAATCGCCGTGCAGTTTCCACAATTGGCGATAAAGCAATAATTGGTTTACTTGGGCGCTCACGAGATGCGCGTATTCCTGTTGTCCCTGAAGCAGTGTAAGCAACGATGACTGATAATGGAAGTGTTGCAGCAATCTGGCGTGCAGCAAGCGAAATAGCATCTGTACCTGTTGACTCTGGGACAGGATGCTGCGCACAAACGATTGTCGTATATGTAGGATCTTGTTCAATTTGCCGCGCGATGCGATCCATCATAAGAACTGCTTCTTCAGGATAGTCACCAGACGCTGATTCAGCAGACAACATCACTGCATCAGTCCCTGCATAAACAGCTGTCGCCACATCTGAAACCTCTGCCCGTGTGGGAATAGGTGATGTGATCATTGATTCAAGCATTTGCGTAGCAACCACTACAGGCTTTCCCGCTAAACGACACGCTTTTATGAGCTCCATTTGAATAGCAGGAACTCTCTCCAATGGCATTTCCACACCAAGATCTCCCCGAGCAATCATCACACCATCAGAAACATCAATAATTTTTTCTATATGCTCCAAAGCTTGAGGCTTTTCAATTTTAGCCATCAAAGCTACTTTGCTCTTTGTTAATTGACGCACTGCTATGATATCTTCTGGACGCTGAATAAAAGAAAGAGCAACCCAATCAACTGGCTGTTCCAAAACAGCTTCCAGATCATCCTGATCCTTTGGTGTTATTGGGCCAAAAGGTAAAACTGTATCGGGAAAACTCACTCCTTTTCTATCAGAAATATGGGTTCCAGCAATCACACGACACTGAATAAAATGACTGTCGCACACCTCAGCACACAGTTCCAGCTTTCCATCATTAATAAACAGCCGATCTCCTGGTTTAACAGCAGAAAAAACGTCCTTATGCGGAAAAAAAACACGCTGTCCATCGCCAAAAATATCACGATCATCTAATGTAAAGCTTTGCCCTATAACTAAATCTTCTTGACCCTTAGCAAAACAACCAACCCGCAATTTTGGCCCTTGGATATCCACCAAAATACCAATTGGCCGACGAACAGCTTTTTCAACACCGCGTATGCGCTTAACCAGGATACGCATCATCTCATGATCAAGATGGCTCATATTAAGCCGAAAAACATCTGCCCCAGCTTTAAACAGTTTTTCAATCATCGAAACTGAAGAAGAAGAAGGCCCCAGAGTCGCAATAATTTTTACTTTACGTGCACATTTCACGGCGAAGAAACCCCCGGGAAAGTAGTAGAATGATGGAAGACCGAATCATTAAATAATGATTTATCAGTCAATTGCAACATCCAACTGGTTTGATTCCCTGTATCAATCTCTTTAAATCCAGCCTTTTGAAATCCTCTGGCAAAACAGTCATGAACCCCTTTAATTGTAAATTGACCATCCTTCACACACATTGTTACAGGGCCTGGCCAAATTTCCTTTTTGTGAGCACCTTCCGCATAAAAATAATAAAACCGAGAAGAAAGCGCCCCCTCAACCAAAGTTTTACACTCTGCATCTGGGATCACCCACCACCCTTCGCTCACCCAACCTGAGAATGTACGATAGCCAAGAGCAACACCAACAGACTGTTGAGTACTATTACAAACACGAAAGTCAGCTTTTGCAAAATTAACCAACAAGAGCGAACAAAGAGTACCCAAAAGAAGCAACCAAAATCCTTTCTGCAATACCCATTTTTGTTTTTTAGAAATCACAAATCCACCCCTATGATGTCAGTTACAAAAATAAAACACCCACCCATTTATTTATTAGAGCTTTTATGTTGTATGCAGGTACATTTTCACTTTTTATTGCTCTTTTGCCAATGTAGCCATAAACCTTTACAAAATATTTAAAGTCAATTTGTAAAAATGAGACGTCTTGATTTATTTTCTGTTTTTCAGAAATCCCCCTATCGTTTCTTGACAGCATCATAAAATATATAATCTGGAGAAAAAAACATGGACACAGTAACAGATCAAATACACGCCATATCTGCAAACCAATTGCGTGCTTTTATAGAGCGTATTGAACGGTTAGAAGAAGAAAAAAAAACAATTTCTGATGATATTAAAGAAGTTTACACTGAGCTTAAAGGGTCTGGCTTTGATAGTAAAGCTGTCCGCAATATTATAAGATTGCGCAAAAAGGAAGATCATGAACGGCTAGAAGAAGAAGCAATCATACAACTTTATAAAAATGCACTTGGCATGAGTTAAGACGAACGGGCTTCTTGTTCTATTTCTTCGCGTAAAAGTTCAAGTTCTAACCAATCTTCTTCTTTTCGCATACAAAGACTTTTCTTTTCTTCCAGCGCTATTGATAAACGCTCGAAACGCTCTTTATCACAGCGATAAAGCGTTGGATCAGAGAGTTCTTGTTCAATTTTTTTAATTTGGTTCTGCAAAAGTGCAATTTGTTCAGGCAGTTTTTCCAGTGCATAAACCTGGTTGTAAGACAACTTGCGCAGGATCTTTCTTTCTCGCGATGAGATAGATTTTGTATGGCTCTTTACACGAGGTTTGGACAGTTCTTTATGCCGTAACGATATCTCGTTCTTGGCTTGTAGTGCTATCATATCACTATACCCCCCAGCGTATAAAATCCAAAGACCATCGCCTTGGGGTGTCAATATATGGGTCGCAGTTCGATCTAAAAAATCTCTATCATGGCTGACTAACAACACTGTACCAGCAAAATCAGAAACAAATTCTTGCAATAAATCCAATGTTTCCATATCCAAATCATTGGTTGGTTCATCGAGAACTAAAAAGTTTGCAGGTTGTGAAAGAAGCCGAGCAAGCATTAAACGCGCTCTTTCTCCACCTGACAATTCTTTGAGGGGGGTTCGCATTTGCTCTGGTGAAAACAAAAAGTCCTTCATATAGGAAGTGACATGCCGCTCTTGCCCATCTATTACGAGCGTATCACCCCTACAACCTGTTAAATACTGTGCTAAAGTTTCTTCTTCATTTAAAATACGTTGCTGATCAAGCAATGCCAAGGATAGATTATATCCATGCTTCACTATTCCACTATCAACTGATTCCTGCTTGATAAGCATGGAAAGCAATGTTGTTTTTCCTATCCCATTGGAACCAACAAGACCAATCCTACTACCACGTTGAATACGCAAGGATAAATCTTTCACAATGACGCGATCACCATAGGATTTTGAAATTCTCTTAGCTTCAAGCACCAATTGACCAGAATTTTGACTTTTAGCCGCTTCCAAAAGTGCAGTTCCAGGTGGTCGTTTATAGGTTTTCTGGATCTGTCGCAGCTCTTTTAATGCCTCTAAACGCCGCACATTACGTTTACGCCGTGCCGTCACTCCATAGCGCAACCATTGTTCTTCACGTTCAATTTGTCGACCTAATTTATGCTGTTTTTGCACTTCCTCTTCCAGCACCTTATCACGCCAATGCTCAAACTCAGAAAAACGCTTTTCCAGCCGTTTAGTCGTGCCTCGATCAAGCCATACCGTTGAACGCGTAACATTTTCTAAAAAACGCCGATCATGCGAAATCACCACGACTGCCGAACGCAAAGAACATAAAACACTTTCAAGCCATTCAATGGTTGGTAAATCAAGATGATTGGTTGGTTCATCCAAGAGAAGAATATCTGGTTTCACAGCTATCGCTCGTAATAACGAAACACGCCGCTTTTCACCACCAGAAAGGGTTGCCAACTTCTCAGTTCCTGAAAAACCAAGACTTCTGAGAAGCATATTAATCCATTGGACATCAGGAACGTCATCCAAACCAGCTTCCACATAGGTATGTACATCCTCAGCCCCTGAGCAATCAGGACTTTGCGATACATAACGAATAATCACCCCAGGATGACGAAAAACTTCCCCCTCGCTTGGATCTATCATCCCTGCGGCAATTTTTAACAGTGTGGATTTACCACATCCATTACGACCCACTAGCGCAATACGCGCTCCTTGCTCTACAGATAAGCAAACTCCGTTGAGCAAGTGTGTTTTTCCAAAACTTAGAAAAACACGATCAAGCCGCAGTAATGGTACTCCTATCAACGTCGAGAACAAGGTGCCTGATACAGTACACCTCCTCTACCTTGGTACGTACACAATCTTGGCATCTGAGGCGCTTGAGAACAAGGTGCTTGGTAAACATATCCTCTAGGATTACGATAATTACAAAGTGGTGCTTGCTGAATTTCAGCCGCTTTAGCCTGCTTTTTTTGATTTACAGCAACGCCAGTTACTGTCCCTGTAAGAGCACCAATTGCTGCACCAGCAAGTGCCGCATCAGGAGTGCTTCCACCAATTGCTGATCCTGCCAAAGCGCCTATTGCAGCTCCCCCAACACCATACCGTGCAACTCTTTGTTCACTAACCGAACAAGCCACTAAACTGACACCGACAGCTGAAACAGCTGTTACTTTTAAAATTGATTTTAACATATGAGAGCCTTTCTTCCTGTAAAGATCAAAATAAATATATCATTAAAGATCAAAGTATAAAGTATATCATTCATGTCAGCACTTTAACATTCTTCCTTACTTTTCTCGAACATAGCAGAATAGCTTCATGGAATAGGTACAGACGCCAACAATATAGCTTTTCCAGAACATAAATAACAAGAAAAAGTTCCACAAATACGATTAGAAAGTGTTAAAGAAGATCCAAAAGGCACATTTTTACACTCAAGTGGCCACTGAACACCCGATAAGGTTAATCCTTGCAAATCAGAAAAACCAATGATACTAAAAAGACAACCATCAGGTAAATCGCATGAAAAAGGCTTTGGCAAAATTGGCCATCCTTCTTCATAACCATTTGTTAACAATACTGAAATATTTTTTTCTGCCATAATGAGTGCTTGAGTCATATGAGAAAGAATGTGATCATTCCTTTCACCTCCAAAAGCACCACATAAAATAAGCCGTTTAGCACCATTTTGTAGAGCTTTTTCACACGCTAATGCACTATCAGTCTTATCTTTATCAGAAGGAAAAACTTCACGGGGAACATTGCTATATTTGGCCATTAAATCAGAGTCGGATGAATCAAAATCACCCAACCATAACTCAGGCATAACATTCAATGCAGCAGCATGACGCATTCCACCATCGGCGGCAATAACTCGACTGTTATGAATTTGGTTGAGCAAACGATCTGTCCTACAGATCTCTCCATTTAACAATATTGTAAATGTTGTCATGCCATATTATGCCTTTCGTAATCCTTTTTTCATATTCATTTTTTTATAAAGAATAATCATGCACAACCAAAAGAATCTTTTCCAAAAAACTTCTTCATTGTAAAGAATATGCGCAAGATTTGCCCAAAATCCAATCAACAAATGAGGTATACAGTGATCCAAGGCATCAGATTTTTTCAACAAAAAATCCTTTTTTACGCCAGAATCTGTCAAGCGCCTCTCATAGGCTTAACGCTTTTTCTTTCTGCCTGTCACACGACACCCCTCCCCAATGATATATCTTCCTCTTTGCTCTCTTCTAAAACAAGCAAACACAACGGCAAGAGTAATGTGTATGATACCTTAGGTGCAACACAGCACCCACGCATTTTGCAAATATATGGCGGCGCATATAATAATCCAAAGCTTGAAAGCATGTTAAAAAAAATTGTGCATAAACTTGCTATTGCCTCAAAAAGCTTTGATCAAACCTACCATGTCACAACTTTAGATTCAAAAAGTGTCAATGCGTTTGCTCTTCCAGGTGGCTATATTTATGTAACACGTGGAATGCTGGCATTAGCCAATGATTCTTCAGAAGTTGCAGCAGTCTTAGCGCATGAAATAGCACATATTATAGCCAATCATGGCATTTTGCGTCTGCAAAAAAAAGCAGAACTGAGACTCAAAAACCGTAATTATACAAATATATTATCACATTCCAGAACAAACAACCGAAACACCATTAAAGATGAGAAACAACTCGCGCAATTTTCGCGCAACCAGGAACTACAAGCCGATTGGATCGCTATCGAAATACTCAACCGCGCTGGATATGATCCCTTTGCGTCACCACGTTTTTTACAATCACTCGAGGCCTATAATGCTTTCTGCAATACTTCAGAAACCATAAATGCTTCATTAGATTTCTTAGCAACGCACCCAACAACTCCTGAGCGAATTCAACTTGCTATAAAAAAAGCTCAAGAAATCAGTACACCAAATACTGGAATTAAGGATCGTGATAGTTTCTTAAATAGCATTGACGGTACAGTTTTTGGTGGAAATACCCATGAAGGTTACGTCCGAGAAAACCAATTTATTCATCCCAAATTGGGCATCACTTTTTCTGTTCCCAATGGCTTTAAAATAACCACTTCCTCCAACGTTGTTTTAGCCAGTAATCCAAATAAAATTGCAATTCGTTTTGATGCGGTGCCGCTTCCTGCCAATATGTCTGCAAGCGATTATTTAAAAAGCGGATGGATTATAGGACTGGATGAATCATCTGTTAACCCAATTATGATACACAGTTTGCATGGAGCCCATGCTCACGCTGCCAATGAACAATGGCAATTTGATGTCGTCGTCATCTTGTTCAATAATTATATCTTTCGCTTTCTCACTGCTGCTCCCCATCATTTTAAAAACTTTGAATCCGTTGCAAAAAGCACTGTTCAAAGTTTTCATCCTCTTTCATCTTTACAACTAAAAAAGCTGCAACCCTTAAAGATCCGTGTCGTACGGGTTAAACCACAAGAAAGCATTGCAAGCCTTGCTAATAAAATGCAAGGCACAGTGCATAAAGAAAAGCTGTTTCGTATTATTAATGAACTTTCACCAACCCAAACTTTAACAGCAGGCACACGTGTTAAAATCATCACACAGTAAAGAATCAGCTCTTTTGAAAGTCCCGATATATTTATAAAAATATCATACAGAATGACAAATCCTTGTCATTCTCTGATTCTCAATGATTTTTCAGCCCTGATATGATAAACTTTCTAAAAGGGGTATTATGTATTGCTCACGCCGCATTTGCAAATACGTCTTCTCATTTTATTTTTGAGGATTCCTTAAAAGGAGTTTTTACACCTCGTATGCTTCTAGCGGGTTAGCAGTCAGCAACGCCGAGCGCAGCTTTTGCAAAGCTCGCGCTTCAATTTGCCGTACTCTTTCTTTAGAGATCCCCAACTTTTCACCCAAAACTTCTAAAGTAGCACTCTCTTCATTTAAGCGGCGGAAACGAATAATTTCAAGCTCCCGCTCATTAAGAATCTGTAAAGCATCATAAAGCCATTGTGTCCGTCTCTGGCTATCAATAACTTGCTCAATTAAAGCATCTGGAAGGGGATTCTCATCCACAAGGGCATCCATTTTCGCAACGGAATTGTCACTGGTATCAGAAATAGAAACACTCAATGAATTATCAGCACCAGAAAAACGAAAATCCATCGTTTCAACATCGCGAACTGAAACGCCAAGCTTATCGGCGATTGTACGAAAAATATCTTGCTTTGTCAGAGCGCTATCATCTTGCACCAATTTAGCTCGCAACCTGCGGAGATTAAAGAAAAGCGCCTTTTGAGAAGAACTTGTTCCTCCTCGAACAATTGACCAATTTCGTAAAATATAATCTTGAATAGAAGCACGTATCCACCATGTTGCATAAGTAGAAAAGCGAACCTCTCGATCAGGTTCAAAACGCGCTGCAGCTTCCAATAATCCTACATACCCTTCTTGTACTAAATCTCCTAATGGCATTTTGAAACGTTTAAAGCGATTAGCAATCGCAATCACCAAACGCATATGAGCCGCAGCAATTTGATGCATAGCATCGTCATCACGTTTATCTTTCCATCGCAGAGCCAAATCATGCTCTTTTTGTCGTTCAAGATAAGGCGCTTGCATAGCAGAACGCACCATATCACGTCCCAAACTTTTATCCGCATCGCCATAATTTTTGCCGTTTTTATAAACAGCGCTTACAAGATTACTCATAATAACCCCTTGCGATTTAAATTACCAAAATCAATTTGGCAACGACATCACCGTTTTTAAAAAAAAACGTAAAAGTTGTTTATTTAATAATCGCTACTTTAGCGTGTATTTTTATAATCGCAATTGTTTTTTTAGTGTAATCGTAAAAGTTACTACTTTAAGATGCATATTGACCGACAACATAACCGCATTTTCAGCATTCGTGTCATCACGTATGTCAAAACTTTTTTGTATAATTTTTTTGACACATGAATGTAAAAAAACAATACTATCAATAAAGTAGCATCTGTTTCATTTGACAGTCAGCTTGCTTATCCTTTAAGTAAGCAACACGTCTTTATTGTTGATTCTTTAACACAACTATCACGTGTAAAATACATACGAAACATCAAAATTGAAGAAAAAAGAAAAAATCAAGGTTAATTTGGTCTAAAGAAGTATCAAAAAACAACAAGAATGATTGAAGCAGGTACAACAAACGTGTTAAAGGAGCAGCACAATTATGGAATTGTCGCCAATAAGCTTTTACCGGTACAATACTTAAGAAAGAAAATAATCATGGATAGCAAGATTATTCAACAGAATGATATTCTTCAGGATGATATTCTTATTGAAAAACATGGAAATGGTAAATTTGAAGGTTTTCGTTTTTACCACAACAAAAGTAGTACCGATCAAGAAGCTAATACGCAAAATTTAGCCAACGATGAAAATCTCATCATTGCCTTTAACAAACGTGCAACGCGTTTTTGTGCTTCTGCGAATGGAGACTTTACACTCAGTTCTGATGGCATCGTACGCTGGACTGGCCAACCAGTCGGAAAACTAGTTGCAACAGAGGATTTTTTAACCCCCAGATCTATTCTTTTAGCGGATACGTACTTAACGGGAGAAGCGCACGATAAAGTAGTAAAAAGATTAGAACGTTTCGTAACTTTTCATTTGGAAACGGCTTTAAAGCCATTATTTGACTTACGCAATGCCGACAGCTTGACAGACTCAACAAGGGGGCTGGCTCAACAACTCATCAACTCTTTAGGAATTGTGCCTCGTCGAGAAATAGCTGAAACTGTCAAAAATCTTGATCAAGCATCACGAGCAGTGTTGCGGCGGTTAGGTGTTCGCTTTGGTGCATTCCATATCTATCTTGCAGCAATGCTTAAACCTGCCCCCGTCCAAGCAATTACTCTCTTGTGGAATCTCCAAAATGAGGGTCACGATCAAACTGGTTTACATGAAATTTTTGCTGCTCTAGCTGCTGGACGAACATCCCTTGCTGTTGACCCCACTTATAACCGCCGCTTTTACCAACTAGCCGGTTATCGGATCTTAGGCCGCCGTGCTGTACGGATTGATATTCTAGAACGCCTTGCAAACCTTATTCGCTCTGCGATTAATTGGAAGCAAGGAACAGAACCAAAACCCGATGGAGCATATGATGGAAAAAGCTTCTTTTCCACTCCAACAATGATGTCTATTCTTGGTGCCAACGGAACTGATATGGAAGAAATTCTGAAAGGACTAGGCTACCAATCGCATCCTTGTAACATTACTGTTTTTGAACAAAGCCTCCTCCAGAATAAACCTTCTGCCCATGCACACACAATGGGAAAAGACATTCCAGAGGCTGAATGCGTTGGAGACCAATGGCAGGCAATGCCTATCACTAAAAAAGATGACACATCACACGCTTTAGATGAAAAACAGTCTTATGTTACCGGTTATTTACCAGCAGCTGAACCTGTTGGCAATTTTGCTAAACAAAAACCTATCGCACAAGAAGATAAAGTTATTCTACTATGGCGTTATAATCATCAATTTCACCATCATTCTCACAAAAACCGTGATAAATCTGGACAGGGATGGCACAACAAAAACAGAAAGACTTTTAAAAGAGAAGGATTTGCCAATGAAGATACTTCTCAAAAAGCTGCATCACATGCACACCATTCTTATAAGTCTAACAACAAACCCCACAAGTATCCAAAGAATAAATCATCTCAAAGAGAAAAAACTCTTAACCTTGATTCACCTTTTGCAAAACTAATGGAGCTACGCCACCAACTTACAAATAAATAACAAAAGACGCATCTACACTTTCTATAAAAAGATCACTAGCGTGAAAAATGGAGGTTGATCTTGGCCTATGTAGTAACCGACAATTGCATTCACTGCAAATATACTGATTGTGTTGAAGTTTGCCCCGTTGATTGTTTTTATGAAGGTGAGAATATGCTTGTTATTCACCCCGATGAATGCATCGATTGTGGTGTATGCGAACCAGAGTGCCCAGCCGAGGCCATTAAGCCAGATACAGAGCCAGGGCTAGAACAATGGCAGGAACTTAATCTGCATTACGCCAATAAATGGCCCAATTTAACTATTCGTAAAGATCCTCTTCCCCAAGCAAAAGAAATGGACGGCGTTCCTAATAAATTAGAGAAGTATTTTTCAGAAAATCCAGGAAGTGGTGAATAATAATTGCATACTCATACACCCATATACCATTTAAAACTTTAAATCGCGTTGTATAAAAATAAAAAATTCCAAGCGAAATGATTGATTTTTTTGATTTTTGATGCTAATGTTGCTTTAACACATTTATCTTTCTAAGTATTTTTTCTTTGCTTTTTAGTTATAAAGCGGAGTGTTTTTTGTTACATTTAAAATTACTCAACTTTTATGCTCGCTAGATTAATATAATGTACTTGGTCAAAGAATATTCAGCATATTTAGGCTTTTAGCCTGCTTTTTTGCGCATTTATTGGTCATAAAGGGAGTAAATTAAAATGGCATCCCAATATAGCACTTCTTCTTCTGATGCTAAAGGATTCTCAACCTTTGAATACATTGTCTATCCAACCCATGGAGTAGGACAAATCATAGCTATTGAAGATCAAGAAGTTGCAGGGCATAAACTAAAGCTTTTTGTTATTCACTTTGCTAAAGACAAAATGGATGTCAAAGTACCAATTGCAAAAGCCATTTCTGTTGGAATGCGCAAACTATCTGCTGTTGGTTCTGTTGAGAGAGCACTAAAAATCTTACAAGGAAAAGCACGCGTTAAGCGTACCATGTGGTCACGTCGTGCTCAAGAATATGATGCTAAAATTAATTCAGGAGATCTCATCTCTATTGCTGAAGTCGTCCGTGATCTTTTTCGTTCCGATATGCAGCCCGAACAATCTTATTCTGAACGTCAACTTTATACTGCTGCGCTTGAGCGGATGGCTCGCGAAATTGCTGTTATCAATAGTCTTTCTGAAACAGAAACTATTAATCTTATAGAAATGCATCTCTCTAACAGATCGAAGCGCGAATTTAAAACCGATATAAAGGATACCAATGCAAACAGCAACACTATCTATGCTGCATAATAATAAAATTGCATTGATGTAATTATAACAAATAAAAAACCAGCGCCTAGCTGGTTTTTTATTTGAAACTCCATCACATAGAAGAATGCTTATAGATTAACTTGGTTTCTGTATAAAAATACACTGATAAAATTGGATCGCAATTTTATCCTTTTAATAAAATGTATTTTAAAACACTCTATTAAATATTACTCAATAAAAAACCATATCATCAATCGGATTGAATGATTCCGATAGAAGTTTACCGAATTTTTCCGCATCCCATAAAAAGCTTTAAAAAAATTGTTAAGCTTTCCATCGCAAACAATGCCAATAACCGGATCAAGAAATTTCCTACATCATCAGCAAACTTCTACACAAATAAGAACACGCCCAAAGAAGATAGGAAAAATCTTTCCTTCCCCCCTTGCAACTCACTTATGAAATCAAATATTTCACCCATCACCGATGATAGATCAAAATTTAGTCCTTAGCTGGCAAAACTGAACGTCCACGATACATTCCTGTTTTCAAATCAATATGATGAGGACGACGCAACTCACCAGAATTTTTATCTTCGATATAAGCTGGCGCCTTAAGGGCATCAGCCGAACGACGCATACCCCGTTTTGATGGAGAGGTTTTTCGTTTAGGTACAGCCATAAAGAGATACTCCAAATATACTAAAAAACAGGCAGCATCAAAACGACACAAACCTTATCAATAAACATCAGAAAACTTGATTTATCTATACACTGATTAAATCCTTTTGACTAGACTCTCATTTAATTTTTTGTTTGGCTTTCATATGACTTCCGCATAAAGTGCTGATCAACTAAAATAAGCAATTAAAGCCCGTGCAAACAAAATAAGCAAAAAACCACAGCTGTATGCTATAGATCTCAAAGTCTTATTTTATAAAACATACAAAGGGAAGCAAGAATGCATGAATTTACAACCCTTCTTGCAAATCATGCTCACAGCATTGAAAAGCAACTTGATACGCTATTAAATGATAAAGTCCAAAATGGTGAAATTGCTCGCCCTGAAATATTAATCAAAGCCATGCGCCACGGTACACTGAATGGTGGAAAACGTCTGCGTCCTTTTCTTATTATTCAAAGTGCAGCACTTTTTGATGTTCCTGTTCAACACGCTCTCAACGTTGCAGCAGCTTTAGAATGTGTTCACTGTTACTCTCTCATTCACGATGATCTTCCCGCCATGGATAACGACATATTGCGCCGCGGACAACCAACTGTCCACGTAGCATTTGATGAAGCCACAGCAATTCTGGCAGGCAATGCACTTTTAACTTTTGCCTTTGAAATCATTGCGCATAAAGCCTGTGAGCTTTCCTTTGAAACCAGAATCAATCTGATCACAGCACTTGCCCACTCAGCAGGACTTGGTGGTATGATAGGTGGACAACTACTCGATCTTGAAGCTGAAAAGAAACCACAAGACTGTAACAGTATTATCACTCTGCAACGCATGAAAACAGCAGCTCTTATAAGCTTTGCTTGCCAAGCAGGCGCAATTATTGGTAATGCATCCAACACAGTTATTCAAACACTTGCTGATTTTGGTACATACATTGGCCTTGCTTTTCAACTATCAGACGACCTTCTTGATGTCACCTCTAGCACTGAAGTTCTGGGGAAAACAGCAGGTAAAGATGTCGCAGCGCACAAAGCCACTTTTGTTCATATGTATGGCATCCAAGAAACACAAAAAAAACGAGACGAACTCATCGCTCAAGCAGAAGCACTGTTACAACCCTTTGGAGAGAAAGCTAAACCTCTCTGGCAAGCTACCCATTTTATAGCAACACGCAAAAATTAATAGCTTACCTGTGTTTTAAATACCAAAATAAAAGCTATAAGAACCACACAAAGCATTTTTTATTTTAGCCTTGTCCAAAGCGTGTATGAATGTAATCACCCAATATTTCCTCAAATTCCTCAGCAATATGATCGCCACGCAAAGTCTTAACCTTCTTTCCCTCAACAAAAACAGGCGCCGCTGGACTTTCGCCTGTCCCAGGCAAGGAGATCCCAATATCAGCATGTTTGGACTCCCCAGGTCCGTTCACAATGCACCCCATAACTGCAACCTTCAACCCTTCAACACCAGGATATTTTTCACGCCATACTGGCATATTTTTATATAAATCTGATTCAATTTTCTGTGCCAATTGCTGAAAAACTGTCGAAGTCGTTCGACCACAACCAGGACAAGCAGCAACCACGGGTAAAAACTGTCGAAATCCCATTACCTGTAAAAGCTCTTGACCAACTTTTACTTCCCGTGTTCGATCTCCGCCAGGTTCAGGTGTTAATGAAATGCGGATCGTATCCCCAATTCCTTGCTGTAATAAAACTCCCAAAGCTACAGAAGAAGCAACAATACCTTTTGTTCCCATCCCTGCTTCTGTCAATCCCAAATGGAGTGCATAATCACAACGTTCTGCCAAAGTGCTATAAACAGCAATGAGATCTTGTACATCACTTACTTTAGCAGAAAGAATAATTTTGTCACGCCCCAGACCTATTTCTTCAGCAAAAAGAGCCGAATGAAGAGCAGACTGAATAACAGCTTCCCGCATGACCTCAACGACAGATAAAGGGTTTTCCTTCTGAGCATTTTCATTCATAAGTTGTGTCAACAAGACATTATCGAGAGATCCCCAATTGACACCAATTCGGATAGGTTTACGATACCGACAAGCAAACTCAATAATTTCTGCAAATTGACGATCCTTTTTTACACCAAAACCTACATTTCCAGGATTGATCCGATATTTTGCAAGTGCCTCAGCACATGCAGGATGCTCTGATAAGAGCTTATGACCAATATAATGGAAGTCTCCTACCAAGGGTATAGACATACCTAATTGTTCCAGTCGCTCATGTATTTTTGGTACAGCAGCAGCAGCTTCATCACGATCAACAGTAATCCGAACTAATTGCGAACCTGCCCGCCAAAGAGCAGCCACTTGAGTAACTGTCGCCTCAACATCAGCAGTATCCGTATTGGTCATCGACTGAACAACAATTGGACTATCACCACCAACAATTACATTGCCAACAGAAACAGCCACAGATTGGCGTCGTTTCAAAGGTCTAGATAAATAATACACTGTATTCACCAAATTCTTCAATTTTCAAATCTATGCTATCGATTATCACTATGGCAACGCTTGTCAGAGTAAAATTTGCGAAATATGTTAAAGAAAACTCCTTCATTTCACCAGAGTTCGTGACTTGCCACCATTGGCCAATACACGGCGCAATCCATGCAACTTTTCAAGTTTAAAATCATTATTATACCAAAACCTAAATACAATTCCAACTGCCATCAAACAGTATACAATATGAAGGAGCTAAACAGATGCGTCTATTTCTGACCCATTCTCAAAATGCTGAAATTAAAAAAGGCATTACAAAATTTAAAAATGAATTGACCCCTGAGCACAGTTGGCATTTTGATAACATATCTGGCATACTTAACACATGGAAACAAAAAAGCTGCCACGCACTCTCTCATTTAAACAAACATGCTACAGAGTTGAAAAAACAAGTAAAAGAAAACCCTAAAAAAACCATTGCATTAGCTGCAGGAATAGCTTTAGCTAGTTTTTTGTTAACGCGCAAAAATTAAAAATATTCCAATCGCAAAATCTTCAAGCGCCCGCTCTAATGCGGGCATTTTCTATACTTAAGATCAGCGTTACAAAACAGCACATTCTTTTTTCATCAAAAAAAGTAATTCAAACAGTACTTAAAGATATATAACATAAAAAACCAAAAAAAATCTTCTAAGGTTAAAATCCACTTGTTGTAAGAAAAACTTATAAAAAGAAAATTTAAAAAAAACAAGAACTTAACCTCCAAAAACGTGTTTAGCTGTATCCACATATGTAACTACAGACATACCAGGAATAAGTTTCTCAGTTCCAGATTGTCCAGGATCTAAAACGATACGAACAGAAACACGTTGCGCAATTTTTATAAAGTTACCGATTGCAGTATCTGTTTTTAACAACGAGAACTCTGAACCTGTTGCAGGAGCAAAACGGTCAACCCGCCCTGTTAATTTTTTATTATTCAATGCATCAACAGAAAAAACAACAGGCTGCCCAACACGCATCTGATAAAGTTGCGTTTCTTTATAATTGGCAATAATCCAAATATCATCAGAAATAACCGATACCAATTGTGTACCAGGCAAAACATACTGTCCTACCCGTGCACCAACTAGTCCAACATGCCCCGTTCGAGGAGATAAAATCTTAGTATGCCTTAGATTAAGTTTAGCCAATTCGACACCAACTTTTGCTCCATCAACTTCTGACTGTAAGCTTTGGCGTTCAAGGTTCAATTGCTTTTGCAATTGGCGTTTTGTTTCAAGGGCAGCCAATAATTGTGAAAGAGGACGAGAAGCACCATCAAAGCTCTGCTTCTTGTTTCCAGAAAGAGCATTAGAAAATGTCTGGGAACGAGCCAACTCGATTTCAGCTATATTAATTTCTCCCTGCAAAATCTGATCCTGCAATACAATACTTGCAAGTTTTGCATTTTTTGAACTAAGAACAGCCTGAGCCTGAGCAAGTTGTTGCTGAAAAAGAGAATCATCAAGCTCAAATAGGAGCATCCCCTGTTCAACTTTTTGATAATCTTGAACATAAATCCGTGCAACTACACCGGCGATCTGCGGGCTAACAAAAGTAACATTACCCTTAATTGAAGCATTATCAGTCATTTGAATTGCACTGACAAAAGGGGGCAATTTCCAAGCCCATAGAATCAACAAAATGCCAGCCGCACCTGATAAGAATGCAATAATTGTTTTCTTCGACCGTAATACTAATCTTATCATTTTTACTCCTCTTTGTTAACATTACTTTGCTGTTTAAATGTTATCAAAGAACATGATTTTAAGCACATTTTTGTAAGAAAAATAACAAATACAACTGTTGAGATATAAAAATAAAGTCGATAAACATCATTATAGGCAAAGATATTCGCAGTTAACTTAAGTTTCTCAATGAGTTCAGACAAGCCGTGGCCAGTCTCCCCAAAAGCATGTGAGACTGAAGCGCTAAAAAAAGGCGAAAATAAAGCACCTATCCCACCACCTGAAATAAGAGGATCTGTAACAACAATATTCTGCGTTAAACGCTCAAAATGCATGTGAGCAAAAAAAAGCTGCAAACTACCAAAAAAGGCTGAACTCATTAATCCGCCTGTCATTTGCGTCAGCAAAAAAATCGTAATAAAACTTAAAACATAACGAGGTCCTCTTTCACTGGACATCATAAATCCCTTAAAAAGAGCAGGCGATAAAAAAAGTGTATAAGCAAAACCAATCAATCCTTGACTTAACATCATATCTTGCGGACGCGTTAACTGGCTTACATAACTGTCCAAATAAGATCCAAGCGCCAAACAACTCAAAGAAACAAGATAAAAATAATCTTCACGGCCAGAACGTAAAAAAAAGACACAAATACTCCCTCCTACAAGAGTCCCCAATACAACCGCAAGATACATAGGAGCCATTTCAGAATTCAACAGACCAAAAAGATTAAAAAATGCCGGTGCTAAAGTTGAATTTTCCAATAAAAGAACACGAAAAACTAGTAAAACAAGAACGGGTTGCAACATTTCTTTACTAAAAAGCCAACGAAAATCAATTAATGGTTTTTCTCTATTGAGTTCAATAATAATTGCAGTAACTAAAGACAAAATAACAAGTACAAATCCCCAACCAATCCACGGAGCCTCATACCACCAATACAATGAGCCAACAGACATAATCACTGCATTTAACCCAAGACCAAGTGCAATGAGACCATAACTCACCCAGTCCAATTTCATAATGACCTTATTGCGTGCAACAGGGGTAAGTGGAAGAGAAAAAATACACCCTAAACTGATAAGAACTAATCCCATTTCCACTGCTGAAAGAGCAAAAAATCCACCATTTTCTAACAAATTAGGTGAAATTAAATGGGACAAAGGCGCTGCTAAATTCGCATTCATATAATTTAAACTAAGACCAACAGTAAATTTCTTTGCTGGTGCAAAAGCCTCCATCATATAAAGAAGGGCAAGTGAAGCCAATGGTGCCGCAGCAATACCAGCAAAAAAACGAACGATCAAAGCAGAACGCAAATCTGTCACAAATAACTGCAAAACACAAACCAGCAAAAACCCAAGGATTGATAATTCTGCAAAAGCACGAAGCCCAAAATGGTAGCGAATTTTAATTAACATAATTGCAACACTTACATTTGGAGCCATATAGACAGCAACCAACCACATAGTTTCAGTCATGGTTGCATGAAAATCTCCTGTAAGCTGGATAATGTTAGATTGAACAACATTCGCCCCTAGACCATAAGCCCATTGCAAAATAAACGAAGCGAAAATATAAACAAAACACTTCGGTAAAGACCCCGCAAAAATAGTCCTAGGATGAGGAAAAGGCTCAGATTTTTCAGCAGACATAACCGCATCTTTTTTACCGCTCATGTCGCTTCTTCCTACAGATCCGTCATGCCTTCATCGAAATACCATCAACATTTGTCAATTGACACAAAAATTCTTCCACTTTTCCATTTGCTTCATTGCTTGTTTTTCCCTCTAATGCCGCACGCACTTGCAAAACCTTCTGCTCTAACAGATCAAAGGTAAGATGCTCCACAACCACAACCTTTTCTGCCAAAATAAAGCAACCTGAAGAAGTAATATCAGCAACACCTCCACTAACGACAAACAACTTTTCACCTAAAGAAGATAAAACGCGAATACTTCCTAGCATAATGCTTGCTACCAAAGGAGCATGACGAGCCATAACCGTTAGATTACCCGAAACTGAAGGAAGAACAACAGATGTCACCTGCTCTGAAAAAACTAGCTTTTCAGGCGACATAAGCTCAAACAAAAAACACTCTACTCTATTGTTTTCCACGGTGACCTCCACAAAGACCAAAAAAAGACCCATATAAGAGAATCTCTCATCGTAGCATCATTATCAATTTTCTTTTACGAAGAAGATTCTGTAATAAGTCGCTTTCCTTTTTCAATGGCCTCATCGATCGAACCGACCATATAAAAAGCTGCTTCCGGCAGATCATCATAATCACCAATGCAAAGACCTTTAAACCCTTTGATTGTATCTTCCAAAGAGACAAGCTTTCCAGGCGAACCAGTAAAAGCCTCAGCCACATGAAAAGGTTGTGAAAGAAAACGTTCAATTTTACGTGCCCGCCCTACGAGCAACTTATCATCTTCGGAAAGCTCATCCATTCCAAGAATAGCGATAATATCTTGCAACGATCTATACCGCTGTAAAATAGTTTGAACCTGATTTGCAACAGCATAATGTTCTTCACCTACAATCAATGGATCTAACATCCGTGAAAAAGAATCAAGTGGATCAACTGCTGGATAAATACCCTTTTCAGCAATTGAGCGAGACAAAACTGTTGTTGCATCCAAATGGGCAAAAGATGTCGCGGGCGCTGGATCAGTCAAATCATCAGCAGGAACATAAATAGCCTGAACAGAGGTAATAGATCCTGTTTTAGTACTGGTAATGCGCTCCTGTAAAGCTCCCATGTCCGTTGCCAAAGTTGGCTGATAACCCACAGCAGAAGGGATACGTCCTAAAAGAGCAGACACTTCAGCACCTGCCTGCGTAAAACGGAAAATATTATCCACGAAAAAGAGAACATCTTGACCTTCATCACGAAAACTTTCCGCAATGGTCAAACCTGAAAGAGCAACACGCGCACGAGCTCCTGGTGGTTCATTCATTTGCCCATAAACAAGTGCACATTTTGAACCCTTTGTTGAACCATCATTCTCTTTTGGATTTACATTCACACGACTTTCGATCATCTCATAATAAAGATCATTTCCCTCACGCGTGCGCTCTCCAACTCCAGCAAATACCGAATAACCTCCATGAGCCTTTGCAATATTATTAATAAGCTCCATAATTAAAACAGTTTTACCGACACCAGCTCCCCCAAATAAGCCAACTTTACCACCTTTAGAATAAGGCGCTAATAAATCAACCACTTTAATCCCAGTGACAAGAATCTCTGATACTGTTGACTGTTCAACATACTGGGGAGCTTCTTGATGAATAGAACGTTTTTTTATTGAAGGGATTGGTCCTAAATTGTCAACCGGTTCTCCAATCACATTCATAATACGGCCGAGCGTCTCTTCTCCAACAGGAACACTAATTTGTGTTCCTGTATCAAAAACCTTTTGACCTCGCACAAGACCATCGGTCGTATCCATAGCGATTGTACGCACTGTGTTTTCACCCAAATGCTGCGCAACTTCCAATACCAATCGATTCCCTAAATTGTCTGTTTCTAACGCGTTAAGAATATTTGGCAACTCGCCTTCAAATTGCACATCAACAACAGCACCAATAATTTGCTTGATCTCACCAACTGAACCTTTATCCTTCACATCTTTAGGAGGAGTGTATACAGAAGTAGAAGAATCTTTTACGCCAACTTGAGATTTTGAGGCGGTTTTCTTCACGCTTGAACGAGCAGCTGGTTTCTTTTCTTCAGCTTTTGATGTTCCTTTGCTTGACGTCACTGCTTTTACCATCAATCCTTACCTTTTCAATTTAAAGCGCCTCCGCGCCCGCAATAATCTCGACCAATTCTGTAGTGATCTGTGCCTGACGCTGACGATTATAAGTCACGGTTAATTTATTAATCATTTCACCTGCATTACGTGATGCATTGTCCATAGCGCTCATCTTAGCACCCATCTCTCCAGCGACATTCTCAAGCAAAGCCCGAAAAATCTGCGCTGAAAGATTACGCGACACAAGCTCGTCTAAGAGAAAGGCCTCATCAGGCTCATAATCATAAACTGTTGATTGTAGAGCTTGATTTTTTCCTGTTTTTTCAGCAACATTCTTTTCTTCGACCTGTTCTGTCGAAGAAATTGTCGGGATTAAGCGAAAAGCCGTTGGACGCTGATTGATCACTGAAACAAATTCAGAGTAAAACAGTGTACACACATCGAAAGCACCTTCATTGAATAAGTCAACGATACGCTGACTAATCATTGCCGCTTCTGCGAAACCAACTCGTTTTACCAAACGCAAATCAATGTGATCAACCATCAGAGCTTTATAATTACGCAGTAAAATATCTGCTCCCTTTTTGCCCACAGTTAATATCTTAACTATTTTACCAGCAGCAAGCAATGTTTCAATCTGCTCGCGAGCACGACGCGCAATTTGCACGTTAAAAGCACCACATAAACCACGCTCAGCAGTACAAACCACTAAAAGATGCACATCATCTCGCCCAGTTCCACGCATTAAAGGGGGAGAATCAACAACATCAACATCAGCAGCAACATTAGCCAGAATAGTAGCCATCCGCTGAGCGTAAGGCCGTGCTGACTCTGCAGCTTCTTGCGCACGGTGCAGCCTTGCAGCAGCAACCATTTGCATGGCCTTCGTAATTTTCTGCGTTGCCTTAACCGAGGCGATACGGTCTCTAAGATCCTTCAATGACGCCATTTAAGCATTCCATCAATTATAATCACGAAAACTTTTTCGCATAAGTATTAAGGATAGCAATCAATTTCTCTTTAATTACATCTGTTAATTGCTTTTGACCAGCAATCTCTTGCAAAATGTCTTGATGATCACTCCGCAAAAGTGTCAAAAGACCCTGCTCAAACCGACCAACATCAGAAATAGCCAGTGCATCAAGATAACCATTCACACCAGCAAATATGACAACAACTTGTTCTTCTATTTTAAGTGGAGAAAATTGCGGCTGTTTCAAAAGTTCAGTCAAACGTGCACCACGATTTAAAAGGTGCTGAGTTGATGCATCCAAATCTGAACCAAATTGCGCAAAAGACGCCATTTCCCTATATTGCGCCAATTCACCTTTGATAGATCCTGCAACTTGCTTCATTGCTTTGATTTGTGCAGCAGAACCAACACGTGACACAGAAAGACCAACATTCACGGCAGGACGAATTCCCTGATAAAATAGATTTGTTTCTAGGAAAATTTGTCCATCGGTAATAGAAATAACGTTAGTTGGAATATAAGCAGAAACATCATTTGCCTGTGTTTCAATGACCGGCAAAGCCGTCAAAGATCCAGAACCATTTTCAGCATTCAGCTTTGCAGCACGCTCCAAGAGGCGAGAATGAAGATAGAATACATCCCCTGGGTAAGCTTCACGACCAGGTGGACGACGAAGCAAAAGAGACATTTGACGATAAGCAACGGCCTGTTTTGAAAGGTCATCATAACCGATCAAAGCATGTTGACCATTATCACGGAAATACTCCCCCATTGCACAACCAGCAAGAGGCGCTATAAACTGCATAGGAGCAGGATCAGAAGCCGTAGCAGCTACAATAATCGAATATTCAAGTGCTCCACGTTCCTCCAAAACTTTAACAAATTGAGCAACCGTCGAACGTTTTTGACCAATAGCAACGTAAATACAATACACTTTATCCTGATCTCGCCCAGCACCTTTTTGATGAAAAGGTTTCTGGTTTAAAAATGTATCAAGCAAGATTGCTGTTTTTCCTGTTTGACGGTCACCTATCACTAACTCACGTTGGCCACGTCCAATAGGAATAAGCGCATCAATAGCTTTTAATCCCGTAGGCATTGACTCATGCACTGACTGACGCGGAATAATACCTGGAGCCTTAACATCAACACGACGACGTTCTGCGGACTTAATAGGCCCTTTACCATCTATAGGATTTCCAAGTGCATCTACAACACGTCCAAGAAGTTCTGGACCTACAGGAACATCCACAATAGTGCCCAACCTTTTAACACAATCCCCTTCGCGAATACCACGATCCGAACCAAAAATCACAACCCCAACATTATCGACTTCCAAATTCAATGCCATACCGCGCACGCCATTTGAAAAAGAAACCATTTCACCCGCCTGGACATTATCCAAACCATAAACGCGAGCAATACCATCACCCACAGATAAAACCCAACCAATCTCTGAAACTTCAGCCTTTTGGTCAAAGTTTCCGATTTGCTCTTTTAGAATTTTTGAAATTTCAGACGGTCTAATGTCCATCAGCTGACCTCTTTTTTCAATGCAAGCTTAAGCGAAGATAACTGCGCCACAAGAGATGTATCAATCTGAAATGATCCTAAGCGAACGATCAGTCCACCAAGAATTGTCGGATCAACAGAAATACATAGCAAAACCTTTCCCCCTACGACACCTTCCAAAGTCACCCGCAATTCCTCTTCTTGATCGGAACTTAACGCACGCGCAGAAATAATCTGTGCAGAAATTTCTCGACGAGAAAAAGCAACACGACGCTGAAAAGCGTGTAAAATACCAGACAAAGCACAAAGTCGACGGTTTGCCGCGATAACACACAAAAAATCACATACAATCCGTCCAGCATCCTTATCAGCAAAACCGAAACTTTTACAGACAGAACGAATGACCCCAACTTGCTCTTTTACTGAAGAAAATGGATTTTGAACAAAGCGCTTTAAGTCTTCATTTTGATCCAACATAGCCAAAAAAGACGCTATTGCTTTTTCAACATTTCCAACAGATCCAGCTTCTTGAACAAAATCGAAAAGCGCCTGCGCATAGCGTTGATATACCAATGGCAGCGGTATAAGAGAAAATGAATCCGACACGAAATACCGCCTCTTTCCCTTGAGCAACTCTCTGATAATTACCAGATAAAATGAACCAAACATCCAAAGTTTTAAGAATCTTTCTTAAAACCCAGAACAGAAAACTTCTCGGTTTTTAGCATAGACAAAACCGACTCGCAACACCGCAAATGAAGCTTTCTAAAGATTCTAAATAAAATTTTAAAATACTCTTGAAAACAATTTCTTAGAATATAGGTCATCACAGTGTTTTTTCTGTATCTCTATCTGGCAGTTCTGAAACATTTCTATTTTTTATAAATGATTCAAAACAGAAAAATATTTCTCTTAAAAACAACTTGTAAAACGAAAAAATTTCCACTTATATTGCTTTGTTTTCAGAAAAAACTTTGCGGATCAATATCAATTTGAATGCGAACTGAACTTGGCATTTTGGGTGCATTTGCAAGCATTACACGAATAAACCTCTGCATATCAAAAGAGCGCTGCCCTTGCAACAAAAGTCGAAAACGATAACGCCCCCGCACAAGAGCCAACTGCGCTTCCGCAGGTCCCATCACAGAAACAGCTTTTTCTTGTGGTGCAGTGCGGCGTAACGTACGTGCATAATACTCTGCGTCTTCTCGCTTTTCTGAAGATATAATCAAAGAAGCAAGTCGCCCATAAGGTGGCAGATGATAATTCTGACGCGTTATAAGCTCATGCGTATAAAAATCTTCACGTTGTTGTGAAAGCAAAGCCTGTATCACCGGATGCTCAGATTGGTAGGTTTGCAATAGCCCTACACTTTTTAATCCCATACGTCCTGCCCTACCTGTAACCTGAGACAAGAGTTGAAAAGTGCGTTCAGCCGCACGTAAATCGCCATTAGCAAGACCAAGATCAGCATCAATCACTCCTACTAAGGATAACCCAGGAAAATGATGTCCCTTAGCAACTAGCTGGGTTCCAATAATGATATCCACATCCCCATTGGCAATAGCTTCCAATTCGCTTCTTAATTGACGAATCCCACCTTTAAGATCGGTTGACAGAATCAACGATCGCACCTGCGGAAAAAGCATCCGTACTTCCTCAGCAATTCTTTCTACCCCGGGTCCACAAGCCACGAGATGATCTAAAGTCCCACACTTAGGACAAGCTTCTGGAATTGGCTGATGATAACCACAATGGTGGCATTTAAGCTGACCTTGCAAACGATGCTCAACCAGCCAGCTTGAACAATCTGTACAATGAAAACGATGTCCACAAACTCTGCACAAAATTAAAGGTGCATAACCACGCCGATTAAGAAAAAGGAGTGCCTGCTCCCTCTTTTCGATGGTTTGTGTTAAAGCCTTCTCAAGGACAGAGGAAATAAAACGTCCCCGTTGCATAGCTTCTTTACGCATATCCACCACTTGCAATTGTGGCAGTTCTGCCGCCTTAAAACGCGATGGTAAATTTACCTGTTGATAACGCCCCCATAAGACATTTGCCTGACTTTCAATTGATGGTGTAGCTGAAGATAAAATAACAGGAAAATGCTCAAAAGATCCCCGCGCAACCGCCATATCACGTGCATGATAGAAGATGCGCTCCTCTTGTTTATAAGCACCATCATGCTCCTCATCAACAACAATTAATCCAAGATCTTGAAAAGGTAAAAAAAGCGCCGAACGTGCTCCTGCCACAACCCGCACTCGTCCTTCTGCAACTTGCCGCCACACGCACTCCCGACGACGCGGAGCTAAATCTGAATGCCACTCTGCTGCTGCTGCTCCAAAGCGCGCATAAAAACGATCTAAGAATTGCTGTGTTAAAGCAATTTCCGGCAATAAAATTAAAACTTGTTTGCCACATATAAGCGCCTGAGCAATTGCTTCAAAATAAACTTCCGTCTTTCCTGATCCCGTAACACCATCAAGTAGAAAAACTTGAAACTGAAAAGATAAAACACCTTTCCGCAATAGTGCTGCTGCTTCGCCCTGTTTTCCTTCTAACACAGGAGGACAAAAGTCAGGATCAGGTCTCGCCACAAGGTCAGGCGCTGGTATCATAACCTCTTCAAAAATTCCAAGTGATTTTAGCCCATCAACAACAGAACCAGAAACGCCTGCTGCATGAGAAAGACCAGAACGTGTCCAAACCTCACCATCACGCACCAATTTCAAAACCCTTGACCGTGCTGGTGTTAAACGATCCACATTTCCCCCACAATAGCGCAATCCTGGTGTCTGCGCTTCTGGTTCTAAAGCGGCTGGTACACACAAAACTAATCGAGCAACAAGACCTAGAGGAGCCATTGTATACTGGCTAACAAACCGCAAGAAATTTATTGTCTCCACTTTTAACGGAGGACAATCAAAAACATGGAGGATAGAACGTAACTTCTTCCCCGCAGAAACAACCATTTTACCAGCTTTTTCTGTCTGCTCTCCAACATCAACCACAAAACCACAAACTTCACGTCCCATCACTGGAACACGAACAAAAGAGCCAACTTCTATCTCCATAAGAAATGGAACCTGATAACTGTAAGCATGAGCAACAGGAAGGGGCACCAAAACCGAAACAATTTTTTCCTCTGTCACGCTTTACTTCACCTTTTGTATCAGTTTCTTAACAAGCCCTTTTATAGCAACATTACCCTTGCACTTTATTCTTTGACATCTTACGCTTTGTAAGAAAGCTCTTTTATATGAGCTATTATTTTGTCTTTTCCCAATAACACCACTATTGACAGTAACCATTTTTACTTCACATTCAATACAAGCAGCATAAACAAATTCGTCTCACATTTTACGTACTCCCAATACTTAAACTCTTCCTTTCCCACTCATTATTCAAGCACACTTATTCCTTTCTCTTGCTTTTGTGATAAACAGAAGCGCATAATAAAAACACGAATGAAACATCAAAGATTTTAAATAAAAGAGACTTAAAAACCAAGGAGATTTAAAATGAAATTTTTTGTGGATAGTGCTCATATTGAAGATATCCGCGAGTTACAAAATTTAGGTTTGGTTGATGGCGTCACCACCAATCCTTCCCTCATCCTAAAATCGGGACGTAATATTCTTGATGTTACAAAAGAAATTTGTACCCTCGTCAATGGACCTATTTCTGCCGAAGTTGCCGCAACCGAATTTGAAAACATTATGAAAGAAGCAGCTGTGCTAGCAAAAATTGCTGATAATATTTGTATCAAGCTTCCTTTAACACTTGATGGATTGAAAGCATGTAAAGCTCTTACAGCACAAGGAGTCAAAACAAATCTCACACTCTGTTTTTCTGCCAATCAAGCCTTATTAGCAGCAAAAGCAGGCGCGACATTTATTTCACCTTTTATCGGTAGAATAGACGACTGCGGAACAGATGGCAGTAAACTAATTCATGAAATTCGCACAATTTATAACAATTATGGCTTTACAACCCAAATTTTAGCCGCCTCAATTCGTACTATTAATCACGTCAAAGAAGCAGCGCTAAGTGGTGCAGACGTCGCAACTATGCCACCCAAAATTTTAAAAGCTTTGATCCATCATCCTTTAACCGATAAAGGCTTACAAATATTCTTAAATGATTGGAAAAAAACCGGACAAAATATCGCTTAGTGCTTTAGCAGATCTCTTGAAAGTGATATAAAAATCCGTTCAGCTAATTCTTCAGCCGCACGCCTTTGTGCGTCTTCTTCTGCCTGCAACGTCGCATATGCTTGACGGAGTCGCTCAAAAGATACACTTACAGTTTCCAGCCCCTTTGAAATAGGTGCATTTTTTATATCTTGTAAGGTGTAGAAAGCTCTGCCTATTACAGTTCCGACAGAAGAGCGTCCTCCCTTTTCTTTATCAATATCTACCTGCACAGACGCCTGTGTGAACACTGACGTCTGCAGCGCTAATTTATAAGCTGGTGCAGAAGGTGTACTCCCGTTGCCATATAAGAGAAATAACAAATGATTGCGTGCCATTTGGCTAAAATGATCTGAAGGCTCTTCAATGACAATCTGCGCAAGCTTTGCAGAAAGTCCCAAAGCATTCTTTCCTGAATGCTGACCATAGGAAACAGAATCCATCGCCGTTGAATTCTGGGATACAGCAGACACCTCACGGTAAAGCGGCTCAACTTTACACCCGCATAAAGTGAATAAGATAACAAAAAGAGAAAAAATACAACTTTTAAAAAACGACATTAACGATCCTTTTTGGAACAATAATCATTTTTTTAACTGGCTTTTCGAGCAGATGCACTTGAACAAAATCAAGAGCTAGAACAGCTTCTTCAATTGCTGCCTCATTAGCCGTTGCTGCAACAGTCACTTCACCACGTCTTTTCCCATTAAGCTGTACCGGCAAAGTATAGAACTCATCAATAGTTAACGCCGCATCATAAATAGGCCAAGGAAGTTCAGAAATCAGTTTTTTTCCTCCCAAAGCAACATGACATTCTTCTGCTAAGTGAGGCATCATAGGTGCGATCATAGCAAGAAAAAAATCGATTGCTTGACGCAAAGAGGCTTTCATTTCATCTTCAAGACTCTGCACCTTATTTAATAAGGGTGTCATAACATTCAAGAATTCATAAAGGCGTGCAATCGCCCGATTAAATGCAAGCTTTTCCAAATCATCTTCCACAGCGCAAAGCGTCCGATGCACTACTTTTGAAAATTCCAAAGCTTCACCTTGACGCCCTGCACATGGAACCACTTCTCTCAAAACTGGAGCACTCAAAGCCACACAACGCCAAATACGCTGTATGAAACGATGAGCTCCTTCAACACCAGCCTCTGTCCAGACAACATCCCGATCAGGAGGAGAATCCGATAACACAAACCAGCGCACCGTATCTGCTCCATAGGACGCAATAATATCATCAGGATCAACGACATTCTTTTTTGACTTTGACATTTTTTCAATCAAACCAATCGTTACTTCACTTTGATCGGTTAATTTATAAGCATGACGTTTTCCATCTTTTTCAACAATTGCAATTTCTGCTGGTGAAACCCATCCCTTATCGTCTCGATAAGTTTCATGAACAACCATCCCTTGAGTAAAAAGACCCTTAAAAGGCTCATCGATAGTTACATGACCAGTTATTTTCATGGCTCGCATAAAAAAACGAGCATAGAGCAGATGTAAAATTGCGTGTTCAACCCCGCCAATATATTGTTGCACAGGCAACCATTCAACTGCCCTATTTTTGTCAACAGGATCTTGTGCCCAGGGATCAGTAAAACGTGCATAATACCAAGAAGAATCCACAAATGTATCCATGGTATCGGTTTCACGTTTAGCAGGCTGACCACAAGAAGGACACTCAACCGTTTGCCACGCTTCATGACGTGAAAGAGGATTGCCAAGCTGATCAAACGTTACATCATCAGGCAATATAACGGGCAAATTGGCACGCGGCACAGGAACGACTCCACACGTTGTACAATGGATCATAGGAATCGGACATCCCCAGTAACGCTGACGCGAAATACCCCAATCACGCAATCTAAATTGCACTGTTTTTTTTCCTTGAGGTTGACCATTTAGCACTTGCTTTTCAAGCTGTTTCGCTGCCATTTCAAAAGCCTGTTTGGGTGTTAAACCATCTAAAAAGCTTGAATTGATCAACACGCCATCACCGGTATAAGCTGTTTCAGAAATGATGAAATCCTTAGCATCCATTCCTTCTGGTAAAACCACTGGCCGTATGGGAAGGTTGTATTTACGTGCAAAATCTAAATCTCTTTGATCATGAGCAGGACACCCAAAAATAGCTCCAGTTCCGTAATCCATGAGCACAAAATTGGCAATATAAACAGGAATATGCACCGTTGGATTAAAGGGATGAATAGCCAAAAGAGATGTACAAAACCCTTGTTTTTCAGCGGTTTCAAGTGCCTCAGTTGTCACTCCACCGCACCGACAATTTTTTATAAAAGTACTAAGAGCTTTATCTTTTTGCGCTAAGGCTTGTGCAATAGGATGATCAACAGACAGCGCCAAAAAAGAAGCTCCAAAGAGCGTATCAGGTCGTGTCGAATAACAGACAACTTCTTTAAATGCCTCACAAATACCATCAACACTATCTGTTGTCTTCAAAGCCCAGCGAATTAATAAACCCTGTGACTTACCGATCCAATTTTTTTGCATAATGCGGACTTTTTCCGGCCACTGTTCAAGTTCTTCAAGCCCTGCCAATAAGTCTTCACTAAAGTCACTAATTTTAAAAAACCATTGTGTTAATTCACGCTGTTCAATCAATGCACCAGAACGCCAACCCCTTCCATCGATAACTTGCTCATTCGCCAAAACAGTGTGATCAACAGGATCCCAATTTACTTTAGCCACTTTGCGTGCAACTAACCCCTTTTGATACAAATCAAGGAACAACATTTGTTGGCGATGGTAATATTCCACATCGCACGTCGCAAATTCACGCGACCAATCCAGAGAAAGCCCTAACTGCTTTAATTGTCCACGCATCACCTCAATATTTTGATACGTCCAAATTTTGGGATGCACCTTATTTTGCATAGCAGCATTTTCAGCTGGCATACCAAAAGCATCCCATCCCATGGGATGAAGCACATTAAACCCCTTTGCTCTTTTATAGCGTGCAACAACATCTCCCATAGCGTAATTGCGCACATGCCCCATATGAATGCGACCAGAAGGATAGGGAAACATCTCTAAAACATAATATTTTTCACGCTGATCTCCCTGTATGGTCTGAAAAATTTTATTTTCATCCCAAATCGCTTGCCATTTTTTTTCTTGGACACGTGGATTATAGCGTTCGGTTGTCATTCCTGCGATACTCTTTTAAATAAAATTGAACCAAAAAACTTGTTTCATGATTCATCATGAATTAATCTCATCGTCAAGATTTTCAGTAAATATTTTACTAAGTATTTCAAAGCTTTTACAAAGAATTGCCAATCTTTCAGCAAAAACAGAAAGCATAAAAACATGGGTACATTCCACACCACTCCTCCCATATCTTCCATTGAAGCATGGAAACAACTTAAAAAAGACATTGCTAAAACATGTCAAGATCTACACCGTTCTTTAGAAGAAGTTCAACTTATCGCCGTTTCAAAAACTGTATCTGCAGATAACATTGTCCCCCTTTTGCAAGTAGGCCAATCTTTTTTTGCAGAAAATCGCGTTCAAGAAGCCGCTGAAAAATGGCCTCGCTTGCGGCAACAATTTAATTCCATTGAGCTTCATCTCATCGGTTCTTTACAATCCAACAAAACAGCACAAGCCGTTGAAATTTTTGATGTCATTCAAACTGTTGATCGTGAAAAAATAGCCAAGTGTTTAGCTGAAGAAATGCAAAAACAAAAAAAGTATCTTCCCTGCTACGTTCAAGTCAATATTGGGTTAGAGCCCCAAAAAAGTGGCATTGCACCACAAGAAGTGATCCCTTTCGTCTCCCAATGCAAAAATCAATATGGGCTTGATATTATTGGCCTTATGGCCATACCACCAGCACAAGAAAACCCAGGCCCCTATTTTGCCTTGTTAGCAAAGCTCGCAAAAAAAGCTTGTCTACCAAAAATGTCTATGGGAATGTCCAACGATTTCGAAACTGCTCTTCAATTCGGCTCTAATGTTCTTCGCGTTGGCTCAGCTTTATTTGGAAAACGCTCTACTTGATCTCATTTTTCTTTTCTAATATTATTGTTGCAACGCCAAAAGATAGCGTAAAATATTCCTTTAGATATAATCAACATAATATTTTGAAAATTGGCAGTACAAACTGCGGTAATTTAACCTAATTTAAAAGGTGAATCCTTGATTTCAAAGAGAAACCTGCGAGAGGATTCTGTCAAGAAATACGATAGTTCATTTTTTCAAACAATAAATTTAGGGAGGGAAATATGTCTGAAAAAATCTATCCAATCCTAGCTGATATCAAAAAAAATACTTTAATCGATGAGGATACCTATCAACAATGGTATCAGGAGAGCATCGATGATCCAGAAGCTTTTTGGGCAAAACATGGCCAACGCATTACATGGTTTAAACCTTATACAAAAGCAAAAAACGCATCATTTAACAATAACGTATCGATTCGATGGTATGAAGATGGAGTAACAAATGTTGCCTATAACTGCATTGATCGTCATTTAAAAAACCACGGTGATCATATCGCACTGATTTGGGAAGGAGATAATCCTTATCATGATAAAAAAATAACCTACCGCGAGCTTTATGAACATGTCTGTCGTTTTGCTAATATCTTAAAAGATCGCGGTGTAAAAAAAGGTGACAGAGTAACTATTTACCTACCAATGATCCCCGAAGCAGCCTATGCTATGCTGGCCTGCGCCCGCATTGGTGCTATTCATTCAGTTATTTTTGCCGGCTTTTCTCCTGAAGCAATAGCAGAACGCCTTGTCAACTGTGAATCAACCTTCATCATTACAGCTGATCAGGGGTTGCGTGGAGGAAAATTGATCAAGTTAAAAGATAATATTGATCATGCTATCACTATCGCAGCACACCACCACGTACATGTAGATCAAGTCATGGTTATTCGACGCACCGGTGGAGCAATTGACTGGGTTCAAAAACGTGATTTTTGGTATCATGAAGAAATACCCCATGCCAAAACTGATTGTCCACCAGAAAAAATGAACGCTGAAGATCCACTTTTTATCCTTTACACCTCAGGTTCAACAGGTAAACCCAAAGGTGTTCTGCATACAACAGGTGGCTATCTTGTTTACGCATCAATGACACATCAATATGTTTTTGATTCTCATCTAGGAGACATTTATTGGTGCACTGCTGATATTGGCTGGATTACTGGCCATTCTTACTTGATTTATGGACCGTTATGTAATGGAACGACAACTTTAATATTTGAAGGTTCTCCAACCTTTCCCACCCCAAGCAGATTCTGGGAAATTGTTGATAAACACCAAGTCAATACGCTCTATACTGCACCAACTGCTATTCGCACCTTAATGGGTGCAGGAAATTCCTTTGTTGAACGCTCACAAAGAACATCCTTACGTCTTCTTGGCACCGTAGGCGAGCCTATTAACCCAGAAGCATGGGAATGGTTTTATCATACGATTGGCAACAGTCGCTGTCCCATTCTCGATACATGGTGGCAAACAGAAACGGGAGGACATATGATTACCCCCTTGCCCGGTGCAACACCGCTTAAAGCAGGATCAGCGACACGTCCTTTCTTTGGCATTCAACCTCAAGTTATTGATACGAAAGGAAATAGTCTGGAAGGCGAAGCAGCTGGAAACCTCTGCATTATTGATTCATGGCCTGGCCAAATGCGCACTCTTTATAACGACCATGAGCGCTTCATTCAAACCTATTTTTCTACGTATAAAGGAAAATATTTTACCGGCGATAGTTGTAAGCGAGACAAGGATGGCTATTACTGGATTACAGGACGTGTTGATGACATCCTTAATGTCTCTGGACATAGATTAGGAACAGCTGAAATTGAATCAGCACTTGTTTCTCATCCCAGTGTTTCAGAAGCAGCTGTTGTTGGTTATCCTCATCCTATTAAAGGACAGGGTATTTACAGTTTTGTGACCTTAATGGAAGGCACAACCTCAAGTGAAGAGTTGCGTCAAGATCTTATTCAGCATGTCAAAAAGGAAATAGGATCCATTGCTATCTTGGATAAAATTCAGTTTAGCCCACAGCTACCTAAAACACGATCAGGAAAAATTATGAGACGTATTCTGCGCAAAATTGCCGAAAATAATTTTGATAATTTAGGAGATATTTCAACCATTTCCGAACCACAAGTCATTGACAATCTTATTGCCAACCGCCAAAACAAAGAGAGTACTGTTTAATGCAAAGTATTAACAATATCTTAAGTGTTTTTGCTAGAATCGCCCTAATATTCCTGCTAAAATTGCCAGTGGAGTGAAAAAATAACGGAGCAATAATAATATTTTCACTGTCTTGTAAAATAAACAGGGTTTTTGAATATAAACAGAAAACAATTGAATAAAAACTAACAAGAATCTGAAGCAATGATAGCAAAATGCCCTACAATATGATTCAATATAGATTCAGGAGTGGTAACTAAAAGTGATTCATTTTGAAAACGTCGGTTTGCGCTATGGGATGGGTCCTGAGATTTTACGCGATATTAGCTTTTATATTCCTCCCGGATCGTTTCAGTTTTTAACTGGTGTTTCTGGAGCAGGTAAAACCTCATTGATGCGCTTAATGTTTTTGGCGCTCAGACCAACTAGAGGTCATATTGATTTATTTGGAACCGATACAGCATTACTTAGACGACAAGAGCTCCCTGCATTGCGGCAACGTATCGGAGTTGTTTTTCAAGATTTTCGTTTGCTTGATCACATGACAACTTATGAAAATGTCGCTTTACCTTTACGTATTAAAGGACAAGAAGAGGCCACTTATCGCAGTGAAGTGGAAGATCTTTTACGTTGGGTCGGCCTTGGAAATCATATTCATGTTTTACCACCAGTTCTTTCTGGTGGAGAAAAACAAAGAGTGGCAATTGCGAGAGCGCTCATTGATCAACCAGAAATTCTTTTAGCTGACGAACCAACAGGAAATGTTGATCCACCTTTAGCAAAACGCTTGTTGCGTCTATTTATTGAATTAAACCGCTTTGGAACAGCTGTCATCATTGCCACTCATGATGTCGCGTTGATGGAACAAGTCGCAGCGCGACGTATGATTCTCCATAACGGACGGATGACAATTCATGAATAAAATTTTTCCAATTTTTACAAGAAATACAAAAGCCGCAACTGCTATTATTCCCAGAGACAACATTTCTGGAAAAGCATTGGTTGCAGTCATTGCGATTATGACATTTCTATCCAGTTTGACATTGGTCGGTGTTGATTTAGTGCAAAATGCCGCCAAAAATTGGAGCAATCAAATTAGCCATGAGGCAACAATCCAAATACGCCCTATTGAAAATGTTGATATCGAAAAAGCTCTTCTTGATGCAGTTAAATTGGTTAAAACATTTCATGGTGTACAAAACGCTACAATTGTTGATGAAAAATCCACTGAAAAACTGCTTGAACCATGGCTTGGAGCAGGTCTTAACTTAAACGAATTGCCAATTCCGCGCCTCATCATCGTCACACTGAAAAAGAATGAAAAGATTAATTTCCACGAGATCACTCAAGCAATCAAAACAAAAATTCCAGGAGCTCAGTTTGATAGTCATCGTGTTTGGATAAATCGTTTTACAACAATGGCACATACAACTATTGTTATCGGTTTTTCAATTTTAATACTGGTTTTAGGATCTCTGATACTCACAATTATCTTTGCAACGTGTAACGCATTGGCAGAAAATTCTCATATTATCAATGTACTATACTTCCTCGGCACTGAAACGCTTTTCATTGCTCGGCAATTTGACTGGCATTTTTTTAAAACTGCACTACGCGGTGCAGTATATGGCGGCGCCACAAGCATCTTGCTATTTTGTGTTTTTTCTTTCTGGACAAATTATAACTTAAGCAAAGCTGAAGCCATCCAAGTAACTGCTTTGTTTGGACATCTTTCCATAAGTTCCATTCCTTATGGGAAAATCATTTGTCTTATTTTGTTTGTTTCTTGCCTTACCATGTTCACAAATCGAATGACAATTTTGGCACAACTGAAAAACATCGACCAATGTGAAAACGGCTTATTTTGATTTATGACCCACGACTCACATGACCTAAAATCATTAAAAGAGAACAATTTAGAGTTTTCATCCCGAAAGAGAACCATATTCAATATATGGTGCCCTCGTCGTTTATTTTGCTATTTTCCACCGACAGCGCTTTCTCTTTTGGTGGGCATCTTCCTCTTTTGCATCGGCTTTATTATTTTTTCTGAAAAAACTGGACAACTTCAACCACCAAATCCTTTATTAAAAGCAGATGCGATCATTGTTCTTACAGGTGGGGAAAATCGAATAAAGACAGGACTAGATCTTTTACAACAAGGATTTGGCTCGCGACTATTAATTAGCGGGGTAAACGCAACAACTAACCTCTCCAGTCTCATACGCATCAATCATATTCATCCATTCAACCAGAAGCTCTTTACCTGTTGCATTGATATCGGACATAAAGCAATTAACACAAAAGGAAATGCAGAAGAAAGCACCGCTTGGATCAAAAAGTATCATTATAAAACAATTTATATCGTTACCCATGATTATCACATGTGGCGTTCTCTGCGTGAATTAAAATATTTAATGCCCAACGTAAATTTTATTGCCTATCCTGTTAAAAACAGCAGTCCTGAAAACTCAATACAACAAATCAATCAAATACGCATTCTGGCATTCGAATATACCAAAACTATCGGAGTTTATATTAGAACCATATTTTGACCTTTGCGCATCAGTTTTTATACATTTTAAAAGTACCCTACTTGCACCATTTAAGAATCCAAGACACAGTAATCTTGCATAAAAATAACCACTGAAATGTCCACTTTCCTACACAAACTGATTCTGATATCCGCCACTCCTCTTTAAACAAACACAGTTTTAAAATTTAAAAATGAGACCCAAAATAAAAAAGCTGTTTCCTGAATAAGTTTTGGATCGTACACTCCTGCTTATAATAATTTAACAAAGAAAAATGATGAGGTATCCATTTCATTCATCACCCATACCCATCGGGTGTTTCGTTTAAACAAACACTTGATAGAGCGCCTTTTCGTGAATTAAATTTGAATGCTTAAGATAAAATTGACTGGCTATTTTAAAAATAGCGACATTGAGCATTTACTAAATGTTAGAATACACAAGAGGGCAATAGACGAAGAATACATATATTCCTATAATTTTCGATGCAATTGACACCCTTAAAGAACGGGAAAAAGTATCAAAACGACATGTTAAATTATGCTTTTCTCCAATAAAAAATATATTATTATATGAGATAAACAGCTCTTTTTTATTATCGTTACTGTATCATGCTCAATCACACAATGGAACCATCTCTCTAACAATATACGATGTTGGTTACAGGAAGTTATTGTTTTAAGACATGATACCTTTCTCACTATGAAAACAGATATACTCACGAAATATTGGATTTTGTCAGATCTTAATTTATAATGTCTATGCGAACACCTTCATATGTCTTTATGGATGATAATATCCCGTCTTTCGAATAAATTAAAAGATTCTATTCGTCCTCTATCTGTTAACATAGGAAGAAATTCACAGGATTTAAAAGAGTGTGGTTGTATAAATAAACTTCTATTCAATGAACCTTTTTCTCGTTTAGGATAAAATCAGAGTAATTCGCAAAAGCTGCGCAAATATTTCAAGATGAACCAGAAAACAATAAAACTAAATACAATTTTAAAAAATGTGAACATACACAAGAAGTTTTTATTACTGAATACAAAGAAAAATTTAATTTTTGGGTAACCAAATATAATCTTAATAAAGGAACCAAACTTGGTTTAATTTGTATTACAACCATGTCATTCCCAATCATATAATGTGTCTAGCAAACCTTCTATGTATAAAATACAAATTAATCAAAACAGAATCACCCCCCGATCGATATTTTTTATGAACACCTCATTTAAAGTAAAATTAATTTATGATCTCCTTGTAATTGACACCGTTTAATCACGAGAGAGAGCAACCACAGGATCAAGTCGTGAAGCTTGACGAGCTGGCGAAAAACCAAAACACACCCCAATCGCACTTGAAAAAACAAAGGACATAATAATTGAATCAATCGTATACATTAGGTAGATAGGCGCCTTAAATAATACAAACAAACCACCGATTGAAAATCCAAATAGAACTCCCAAACCACCACCTATCACACAAACCAAAACCGCTTCGATTAAAAATTGCTGCAAAATATCACTCTGACGTGCACCAACTGCCATACGTACTCCGATTTCATTGACACGCTCAGAAACAGTAACCAGCATAATATTCATCACCCCAATACCACCCACAATCAACGAAATAGCTGCAATTGAAGAAACTAAAAGCGTTAAAATGTGCGTACTTTCTATGATACGATCACGAAATGATTCTGAATTTCTAATAAAAAAATCTTTCTCACCATGTCGAGCAACTAAAAAACGCTCTATCATAGTCTCTGCTAAACGCGAGTCGACATTGTCAGCAATCTTAAGAGTAATTGCACGAACATTTGTTGTTCCTAAAAAACGAGTTTGCACTGTTGTATAGGGCAAATAAACCTGCAATGTATTTGATGCACTTACACTATTGTTGGGAGCCACAACACCAATAATACGTGCTGGGACTTGCCCTACATAGACGACTTTGCCGATAGGACTCCCATGACTATGAGGAAAAAGAACAGATATTGCTTCTTTTTCTATCACTAAATCAACCGCCCGATCATGCACACTTTTCCTATCAAACAATCGTCCTTCAACAGCTTTCAGACCCTGTGTTTGAAAGAATTGTTCTCCCACTCCTATCATTACAGTATTTGCTTCAACTGTACCAAAACGTATCGTTGAGCTTGCTGAAATCTGAGGTGTCACACCAGAAATATAAGATAATCCAGAAAGAGCATCTGCATCCGCTTCAACCAAACTGGTTATTTTTTCTGATTGTGGATCAGAAAAGCTTTTTCCAGGAAAAATTGTCAACGTATTAGAACCTAAACTCTTAAAATTTTCTAAGATTTTTTCTCGTGCACCATTTCCTAAAGCCACCATAGCAATAATTGCACCAATACCGATAATCACCCCAAGCATTGTTAAAAAAGTCCGCATTCGATGCGCATTCATTGCCAACAAAGCCATGATAAATGCTTCACGAAAGCGCTCAGAAGCAGAACGGAAAAAATCAAACGATTGTTGATCTTTCAGATTTTGTTTTCTATAAAGAGTCTGACTAGTTTTTTTTGTTTTTGCAGTCTTTGAGACATTATCAGCGATAATTTCCCCATCACTAATTTCAATAATACGCTCTGCTCTTTCAGCCACTTGCATATCGTGTGTTACAATAACAATCGTGCGACCTTCTTGATGAAGCTCATCCAAAATACGCAACACTTCTTGACCACTTTGTTTGTCTAATGCACCAGTTGGCTCATCTGCAAGAATAACTTCGGCATTGTTCATTAACGCACGAGCAATAGATACACGTTGCTGCTGACCACCAGACAGCTGGTTTGGACGATGATTCACACGATCTCCCATACCTAAGCGTGTTAAAAGGTTCTTTGCGCGTTCTTGTCTTTTTTTGGCTGAACACCCTGCATAAATAGCTGGAATTTCAACATTGCCAAGAGCAGTCAATTCATTCAACAAATGATAACGCTGAAAAATAAATCCAAAATGATTACGTCTCAAAGCCGATAATTCATCAGAAACAAGGGTCGCTGTTTCTTTACCTGAAATCCAATAATGGCCAGAATCTGGACGGTCAAGGCAACCTAAAATATTCATCAACGTGGATTTTCCTGAACCGGACGTTCCCACAATAGCCACCATTTCCCCCCGCTTAATGGTAAGGTTGATGTTTTTCAAAACAGTTATAAAGGTTTCACCTGCACGAAATTTGCGCACAATATTTTTCAAAACGAGAATAGCATCTGCTTGCTCTGTTTTCATGCCTTAGATCTCATCTTCGCTGTACACATCTGGCATTAGCCCATTGCTTGAGCCAGTAATAACTACATCTCCTTCATCAAGCCCAGAAACAATTTCTGCCATAACCTTGTTATTGAGCCCAACGGTTACCTGTTTTGCAACCACCCTGTTATGCCCTACCAAAAGAGAAACCCAAGCTTTACGTTCTTTTGTCTCATCATGTAAAGCACTACTTGGAACCAACAAAACATTTTTAGCTCGACCTAATATAATGTGAATTTGAGCGGTCATATAAGTACGCAGAAAATCGTCCTTATTATCGACATGGACAATTCCACTATAATAGATAGCCGATGACGCTAAACTAGAGCTTCCCATAGCACTAGGATTAATAGCCACATCTGCACGAATCGATTCAGGTGCAGGTTCTACCTTTTCTAAAGTTCCTTCATAACGACGCTGTGAATCGCCTAAAACTGTGAAGTAAACAGGTTGTCCAGCACGAACCCTCAGAATATCAGCTTCTGAAATCTGTGCTTTGATTGTCATCTTTGATAAGTCACCTAAAATAACAATTGTTGGTGCTGACTGCACAGCATTCACATTCTGCCCCTCTTCCACAATCGTTGCTAAAACTGTTCCCGCTGAAGGAGCTATCACCCGTGTATAACCTAGATTAACTTCTGCACTATTCACATCAATTTGCGCTTGTGTAATTTGTTCGCGAAGCTGAATAATTTGTGCTTCACGTATTTTCACTTGTGCCGCAGCATCATCAAGGTTAGCATGTGAAACTGCACGCGCTTCGATCATCTTTTTCTGACGATCTAAATTTTTTTGAGCAAGAGAAAGATAAGCTTCGTGTTCTATCAAATTCCCACGATAATAGGATAACGCTGCTCTTTTTCTTTTCAAATCATTTTCCTGATCTGTAGGATCAATTTCTGCCAAAAGATCACCTTCTTTGACAACACTCCCTGGAGAAACATGCATTGACACAACACGCCCTGTTGCACGTGCACCAACAGCAACCAACCGATAAGGGCGCACAAGTCCAGAAGCTAAAACACTTTCTTCAATATCACCACGCTTAACCACTTCTGTTATGTAAGCTGGCTTAGAGGTTTCAAAGAAAAGAGAACGGATACACAGAAAAAAGCTAATAATAAACAAAACACCCAAAAATAGGGAAAGTTTTTTGCGTTTTGTAATAAAATTTTTGATTAGTTTCTTTTTCATCGCCTGACCTTCATACGCAAATGGCTAACACCATCGATTACTTCTGGGCGCGACACGTCAACTGTGCCATCCCAGCCACCACCCAGTGCTTTCATCAGTGCAATATATTGGATAGCCAAAGAAATACGGCTATCTTTAAGCGCCATTTGCGAAGAATAATAGGAACGATTAGCGTTTAATAATTCAAGAAAACTGTTGTTTCCATTTTCAAAAAGACGCTGTGACAGTTTTAATGAATTCAGATAAGATGCATTCGCAACAACCAGCTTTTCTAAACGCTGGTGCTCTTTAGTTAGTTTCACTAATGCATTTTCTACGTCTTCTAAAGCTTCTAACACAGCAGCTCGATATGCAATAAAAGCTTGATCGCGCTGTGCACGCGCTAATGCAATAGAAGCCACAACCTGTCCTCCATTAAAAAAGGGAAAACGAAGGTTCGGCCCCAAAGACCATCCAATTGTTGAATCTTTCCATAATTGATCAATTGTCATTGCAACTGTTGAAATATTACCAGTTAAGGTAAGTGCTGGATAGCGATTAGCTTCACGCTGACCAATACGCGCTGTAGCTTGCGCATATTGGCGCTCTGCCCGCCGTAAATCCGGGCGTGTTAACAAAATATCAGCTGGAATTCCTGCTGATATCGGCCATGGTGGTTGCGGAATTTCTGCCTCTTTGTCAGCGCTCTTTTGCAAAAGATCCTTCAAAGCTGTAGGCACGCGACCCGTTAAGACGGACAGACGATGAATACTCATTGTCAAATTAGCTTCCATCTGTGGTATATCTGCTTCTGTATTAGCCATTTGCGCTTGCGCATTTGAAACATCAAGCTCTGACGCATCACCAGCTATTAATTTGGCGCGTACCAACTCAAATGTCTTACGCTGTAATGCAGCAATGTTCTGTACAATCAACAGTTTTTGTTGCCAACCACGCACTTGAATATAATTGGTTGCCACATCTCCCAATAGAGTTACCATTGTGGCACGCATATCCTCCTCGACCGCTTCAAGACCATAACGCGCTGCTTCAACTGCTCGTTTATGCCCACCAAAAAAGTCAAGCTCCCAGCTAGCATCAAAACCACTATTATACTGGCTGAAAGACGTATCAGACCGCCCAGAACTGCGGGTTCCTGAAATTGAGCTTGCCACACTTGGCGAAAGATATCCAACCGTTTGCCCTAAACTGGCACGCGCTTCGCGCACCCGTGCTTTGGCAACGGCGACATCATTATTTCCAGAAACAGCATATTGTATTAATTCATTTAGAATAGGATCATTCAAACACCGCCACCACTCTGCGAGTACAACTGAATGCGGAGATGTCCGAGCAGACTTTTGTCCCCAAGTTCCTGGAACACGAAACGATGTTTTATGATAATCAGGACCAACTGTACATCCTGACAACATAAAAAAACATAAAAAAACATTAAATAAATTCTTTAAAATAATAAACTTTAGATTTCTGATAGGCATCTATTCTCCAACAATTTTTCAGAATCAACCTATTAATGTTTTATTTACCAAACTTATTTCAAATTCATTGTGAAAAATCAAATATAGTTTGTACCGGCACATGATCTGAAGGGCGCTCCCACCCCCGTGCAGTACGAAAAATTGAAAGATCAGAAACAGAAGAAACCAAATCTGGAGAAGACCAAATATGATCAAGCCTCCGACCACGGTCAGAAAGAGCCCAATCACGTGCACGGTAACTCCACCATGTGTAAAGCTTAGCAGGAACAGGAACATGTACACGCATCAAATCAACCCAACCACCTTGAACACACAGAGCTTGTAAACGTTCAGTTTCTATCGGCGTATGACTTACAACTCGTAACAATTGCTGATGAGACCAAACATCGTCTGCCAAAGGAGCAATATTCAGATCACCCACTAAAAGAGAAGATAAACCATCTCCCTGATTAGCAGGGATAGAAGACATTTCTTCTAAAAAGTCAAGTTTATGACGAAATTTTTCATTTAAATCAGCATCAGGAACATCACCCCCAGCGGGAACGTAAAAATTATGAATCCGCACTCCCCTGCCATAGACTTCAACAACCACTGAAACATAACGACAGTCTTGTTTTTCACAAAATAAACGTTTTTCAACACTTCTGAAAGGTAAACGTGAAACAATTGCTACACCATTATAAGATTTCTGTCCACTCAATGCAATGTACTTATAACCCGCAGCCTCAAAAGCTTCACGTGGGAATAAGGTATCTGGACATTTTGTTTCTTGTAAACACAAAACATCCGCAGGAAATTTATTCAAATATTCAAAAACCTGCGCAAGACGCAAACGAATAGAATTGATATTCCAAGTCGCAATACGAAATAACATTAATTTCACTTCCCATAACGCGATACTGCAGTATTTTTATAGGGAAGTTTAAACATCCCATCCGCAAACCTAACACCTGTGCGTACATTCATGATTTGAACAGTCGTTTCCAAATTTTGCTGATCAACAATTGTCCATTGCCGCAAAGCATAGCTTTTAGAATCAAAAACCATCCTTATTTGTCCTCTGCCAATAGTTTTATCACGCAAAACTATCGTAACCGCCCCAGGATCTTCACGAAATGCCAACAAACGTCCTGATGATACATCAATTTTATCGCTCAATAAAAACTTCATAGGAGTTTGAAAAAGGTTAGAAAAATTCCAAGTATTTAAAGCACGATTGTTAATGCCTACAAATTTACCATCTGCAATAATCTGTAAGGGCAGTTTTTTGTAAGTGAAACGAATCTTACCCGGACGCTCTAAATAAAATGTTCCTTCGGTTATTTTTCCTTTTGGACTAAACTGAATAAAATCACCGGTCATTGTTTTTATTGCTGCAAAACGATTGGCAACATTTTGCGCTCGAATAACCTGACTGGATGAGTGCGACGAAGCAGGGAAAGTAAAAAACAAAAAGATAATAACTTTAGCAAATCCAAATATTCGTTTCCAAGATAAAAAAAACGTTTTCATAAATACTCCTGAGCAATACATATTTGTCTTAAATACAAGATGACAAATGATGGATGAGGATCCTTCTTTAAAGAATATTTTTTGAAAAGATCTCAAGACTTCTATTTTAAAAGGATTCTTCTTCAGCAGGAACTAAAACTTCCCGTTTACCCACATGATTACTAGAACTGATGATACCCTCTTCTTCCATACGCTCAATGAGTGAAGCGGCGCGATTATAGCCAATACCTAAGCGACGTTGAATATAAGAAGTTGAAGCTTTCCGATCACGACGAACAACTGCGACAGCTTGGCTGTATAGATCATCTGCTGGAGAAGAAGTAAGAGAAACATCAGCACCATGCTCAGTAGATTCTTGCGTAATAGTTTCCAGATAATCAGGCATTGCTTGTGCTTTGAGATGGGCAACAACCTGCTCAACTTCATCATCAGATACGAATGGCCCATGAACACGTTGGATGCGCCCGCCTCCCATCATAAACAACATATCTCCTTGTCCTAATAATTGTTCCGCCCCTTGTTCGCCAAGAATTGTTCGGCTATCAATTTTTGAACTCACAGAAAAAGAAATGCGTGTAGGGAAATTGGCTTTAATAGTTCCTGTAATCACATCCACTGAAGGGCGCTGGGTGGCCATAACCACGTGGATACCAGCAGCACGCGCCATTTGTGCTAAACGTTGTACCGCTCCTTCAATATCTTTGCCAGCAACCATCATCAAATCTGCCATTTCATCAATAATGACAACGATGTAGGCCATGGGACTTAAATCAAGTGTTTCTGTTTCATAAATGGGTTCACCGGTCTCATGATCAAATCCAACTTGCACTGTACGCGTCATTGCTTCTCCTTGACTTTCTGCCTCCTTGAGACGCGCATTAAATCCATCAATATTTCGAACACCAACTTTTGACATTTTACTGTAGCGCTCTTCCATTTCACGAACGGCCCATTTCAGCGCAATTACCGCCTTTTTAGGATCTGTTACCACCGGTGTTAACAAATGTGGAATCCCATCATAGACCGAAAGCTCAAGCATTTTAGGATCCACCATGATTAAACGACATTGTTCAGGTGTCATACGATAAAGGAGTGATAAAATCATAGTATTAATGGCAACAGATTTTCCTGATCCTGTTGTGCCTGCCACCAAAAGATGTGGCATTTTTGCTAAATCTGCAATTACTGCTTCACCACCGATCGACTTACCTAAAGCAAGTCCCAATTTTGCTTTATTATCTGCGAACTCTTGCGCCTGCAAGATTTCTCGTAAATAGACCATTTCACGTGTTGCATTGGGCAATTCTATTCCAATCACATTGCGCCCTGGAACCACCGCAACACGCGCTGAAATCGCACGCATAGAACGTGCAATATCATCGGCTAAACCGATGATACGAGAAGACTTGATGCCCGCAGCCGGTTCAAATTCATACAAAGTTACGACTGGGCCAGGGCGAGCATCAATAATTTTTCCCTTAACTCCAAAATCTAACAAAATACCCTCAAGCTCACGAGAGTTTGCTTTTAAAGAACTAGGAGAAAGCTTTGCATCTTTTACTGCTGGTGAAGAAACTGCAAGATAATCCAAGAGAGGAAGGAGAAAACCATTTTTTGAAGAGGCTATTAAAGGCTTTAAAACACGACTTTTAACGGAAGAAGCCGATGGCTCATTTTGATGATTTTCGTCTTTCATTTTTTGATCAAAGAAAACTGGTTCAATCCGATCAAATGACTTTTCTCGTTTACCAGAGCGCCGATTGGAGCGAAAAAAATGGAAAAGCCGTGCTTGTAAAAAATAGAGAAAATGCAAAATTGCTCCAAAAATTGTAGCAAAAAAACCGTTCTGTACTTCATCTGCAAAATTTTCTTCATCTTTGGATACATCGAAGATTGGATCCACACTCTCAACCTTCTCGATATTCTTTTCTGTTTTTTCATTTCTCTGGCGACGCCACACCACATTACCAGCAAAAGAAGCGATCACAATGCCTAAAAATGCGAGAAAAACTCCCAAAAGCACATTCTGAAAAGAAGAAAGAACGGGAGGAAAAATTAAATAAACAGCATTTAAAATTTGATCCCCTAAAACCCCACCCAAACCTATTGGTAATGGCCAATAGGTAAAAGAAGCAACAGGTGTCATAAGAGCAAAAGAAACTAAAAGACAAATTGTTGATAATACCCACAAAAAAAAGCGAAAAATTAAATTATGGATACTTTTCTGTGCCAATAAAAGGAACGACCAAAATAATGGAGGTAATAAAATACCAAGACTTGCCAAACCAAAAAACTGCATGACAAAATCTGAAAAAATAGCACCTAGCCATCCCATAAAATTTGTAATCTCATTCGTATTTGCATACGTTAGTGATGGATCTGCAATATTCCAAGTTGCTAAAGCTAAGACGCAAAAAATAATGAAGCCCAAAAGGCCAAGCCCAATAAAGACACCAATCTGCCGCAAAAACATCCTCATAAGTGGTGAACCCTGAGAGCGCGGCGCTTCTAATAAATCATGTGGTGCTTCTAATAAATCATAAGGAGAAGAATTCTGATGCATCCATCAATCCTAAACACAAAACTCCCATAAATTTTATATCAATCCCCCTTGCACTTCAATTAAAGAGTTATAAAATTGTGATTCGAAAACGTTAACACAGCTTTAACCATCGTAACTATAATAATTTTCTTTAAGATTATAAAAATAATATTTTAGAAAGGTATTAATTTTGTTTAAAAATAATAAAAAGAAGTGTTGTGTATTCTGATATCGATAACAATACAAAGCAATGTGACCTCCTGATAGCGGGGGGTGGAGCTGTTGGTTTGACACTTGCAATAGCACTTAAACAGGCTGCACCTCATCTGAGAATCAATATTGTTGATGCATCTCCTTCAGAAAGCATCCTCGCTTCAAATATACGAACAACCGCCCTTGCCGCAGCCTCCATTCGCATGTTTAAACAATTACAATGCTGGGAAGATGTAGAGCCCTATGCCCAACCCATCCATTCAATGATAATCACTGATGCAGGCACAAATGATCCTTTCAAACCAACTTTTCTAACTTTTGAAGAAGATATTACTCACAACGAGCCCTTTGCTGCGGTAGTTGAACATAAAAAGCTCATCGTTGCTTTAAAACATCGTGCAAGAGATCTTAATATCACTTTTATCGAAAATGTACGTGTCGTTGATTTTCACCAAGAAAGCCAACACACAAGTGTCACTTTAAGCAATGAAAAAATCTGGCAAACAAAGTTGCTGATTGCAGCAGACGGAGCACGATCTCAATTACGAAAAAAAGCAGGCCTTAAGAATTTTTCTCATCCCTATAAACAAACAGCAATTATATGCACAATTGAACATGAAAAACCCCATCATGGCCAAGCAGTCCAACATTTTTTACCTGCTGGACCTTTTGCTCTTCTCCCTCTCAAAGGAAATCGATCAGCCATTGTGTGGAATGAAAACCATCAAACCGCTCAATATTACCTAAAGGCTGATTCTATTATTTTTGAAGCAGAAATTGAAAAACGTATTGGTCTTCGTTTAGGAAAACTTTCTTGGAATGGTGAACGTCAAACTTTCCCCTTAACCCTCTCTTTAACACGCCAATGTATTAAGCCTCGCTTTGCTCTTATCGGTGACGCCGCTCATACAATTCACCCTATCGCGGGACAAGGACTCAATTTAGGACTACGCGATAGTGCTGCTCTGGCCGAAGTCATTATAGAAGCAGTGCGATTGGGTCTCGATATTGGATCTCTTACAACTCTCGAGCGTTATCAAAGATGGAGACGTTTCGAAATTGTGCGTATGGCTCTAAGCAATGACTGGCTTAACAAACTCTTTTCTAATGATAACACTTTCTTGCGAATGCTCCGCGATGCCGGACTTGGAATTGTTAATAAAATGCCTAAAATGAAAAACTATTTTATTCAGGAAGCCTCTGGACTCACTCCAAACGCTCCGCGCCTTTTACGTGGACTCCCTCTCTAGTAAAAAACAAGAACTCCCACGCTTTGTAGTCTATTCACGAATCGTTCTTTTATCCAAATCAATCTATAAAAAACAATTACCAAAACTTTCTCTCTTTAAAGCCTCTTTACTATAAGTCATCTTTTGTAATATGAGACTTTAAAAGCATAGATGTATATATGATAATTTTATAAAGTTTGGCCACAAATATCACAAAAAAGTGTTTTACTGTTTCATCACTGGACAACAAACAAATTTAAACACAGCTTTTCACCCTCACGCATTATACGAAAAGCTTAAAGGTAAGCTCATTCACTCACTCTTTTATATCTACTGCACTAAAGGAAGAGTTGTTGATACCTTTTTATGATATACTTTAAAAACGCAAAAACCACTTCATAGCTCTAAAAATGGGGAAATATTTGCATGCCTTCTATCTGTACAAACACAAATCACAATCAAAAAAGCCTCTCAGATCAACATGATCGGCACGCAGAGTAAATAAATATAATGAAAACCCTCCTCTTGAATGAATTCACTCATACTTCTCATATAATTGAGCGAACCCAACCACTCCCGCACTTTTAAAGATTAAAATACATAATGTATAAATATTTAATGCAGTAAATTATCGCAAAAATTTACTACTTTAACTTATAAGTCAATTCTATATATCTTATGGATATTGTAAATATGCTACTATGTCACTTCTAATTCTTCAAGCGAATAACCACTTTCCAACCACTCTTTAATCCACTTAGGTTTACGCCCACGTCCATTCCATAATTCCCATTGATTATTGGGGTTTCTATAGCAACGTTCTTTGCTTACAAGATCAGCGATATCAATCCCATGCGCATGAGCAATTTCAAGAATTTTTTGCCTTGCATGTTGCTTTTCTTTAGCTTGCCGTTTTTTTAATTCTACGTCAATTTGAGCACGCATTTCCTGTAATTCAGCAAGATTCATGTCCTTGAAATCATTCACCCTATTACCTCCCTTGCAAAAAAGAATTATGCCTTGTCATATTTTGAACATAATTTATAGACAATTTCCCTTTGTTTCTTGTCGAAATTATAGTTGTGATGAATATATCACTGTTATGGAGATGTACTTTGAACCACAGAGAATTACTTACTCGTGCATCGATTGTCACCACAGTGTCCTTTTTCAGTTCAATCACTGGAATCGAGAGTCAGGGTGCAGCAGCGCCGTTTTTCCTCTCTAATTCCTATAGGCCAGAGACCAAAAACAAATACAAATTGCTAGTATATAAACTATGTCAGGACTTGGGAAAGAACAAGCCCTTCATACATGACGATATAACAATTCACTCTAGAAATAAGAATTATTTGGGTATGCAGTTGGCTTTTATTTCATATAAGTCATCTTTCGAAAGAGCACCAATAGAGAATCACATAGACCAGTCAGTCTTAATAAAAAGAGAAAAACAATCATCACTTAAATGTTATCTCTCTCTTCGAAATCTAAATGATCGTGATTTTTTTAATTGGCGTAATATGTTTAACTTAACCTCATATGTTGACGCGGTTGGGCACATGTTAGCATACGCCAAAAACATCCTCATGAGCAACAAAAATTATGCTCACAAGAAACTTGTTCTTGGATTTGCATTAAGTGATTTCATTTCACAAGTTTACGACAATACAGTGCAGCAGCATTCACAAAATCTGCATAACACTGATGTTGATATTAATAAAACTTTCTATCATTTGGTGTACTTATAATGACTGTTTTGAACCCTATGATGCTCGCTACTTTATGCATACCTACGGCTATTTATTCCACAATATTTTCAACTGTCGTTATGTACGAATCGCTGAGAAGTATCTATGCGCTCGGAGTTGATGGCAGACGAGGACGATTATGTCGATCACCTTCATATAAGAAAATAGGAATATCTGTCGATCAGCTTAACTATAATCAATATAACTTATACATAGGGTTAGAAAGAAGCGATATAAGAGATCTTAAATGGCTTCGCTTCTCTCTCTTTGGTTTGTTCGATTTATATAAAAAACTTAAAGCTGTGCGAGACATTATAATTTGCTTCTATGAATGTGCAGGGTCAAAATATAACTCCAAAAAAACTAGGTTACAGACCGCACTCAGTTGTTACAACATCAAAGATGTTAAGCGTGGTTTTGTAAGTGCTTATGGAGAAAGAGTTTCCTCATGTGTTGGAGTAGAATTTTCCACATCTCAATCTTTAAATGGCCAACTACGAGGATTTATGCAACTTCAAACTAAAGTGCAAAAACAAACAGTTATAATGAACCTCTTTGCTGTCTCCCCAAAAGAGTTGGTGGATATGTTTCAACAGACAACGGGTAGTCTTTGTGATGCTTTTACAGCAGAAGATTGCTCCCTATTTAGAAAGTGGCAAAAAGAACACTTTTAGTATTTACGAACTAAAACTTAAATTTTTACAGGGTGCATTTATGAAAATTAGATAAAAGAGTATTAAAGCTCTAATTAGTAAGATTGTATGAAATCTCTTCTAATTGAGGGCCAAAAAATGAAAATGATAGAACAAAATAGCGTTGATATAGCATTTAGTCAAAAAGCAGCACGCGAAGTTACAATTGTGATGCGCTCAGAGAGGGAATGGTATTTTACGTTTGTTGCAGATGATCCAATAACAGGCAAACCGAATAAATATGCACTTCTTACGCAGAGAGGAAAATTAAGAACTTGGGTTGATCCCAAATATCTTTTTAAATTTCTCCATGAAAGAGGTGTTGTTTGTGGAAATTTTAATCTTAATCAGGATAAATAACATGAAACATTTAAAAACTTTTCAATCAAAAATGAAAAACAAAATCACTTTCGCTGCTGCAGCTATGACTGTATTTTTTATGGATAATCCTGCATTTGCTAAAAATGGTTTAGGTGATGCTAGAGATACTCTGGAGAAATTAAAGGGGGAATTGGATCTAGTTATTCCTTTTGCTGCTGCTGTTATACTTTTGTGCTTAGCCATTAGTTATGCAGGACGCTTCATTAAAAGAGATACATTCTTACGTTGGTCTGTTGGGGTAATAGTCGCTGGATCAGCAAAAGAAATCAGCGATATGCTACTTTAATCTTATTAAAGTTAATTTAATACAAAATGTTTTATTTAAAATAGTTTTTGATACAAACTATTTAAAGACACAAATAGCAACGTCACTTAATACTGCAACAGTGATAAAGAATGTATTTGGGTAATTTTAGTTAGAGAAAATAACATGAGATATTTAAAAACTTTTCAATCAAAAATGAAAAACAAAATCACTTTTGCTGCTGCAGCTATGACTGTATTTTTTATGGATAACTCTGCACTTGCTCAAAATCTAACCAATGCTGGGGAAACTCTAAAGAAATTAAAGGGGGAATTGGATACAGTTATTCCTTTCGCTGCCGCTGTTATACTTTTGTGCTTAGCTATTAGTTATGCAGGGCGGTTTATTGAAAAAGATACATTCTTACGTTGGTCCGTTGGAGTGATCATCGCTGGATCAGCAGCATCAATCAGTAATTTGCTGTTTAAAGGTGCATAAAATTTAGAGGCTTATTTAAACGATATAATACAGAATGTTTTATTTAAAAGTGGAGTTTAATCCAATGGTTGTAGACATGTGAATGGCAACATCACTTATGCTGCAGCGGTGGTAAAAAATATATTTAGGTAATTTTAAGTAGAGTAAATAACATGAAGTATTTAAAAACTTTTCAATCAAAAATGAAGAACAAGATAACTTTCTCTGCTGCAGCTGTGACCATATTTTTTATGGATAATCCTGCATTTGCTCAAAAAACTGGTTTAACCAAGGCTAAAGAGGTTCTGGAAAAATTAAAGGAAGAATTGGATAAAGTTATTCCTTTTGCTGCCGCTGTTATACTTTTGTGCTTAGCTATTAGTTATGCAGGGCGGTTTATTGAAAAAGATACATTCTTACGTTGGTCCGTTGGGGTGATCATCGCTGGATCAGCAGCATCAATCAGTAATTTGCTATTTAAAGGTGCATAAAATTTGGAGGCTTATTTAAACGATATAATACAGAATGTTTTATTTAAAAGTGGAGTTTAATCCAATGGTTGTAGACATGTGAATGGCAACATCACTTATGCTGCAGCGGTGGTAAAAAATATATTTAGGTAATTTTAAGTAGAGTAAATAACATGAAGTATTTAAAAACTTTTCAATCAAAAATGAAGAACAAGATAACTTTCTCTGCTGCAGCTGTGACCATATTTTTTATGGATAATCCTGCATTTGCTAACAAGGATTTATCTAAAGCCAGAACCGCTTTAGGAAAACTGAAGACAGAATTGGATCTAGTTATTCCTTTTGCTGCTGCTGTTATACTTTTGTGCTTAGCCATTAGTTACGCGGGACGCTTCATTAAAAGAGATACATTCTTACGTTGGTCTGTTGGGGTAATAGTCGCTGGATCAGCAAAAGAAATCAGCGATATGCTACTTTAATCTTATTAAAGTTAATTTAATACAAAATGTTTTATTTAAAATAGTTTTTGATACAAACTATTTAAAGACACAAATAGCAACGTCACTTAATACTGCAACAGTGATAAAGAATGTATTTGGGTAATTTTAGTTAGAGAAAATAACATGAGATATTTAAAAACTTTTCAATCAAAAATGAAAAACAAAATCACTTTTGCTGCTGCAGCTATGACTGTATTTTTTATGGATAATCCTGCACTTGCTAACAATGGTTTAAGTAAAGCTAATAAGGCTCTAGAAAAACTGAAAACAGAATTGGATCTAGTTATTCCTTTTGCTGCTGCTGTTATACTTTTGTGCTTAGCCATTAGTTATGCAGGACGCTTCATTAAAAGAGATACATTCTTACGTTGGTCTGTTGGGGTAATAGTCGCTGGATCAGCAAAAGAAATCAGCGATATGCTACTTTAATCTTATTAAAGTTAATTTAATACAAAATGTTTTATTTAAAATAATTTTTGATACAAAACTATTTAAAGACATAAATAGCAACGTCACTTAATACTGCAACAGTAATAAAGAATGTATTTGAGTAATTTTAGTTAGAGAAAATAACATGAGATATTTAAAAACTTTTCAATCAAAAATGAAAAATAAAATCACTTTTTCTGCTGCAGCTATGACTGTATTTTTTATAGATAACCCTGCACTTGCTAACAATGGTTTAAGTAAAGTTAATAAGGCTCTAGGAAAACTGAAGACAGAATTGGATACAGTTATTCCTTTCGCTGCTGCTGTTATACTTTTGTGCTTAGCTATTAGTTATGCAGGGCGGTTTATTGAAAAAGATACATTCTTACGTTGGTCCGTTGGAGTGATCATCGCTGGATCAGCAGCATCAATCAGCAATATGCTATTGCCGGGTATTCCAGGAGCAGCTTAATTTAAAATGATTTAACACAAATTTTATTAGAAAGTGAGGTTTATATTCAGCGGTTGTATGATATTTCAGTAATAATTTCACTTATACTGTAAAATGTACTGTAAGAGGAGAATATTGTTTATGATAACTTCAACTATAGTTAAAGTAAAAAATGTGAAATACTTCAATGCTCTTCGAGCAAAAATTGAGAGACAAATTGGTGCTCTTTTTATGACGGTAATCATGTTTTTAGCAACTCAGTCTACATATGTTCACGCAAAAACCAATGTTCAAGCAACAGTCAGTGTAGATACTTTAATGAGTATGTATTATGGGTTAGGTATGCTTGTTCCTCTCATCGCTGCTATCGTTTTTGTATTTTTACTGATTATTTATTTATTGCGTCTCATCGCGAGTGCTACATTTGCACGATGGTCGTTTAGTGTCATCATAGCTGGTGCAGCATTCTACATTAGCAATATATTATTTCATATTAACTAATCGGAATCTACCATGAAACCACAAAAACATGAAGAATTCCCTTTATTTAAAGGTGCGACTCGCGTTCCAACAGTTTGGGGTGTACCAATGATCCCGGCTATATCTATGGTTATAGGAGTAGCTTCTTTTGCTATGACGATAAACATTTTTTTGTGGTTAATGGCTCCTCCATTATGGTTCATTATGGTGCAAATCACCAAAAATGATGACAAAGCATTTCGTATCTGGTGGTTGTGGATTGATACAAAATTTCGCAATCGCAACAAAAGCTTTTGGGGCGCATCAAGTTACAGTCCCTCTAATTATAGCAAAAGGAGATAAGCATGAAAGCTGTTGAAAGCAGCAAATTGCTCATGTCAGAGACACCAGTAAGTTTGTTTATACCCTATTCACATCATATTACAGACACGATTATCTCTACCAAAAACGCAGAGTACTTATCAGTTTGGAAAATTGATGGACGTTCGCATCAAAGTGCTTCAGAAGAAGATATTTTCCAATGGATCAAGGAACTAAACAATATTTTACGTGGTATTGCATCAGCTAATTTGTCGTTATGGACACATATTGTGCGTCGCCGCGTTTATGAATATCCTGATTCAACATTTGATCAAATGTTTTGTCATCAACTTGATGAGAAATATAGGCAGAGTTTCACTGGCTATAACTTAATGGTTAATGATCTATATTTAACGATTGTTTTTCAGCCGATAACTGACAAAATTATATCATTTTTTTCTCAACATGAACGTGAAACGCTTGATCAAAAAAAGATGCGTCAAGAATCGTGTATAAAGACTCTTAATGAGATTAACCGCACCCTAGGTCAGTCTCTCAAGCATTATGGTGTCGAGCTTCTTGGTGCTTATGAAAAAAATGGCTATGCTTATTCCTCTGCTCTCGAATTTCTTGGCATGCTTGTTAATAGCGAATATCGGCCTATGCCAATCTGTCAAGATCGCTTTGCCGATTACATGTGTATCAATCGACCTTTTTTCTCGAAATGGGGTTCCATTGGTGAGTTGCGGACATCCACTGGGATGCGCCGATTTGGGATGATGGAAATTAAAGAATACGATGTCACAACTAAACCAGGGCAACTCAACACTCTACTGGAAAGTGATTTTGAATTCATACTGACACAGAGTTTTTCTGTACTTTCACGGCACGCTGCTAAAAATTATTTACAGCGGCATCAGCGCAATCTTATCGATGCTCGCGATGTTGCCACAAGCCAGATTGCACAAATTGATGAAGCGCTGAATCAACTCATAAGTGGACATTTTGTCATGGGCGAACATCACTGTACATTAACCATTTATGGTGATACCGTTCAAAAAGTTCGCGATTATATGGCAAAAGCAAGTGCAGCTATGCTGGATGTTGCAGTCTTACCAAAACCCGTGGACTTAGCTATAGAGGCTGGTTATTGGGCACAACTCCCCGCAAATTGGAAATGGCGGCCACGTCCCGCACCAATTACGTCACTTAACTTTTTATCATTTTCATCTTTCCATAACTTCATGTCAGGTAAGCCGACTGGAAATCCATGGGGGCCGGCGGTTACAATTCTTAAGACCGTAAGTAGAACACCACTCTATTTTAATTTTCATGCTTCCCAACTTGAAGAGGATGCAACAGACAAAAGGCTTCTGGGAAACACTGCGCTTATTGGGCAATCTGGTTCTGGTAAAACGGTTTTACTTGGATTTCTGTTAGCGCAAGCACAGAAGTTTAGACCTACAACTGTTGTTTTTGATAAAGATCGTGGTATGGAGATTGTTATTCGAGCGATGGGCGGCCGATATCTCGCATTTAAAACGGGTAGACCAAGTGGTTTTAACCCATTTCAACTCCCGCCAACACAAGATAACATAATTTTTCTTAAACAGTTTGTTAAAAAATTGGCAGAAGCAGGTGGCGAAGTTACACACCGCGATGAAGAGGAAATTAATCAAGCTGTTACAGCTATTATGAGTAACAATATTGATAGATCATTACGTCGCTTGTCTTTCCTAGTACAATTCTTACCAAACCCACGTTTGAGTGATTATAACGCGCGTCCGACCGTTCACTCTCGCTTACTAAAATGGTGTGAAGGTAACGATTATGGATGGCTGTTTGACAACCCCGTTGATGCACTTGATCTCTCGACAAATCAAATTTATGGCTTTGATACCACTGAATTTTTAGATAATGCGGAAACTCGCACCCCAGTAATGATGTATCTGCTTTATCGCACAGAAGGAATGATTAGTGGGCAACGATTTATGTATATCTTTGATGAGTTTTGGAAACCTTTGCAAGATCCATATTTTGAGGATTTAGCAAAGAATAAACAAAAGACTATACGTAAACAAAATGGTATTTTTGTTTTCGCAACCCAAGAACCTGGTGATGCACTAGAAAGCAACATTGCCAAAACGCTAATTCAGCAATGTGCAACTTATATTTTTCTAGCAAATCCAAAAGCAAATTACGAAGAATATACAGAAGGTTTCAAATTAACAGATGCTGAATTTAAATTGGTAGCAGAACTTGGTGAATTTAGTCGCCAATTTCTGATCAAACAAGGCGATCAATCCGCACTGGCGGAGTTAAATTTAAGCAAATTTCATATGCAGATCGGTGGAAAAACTGTCGAACGAGACTTTAATGACGAACTCTTAGTTTTATCGGGAACACCTGACAGTGCAGAGTTGGTCGAAGCGATCATCGCCGAGGTAGGCGACGATCCGGCAATATGGTTGCCAATTTTTTTGCAACATGTAAAAGCTGATAGGAGAACGACATGAAAAAATTAGTTCTTTCAATAATAATAACAATAATTTTTGCAACACCAAGTTTAGCAGCACATTGGTTTGGAGCAGGCGCAGCAGAATTAGAACGATCAACACCGGATTTTGGTTGGCTTTTTCCTAGTGCTTCCACTAAAAAGGCAAGTCCTCCCCCAAAGCCAGCACCACCTCCTTCAAATCCGAAGCAAGATATTATCAAATTAATCAAACAACATCTTGAGTTGAATAGGAAACAGCTAAGTCAAATAGAGAAAATACATGAGTCTATAACAGAGAATAAAGGACTTGGTACTACACAAATCAATAAAAACAGTTTTTTTCTTAAGAATCCACAATCAATCTACAGTAAAAATCAAAACCCTGAAATACTCGTATTTCTCAAAAATATTCTAAAAGAAGAAAGCAGTAACGATTCTATCAATGATGCGCGCACATCCATCGATGAACGCAGTCAATATGCAGCGGCTATAGACAAAGCTGTAAGTTTACAAGCTTTTCAAACAACAGAAAATCGTTTCAATAACATTTTAGAACTGGTAAAAAAAATTGATGAAACAAAAAATCTAAAAGGCATTGCTGAACTGCAAGCACGTATTAAAGCTAAATTAGCTATGATCCAAAATGAAAACGCAAAATTACAAATGGTTGCACATTTACGCAATGCAGAACAGGCACTCATCAACCAGCAAAAGCACAAGCGCAATATGAGAATTCTTAATAGTAAGAATACAGCAATGCCAACTATACGATTGCGGTGAAGTTTTAAGAAACGAATATGATTAGTTTTCTATTTTTAGAAATAAAAAATACGTAAAAATTAAGCTATCCCACACTTTGAAGGGATAGCATTGAGAACCTGATCTGTCTCAAATAATCCTGATGAAGAGTGTTGTATCAAATTGCATAAATAGATCTAAAATACCAACACTCCCTCTTCAAAAAAGATGAAAATTCGTAAAGAGGAATGCTATGGCCTTAGTAATGTTTACACAGCTTTTCGGTAAGATTGATGATGTAATAAATCAATATGTCACGAAAACTTCATCAGAGGCAATCATCGCAATTGCTCCCATCCTATCAACTGCTATAGCCGTCTCTTTCATCATCTATGGATGGCTTATCATGCGTGGTGTGATAGAAATGCCACTCACTGAGTTTGTGAACCGTTGCTTACGCGTGAGCATTATTACTTCAATTGCATTCTCTGCAGGATGGTCTCAGGGAGGTATGAGCAGTTTCGTCTCCAATTTACCCACTGAACTTTCAAATGCCCTGACAGGTAAGACATCTCAAAACGAACCCTTTAGCAATTCACTTAATAAAGCAGCTGAAGAAGGATTTAAACGCGCAAGCGAAGCTTTCGAAGAATCTGCTTTCTTAGGTTCTGATGGACTTCTTTACGCACTCTTTGGTATTCTTATCTTGGTTGCAACAAGCAGCTTGGTTGCAATTGGTGGTGCAGTTATTTTATTTTCACAAAGTGCTCTTTCCCTTCTCTTCGCACTGGGGCCTGTCTTTATCATTGCTTTGCTTTGGCAACCAACACATCGCTTCTTTGAACGATGGGCAACACAACTGTTGAGCTACATCATTCTCATGATACTCTTATCAACTGTGTTTAAGCTCATGATCAATATCTTTGCGGCTTACATGGAAGATCTGCAATTTAATGGTGAACAGAATGTCAGCTATGCGCTTGGCGGAGCTCTCACCTTGTCTATTATTTCCATTGTCTTGTTGCTGAAATTATCAAGCCTTGCAAGCACCTTAGCAAAAGGTATTACGTTTGGACATTTATTGAAATTAAATGCCAATAACCGTTCTGCTAGATAATCAAAGTTCAGTAGCGTGATAAATGATATTTGCGCGGTAGCTTAATGCATACATGAAAAAATCGCGCTATATATTTTAGTCAAAAATGTAACTATGATTAATAATATATAGAAGACGAAAAATGGTTAAAAAAGAAATTAAATTAAATTCATTTTATAATTTTTAATTGCGAATCTTTTATTATCGGCTTACACATCATATCTAAAATAAAAACGATTATGAAATTGGAATATCAAAGCTAATTAATAAAATAATCCCTTCGAAATTCAGTGAAGAGCAATATCATTATCCCCTTTGCAACAATGTAAATATTGGAAAGGGTAACAAATAAGCTGCTGGAGAGAGTGAAAATGAAAAAATCAACGATTACAGCGATAATGAGTGTGGTTTTAGTAACGCCAAGTTTTGGAAATTCAGCTCCAAATTACGGGCATCCATCGCGTACACCATATATGACAGGACATAGCGGCTACCGTAGTTTAGGTATGGGAGGTCTTGAAAAAGCACCTACATATGGTGGTGGGTATATTGGCGGCCCTGGAAGAGGCTCGAGTGGAACAGAAATGGATCCAGCACAAAAAAAAGCAAGGGAGGAAGCACTAAAAAGACTAGAACAAGAAAAGGCAGCAGCTCTAGGAAAATCAAGAGCAGGAGCACAACCAGCTCCTAAAGCAAAACAGCCGGCCGCCAAAGCAGCAGCGCCAAAGGCCGCAGGAGCAACATTGCCACCTAAAAAAGCAGCAGGAGGAAAAACAGCAACAGGAGGAAAAACAGCATCAGTAGCAGCAGTAAGGCCATCAACGGCACAAGGACAGACGAAACAGCCAGGACAAGGGGCAACAGCAAAAACAGGGAAAAGACCAAAATCAACAGTATCAGCAGGAAAACGATCTGCACCATCACATCGAGCATTAGCATCAAAAGGAATAATAATACCGCCAGGTGGGCAAATGGTTAAGGCGAATTCAGGAAAAATAGTGCTCTCGACTCAGCGATCTAGCATACTACCACCTACATTAGACTTCCAAAAACGACCACTACAATCTGCACAACAACCGGCGGTACAAAGTTCAAGTCTAGGATCAGGACAACCAGCGGGGTCAGTGTCAACACAACAATCGCAACCTGCAAAACAATTGCAAACGGTACAAAGTGCAGATCCAGGATCAGGACAACCAGCGAGGTCAGTGTCAACACAACAATCTGCACCACAATTAAAACCTGCACCACAACTTGCACCACAACTTGCACAACAAGCTACACCACAAGCTACACCACAAGCTACACCACAAGCTACACCACAACTTGCACAACAAGCTACACCACAAGCTACACCACAACTTGCACAACAAGCTACACAAAAACTTACACCACAACCTGCACAACAATCGCAAACGGTACAAAATTCGAATCTAGGATCAGGACAATCGGCAGGGTCAGTGTCAACACCAAAGCAAGGAGTATCATTAACATCAAAAAAAGCACCAGAGCAAGGAACAACAACGCCATGGCAAGGAGGACAAAATCATCAAATGAGAGGGAGAGAGTTTGATCAAGTCCAAAACTCAGGGCAAGTGCAAAGGAGAGGACAAGAGAGCTGGATTTTTTTCGATACAATAAGAAAGCAATCTGATGAGAAGAGTAAACAAACCGAGAAATTAGAGAAGATACGTGATGCTATTACAGTTAGCAATCCTCAAGCTACTGCTCGGAGTTTTCAGGATGCAAAGCCTCTTTTCCCTAAAAAAATATATTTGTCTTATCAAAAGGAAAAGTTCCTATTAGCTAATGAGAAAGAAGTTCGCACACAGCTTGAAGAATTAGAAAAAAAATTAAAAAATATTGAAGAAAAAAATACTTCATTAAAATCTGGTGATGTACACAAATCTATTAGTGAACACAGCCAATATGCAGCAGCTGTTGACAAGATTATAAGCGTACAAGCTTCTGAACAAGTAGGAGATCTTTCAGGAAAAATCTTAGGGTTATCAAAAAAGATCAAGGAAGTGAAAGACGGGAAAAGTGTTGCCGAGCTACAGACACATATTAAAGCCCAATTAGCTATGAGTAAAAATGGAGCGACACAATTTCAAATGGCCGCACATTTACGCAATGCAGAACAGGCACTCATCAACCAGCAAAAGCACAAGCGCAATGTGAAAGTTCTTGGAAGTAAGAATACAGCAATGCCAGCTATACAGTAAAGTTTTAGAAAACGAACATGATAGATTAGTTTTCTATTTTTAGAAATAAAAAATACGTAAAAATTAAGCTATCCCACACTTTGAAGGGATAGCATTGAGAACCTGATCTGTCTCAAATAATCCTGATGAAGAGTGTTGTATCAAATTGCATAAATAGATCTAAAATACCAACACTCCCTCTTCAAAAAAGATGAAAATTCGTAAAGAGGAATGCTATGGCCTTAGTAATGTTTACACAGCTTTTCGGTAAGATTGATGATGTAATAAATCAATATGTCACGAAAACTTCATCAGAGGCAATCATCGCAATTGCTCCCATCCTATCAACTGCTATAGCCGTCTCTTTCATCATCTATGGATGGCTTATCATGCGTGGTGTGATAGAAATGCCACTCACTGAGTTTGTGAACCGTTGCTTACGCGTGAGCATTATTACTTCAATTGCATTCTCTGCAGGATGGTCTCAGGGAGGTATGAGCAGTTTCGTCTCCAATTTACCCACTGAACTTTCAAATGCCCTGACAGGTAAGACATCTCAAAACGAACCCTTTAGCAATTCACTTAATAAAGCAGCTGAAGAAGGATTTAAACGCGCAAGCGAAGCTTTCGAAGAATCTGCTTTCTTAGGTTCTGATGGACTTCTTTACGCACTCTTTGGTATTCTTATCTTGGTTGCAACAAGCAGCTTGGTTGCAATTGGTGGTGCAGTTATTTTATTTTCACAAAGTGCTCTTTCCCTTCTCTTCGCACTGGGGCCTGTCTTTATCATTGCTTTGCTTTGGCAACCAACACATCGCTTCTTTGAACGATGGGCAACACAACTGTTGAGCTACATCATTCTCATGATACTCTTATCAACTGTGTTTAAGCTCATGATCAATATCTTTGCGGCTTACATGGAAGATCTGCAATTTAATGGTGAACAGAATGTCAGCTATGCGCTTGGCGGAGCTCTCACCTTGTCTATTATTTCCATTGTCTTGTTGCTGAAATTATCAAGCCTTGCAAGCACCTTAGCAAAAGGTATTACGTTTGGACATTTATTGAAATTAAATGCCAATAACCGTTCTGCTAGATAATCAAAGTTCAGTAGCGTGATAAATGATATTTGCGCGGTAGCTTAATGCATACATGAAAAAATCGCGCTATATATTTTAGTCAAAAATGTAACTATGATTAATAATATATAGAAGACGAAAAATGGTTAAAAAAGAAATTAAATTAAATTCATTTTATAATTTTTAATTGCGAATCTTTTATTATCGGCTTACACATCATATCTAAAATAAAAACGATTATGAAATTGGAATATCAAAGCTAATTAATAAAATAATCCCTTCGAAATTCAGTGAAGAGCAATATCATTATCCCCTTTGCAACAATGTAAATATTGGAAAGGGTAACAAATAAGCTGCTGGAGAGAGTGAAAATGAAAAAATTAACGATTACAGCGATAATGAGTGTGGTTTTAGCAACACCAAGTTTTGGAAATTCAATCATAGATGACGAACATCGGTATAATAACCTTAACTCACCGTATGGAAGCTCGATTCAAAGAACGCCTTCACCGAGATATGGAGCAGCACCCCAATATCAAAGAACAATGCAAACATCAATGAGAGGACAAACAGGACAACAAGATAGCAGCAGAATTTTTTTAGATACACTAAAAAAACAGTCTGATGAGATAAAAAAACAATCCGAGCAATTGGAGAAGATATATGGCGCTATAGCTAAAGATTCTGAAACTCTCAAAGATCTCAAAGAGGAAGAAGCTCTTTTTCTTAAAAGTTTACATTTATCCTATGACAAAGATAAATTTCTACCGGCAAATAACGGTCTTAAAGCGCAACTTGAAGAATTTGAAAAAGAATTCAAAAGCGTAGAAGAAAATAGATCAAAATTTGAAAATATACGCAAGTCTATTAATGACCGTAGCCAACACGCAGCAATGGTCGACAAATTTATAAGTTTGAAAATTTCTGAGAAAATAGAAGATCGTTCGGGAAAAATCTTAGGATTGTTAAACATGATCGGTGAAACGAAAGATCTAAAAGGCATTGCCGAATTACAAACGCAGCTTAAGATCCAATTAGCCATGAGCCAAAATGAAGCAACACAGTTGCAAATGGCGGCTCATCTACGCAACGTAGAACAAGCATTTATTAGCCAACAAAAGCATAAACGTAATATGAGAATTCTGGATAGTAAAAATACGAAAATGCCAACTATACGATCCTCACAGTGAAATTTTTACAATATTATTATGGTTATCACTCACACAAATGAAAAGTCATTAAAGAGAACTGCTATGGTCTTAGAAGGGTTTACACAATTTTTCAGTAAAATTGATCGTGTATCATATCAATCTATCACCAAAATTTTATTAAGAGCAATTGCCTCTAATTGCTCTTATCATATCAATCGCTATAGCCATCTCTTTTATCATCTATGGATAGCTTATCATGTGCAGCGAGATAGGGAAAGTAGTCTCTTTATTTCTAATGACAACTGTATAACCAAATGATCAAGTTTAGAATAAATAATATTTACCTCGTTGTTTAATGAATAGACTTAAAAATAAAATAAAAACCATGATTATATATTTTTTAAATCAAAATTGAATTAATGATAGATAATTGATAAAGAATATTAAATAGTTTAAAAAAGGAATGCTAAGATGAAACCAATCATTTTTACAATTTTGATTGTGAGTCTTTTATTATCGGCTTGCACGTCGGCTCCAAAGCCAAAACAACCGAGCAATTGAAATCGAGTCCCTATTAATAAAGAAGTCCCTGCAAAAATTCAGTGAAGAGCAATGTTATTTTCAGTTTTGTACTATGTACATGTTGGAGAAATTAACAGGCTGCTGGAGAGAGTGAAAATGAAAAAATCGGTTATTATAGCGATAATAAGTCTAATCTTAGCAACACCAAGTTTTGGAAATGCAATTATGAATCGCGACTATCGACTTGCCTTCTTACCTACCGGATATAAAGGGCTGCAGTCATTACAAACCTTACAACAAGGAGTGGTGCACGTATCAAATGCAAGGCATAACGGGCAAAGTAACGGTAATGTTTTTTTAGATACGCTAAAAAGACAGTCTGATGAGATAAAAAAACAATCCGAGCAATTGGATAAGATATATAGCGCTATAGCTAAAGATTCTGAAACGCTCAAAGATCTCAAAGAGGAAGAAGCGCTTTTTCTTAAAAGTTTACATCTATCCTATGACAAAGATAAATTTCTACCGGCAAATAACGGTCTTAAAACGAAACTTGAAGAATTTGAAAAAGAATTCAAAAGCGTAGAAGAAAATAGCTCAAAATTTGAAAATATACGAAAGTCTATTAATGACCGTAGCCAACACGCAGCAATGGTCGACAAATTTATAAGTTTGAAAATTTCTGAGAAAATAGAAGATCGTTCGGGAAAAATCTTAGGATTGTTAAACATGATCGGTGAAACGAAAGATCTAAAAGGCATTGCCGAATTACAAACGCAGCTTAAGATCCAATTAGCCATGAGCCAAAATGAAGCAACACAGTTGCAAATGGCGGCTCATCTACGCAACGTAGAACAAGCATTTATTAGCCAACAAAAGCATAAACGTAATATGAGAATTCTGGATAGTAAAAATACGAAAATGCCAACTATACGATCCTCACAGTGAAATTTTTACAATATTATTATGGTTATCACTCACACAAATGAAAAGTCATTAAAGAGAACTGCTATGGTCTTAGAAGGGTTTACACAATTTTTCAGTAAAATTGATCGTGTATCATATCAATCTATCACCAAAATTTTATTAAGAGCAATTGCCTCTAATTGCTCTTATCATATCAATCGCTATAGCCATCTCTTTTATCATCTATGGATAGCTTATCATGTGCAGCGAGATAGGGAAAGTAGTCTCTTTATTTCTAATGACAACTGTATAACCAAATGATCAAGTTTAGAATAAATAATATTTACCTCGTTGTTTAATGAATAGACTTAAAAATAAAATAAAAACCATGATTATATATTTTTTAAATCAAAATTGAATTAATGATAGATAATTGATAAAGAATATTAAATAGTTTAAAAAAGGAATGCTAAGATGAAACCAATCATTTTTACAATTTTGATTGTGAGTCTTTTATTATCGGCTTGCACGTCGGCTCCAAAGCCAAAACAACCGAGCAATTGGAATCGAGTCCCTATTAATAAAGAAGTCCCTGCGGAAATTCAGTGAGGAGCGATATGAAGAAAAAAGAAGTTAAACCGGTAAAGTCCGAACGACTTAGCAGCTATTATGAAGAAAGTCGAGGTTTGGAACGTGAACTGATTAATGAATTTATGAAATCGCGTAGGCTAGCATGGCGGATAGTGGGTGTCTTTAGCGTTTTTGGAATATTTGGTATGATATGTGGGGTAATAGGTTTTTCTCAACCATCTCCCATGCCTTTAGTCTTACGCGTTGATAATACCACTGGTGCAGTTGATACTGTTTCTATAATGCGCGAGCACGAAACCAGTTATGGTGAAATTGTAGACAGATATTGGCTTAATCAATATGTCCTTAACCGCGAAACCTATGACTACGATACCATTCAATTAAATTATGATACAACAGCGCTTTTAAGTGCACCAGCAGTTCAACAGGAATTTTACAAAATTTATGAGGGTGAAAACGCTCGCGATAAAGTGCTTTCCAACAAGGCACGCATCACAGTTAAAGTGCGTTCTATCCAGCCAAACGGAAATGGACAAGCAACCGTGCGTTTTACAACCCACCAACAGGATATTAATGGCTCAACAGGGAAAAAAGAAGACCAAATTGCGACGATTGGATATACTTATATCGATGCACCCATGAAATCATCTGATCGATTGCTTAATCCCCTTGGTTTCCAAGTTACAAGTTACCGCGCTGATCCGGAAATAGTTTTTAATAATTAAGGGATTGATTGTTATGAGAAAACTTGCGTTTGTTGTCTTACTAGCCTCGTTTTATACGATGCCCGTGCAGGCGCTCAAAACCCCCTCCAATTCACAGTATGATCACCGGATTCGTTATGTAACTTATAACGCAGCTGATGTAGTTCAGATTGAAACTGTTCTTGGTGTAGCAACACACATCATCCTTGAAGACGGTGAACACTATATTACCCATGCCTTCGGTGATTCTGATGCCTATGCTTTTGCGCATAAGGGGCGGCATATCTTTATTAAACCCAAAGCTGAACTTGCCAATACCAACCTTATCGTTGTTACTGATAAGCGCAGTTATAAATTTCGACTACAGTTCCGCAATGACCGCGCTGAATCTACCTACGAATTAGCTTTCGTCTATCCCGATTCAGATACTCAAAAATCGCAAGAAAACACTCAACGTGCTGCTATTGAGCATGGTTTTAGTAAAAACATAAATGGTTATAATCTAAACTACACCATGAGCGGTCACAAAGATATTGCCCCGATAAATGCCTGGGATAACGGACGCATTACCTACTTCAAGTTTTCTGCCAACATGGACATGCCGTCAATTTATTTAGTGGATACCGAAGGCAATGAAAGTCTCATACCGCGTACTATCGTGGGCAATTCCAATAATATCATCGCTGTTCACAAGGTCAATCCTAAATGGCTCATACGACTTGGGAGACGGGTTCTTGCTGTCTTTAACGAATCTTATGATCCCAATGGCGTACCAAACACGACCGGAACAATATCATCGGTGGTTCGTCGTATCAATAAAGGAGATAAATGATGTTCTGCAGTAAGAAAGGAGATGAAGTCAACACAGGCGAAAATTTAAACTACGCCGAACAAATCTCTATTGAAGGTGATTATGGTAAATCCGAGCTCGATGTAGAACGTCGCCCAACCATTCCCGGTATGCGTGTATTATTAATAGTAGGGATCGTCATCATAGTAGCGGTACCAGTTGCGCTATCTTGGAAAGCTTTAAAAATGCGCAATGCTGCAAATGCTGAGGAAAAAAAGCCGCAGCAAATAGTGCAACAAATTATACCAAGCTATATTCCTCCAGTCATAGAGGAACCAAAAGTCACAGAAGAGAAATCCATAGAAGAATCAGGTCAACAGGCACAAATAGAGGAGCAACTACGCAATCTTCCATCGTCTTTGGCTCAGCTTTTCCAAACAACCATGCCACCACAATTGGTCAAAGATGCCGAAATGTTGGCTCGTCAACGTATGTTAAACTCGAACCTTAATAATGGTGGAGGCAGTGAAACCTCTGAAAATTATTCAAAATCTAGCAACTCTGGTGACAGAGGCGGTGGTGAGTTCTCAGACAAATTGCAGCCTATACGGCTAAGCCAATCATCTGCAGCTCAGCTGCGCAATCGTGATCTTTTGATCACACAAGGAACCCAAATAGATTGTGTATTAGAAACAAAAATTATCACGACACAGCCAGGAATGACTACATGTTATTTAACACGTGATGTTTACTCTACAAGTGGTCGAGTTGTTTTACTAGATCGTGGCTCAAAAGTTGTCGGTTTTTATCAAAGCGGACTACAACAAGGGCAAGCACGGGTTTTCGTGCAATGGTCGCGTGTTGAAACACCTTCTGGTGTTGTTGTAAATCTTGATTCGCCCGGTACTGGCCCACTTGGAGAATCTGGTTTAGGGGGTTGGGTTGATAGACACTTCTGGGAACGATTTAGTGGTGCAATCATGATTAGCATAATCAGTAATTTAGGAAATAGCTTAGGAGAATGGGTAACAAGTAAAATTACCAAAGGAGGAAAAGGAGAAAAAGGAGAACAACAGTCTAAAAATGGGCAAGGAGAAGCTGAAGCAGTTGTCATGGATGTTCTCCAAAACTCTATCAACATTGTACCAACACTGTACAAAAATCAGGGCGAGCGGATTAATATTTTGATTGCTCGTGATTTGGATTTCAGCGATGTCTACAGTCTCGTCACACGCTAATCAAGTACAGAAAGATCAAGCAGTTGCACAGCTTTTACAGCCGCTTGATCATTTCTTAGAAGATCCCAAAATTACTGAATTATCAATTTGCCGCCCCTGTGAAATATGGACAAAAAGCTTTGAGGGTTGGCAAGTACACAGTGCACCAGAACTTACGAGTTCTTTTTTACAAACGCTTATTACGGCTATTATCGTCTATAATGGTATGGTTCCTAAAAGCATAAATTATGTACTATTGCCTGGGGGGCAGCGCGGTACAATTGTACAAAGCCCAGCTGTTCTCGATGGTACGCTATCATTTATGATTCGTAAGCATTCTCTTATAGTTAAAACACTAGAGGAGCTTGATCACGAAGGTACATTCGATAGTTTTATAGATGTGAGCTTCAATAAACCTTCAGAAAAAGAATCAAATAGTTTCTTATTAAAGCAAGATTTCACACGATTAGAACCATTTGAAGCTCAACTATTAAAGCTCAAACGCGATCGAAAGATTATTGATTTTCTAGAAAAATGTGTACTTTATAAACGTAATATTATCATTGCAGGTAAAACAGGATCAGGTAAAACGACATTTGCCCGCTCTTTGATAGAAAAAGTACCCGTTGAAGAACGTATTATCACGATTGAAGATGTTCATGAGCTTTTTTTACCAAATCACCCTAATCATGTGCATATGCTTTACGGGAACAGCGCGGATCGCGCGACGGTCGATGAATGTTTAGATGCATGTATGCGCCAATCGCCTGATCGTATTTTTCTCGCTGAGCTGCGCGGTAATGAGGCATGGGAATACCTCAATTCACTAAATACTGGACACCCTGGATCAATTACAACAACGCATGCTAACAATGCCTTACAAACATTCGAACGATGTGCAACACTCATCAAAAGATCAGAGGTTGGCCGTCAACTTGACATACAGATGATCAAGCTAGTGCTTTATACGACAGTTGATGTAGTGTTGTATTTTAAAGATCGGAAACTCTCTGAAGTTTTCTATGATCCGATTTTTTCTAAATCGAAAATAATTTAAGGTTAAAAGTTTCTCACAATATAAGTGATTTTACCAAATCTAATAAAAAGCTGTGTGACATAGCACAGCTTTTTATTGAATTAAATTTTTGAAAATAACTCCTCTCTTTCAGCCTCTCTGATAGTTCCCCGTAATTATCATTAATGAAACAATTGAAACTACAATTTAAACATAGCAAAAGCCTTTTCCCACTAGTACGGATGAAAGAATGTAGAATTAACATCTATGATATTTATCACAATTCAATATGACTTTTTAACAAAAGCGAAAACGCACATCCTCTACTACAACCTTATTTTCACATTAAGACAAATTTTCTCAATGAATTACCCATTGTATCCAGAAGAAATATTAAATTTCATGTTAAAATCCTCAGAAAAAATAAGCTTTCAAAACTGAACCCTGTGTAAACACCTCAAAGGTATACAACACGCTAAATAGCTTTACAGTATCCCTCTGTGTTGAACCTATTTTTACAAGCGACGTTCAACCATGAGCTTTTTAATTTCAGCAATTGCTTTAGCTGGATTTAAGCCTTTAGGACAAGTTTGTGCACAATTCATAATTGTATGGCATCGATAGAGCCGAAAAGGATCTTCTAAATTATCAAGACGCTCACCGCACATTTCATCACGCGAATCAGCGATCCAGCGATATGCTTGAAGCAAAACAGCTGGTCCTAAATAACGATCTCCGTTCCACCAATAGCTTGGACACGATGTCTGACAGCATGCACATAAAATACACTCATAAAGACCATCAATTTTTTGGCGATCGGAATAACTTTGCAGCCACTCTTTTGCAGGCTCAGGAGAAACGGTTTGCAACCAAGGTTCAATGACACGATGCTGGGCGTAAAAATGTTTCAAATCAGGAACCAAATCTTTAACAACAGGCATAGAAGGTAAAGGATAAACCTTAATTGGATGCTTCACCTCATCCATACCTTTTGTACAGGCTAGAGTATTGGTTCCATCAATATTCATTGCACACGAACCACAAATTCCTTCACGGCATGATCGCCGAAGTGTTAAAGTCGGATCAATATGGTTTTTTATAAATAAAAGCCCATCAAGGATCATCGGTCCACAAGCTGAACGATCTACATAATAGGTATCAAGATGGGGATTTTCCTCATCATCAGGCGACCAACGGTAAATATGAAACTCCGTTAGCTTTGTAGCACCTTCAGGCTTAGGCCAAACTTTTCCAGCTTTTACTTGAGAATTTTTAGGAAGCTTAATTTGTACCATAGTTCCTTCTCCCCTCAGTAAACACGTTTCTTAGGTGCAATACGCTTTAAGTCAATACCGCCATCTTCTTCAGATGTTAATGGATCAACATGAACAGGTCGATATGACAATGTCACCTTACCATCTGTTGACAAACGCGAAACCGTATGACAACGCCAATTTTTGTCGTCACGCTCTGGATAATCTTCACGCGCATGAGCTCCTCGACTTTCCAAACGTGCTTCTGCAGAATAAACAGTCATAATTGCATTAACCATCAGATTTTCGAGTTCTAATGTTTCAACCAAATCAGAATTCCATATCAACGAACGATCTGTTACCTTGAGATCAGATAATTCACCCCATAGTTGACTTATCCGCTGACATCCTTGTTGCAAAGAACCTGCCGTTCGAAACACAGCGGCATCTTCTTGCATTGTGCGTTGCATTTTTTCGCGTAATACAGCTGTTGGCGTTCCCCCATGAGCAAAACGTAAACGATCAAAACGTGCTATAATCTCGTCAACAGCTACCTCATTAATAGGTGGAATTTCTGTATCACGATCAATCACTTCGCCTGCACGAATTGCGGCTGCACGCCCAAACACAACAAGATCGATCAACGAATTTGAACCTAGACGATTGGCTCCGTGAACAGAGGCACACCCAGCCTCACCCACAGCCATCAAACCTGGTTGAATACAATCAGGTGAATTAGCTGTTGGATTTAAAACTTCCCCATAGTAATTTGTAGGGATACCACCCATGTTATAATGAACAGTCGGAATGATAGGAATAGGTTCTTTAGTCACATCAACACCCGCAAAAATCCGTGCTGATTCTGAAATCCCTGGCAAACGCTCATGCAATATAGCGGGATCAATATGGTTAAGCACCAAATACATATGATCTTTTCTTGGACCAACGCCGCGCCCTTCACGAATTTCAAGTGTTATACAACGCGAAACCAAATCGCGTGAAGCCAAATCTTTAAAGGAAGGAGCATAACGCTCCATAAAGCGTTCCCCCTCAGAATTGATCAAATATCCCCCTTCACCCCGAGCTCCTTCTGTTATTAAACATCCAGAACCATAAATACCCGTGGGATGAAACTGAACAAATTCCATATCCTGAAGCGGCAACCCAGCACGCGCAATCATTCCACCACCATCACCTGTACAAGTATGAGCTGATGTCGCGGAAAAATAAGCACGTCCATATCCACCTGTTGCAAGAACAACCATCTTGGCAGAAAAACGGTGTATTGTTCCATCATCGAGGTTCCATGCCACAACACCGGTACAAACACCATCAGACATGATCAAATCAAGCGCAAAATATTCAATAAAAAACTGTGCTTTATGCTTTAAACTCTGCCCATAAAGCGTATGTAAAATTGCATGCCCAGTACGATCTGCTGCAGCACAAGTCCGTTGAACTGGAGGTCCTTCTCCAAACTCTGTCGTATGCCCTCCAAAGGGTCTTTGATAAATTTTTCCATCTTGTGTACGCGAGAAAGGAACCCCATAATGCTCTAATTCGTAGACAGCAGCCGGTGCATTCCGCACCAAATATTCCATCGCATCAGTATCGCCCAGCCAATCAGACCCTTTCACTGTATCGTACAAGTGCCATTGCCAATTGTCGGGTCCCATATTAGAAAGTGACGCTGCAATACCACCCTGTGCTGCAACTGTGTGTGACCTCGTTGGAAAAACTTTTGTAATACACGCAGTTTTTAATCCTTGTTCAGCCATACCGAGCGTCGCACGCAAACCCGCGCCCCCTGCACCAACAACAACAACGTCAAATTTATGATCTACACACTGATAAGAGGTGTTACCTGCTCTCGCACTCAGAGATGATCGTGTATCCGCCATATTATTAACCCCCTAATGCAATTCTTAAAAGAGCAAAAATAATTACACCACCCAAAATAAAGCAGAATAGAATATTTAATGCAAAAAATAATATCCGCACAGCTTCATGCGGAATATAATCTTCAATAACAACCTGCATTCCAAGCTTCATATAATAGAGGAATGACAAAATCATCAAGATCATCACGACAGAAACAGCAGGATGTGAAAGCCTTGCATGCACAACGCTATAGTCTTTTCCAACGAGTGAAAGAATCAAAACAATAAAAAATACCAAAAACGGCAAATTAATAAAGCTTAACAAACGCTCTCGCCAAAAATGCTCTGTTCCTTCATGCGCGCTCCCAAGTCCACGCGCCTTTCCAAGTTCTGTTCGAAAATCTTCCTTCATGCTTTCTCCACCCCTCAAATTTATACAACGCTATATCCAATAATCCAAATCATAAGAGTGACAATAAGAGAAATAAACACTGTCGTCCAAGCCGTTAATGTTGCCTTTTCCTTCATCAACAGACAAGGCTTCATATCCCAAATAATGTGGCGAATGCTGCCAACTATGTGATGAACTCCAGCAAGTGTGTAAAGAAATAGAATACAAAGCCCAGGCATAGAACCATAAATTCCATTAACCATCCTAAAAGTCTCACTCCCGCTAGCAACCGAAATTAACCAAATAGCGAGGAATACTATTCCAAAATAAAGTGCTATACCTGTTATACGATGAGCAATTGACATCGCCATAGTTATAGACCAACGATAAACAGTTAAATGGGGGGCGCGAGGGCGCTCTTTTGTCCTAGTTGTCTTTGTCATAAAATATCCTGACCTGAACTTTTACTGCAACTGCGTCATGAACGAGGAGATTCGTACAAAACGACCAAATGCATTATCGTTTCTACTTGTTTGGCATCTAAATGACCAATAACTACAGGTCGGTTGTCTCAAATAACGGATTAAAGGTCGCGCAGAAAAAAACCGATTGTTTTACAAACAAAAGTCATAAAACTCACCTTGTTTAGTATAATTTTCTCTTCACGTCAAAGGTCTAACATCGTTTATCAAATATAAACAAGCATTTTTTCCATTGTTTTCAGTTCTACTAACACAAATCAATGGCATGTAACTTTCTATGATTCTAATACTGGAGCCCCTCCATTAATGGCAAACAACATCAATTTACCATACAAAAAAGCGACAAAAGCCGCTTTTTCATAAACTCCAGTAGCAAGCAGTTTAAATACTTATTCAGCAGTTTGCGTCGCACCACCATCTGCTTCAGCAGGTGCTTTTTCTACCTTTTCGACAAGCTTTGCACTTTTTTTCCTATAATCTCTTTTTTCAGCGATACGTGCAGCTTTACCTCTCAAAGCACGCAGATAATAGAGCTTCGCACGACGAACTTTACCTCGACGCACCAACTCAACTCCTTCAATCAAGGGAGAATAAACTGGAAACACACGTTCAACGCCTTCACCATAAGAAATTTTGCGCACTGTAAAGGTCTCATTTAGACCACCTCCGGAACGTGCAATACAAACTCCCTCATAAGCTTGAACACGTGTCCTTGTCCCTTCAGTTACACGAACCAAGACGCGTACTGTATCTCCTGGCTGAAATGTTGGCAACTGGCGTTTTGCTTCAATTTTTGCACATTGTTCAGCTTCAAGCTGGGCAATAATATTCATTTGTCTATCCTTTATACTTCATGTTCTTTTCGAACAGTCAGAGCGCTCAACTCTTGCCACAAAAGCATTTTCTACACGTAGAAAAGAAACTCTCTAGGCTATGCCTTACACAGGAGCGAATACACCATCCCCTAATTCTAACTTGGATCTACCCTTACCCTTTACGAAAAAATTCTCCAGAAAGTGTGCCGTGCAATACACCATCTTGCAAAATGAATCAAGTTTTCCGACGATTTTTATCATAAAGAGCATAAAGATCAGGACGACGTTGATATGTTAACAATTCGGCTTGCTGTTGACGCCACTCGGCGATAACTTTGTGATGACCCGACATCAACACCGGTGGAATACCACGCCCTTCAAAAATAGAAGGACGCGTATATTGAGGATACTCAAGTAACCCATTCTCAAAACTTTCATACTCGGCAGAAAGCTTATTCCCCATCACCCCAGGTAAAAGGCGCACAATAACATCTAAGAGAACTAAGGCTGCTGTTTCTCCACCTGAAAGAATATAATCACCAATAGATACTTCTTCCAATTCCCGCGCTTCTATGACTCGCTCATCCACTCCTTCAAAACGTCCACAAACCAATGTAACGCCTGAACCCTGTGCTAAAGAACGTGCATAAGCTTGATTCAAAGGCCGCCCACGTGGACTCATCAATAATCTTGGCGAATCGTGTGGACAACTATCAAGTGCAGCAGCTAAAATATCAGCCCGCATCACCATACCTGCACCACCACCAGCTGGTGTGTCATCAACACTTCGATGCTTATCTAAAGAAAAATCCCGAATCTGCACTGTCTCTAGCGACCATATCCCCTTTTCTAAAGCTTGCCCTGCTAAAGAATATCCTAATAACCCAGGGAACATTTCAGGATAAAGTGTTAACACACGAGCTTGAAACGTCATTTTTGCATTCTCTCATATTTTTTTGACGCCTTGATTTTTGAACTTGATTCCTTCCTTCCATTATTTTCTTCCCCATTGCTTAAACCAGCTGCTAAAGAATCGACAACAAGAAAACCAGAAGCAATGCAAATTTTTGGTACCGCTGCCTTACTAAATGGAATGAACACTGTTTTGCGTGTATTTAAACGCACTTCAAGCAAATCACCAGCTCCGAAATTAAAAAAACCGCTTACTTCACCTAAAACTTGCCCTACACAATCTTGAACCTGAAGTCCTATTAAATCTATTTGATAAAATTCATCTTCATCTAAATCATCAATCAACTGATCACGCATAATATGAAGACGAATCCCCGTTAAAGCTTCAGCAGCTGCGCGCTCTTCAACCCCTTTAAACCGTATAACCGCGTTATTTTTTTTCATTCTAAGAGTTACAATCTCATAAGAACGCCCTAGATCATCATAAAGAACACCATAAGTACGTAAACGCTGTGGCTCAGTACCTAATATTTTAACCAAAACGTGCCCTTTTATGCCGTGTGCTAAGCCAACAGTAGCAAGATGGACTTTATTTTTAAGCTTTTTTCGATTATCTTCCATACAAAAGTTTTCTTTTCAAATGGATCTTTAAATCTCTAAACTACCTATTAAATCTTGTTGCCATATCAAAATCTTCCTCAAAGACCTTTTTTGGTGACAAAAGTTAATAAAAGGAGAAATCTTATGGCAAATATTATGCTCTTCTACAAAGATGTAACCCCAATCAACAAAATGACTCATAAAAATCTAAAGTTTGCTCCTCCAAATAACATGTCTTTTGCCAAAGATACCCATTGGGTTCCTTTAGCCAGCAGTGAATATTTTCGAGCTGCTTTAGACTATCCAATTCTATTTATGTCCGCAAAAGATGAACAAGAGAAACAGCACTATACATCTGCTGCTCTTGTAGGTCTTTCTAACGACGAAAATGACTATATCGTTTCCAACGAAAATTGGAAACAAAATACTTATGTTCCGGCTTTTGTCCGTCGTTATCCTTTCGTCCTGGCACAAATTCCAAATGAAAAAGAACTTTCTGTTTGTTTTGATCAACAATCAGGCATGTTTAATGAGGTTACAGGAACAGAACTTTTTAATTCAGATGGATCTATTTCACCCTTTATGGAAGAGCGCATTCAATTTCTTGAAAGCTTTAAAGTTGCAATGGAAAAAACCTCTGAGTTTATTGATACGCTTGTGGAGATGGATCTCTTGAGCCAAAAATCAATTAATGTTAAAAATGAAAAAGGTCTTTCAGCACAATTAGAAGATTTTTGGATTGTTGATGAAGAAAAACTAAATAAACTATCTGCTCATCAGCTTGCTAAGCTTCATAAAAACGGCTTTTTAGGGCAGATTTTTGCACATCTTATGTCAATGAATAATCTTTTAAAAATACTCTCTCTAAAAAGTGATAAAAACCAAGAAACGAAATCTCAGAAAAAGGATGATAACTTAGATAACGAAAAATCTAAAAAGAAAGAGACTCTTAACTAAAAATGTCTACCAAAAATGATAGTAGAAAAGACAAAAATATCTCTTTTGTTCCAGCAGATCACGCCGTTTTATCCATAAGGAAAAGCTGGTTAGATAACCTTTTACAAACACGTCGTCTGTCTGAACAAACAGTACAAGCTTATGAACGTGATACACGACAATTTTTGTCTTTTCTCTGTCAACACCTTGGGCACGAACCAGCATTTGATGATCTTGCCAATTTACGCGTAATTGACTTTCGCGCTTATCTGGCTTATCGCCGCACGCACAATATAAGCTCGCGCTCTTTAAATCGAGGAATGGCTGGTTTACGCTCTTTTTTCAACTACTTATCGCGTGAGGGTATTGTAAAGATTCCTGCTGCTAAACTTGTTCGAACTCCAAAACAGCCAAAATCTTTACCAAAGCCTCTGCCTGTCAAATTAGCACTTCATATTGTAAAACAAGATAATCAACAGGAAAATGAAACATGGGTCATTGCACGCAATACTGCTGTTTTAATGCTTCTTTATGGCTGTGGTATGAGAATATCAGAAGCTCTAGCACTTACACCAAAACAATTTTCTGATCCTGACAAGGTAAGTTTATTCGTAACTGGAAAAGGTGGAAAAACACGCCTTGTACCTCTCATCAAAGTTGTTTACGAAGCAGTTCAGAATTATCTCAAATGCTGCCCGTACCCTTTAACGGATAACCAACCAATGTTTCGCGGTATTCGAGGAGGCACTTTAAAGCCAGAAATTATTCAACGAGTCGTTCGCAACTTACGTGCAAACCTTGGGCTACCAGCAACCACTACACCCCATACACTACGTCATTCTTTCGCAACACATCTTTTAGCACGCGGAGGTGATTTACGTACTATTCAAGAACTCCTCGGCCATGCTTGTTTATCCACCACACAGGTCTATACTCACGTTGATACAGATCGTCTGTTGGAAGTTTATCAAAAAGCCCATCCTCGTGCCTGAAAAATTTTTGAACCCCAAAATACGTTAAATAACTTCAACCTCAATTGCTAAAGCATGAACGCATGTTGCTAACTCTTTCTGTAAAACTTTATAAATCGCCCGATGTATCTCGACTCGAGTCATACCTGAAAAAGAAGAAGATACAATTTTCACTCGAAAATGCGTTTCCCCTTTACCATCAAAAGCATGTTCCTCATGAGGATGTCCAGCATGAAGGTGACTTTCATTAATCACTTCAAGTTTCTGCGGACAAAAAGCATCTTGGAGCTTCGTCGTAATTGTTGTTTTAATTACAGCAGACATTTTTGTTCCTTTATTAAATGGACAACAGAAATTGAGTCTTTTTATCAGCAAATCAGTGTGAAAATAAATTTTTCAAAAGTCAATTCTTGTAAAATCAATCAATTTTGCATACACCAAACATATGGTAACGACATCTAAATTATTTGACTCAATTCGAGTCAGCTCTAGTAAAAAGAAACCTACTGAAGCACAAACACAACCGTGTCAATGGGAAGGTTGTGAAAAATCAGGCCTTCATAAAGCACCAGCAGGTCGAAATTATGAGGGACAATATCTATACTTTTGTCTTGATCATGTGCGTGCTTATAATAAAAACTTTGATTATTTTTCTAATATTAGCGATAAAGATATAGCGAAATTTCAAAAAGATGCTCTTACTGGGCATCGCCCCACATGGCCTACCGATCTTAGCAATAGCAATAGCGTATCGAAAAAAACAGCAGCCAACTATGCAAAAATTCGCTCTGGAACAGCTGCCTACCAAAACCGTATGCGCGACCCATTTTCTCTATTTACCCAACGCCACTCCTCCAGTCGTTTTTCAAGAAAATTGAAACCTTTAGAAGCCAAAGCTTTTGATACATTGGGCTTAAAAGCGAACGCTTCAGCTGAAGATATCAAAACAAAATACAAAGAATTGGTCAAAAGGCACCATCCAGATACCAATGGTGGCAATCGATCTTCAGAAGAGCGCTTTCGCGATGTTCTAAACGCCTATAATTTACTCAAAAAATCTGGTCTCTGTTAATTTAAGACAAGTGCCCACCCGCACGAAACAATGCTCTAACTCAGACGATTATTGCCTACTCAAGAAAATATATGGCAAAATATCCCTTTCATACAAAAGACTCCCATTATAGAGCATTGCATAAGTGCTCTAACTCTTGTATCGTTTTCCAATGAATAAAAAAGTTAAATAAATAGCATCTCTTTCCCTTTAGAAAAATAATGACAAAAACAAATCCTACAGTTAAAAACGTGCCCGATATTACGCTCTGTGCTTGTGATCTATTTAATATCGATACTGATATGAAAGTACCTGCTTTTAGTACAAAGAGCTCTCACGTTCCTGATTTAGATCCCAATTATCGCTTTGATCAGCAAACAACTTTAGCGATTTTAGCAGGCTTTGCATTTAACCGTCGTGTTATGATTTCTGGCTATCACGGTACAGGAAAATCGACGCATATAGAACAAGTTGCAGCACGTCTTAACTGGCCTTGTATTCGGATTAATCTAGATAGCCATGTCAGCCGTATTGATTTAGTGGGAAAAGATGCCATTGTCTTAAAAGATGGCCTACAAATTACTGAGTTTAAAGAAGGCATTTTACCGTGGGCTTATCAAAACAATATTGCGCTTGTTTTTGATGAATATGATGCAGGTCGACCCGATGTTATGTTCGTCATTCAACGCGTTCTTGAAGCTTCTGGGCGGCTAAGCTTACTCGATCAAAGCCGTGTCATTGCCCCTCACCCGGCATTTCGTCTTTTTGCAACAGCCAATACAATCGGTCTTGGTGATACAACAGGTCTTTACCATGGAACACAACAAATCAATCAAGCCCAAATGGATCGCTGGTCTATTGTCACGATATTAAATTATCTTCCTCATGACAAAGAAGTTGATATTGTTTATTCAAAGGTAAAATCTTTTCAGACAGCTGAAGGGAAAAAAACAATCTCACAAATGGTTCATGTTGCTAATATGGTACGCCAATCTTTTATAAACGGAGACCTTTCAACAGTCATGAGCCCGCGCACTGTTATTACTTGGGCGGAAAATACCACAATTTTTCAAAATATTGGGTTTGCCTTTCGTTTAACCTTTCTCAATAAATGCGATGAGCTCGAACGCTCCACTGTTGCAGAATTTTATCAACGTGCCTTTGGACAAGAGCTTCCTGAATCGCTCATTCATAGTGTCTTGCCTTAAGGAATACGTCAACCATGACCGCAGGAGCTGGCAATAACAGCCAAAATCGGACAAAAAACCCCTCCTCCAACACCCTTGATGCTAAAGCTTTTCAGAAAGCTATTTCCAATTGTATTCGCGCAATTTCCGGCGCAAGAAACCTTGAAGTTACCTTTAGTCATAATAAACCATCGCTCAATGAAAATTATGCACGCTTACCAGAACTGCCACAACATACCACAAATAAAGATATATTTGTCACTCGCGGATTAGGCGATTCTATGGCCTTATATAAAGCATGGCATAATAGCCATATTCACATGCGATTTGTTCCGGTAGAATTAGAAGCACGTGCCGTCTTTAACGCCCTCGAACAAACACGTGTTGAAGCGATTGGCACTTTATCCATGGAGGGAATTGCAAAAAATATTGATATCATGCTTGCTGACAAATATCAAAGAGCTCATTATCAAAAGATTAGTACACAAAGTGAAGCTCCCATCCAAGAAGCACTTGCACTTTTATTGCGCGAAAAAGCAACAAAGCGCCCTCCCCCTAAAGAAGCTGGACCTGTATTAGAATTATGGCGCCACACAATTGAGCAAAAAGCCGCAGCAGAACTCAATGAACTTACACGCCATATTCACAATCAACGTGCCTTTGCACAAATCGTTCGTCAAATTCTTATTTCACTCAAGATGTTAACTCATCAACTAGAAGAAGAAAATTCTGACAGTGTCAACAATAACAAATTAAAAAACGAACATAAACCTCAAGACCAAGGAGAAGAAGAAAGCGAAAACGAAAAACATGCTCAAAGTAAAGAGCAAGCAATTGCTCAACAAGAAAGCGATGTACAAGAAGAGGGAAAAACACAAACGACTCAATTAAACGCCAATAATAAAACTGAAGACAATCAAGAAAGCTTTGAACAAGAAAAATTAAACAAATCTAAGCGTTTTCTCGCTGTTTCAGAACAAATGGAAGAGCTTGCTGATTATAAAATTTTTACACGTCAATTTGATGAAATTTTAGAAGCAACAGATTTTTGTTCTGAAAACGAATTAGATCATTTGCGTCATAATCTTGATAAGCAAATTAATCATCTTCAAAGCATTGTTGGACGCTTAGCAAACCGCTTACAGCGCCGTCTTATGGCGCAACAAAATCGTAGTTGGAATTTTGATCTTGAGGAAGGATATCTCGATACAGCACAACTTCCACGTCTTATTATTGATCCAATGCACCCACTCTCTTTTAAAATGGAGAGCAGTATTCAATTTCGTGATACCGTTGTTTCCTTGCTCGTTGATAATTCAGGATCAATGCGAGGACGGCCTATTGCTGTTGCGGCCGGTTGTGCAGATATTTTGGCGCAAACTCTTGAACGTTGTGGAGTCAAAGTTGAAATTTTAGGCTTTACTACCAAAACTTGGAAAGGAGGAAAATCGCGCGAACAATGGATTAATCAACGCAAACCCAGTAATCCTGGACGTCTTAATGATTTATGTCATATCATTTATAAAAGTGCTGATACACCTTGGCGTCGAGCACGACGCAATTTAGGTTTAATGATGCAGGAAGGATTGCTGAAAGAAAACATTGATGGTGAAGCACTCATTTGGGCTCACCAACGTCTTCTATCACGACATGAACAACGTCGCATCCTCATGGTCATTTCTGATGGAGCACCTGTTGATGATTCAACGTTGTCTGTTAATTTCAGCAATTATCTTGAAAAACATTTGCGCGCAGTTATTCAAAAAATCCAAACACATTCACCCATAGAACTTATTGCCATTGGAATTGGTCATGACGTCACACGCTATTATAAACGTGCTGTCACTATTATGAATGCAGAAGAACTAGCCGGCGCAATAACAAAACAATTAGCAGAACTCTTTAGCAATAAAAAAATTTACCCTCATAAAGAACTTTAAGAAAAGTTCTATGAAATCATCGGCTTTAAGTTATATAGGCTGTACTTAAATATTTAAGCGCATACACGATCAAATATAAATACACCCTAAAGTGTTTCCTTCACAAAGAACAACAGAAACATTCTTTATTTTAAATAACACAAAAGAGTAGACGTTATTATTTGACACCTCAAACGCAAATTACCTTTTGAACTATTTTGATAAATAAGGAATTTTAAAACTAAGAACTACTCCATAGAGGACTAGATAAATAAATTTATAACGTCTTTTTACTGAAAAAATTACAAAAAGCAAAAGAGAATCAAACTGGAACTTCAAACTCAAAGACTTCCATATTTCCCACAATAGAACACTTAACCATAGCCTGTTATCTGCTCAATAAAAAACAAAGGAAAAAATACAACGATAACAGTTGACCCATTCTGCTTCCAAAGAGCCTTTCACCTTACTTGACGTCATAAAGCCAGAAATGACAACCGTATTGAGAAGTCATCTAAACAAAAATCAGCATAAGCCTATATTGCCGCGACACAACCAAACTATATAAAAACGATTCGTCATATCATTGATCAGAAAAGCTACTAGATACGTAAAGAGCACTATAAGCTTCAAGAACCCATTCGAACCAATAGATAATTACTGAGAACAAAAAACATCAGAAACAGTCAAAACAAAACACACTGCAAAGCTAGAAAACGACATATATGTCTCTTACTACTCGGCAAAAACCACATTCTGAGAACAGACTTTTAACCTAGCAAACAGAATCAACCAAAAACTAGCGATCAAATGATAGAAAATAAAAGCAAATAGTCTAGAACTGTGGTAATTGACACAAGCGGTTACGCAACTTGTTCCGCCTTTTTCTTAACGATTTGACGTTTTAACAAACGCGCCCGTTGCGATAGCTCCCTATCATCAGCTTTAATCAAAAAGCCATCAAGGCCACCGCGATGTTCAACAGAACGCAAAGCACTTGCCGCAATACGCAAACGATAATTTTGCTGTAATGCTTCTGAAATCAACGTTACATGGCAAAGATTTGGTAAAAAACGACGACGGGTTTTATTATTCGCGTGGCTAACATTATTGCCATATTGAACCGTTTTTCCTGTCAATTCGCACGCACGAGACATAAACTTCACCTTTAAACTAAAAAAACTCTAAAATCCTAATGTCAGCACAACAGAATGAATAAACAAAAAACAGCCCGCTTTAACTGAGTATCACTAAGAAATTTGTGTTTCTAATAAGGTGTTGGCAACAAAAGGTCAAGCCTTTTATTAAAACCTTTTAGACTCCCTATCTGCTGATTTTCTCATCTTTTCCTATTAAAGTACATACAAAATGTTTTTTTTCAGCGCGCATCGTGCTAAAAGGGACTATTAATTATGAAGAAAATAAACTGTGCCCCATGACAGAATTTCAACATAGACATATCAGCTTCTCTTCTATTTTGTTTAGTATATTATGTGCATTTTTTTTTCTGATCTTCAGTGCACTAGGTGTGTGGCAAATACAAAGATTAAATTGGAAAACCAATTTGATCACAAGCGCTAATCAGCGTATTCATTTAGCTCCTATCAAAGCACCACCGCAAAACCAATGGGCAGATGTTACTTTTGAAAAAGATGAATATCAACCTGTTATCATTACTGGAAAGTTTCTAATCGGTAAAAATATTCTCGTCACTGCTGTCGCTCAAAATACCAGTGGCTATTGGGTTTTAACCCCCTTACAGACAGAAGACAATGCCCTAACCTTCATAAATCGTGGCTTTATTCCTATGGATGCACGCAATCATTTTAAGAATCCAGAACAATCATTTACGAATAGCACACCTAACCCACATCCTATCACCAGCACGGAGCAAACTACAATCATAGGGCTTCTACGCATGAGTGAAAAAAATGGTCTTTTTCCACGTAAAAATAATCCCGCCCATGACTTATGGTATACACGCGACCTCCCAGCCATGGCAAAAAAACTTGACCTATCCACTGTTGCTCCCTATTTCATTGATGCTGGCAAAAAAACAGCAACGCAGGAAAAACTTCCCATTGCTGGTCTAACTGTTGTACATTTTTCAAATAACCATCTTATCTATGCGATCACTTGGTTTACCTTAGCTGCTGGTATTTTAGGTGCTTCTCTTTTCTTATTACAACAGAAAAGTTAATCTAAAAACACACACCTAATACCCTCTCTATCCTTAAAAAATTGTGTTAAATATTTTTCATAAAACATACTTTTTATAATTATTTTTCTCAAAATACCCTGAACAAGGTACACAAACACATCCTCTTTTCCCATCGCTAAACTTGTAATTTGTAATCTAAAAAATACAATTTTTTCAAAGAAAACACGCTTTTAAGCAACCACTAAAAATCAATAAAATTTGTGTACATAACGTTATGCAATCGAATCAATATCACCACAATTAATACCAAGACCACTCAGTATTAGTTTATAAATTTAAAGAGACAGTTTTACACCTTTATAGGTATAAAGTAGGAAAAATTACAAATGTGAGGTAATTGCAAACTAACGTGCACCTAGCTCATAAAAAACTTGTCTGTCCCCAAAAATCAAGTATTAAAAAAGTTATTAATGGCGAAAATGCCTCACACCCGTAAAAACCATAGCCAGATCATGCGCGTCAGCAGCTGCAATAACTTCCTCATCACGCATGGATCCTCCAGGTTGAATAACGGCTGTTGCACCAGCTTGAACGGCTGCTAATAAACCATCTGCAAAAGGAAAAAATGCATCCGATGCAACCACAGAATCTTTAGCGAGAGAGTCTGTTAATCCTGCTCTTTGCGCACTTTCCTTAGCTTTACGCGCAGCAATTTTAGCTGAATCAACTCGACTCATCTGACCAGCACCAATTCCAACTGTTGCACCATTTTTCGCATAAACAATAGCATTTGATTTAGCATGCTTCACTACACGAAAAGCAAATTGAAGATCACGCACTTCATCCTGAGTTGGAGCACGCTTTGTCACCACTTTTAATTTAAGATCATCAACAACAACATTATCACGTGATTGCACTAAAATCCCCCCTGAAAGTGTCTTTGCAATCAACCCTCCATAACGTGGATCAGGAACACCACCTGTTATCAACAAACGAAGATTTTTTTTCTGTGCAATAACTTCACACGCAGCCATTGTCGCATCAGGAGCAATAATCACTTCTGTAAAAATCTTGATAATCTCTTTGGCGCATTCTTCATCAAGGGGCTGATTTAAAGCAACAATTCCACCAAATGCTGAAACATTATCACACATAAGTGCTTTTAAATAAGCTTCTTTCAAACTGTGGCCTTCTGCAACACCACAAGGATTGGCATGTTTAATGATAGCAACAGCAGCTTTTTTTTTCGGATCAAATTCTGCCACAAGTTCAAATGCCGCATCTGTATCATTCATATTGTTATAAGAGAGCGCTTTTCCTTGCACGAGTTTTGCTGTTGCAACACCAAAGCGTTTGTCTTTATTACGATAAAATGCCGCCTTTTGATGCGGATTTTCCCCATAGCGCATGACACTTTCAAGATGGCCAGAAAAGCTCTGCCAAGATGGAGTCTCAACCTTTAAATCTCGTGCGAACCACGCTGCAATAGCTGCATCATAGGCAGCTGTACGCTCATAAGCACGCAATGCCAATTGACGCCGCATCACAAAACTTAAACACCCATCATGCCCCTTTAATTCATCCAGAACTACATCATAATCACTAATATCTGTTATAATGCCGGTATAAGCATGATTTTTCGCTGCAGCGCGAATCATTGCAGGCCCACCAATATCAATATTTTCAAGAATTGTGTGTTCATCAGCTCCAGATTGGGAGATCTCTTCAAAAGGGTAAAGATTCACAACCACAAGATCAATCCCATTGATGCCATGCTTTTCCATAGCAACCGCGTGACTTGGATCTTGTCTTACTCCTAACAAAGCGCCATGAATCAAAGGGTGGAGTGTTTTTACGCGTCCATCCATTATTTCTGGAAAGCCAGTAACTTCAGAAACATCTTTTATGGGCAAACCAGCAGCCAGTAATGCTTTAGCTGTTCCTCCTGTCGAAATTAATTCAATACCGTAAGTGTGAAGTGCTTGGGCAAACGCAACTAAACCAGTTTTATCAAACACAGAAAGAAGAGCACGACGAACCTGATGAAGACCAGGGATAGGAAAATTTTTTGCAACAACACCCATACAAAAAACCTCAAAATAAAATGGTTAAAACTTAAGAAAAACGCGCCTGTAACTCACATTAATCAAATGATATCAAAAGAGCACAAATGCCTCTGCTCTAGCACATTTAGCATATAAAGAATAATATCATTTTGACCGAAACCATAAAAAAGCGAATCATTGTTTTACCCGCCGGCGAATAAAACGCCAACGAACTTTTTCTTGGAATGCAGGACGAAAATATAAAACAATTTGCTGTGTGCGCTGCGGGCCTTTTAATCCCGTAAAATCAATCGAATCTTCAAGACAAATATCAGCATCAGGTGATATAAATTGCCATACTTGTTCATCATCTACGGTTAAATATACACAATTCCCATCATAATTGACCTTAACTTGTGGATGAAGATGGAACCGAACAGCAACATTATTTTGTTGATTTTGAGCTACTTTTTGTCTATTTGACCGCCCCTTTTGAGGCATAAAAAAGCGATCAAAACCCTCAATTATTGCGCCATTTGTCGCTAAAATAAGCCCACGTTCATGAATAAGATTAAAAGGTCGTACATAACCATCATGACTTGCAACAAAACCAATCTTCTTTGCATCTTCTATGCGCCGTACTTTAACATCCATTGACCCTTCAAGTAAAAAGGAAGTATCGCTCCCTCTTTTTTTACGAAAGGTACCGACTGAACAATCGTTAACCGTTGCCGTTGAATGTGCTGCAGTAAAACGCCCAAACTGTCGATACTCCTCCCCCCCATAGGGATTAACACCCGTATTGATAATAAAGCGGCTTCCTTGTGAAGACATTTCGAAAGACAAACACCCCGAACAAGCATATTCTGCAGCAGAACGTGATGGAAACTTCCCTGTATCTGCCAGCACGGTTGTTTGATTCACTTGTAAACGTTGAAATCCTGAGTAACGTGCATAACTAAAAGGATGCCCTGCCGTTTCATCAAGCTTTAAAACCGTTGATAAGCGTTCAGACATAGTAGATCCAACGCCATTAAAATGTGCTAATGTTTGATCCTCATGAATAAAAAATCGTAAAGCCGGCAACATACGCTCAACAGAATCAATTAAAATACGCGGTGCTGTTTCATTACTGCGCGCAAAAAGATGACGCAAAGATAATAAATCGGATAATAAATTGAGCAAAATTGCAGGGCTACGCGAAATATGTCCACCATCAAGAAGAATCTGATTCGAAAGCTCTTCAATGAGGCAGGCTTGCACCTTTTTCTTTATTGCCGCAGAAACAGGCAAAGCAAGAGATGCAAATGTCAAAGCTACTGCTGCTTGTAAGCGTTGATCATTACGCTCCATACCGCAAATTACTATACGTAAATAGCGAAATTGAAAACCAAGCGCCCGCAAAAAACGCTTTTTAAATCGTTCACTTGCACCTTCCAACAACATTTGCGAATGACCAATCCACGAAATCAAACGGCGTGCCACAACTGACCCACTCCAAGGAATCCCTTTTACCTTCTTCCCAGTATGATCAAACCAGTCTTCTACCAACGAACGCGCATGCGCTGCAGCTAAATCGCTATCTGCTGCTGTCATATGCCGCAACCAATGAAAGTTATGAAGATCCGCTTCCCATTCTGATGTTGGTGGAACTAATAAAAAAGGTGATACAGCACCAGAATGAACAATACGACCAGAAAAAGCAAAGCGACCATGATAAAATTCATGTGCCATCATCGGGTCAGCTACATACAAATCAATGGGGTGCGCCAAAATTTTATTAGGACGAAATCCAGAAAACCTCCAGCGAAATAACGGTCCTACCCATAAACGCCACATCAATTGATGAGTCATATATACAAAATCTGATACCTTTATTTGAGAACTTTTTACTAAAACCGCCACAACCTCATCTCCGTATATGCTTTCACCAAGCACAATTTCAGCCATTTTAGTAAATGAACCGTTAATTAAATCACTTTACGGAAGCGTGCTGCAAAAAAACCATCCATTCCTAAAAAAAGTTTTTTCTCGGCATAAAAATTTTCATGACAACTATCAGCAGGTGTCGTACGCAAAGTTCCCTTAGCAGAAAGCAAATGCGCCATAGCGCCCATTTCTTCTCTACAAATAGGCTCTAAAATAATGTCATTGCATGTCGATAAAATTTTCTCTATGAGATCTTCACCTTCTTCTCTTGCCAGCGAGCAATTGGAAAAAATAATACGTCCCCCCTTTTTTACCAAAGCAACTGCTGCTAAAAGCAAATCATATTGCAATGCTGCTAGTTGGAGAATATCATCAGCTGATTTAGTCCATAAAATATCTGGATGACGACGTATCGTTCCTGTAGAAGAACAAGGAGCATCAAGTAAAACGGCATCAAAGAGTTTGTTAGGACGGAAATCTCTTACATCGCCCTCAAAATAGCAAACTGAAAAATGCAGTCTCTCCATATTTTCCTTTAAACGCTTCATCCGACTAGCAGACATCTCAATTGCAGTCACATCAGCGCCTTGCAAAGCTAATTGAGCTGTTTTTCCACCCGGGCTCGCGCAAAGATCAGCAACCTGTTTGCCATGAATATCTCCTAGTAAACAAGCAGGTAGAGCAGCTGCAAAATCCTGAACCCACCAAGTGCCTTCTCCGTATCCTGGTAAATCGGAGACAGAACAATCCAAATGATTTAAACGAATTGAACCGTTTGGCAAAACAACACCTCCAAGCCGTTTTGCCCACCCAACACTATCAAATTTAACAGTCAAATCGAGAGGCGGTTCAATGGTTTGAATTGCTAAAATCTGATCAGCCTTTTCTTTTCCATAGTTTGACACTAAAATTTGTCTAAACCACCCTGGAATCATTTCAATAGTAGGAGTTTGTTGACGTAAAAATACCGCCTCACGTGCGATATTACGTAAAAGAGCATTCACGAGTCCTGAAAAACGACGTATACGAGGATCAATTTTAGCCACACGCACTGCTAAATCAATCGTAGCGTGATCAGGAATATCAAGATAGAGAATTTGCGCCACACTAATATGCAGGAGATGCTGCAAAGAAAATGCTTGTGAAGGTATAGGTCGCGTCAAAAAGCGCGATAAAATAGCTATAATCTGCCCTCGACAACGTAATGCCGTGCCCAAAATAGCTCGACACAATAAGCGATCTCTATGTGAAAGCTTTAAATACCGAGGGTGTCCATGCTCATTATCCGTTAAACCAGAAAGAGACACATGCCTATTAACTACAGCCCCTAACAAACGAACACATACTTGCCTCACTTCTAATCCTGGAACAGCTTTTTTCAAACACACGCCCCACTTTTTTTATGTTTTAAAATAATGCCTGTATTCTCCTAAAAGTTATGACCGATGAGACTTTTTTGACCCTCCATAACAAAGCCAAGAAGGGCGCTTTGTCACACGCTGGGAAGCATTTGGCTCCTGATCACCTGATTCACTGAATTTATCATTGTAATTCAGATTTCCATAGTCCAAACCCTTATTTTTTTCATGAAAAGCATGTTTTTCATTCCACCTCATATTGTTAGCCATTAACCCCCTCATCTCTTCTGCTTGCTTACAAAGAGCTGCAATGCGATTTTCTGTCGATGGGTGAGTTGAAAAAAGGCTATCAGCTCCTCCACCACTCAGAGGATTAATAATAAACATATGTGCTGTTGATGGATTATGTTCAGCCGTTTCATTATAGATCGTATATCCACCACCGGAAATTTTATGCAACGCCGAAGCCAACCATAAGGGATTACCACATATTTCAGCACCTCTGCGATCAGCAGCATATTCACGCGTGCGGCTAATAGCCATCTGCACCAGCATAGCTGCAAAAGGTGCGACAAACATAGCAATAAGACTCCCGAGCACTCCAGAACCATGATGGTGTTCTGAAGAACTACGCGACCCCCTTATAAACAGAGCAAAATTACCAAGCATTGAAATTGCTCCTGCAATTGTTGCAGTCAGCGTCATTGTTAACGTATCACGATGCTCAATATGTGCCAATTCGTGAGCTATAACCCCAGCAACCTCCTCAACACTCAACTGTTTTAACAATCCAGTGCTCGCAGCAACAGCTGCATTGTCAGGATTACGTCCTGTGGCAAAAGCATTTGGCTGTGCACTATCAATAACGTAAACCTTTGGTTGAGGAAGAGAAGCTTTTTGAGCTAAATCGCTTACAATTTTATAATAAACTGGTGACGAATGCTGATCAACTTCACGAGCACCATACATATGTAAAACGATTTTATCTGAGTTCCAATAAGAAAAAAAGTTTAAACCTCCCGCTATTAAAAGCGCCACAACCATACCACTGCCCCCCCCAATGAGATAACCAACCGCCATAAAAAGAGCAGTCATAAAAGCTAAAAGCATTGCGGTACGCATCACATTCATTACTCAAAAGCTCCGTAAAAATATAATCTTTCTATATTATATAATCATTATATAATGGGATTTTCTCTCTGCTTCTTCAATAAAATAGAGGTATAAAATGGACAACAAAGACAAAACAATATGCAAACAAAATGCTATGGCCGCTAAACTTCAACCCCTTTCTCCTGAAGCACAACGTGCATTAAATGAGGCTGAAGAAAGACGTAAACAAGCAATAAATGAAGACCAACCCTTAGAGAAAAGCGGCCGCGGCGGCAAAGACCCTTCACGCTATGGAGATTGGGAAATTAAAGGCCGCGCCATTGACTTTTAAAAATCAGCTTCTCTCCTTATAGATTATAGAGAATCTGTTTTTACAGATAAAAACGCGAGATTATAGCTATTATATAAAAACTTTTAAATGTAACTTAAATTATGTTCGAGGTAATCACGCTCCTTCTGCAGCAGCTGCTTCCTCAGCAGCTTGCTTTGCTGCAGCTATACGCTCTTGTGCCTTTACACCAGGTTCACCTTTGCGTGGATTATGACGAGCTGGACGCTTCTTTAAACCAGCAGAATCCAAAAATCGCAAAACGCGATCTGTCGGCTGCGCACCTTGACCAAGCCAATATTGGATACGCTCTTCGTTAAGTTTCACACGCACCCCATCTTTAGGCAACATTGGATCCCACGCACCAACACGCTCAAGAAACCGCCCATCGCGCGAGCTACGTGCATCCGCAACGACAATATGATAGTAAGGACGCTTTTTTGAACCTCCACGGGACAAACGAATTTTCAATGCCATATTTTATCTCCTATTGTCAGTTCTGGCTTTCATTTAATAAATCTACTTTCTTTGGTCTTTGCTCTTCAGCAATAATTTTGTGGTGCTGCGTAACTTCTTTAATGATAAATTTTAAAAATCTCTCAGCAAAATCAGGATCAAGATGACTGTCTATGGCTAATCGACGCAAACGCGCTATTTGCCGTTGCTCACGCAGAGAATCTGTAACAGGCAAATTATGACAAGCCTTTAATTTCCCAATCTCATCTGTGCAACGAAAACGCTCTGCTAAAATATAAATTAACGTTGCATCAAAATTATCAATGGACGCCCTTAAATTCGTTAATTCGCCCAATATTTTCTCCTGCATCATATTTCCTTCCCTCTTTGCATCTCACTTTTTCTTGGGACGCTGAGGAAGTTTTCCCCCATTATCGGCAGTGCTCTTATTTAAAAGACCAGGAAATATAGGTTCATGCCCTGGAAGTCCAGGTAATGCTCTGCTTCCATTACCATTTTCAATCTGCTTTTGTAGTGCTGATAATTGTTTTGGATTAAACTCTGACAAATCAGGCATAGTTCCAGAATTTCCCATACCACCAAGCCCTATTTTAGAACCAAGTCCTCCAAACATTTTTCCCATCAAGCCACTTTTGCCCTTACTTCCCATAGCTTTTACCATATCAGCCATTTGGCGATGCATCTTCAAAAGCTTATTAATATCAGCGGCACTCGTTCCAGATCCCTTCGCGATTCGCTGCTTACGACTATGTTTCAAAATCTCTGGATTAGCACGTTCTGTAGGCGTCATTGACGAAATAATAGCCAATTGACGATTAAATAAACGATCATCAAGTCCTGCTGCTGCAATCTGATCTTTTATCTTCCCCAAACCTGGGAGCATCCCCATAAGCCCCCCCATACCTCCAAGCTTTTTCATTTTCTGTAATTGATCTGCAAGATCATTAAGGTCAAATTTTCCGCTTTGCATTTTTTTTGCAAAAGCTGCTGCCTTTTCATGATCCATCGTTTCGGCTGCTTTTTCAACTAAAGAAACGATATCGCCCATTCCCAAAATACGGTCTGCAACACGACTAGGATGAAACTCTTCTAGATCCTCTAATTTTTCACCAGTTCCAATTGCTTTAATCGGCTTACCGGTAACAGCACGCATTGAAAGAGCGGCACCACCACGGCCATCACTATCCATACGTGTTAAAATAATCCCTGTAACTCCTACCCGCTCATCAAAAGAACGCGCAAGATGAACAGCATCTTGACCCGTAAGACTATCAGCGACCAACATAATTTCATGAGGAAGGGAAAAAGCTTTAATTTCAGTTAACTCGATCATCAAAGCTTCATCAACATGGTTACGACCTGCTGTATCAAGAAGAAGCACATCATAACCACCCAATTTAGCTGCTTGTACTGCACGCTCCGCAATATCGACAGGGGACTGTCCTGCAATGATAGGCAGACTTGCAAGTTTTGCCTGTTCACCTAATTGACGTAATTGTTCCTGTGCTGCAGGACGGCGTGTATCTAAGGACGCCATTAAGACCTTTTTATTGTGTTTATCCGTAAAACGCTTTGCAAGCTTTGCTGTTGTTGTTGTTTTTCCAGACCCCTGCAAACCAACCATCATAATAACAACAGGAGCCGGAGCATTTAAATCGCTTAAGACGCCTTCACTTCCAAGGATATTGACCAACTCATCGTGAACAATCTTAACAACCATTTGTCCGGGTTTAATTGATTTAACAATTGCGGATCCAACAGCTTTTTCACGAACCCTATCGGTAAAAGAACGAGCAACATCAAGGGCAACATCAGCTTCCAATAAAGCGCGACGAATTTCGCGCAGCGCCGCCACGACATCTTGATCTGACAAAGCACCACGCCCTGTCAAACTAGACAGAATGGAACCAAGCCGCTCTTGCAGAGATTCAAACATTCCTCACCTCATTGCTACATCACAACAAACCAAAACAGCATCCGACAATGCACCGCGTCATCGGATGTTGACCTCTGAGATCTCCTTATACCCGTAAACGGGGTCCCAGTCGGTGGCTCCAAGCTAATTTTGTCACTGAAAGCTCGCTTCTTCAAACAATAAAACCCCTACTTTGTCAAGATTTATCATACAGTATCTCTTTATATGAAGCAAAAAGATATAAGAAAACCTTCACAGCTACCCAAAACTTTTAACTTCGATGCGCACAAAATTGCCGGTTTCGGGCTCCAGACTCCACAAGCTGCCATTTAAAATATCAAACCACGCCCCATGCAACATCAAAGTGCCTTGATCTTTACGCTCTTTTATCCATGGAAATGTCTCCAAATTTCTCAATGAATGAAGAATAGAAAGTTGCTCTAATGCTGTTTGTTCCTCTTGCGTGATCCGCGATTTATTGCTGGCCACTATTTTTGCTGCTGGCGCCAAAAGACTTATCCATTGACAAATAAAATCACTTGATAGCAAAGAATTGCATGTTCCCTCAAGTGCAGTCCTAACCCCCCCGCAACGGGCATGACCTAAAACAACGATATGCTTTACTTCAAGCAACCGTACTGCATATTCGATTGCCGCTGATGTTGCGTGATATTTGCTATCAGGAGAAAAAGGGGGAACCAAATTTGCTACATTGCGCAGCATAAAAATTTCACCTGGATTAGCATCAAAAATCATTTCTGGTATCGCACGCGAATCACAGCAAGCAATTACCAAAACTTCTGGTTTTTGTCCTTCAAGCGCCAATTTTCGATAATGCTCTGTTTTATATGAAAAATGATTTTTTATAAAGGATTGATAACCTCTTAAAAGCCTATCTGGCAAATGCATCATTTTATATTTGCTTTCATTTTGTGTATAAAGAGTAAACTATTAACATATAAAACACTAAAATGTCCCTTTACCGTCGCAAAATATTTTCTTAAGAATGTCAAATCATTACTATAATAATGAAAAAAATATTTTATTATCTAATAAACTACTTACTCCCTGCACAAAGAAAATGATACACTGTAGAGGAATAATATAAAAGCTTGTTCTTATAGATAGAAAAAAGCCACAAAAAAGGGAAGATTATTATGTTAAAACAAACAGCGTCAGAGGCAAAAAATAATCAGGATAAAATAAAACAAATCTTGTTTTCTCATACCGATCAAGAAGATATTATCTGTTATAAGGACAAAGAACTCCAAAAAGCTGCAACCATCGCTATCGAAGCTTTTAATCTACACCAAACAGGAAAAAATACTATCTGCTTTGAGCAAAATCTGACTCGTAATGATAAACCTATAACCGTTATCACGCTCGTCAACGATAACAAACCTTTCCTCCTTGATTCCATTTTAAATATCTTCAATCAACACGCAAATCATATTTATTTGATTGCACACCCTATCCTTGATGATGCTTCTGGACAACGTATCAGCCTGATGCAAATCCACATCGAATCATTAAATGAACAGCAAATAAGAAAGCTAAGAGATGAACTTGCTTTGGTTCTTGAACAAGTTAATGCTGCTGTACAAGACTGGAAACCTATGCTTAAAGAGGTTGAAAAGCATATCCATGCCTACCAAACACATCTTCCATCACACTACAAACAAGAAGGTGAAAAAGCCATTGAATTTCTCAACTGGCTGATGGACAATAATTTCATCTTCCTTGGCATGCGCACTTATAACTTTATAAAAGACAAAGAGCCTACAAAAGCCTTTACAGCCAGTGATATTGAACTGGGTATTCTCACTGACGCTTCTATTCGTATTATTGGAGATTCGCGTGTAGAAGAACCTCCCCAAGAAATCTTATCCTTTATGGAAAGTGATAACCTACTCATTGTGACAAAAGCTAATAGTCGCTCAAAAATTCATCGTCCTGTTTGGCTCGATTATATTGGTCTTAAAATCTTTGATAAAGAAAACCGTTTATGTGGAGAATTGCGTATTGTAGGTTTATTTACTTCCTCAGCTTATACGCGTTCTATTCTGCAAATCCCTTTCTTAAAAGAGAAAGCCAAAGCCATTATTCAACGTCTTGGATACGATAGTTCTGACTATTCTGGAAAAGCACTCATCAGTGTTTTAGAAACTTATCCAAGAGATGAAATATTTCGCTCTGATGTTGATACATTAACAGAAAATGCGAAACTTATCCTGCAACTAGATGAACGCCCTCGTTTACGGGTACTCGCTCATACTGATTCGTTCGGGCGTTTTGTTTCTATACTTGTCTATGTACCCCGTGATCAATATAGCAGTAATCTTCGTGAAAAAGTTGGCGAATATTTTGTTAAGCTTTATAAAGGTGATTTTTTTGAATCTTATCCTCTATTTTTGGAAAGCACACTCATACGCGTCCATTATATTATCCGTCGTAAGGGAAGCGAAAGTGCTCCTATTATCGAGCGCACTGTACTTGAACAAAATGTGCGTTCCATAGCACGAAGCTGGGAAGATAGTATTCAAGCAATTGCACTTACACGCAAAACAACAGATCAACAAACGCACTTGGCCAGTCAATTTCCCAACAGCTATCGTGATTTATTTTCAGCTGAAGACGCAATTGAAGATGCAGAACATATTTTAAATCTCAATGATAAAAAGCCAATTTTTGTTACTTTTTATCACGCGCACAACAAAGAAAAACGCACAATTTTTCTTAAACTCTTTCACCGCTATGAAGCGCTTGCTCTTTCCAAACGTGTACCACTTCTTGAAAATATGGGATTTCGGGTTATTGCTGAGCAAACACTTCAATTACCAGATGGTAGTGGAAATTCTGTCTATCTTCATGATATGCAACTGGAAAGCGCCTTCCAACTTGGTATTGACCTTGAAAAAACTGGTCAAAAATATGCCGAAACATTTGAAGCTATTTGGGCAAAAAATGCTGATAATGATACCTTTAATGCCTTAACCCAAACCGCTCAGTTTAATTGGCGTGAAATTGTTATTTTGCGCCATTACGGACGTTATCTCCAACAAGCGGGAATTCCTTATTCCCAAAAGCGAGTTGCTCAAACTTTAAATGATTATCCTGATATTACTCAAGATCTTTATGCTTTATTTCATTTAAAATTTCATCAAAGCTATACTGAACAAGATCGAAAGCAGAATCAAAAAATTATTCAACAACGTATTGAAGAAAAATTGCAGAAAGTCCTCGGTTTAGATGATGACCTCATCTTACGCCGTTATCACAATCTCATTGAAGCAACTCTGCGAACCAATGCTTTTGCTCCTCTTCAAGATGGCAGTCCACGGCGTATTTTAGCAACCAAATTGGATCCACGCCAAATTGAAGGTTTGCCTGAACCACGTCCTTATCGAGAAATTTTTGTTTACGGGCCAGAAGTTGAAGGAGTTCATTTACGCTTTGGTCCTATTGCCCGCGGTGGAATTCGTTGGTCTGACCGTGCATTGGATTACCGCACTGAAGTACTCGACCTAGTCAAAGCCCAACAAGTAAAAAATGCAGTTATCGTTCCTGTTGGCGCAAAGGGTGGATTCTATCCTCACTGTCTGCCTCAAACCAATGATCGTGCCATTGTGGTAGAAGCTGCCCGACAAGCCTATATTGATTTTATCACCGCTTTACTTTCCATTACAGATAATCTTGTTAATGGCAAAGTAAGTTCACCCAACAATGTTATATGCCATGATGGGAATGACCCGTATTTTGTTGTTGCTGCAGATAAAGGTACTGCGACATTTTCTGATACTGCTAACGCTATTAGCCAAGCAGATCACTTTTGGCTTGATGATGCTTTTGCTTCTGGAGGATCAGCAGGCTATGACCATAAAGCGATCGGAATTACAGCCAAGGGTGCGTGGGAAGCAGTTAAAAGACATTTTAGAGAACTATTTAATCACGACATCCAAAAAACTCCCTTTACCTGCGTTGGGGTTGGCGATATGTCAGGTGATGTTTTTGGAAATGGAATGTTACTTTCCACACAAACAAAGCTTGTTGCTGCCTTTGATCATCGTGATATCTTTATCGACCCAGATCCAAATATAGATGAAAGCTATGCAGAACGTCTGCGCTTATTTAAACTCCCTCGCTCAAGCTGGCAGGACTATGACCACACAAAATTATCAAAGGGTGGTGGCATTTTCTCACGCACAGCCAAAATCATTACTCTTTCACCTGAAGCAGCACAAGCCATTGGATTTGAAAAAAGAACAGGCACGCCCTTTGAAATTATTTCTGCCATTCTCCAAGCACCTGTCGATCTTTTATGGTTTGGTGGAATTGGTACTTACATACGTGCAACAACAGAAACCGATGCCCAAGTCGGCGATCGTGCTAATGACACACTACGCATTACTGGTGAGCAAGTACGTGCAAAGGTTATTGGTGAAGGAGCAAATCTTGGCCTTACGCAACGTGGTCGAATTGAATATGTCTTAAATGGTGGGCGATGCAATACTGATGCCATCGATAATTCTGCAGGAGTTAATTGTTCTGATGTTGAAGTTAATATCAAAATTGTTCTTGCATCAGCACTTCACGCAAAAACGCTTACTCGCAAAGCACGCGATGAACTCTTGAGAGAAATGACTCCACAGGTTGAGAAATTAGTTCTACGCAATAATTATTTGCAACCACTGGCTCTTTCCTTGGCTGAAAGCCAAAGTGTTGTCGACTTACCCTACCAAATACGCTTTATGCACGATTTAGAACAAAAAAAGCTTCTAGATCGTAGAGTAGAAATGCTCCCTGATGAACGAGTTTTACACCAAAGAATAACCCAAGGCCAAGGTCTTATGCGTCCAGAACTGGCTGTTATTTTGGCTTACGCTAAATTAACCTTGAAAGAAGACATCGCTCACAAATCCATTGTTGATGATAGTTATTTCAACACAACTTTGTTGAACTACTTTCCAACACAGATTCAGCAAAACTTCGAGAAAGAAATCATTCATCATCAATTACGTCGTAATATTATTGCAACCCTCATTGCCAATGATATTGTGAATCGCGGTGGAGCTACTTTTGTTAGTCGCCTACAAGATGCAACAGAACAAAAGACAGAAAATATTATTCGCGTTTTCATTGCACTGCGTGATAGCTTTGAAGTTCCTCAATTATCTAACCAAATTGATAACCTTGATAATAAGATACCGGGTCTTGTACAAAATAAGTTTTACGCAATAATCACCTCAATGCTTTTTGAAGCAACCAGTTGGGGTTTGCACAATATGGATATTTCTGCTTCATTAGAAGATCTTGTTAAAACACTGAAACAAGCACGTACTATTATTGAAGAAAAACTCATACACTCCGATGATAATGACATTAGTCAAAAAATTAGAGAGAAAGCGATCCATTATCATGAAGAAGGAGCTCCAAAAGATTTAGCAGAGAAATTGGCTCTCTTAGAAACTGCCCCGATAACTTGTGATATTTCTTTAATTGCAAAACAAAACAACAGTGATCTTATAAAAACTGCAGAAATTTATTTTTCACTTGCGCAAATTATTCGTGCCAACCGCATTAATGAAGCATGTCAAGTAATCCCTGTGCTTGATTATTATGATAATATGGCTTTAAGCCAAGCCAAAGAAAATATTGCTGAAAGTTTACGGAAAATTGTTACGAAAATCCTAAAAAATTACGGAGAAAAGGAGAACCCGTTTGCAGTTTGGAGCAAAGCAGAAGAAAATCATATTCATCATGTAACAAGCCGTATTGGTGCTCTTATTGATAACGATCTTAACATTTCTCGTTTTACTTTTATAGCGGGCATGATTTCTCAACTTCAAAATACAACTTTTAAAACTTAAAGCGGTGAAAGACGGCCAATCTTTAAAAAACCCAATTTTATCCATCCATGGGTAATCTGCAAAGGGAGAAAAGGTTGGCCATCTGCATTTTTAGGCATAAAACTCCACATCAAAAATAAAGTTTGAAGATTATTAGCTTGCGTTGGAAACAAACGCTGCATGGTAGAGAGAAGATCTGCCTGCTGAGAAAAGGTAAGTTCAAATTTTGCTGTTAAGTATCCTTCATCATCAAAAGAAAAAGGTCCACTTATATGCAATACACCGCCTGTATGAAAAATCAATTCACCGCGTTTTAAAATACCACTTTTCCCATATAAACGCTGCTTAAAACTTTCTCCACTATCATTTGTATCGAATAAGTGAGGCACATCACTAAGAACCCAGTTCAAATTGCCATCAATTTTTGGAAAATCAACAAAATAAGGTGCCATAATGTCTGAGGAAAAAAAACTATCAAAAGCAATATGCCCTAATAAATCATTTTTCTCATGCTTAAGATTAAGTCGCACAAACTCTGCTTTTGCTGTCTTTATCTCACTTCTTTTATCTAACGAAATAGCCGTGTCATTAACATCTCCCAGAGATGACTGATCGTGCTCAATTTGTTTTGCCGCCTTTTTATTATCTGTTATCTGTGATCTTAATTCTTCCTGAAATATTTGATCCTCAAAAAACGGTGATGAAATAGTAGAAAATTCAATCCCCTCAGCGATAAGCTTCAATTCCTTATCTACTTTACAATAAGGCTCTGTTTTAATAACCAAATTGCGCCAGTGTAATACTAAAGGGGTTCTTCCGGTTAAAACAATTGACGCAGGAGAATGAACATTAATCTCTAACAAATGAGGTGTATAAACTGGTGCATCAACTGTTAAACGCCTAGTAAATGAGGCAAAACCATACGAAGGCCAAGCGAACCGAAATTTATCACAAATAATACCAATCCGTAATGGATAACCATTCTTGCGTATATTTTCGCATACAACCGTCATACCATGGGAAGATGCGCTTGCAATTATATCGGAAGCACGCTCCTCTATTTTACGTGAAAAAAAAACCAGACAGAACTATAAATAAATATCAAAACAAAACAGAACAACCCACAAAGCAAATAGCTTAAAGAAAAGCTTTTCCGTAGTGATATTAACTGAAAGAACGTAGACAAATTAAACGCACCTTTCTTAAAGATAATGGTCAAGCTCTTAAAATTTATGCGAGTGCAGTAGATACACCAAAAATGTATTGCAATATACTTTCAAACCACTGGCTCAAAGCCTTATCATATATTAAACGACCTTTTAAATGCGCAGAAGCAGGCTGAGCACCTTTTTCGGTAAAGTCTTGTACCGAGTTTATCACTAAACGCCGTATCATAGGAAGTGTAAATTCAGCATGAAATTGTAAGCCCCATGCGTTTTTTCCATAACGAAAAGCTTGTGTAGGATATGTATGCCCTGTTGCTAAAAGCACTGCCTCTTTAGGTAAATCATAAATGCCTTCATGATGAAAATGGTAAACCATTTCAGGCCACTCCATAAGCTCCTTACCTTTTAGAGTAGCTTCCAATGGATACCAACCGATCTCAACGATTCCGTCACTTCTTGTACCAACGCGCGCCCCTAAATTGCGCGCCAACATTTGCGCTCCAAGACAAATGCCCAAGAAAGGTTTTTCCTCTTTAAGCAACAGAGAAATCCAATCAATTTCCTTACTAATATAAGAATCCTGATCATTTACGCTCATTTGCCCTCCCAAAATAACAGCTCCTGCATAATTCTGCAATGTATCTGGAAGTTTTTGTCCCAAAATAGGACGATAAATATCAAGCACAAAACCACTTTTTTGCAAAAACTCTTCCAAGCGACCAGTATATGTAGATTTTCGATGAACAACTACAGCAATTCTTTGTTTAGTGCTTTTTTGCGTACTACAACAATTTTGTATCAAGAACATTTTCTAATTAATCGCTTTTTCAACCAAGTTATGTTTATAATTTTTTAAGCACAAGAAAGTAATTTCAGTAAATAAATTTTACTATAATCCCTTTTTTCAAAACAATCGAAATTTTTCTGTCGTTGAAGATGTATCTTCTTCTGTTTGAATTCCTGGATCATCAACGTTTAAGTGAGTTTGACTAAACACTTGCGCGTCTTTATCTTGCTTTTTTATTTGAGTATCATAGACAAGATCATCCTTTGAAGATAAGGTTTCTTCAAGCAACTTACCTTCAATAACAGCATTTTTGCCCCTGGTGTCTTCTTTTTTGTTCTCGTCATCTTCTTTTTTTAGGACAATGCTGTCAGACTCTAATGTTAGAAGAGGCCTGTAGGGAGGTACCTTCCACTCGAAACAGCCTAAACGACCACTTATAGGAGAAACCGCTAACCAAGAAGAAAAAATAGTACCATCACACATCCATACTGGATCACGCTCAGCACGCAGTGCCAAAGAGAGCCATTGACGTACAGCTCCTTGATTATTTCCCTGCACTTCTTCAATATCTGCCAATAATAAGTAAACACTTTCCCGCTTATGATACTGAAGTGCTTTTTGTGCATATTCTCTTGCTAATATTATTTCACCAGCATCCAAAGCAGCTTTAGCAATTAAGAAAGTTGATTCGAATGTATCCTTATTATAGGAAGCAAGTGTTTGAGCCTTTTTTAACCGTCCAACAGCTCCTTCTTCACTTTCAAGATAAAGAGCTCCTAAATCAGGATGAGGGCTTTTTTGCCATGCTGTAATAATCATTTTATCAGCTTTACGTTTTTCATTTGATTTGTAAAGAATATCAGCTGTAATGATTGTTATCGGCACAAAATCAGGGACTAATTTATGTGCTTTTAAAATAGCTGTACGCGCTTCTGCGAGATGCGTCTCAAACAAATGAAGTGCCTGCCCACTTAATAATAGAGCCTGTGTATGGCAACGCTCTTTAGTTGAACGAACAGAGCGCGGTAAAACTTTTTGCTCCCGTTCAAAAACATCGAGTGCTTTATCCCACTTCCCTTCAATACTCAATCGCTCAAGCACAGCTTGACCAGCCCATGAAAGTGTTGGTGATAAAGCCAGTGCTTCTTCTGCATATTGCTGTGCCACTTCGTAAGCTTTGATACTCATGGCCTCACGAAATAAACCATAAAGCCCAGCCAATTTTGTTGATGTTTCTTTTCTCATCTCCTCATAAAGACTAACAGCACGAGCAGAATTATTTTGCAAAGACGCAGCTTGTGCTTGTAAAAGCTTCACTAATGTATGATTGCCTGCAAGATATTTTGCAGCACGAACTTCCATTTTTTGCGCCAAAACACCATCGCCAGCGAAGGCTGCAAGAATCCCCTGTACAAGAGCTTCATAACCTTGCTTTTGATGGCGTCTATAAAAATAATTGAGTATAATACTGGGTGCAAAGAGAATAGTACGCAAAACCCAAAATAAAAGTGCCAGAACCCCCAAAAATAAAATACCTACACTTAAAACTGTTAATAATGAAACAGAGAAGCGAAAATGTAAAAATGTTATAACAAAAGAACTGTTGTGATTAGCAATCCATCCAAAAGCTAAGCCAAGCACACATACAACAAAACTATAAATAAAAACACGTATCATCTCTTAAGCCTATTTACATCTTTGTCGCCTTAAAAGACCCTTGTTGCGCCAACACCAGCAACTTTTGGAGAATATTATGAACAGCAATATGCCTTTCAAGTTGGCGAATAAAATCTACAGAAACCTCTTTTGCACTGTGGGGCAATGTTTGCCACTCGGCTAAAGCCTTATCATAATCGCCTTTCTGAATGGCAACCTCCATTCGTGCTGCAATCGCTCCCAGCGTCATACCTTCTACATTTCCAATAGGTCGCGAAACAACCAGACCTTTTATCCAAGCCCAAGCCCGTTCAAAAAAACGAGCATCTGCTGCAACGATATTTTGCGTACTAACGATTGCATCCGCAACATTAGCAAAATCAGCTGAAAGTTGAGCTGGATTCGGCAACCCTATAGCAGCTGTTTTTTGTAACACCTCAAGTCCATCAATTGAAGGCGATAATTGCTGCAATATTTTCAATTCGTTAGCATAAGATCCCCCACGCTCTATAGCATTTTGTAACGCATTGATTGCAATAAACACCGCAGTATTTATTTCTTCTTTTCCATCCCCTTTGGCTGCAATCTCTTCCTTCACAGTATTTAACTGTTTTCTTAAAGAAGCGAGATCATTCGTATTGTTTTGCCCGTTGGACAAAGCTGTTTTCATATCTTTTGATAATATTCCAAATACTGTTTGCACATGCTCATCAAGACTCTTTACTCTCTCCTCTAAAGCCGCAAAAGCTTTTTTGTCATCTTCTTTCTGGGCTCCATCACCTTGGATAGCGTCAACGTTTTGTGATGAGAAAGAAGAAAACTCTTTTTTTAACGCATCGATTTCTTGAAGCACATGATCCAACTGCCCCATTTTTTCTTCTACTTGACTTTTTACTGTTTCAGCAATCTGCAAAGCTTTCTCTTCTCCAGCATGATTATCCACTAAAGAAAATGGTAAAAAACCCGCCCATTGCATCCCTATCCAAAGACCCAAAGCGATCAGACCACCCAAAAATGCTGAAATTGGCAAAAAAAACCACGCCACACCAGATGTACTTTGACTCTGTGTGCCTTGTTTGCTCTGTTTCTCTGGTGTAACCGACTCTACAGAATCTTTTGTTTTTTGCTCTAAATCATGGCTTACAGCTTTTTGTTCAATTATAGGCTTTTTGCGCCGAACACCAGTATAATGTGATTTAGCTTTTGATTTTGAAGGATCTTCCATTTTAGTCACTTTCTCGCATTTTTTTAACGATAAAATAACAAAATGAAAAAATCTTTAAAATTAAGCATGTCTCAAACAATCTCCCACTCCTTACACGCTTTTGAAAATATATACTTGCCAAAATTTTTAACACTGCATTATTATTACTGAATACATTTACAATTATATACTTGTATAAACAAGCTTTTATAATTACATCAGTTTATATTATCCTGAAGACCACACCTCAACTTTTAATCAATAAAGCAATCATCTCAAAGAAAAAATTAAGTTTTGCATACAGATGATAATTTTTAGAGAAGTTCTTTGCATATCCTCGCTTGTTCATGATACCGACATTAAGAAAATTTTTTAACATAAGGTTTTGTCCGAAATGCGCCTGCTTGGAATAGAAACGAGTTGCGATGAAACTGCCGCTGCTGTTATTGAACATAGTAGTGAAGGAAATCATCAAATTCTTTCTAATATTGTTTGGAGTCAAATTGCTGACCATGCACCTTATGGTGGTGTTGTTCCTGAAATTGCTGCCCGTGCTCATGTTGAAATTCTCGATAGTTTAATTTTGAAAGCTCTGACAGAAGCGAACACAAAATTGCAAGATATTGATGCCATTGCTGCCACAAGTGGCCCTGGCTTAATAGGAGGGCTTTTAGTCGGAGTTATGAGCGCAAAAGCACTATCTCTTGCCACTGGAAAACCTTTTATTGCTGTAAATCATCTGGAAGGACATGCTTTAACAGCTGTCCTAACCCATAAAGTCAACTTTCCCTATTTATTGCTGTTGGTTTCAGGAGGCCACACGCAAATAATTCTTGTTCATGCAATGGGCAACTACCAGCGCTTAGGAACCACTATCGATGATGCATTGGGAGAAGCTTTTGATAAAACTGCAAAACTTTTAGGACTTCCCTACCCTGGTGGTCCAGCACTGGAAAAAGTTGCTGTATTAGGTGATAAAAATCGTATTCCTCTTCCACGACCGTTAAAAGGTGAAAAACGATTAGATTTTTCTTTTTCTGGATTAAAAACCGCTGTTCGACAAGCAGCAACGGCTATGGCTCCCCTTACAGAAAGCGATGTTGCTGACATTGCCGCAAGCTTTCAAGCAGCAGTTACTGACACGGTGTATGATCGCGTTCGTTTAGCTTTGCAACACTTCACCCATCAATATCCTCCCTCACACTATCAAGGATGTCGTCCACCTGCTTTAGTTGTCGCGGGCGGAGTGGCTGCCAACCAAGCTATTCGCTCTACATTGCAAGAACTTGCTCATCAACACGGTTTTGAATTTATAGCTCCTCCTCTTTCCTTATGCACAGATAATGCCGCAATGATTGCTTTTGCTGGTGCAGAACGGCTCGCACGAGGAGAAACAAGCCCTCTTGATATTGCCCCTCGTTCACGCTGGCCATTGGATGAAAACGCTACTCCTTTAATCGGAATGGGGCGCCGCGGAACAAAAGCATAACATAGATTAATGCCTTTATTATTCAAAGCATCGGAATAAATCGCTGTTATTTGTGGCATCTTAGTCTGTTTTCACCATCATTACAGTATTAAAATCTGTTGGAAATAGATTTTCTTGCCCTATTTTTTTAAAGTATCATATTGAATAAGCTTTCCAGAAAAAAATCGAAAAATGACTGAATTTTCTTCGATACTTAATGATTTACTTTAAACTTGCTTTTCCATGCATTTTTACACATCTGTTTTACTGACAGCAGATTATGCCAAATTAACTTCCCAGTCATATATGAATACATCATAAGCATAGCTTATTCTTTTTCTGCCATTTATTATTTCGAAAAAATTAATAATGGTTATTCTTTAATTATTTTAAATCCAAAATCATGCTTGATAGGACTCTATAGACACTTATAAACATAGTCCATGACTCATAAAATGCAGCATAATTTATGAAAAGGAAAACTTATGGCTTATTGGCTTTTTAAATCTGAACCCGATAAATGGTCATGGGACATGCAAAAGAAAAAAGGTGCTGATGGCGAACAATGGGATGGTGTACGCAATTATCAAGCTCGGAACAATATGCGCGCCATGAAATATGGAGATAAAGGCTTTTTTTATCACTCAAATAAAGGGTTAGAAATTGTAGGTATTGTCGAAGTATGTGCTGAAGCACACCCTGATTCTACAACCTCTGACCCACGCTGGGAATGTGTAGATATCCGTGCTATCTGTGATATGCCAACTCCTGTTTCACTCAAACAAATCAAAGCCAATCCTAAACTAGAAAATATGACACTGGTCAACGCCAGCCGCTTATCCGTACAACCTGTAACAAAAGATGAATGGAAGGAAGTCTGCTTGATGGGAAACCTTAAGATGGAAATACTTTCAGCCTAAAACAATAATTTTTGTTCGTCGGCTAATATGTGGTAAGAGACGCTCCATATCGCGACGAGAAAGTGCTATGCATCCCTCTGTTGGCGTATAATCTTCTCGAGCTAAATGCATAAAAATAGCACTTCCCTTTCCCATTTTTCGTTCTGTATAATTCCAATCCAGAACGACAACAATTGAATAAAGGCCATCGTCACGATGCATCTTTTCAGCACCATTATCATAAGGAAGGCGTACCAAGCGATTATAATTCGCATCACCGCTTGCATCACACCAACCATCCTGTATTCGAATACGACGGAAAGACAAAGTGGAACGTAAAAAGGAGTGATAAGAATTGCTACGAAATCCTTTTAAACAACGCATACGTGCCAAAGGCGTTGCACCATCGCCTTCACGCTTCAAAGCAGAAATACCACTCCGTCCTAGAGCACAAAAAAAACGATTCTGACCAACGCACAAAATACCACGCGTATGTTTACCTGTTTGTCGACGAATGGTCATAGAAAAAACAAAAGTTTGTTTTTTATAGGGTTTTCTTTTTAATTTTCCTTGCATAAAATTTTACTTTTCATGAAACTATCCCCCGCCAATTATAGCATCAACATACCATACCTGATAAGGAAAAAAATGAATTGCTATACTCTCTTAATCGTTGAAAACGATAATGATCTGCTCTCTATTTTGGTAGAACAATTGCAAATTCATAAAGAATTTAAAGTTTTCCAAGCCAAAACAGCTAAAACAGGAATCACAATAACTAAAGAAGAAAATATTGATTTGGTAATTTTAGATATTGAGCTTCCAGATATTGATGGCCGCAAAGCCGTTGAAAAATTGCGCATTCAAGGATTTCGTGCTCCTATTATCATGATCGCGAATAATGATACAGATTGTGATACTATTTTAGATCTTGAGACAGGCGCCAATGATTATGTAACAAAGCCCTTTCGCTTTGCGGTGCTTTTGGCACGAATCCGTGCCCAATTGCGCCAATATGAGCACAATGAAGATGCGGTTTTTGACATTGGCCCCTATAGCTTTAAGCCGGGACAAAAGCTCCTCATTGATCAACAAAATAATATAATTCGTCTCACAGAGAAGGAAACAGCAATTCTTAAATACCTCTATTGTACCAGTGACAAAATTGTAACCCGCGAAACACTTTTAGAACAAATTTGGGGTTACAATGAAAATATTGTCACTCATACATTAGAGACCCATATCTACCGTTTGCGACAAAAAATCGAAAAAGATCCCTCTAATGCACAAATTCTTATTACCGATCACAACGGGTATCGCCTTAACCTTTAAAAGATCTCCCATATTATTATTAAAAAGCGATAGTAATATTCCTATTTTTTATCAGATGAGAAAAACTTTTACACGCTTGTAGGTGATAATGCAGGAATAAAAACACGCCGAGACTGACGGCGCTGCACAGGCAAACCCTGATAAACGCGTTTTTGAGCCTGACATATTAAGAGTCCACCAAAATAAGGTAAAAGATAGCGTGCAAATGGCTCATAACAAATTGAGAATAACCGCGAAACATAACCAGAAGAAGGTGTATAATGTACAATTTCCTGTACTGGTCCAGAAATAAAATTTGTTTTTTCAAATAAGCGAGCGATTTGTTGCCGACTATAAGGCTCACCATAACCAAAGGGTGTGCAACCGTTGCGCGCCCAAAATCCGGAGCGATTCGGAACAATAACGATTAAATGGCCATTAGGAGCTAAAACCCGCCATATTTCATTAAGCGTTTCAGATGAATTTTCTGTATACTCAAGTGCATGTACTAATAAAATACAATCAATTGAAGCGTCAGGAAGTGGCAAATCTTCTTCAAAAACAAGAGCTGTAGCAACATTATCAGCACAAGGCCAAGGAGAAGCACCTTGAGCAGCAGGCATAAAAGCAAAACATTGTTGTGCACGTGTACGCAATACAGAAAGATAAGGCACAGCATAACCAAAACCCATAATCCGCTTGCCAATAAGATCTGGCCAACACAAATTTAATTGGTTACACAGCGTCTCTTTCACGCGCATACCAAGTGCAGAATCATAAAAATCTCTCAGTGTGACTATATCCAACTCAATATACCGCGTAGAAAAAATTCTAAACACCAACAGGTCTCATATACCCCACTTATATGAACTTTTACCTTTTCTCTGCAATGGTAAAAACCTAATATTTCATATCCCACCCCCCCACGACATCTTCAAAGCCGCAAAAAATATTTTTCTAATCTCTTCACGACAAAACCCTTAATCGTATTTTATTTTTAAATTTTGTGCTCCCTCAATGTTTTCAGCAAACTTTTTCAGACATCTTTAAAAAATAAGTTACACGATTAATTAAAATGCAATAACCTTTCAAGATAGTTTTTTTCTGCTTCTGACATATTGTCACTGCTAAGACGTTTGCGAATTTCCTCTAGAATCTGTCGTGCACGCATCTGATCACTTTCCGATGACACATCTCCACTTTCTTTCCCTTGATCAATTGAAGAAAGTGGACGCCCTAATGGATCTTCAGAACCGTGAACAGCATTTTGATGGCTGCCATCTTTTTTAAGCACTTCACGCATTTTTTTCAAAATATTTTGTGCGCCTTTCCTGAGGGATTCTAAAACATCCAACTGATTTTGTATGGATGTTTCGTGGTTTCCGTTATCAAGAGCAGATTCTGCAGAATTCATTTTTTCTTCTGCTTTTTTCAACGCCTCACTCTGACCAAACCCTTGCGCCGATAATTCTTTTTCCAACGTTGACAATTCAAGCTGCAACTCAGCCTGACGTTTTTTCAAAGATTCGTTCTGTTTTTCTGGTACATTTTCCCCGCGTTGTTTTCCCATTTTTTGCTGATGTGTTTCGTTAAGAATTTCCTGCTGACGACGCATCAAATCACCTAGTTGATCAATCTTTTCTTTCATCTGAGATGTTTGGCGATTCCTATTTTCCTCATCTTGACTGCTTTTTCGAACCTTTAAATTATCTAGAATCTGTTCAACTTCGGCCAATAACTGCTCAGCTGCAAAAGAAGAGCCCATCTTAGCCATTTCTTCAATTAAATTCAGCTTTTTTTGTAGCGTATCCTCTGAAAGATTAGGCTTGCTAGAACCGCTATTATCCTTTGCATTTTCAGACAAAGCGCGAATATACTCATCCATAGCTTGACGTAAATTTCCCATAAGACGTTCAATTTCTGTCGCTGGAGCACCATAGCGAAGCGCATCACGCAAAGCAGCCTGAGCTTGTTTCAAATTTTTCTGAACGGATTCATGTTTATTGCCTTCAATACCCAAAGCAATCTGCCATAAATAATCGACTACATCGCGCAATTGATCCTTTGTTTCTGCTATAGAAAGCCTTGTCCATGCACTCTGTAGGGCAAGAAAATATGTTGTATTTTGAAGCCCATCTTCTGGACGTACAAGCAAAGCTGCAAGCATATCAAGTACACGTTCTTTTGCAGAAATATTAAGTGCCAATAAACGACGCAACTCACTTACTGCCCGAGCGATAGGATTTGAAAAAATACGCTGCGGTAACGTCATGACAAAAGTTTTACTGCGACCTTGCTGCCCAATACCATCTTCTGCCACCAGAGTAATTTTGACTTCTGAACCAGCCCATGGATGGCTTGATACATCTTGTATCATTCGCATTTTGCCCTTTCCACCACGAGCCAAAAGAAGCTTTATTTCAGGTGCTTGATAAAGAGAGGCATCATTATTTTTCTGATCAAGAAAAGGCTCTATGTCGACAAAAGCCTTTGTAACTCCATAATCGTCATCCATTTCATACTGCAGCTCTAGCGAACCAGTCAAAACCCTCCCTGGTTTTTCTGCCCAACGGATTTTTGGTGGATGATCTTTAATTACATGCAAATACCATTGCTGTTGCTTATGACGTGATGATACCAGCAAATTTATCGAATGATTTAAGTGTGTCTCAAAACTAACAATTGGATCATTAGAGGCTGTTTTTTCGCTTTTTTTAGAAAATAAAACTTTGTGTGAACTCTCTTCAGAGGTCGCTTTTACTGTAACCCCAGCAGCATTGACAACGCGCACAACCACTTTACTGCCTTCAGGAACAACAAGTTTTGTCGTTTCACTTTTTGTTAAATAAATAGGTGCAACACCTGTATACACAGGCGGTGTTACCCACGCGTCAATCCGCATTGACTGCTCACTGACTACAGGACGCAAATCAAAGGCATCCGCTAAACGCCCCCCGAAAGAGCCAAAAGAAAAACTAAAAGCACACACAAAAAGTAGAACACATAAAGCCCTTAGAGCCAAAGGATCGTAAGACGCACTATTAGGGTAGATAAACCCAGTTTTTAAATGGTATAACTGCTTTGCCATACGGCGTTGATGTTCACGCCAAATAATCGCATGAAAATCTTCATCATTTTCTATGTATAAATGATCTTCTTGAACACTTAAAGGCTGGTTTTTCAGGCTATTTACTTGTTCAACACGGCGATTAACATCTTTAGTTGTTGGAAACTGAACGCCAAAAAGAAAAAATAAACTCCCCAAAGCAGAAAAAAACATAAGCCAAAGTAACAGTACGTGTGGCCAATAACCCAAAAAACCAAAAATCCCAAACCAACTAAGCGAACAAAAGAAACTCACAATCAAAAAAAACGGCAATAACCGCGGCCATATCCGCTCAAAAAATAGGATACACCACACTACAATGCGCACACACAAAAGCCTGATTATCGCAAAACTTTTGATGTTTTCACTTTTCATAGACAAACATCTGTCCTTTTTCATAGTGGCAAATTGAACTCATAAATCCCATATAAGGCAAACTCCCCAAAATGGATTATTTCATTAAAGTTTAATAAAAATAAGACCCAAAATATTTAACAATGTTCAATCCAATCTGGAATATGATCGCAACTTATCAATTGCGTATAATCAAGGCGCGGACGAATAACTGCATAACGCATATCCTGAACGAGAACTTCTGGCACCAAAAGCCGACTATTATAGGTACTTGCCATCACTGCACCATAAGCACCAACCTCAGTAATCGCTAAGAGATCACCTTCTTCTAAAACTGGTATACAGCGATCTAACCCTAAATAATCACCGGTTTCACAAACTGCACCAACAATATCTGCTCTAATAAATCCTGCACCTATCGGCGCTTGTTTTACAAGTACCACATTTTGCCAAGCATCATAAAGCGTTGGGCGCATGAGATCATTCATTGCCGCATCAACAATAACAAAATTCCGTCCTTCCCCTTTTTTTAAATATACAACAGACGTTACCAGTACACCCGCATCACCAACAATACTGCGTCCAGGTTCCATGATAATATTAATCCCCAAAGGTGCAATATGCTTTTTTACAAGAGCTGCATAATCCGCAAGAGATGGCACTGAATTTTGTTCATTGCCATATGAAATACCAAGCCCTCCGCCAATATCGACATGAGTAATCCTATACCCATGACTCCATAATTGATGCACGAAATCCGCCACCATAAGAAAAGCATCTTCAAAAGGCTTTAAGTCACAAATCTGACTACCAATATGAATATCCAAACCACATACATCAAGACCTGGCAATTGCGCTGCTTTTTTATATACATCCAACGCTGACAACAGAGGAATACCGAATTTATTTTCAGATTTACCCGTTGTAATTTTTTTATGAGTCTTTGCATCTATATCCGGATTAATGCGCAACGAAATGCGTGCTGTTTTTGAAAGCGCAACAGCACGTACCGAAAGTCTTTCAAGCTCAGATTCTGATTCAACATTAAAACAACAAATATCATTTGAAAGAGCAAAGTCTATCTCTTTCACTGTTTTACCAACACCAGAATAAACAATTCGATCAGCAGGAATACCAGCAGCAAGTGCACGCCGCAACTCACCTTCTGAGACTACATCAGCTCCAGATCCATTCACCGCTAAAAGCCGTAAAATTGCCTGATTGGAATTAGCCTTAACTGCATAAGCAATCAAACTAGGCACATCTCGAAACGCATTCTGATAATCTTTAAGATGTGCAACCACTGCACTGGCCGAATAACAATAAAAAGGTGTTCCCACATCTTGTGCCAAGACAGCAAGCGGAAGACCTTCAGCGTAGAGTTCACCCTGATGATAAGAAAAAAAATGCATTAAAACCCCTATTGTATCAGTCGGTCGAGAATAAAAGATTTATCTACTGTACTTTTAGAAGCAAACGCTCCTTTAGGAGTCTTTATCGCATCTGAAGAAGGCAATTCTAATGCACCTTTCCGCCCACATCCCGCACAAATAACACTACAAAAAAGGAAAATCATCAAACTTTTTAAAATAATTCCCATATGCCCTCTTCACTTATATCAATCTCTATTTTTTGCGTAAAAAAACATTACTCAAGTGATAACAAGACTTTAAATACACTATAGGCAAACACTCTGCTACAAAATCAATCACTTTATTTAACAATACCCCAATATTCATTAAACATTTAGAGTTTTTTGAAAAATAAATGTATACTCATCAACACTTGTTGGACTATCTTATAGATAAAATTGTTTCAAAATTAACTTAAAGTATTCATTTTTTACAATAACAGTTCTAGCACATTAGGCCAATTTTACATTTGATTTCTTATCCCTCACATTTTTAAAATATCCATTAAAAGGACAGAATGATGATCTCTCAAATTTTTACCCGCTCCAAAAAAAAGGTGAGAAAAATACAATTCTTCACTACATTTTTAATCATCTCCTTGGGTTTTTATGCGGCAATAAACGACCAAGCCGACAAGATGGCATATTTTATTCCCAATTTCATTTCATCAGCTATAGCAAAAGAAAAAAATACTAGCAAAACACAAGAAGAAAAAATACTTGCAATAAAAAAAGCAGCCAAAGGCTTTTTTGCCAACATGCGATTTGCTGACACTCCCTATGATATGGGTCAACTTTCTTTTAAGGATATTCAAGGAAAAGACCATAAGCTCGCTGAGTTTAGTGGAAAACCGATTCTCGTCAATCTGTGGGCCATTTGGTGTCTACCATGCCGTACAGAAATGCCAGAATTAGCACAATTAAAACGTGAAATGGGTGGGGAAAATTTTGATGTTATAGCCATTAATGTTGATAACACTGGATCTTTTACAAAGATTCAGAATTTTTTACATGATACTCATGCAGATGATTTAGTCTACTATCGCGATACAACAATGAATATTTTTAAAAATGTTAGAAGACAACTTTTAGCTTTAGGATTACCCATTACATTTCTCGTCGATAAAAATAGTCACCTCATTGCTTCATTCAATGGTGCAGCTCCATGGGGAAATGACGATGCTAAAGCATTCATTAAATCTGTCATTCAAGAAATACAATAACTGAGGTCTTTTAAAGCATTGTGTATAGAAGAAATCCAATACAGAAAAACAGTCTTTGCGATAAACAATAGAATACCATATGTATCACGCGCTCTGTTCTTGCAGATTTTGCATAAGATTTGATATCACCACTAAAGCTTGGCCAATTAAATTTACAAAAATATATTCTGTAGGCAAAAAACAAACGCTAACCCCGCCAAACACAAGTGCTGCTAAAAACATCCCTCGGAATGTAATAATGGCATTAGCCTCATTTACACAGTGCTCTATAAATCTAATTACGAAATTAAACTTTCGTGTAACAATAACCATCAAAAGAATACCTCATCCAGAGAGGAACTCAAAACACCATCACTATAATGCTTTGAGCTTATAATGATTATAACAGAAAAAATTTCAGAGCTTACAAATTCAAATACTAATCACAAATAGCAGCAGAACAAACTTTTCTATGTGTTTGCATAGTTTGATAAAAAGCTTTTTCATTCATCTGAATTTTGCAAATGATTGCGATAAAATATAATTGCTGCGTTTATTTCTCCTCCAAAAATAAAAATCGCACTCAGCATATAAAGAAGAATAATAGCAGCCATGATAGACGCTAACCCTGCATAGGTGGAACTATAACCAAACATCGCGACATATTGAGTAAAGGCAATGGAAGCAACAAACCAGAGAAATATTGTCACTAAAATTCCCGGCAAAATATCTATAAATTTTCTTCGCCCAGCTGGCAACCATTTATGAACAATGAAAAGGCTTATAAAAAGAACAACAAAAACAATAGGATAACGCCATAAGCGAATAATACCAATATATTCACTCATAAAAAGAGAATGATTTCGCATAATTTTAATCAGCAAAGGCACCATAATTAATGAAATGCTAAGCATTACAAGGCCAATTGCTCCAATGACCACGAAAAACAAACTTTGCAAACGGCAAAAAAATAAATTACGATGATCAATAACGCGATAAGCCTTATTCAAGGCCGTACGTAAAGCCTCTACCCCATTAGAACTAAAATATGCTGCTACAATGGCGGAAATCGTCAGTAAATCTCCTCGATGTGTCGTCAAAACATTAACAACTTCCTGAGATAAAGGCTCTGCAATCGCATCTGGCAATAACTGTATAAGTGCTTTAACTTTTTGAGGCGTATAAGTAAAAGCTCCAAGAAAACTAGCAAAAGAAGTAACAAAAATAAAAAAAGGAAAAAATGACAAAAGCCCTGAAAGTGCAACATGGCTTGCAAAAGCATTTCCGTTATCACGCAAATAATGACTCACAGCATTGACAAGAATACGATAACCATACCTAAATATATTTCTTATCAAAGTTTAGCACTTTCTAACGACATTTTTTTATAAAAAAATGATTTCCTCTATAAAAAACATAAATATTTTAAAAATAAGAATAAATATCGTCAAGTTACAAAAGCTAAATTAACAAACCTAGTCAACTACATAAAAGAAAACATATAACATAATCATCTCATCATATTGTACATACAACCATTTAAATTCTTAAATTACATCATCACTTAGTAGCAAAATAAATAACAGACCTCCTTCATTGCAAGAAAAAGCATGCTATCTTTATCTTGATTTCACTCTTTCTTTTCCAAAGATTTGTTTAAACAAAAAGCACACCAACTTATTGCAAACAAATCTCATTATAGCATCTTCACTTTACATGCTTTCTTTAAGAGCTGCCTGACGCCCAAAATCAGGTACATCAATTTCTTGGCCAGCAGCAATAATGCTGCGCCGCACTTCCCGTGTACGTGTAAAAAAATTAAACAAGACATCCCCATCTCCCCGATGGATTGCTCGCTCTAAATAGGCAAGACCTTCATTAAAGCAACCCAGCATCTCCAAGATAGCATCCTTATTATGCAAACAAATGTCCCTCCACATAACAGGATCGGAAGATGCCAAACGGGTAAAGTCACGAAAACCAGAAGCTGAATAAGCAATTACTTCCGAATTGGTTACCTTTTCTAAATCACTTGCTGTTCCAACAATATTGTACGCAATCAAATGTGGTAAATGCGAGACAACAGCCAAAACAAGATCATGATGCTTAGGATCCATTTTTTCAACACGTGCACCACAAGCTTCCCAAAAAGCAGTTAACTTTTCTACAGCAACCACATCACTGTCGGCAAAAGGAGTTAAAATACACCAGCGCTTCCTAAATAAATCAAGGAACCCAGCATCTGGCCCAGAATATTCAGTTCCAGCAATTGGATGACCTGGAATAAAATGAACCGATTTTGGCAATAAAGGTGCCACTTCTGCAATCACTAATGCTTTTGTTGAGCCAACATCACTCACAATTGCTCCCAGCTTTAAATGATCACGAATATCCTTTGCCACCTGTGCGCTGGCTCCAACAGGAACAGCAATAATAACCAAATCTGCTTTTTCGACAGCTTTTGCACTATCGGTTGTATAAAAATCCCCAAGCTCTAATTCGCGAGCTCTTTTCAACGTCTTCTGGCTCCGAGTAGCGATATTAACTCGATCTGCAAGACCCTCTTTCTTAATAATTCTTGCTAAAGAAGAACCAATCAAACCGATTCCAATCAGTGCTATTTTCTCAAACCGAATAGAATGCATTTTTCACCTTCATAACTCTTTAAAACGACAACAAGATCATTATTGATACCTGATCTGATAATCGACCATAGTTATGTATTAAGCATCTTAAAAACCGTGACCTAAAATAGAGCCACACAGCCAACAAAAATACCTGTACAAATCGCTCACAGATCATTTTCATCTAGAAAATATATCAAAAAATTGAAAGCAGAGAATGTAATATTCGTTGCTTAAAGCTATTACCATCGTCATGATAAAAATCTATCTCTGCTATAAATTTTTTCAAAAATAAGATCTACGCCAAAAGCCATCGATTTCATCATAAACAAACTTCTACAATTTAATTAGCTCTTTTATCACTGGCGTTTGTGAAAAAATGAAATGGCTTTACCTAACCTTTCCTTAACACTAAGTATTGACAATCATGAGCGTAAACTGTCCTCATATTGAAGATTGAGCGGAACAGCCTGTATAAAGATATGCTGGTAATCGTAAAATCGTTTTTCTCCTCTCAACCATGCGAACCAATAAAATGGAATTTTCAATATTCTGATCCAAAACGATAGATGATCAATACAATGAAAATTTTAAGCACCCATTCTACGCCGTGCAACAATTGCCAGTCCTAACAAAGCTTGACGAATAATAGCTTCACCTAAAAGCGGATTTTTACGACTATCCAAAACAGCACGTTGAATTCGTTCCATTGCATAAGAAATTTGTTCTACCCCCCAATATCCCAAGGCACGCTCAACTATTTTTTTTCGCTGAAAAAAGATAGGCGGCTGTGCTTGAGAAACAACTGTAAAAGCGCTTTTACCTTCCACATCTACTTGATAGCGCAAAAGCTGTAATTGCTGAAAATGCCTTTGTGCAGTATTCAGAATAAAAAAATGTGAACTTTGCATCTCTGCATGTCGGCTGAAATGCGCTTCAAAACTTGCTACATCTCCTAGTAAAATAGCATCAATTACTTCATCTTGAGAAAGCGCACTAACATCGCTAACGACAGTCTTTACATCCTCAAGAGAAATATGTGTTTTTCCCAAAACATAAAGGCAAAGTTTTTCCAATTCACGACGCGAAACAAGATGATCCCCTCCCAAATTATGGAGCAACCACTTGCGCGCATCAGAAGAAATAGTAATATTAAAATCACTCAAGGTTTCATTAATTAACGTATCAAGAGAACGAATATCATCGGCAAAACAAGGTAAAGCCATCGCTATTGGTGCTTTTTCAACAACATTACGCAGCCCTGTTCCTTTTTTCAAATCTCCTGCTTCAATTAAAATAATACTTGTATCTACTGGTTCTTTGATTAAAGATTTAAGTGCAGTAAGGAAGTTTTTCTGATTTGCGCCGTTAGAGATCCATATTAAACGATCACCACCAAAAAGCGATAAAGTACGTGCCTCATTATCCAACCGCGCAGGATCTTTATCAATCTCAGCCGCATCCAAACGAACAGTCGAAAAAGGATCGTGTGTTGCAATCTGCATAAGCTTAATAAAACGCTGTACACGCTCACAAACAAGACCCCGATCAGGTCCATAAATAAGAACAACAGGAAAAGAACGCGAAAAGCGTGTTAAAAAATGATCAACCTCATGCGCTTTTTTCTGAGCCAAAACATTCGTCCATTAAGAATTAACCATTATCAAAAACTTCACCAACAAATCTTTTAAAACACACCTCTAAAACCATTCAAACCCTTTAACGCTTCTTGATACAACCTCATAATCACTTCTCCCCTGCAACATCAACACGCATTCATCCTAATAATTAAAAAGTATCACCACCATAGCGATTCGCTTCTTATCTTTAATGTTTTTCGAGGTCAATCATATCAAATAATTAACGCGGCTAAATTGTGTAAATAAAAATATTCTTTGCACTTCAATAGAAGCTATTTTACTTCTGAAACAGGGTTTGTCCTAAAAGCACGCTAATAGAGATATTCACCAGCTTATTACCCAAAAAAATTAACGTGCAACCTGCATTACTGTAAAAATACTGATTACTCTTGTAATAAAAATGCACTTAAAAATTGTATCATATCTACAACCACTGTCTGTCAACACATTTTTATCCCCCTTACGCCCTAAACTTTCAGCTAAAATGCAACATAATTTATCATTTGTGTAATTTCTTACTTTAAGCTTTTTTACTGCTTTTACAAAACTTCCCACTGCAAAACTGCAATAATAATAGTGCAACAATGGATTTTTAAACTTTGCGACTTTGCTTACATTATAATAACTACAGAGGAAGATTTATTAAACAAACTTTATTTCACTTTTTTAATATTGAAAAAATAAATTCACACTAAACATTATTTTTTTGTTGCAATTTGAATAAGCCTACGCCATACAAGCAGTGTTTGAAGTAGATATGTTTTAAATGTATGAGCGGGTGTAGCTCAGGGGTAGAGCACAACCTTGCCAAGGTTGGGGTCGTGGGTTCGAATCCCATCGCCCGCTCCATTGTATAACTAGCTTTAGCGTATGTGGTATAGTATGTTGCTGTATATTACTGCTAGGTTTTGTACCAATACAGTCTTCCCCTAAAGAGATTTTTTAAAAACTTTGATAGATCCTTGAAACTTTAATTTATTTGCTCTGTTTTCTGCAAAGATGTAGCAGCCAAATTCGCAAAGTGATATGTAAGACTTCGTTCGTGCCCCCCTTCAAGCATTTTTTCACAGTTTTTTATCTTCCTCATGCACAGCTAACTTCAATAGGAGGCTATCAGTAAGAACAGATATACGCCTTTGTTCAATTTTAATGCAATCAATAACAACAGATCAAAAAAACCATTAATTCTATGAAGGAGTTCATCCGTTTCACTCTTAGCACCATAAACCTTTCACAAGCGACAACAAGAGTCGCAGATTGAAAAATTTCATCTTTAGTTCGCATGATGTTTCCAAATAGCGCCATCGTGTAATCACGAATATCGTGCCTTACACTCTATGGTCAATGCTCTATAAAAACGACATTAAGGCTCATTCTCTAGCGTAAAACCGGATAAAGCATTTGAACTTAGAAGGAGAATCAAAATGACCTTTTTGTTTACTTATATGTTTTTGATTATTGCTTCACCAATTTTTGTAACAGTTCAAAGAAGCCTCTAAAAATCTTTTAAAGAGTATACTTATGCTCTTCTTTTTTAAAAATCACTCAAAAGCTCCCTCTGCTGATTCTATCAACGAAGTTGTTCTCTTACACACATATGCAAAAACAGAGCTGTTGTTTTGAACCATTGTCTCCTAAAGCTTATCCCTATTGTAAAACCCTCGCAATTTGTTTGACCAATTGCCCAACATAACTGTCCAACTATCATTGTGAACAAATCCCTTTGGGCGTCTCAATACGCCACGCGACTTTTACTTTTACCAATCAAGCACCTATGATTTTACTGTATCAAACAAATTCATTCCATAAAGCAAAATCGTTACTATTAAAGTTTTTTTGCCGATTCATCAGGCTGATTTTTTGGTTGCATCCAAAATGTTTTTTCAAATGTTAAATTTATCACGTACTTTATCTAATAACCCTTCTATTGATTTAAGATAGTGAAAGGGTAAGACTGCAAACTTATCCCTTTTTATTTACTTTCTTAATGGCTCTTCAACCGTACACTATACACCAGCCATTCTAAATCTCTTTCCCTTCTTTCTTCCTATCATCGATGAAACCTAATTATTTCATTGCACCTCACCTTGCAATGAGAGCCGGCCGATCCTTAAAGCTTAGTGCAAATGATAACCAAATTTAAAACTGCATTCTTAGCCTTAAATGCTAAATCACCTACACCGCTTTGAACCAATAGAGTAATTTTGAGCTTTTTATGAGCAACTTTTAAATCTTTATCCTGTTTTTCCATCTGATGATAAACATTTGCCAGCTGATTTTGAGCCAAGCTTAGCAGCCAACTGCTACTTCTTTGCTTTAGAAGCTTTACCATAACCCTTATTCAATACCCATTTAAATACACCACCTGCAGATCGTAAAAATAAACATCTGAAAAAGACAAGATACAACCAAATTAAATGGTTTTTTAGGATATAAACCCGTAAATTATGATGTAAATTATTGGAACCAAAACACACAATTACTTTTTGAGCAATAAGCGAGCAATCTCTGCTAATTGAGCTTCATTACCTTATAAACTATCTTTACTCACCATCTCATCCCAAAGTAAAAATACTTCACTATTCAACATAAAAGCCCTAAAATCCGGCAAAGAAATATCAAATTATCATTTTTGTGATTTTTTGTATAAAAATCCAATTTGACAAAACGCTCATTTAATGAAAAAATTATTCATAGAAACAATGAATTATTCGATTATTCTTCCATAACCCCACCTTTTTCCCGCATTTAGTACAGCGCAAACCCTCATACCAAACTGCATCTTTCTTAAAATGCATCGTTACGTTTAGGAAAAGCACTTCTTCTGAAAGGATACTGTTCCTTCCTATCTCTCATTCCATAATTCACAAAAATGATGAACTGGACCACGTCCTTTCCCTACTTGTAAAACATTTGACGCCGCTAAAGTCTTATTGAGATAGTCTTTTGCTTTTCTTACCGCGCAAAGTAAAGGGTATGTTGGTAAAAGTGCTGTAATTGCTGCTGCGATGGTACAACCTGTACCATGATCGTTGGTGGTAACCAAGCGAGGAGCTTCAAGCACCACAACACCTTTAGAATCACAATAAATATCTGGGCTAAGATAATCATGCTTAATTTTATTCATACGAGAAAAGATATTCAAATGCCCACCCTTCAGTAAAACCGCACCGCAACCAAATTCTAAAAGTTGTGGACTATATTGGTACATAGCATTTAACGACCACTGCACTTCACATCCCAACAACATCGCTGCTTCAGGTAAATTTGGTGTAATCAGAGTTGACATAGGGATAAGAACATCACGAATAACTTCAATCGCATCAGGTTTTAAAAGAACATCACCACTTTTTGCGATCATAACCGGATCAAAAACAATAAATCGAGCTTTGTGATAAACTAAGCGCTCTGCAATAATTTGAGCAATTTGGGCATTTGCTACCATACCAATTTTAACTGCATCAACGTAAATATCTTCAAAAACCGAATCAATCTGTTCAGCAACAAAAGATGCATCCAATGCGTGAAAAGCACATACCCCTTGGGTGTTTTGTGCAACGACAGCCGTAATCACACTCATGCCATAGGTTTTCATTGCGGAAAAAACTTTCACATCTGCTTGTATTCCGGCTCCCCCAGAAGGATCAGTCCCAGCAATAGATAAAATCCGTGGAATAAAAGGCTTGTCGCTACCAACCTGTGATATCATCAATCCTATCTCTTAATGATTTTGAAATATATAAATAAAGTATATCTTTCACGCATATTGCATTATACAAAAACTTTTTTACAGATACGAAACGGAAAAATACAGTGCTGGTTCTTCGTTCTCTTCTCTTTACATTCGCTTTTTATATAACAACTTTTGTGCAAATGATTCTTTATGCACCCTTTTATTTTTTAATGCCGCGCAAAAAGGCATGGATCGTACCTAAAACATGGGCACGTGTTACATTGTTTTTGCAGAAATATATAGCTGGTACAAAGTATGAAATTGAAGGTATAGAAAATTTACCACATGGAGCCTATATCATTGCTCCCAAACATCAATCTGCATGGGAAACATTTAGCCTCGTACCCTATCTTGATGATCCTGTTCTCATTCTAAAGCGCGAATTAATGTGGATTCCTCTTTTTGGCTGGTACATGGCAAAAACACAAATTATTCCAATTAACCGCACAACCCCCATTAAAGCTCTAAAAACTATAATAAAAAAAGCAAAGCAAAAAGTAAAACAAGGACGCCAGATTTTAATCTTTCCTGAAGGAACACGTCGACTTCCTGGTCAGGAAGCAGACTATAAACCAGGAATTATTGCTCTCTACCATGAACTAAAACTACCCGTTGTTCCCATCGCCCACAATGCTGGTTTATATTGGCCGCGCAATAATTTTCGCCGCTATCCAGGAACCATTCGTGTTCGTATTCTTCCCCCCATAGAAGCAGGCTTAAACAAACGTGAATTTCTAGACAAACTCATACAAGAAACGGAGAAATCCTGTGATGAATTGCTTTTACGCGCAGCTCAAGATTCTACCCCTCCTCCTATGCCTCCTTCTGCAATTAAAAGGTTACAAGCACTCAATCATCGTAAAGAAGAAATAAGTACATAATTAACCACATTAATCACATGTTTTGTATCTATATGGACTAAACGTCGTTGTGTGTTACATTAAACTAATTCTAAATAATTGATAAGAAGTAACTGGATTCTCTTAATGCGGAAGCTATTCTATAATCTGTTTTTATCTTTCATTGTGAATTTGATATGTACCCTCGCTCTAGCTCATCCCTTTATCTCTGTTGATGTTGAAACTGGGCGCATTTTAGAGCACAATCAAGCTTTTGATCGTTGGTATCCTGCCTCCTTAACAAAATTAATGACTGCTTACGTCATTTTTCGCGCCATGAGCACAGGAGAAGTTTCACCCAATAAGCATGTTATCATCAGCGACCATGCAGCAAAAGCTCCCGCTTACCGTTCAGGCTACAAAGCTGGTTCTATTCTTACACTTGATACAGCTTTAAGTATCACTATGGTTAAATCAACCAATGATTTAGCTATTGCCATGAGTGAAGCAGTTGCTGGTTCACAAGAAGCTTTTGTAAAAAAAATGAATGCCGAAGCTCAACGCCTAGGTATGTTGGGAACTCACTTTGCTAATGCAAGTGGATTAGAAAACTCACGCAATTATTCCACAGCACGTGATATTGCTCTGTTAGCAGTTCAGATTCGTCGGGAGTTTCCTCAATATGCCCATTATTTTTCGATTCCAGCCATTGATTTTGGTCATGGACAAAAGATCCAACCTAATTCAAACAATCTCATTGGCCGTTTTGATGGAATAGATGGCATGAAAACGGGTTTTATTTGTGCTTCTGGCTTTAATCTTGTTGCCTCAGCAACTCGGAATAAACGCACAATCATCGCTGTTGTTTTAGGAGCTACAAATATAAGTAAAAGAGAAAAAAAAGCTGCTCAACTCCTAGAAGCAGGTTTTTCAAATCAAGGATCAATACAATTAACGCTAGCCACACTAGAACCTTATGGCACAAAAATGGCACAAGCAACCGATATAAGACACCAAACATGCACGCCCGAATCCACAAGAATGCACGTGGATTATTATGACAAAAAAGGATATGTTATCATTAAATCACCGTTAATCAACGCTTCACCTTCTATTATTCTTCCTTTATCAGTCGGACTTGTGAGCGCACCACCAACGCATAGAATAAAAGTAAAGCCGCTAAAGAAACCTTACATTCCGCATAAATAACAAGACCCATTCAATAATGAAATCAGAAAATTATCACCAATAATGATAATGAGTATAAAATAACGCGCATTCTTATAATTCTCATTAGTAAATTCTGAGGCTTTGACAAAACAGCTTTGCTCAACTGAGTGCTACGAGATCCTCTTTTAACCGGATAAGTACTGTTATCATTAATGAATTCGATGAAATGAGTATTGATCACCTTCTCGTTAAAGAACTACAGAGGAAATAATAGAATTTGCCAACATCTGCCTTTGCTGCAATTTGCGCAGCAATCTTATCGATATATTAACTGATGTAATTAATTGATCGTGTTCACACAGGGTATATCAAAAAACTAAATCGCGCTGTATTGCAACAAAAAATTTAACCGATCCCATCCCTATTTTACAGACCATTCTGAATCACCTTATCTGAATTCAATCATTATCTATCGACTCTGTTATTACAACATTTGATATATCAAACACTCTTTCCACACTGGAACTCTACTCTGAAATACAAAAGCAGCTAGTATTCACTGATAAATTATACTCACAAAAACAAATTTTGCAGACCACAAAACACTCTAAACACACTTAAAGCGATCAATTCTAGACACAAACTATTGATACCCACTCTGATAATTTCTGTTTAAGTACATTAAAATTGATGGAATGAAAAAAAGAGAAAATACAGGATTTAAACAATGTTTAGCTCTTACCCCACACGGTCATTATAAAATATACGCGCCTTTTCACTAAGCCGTGATGAGACAATTGATCATGCTGATTTAGGACTTTTTAAATCTCCTAAAAGACACTTATGGCTATGGCGTGAAATTATTACGGATCAAGACAATTATTGCCCTATGTGATGATCCATATCACCCACTACAACACGGTATACAAACATTTTTTCATCCACCAATATAAACTTTTAACATGGACAGAAGGAAACATGCCAACCCACCTCATCATCATTTCTGACAGGATTAAAAAAAAGATAAAAAACTTTTCAATATTTTTTTAAACAAACCAGAAATAGATACAGCAAAACCACCATATCTGGTAATCCCCTAATCATTCCAGGGATGAAACTTTAATTTCTGCTCCAACCTTCAATGAATCAAAATTTTTGATGAACACCGTATGATGTAACCCTCAACACATTTTATGCTGTCCCACCATAAATATAATGAATCTCATTAAACTAAGTGGCGAGGTTCACATTTCATAATGTAACTATACTCACGGTATTATGGCAGTTGACATTTGAACAGTATCGCGACTAAAAACATAATGTTTTTCATAAACTTCAACTTTCGGAGGTTGGCGATTTTTTTCAAAAAAATCATAGCCTTCTTTAAGCATCATCCAGAATTTATAGTGTGGATTAGCACGATGACGCGCCATATTGGCAGAGGTCATACGGAAAGGAAAAGACTGCAACTGAAATTCTCTTTGCCCACCTCTAAAAGCATCCCGTGCAAAAGCGTAAATCTGCGCCATATTTTTATCACTCATGGAATAACACCCTGCAGAAAAGCAAGAACCGTGAACCATAAGATAACTTCCCGTACGACCATTCGCCTGATCATAAATATTAGGAAAGCCTATATTAAAGGAAAGATAATATTTTGAATAAGGATTCATTTGGCTTGCACTAATGGTGTAAAAACCTTCTGGTGTTTGAAAATCCCCCTCTTTATATTTAGGTCCAAGGTGACCTGACCACTTGCAAATTCCATAACGAGCTAAAAGTACAAAAGCTCCTGTACGGTTTTTCTTCCAAATTTCTGCAATATTTTCTTCTTTAAAAAACCGCATTACAATCGGTGCATATTGATCAATATCGTACAAAACCATTCTATTTTGGATTTCTTGTGGCAATGGTTGTTCAGCTTTAGCCTTAATAGAAGCAGGCAATCTTATTCCACACGCTGTCAATGCTCCAATTGCTAACAACGTACATGCTACAAAGAATCTGTTCAATATCATCAATAAACTCCAATCTACCACCTCCCGCAAAAATGAATTATGCTAAAGACCTACCAATTTGAAGATATTTGTCCCAACGCTCTCGCTTAAGAACCTCACCACTTTTTCCAACCATAGCCTTTAAAGCAGCTGAAATAACGTTTCCAGCTGCATCAATAACAGCATCTTTTCCTCGATGCGCTCCTCCTACAGGCTCTGGAATAATGCCATCAATAATTTTTAATTTATACAGATCTTGAGCGGTAATGTGCATATTCATTGCAGCATCTTTCGCTCGCGTTGAGTCACGCCATAAAATAGAGGCTGCCCCTTCTGGTGAAATAACAGAATAAATCGAATGCTCTAACATATAAACTTTGTTGGCTGCAGCAATTGCTATTGCTCCTCCAGAGCCTCCTTCTCCAATAATGATTGAAACCACAGGAACTTTTAAGCGCAAAGTTGCTGCTGTTGATTGAGCAATAGCTTCTGCTTGCCCTCGTTCTTCAGCGCTTACACCAGGATAAGCACCAGCAGTGTCTACAAAAGTCAATAATGGCAAGCCAAAACGGTCAGCCATTTCCATAATACGTACAGCTTTGCGATATCCTTCCGGACGTGCAGAGCCAAAGTTATAACGTAAACGCGTTTGCGTATCATGGCCTTTTTCTTGACCTATATACGCGACAGCCTCCCCTTTAAAGCGTGCAAAACCCGCTTGAATAGCTTCATCTTCAGCAAACTTGCGATCACCTGCCAAAGGTGTAACGTCACTCAATAATTGTGCAGAATAATCCATAAAATGGGGACGATCAGGATGGCGAGCTACTTGTGTTTTTTGCCATGGTGATAATTTTTTGTAAATATCACGCAAGGCAGTTTGGGAACGTTTTTCAAGACGCGCAATCTCATCACTCATATCTAGACTATTTTCTTCCTGATCAATCTTTTTTAATTCAAGAATCTGGCCATCAAGATCAGCAACCGATTTTTCAAAATCAAGATAATTATACATTGTACCTAACTTACTTTAATGTGACATATACATTTAGTATTTCTTTATAAAGTATTTTCAAAATATTACCTTTCTAACTAGCCTTCTTCTCATCGGCAAGTGGATGATACTCATTAACCAAACGATAAAGCCCTTCTTCCAATACATGTGTATAAATTTGAGTAGTAGAAATATCAGAATGACCTAACAAATGCTGAACTGTGCGCAAATCAGCACCATTTTGTAAAAGATGACTAGCAAAAGCATGGCGCAATATATGAGGAGAAACGCCATCACCTTTTATTCCAGCTCTTTTAGCAAGGTTTTTCAACTCCTGCGCAACAATTTGGCGAGCAATATACCCCGTCTTTGATCGAGCAGGAAAAAGATAAAAGCTTGCTGCATCCTTTCTCTGATCACGCAATATTAACCATTCCGAAAGAACTTGGCGTGCTTTTTTTGATAAGAGCACCATTCGTTCTTTTTGTCCCTTACCACGCACCAAGATACAATACTCTTCTCCCCGAGCCACTTGCACAGGAAGACTCACTAACTCACTAATGCGCAACCCTGTTGCATAAAGCATTTCAATCAATACATGACGACGCAATGCATGGAAATGAGCTTTAGATCCATAATTTACTTGACTTACTTCCAACTGAGCCAAATCAAGCAACTTTGTCACCACATTCTCACTTATTATTTTTGGCAAAGAACGCCCTTTACGAAGTGCATCAATATCATTTGAAGGATCATCTCCTCTCAGCCCTTCAGCATAAAGAAATTGATAAAACTGGCGTAATGTCGATAAACGACGCGCTTGCGAAGACGCTGAAAAACCAGCAGTGTGCATGAGCGATAAAAGACCAATTAAATCTTCTTTTTGCGCTGAAAAAAGTGAAATAGAGCGTGAAGACAATTTATCCTGTACCCATTGCAAATCATGCTGATAAGCTGAGAGTGTGTGATCAGAAGCTCCTCGTTCAGCACTCATCATCTCAAGAAAACGATCTATAATAACATCACTTTTCATTGATTTACTTTCGAAGAAAAATTCAACGAATCTAGAGGAACATCAATATACATATCTACTATCACCGGCTCTACCAAAACCACGAGAGATACCATTACACTGAAAAGAACCACAAGCAAAATGAAAAAAATAATCAAAAACCTAGTCAATGTTGGCATAAGACGATAAACAACCTAAAAATACTCTGCCTTCTATTATGCTCTATAAAGATTAACAGGAATTGACTTTCCAAAAGATAAATGTCGAAATAGCATTATGAAAAGTCGCCGATCAAAACATCCTCCGATAACACAAATAAAAAATCAACTTCTATCGTTTCTTGATAAACGAGCACTTGTATTTGTAGGTCTTATGGGAGCAGGAAAATCAGTGATCGGAAGGCGCGTTTCCACCATACTCGATCTGCCTTTTTACGATTCTGACCAAGAAATTGAAAAAGCTGCACAAATGACCATTCCTGAACTCTTTAAAGTTTATGGTGAACTAGAATTTCGCTCTCTTGAACAGCGTATTATTCTAAACCTCATAAAAAAGAAGCCTCTTGTTTTAGCAACAGGCGGTGGTGCCTATATAAACGAAAACATCAGAAATACCATTCATGAAAATGGTATATCTATATGGCTTAAAGCAGATCTTAATATACTTATACAACGTATTTTGAAGGGGCGCCAAACACGGCCATTACTTCAAACAGAAAATCCTAAAGAAACCATGCAAAAACTCATGGAACAACGCTATCCTATCTATGCAAAGGCAAACTTAACAATTAACAGTCATCAAAGAAATAGTCACACCGTAGCTAAAAATGTCATACGATCTGTACAGCATTACTTATATAAAGAAATAGACGATAGGAATAACGAACATGCAAGCTGAAACAGTCACTGTTAAACTGGACAAGCACCATTATGATATCATCATTGGCTCAGATTTAATTGTACAAGCAGCTTTACAGATTAAACGTTCTCTTAACCACAAAGATATTCATCAAAAACGTTTTGCCATTATTACAGATACAAATGTCGCTTCTTTGCATTTGGATAAATTGCAAGAAGAATTAACAAAAAATCAAATCAGCATTGTTCCAATCGTCGTGGAACCAGGGGAGCAATCAAAATCATTTTCAACTCTGCAAACTATAATTAATAAAATTCTTGCTGCACGTTTAGAAAGAGGCGACTGCATCATTGCTTTTGGTGGTGGTGTCATTGGTGATTTGGGAGGATTTGCCGCAAGCATCGTACGTCGAGGCATGAACTTCATCCAAATGCCCACAACGCTTCTCGCACAAATTGACTCGTCCGTGGGTGGAAAAACTGGGATCAATAGCCAATATGGTAAAAATCTTATTGGTTCCTTTTATCAACCAAAATGCGTTATTGCCGACACTTGTATTCTTGATACATTACCATTGCGTGAATTTCGCGCTGGTTATGCCGAAATAGTTAAATACGGGCTCATTAATCAGCCTGATTTTTTTGAATGGCTTGAAAAAAATGGGCAACAAATTTTTTCTAATGGCTCAACACGAACAAAGACCATTGTTCACTCATGTCAATTTAAAGCTGACATTGTCACGCGAGACGAATTTGAAACAGGAGAACGCGCATTATTGAATCTTGGGCATACATTCGGACACATGCTTGAAACAGCAGTTTCTTATAACCCAAACCGTTTAATTCATGGTGAAGCTGTAGCTATTGGCATGATTCTCGCTCACCAATTCTCAGCTCATCTAAATTTAATAAACCCCACACTCATACAACGTATAGAAGCACACCTAAAAACCGTTGGATTACCAACGCAGCTAAAGGATATTCCAGGAAAATTACCGAATGCTGAAACGCTTATGACTTTTATTGCCCAAGATAAAAAAGTTTCGCAAAACAGTCTAACCTTCATATTAACACGTGGCCTTGGTCAATCATTTATTGCAAAAAATATTCCACCAGACGCAGTTTTAACTTTTTTAAAGCAAAAACTAGAGAAAATCAGTTAATTCATATTGAATATAATTGATTTCGTTTTTATACTTCAGCTAAATGATAGATGTGTTTATGTCTGCGTAGCTCAGTAGGATAGAGCACAGGATTCCTAAAAATTGGGCACCTTAAGGAGAAATTCTCAAAGTGAATCTGCTCAAATTCGGGGAAAGCTTCATAGGATAACTATATGCCAATCCCGAGCCAAGCCTCCCTTAATTAAGTGAGAGGAAGGTGTAGAGACTGTACGGGCGGCGCCTAAAAAGTGCAAACTTCAAGGTGAAGAGACAGTCCAGACCACAAACAGCCTGTAAAGCTGGCGATGAAAGTCGAAGTGGTATGAATCCTGGGGTCGCAGGTTCGAATCCTGCCGTAGACACCATCACATTAACTAGCTATTCTTCTGCATAATAAGGAAGCACCATGAAAAAAACTTCACTCATTCTAGGATTTTTCGCCGCTTTAAATCTATCACTCTTCAACCTCACCAATGCCTTTGCAGCTTCTTTAATCCTCGAGGTACCAGATAATCCAGAACCAAAAACTGAAACTGTTGCTTATCAGTGCAATACTGGAACAGAAAAAGAGCGTATTGAGGCAACCTATCTTGATGCTCACAATGTTTCGTTAGTTGACTTTACATGGAAAAACGACCGCGTCCTCGCTGCAAATGTAATTACCCCCATGGGAACAAAATACGCAGGAGCTCATTATACCTTGTGGAGAATCAACAACGAAATCATACTTTATAACCTTGTTCATGATCCAGAAGAAAAAAAACCTATCCTCTGTAAGGAAGAATCGACATTATTATTTTAAATATTGAGGAAACATTATGAAAAAAACTTTTTTTATTTTACAAATTTTTGTTGCTTTAAGTTTGTCATTATTTAGCTCAGTTAGTGCTTTCGCCGGTTCTTTAGTTATTGAAGTACCAGATGATCCAGAACCAACAACAGAGACATTTACCTATCAGTGCGATCTTGGAAAAAGTAAAGAAAACCTTGAAGTAACTTATCTCAACGCTGGTACTATTTCATTAGTTGATTTTACATGGAAAGGTAAGCGCATCGTCGGTTCCAATGTACTTTCCGCTTCTGGAGACAAATATGCAGGAGGTGCATATATTTGGTGGACGAGTAAAGGCGAAGCCACATTTTATGATCTCATTAATGACCCAAATGAAGAAAAGCCTATTCTCTGTGTAGAAGAAAAAGATAGCACAGTAAAGTAGATCATATTGCCTATTAAAGACCGCACTGGCTCTCATCGCATGATGTTTGTTCTGGTAAGGATAGTTTGTCTTCCGCCTGATGCGATAAAAGAGCTAATGGCTTTTTTAAGTGATCCTCTACGTAGTGCCGATAAGCTGCTGCTTGTGATAGCAACATGGAAGTTACTGGAGCTGTCACAAGCATGAAAATCATTAGCAATATTTCATGAAAAATAAATCGATGATCTATGAGCATTGAATAAAGAAATGAAGAAATGAGAATACTGCCTGCCCCCCAAGTCATGCCGACTGAAGGCGCATGTAAACGTTCATAAAAATTCGAAAAACGTACTAAGCCTATTGCTCCAATCAGTGTAAGGCCAGACCCTAATATTAAAAAAGCAGTGATAACAATAGCAGCGACAAGCGATATATCATCATTCATTCAATAATTTCCCCACGAATTAAAAATTTCGACAAAGCGATACTCGATACAGAACCCAAAAGCCCAATGATAAGAGCCGCGACAAAATAAATAGTTGTTCCTGAACGGATATCAAATGTAAGAAACAAAAGAATAGTTATTATATAAAGAGCATCCAGACCAACAACCCGATCTTGTGCTCGCGGACCACGAATCAACCTAAACAATGCAAGCATCATCGCTAAACTTAAAAAACTCTGTGATAAAAAAAGCCCCCAATAAAGGATCACCATACTCATTAGAAAATCTCCAAAAGCAATTGCTCATACCGTTTTTTGATCAACTGTTGGTAATCAAATCCATTTTCTAAATTTAATACATGCAACAAAAGTTCTCCATTTTTGCTATTATAGGCGACCCAAACAGTTCCTGGAGTTGCCGCAAGGATGCACGCTAAAATAGCCAAAGCACTGCGACTTTCAAGTAAAAGAGGTACAATAATAAAACCAGACCGCTGCCTTCGAGATCTTTTTGTTAAAATAAACCAAGCCACTGAAATATTTGAAATTATAGAATCTATAAGCACTCGAAAAACTAGACGAAAAACTGCACCCCAGTTTTTAATAATAATCTTTTCTGGCTCAAGAGATCGCATCATCCAACCGCAACATAAAGCAACCACAATCCCCAAAAACAATTGTCCTAAATTAAAACCATTTAATATCAGCCACATAAAAACAATAGCACTACTGAAAAAAGGTGAGGGACAAAAATAACTTATCAATTCACCCCCCTATCTCTGAGAGAAAAATCTGTTAAAACGCTTCCAATATAGTTTTGAGGATCATGTAAAGTTTTAGCAGTTTCAGACATATAATGACCAACAGGAGCAGCTATAATTGTTATGAGCAAGCACAAAGCAAGGAGAACAGCAATAGGCGCAAATTCTATTACTTGCACACGTGGAACCTTACCTTCAAGAGAAACCCAAAAAGTTCTAATACCAGCTCGAGTCATAGCAATTAAAGCTGCAAAACCAGACATGGTAACAAGAATAATAAAAAGCCAGTCATGTAAAACCAGTGAAGAAAAAATATCTTCTTCATTGTAGTTTAAAACTGCCATAAACATCATAAATTTAGCAACAAAACCAGAAAACGGAGGGAGACCAATAATTAAAATAGCACACATACCAAAACACGCCCCTAAAATTGCCAAGGTTACCGGTAAATAGATACCAACTTCGTCTTCCTCCTCCTCTTCATCATCACCATACACCTCCATTGTAACAGCCAAAACATTTGCACCCACATCTTGACTGCGTTCGACTAACTCCGCTAAAAGAAAAAAAGCTCCAAGTGCGAAAGTAGAAGAGACAATATAAAAGAGTGCACCTGCTGTCAGTGCTGCATTGCTTATACCAATTGCTGCCAATAATGTACCAGAAGATACAAGAACACTATAGGCAACTAAACGCACCAAAATTTGGCTAGCCAATACACCAACAAAACCAAAAACTACAGTGATAAGCCCACCATAAAATAAAATCGTATGACCAAAATGGCTGAAATGTCCACTTTCAGAACCAAACCATAACAGCGTTAAACGTAAAATAATATAAATACCCACCTTACTCAAGAGAGCAAAAGAAGCTCCAACAGGTGCTGCCGCTGCACTGTAAGTTGGCATCAACCAAAAGTTAAGCGGCCACATACCTGCTTTGAGTAAAAAAACAATACCCAAAAGCGCAGCACCTATTTCGAATAAAACAATATCCTGAGAAGCAATATTTTTTATTTTGACAGCCAAATCAGCCATATTAAGAGTACCAACGACGCCATAAATAAGTGCTGTACCAATTAGAAAAAGCAATGATGCAACAAGATTAACGACGACATAATGCAACCCTGCGCGTACACGTAATTGACCAGAACCGTGTAAAGCAAGACCATAAGAAGCTGTTAACATAATTTCGAAAAATACAAATAAGTTGAATAAATCACCCGTTAAAAAAGCACCATTTATTCCAACCATAAAAAATTGCATCAATGACTGAAAATGAGAACCAGCTTTACACCAATGAGCCTGAGAAAAAACCAGCGTAGCAGTAATCAACAAACTAGAAAGTAAAAGCATCATAGCGCTTAAACGATCAAGAACCAAAACAATCCCAAAAGGAGAAGGCCAATTTCCAAGCCTGTAAACATCTGAAGCCGGTGCTATTTTAAGGACATGCATAATCAATAAAGCAGCAATAACAACAGACAGTCCAGCAGAAGCAATACTAATCAATGATTTAAGTTTCGAACGCCGTTCATCACAAAAAAGAAGAATCGTTCCGGTGGCTAGTGGCAAAAGAATAGGCAAAATAAGGAGATGATACGCCCCTGCTTCCATCACTGCACCTCACGCCCATCAACATGATCCGAGCCCGTTAAACCACGCGAAACCAACAAAATGACCAAAAACAAAGCTGTCGTTGCAAAATTAATCACGATCGCTGTTAAAACTAAAGCTTGAGGGAGAGGATCGACATAATTAGCAGGATTAATTACTGTAGAAGGATCAATAATCGGTGCAGTATTGCTACGCGGTCTACCCATTGACAGCATGAATAGATTGACACCATAAGAAATCAAAGACAACCCAAGAATAACTTGAAAAGTTCGTGGACGTAAAAGAAGCCAAATTCCGGATCCAACAAGAACACCTATAGCCAAAGAAAGGATAATTTCCATTAATTTTCCTTCTCTTTTGCATTAGGTTTTTTACCAATTCGATAACTACGAATTGATTGATGTGCAAGTGCAATTAAAATAAGAATAGTTGCTCCTAAAACCAAAGAAAATACGCCCAAATCAAATAAAAAGGCAGAGGCCATAGGAATATTTCCAATCAACGGAAAATGATTATATTGAAAAAAAGATGTCAAAAAAGGATACCCCCAAAACCAAGAACTCGCCCCTGTTATTAACGATAACAACAATCCACAACCTATCCAACGCAAAGGCAAAATTTTCAAGTGGCTTTCCACCCACCGAATATCGCGCGCAAGATATTGCAAAATAAACCCTATTGCTAAAGTCACACCACCAGCAAACCCACCTCCTGGCAAATCATGTCCCCGGATGAATAAGTAAACAGAAAAAGCTATAATAACTGGAAAGAGCCAACACATAATAACAGAAGGAACAACTAAATAATCCAAAACCGTATCCCCCACGCTTCGCTCAGATTGTGTGATATTAGAAATTTTCTGAATACGTTGTTTAGAAGGTGCATTAATACTCTCAGGTGCAGGACGAAAACGCCTTAAAAGAGCAAAAACAGTCAATGAAACAACCCCCAAAACCACAATTTCTCCTAGTGTATCAAAACCGCGAAAATCAACCAAAAGAACATTTACAACATTGCGACCACCAGCATCAGAATAAGCATGTGTCAGAAAAAAATCAGAAATTGTTGTACCTTGCGGACGTGTCATTACTGCAAAGGATAGCCATGCTATGCCCGCTCCTCCTAAAACCGCTATAATAAAATCACGAACACGACGCAAACGCACTAAAAAACTAACAGACACTGAATGAGAATCATGCAAACGCTTAGGCAACCATCGCAAACCAAGCAATAATAAGACTGCTGTCACCACTTCAACGACCAATTGTGTTATTGCTAAATCAGGAGCAGAAAGCCATAAAAAGGTTGTACAAGCCATCAAACCAGCTCCTCCCAAGAACATCAATGATGCAAAACGGTGGAACTTTGCTTGCCAAGAAACTAAAAGCGCACATAATCCACCGACCAGCCACACAGCAAGAAAAGAAATATCAAGAGGAAAAAGCGGTAACAAACCAGCTGAAATTAAACCATCATACCAAAGTAAAATGCCAACAAATGCAAAACATACCACTAAAAGCCAGTGTAATTGTGGTTGTAAACGACGTGTTGACAAAAAAGATTCCACAGCACGCGCCCATTTCCAAGAAATAATCACAAGAATTTGTTCAAAAATACGATGTCCTTTCAAGTGGCGGAAAAAGGGAGCTCCATCATCACAGGATAAAAAATAACGATGCGCGATAACATAAAGTGACACACCTCCTGATAAAGCAATAAAACTCATCATTAATGGCGTATTAAACCCATGCCAAACAGCTAAACTATAAGAAGGAGTTTTTGATCCTAAAACAGATACGACTGCATTATCCAAAATGGGGCCTATTGTTAAATTTGGGAAAATACCAACCGCTAAACAAATAAACACTAAAAGTTCAATTGGGAAACGCATAAAATGCGGCGGTTCATGTGGAGTTTTTGGCAAATCAATAGACTCTCGCCCTAAAAAAACACCATGAATAAAACGCACAGAATAAGTCACACTAAACAAACTAGCCAGTGTTGCCACATAAGGAGCAATCCAATCTAACCAAGATTCCATATGCTTTTCAACAGCTTCAGCAAAAAACATCTCTTTCGACAAAAAGCCATTCAACAAAGGCACACCAGCCATCGCTGCACTCGCAACTAAAGCCAGAGTCCCTGTAATAGGCATAAAGCGAAAAAGTCCTGACAGCTTACGCATATCACGCGTCCCTGTTTCGTGATCAATAATACCAGCTGCCATAAACAAAGACGCTTTAAAAGTAGCATGATTAGCCATATGAAAAATTGCTGCAACACAAGCAAGTGGACTAGCAAGACTCAAAAGCGTAGTCACTAATCCAAGATGGCTAATAGTTGAATAAGCAAGCAGTCCTTTCAAATCTTGCTGAAACATAGAAAAATAAGCACCAAGAAGTAGCGTTGCAAGCCCTGAAAAACCAACCAACCAGAACCAAGATTCTGTTCCAGATAAAACTGGCCATAAACGAACCAGCAAAAACAATCCTGCTTTCACCATTGTTGCTGAATGTAAATAAGATGATACGGGTGTTGGAGCCGCCATTGCATTAGGTAACCAAAAGTGAAATGGAAACTGCGCGCTTTTTGTTAATCCTCCCAATAAAATACAAATAAGCATAGGGCTATAAAGAGGACTTGACCGGATCAGATCCCCAGACTGAAGCACCTTATCCAAATCAAAACTGCCAACGATGTGGCCAATCAATAAAACCCCTATAAAGAGGGAGAAACCACCAAAACCTGTAATTGTTAAAGCCATACGCGCCCCCTCGCGCGCACTCGCATTATGATACCAATAACCAATCAATAAAAAAGAAAAAATACTGGTTAGTTCCCAGAAGATAACTAAAAAGACAAGATTGCCTGATAAGACTATCCCTGTCATTGACCCCATAAAGGCCAGAAAAAAGGAAAAAAACCGCGGAACAGAATCTGCGGAATCCATATAATAACGCGCATAGACGACAACAAGTAGCCCAATCCCTGTGATTAAAAGACAAAAAAGCCATGACAAACCATCCATACGAAGAATTAAATTACTTCCCCACTCTGGAAGCCACAAAATATCTAAGCGTACCAGATGATTTCCACGAACTGCTGGATAAAGCATTATTGTAAAAATAAGACAGACAAGCGCGATAACCCCAGAAAACCACGCTTCGTGATTTTCCCCTGTTGAACGAAAAAAGCCAACAACAACACTTCCACCAAAGGGAAGCAAAACAAGCAATATTAACATTGCTTCCCATGTTGCCATTCTTTAAACTCCACCCTCTTTTCTTAGCATTTTGTTATAAACAAAATAAAAATCTTATACTATCATTTCCCACTACACATTTACTACAATAAGATTTAATAAAACTTAAAAGTATAAAACTCTAATACCACAACCATTGTGTGAAAGAAAACTGTATAACACAAAAAGTAACTAAAAGATTTTTATCTTTAATCTTTTATCCTTTTAAAAAGTGAGAAAAGCACTGCTTACGTGAGCCATGAAAAGGCTGATAGCTATTATCACTCTTATTGTATGAACGATAATGCAGTACGCAAAAATTAATATGTTGTTTAAGCATCAACGATTCTTTTTTATCTAAAGAAGCAGCTTCAAGTCTTCCTTTGGGAGATTCTACTGTTTTTAATGCCACAGACTTTGCATCTGAATCATCTAGATATGAAGGTTTAATAAATGCTGCTTCGGGATACCACCAATTATCGCTGTATCTAAGATAACCAAGCCGATAAGTACGATAACCTTTAAAACCATTAAGTTCTCTCCGCCCTGTAACAACCAAAGAACCCTTCTTTTCTTGGGCTGAAGATTGATAGAATCCTTTACTCTCAGCGTCACTTTTTTCCGCAGAGCTAGTGATATTGGTTATTATTATGAAAACACTCCCGACAAGCACAATAACGAAAGCATAACACAACCTCTTTAGTATAAGCATAATACGAATCTCACAAGAAATGAATAAAATTTGAATTGTAGAAGGTCTCTCCACCGCTAAACAAAAATAGATTCTCGTTTACAACTCTTTATTTGCTTGAGACATTCTGTTACTCCATATACTAAACGTGAATTTCAAGAATAAGATCCTTCAAAAAAATGGATAAACAATGATTAGGACTCCCTATTATCTTATTGATAAATCTAAACTTATAAGAAATATGGAAACTATCGCTCGCTTACGAGAAATATCAGAAGCAAAAATTTTATTAGCTTTAAAGTGCTTTGCTACATGGAGTCTCTTTGATTTGATGTCCGAATATATGGATGGAACCACATCATCATCTCTCTATGAACTGCGCTTGGGAAAAGAAAAGTTTGGCAAAGAAACCCACGCCTATTCCGTAGCTTGGGCAGATGATGAAATTGATGAAGCTTGCGGTTATGCAGATAAAATTATTTTCAATTCAATCCAACAGCTTCAACGTTTTGCTAGTGCAACCAAAAATATTCAACGAGGTTTAAGATTAAATCCAGGGATAAGTGCATCAAATTTCGATCTTGCAAATCCATCTCGTCCTTTTAGCCGCTTAGGAGAAACCAATCAAAACGCTATTAAAGAAGTTTTGCCCCTAATAAACGGATTAATGATTCACAATAACTGTGAAAATGCTGATTTTAGCCTTTTCAACCAAATGCTTAATCACATGGAAAAAAAATTTGCAAAACTTTTTGCCGCAGTTGATTGGATAAGCCTTGGGGGTGGAATTCATTTTACGGCTGAAAATTATCCTCTAGAAGCTTTTGCAAAACGCCTAAAAGATTTTTCAAAAACCTATGGTGTCACCATTTTTCTAGAACCAGGGGAAGCCGCTATCACTAAAAGCACTACTCTAGAAGTGAGCGTTCTTGATACATTATATAACGAAAAAAAACTGGCCATCGTTGATAGCTCAATAGAAGCTCATATGCTTGACCTTTTAATTTATCGTGAAAATGCTAAATTAGAACCCAATAAAGGCTCCCATGAAATTATGGTTTGTGGAAAATCTTGTCTTGCTGGCGATATTTTTGGAACATTTTTATTTACTGAACCCCTTAAAATAGGCGACAGGCTATCTTTTCAAGACGCCGCAGGTTACACAATGGTCAAGAAAAACTGGTTTAACGGCGTTTCAATGCCAGCCATTGTCATTAAAGAAAATAATGGAGCTTTAACAGTTCAGCGTCAATTTAGCTATAACGATTACAAAAATAGCCTTTCATAACCAAAATGACGTGCAAAAAAACTATCATGCTACAATAATAATAAGGAGATGACCCCAAAATGAAGAAAAATGTTCTCATCATTGGTGCTGGAGGTGTTGCACAAGTTGTTGCGCATAAATGTGCCCAAAACAACAATATTCTCGGTGACATTCATATCGCTTCACGAACACTCAAAAAATGTGAAGCAATCATTGCATCAATTAAAGAGAAAAAAGCAATGAAAGTGGAAGGTATTCTTAAAGGCCATGAACTCAATGCAATGAATGTTGCAGAAACTGTACAACTCATCAAAAAAAATAAATGCGAAATTGTTATCAATGTTGGCTCTTCTTTTCTTAATATGTCTGTTCTCTCAGCCTGTATAGAAACCAAATGTGCCTATATCGATACTGCAATTCATGAAGATCCTTTAAAAATTTGTGAAACCCCTCCTTGGTATAACAATTATGAATGGCTCAGACGTCAAGAATGTGAAAAGGCTGGTATAACCGCTATTTTAGGAGCAGGCTTTGATCCTGGCGTTGTTAATGCCTATGCCGCGTTAGCACGCAATGATTATTTCGATACAATAACTGATATTGATATTATTGATATTAATGCTGGAAACCACGGACGCTGGTTTGCCACCAATTTTGATCCAGAAATTAATTTTAGAGAGTTTACAGGGCAGGTATGGTCTTGGCAAAATAAAAAATGGACTTCCAATCAAATGTTCGAAGTCAGCCATGAATGGGACTTACCAGTTGTTGGAAAGCAAAAAGCTTATATGACAGGACATGATGAAATACATTCATTGTCTAAAAATTTTGACGTTCAGAATATTCGCTTCTGGATGGGATTTGGTGAACGCTATATCACTGTTTTTACCGTTTTAAAAAATCTTGGACTTTTATCAGAACAGCCTATCAGAACAGCAGAAGGACAAGAAGTCGTTCCTTTAAAAGTTGTAAAAGCTGTATTACCTGATCCAACTTCTTTAGCACCTGACTATACAGGAAAGACCTGTATTGGAGATCTTATTAAAGGTGAAAAAAACGGAGAACCAAGAGAAATTTTTATCTATAATATAGCCGATCACAAGGAAGCCTTTAATGAAACTGGAGCTCAAGGCATTTCTTATACAGCTGGCGTACCTGCTGCCGCTGCAGCAATTCTCATTGCCACTGATCAATGGGACGTTAAGACAATGGTTAATGTAGAAGAACTGCCACCACGTCCATTCCTAAAATATCTCGATCATATGGGACTTACCACCTGTATAAGAGAACAACAAGAAGATAAAAAATTAGAATTTTAAATTACTCCATATGTAAGAAGAGATACAAAAAAAAACCGCTCTAAAAAGGCGGTTTTTTTTAAATCTACAGTTTCTATAAAACCTTAAAAATAAAAAAGTCAGTCCCCTATATTTCTTTTTTAAAATCCTCTTTTTAAATATGAAGCGGTCTAGCAAATGTCGCCAAAGCAGCTTCCCTCACGGCTTCCGATAAAGTAGGATGTGCATGACAGCACCGTCCTAAATCTTCTGATGAACCCCCAAATTCCATTAGAACTGCAATCTCATGAATCATTTCACCAGCGCCAAACCCAAGAATATGTCCACCTAAAACCCGATCTGTCTTTTTATCAGCAAGGATTTTAACAAACCCATCACTTTTTTGCATTGCACGTGCCCGACCATTTGCCATAAAAGGAAATTTTCCAACATTATAGTCAATTCCAGCAGCTTTAAGCTCTTCTTCTGTTTTGCCCACACTAGCAATTTCCGGCTGGGTATAAACAACGCTAGGAATGACATCAAAATTAACATGTCCTCTTTGACCTGCCAAAATTTCAGCCACAGCGACACCCTCTTCCTCAGCTTTATGCGCCAACATTGGTCCCTTAACAACATCACCAATAGCATAAATTCCTGGAACATTGGTCTGCCAATTTGCATCGATTGCGATAAAACCACGCTCGTCCACCTGAACACCAGCCTCTGCCAAACCAAGACCCTCGGTATATGGATAACGTCCGGTAGCAACTAACACAACATCAGCCTCTAAAGTTTCAGATGAACCACCTTTAACAGATTCAAACGTCACCTGAGCAGTTGAATCAGATCGAGTAATAGCAGTTACCTTCGTACCAAGCTTATATTCAATTCCCTGCTTTTCCATTAATTTCTGAAATTGCCGAGAAACTTCACCATCCATTGTTCCTAAAACTTTATTAAGATATTCAACAATGGTAACTTTAGCACCCAAACGACTCCAAACTGAGCCAAGCTCTGAACCAATAACACCAGCACCAACCACAATCATATGCGTTGGTACTTTTTCAAGTGCAAGCGCTCCTGTAGAAGATACAACAATCTTTTCATCAATTTCAACATTTACACCTGGAATACCAGAACTCTCCGAACCCGTTGCAACAACAATACTTTTTGTTGCAATCACTTGTTGATGACCATCCCTAGCAATGACTTCAATTTTACCTGTACCTAAGATTTTGGCTGTACCAAAAATAATATCAACTTTATTCTTTTTCATTAAAAAAGAAACGCCACTCGTATTGGCTGTTACAACAGCTTTTTTATGCACCATCATTTGCTCAAGGTTAAGCTTGGGTTTTGAAATAGAAACACCTATCGTTTCAAACCCATGTTGTGCTTCAGCAAACACTTCTGATGCATGCAATAATGCTTTAGAAGGAATGCAACCAACATTGAGACACGTACCACCTAAAGTCATACGCTTTTCAATAATCGCTGTTTTCAGCCCCAATTGTGCCGCTTTTATTGCCGTTACATAACCACCTGGACCTGCACCAACCACAACCACATCATAAGACATCCATTTTTCCTTTCATCCTGAAAACTGTATTTTTACAAGTCAAGAACAAGGCGTTCTGGATCTTCTAAACTTTCTTTAACACGTACAAGAAAAGTCACAGCCTCTTGCCCATCTACAATACGATGATCGTAAGAAAGAGCTAGATACATCATGGGACGTATCACAATCTGACCCCCAACAACCATCGCTCGTTCTTTAATCGCATGCATTCCTAGAATACCAGACTGCGGTGCATTTAAAATAGGCGTTGACATTAATGACCCATAAACTCCCCCATTGGTAATGGTGAAAGTCCCACCTTGCATATCAGAAACCGTTAATTTTCCATCACGCGCAAGACGACCTAAACGACCAATTTCCTTTTCAATTTCTGCCAATGACATCTGATCAGCATTACGAACTACAGGAACAACAAGCCCCTTATCGGTTCCAACAGCAATCCCAGCATTGACATAATTTTTGTAAACAATATCTGTTCCGTCAATTTCTGCATTAACAGCAGGAAGTTCTTTTAACGCATGACAAACAGCTTTTGTAAAAAAGCCCATAAAACCAAGCTTAACGCTATGTTTTTTTTCAAAAAGATCCTTGTAACGCTTGCGTAAATCCATCACTGCAGACATATCAACTTCATTAAACGTGGTTAACATTGCTGCTGTGTTCTGTGCATCTTTAAGCCTGCGAGCAATTGTTTGACGCAACTTTGTCATACGAACCCGTTCCTCATGCCCTGCGTTAGTAGGGGTAGGGGCAGGTGCAAGGGTAGAGGTAGGGGCAAGAGAAGACGCTTTTACTCCTTGTTCTAGATAATTAAGAACATCTTCTTTGAGAATTTGCCCACGCTTTCCAGAGCCTGAAATATCATTTTTTGCAACATTATTTTCAGCCATCAATTTTGCAGCTGAAGGAGCAGGAGGCATCATACTGCCCGAAGAGGATTTCTCCAATCCAGATGCAGCCACTGAAACAGTTGCATCTTCTGAAATAGGTGTGGAAGAAGATGAAAATGATTGAGAAGCGCCAGCAGCTCCAGCTTCAACCATCCCTAAAAGAGCATTCACTTCAACCGTATCGCCTTCCTTTGCAATGACTTTAGATAATTTTCCCGCGATAGGTGAAGGAACCTCAACTGTTACCTTATCAGTTTCTAATTCAACCAAGGGCTCATCTATAGCCACAGTTTCTCCAAGCTTTTTAAACCACTTGCCAACTGTTGCTTCAGTGACCGATTCACCCAAAGTAGGAACACGGATTTCAGTAGTCATAATATTTTTCCATACGTCAGAGTAATAATAAATTAAGAACCTAACGCGTCTTCGAGAAACGCGGCAAGTTGTTCAAGATGTTGTACCATCAACCCAGTAGCCGGTGACGCACTGGCAGGTCTACCTGCATAGCGTGCCCTCGAATATTGCGAATTAATATGTGCCAGAACCCATTCCAAATAAGGCTCAATAAATGACCAAGCCCCCATATTTTTGGGTTCTTCCTGGCACCAAACAACTTCTGCTTGTAAAAAACGCGACAACACATTCACCAAAAATTTTGCTGGAAAAGGGTAAAGCTGCTCAACACGCAGCAAATAAATATCATTAATTCCTCTTTTTTCACGTTCTTCATAAAGATCATAATAAACCTTACCCGTACAAAGAACAACACGGCGAATTCTATTATCTTTCTGTAATTTAATGACAGAACTTTTTAGACACTCAGCATCATCAAGCAACAGACGATGGAAATTGGTTTCTGACCCCATTTCATTTAAAGAGGAAACAGCACGCTTATGACGCAAAAGTGATTTTGGCGTCATTAAAATTAGTGGTTTACGAAAATCTCGTTTAATTTGCCGACGCAGAATATGAAAATAATTTGCGGGAGTCGTGCAATTAGCAACCTGCATATTATCTTCCGCACATAGTTGAAGATAACGTTCTAAACGCGCAGAAGAATGTTCAGGGCCTTGACCTTCAAAACCGTGAGGCAGCAAGCATACGAGACCTGACATGCGAAGCCATTTACGCTCTGCAGATGAAATAAACTGATCAAAAATAACCTGTGCACCATTGGCAAAATCACCAAATTGAGCTTCCCAAATCGTCAAACCACGCGGCTCAGCAAGCGAATACCCATATTCAAAACCAAGAACAGCTTCCTCAGAAAGCATAGAATTGACAACTTCGTAAATTGCTTGCCCCTTTTGTAAATTATTTAAAGGGATGTAACGTGCTTCATTTTCTTGATCATAAAGCACTGAATGGCGTTGTGAAAAAGTACCACGTTCAACATCTTCACCAGAAAGACGAACTGGCGCTCCCTCCAAGCAAAGCGAACCAAAAGCTAAAGCTTCAGCTGTTGCCCAATCGACTCCTTCACCAGTTTCAAAAATTTTGGCACGGTTATTCAAAAAACGCTGAATGGTTTTATGCACATGAAAATTTTTTGGGATCTCGACAAGTTTTTGACCAATTTCCTTTAAAGTTTTTAAAGCAACACCTGTCGTTCCAGAGTATTGATCGTCAACATTACTAGAAGCTTTAAGACCCGCCCAGCTTCCATCAAGCCAATCAGCCTTATTGGGCTTATAAGAAGCACTCGCCTCAAACTCAGCTTCAAGCTTATCACGCCATAGCTTTTTTTGCTGTTCAATTTCTTCTGCAGAAACTGCTCCCTCTGCTATTAACTGATCCCCATATATCTGAAGAGTCGTTTTATGACTACGGATTGCTTTATACATAAGCGGCTGTGTAAAGGAGGGCTCATCACCTTCATTATGTCCATAACGGCGATAACAGAACATATCAATCACCACAGGTTTGTGGAAAATTTGACGAAATTCTGTTGCTATTTTTGAAACAAAAATAACATCTTCTGGATTATCACCATTGACATGGAAAATTGGCGCATCAATCATTTTTGCCACATCAGATGGATAAGGTGAAGAGCGTGAAAAACGCGGATCAGTTGTAAACCCAATCTGATTATTGATAATAACATGAATAGAACCCGCAACACGATAACCCTTTAGATCTGAAAGACCGAAAGTTTCTTGAATAACACCTTGTCCTGCAAAAGCAGCATCACCATGAATGAGCAATGGCAAAATCTTTGAGCGCTCACTTAACGGAATAGTATCAGTTCGTATAGGACCTACAAGTTGATCTTGTTTAGCACGCGTTTTTCCAATAACAACCGGATCAACAATCTCAAGATGAGAAGGATTAGCTAAGAGAGACAAATGAACCTTTCTACCATCAAACTCAAGATCAGATGAAGTTCCCAAATGATATTTTACATCACCAGATCCCTCAACATCATCAGGTTTATAAGACCCACCTTTAAATTCATGAAAAATGGCTCGGTGAGGCTTAGCAAGAACTTGCGAAAGAACATTCAAACGACCACGATGAGCCATTCCTAAAACAACTTCCTGAACACCCAAAGCACTACCGCATTTAATAATCTGTTCAAGAGCAGGAATCAGTGCTTCGCCACCATCAAGACCAAAACGCTTTGTTCCTTTATATTTTGTATCTAAAAATTGTTCAAACCCTTCAGCTTCAATGAGCTTTCCCAGAATAGCTTTTTTGTCTTTTTGTGTAATGGCAGCATGCCTATTGTCTCTTTCAATACGTTCTTGAAGCCATACTTTTTGAGCAGGGTCGGAAATATGCATATATTCCATGCCGATTGTTGAACAATAGGTACGGTTAAGAATATCAAGGAGTTGTGGAACGGTTGCATATTCCAACCCTAAAACATTATCAACAAAAATTGGACGCTCATAATCAGCAGGAGTAAAGCCATAAGCTTCTGGAGATAATTCTTTGTAATCTTCCCGCTTTTCTGCTAATTGAAGGGGATCAAGCTGTGCACGAAGATGTCCACGTGTTCTAAAAGCACGAATCATCATGAATGCATGAATAGAATCACGCGTCGCTTGAATAATACCTTGTTCACTAGAATTATTTCCCTTTTGATCAACAAAAGCGGCTGTTTTTTTCTTTAATTTATCATGAAAATGTTTTTCAAGAGCAGACCAATCACCATCAAGAGCAGAAACCAACTCTCCATGTGCCTTCAGCGGCCAATGATCACGTTGCCATGTCGCCCCTTCAGCATTTTTGAGAACATCTTCTTTATCATCATCAAGGGTTTCAAAAAAAGCACGCCACTGTGAATCTACATTCGTAGGGTTTTTTTCATACTCTGCGTAAAGTTGATCTATATAATCAGCATTTCCACCATACAAAAATGACGTTTGTGCAAAAAGACTATTTATATCATCCTGCCTTGCCATATACTTCTCCGGAATATTGATTCCGTCTCCTTTTATATTCCTCTCGACCTTTAAGTGCTTGCAAGGCAAATGAGGGTCGGAAAACTGAAAAAAGTTTTACTATTTTATACTCAATATTTTATCTGGATAAGCATATATCCTTATCCAGATAAATTTTTCTTACCCCTTTAAAACCGACATTAAGGTTTTACCTATTTTCGATGGTGAAGGAGAAACATAAATCCCTGCTGATTCCATTGCAGCGATTTTATCTTCTGCCCCACCTTTTCCTCCAGAAATAACAGCACCAGCATGACCCATTGTACGTCCTGCAGGAGCGGTACGACCAGCGATAAAACCGACCACTGGCTTTTTACGACCTTTTTTTGCTTCATCTTTGAGAAACTGTGCCGCGTCTTCTTCAGCAGATCCGCCAATTTCACCAATCATCACTATAGACTCGGTATCATCATCAGCCAAAAACATTTCCAATACATCAATAAATTCAGTACCTTTAACAGGATCACCACCAATACCAATAGCGGTTGTCTGCCCTAAACCTTCCTGACTAGTCTGAAAAACTGCTTCATAAGTTAAGGTACCTGACCGTGAAACAACCCCAACAGATCCTTTTCTAAAAATAGAACCAGGCATAATACCAATTTTACATTCATAAGGCGTTAGAATACCAGGACAATTAGGACCAATTAACCGAGACTTCGATTGTTCTAATTTAACCTTTACCTTAATCATATCCATAACCGGTATCCCTTCTGTAATACAGACGATTAAACCGATCTCCGCTTCAATAGCTTCTATGATGGCTTCTGCAGCTCCTGCAGGGGGGACATAAATAACAGAAGCCTCAGCTCCTGTTTTTTCTTTAGCCTCCGCAACAGTAGCAAAAATAGGAAGAGTTTCACCCTTTGACCCCTTCCATATTTCACCCCCTTTTTTAGGATTAATACCACCAACCATTTTCGTACCATGGTAAGCCAATGCTTGTTCTGTGTGAAAGGTTCCTGTCTTTCCTGTAAGTCCTTGAACCAGAATTTTTGTATTCTGATGAATAAGAATCGACATGGCTTAAGCTCCTTTCACAGCTGCAATAATTTTTTGAGCAGCATCATCTAAATCATCAGCAGAAATAACATTCAGTCCACTTTCACGGATAATAGCTTTACCCTGCTCAACATTTGTACCCTCAAGACGCACAACTAAAGGAACTTTTAAACCAACCTCCTTAACAGCAGCAACAACACCTTCCGCAATGATATCACAACGCATAATACCGCCAAAAATATTAACCAAAATACCTTTAACATTCGGATCAGCAGTAATAATCTTAAAAGCAGCAGTTACTTTTTCTCTTGAAGCACCACCACCAACATCAAGAAAATTTGCAGGTTCAGCTCCGTAAAGTTTGATAATATCCATTGTTGCCATAGCAAGACCTGCACCATTTACCATGCAACCAATTGTACCCTCAAGGGCAACATAAGCAAGATCATGCTTTGATGCTTCAATCTCTTTTGGATCTTCTTCTGAAATATCACGCAATTTTAAAATGTCTGGATGACGAAATAAAGCATTATTGTCAAAAGAAACTTTTGCATCAAGAACACGTAAACGACCATTCTTCATCACAATAAGCGGATTTATTTCAAGTAGGCTCATATCTTTTTCACAAAAAGCCTTATAAAGAATTGGAAAAAGTTTCTGACCATCTTCACGCGCACTATCGTGTAAATCCAATGCATCACAAAGCTTTGTACAGTCTTCAGAAGTGATACCCTGTGCAGCATTAATAGGAAGAGTTAGTATTTTCTCTGGAGTCTTTTCAGCAACTGTTTCAATATCCATCCCCCCTTCTGTTGAAACAACGAAAGCGACCTGACCAATCGTACGATCAACCAAAAGTGAAAGATAAAGCTCCTTCTCGATATCGGCACCATCCTCAATATACAGGCGATTGACTTGTTTACCCTCTGCACCAGTTTGTTTAGTTACCAAATGCTTGCCAAGCATTTCTTTCACATTAGCAACAACTTCTTCAACTGACTTTGCAAGCCGAACACCACCTTTTGAATCAGGAGAAAGTTCTTTAAACTTTCCTTTACCACGACCACCAGCGTGAATCTGACTTTTAACCACATAGAGTGGCCCAGGCAATTTTTTTGCCCATTCTTCAGCTTGCTCTACAGAATAAACAGCAACACCATTCGCAATTGGTGCTCCATATTCATGAAGCAGACGTTTGGCCTGATATTCATGGATATTCATTTATTTGTCCTTTTCTTCTATGGATCGTTTAATTGATCCTCAAATCACCATAATATTTTAGATACTCTGTTTTAATGAACAGAACCTTGCTCAATTTATTTAAGACTAGGTACAATAGCGACGCAAGCTTCACAAAGCTTTTGCACCGCATTTACAGATTTTTCGAAAGCATCTTTTTCATCTTTATCAAGATCAATTTCAATTACCCGTTCAACGCCGTTCGCACCAATAACAACGGGAACACCAACATATGTATCCTTGAATCCATATTCACCTGAAAGATAAGCTGCGACAGGAACAACACGCTTAGTATCCTTCAAATAAGCTTCAGCCATAGAAACAGCAGAAGCTGCTGGTGCGTAAAAAGCAGAACCTGTTTTTAACAAACTAACAATTTCTGCACCACCATTACGAGTACGCTGAATAATTTGATCAATCTTGTCCTGTGTCGTCCAGCCCATTTTTACAAGATCAGGTAAAGAAATACCGCCAACAGTCGAATAGCGCACCAATGGCACCATTGAATCGCCATGCCCCCCTAAAACAAATGCAGTCACATCTTTAACAGAGACCTTAAACTCTTCAGATAAAAAATAACGAAAACGAGCCGAATCAAGAACTCCAGCCATACCAACTACTTTATGTGTCGGAAGCTCTGAAAATTTTTGTAATGCCCACACCATTGCATCAAGGGGATTAGTAATACAAATAACGAATGCCGAAGGCGCATATTTTTTTATCCCAGCACCAACTTGTTCCATCACTTTTAGATTAATTCCCAAAAGATCATCACGGCTCATACCAGGTTTTCTAGCAACCCCTGCCGTTACAATGATAACATCAGAACCTTCAATTTCTTCATAAGAGTTAGCACCTGTCAAACTGATATCACAACCAACAATTGGTAAAGATTCAGCAATATCAAGAGCTTTACCCTGCGGCATTCCCTCTGCAATATCAAATAAGACTACGTCACCAAGTTCTTTTAGTCCGATCATATGCGCTAACGTGCCACCAATCATACCCGAACCAATAAGAGTTATTTTTTTTCGTGCCATTTTATTTTTCCTAACGTTAGATAATTCAGCGCGCAATTGTCAGCATTCGTATACTGAACACTTTCTTTGATCTTAGTCCTATATTTAACAACGTCATCAAATCTTTAACAATGTCATCAAAAAAAGAGGAGGGCATGAAAGCCATGAAATTTCTTCTTAATCTAAATAAAAGCCTTCCCCGCAAAAACTATCAGAAACTCATAAGAGAAACCCGCTGTAGTGTAGGGATAAAATGAATCAAAAAAAAATACAACATAATTATTACACTGTATTTAAATTCAAAGAGTTATTGTTTTTACAGTTTACGTAAAGGTAAGGAAGCAATCACCTTTTATTCAAAAACTTCTCTGCCCAAATATTCAAATAATCCTGACTCTGCATCTCAAAAAGACGCGATTGTGTCCTTTGAAACTCAAATGTCTCTGTCGTTTTTACCTGTCCCTTATATAAATCCTTAAATTCTGCAGCCGCCGACATAAACAATCTTATATGACGTTCATGAAGGACATCAATAAGTAAAATAAACCTTTTCATTTCATTGCGAGACAAATCATCCATCACGGGAACATTATCAATAAAAATCGTATTGTAACGCTCTCCTAAAGCTAAATAATCAGCGGCTGCCAAAGGCTTTGCGCACAAATCTTTATAATCAAAGCGCGCGCAATCTGCTCCAGAGCGAGGAATTTGAATAAAGCGTCCTCTTATAAAGATTTCATCGGAGACTTCCTCTTGACCTTGTAGTACCAACATCCATGCTTGATCCATACGTTCATCTGCTTCCAACCCCAACGGAGTTATATACACATGTTGCAGATTTGATTTTTCAAGGCGATAATCTGTTTTTGCATCAAGATTAATAATACGAACATGTTTTTGCAAAACTTGAATAAAAGGTAAAAATAGTTCTCTATTTAACCCATTATAGTAAAGATTATCTGGAGCAACATTTGAAGTAGCAACGAAGATAGTTCCCTGATCAAATAAGGCAGATATAAGACGTCCTAGCACCATAGCATCAGCAATATCGGTTACACTAAACTCATCAAAACAAAGTACTTGTGCTTCTTGTGCAAGATCTTTTACAACTTCCAGAATGGGATTATCTTGTCTGGATTTTGTATGTTTTGATGTTTGGCGATAAATATTAATACGCTCGTGTACATCGGCCATAAAATCATTAAAATGAGCTCGCTTTTTGCGGCTTTGTGACAAACAAGAAAAGAATAAATCCATCAACATGGTTTTTCCCCTTCCTACTTTGCCATAAATATACAACCCCTGAAAAAGACCATCACCATACTGTTTTGAAAAATGAACACGAGTTTGTTTTTTTTTCTTTAAAAAAGGCCAAAAAGCCCAACGACGGGTCATGCTTTGTTCTGTAATGTTTTGTAATAAAACATCAAAATGCTCTGCTAAAATCAATTGATCCGGATCAAAATCGATTTCTCCCCTAGAAACCAGTTCTTTATAACGGGTTGATACTAAAATCATCAAAAAACCTTTTTAAAAACCATTCTTAATGAAAATCAATTTTTCTTCTCAGACCTGAGCATCTATTTTCTCATAAACGTCTAAAATAATCTAACGGCTTAAAATAACTTGATAATAATCAAGTGTATGTCCCTCAAAACGATTAATATTAGAAGAATAAAGAGAAACAACGATACGACCTGAATTATCATAAAAATACAATTTTTTTCCTTTAATAGCCCAAGAATTTACCCGAGAAACAATTCCTGGACAGCGTAAAGGAGCTGCGCGGTACCCTCGCCCAAATTTTGTTTGTGGCGTTGCAATTCGGCAATGCTTACCACCCACAGAAAGATTCCATACCCCTGCAATACTTGCAGGAAATAATTCAACGGCATTGCTTGGCAATTCAAGATTAGCCATCCTTTCATTACCACCAGAATATTCTTCCTCATAAGAAGTATTTTTTTTCTCAGTTTCTGACGAATGAGATGTTTCTGGATAAGACATCAAATCAGATGTCAACGTTTGCTGAGTAGGGTAAAAGACTTCCACTGCATCGCCTTTATCATTATTTTTAAATTGCGATGGTAAACAGCCACCTAAAATAGTTATAGCTGATATTGCAACGAAAAACGAATTTTTTGAAAATGTCATATCTATACTCTCTCCCACAAAATAAATAAATCCACTCAAAAAATAGCGAATATTTATTTATGACATATTACAAAGATAAATTAACAAATAAAAAAAACAGAATGAAAATTACCAATTTCCAACAATAATAATTTTTGCTATCAGTTTTATATTCATTAAATACTGGAAATTCACAAGATTTTCAGCCATATACCTTTTATGGATCATCATAAGAAATAGAGAAATTGTATGAAAGTACCATTCAGCAAAATGAGCGGTCTTGGAAATAAAATTATTGTTACTGATCTGCGAGAGAGCACACATGCTATTACACCCCAAGCAATTTCTACCTTAGTAGCAGATCCTCAAACCTGTTTTGATCAAATTATGGCTATCCATTTACCAACTCAAAAAGAAGCTGATTTCCGTATAGAAATATGGAATGCAGATGGTTCAATGGCTAAAGCTTGCGGTAACGGAACCCGTTGCGTGATCGCATGGCTTACAGACCAAAATTTGGGTGAAAGTTTTCGATTGGAGACACCTGCTGGGATTATTGAAGGTAAACGCCAAGCCGATGCTCTTATTTCGGTTGATATGGGGCGTCCACATCTAGATGCGAAATATATGCCCGTTTCACGTGAAATAGCTGATACGAATCATGTAAAAATTACTGCTGGCCCTTTAAAAGATGCTTGTCTTGTATCTGTAGGAAATCTTCACGCTATTTTCTTTGTTGAAAATAATATTCAATATCTTCCGTTGGAAAAATACGGACCAAAACTTGAATATGATCCTCTTTTTCCAGAACGGTGCAATATTTCCATTGCTTATGTAACATCAAAGAAAAGCCTAGATTTACGAACATGGGAGCGAGGTGCTGGATTAACAAAAGCATGCGGCAGTGCCGCTTGTGCCAGTGCAGTAGCTGCCTACAGACGTGGACTAACGCAACGCAATATCGACGTAAATTTACCCGGGGGAAAACTCAATATTTTTTACCAAGAAAATGATCATATTGTCATGACGGGTCCAATAAAATATGAATTTAGTGGTTTTTTAAATCCTTTGACAGGAATCTACAAAAAGGATCACTTTTGATGGCTATAGAAATCATAACTTTTGGCTGTCGGCTTAACAGCTACGAATCGGAAATAATACGTAAAGAAAGCGCTTCTTCTGGACTAAATCAGCTCAAAGATGGTGCTATTATCTTTAATACCTGTGCAGTTACTGCCGAAGCCGTGCGACAAGCAAAACAGGCCATCAGAAAAAAAAGACGAGAAAATCCTCATGCACGCATTATTGTCACAGGATGTGCTGCACAAACAGAAGCCAAAAATTTTGCTAATATGACAGAGGTTGATCTTATTTTAGGAAACGAAGAAAAACTTCATGCTCATTCTTATCGTCAACTTCCTGATTTCGGTGTAAACCATGATGAAAAATTACGTGTTAATGACATCATGGAGGTGCAAAAAATTGCCCCGCATATGGTTAGCGCAATGGAAGAACGTACAAGAGCCTTTGTACAAGTTCAAAACGGATGTAATCATCGCTGCACATTTTGCATTATTCCTTATGGTCGCGGATCATCACGTTCAGTCCCTATGGGCTCTGTCATTGAACAAATTAAAAGAATAACAGATAATGGTATACAAGAAGTAGTTCTAACAGGTGTAGATCTCACAAGTTACGGCCATGACCTCCCTGGAAAAACAACTTTAGGAAAATTAACTTCAGCCATTTTGCGCCATATTCCTAACCTGCCTCGGTTACGTCTTTCATCAATTGATTCTATTGAAGCAGATGAAGAACTCATAAATCTTCTTGCCTATGAAAAGAGAATAATGCCACATTTACATTTATCTTTACAAGCAGGTGATAATATAATTCTAAAACGAATGAAAAGGAGGCATCTGCGCGAACATGCAATCCAGTTTTGCCAAGATTTGCAAGCCAAACGTCCTACTATGGTTTATGGCGCAGACTTAATCGCTGGCTTTCCTACTGAAACAGAAGAGATGTTCCAAAATAGTCTTGCTTTGATCAATGACTGTAATCTAACACATCTCCATGTTTTTCCTTTTAGCCCAAGAGAAGGAACACCTGCTGCACGTATGCCACAAATTAATCGTAGAGTGGTAAAAATGCGTGCAGAAAAATTGCGTAAAGCAGGTGAAAAAGCTTATCAAAAGCATCTTGCTCGTTTAAAAAATAGTCAGCAAACAATCCTCATTGAAAAAAATGAAATCGGACGAACGGAAGATTACACCCTTGTAAAAGTCAAAGGTGCTAAAGCTGGAACAATTGTTCAAGCTCTTATTGTTGACCACGATAGCGATAAATTGATTGCTATCATTCCCCAATTAAACGCAGCCTGAACAGAGAAATCCTTATGACGAGATCCTTTATAAAAAAAATCCTTTCTTCTGGCAAATCTAAAGAGCAGAAAACGCAACGATTTTCCACCTCTTATAATACGAATACAGTTGAAGACAATGAATGTGAAACCATAAAAAATGATCGGCTCTTTATTGATTCAGAAAAAGAAGAGCAAATAGAGGTAAAAAACACAGAACCTCCAAAATATTCTGAAAAAATTCAGCCTTTTGAATTACATTCTGGTAAGGTAATCGTTGCGAATACAGTCAGTGAAGCAAAAGTTGAAAAGCTTTTACCTGTATCCACCCCCGATGAGCAAAGAAAAACAGCGTGGTTTTCGCGCTTTAAAAAAGGGTTAGCACTTTCTTCACAACGCTTGAACGAGTCGATTAGTGACCTCTTTGTTAAAGAAAAACTTGATGAAGATACATTGCAAGAACTGGAAGATATTCTTATCCAGGCTGACCTTGGTGTAGAAACGGCTACACGTATTACAGAAGTATTAGCTTCAAGTCGTTATGAAAAAAATTTATCTCTAGATGACATTCGCACAATCGTAGCTGATGAAATTAAAAAGGTGTTAGAACCCGTTGCGCTCCCACTAGAACTAGATCTTAACCATAAACCTCACGTTATTTTGCTATTAGGTGTAAATGGTACTGGAAAAACAACAACTATTGGAAAACTTGCAGCTAAGCTAACAGCAGGAGGATTAAAAGTTATGCTTGCTGCTGGTGATACATTTCGTGCTGCAGCTATTGAACAATTGCATATTTGGGGTGAATATACAGGAACTCCTGTTATTTCAACTAAATTAGGTGCAGATGCCGCGAGCTTAGCATTTGATGCTTATGAAAAAGCCAAAAAGAAAAACTACGATGTATTAATAATTGATACAGCTGGACGCTTGCAAAATAAAGCTGAATTGATGAATGAATTAGCAAAAATTATTCGTGTTTTAGGCAAACACAACTCCCAAGCACCACATACAATACTTCAAACACTTGACGCAACCACTGGACAAAATGCACTTAACCAAGTAGGCATCTTTCGCGATATTGCTGGTGTGAACGGTTTAATCATGACAAAGCTCGATGGTACTGCACGAGGAGGAATTCTTGTTGCTATTGCAGCAAAATATAAATTACCGGTTCACTTTATCGGTGTAGGAGAGAATATTGAAGATCTTCAACCTTTTTCTGCTTCTGATTTTTCCGAAACTATTGTGGGAAAACACTCATGACACAACCTTTTTCTGAATCTAATCCGTACAATAATCCTGATTCAAAGAATACCGATACAAATAAAAAAAATTCGCTTTCACCAACATTTAAATTTTTTTTAGAAATGGGGCCATTAGTCGTTTTTTTTATTGCCAATTATAAAGGAGAATGGCTGATTAATAATATTGAACTTTTTAAAAACTTTAATAAACCTATTTTTCCTGCAACAGCTCTTTTTATGGTAGCTATCGTTATTGCTCTGAGTTTATCGTGGATTCTTGCACGAAAAATTCCTGTAATGCCTCTTATATCAGGAATATTTGTTCTTATCTTTGGATTTTTAACTCTTTGGCTTAATAATGACACTTTTATAAAAATGAAGCCAACAATCATTAATTGCATATTTTCTCTTATTCTTTTTGGTGGCATATTTTTTGAAAAACCGCTTTTGCGTTATGCTTTTGATTCTACTTTAAAACTTGACGATTTAGGGTGGAAAAAACTTACCTATCGCTGGGCATTTTTCTTCATTTTTCTTGCATTTTTAAATGAAATAGTTTGGCGTAATTTTAGCGATAATTTTTGGACTAGTTTTAAAGTGTTTGGTGTTATGCCTATAACAGTTTTATTTATGTTATTGCAAATGCCCATAATTATAAAACATTCAAAAGACTTTTTAAAAGAAGAAAAAAATTCTGACTCTTAAACTATAATGTATTTAGTATTACAGATTATTTTTAAATATAACTGCACAATACATAGGGAGGAAAGATATGTTAATTGAGCAGTTTATCTGTCGAAAAGATAATTTTGGTGTATTAATTCATGATGAAAAAAGTGGGTACACAGCTGCAATTGATGCCCCTGAAAGTAAAGCTATCCATAGCGCTTTAAAGCGCCGTAATTGGACATTGCAAACTATTTTTGTAACGCATCATCATCATGATCATGTAGAAGCATTGGAAGAATTAAAGCAAACTTATAATGCCATAATTATTGGATCAGAAGAAGAAAAAGAAAAGATTTGTTATCTTGATAAAACATTAAAACCTGATGAAAAAGTTTTTTTTGGAAACTCTATGCTCTTAGCTCTTTCAACACCTGGTCATACGCTAGGAGCATTATCTTATTACTTTCCGCAAGAAAAATTACTTTTTGCTGGAGATACACTTTTTTCACTTGGTTGTGGACGTCTTTTTGAAGGAACACCAACACAAATGTTGAACTCTTTAAAAAAAATTCGTCAACTTCCTAATGAAACACTCCTTTATTGTGGTCATGAGTATACAAAAACTAACGCTCTTTTTGCATTAACTATTGATCCACATAATAAAAAACTCCATAAAAGAGTAGAAGATGTTTTTTTATTACGCGCAAAAAATGCCATGACTTTACCGGTAACTTTAGAACAAGAAAAAGCTACAAATCCTTTTCTTCGATGGGATGATAATATTTTGCGAAAAAATCTGATGATGGAAGAAAAATCTGATGAAGAAGTATTTGCTGAAATCCGAAGAAAAAAAGATAATTTTTAATTATTTTCTAACTTATACTTCTTTTATGTATAAAACATATTGAAATACAATGAAAGAAGATCGATGATCTTTTGTTCTATAAATATCGTTGAAACTTATCTCCTAATAGAAGACTCTAAAAATAACAAATAAAGATAATATCGACTAGATTTTTTAGTTATATATCAATTAATAGTTTCTAAAATACAATGACCAAAGATTATATCATTGATCCTATGACACTTTAAGGAACATTAATTATAATAATAATCCTTTTAAATAAGTGATTTCTTTAATACACTATCTTCAAGAAATTTAAATTCTAATCAAAAGTACATCAATAAAATTTGTGCTATTTAATTATTTTAAGCAATTACTTAACTTTGTAAACGCCTACAAATATCATCTAATTGTTCTAATGAAGAATAATGTATTTTTAAATCACCGCCTTTTTTACCATGCTGAATGATCACTTTCATCCCAATTACATCTGTAAGTAATTTTTCTAAAGATTTTGTTTCTTCATTTTTCTCCACAGAAGCTCGTTTTTTTACTTTTGGATTTGACTGTTCATGAACGAGCATTTCCGTTTGACGTACAGAAAGTCCTTCACGAATAATTCTTTCAGCTAAAATTTGTGGATTATCAACAGTTACAAGACAACGTGCATGACCAGCTGAAAGTTGTCCATCAATTAAAAAATTTTGTACTTTTTGCGGAAGTTTTAACAAACGAAGTGTATTTGCGACATGACTTCGGCTTTTTCCAATTACTTGAGCTAAATCGGTTTGAGTATATCCATGCTCATCTTGCAAAATTTCATATCCTTTTCCTTCTTCTATAGGATTAAGATCTGTACGCTGAACATTTTCAATAATTGCCAATTCCAAAGCAGTCTTATCATCTACATCACGAATAATAACTGGCAACTTGCTTAAATTAGCTCGCTGTGCAGCACGCCATCGCCGTTCACCAGCAATTAATTCAAACTGATTATGATTATCACGCAAAGGCCTTACAATAACAGGTTGAACAACACCATGCTGACGAATTGATTGAGCTAAATTATCAAGTTCTGAATCAGTAAAATAACGCCTCGGATTATTAGGATTACATAAAATAGATTCAATAGGTACAAATTTTTCAGATACAGGAGAAACTGTATTGAATTCTGTCAGTTTATCAGCATTTGATGTGCGTGTAAAATCGTTGTTTAAATTAATATCCCCAATTAATGCTGCCAACCCACGCCCCAGCCTTTTTTTTGATTGATCATCATTCATAATTTTGCTCTTTGATTTTTTTCTAAACTTTTAAGCGGCAACTTGTGCTTGTTTTTCTCTTTGTATGACTTCCGATGCTAAACGCAAATAGGCTTGGCTACCAGCACATTTAAGATCATAAAGCAATACTGGTTTTCCGAAAGATGGAGCTTCAGATACGCGCACATTTCGCGGAATAACTGTACGATAAACTTTGTCTCCCATGAAAGAGCGTACATCTTCAACCACTTGATTTGAAAGATTATTACGTCCATCATACATAGTTAAGACAATACCTTGAATTTCTAAAGATGGATTAAGAACAGATTGTACTTGTTTTACTGTTTCAAGTAATTGGCTTAAACCTTCAAGTGCTAAAAATTCACATTGCATAGGAACCAAAACAGAATCTGCAGCACCCATAGCATTTAGTGTTAAAAGATTAAGTGATGGGGGACAGTCAATTAAAATATAGCTGAATTTTTTTATCACCTCTAAATCATCACAAAGCGCTTTACGTAATCGTTTTATGCGATCTTGTGATGAAGCAATCTCCATTTCTACACCTAAAAGATCAAGTGTAGAAGGTACAATATGTAGGTTGGGCACAGCTGTTTTTAAAGCCGCTTTTGTAATTGAAATCCCTGAAACAAAAACATCATAAGATGATAAGGGACGACTATTACGATCAATTCCCAATCCTGTACTTGCATTCCCTTGTGGATCAACATCCATAATAAGAACATTTTCGCCAATAGCTGCTAAAGCTGTTGCAAGATTAATTGCTGTAGTTGTTTTACCAACTCCACCTTTTTGGTTTGCAATAGCGATAATACGTGTTTCGCTCATTTTGCTTTACCCTTTACATGATCGAACATGAGAAACTTCTAAAATAACAGAATTTTCATCAATCTTACTCTTATATTTTAGCAGATTAAAATGCCAATTGGCAGAGGCAATTGTTATTTCTGTAGAGTAATCCCGGCCTTTTTGTAAAAGAGCTATTGTTTTTGGTGTTAATAATGGAAAAATAAGCTTTAAGAGATCGTTTAGTGAAGCTAATCCCCGTGCTGTTATAACATCTGGTATTCTTATTTTTTTATACGCATCTTCAATTCTACAGTGATGAACTGTTGCTGGAAGATCAAGTTGAGCAATGACTGTTCGTAAAAAAGCTATTTTTTTTCCATTACTTTCGACCAAATCAATATGCCCTTTTTTTTTATCTTTCATAAAAATAGCAATAACAATTGCAGGAAATCCTCCTCCTGATCCAAGATCACACCAGTTTAAAAAATTACTATGTAAAGGATAAATTTGTGCTGAATCTAAAATATGGCGTGTCCATAAACTTGGTACGGTTGCAGAAGATATCAAATTAATATGTTTATTCCATTGAATTATTAAAGTCTCAAATTGTATTAAATTTTCCATAGTTTCACGTGAAACAGAAGGAACTACATTCAAAAGCGCTTGATATTTTTGTTTTGTTAAAACATCCATTAAACTGATTGAGCCTTTTCCCGACGTTGACGTTGAATATAAGTTATAATTAGCGATAATGCTGCTGGCGTCATACCATCAATTTTTTGTGCATCAGCAATTGAACGTGGCAATGTTTGTGTTATTTTTGTTTTTAACTCATTAGAAAGACCAGAAATTGCCTGAATATCAAGAGAAGGTGGAATTTCTAAACACTCATCTCTCTGAAGAGCGGCAATATCTTGTGCTTGTTTTTCTAAATAAACAGCGTATTGTGCTTCAATTTCTAAAGATTCAACTGTTTTAGAATCTATAGATTTTAATTGCGGCCAGAAATGTGAAAGACGCTCTAAACTCATTTTAGGATAAGCAAGAAGATCATAAGCTGAGCGTCGAATCCCATCATGATTAACTTGTAATCCATGAGCAGATGCTTCATTAGGAGTAAGAAAAAGTTCCTGACACATTAATCGTGCTTGATCAAGACGTTTCTTTTTCTCCTGATAACAGATCCAACGTATATTACTAATAATACCCCATTGTTGAGCCAAAGGTGTTAAACGAGCATCAGCATTATCATATCGTAAAGATAAACGAAATTCTGCACGTGATGTAAACATTCGGTAAGGTTCACACACCCCACGTGAAATTAAATCGTCTACCATAACACCAATATAGGCCTTAGAACGACTTATAATAATTTCATCTAATCCACCTACTTTATGTGCAGCATTCAATCCAGCTAAAAGACCTTGAGCCGCAGCTTCCTCATATCCTGTTGTACCATTAATTTGACCCGCTAAAAATAATCCTGGTAAAGAGCGTAACTCTAAGGTTTTAGTTAATTGTTGTGGGTTAACAAAATCATATTCAATAGCATAACCAGGTTGTAAAATTGTGGCATTTTCTAATCCTTCAATAGTTTTTAATAAAGAAATTTGCACATTTTCAGGAAGAGAAGTAGACAGACCATTTGGATAAACAGTATCATCATTTAAACCTTCTGGTTCTAAGAAAATCTGATGTCCATCACGTTCTTTAAATTTAATAATTTTATCTTCAACTGAAGGGCAATAACGTGGCCCTAATCCTTCAATAGCTCCAGAATATAAAGCAGAACGATGAATATTTTCATAAATAATTTTGTGTGTTTGTGTATTTGTGCGTGTTATTGCACATTCAATTTGAGGTTGTTTAATTTCTTCTGTTAGGAAGGAAAAAGGAACTGGATCTACGTCAGCTTGTTGTTTTTGAAGTCTATCCCAATGAATTGTTTTTTTACTGAGACGAGGAGGGGTTCCTGTTTTTAATCGACCAAAATTTATACCATATTTTTTCAAACAATCAGCAAGTTTTACACTTGAATTATCTCCCATACGCCCAGCAGACCATTTTTTATCACCAATATGAATAAAACCATTTAAAAACGTACCTGTTGTCAAAATAACAGCACCAGAAAGAATAGCTCCCTGTTTTTTCAAAAGAACACCCGAAGCACAATTATCTTTAACAATAATATCAATTGCTTCATCTTCAATAAGAACAAGATTATCCTGTTCTTGCAAAAGTTTTTGAATTGCCTTTTTATATAATTGTCTATCTGCTTGTGCGCGTGGTCCTCTTACTGCTGGCCCTTTTCGTCTATTGAGAAGTCTAAACTGAATTCCAGCAGAATCTGCTGCCCTCCCCATTAGCCCATCCAAAGCATCTATTTCGCGAACCAAATGTCCTTTTCCAAGCCCACCAATAGCAGGATTGCATGACATTGTCCCTATTGCTGATATTTTATGTGTAATAAGTGCTGTCCGTGCTCCAGCACGTGCAGAAGCTGAAGCAGCTTCACAACCAGCATGCCCGCCTCCAATAATAACAACGTCATATAATTGCATTTGATTAATTCCATATAAAATTTTCTAATGTTTCACGTGAATCATTTACCAATGCAAAATTCTGAAAAAATAATATCAAGTAAATCTTCAACATCTATATCTCCTGTAATTTTTCCAAGAAAATCACTCGCCCGACGAAGATGTTCTGCACGTAAACTTAAATCAAGAGAACTATAATTTATGGAATCTTCAATTTCTCTAACAGCTTCTTTTAATAACTGAAGCTGCCTTTTACGTGCTGGAACAAGATTTCCAATTTCAGAAATACGATGAAGACAAAATGTTTCAAGCTCCTTGATAAAATAATCAAAATTAAAACCGGTTAATGCAGAAAATTGTATAAACCAACGAGTTCCATTCTCTTTATAAAGATCTAGTTTATTGCCCACATGCCATATTTTAGCTGATGTTTCCGGTAAATCAATCTTTTTAGGATTTACCATATCATAAACCAAAATAACCAAATCAGCATCCATAATATGCTGTCTTGCGGTTTCTATACCTAATTGTTCTATTTTATTTTCTGTTTCTCTAAAACCAGCAGTATCCGTTATAAAAACCGGTAAACCTTTAAGAACTAACTTAACTTCCAAAGCATCACGAGTCGTTCCTTCTTCTTCTGTTACAATAGCAACAGGTCTTCCAGCCAAACGATTCATAATACTTGATTTTCCAGAATTTGGAGCACCAGCAATAACAATCTTTAACCCATCACGTAAGATACTTGCACGCTCTCCTTCAGCAATATGTTCCTGAAGAGAATGGCAGAGTTCTTCCACTTCTTTCCAAATTTTATCAGATACATTAAAAACATCATCTTCATCAGAAAAATCAAGTTCTGCTTCAATAAAAGCACGTATTTTTATAAGTTTTTGACGCCAATCACGATAAAGTTCTGTTAAACGTCCACTTGTTCCCATAACAGCTAAACGTCTCTGGCTTTCTGTTTCTGCCTCTATTAAATCAGCAAGTCCTTCTGCTTGAACAAGATCTAATTTTCCTTCTATAAATGCACGACGCGAAAATTCCCCTGCCTCTGCAATACGGCATCCAGAAAATGTAGATAATTCATCAAGAAAACGATTAACAACTGCTTTTCCCCCGTGCAAATGAAATTCAGCACAATCCTCTCCTGTAAAGCTATGAGGACCAGGAAAAAAAACAGTTAAAGCAGAATCCAAAAAACTACCATCACGAGCAGTAAGATTTCCATAATGCATAAACCGCGCTTTAGGCAAACAACCACAAAGCGTTTTAACAACATTAATAACATGAGGACCGGAGAGTCGAATGATTGCAACCCCTGAAGGCAACAACCCACTCGAAACAGCAAAGATTGTATCCACAGGATTAATCCTAATCAAATACTTAACGTTTTTAAGTATTCATCGAATCAAAAAATTCGCTATTGTTTTTTGTTTGTTTTAATTTATCAATCAAAAATTCAATTGCATCTGTTACATTCATAGGAGCTAAAATACGACGAAGTACAAAAATTTTATGCAAGTCTTGTCGTGCTACCAAAAGCTCTTCTTTACGTGTTCCTGATTTCAAAATATCCATAGCTGGGAAAGTACGTTTATCAGCAACTTTACGATCAAGAACAATTTCTGAATTACCTGTTCCTTTAAATTCTTCGAAAATGACTTCATCCATACGGCTACCTGTATCAATTAAAGCGGTTGCAATAATGGTTAAAGATCCACCTTCTTCAATATTACGAGCTGCACCGAAAAAACGTTTTGGACGCTGTAAAGCATTTGTATCCACACCACCTGTCAAAACTTTACCTGATGAAGGAACAACCGTATTATATGCACGTCCAAGACGTGTAATAGAATCTAAGAGAATAACAACATCACGCCCATATTCAACTAAACGTTTAGCTTTTTCAATAACCATTTCAGCTACTTGCACATGACGTATCGCTGGTTCATCAAAAGTAGAAGAAACCACCTCTCCTTTCACAGAACGCTGCATATCAGTAACTTCTTCTGGACGCTCATCAATTAAAAGGACAATAAGATAACATTCAGGATGATTAGTTGTGATAGAATGGGCAATATTTTGTAATAAAACCGTTTTTCCTGTTCTAGGAGGAGCTACAATTAATCCTCTTTGTCCTTTTCCTAATGGAGATATCAAGTCAATAACCCGTGATGACATATCTTTGTCTGTAGGGTTTTGTATTTCCATTTGAAAACGTTCATTAGAATAAAGGGGAGTAAGATTATCAAAATGAATCTTATAACGAATTTTTTCAGGATCTTCGTAATTTATTGTATTAATTTTTAGAAGAGCAAAATAACGTTCTCCTTCTTTTGGACTACGTATTGGACCCTCAACAGTGTCCCCTGTCTTTAAAGAAAAAGATTGAATCTGTGAAGGAGAAAGATAAATGTCATCAGGTCCTGGAAGATAATTAGCATCAGCAGATCGCAAAAAACCAAAGCCATCTTGCAAAACTTCAACAACTCCCTCTCCAATAATTTCTACATCTTGTAAAGCAAGCTTTTTTAAAATAGCAAACATTAATTCTTGCTTACGCATTAAGGAAGCATTTTCGACTTCTAATGTTTCAGCAAAAGAAACAAGCTCAACTGGATTTTTACTTTTAAGTTCTTGTAGTTTCATTTCTTGCATAAAAAATGTTCTTTAATTTAAGTAAAAAATTATTCTCGATATTATGGAAAGAAGAGTGAAATATCCCTATAAGACAGGCACATTGTACACTTAACTTTCCTAAACTGCAAGTAGCATTCATACTATTTATCTTTATATATAATTTAATAATCATGTGAAAAAAACGATTTATTAAATAGAATTATTTTTTTCCAAAAAAAAATGTATTAACAAATTTGAAAAGATAAGATTTTTCTTATTTAAGCCTGTGTTTAATGTGGATTATTATTTATACTTTACTTATCCTCAATTTATCCACAAAGAGGAAAGAAAAAAAATGAGGTACAGCTGTACTTTAGAGTATCATCCCCATTTAAAGATAAAAAATAGTTTATTTATCAAAATTATTAAATTTGTGTACAATAACGTAGAGTTTTCCCTAAACTTTAGTTTTATAAAAAACGAAAAGAATATATACACAACTATTAACAAGGAGTTAAAATTTTTGTGGCAAGAGAGAAAAAATCCTTCCATATGCATATGCTTTCTGATGCAACGGGAGAAACATTAATCTCTGTAGGGAGAGCTGTCGCATCACAATACACGATGAGTCAGGCGATAGAGCATATTTACCCGATGATTCGAAATGAAACACAGTTGCAAAGAGCTCTTGGTGAGATAGAGCAATATCCAGGTATCGTTCTCTATACAATCATTGATGAAAAAATTAAATTATCTCTAAAAAAAAGATGTAAAAAAATAGGGATTCCATGCGTTGATATACTGTATCCTGTTTTAAACGCTTTTCAATCGTACCTTGGAATTCCAACAAATTTACGTGTTAGTGCTCAGCATGATCTTAATGCAGATTATTTTCGTCGTATTGAAGCGTTAGATTTTACGATAGAGCACGATGATGGGCAATCTCTTGGTAGTTTATCTGATGCAGATGTGATTCTTTTAGGAATTTCAAGAACTTCAAAAACACCAACCAGTATCTATTTAGCAAATCGTGGGATTAAGACTGCTAATATACCTCTCATTCCAGGGATTGATTTACCAGAAGCTCTTTTGGAAGAAAAAAATACTTTGATTATTGGTTTAATTGCTTCAGCTGAGAGAATTTCGCATATTCGCCAAAATAGAAATTTAGGAGAGGGTTTTTCTTTTGGAAGTTATACTGATCGTACCAGCATAGCTGAAGAGTTGATTTATACAAAACGCATTTGCGAACGTTTTAACTGGCCTATTATTGACGTCACAAGACGCTCTATTGAAGAAACTGCTGCAGCTATATATGAATTTTTGTCACGATTTCGTGAAGGAAAATGAAAGAAAAAATTCCCATGGAAGAAGATACATTAATATTAGCATCACTTAGCTCTTATCGTGCACAATTGTTGAAAAAAGCAGGTTTAAGTTTTCTCATTGAAGGAGCTTCTTTTGATGAAAGGGAAATAGCGAAAAACACAAGCCCAATAAATCCTAAAGACCTTAGCTGCTTTCTTGCAAGGGAAAAAGCAAAAAATGTTTCTGATCGCTTTCCTAATTCTTTGGTAATTGGCTGTGATCAAGTACTTGATTTGGAAGGGAAAGTTCTTCATAAAGTTGCAAATAATGAGGATGCATATCAACGTTTATGTCTTTTATCAGGAAAAACTCATTTTCTTCATAGTGCAGTCGCTTTATTTAAAAATGGTCAAGAAATCTGGGTTGAAGCTTTTAGTGCTCATATGTCGGTACGACCTCTTTCATCAGAGTTTATTGAACGTTATTTAGAGCGTGTAGGAACAGATGTCTTAAATAGCGTTGGAGTATACCAAATTGAAGGAGAAGGAATCCAACTTTTTGAAAAATTTGACGGAGACTTTTTTACCATTATTGGTTTACCTTTATTACCTTTATTAGTTAAGTTGCGTCATTTGGGATATATTGATGGTTGATTTGGCAATAGATTGCAAAAAAACAATCTCTCCACGTGCTTTTGTTGTCGGTTATCCTATTCACCATTCAAAATCGCCAAAAATACATAATTTTTGGCTTAAACAGTATAATTTACAAGGTGAATATTTAGCACAGGAAGTAACATCTAACGAATTTAAAGGCTTCATTGAGTCTATACAAAAAAGAGGTTTTTGGGGAGGTAATGTTACTTTACCTTATAAGCAGACAGTTTTTGATTTAGCTGATTATAAAGATAAGGTAGCAACAATTATTGGCGCTGTTAATACATTGTGGTATGAAGGGGATAAACTTTGCGCCACAAATAGTGATGCCTATGGTTTTTGTGCTAATCTTGATGATTTTTCTCCTGGTTGGGTTGGAGAAACAGCTCTTGTTTTTGGTGCAGGGGGTGCTGCGCGTGCTATTTTATACGGCTTAAAGAAACGTGGATTTGAACGTATTTTTTTACTTAACCGTACAAAACAGAGAGCGGATAATTTGGCTAATTATTTTGGGAAACCTGTTGAATCCCACGATTGGCACAAGACTTATGAAATAATTGACCAAGCTGATTTAATTGTTAATACAACTTCTGTAGGTATGAAAAATCTACATGAAAAAAATAGTGATTTTTTCTTTGTGGATTTTTATAAAGTGAAGACAACAGCTTTGGTGACAGATATTGTTTATACTCCATTAATAACTCCCTTTTTACAACAAGCAAAAGCTTGCGGTTTAAAAACAGTTGATGGACTTGGAATGCTTTTACATCAAGCTGTCCCTGGTTTTGAACGATGGTTTGGGGTTAGACCTCAGGTAACAAAAGCTTTACGAGCAGCAATTTTAGAGGATATGGGTGAAAATAAAGGATGAAAATCATAGGGCTTACCGGATCTATTGCTATGGGAAAATCAACAGTTGCTTGTTTTTTTAAGCAAGAAAATATTCCTGTTTTTAGCGCTGATGAGGTTGTTCATAAACTTTATGATAATGAATCAGTTTTATCGCTCATAGAACATAATTTTTCTGGTGTTATTGAAAATGGTAAAGTTAATCGTCTAAAACTTTCTAAAATTTTGATCAATGAAGATGAAAAATTAGAAATATTAGAAAAGATAATTCATCCTTTGGTTCGGAAAAAAGAAAAAGAATTTATTGATGCCGCACGTCAACAGGGAAAAAAGTTAGTTGTTCTTGAAATTCCACTTCTTTTTGAAACAAATGGTGAAGATTATGTGGACAGTGTGATCGTTGTATCTGCTCCACTAGCAATACAAAAAGAGCGTGCAATGATTCGCCCGAATATGAGTGAAAAGAAATTTGAATTTATTAATGAAAAGCAAATGTCCGATGAAAAAAAAAGAGAACGTGCTGATTTTGTTATTGATACAGCAAAAGGCCTAGAAAACACATATCGACAAGTCTTGCATGTGATAAAATGCTTAACAAGTAATTAAATAATGCGTGAAATTATTTTTGATACAGAAACAACAGGTTTGGATAAAGATAAAGATCGCATAATCGAGATCGGTTGTGTTGAAATGGTTGATCGTTATCTTACAGGAGAGATATTCCATGTCTATTTAAACCCTCAAGGAGTTATCATTTCTGACGAGGTTGTGGCAATTCACGGATTGACCAATGAGCGTTTGAAGGATGAAAAAAGCTTTAGCGAAATTGCTGATAGTTTTTTGGAATTTATCAATGGTGCAACCATGATTGCACATAATGCGAGTTTTGATATCGGTTTTCTTAATGCAGAATTAAAACGGGTGAATAAGCCACTCATTAGTGTTGATAATGTTCTTGACACATTAGCTATGGCACGGCGTAAATTTCCCATGGGTCCTAATTCTCTTGATGTTTTATGCAAACGTTTTGGAATTGATAATAGTCATCGTGTTTTTCATGGTGCTTTGCTTGATGCAGAGATTCTTGCTGATGTTTATATTGAGCTAATTGGTGGAAAGCAGGGTGTATTGAGTTTTGATGAAAAGGCTACCAGCATTGATGGTGCTACTAAGAATGGCAAGAATTCTTTCTATATAGTTAAATCTCGTCCACAGGTTCTACCTCAAAGATTGAGTTCACAAGAAATAGCTATGCATACCGATTTTATAAAAAAAATTGGTGAAAAAGCTCTATGGAATCACTTCAAAGTTCCTCAATAGAGAACATTTTTCTGAAAAATGATAAGATTTAAAAATGGTCGTTGTGGGGAGGGGAACACCACAACGACCCTATCGTTACTCGTACCTCAGCTATCATAGGAGGAGCAAAATGAAAGCTATTATATCCTGTAACAGCAAAGAAAAGCTCTAGGTACTTGATATAAGCCGTAACGACATTATGCTTTATAAAACCAAAAAAATGGCTTTTTAGAGGCATTTTTATAAATTTTAAAATAAGATACAAAAAATATATATAATATAATGAGAGTGAATTGCTCTTGGCTAAAATGGAGAAGTGAAACTATCATGAAAGCAAAAGATCATCTTTTTTTAGTTGATGGATCGGGTTATGTTTTTCGTGCTTACTATGCTTTACCACCTTTAAAGCGCAAAAAAGACGGGCTTCCTGTAGGAGCGGTGGCTGGCTTTTGTAATATGCTATGGAAATTGCTCTGTGACGCTCGCAATACAGATTCTGGTGTTGTTCCAACACATTTTGCCGTTATTTTTGATTACTCATCTGATACATTTCGCAAGCAAATTTATCCTCAGTATAAAGCTAATCGAGCGGCTCCTCCTGAAGATCTTATTCCTCAATTTTCTTTGATACGCCAAGCAACAAAGGCTTTTAATTTGCCTTGTATCGAAAAAGATGGTTTTGAAGCTGACGATTTAATTGCTACCTATGCACAATTAGCAACAAAAGTTGGAGCAAAAACAACTATTATTTCTTCTGATAAAGATCTTATGCAACTGGTGAATGCGCATGTATCCTTATATGATGGAATGAAAAACAAGCATATAGGTGTTTCTGAAGTTATAGAAAAATGGGGTGTAGAACCTGAAAAAATGGTTGATTTGCAAGCTTTGATTGGAGATCCAACAGATAATGTTCCAGGTATCCCAGGCATTGGCCCTAAAATAGCAGCTCAATTATTAGATCAATTTGGTTCTCTCGATATTTTGTTGCAGCGTGTTGCAGAAGTTAAGCAGACAAAACGACGTGAAAATATTCAAGCTTATAGTGAGCAAGCAAAAATTTCTCGTGAATTGGTTCGGCTAAAAATAGATGTGCCTATAGATAATGATTTAGATGATTTTATTTTAGAGCCACAAGATGGTTCACGTTTAATCGCTTTTCTTAAAGCCATGGAATTTACATCACTGACACGTCGTGTGGCAGAGAAAACGGAATGTAACGCAGCGGCCATTGATGCTCTTGATATAAAGGTTGAATGGGATAAGTCTATATATGGATATGATCCCAACATGAAAAAAGCTGATGAAGATTCCTCTCATGATTTATCTGAAAATTCCCCACAATTGTTGGCAAAAAAACTTAAAGAGCAAGCTTTAACACAACAAGTTAAAAGGGATTCTTATGTAACTATTCTTGATGAAAAACTTTTGAAAGAGTGGCTATTAGAAGCAGAAGAACAAGGATTTTTCGCTTTTGATACTGAAACGACTTCACTTAATCCTATGCAAGCAAAGCTTGTCGGTTTTTCATTGGCATTGCAGCCAGAAAAAGCAGCCTATGTACCACTTGAGCATTTTGAAGAAGGAGACGATGACCTTTTGGGGGAAAGGCGTATTATCGGGCAAATTAATAAACAAACAGCTTTAGCACTTTTAAAGCCTATATTAGAAAACCAGGCGGTGTTAAAGATTGGCCAGAATATAAAATATGATTTTTTGGTGATGAAACAATATGATATCGTGATTCGCCCTTTTGATGACACAATGCTTTTATCCTATGTTTTAGATGCTGGAACTTTAACTCATAATATGGATGCTCTATCTGAACGTTGGCTTGGTCATAAAACGATTGCCTACAAGGATTTAAAGCATAATGGAAAAAAGATTACTTCTTTTGCACAAGTGGATTTAAAACAGGCGACTCTTTATGCTGCAGAGGATGCTGATATAACGCTGCGTTTATGGCAAGTTTTGAAACAGCAGCTTGTTTCTCAGGGAATGACAAAAATTTATGAGCGTCTTGATCGACCCCTTATAGAAGTACTCGCAAGAATGGAAGAGCGCGGAATTCTCGTTGATAGGCAGATTTTATTGAGTCTTTCAGAAGAATTAGAACAGGCTGCTTTGATTTTGGAAGAGGAAATTTATCAGCTAGCTGGTGAGAAATTTAATCTTTCTTCGCCAAAACAATTATGTGATATCCTCTTTGGCAAAATGGGATTACCTGGAAGTGCTAAGACCAAGGAAGGACAATGGTCAACTTCTGCGCGAATCTTGGAGGATTTAGCTGCTGATGGTTATGTTTTGCCGCGCAAAATTATTGATTGGCGTCAGATTGCGAAATTAAAATCTACCTATGCAGATGCTTTACCCTCTTATATTTTGCCCAAAACGGGGCGTGTTCATACGAGTTATTCTTTGGCGACAACATCAACAGGACGATTATCATCGTCAGAGCCAAATTTGCAAAATATTCCAGTACGAACCGCAGAAGGACGAAAAATCCGAACAGCTTTTGTTGCTCCTAAAGGGCATATATTGTTATCAGCTGATTATAGCCAGATTGAATTACGCATTCTTGCTCATATTGCTGATATAACAGCATTAAAAGAAGCTTTTGCACAAAATCAGGATATTCATGCGATCATTGCATCGCAAATGTTTGGGGTTGCTATAGAGGGGATGCATTCAGATATACGACGACGTGCAAAAGCAATTAATTTTGGTATTATTTACGGTATTTCAGCTTTTGGATTGGCTAATCAATTGGGTCTTTCGCGGAAAGAAGCAGGCGATTATATTCAACTTTATTTTAAAAGGTTTCCGGGAATTAAAGACTATATGGAAACAACTAAGGTATTTGCACGTCAAAACGGTTATGTAGAGACTATTTTCGGACGTAGAATACATTATCCGGAAATAAAAGCAGCTAATTTTCAGGTTCGTGCCTTTAATGAACGAGCTGCTATTAATGCCCCGATTCAAGGATCTGCAGCAGATATCATTCGTCGTGCCATGATTCAGATGGAAGATGCCTTGGAAAAAGAAAAACTGTCAGCTAAAATGTTGCTGCAAGTGCACGATGAACTGATTTTTGAAGTCCCTGAAGATGAGAGAGAAAAAACCATAGAGCTCGTTAAAAAAGTTATGGAAAATGCTACAATGCCTGTACTATCTTTGTCGGTACCTCTTGAAGTAAAAGTAACGGCTGCTCAAAATTGGGGCGATGCACATTAGTTCTTTTCACTCATTTTTTTAAGAATTGTGGTTGCCTTGTCAAGGTCAAGATAAGCTTTGATAGGTAAATGGTCTGAGGCAATGCGTGCAAGTGGTGAATGATGACTTTCGATTTTGGTCACTAATTGGTGAGGAAAAGCAAAAATTCTATCAAGAGCGAGAAAAGGAAAGCGAGAAGGAAAACTCGGAACAGTTCCAAGTGTGTTATCAAAATAGGGAAAGAAATGATTTAAAGATGATCTTTTTCCTAACCGCCATTCATTAAAGTCTCCAATGAGTATGGTAGGGATAGAAGGACGTTTTTGTAGAAGTGTAAGAAGCATTTTCGTTTGCTTATTGCGAGAATGGCGTAGCAAGCCAAAATGAGCAGCAATAACACGAATGAGACCTGTTTCCATTTTAAACTCTACAATCACAGCTCCACGTGGTTCAAAACCAGGTAGATCAATTTGTAAAGTGTCATATACAAAACCCTTTCGTGCAAAGAGAGCATTACCGTGCCAGCCATGACCAGTAGGAGACATGGTTTTTAGAGGTATTGGTATCAAACCTGTTTCAGCTTTTAAAAGTTTGAGATCAATCAAGCCACTTCGCTCACCAAAACGCTTGTCTGCTTCTTGAAGAGCAAGAATATCAACTTGCAGTTCAGCAATAACACGTACAATACGAGCAGGGTTAAAAATTTTATCAACACCTACACACTTATGAACATTATAAGAAGCAATAGTAAGATCGTGATTATCGTTCAGGTTAATTGTATTCTGATAGCTAGGGAATCTGTTGATGGTATTAAAAAGAGGGATTTGAAGTCTTTTATGAGTCAATGCAGTAAACCAAGGATGTTTCTGCTTATGAGATTTTTTTATCATTTCTATGGGTAGAGTGTGCTAAATACTGAATATAAGTAAAAGGTAAGTGTTCGCACTAAAATAATAAACCCTTGTTTCTTGAAAACAAGGGTTTATTGACTGGTTTTCTTAAATGACAATCACTGCAATCAATCACGATTTGAGCCAAGAAACTGCAGCAAAAAGACAAACATATTAATAAAATCAAGGTAAAGATTCAAAGCACCCATAATAATCTTCCGACCTCGGGTGTCATCTCTATCCCCTTCATAGTACATTAATTTTATATTCTGTGTATTGTAAGCTGTTAAACCAGCAAATACAAAAACGCCGATTATTGATATAGCAAATTGTAAAGCACTTGATCCAAGAAAGATATTAACAATCATGGAAAGCATTAAGCCAATCAAACCTATAAAAAGGAATGATCCCATTGCTGTAAGATCACGTTTTGTTGTGTAACCATAAAGTGAAAGAGCACCAAAAGTAGCAGCAGTAATAACAAATGTCTGCACAATACTTTCTGCTGTGTAACGTAAAATGACCGAGGACAATGATAGTCCAACAAGGGTAGCATAACCAAAAAAGAGGTTACGAGCTGCATTCGTACTTAGCGTATTGATTTTGAAGCTAAGAAAGAATACTGCCACAAGCGGTGCAAACATAACAATGTATGAGAACGGTGATGTGTAAAATGTTACTCCAAACGAGGTTAAGTAAACACTTCTATTGATTTGAGCAGCTGCTTGGCTCATATCCGTTGTTGTTGCCAATGATGCAATTGCATAAGCAGCAGCGGCTGTAATAAGCAAACCGATGGCCATTGTATTATAGACACCCAGCATATAACTGCGCAGTCCTTGATCGATTGATGCATCGGCATGAGAAACAGACGCCGAACGTAAATTTTTAAAATCAGCCATGATATAAGGTCCTTTAGCATATGTTCCATCAGGCACGGAATCACGATCGTATCCTCACAATAACAATGCTGCATACGCTCCTAATTTGGAGAATACAAGCATTTCAGATACAGCCGACGTAATTCCAGCATACCTCCCTTTATTATGGAGATTTATTTTAAAATTACAAGAGACTTTTGTTTGGAAAGAAGCTTACAAATTATCAATAAAAGGCTTAATTTTGCCAAAAACGTTAAGCTACTTTAGCAACTTTTTTGCGAGATGAACAGCCGAAATGGGAAATTTTCTCTACCTTTAATGGGAAGACAAAAATATGCACAGAAAAGTAGACATGAATCAAAAAAAGGCTTCAGGTAAAATTATATCATAGCAACTAGAAATATAAAAAGATCGTATTAAAAATGAGACAGTGAAAAATGTTGTTTATCAAATAAATAGAGTTTTCTTGATATTCTAAAGAGATATATGTGAAAAAAACAGAATTTAAAAATCATTATAAAAAACAAAAAAATATTTTAAAACAAATATATAAAGATGCATACGCTTAGTAAATTGTCGATAAAAATACTAATATTTGTGATAATACTGGTTCTTTATCCAGAAAGTGTGCTGGAGTGATGTTCTTTTTTTGCCCATACCCATATAAGCAATTCTTCAATAATAATGGCAATAGCACCGATTGTGATAAAACTATCTGCAAGGTTGAAAACAGCAAAATAAAAGATATCATCAATATAAAATAATATATAATCAATGACATAATGAAAACGTATACGGTCAATGAAGTTGCCAATTGCTCCTCCAATGATGATGGTTAGGCCGAAGCGTGATAAAGATTTATTACATTCGGTATTTTTCCGTATCCATAAAAGAGCAACAATAATGATGAGTGTGAGAATAATGAGTCCCCAATGGGAAAAAGAAGAAAAGAATGAAAACGCAATACCAGAGTTGTGAACATGATAAAGAGAAAGAAAAGGAAGAATCGGTATTGCTGTTCCTAAGGGTATATTGTGCATAACCCAATATTTAACTGCTTGATCAAGCCCTATCACAATAACCAAACTAAAAAGAAAAAAAAATAATGATTTTCGCATCATATTCTAGGCTCATACGGGTTCTAGTATTAAATGAGGGCGGCGGATTTCATAAAGCATGATAGCTGTTGCTATCGCTAAATTAAGTGAGTCAGCACGTCCACTTTGTGGAATACGTGCGAGTTTGTTGCAGCGATTCGCAAGAATATCTGGTAAACCTTGTTTTTCGCTTCCCATTAAAAGTATAATAGGGCCGTTTTTGAAATCAATTGTACGATAATCGGTAGATCCTTTGAGATGGGTACCAACAATCATTCCTTTAAAAGATGCAGACCACTTTAAAAAAGCGTTTTCATCAAAACGGTAAAGAGGTACGGAAAAAATTGATCCCATTGTTGCACGGACTGTTTCAGGTGAAAAAGGATCCGTTGTTTCGCCGATCAAAATAACTCCTTTAGCTCCCACTGCATCAGCTGTACGGATGATCGTTCCGAGATTTCCAGGATCACGTACCTGATCAAGTGCGACATAAACATCCTTTGTTTGTCCTTTTATCATTTCAGTAGGTTGCCATTGTTGTTTGAAAATGCCGATAACTGTTTGTGGATTATCGCGACGAGTGATAGATTCCATAACCTTTTGTGAAGCTTTAATGACAAAACCACCATTGGCTACAGTGCGTGCAGCGATGTTTTCGATAGTACCATGGCCAATTTTGCTTTTTGAAAAAATAAGTGTTTGTATTGTCCAACCGAGGTTTAAAGCATCAATTACCAATTTAAGTCCTTCTGCCATAAAAAGATTTTCGCGATTACGGTTTTTCTTTTGGCTGAGTGCTTTAAGATCTTTAATGATGGAATTACTAAGAGAGGTAATTTCTTTAACTTTACCAGTTTTGGGTATACACATTTTAGGCAGTCCATCGGCTAAAGAGAGAAGTGGAAAGGGCATGTCGAGCGGCTTCTTCACGCAAAATAAGTTCTCCTGATTCGACAGTACCACCAAGATTTATAAATTCATCACGCATCAGAGCGTGAAGAGTATAGAAAGAGGCACGAATAGAATAAGCTGTAAGCACAACGGAAAGAGGTTTGTTAGATAAAAGTTTGCGACAATTCATGATCATTGCTGGAAGATGATCGAATAATTGCCAAACCTCACCATGAGGCCCACGTCCATATGCAGGAGGGTCGAGGAGGATCATATCATAAGTTTTTTTACGACGTAGTTCGCGTTCAACGAATTTTGTAGCATCATCACAAATCCAGCGAATAGGGTGATTGGATAATCCTGCCTTTTCTTGATTAGCTTTTGCCCAAGCTATTGCTTTTTTAGAAGCATCAACATGCGTAACATTTGCACCCGCGCGCGCTCCAATCAGAGAAGCAATGCCTGTGTAGCCAAAAAGATTTAACAGTTTTACTGGACGTGCAGCTTTTAAAATTTGTTCTTCCATTGATCGCCAATGGGCATCTTGTTCAGGAAAAACACCTACATGACGAAAGGAAGTAAAACGGCCTAAAAAAGATAGTCCATTCCAAGAGAGAGGCCATGTTTCGCTAAGCGGTTTTTTGGGAAAGTACCAACGACCAACACCTTCTTCATCACGGTTTCCAGTGAAAATAGCATCAACATTAGCCCAACATTTTTGTGACAAAGCTGGTTTCCATAGCGCTTGACCTTCTGGACGAATAATGCGGTAAGCTCCATAGCGCTCCAATTTTTTCCCATTACCAGAATCAATCAAAGCATAATCTGCACTGATACCTGTTTCCAAAATAAGAGGTAACTTTTCTCGTAGACGCATATGGCCGTGATATGATTGAAAAGATTGTGCAGACATTACGATACAGGTACTCTAAAAAATTTACGTTAAAAGATTATTGAATTTCCGTAATTACGTAATAGCGCAAAGATCTAAAGTTGATTAAGCATGTATAAAGAAAAAACACCTTTCATGCAGTGCTAAACATAACACAAGGAAAAGTTTCATTAAAGTGTTATCTATCATATTATATTAGAGATTGACTTTTTTAGTTTTTCCAGTTCAGCTTTACTTTCTTTGAGGTTTTTTCTGCATTTATGACATGTAAACCAGTGAATTATGCCACTTAGTAAAATACCCAAACCGAAAAAAATAAAGAGCCATATAAATAAAGGAGCTTGATAAGTTAAACTTTCAGAACCTGTTCGAAAAGGATCTACAGTTAATACAACCATTTGACGGTTAGCTATTATAAAAGCAATCAAGAGGATTGTAAAAGGAACAAAAATGATTGCTAAAAGGGTGCGTTTTGTTGTCATAAATTTACTCATTGATTAAGTCGGTCACGCAAATCTTTGCCAGTTTTGAAAAAAGGAATCCATTTTTCCTCTACCACAACAGATTCACCTGTTCGTGGGTTACGGCCGTTGCGAGCTGAGCGGCTTTTGACAGAAAAAGCTCCAAAGCCACGAAGTTCAACGCGATTACCGTTGGCAAGTGCAGTTGCAATTTCTTCAAGAATAGCATTTACAATATTTTCCACATCACGTTGAAAAAGATGCGGGTTATGACGAGCTATAATTTGCACAAGTTCTGATTTAACCAAAATAACCTCTCTTTCATACAAAAAAAGATTCTTTAACAATTGTGCACTTCATGCATGCACGTTACATAATAAACGAGTAAAATCAAAATAAAACCAAGAAAAAACAAATTGCAATAAACAAAATTTGAAAATACTTCTTATAGAAGCTATAGAGATAAAAAAACGGAATATTTGAGAGACCAGGAAAATATGCCCGTACGCAATCGTTATGAAGTCTTTTTAACAAAACCATCTTTTAGTGACATCTTTAAAAAAGCGTATCGTCATTCACGTCGTATCCGCATATTAAAAATTTTTTTACCTCTCTCTGCGTTGGTTGCAGCGTTCTTTTTTTGCTGGTTTACATTTTTTTTTGTTCCTGCAACTTCAGATCCTGTGATCTTGAATAATGAAGAGGGCGGAATGATGAAAGCGATGATGTTGAATCCAAAACTAGAAGGTTATACGAGCACATACGAACCCTATTGGCTCAAAGCAGAAAAAGCATATCAAGATTATACACGCTCTGGAGTGATTGGGCTACAAAACATTACAGCTGAAATGTTTTTAGGAAAACAGGGGCGGATTTTTCTCGATGCGCAAGGGGGAGTTTATGACAATATAAATGGTTTTTTACAGTTGGATAAGCCATTCACGATTACAACAAATGATGGATTAGTTGCACGATTTATGGAGGCAGATATTGATTTATCTGGGGGAAAATTAAGCACAAATAAAAGTGTTAATATTCAAAGAGAAGGTTTCTATCTTGCTGCAAATGCTTTGCAAATTAGAGAAGAAAGACAAATCATACACTTTCAAGGTGGGGTGCATTTGGTGCTTGACAATCAATAAGATAATATCAATACGAAGTCTTAGGCGATCTTGTGAAAAATGAAGTATGTGTATGTAAAAACTGAGAGAGGTGAAATGAAAAAGAAAGCATCATACATAAAATGGGTAGGTGTGTATTTTGCTTTAATTATAGGAATATTAAGATTTGGAATCGGATGTGGATACGCTGAAATAGCTCATTTGGGAATTAATCTATCGAATGACAAAGAGCCTGTTGAACTTTATGCAGATTCTTTAGAAATACGTGATAAAGAAGGAATAGCATTCTTTGATGGCAATGTTTCAGTTGTTCAGGGGAAACGTCTTTTGCGAACATCAAAATTGGCTGTTTACTATGATAAGGTGAATAAAGCAGTTCATAATCAGGTAAATACGAAAAGGGCATTACTTACAGGACTTGGTTCAACGAGCGTTAGAAAAATGGAAGCTTCAGGAAAAGTTTATATAAAAATAGCGACGCAAATTGCTACCGGTGATAAAGGCGTTTTTGATGGAAAGTCAAATATGATGGTTTTAACAGGGAGTAATGTTGTATTAATCGATGGCGATAATGTGGCAACAGGATGTAAATTGACAGCCAATATGAAAACTGGGAAAGCTGTTCTAGAAGGTTGTGATACATCTGAGAAAAAGAGCCGCGTTTCAATCATTTTAAAACAAAGTCAAAAGGATAACCATTAAGATTTCATGTTTGGAATCAAGAGAAAAAAACAGATGGTTAGATGTGCGGTTGAAAGTGAATCTCTAAAAAAGCCTTTTGAAAAGACCTTAATTGCAAGTCATTTAATGAAAGTTTATCGAGGAAGGCAGGCTGTGAGTGGTGTTTCTTTCGGCATTCGCACGGGAGAATCTGTTGGTATTTTAGGTCCAAATGGAGCTGGTAAAACAACCTGTTTTTATATGGTGACCGGCCTAATTAAATCTGATGGAGGGTCAATTGAAATTGATGGATTTGATATTACTCACCTTCCTATGTATCGTCGTGCTCGTTTAGGTATTGGATATCTTCCGCAAGAAGCATCTATTTTTCGTGGTCTTTCAGTAGAAAATAATATTAAAGCTGTTTTGGAGGTCATTGAAAAAGATCGTATCAAACAACGTGAAGAATTAGACGCGCTTTTACATGAATTTAAAATTAACCATTTACGAAAAATGCCTGCAATTTCTTTATCAGGAGGAGAACGTCGGCGGCTTGAGATTGCGCGCGCATTAGCTTCTCGCCCCAGTTTTATGTTACTTGATGAACCATTCGCAGGGATTGATCCTATTGCTATTTTTGATATTCAACAGCTTATTCGTCATTTAACTCAACGGGGAATAGGTGTTTTGATAACTGATCATAATGTTCGTGAAACATTGGATCTTGTCGACCGCGCTTATATTATTCATGCAGGGAAAGTGTTAGTTCACGGTTGCCCTAAAGATATTATAAATAACGCTGATGTACGAAAAATTTATTTAGGGAATCAGTTTTCTCTATGATTTTATTTTAAGATTCTTCATTTTTAAGTTTAAACAGAACTATTGTATTCAGGCAAATTTTTAAACAGATATTATCGATGCGGTTATGTGATCAATAATAATCATTGGTATGAGGTTGAAATTATTATGCTCCTATTAGGGAGGTTTTAAAAAATGCAATGACTTTGGGTAAGGCCTAAAAAATAGGTATTTCAAAGTTTAGTTAAACAATAAAGTTCTCTATGGTAATTGATTTCATTACGTTATTTCTGAGAGATTCCTTATTTTTGCCAGAACTTCTTTTATATTATTAATTTGCTGACTGATAAGAGAAATACTGTGTAATGAGAAAGAAGGGTCTCATTATTTTATCAGTGGAATTTTATCAGTGGAGTGTGGTTTTGAACACGTTATGGAAAAGATGTCACGAGATAAGCTTTACGGTGAATGAAAAGCAGAGTGGTAGTAAATAATAATATTTCGGGGAGGTATTTAATATTTGTAGTATTTTTTCGATAATAGAACGATGACGTAAGTTTCGTGTATTTTGATGATAATAGAGAGCTTTTTTTATAAGTGTAAATATGAGTAGAGTTTTATTTTCTGCGTTGCACATTTTAAAAGGGGTATATTATTAGGAGATGTCAGATTAGAATTGCGAGTCATTTGAGATATCTGTTGAATGTAGTGAGCCTGTCTAAGTTGTTGTAATTGGGGTGTTTGGGGTATGCGGTAATCGCCAGAAATATTGCATATTGTTATCTTATAGGCACCAATTCTAATAACAAGGAAGAAGCATATCTGACGAGAATTTTATACCTATATGATGAATGAGAACCGTGCATGGTGTTTGTTAAGGGTATCGTTGTGGAGTTAATTTATGGATAACTCCATTTCTTTTTTTCATGCTGTTAATTAAGAGCTAAATACTATTTATCATTGAGTTGATAGTGATTATGAGATGAAGTGAATCATCACCTATTATTGTGAATTTAGTAGACAATAAAATGTTAGATTCCGGTATTCTTTACTCGTTGATAAGTGGGCATCTGAGCATGTAAAAGGAAATTAAATATGAATTTGAGTGAATTAATTGCACCGGAAGCAATTATTCCGGCTCTTAGGGCTAATTCGAAGAAGCAAATTCTGCAAATTTTAGCTGAAAAAGCAGCTGAGCTAACGGGTCTTAACGAGCATGTAATTTTTGATACTGTCTTGCAGCGTGAAAAATTAGGATCAACGGGTCTAGGTTGTGGTATTGCTATTCCTCATGGAAAATTGCCTGATATTAAACGAATCATTGGTGTATTTGCTCGCCTTGAAAGCCCAGTTGATTTTGAAGCTCTCGATGATGAACCGATAGATCTTGTTTTTTTACTTTTGGCGCCTGAGAATGCGGGTGCAGATCACTTAAAAGCATTGTCTCAGATTGCACGTGTCTTGCGTCATTCTGATGTTGTTCAAAAATTACGCAACACACATGATGCCAATGCGCTTTACACTTTATTGATTCAAAATTCAGAATCAAATGCAGCTTGAAAGATAGTGTGACATACATATTGCGTTGAGTTTATAGCAGAATGAAAAATGATATATTTATAAATAAGGAATATCTTCTTCAAAGAACAGAAGAAGGATGGGCAGTGCTCTTTTAGTCATTTTTGATTATATGCTTTAATTTATTTACTTACATTCTTTATGACTAGGTTTACCTTTTTTCAATGAGAATAGTTATTAGTTTTTATAATATTTATGCTCAAGCTTCAAAAACAAGAAAGAAAGAGCATTAATTTTAAAAGAATTTCTATAGGAGTTTTGAAAAAGTTTGAATATTAAAAAAAATGAAAGTGAATTTAAAATTGAGCAAAGATGGTAAGCACTTTCATGGAGAGCAAAAAATTTAATATTTTTTTGTAATACTCTAAAACGAAACGGTAACCTTTGATAATGATGAATCTCTTAAAAATTTTTAAGAAGAGAGTAAAACGGTGGATGGTATTTACACTGATTTTTGTTACGATAGCTGAGAGAATTGGCAATTTTAGGCAGTGAACATAGAATAAGAGTTAATGATAGTTAAAGCGAGTAAATTATATGCGGTAGCTAAAATAGAAATCAATGCTGATAATGCTTAGTAATTTTTTCAAAATAGTTTTGAAATAACGAAAAGTAACCTTTGATCAAGGGAGGGGTATTGCGCAATTTTTGTTAGAGAACAATGAATTGAATTCGTTAAATGCATTCATACTTTTTTGTTAAATAAGGTTCAGATGTTATTTTTTTTAAAGTCTGGTTACTGATAAAAAATTTATATTATTCATTTTTTGGTAATAACTTAAAGGCCACAATTGAATGTAACGATTTGTTCTAATTTGTGCAATATATTTTTCTTGTTGAGAAAATAAGGACAAATACACTAAGCATCGACCGATTTTTGTTAGGCTTTGCCAATAAAAATCTTATTAAAGAGTAAAAAAGTGAGCTAAATAAAAATGTTTAAAAAGACTTTTATTGCAGCATTTATAATGGTTTTGACTACTGCTGGAACTGCATGGTCACAGGCACCAAGACGTCTAGATCAGTTTTATGCTTGGGCAGCCTATTCTTATAGATCAACAGAAGATAAAATCTGCTACGTATTGTCTATGCCATTGGAATCTCTTCCAACAACAGTTAATCACGGCGATAATTTCTTTTTGGTTACTAAGCGTTCTAATTCACCTATTTCATTTGAACCACAATTTATGGCCGGTTATACTCTTAAGGAGGGGTCAAGAGTTATCGTGACCGTTGGAGATAAGGATTTTGATTTCTTCACTAAGGATTCATCAGCTTGGTTAGCGTCATCAGAGCTAGAAACGCAACTTGTCTCTGCTATGCGTGCTGGGAACAAAATGACAGTCAAAGCTATCTCAAAACGAGGAACTCATACCACCTATACTTATTCTTTAAAAGGAGTGACCGCTGCGTTAAATGTGGCGCGTAAGTGTCATTAAGAGATATGTAGTTTTAAAAAAATAGTGATATAAGTCGAAAAGCAATGGCCGTTTCATATGATCTCAAACCAGTTGGTGCATGTCCAACGTCAAAATCAGATAATGTTGAAGTGAAGGGTAGATCTAAACTACCTTTGATTGGTTTATTGCATGATGAAATGGTAGAGGCTTTAAAAGAAATTGGTGTGCCAGAGCGTCAACGGCGTATGCGCGTACGTCAGCTTTGGCATTGGCTTTATGTGCGAGGCGTTTCAAATTTTGATGAAATGCTGAATATTTCTAAACCAATGCAAGAAATGCTTAAAAAGCATTTTTCTATTGCACGTCCGGAAATTGTTGGAGAACAAATATCAAAGGATGGTACACGTAAATGGCTCTTACGTTTTCCTGCACGTGGAGCTGGGCGGCCTGTTGAAATTGAAACAGTCTACATTCCTGAAGAAGGGCGTGGTACTTTATGTATTTCATCTCAGGTAGGGTGCACGCTAACCTGTTCTTTTTGTCATACAGGAACGCAGGTACTTGTTCGCAATTTAACAGCAGAAGAGATTTTGGTACAATTATTGGTGGCACGTGATTGTTTGGGTGATTTTCCTGATAAAAATATCCCTGATGGGGCAATTGTTCCAGTTTATGGGCGCAAAATTACCAATATTGTTATGATGGGCATGGGGGAACCACTTTATAATTTTGAAGCAGTCAAAAAAGCTTTATTAATCGCTTCTGATGGAGAAGGGCTTTCTTTGTCAAAACGTCGAATTACTCTTTCAACCAGTGGGGTGATTCCTGGAATTATACGAACAGGGGAAGAAATTGGGGTGATGTTAGCGATTTCCCTCCATGCTGTGCGAGATACGTTACGAGATATGCTTGTTCCAATCAATAAAAAATATCCGCTTGCTATGTTAATGGATGCTTGTCGTAACTATCCTGGTCTTTCCAATGCCAGGCGAATTACATTTGAATATGTGATGCTGAAAGATGTAAATGATAGCTTGGATGATGCAAAGCGGTTAGTTCAGTTACTTAAAGGTATTCCTGCTAAGATCAACTTAATCCCTTTTAATTCATGGCCAGGAAGTAATTACCAATGTTCTGATTGGGAACAAATCGAGCGTTTTGCTGATGTGGTTAATCAAGCTGGTTATGCTTCACCTATTCGTATGCCGCGCGGACGCGATATTTTAGCTGCATGTGGCCAGCTTAAATCTGCTTCAGAGCGTTTACGAAGGTCTGAACGTTTGCAGTTCGGATATACGATTGGTGCTGATTGATCTTGGGTTATCAGAAGACATAAAGAAAAGTTTATAAAATCGGTATCAACAAACTAAACATCACAATAGTCACTTAAATGGAAAAAACTATCCTACTTCAAAAAGTGTGCATAATTTCGACTTTTACAAAGAAGCTTCCTTCACATCTTTTCATTTTCTGCGTCGTTTTCGTGTTCTATTATTTCCATGCGGTTTATGATTTTTGAGCACGAGAAAAAAGCAAATGACAAAGAGCTCTAAAATAGAAAAATATTAAGAAAGTCATTTTAGTTTTCTATAAAATATTTGACACTTAATCATTTCCAAATGGTTGTAAAGTGGATTGTAAATAAGATTCTGATTTATGACTGATTTTGTAAGGAAAAGGGTTGGAGTTTGCACGCTATAAGATATTGATATGCTAAAGAAACCTACATATAAGGTGATGCAAAAAATTTGTGCGTGATTTCGTACTTTCAATTTTTCGAGTCAATAATAGTCTGTGAAGTTTTAGTTATTGGGGAAGGAAAGGTACTCATTTGCTCGTCTGCTTGTTTAAATATTCCTCATTAAATTTTATAGGAAGAAAAGATGCGATTTTTTAATGAGAAACAGCAAAAGGTATGATCAAAGGTTTTAAGCTTTTTGTATGTATTTAAAATATGATACCAACATTATACCACTCTATAGCGTGCTTTTACCTTTAAAATTCAAACAAATTTGATTGAATTTGCGTATGAACATCAGATTTTAAGAAAAATAGATAAAATAAAACGCTTTGTTCGATAAATGAGTTTTATTGCATGTGTTTAGAGAGTAAAGTTTTTAAAAATTCGTCTGTTTCTGCTCCTAAAAATATGCATATATGCGCTGTTTACATAAAATAGAAAAAACACAAATGAATTATGATAGATAGATACTGTATAATCAGCAAGATTATAATTAGATTTTTGAGCTTTTCTCTTATTATTATTGACGAATAAATTCAATAACCATAGACCATCTCATAAAGAGTTTAGTTTTTTAGGATAAAGATGATGATACGTGATCAATATAATACTCCTAGTCTTACACTTGAATTAAGAAATGCTGCTGTGCAATCAAAAGCTTGGCCATTTGAAGAGGCACGTAAGATCATCAAACGATATGAAAAAACAGATTATCCAGAAATTATAGTCTTTGAAACAGGTTATGGGCCTTCTGGTTTGCCGCATATTGGAACTTTTGGAGAAGTTGCTCGTACAACTATGGTGCGTCATGCATTTCATATTTTAACAGAGAATAAAGTACAAACAAAGCTTCTTTGTTTTTCTGATGATGTGGATGGTTTGCGTAAAGTTCCTGATAATGTACCTGATCGCGAAAAAATGGAAAGCTATCTTGGGCAACCACTCACTTGTGTACCAGATCCTTTTGGGGATACTTACCCTTCTTTTGGAGCAGCCAATAATGCACGCTTGCGTTCTTTTCTTGATCGTTTTGGTTTCGATTATGAATTTGCAAGCTCTACAGATTATTACAAGTCCGGTCATTTTGATGAAGCGCTTATAAAAATTCTTGCCTGTTATGATGAGATCATGGCAATAGTGTTGCCAACGTTAGGTGAAGAACGGCGTGCTACCTATTCACCATTTTTACCCATTTCCCCATTTTCTGGGAAGGTACTACAGGTACCAATGATTTCCTATAATGCTAAAAAAGGAACCATAACTTACGTTGAACCTGAAACAGGAGAGACCATTGAAACAGAGGTTACAGGGGGAAAAGTCAAATGCCAGTGGAAAGTGGATTGGGCAATGCGCTGGAAGGCACTTGGGGTTGATTATGAAATGGCGGGAAAAGATCTTATCGATTCCACAAATCTTTCTTCTAAAATTTGTAAAATGCTTGGTGGGAATCCACCAGAAGGATTTAATTATGAGCTCTTTTTAGATGATAAGGGACAGAAAATTTCCAAGTCTAAGGGAAATGGCTTAACCATTGATGAATGGTTAACTTATGCGCCAACAGAGAGTTTAGGACTTTATATGTTTGCAAAGCCCAAAACAGCAAAACGGCTTTATTTTGACGTTATTCCAAAAGCTGTTGATGAATATTATGCTCATCTTTCTGCCTATGGTCGTCAAGAATGGCCAGAACGGCTCAATAATCCTGTATGGCACATCCATAATGGTCATCCTCCGCAAGTTGATTTGCCTGTATCTTTCGCTATGCTGTTGAATTTGGTAAGCGCTTCAAATGCGGAAAATAAGCAAGTTCTTTGGGGATTTATTTCTCGCTATGCTGAGGGGGTAAATGCACAAACTTGTCCAGAACTTGATCAGTTGGTGCAATTCGCAATTAGATATTTTGACGTTTTTGTCAAACCAAACAAAAAATTTCGAATTCCTGATGAGAGTGAGCGCTTAACGCTAGCTGATATTGATGTCAAATTAGCCAGTTTGCCTGAAACTGCTGATGGAAACACTCTTCAAAATGCACTTCTTGATGTTGCACGTTTAACCGAACGCTATCAAGATCATAACAAAAAAAGTCCTGAAGGCGGTCCAGGTGTTTCAAATGTCTTTTTTCAAATGTTATATGAAGTCCTTTTAGGGCAAGAACGAGGACCACGACTGGGATCATTTATTGCGCTTTATGGAATTAACGAAATGCGTGCACTCATTGCTGAAGCGCTTACGCGTCCTGTGGGGGAATAATGGATAAGAGAGCGCAAGAGGTAAAACGCCGTCGCACATTCGCTATTATCGCTCATCCTGATGCAGGGAAAACAACGCTAACAGAAAAACTTTTATTGTTTGGTGGCGCTATTCAGCTTGCTGGTGAAGTGAAGGCAAAAAAAGACCGTATTCAAACCCGTTCTGATTGGATGAATATTGAACGTGACCGCGGTATTTCAGTTGTAACATCAGTGATGACATTTGAATATGAAAATCATATCTTTAATCTATTAGATACTCCAGGCCACGAAGACTTTGCAGACGATACGTATCGTACTCTTACAGCTGTTGATAGTGCTATCATGGTATTAGATGGTGCACGCGGAATTGAGCCTAGAACACTCAAACTGTTTGAAGTATGTCGTATGCGAGATATTCCTATTGTTACTTTTGTAAATAAAATGGATCGTGAGGCATGTGATCCTTTAGAAATTTTAGATGAAATTGAAGAAAAGCTCGCGCTCGATGCTGCTCCAATTACATGGCCTATTGGTTCGGGAAAGAATTTTATTGGGACTTTTAACATTCATAATGACTGTTTTCGTCAGACAGATAGTGAGGTAACACAACAGACTGTATCTGAGCCTGATGAAGTTGCAAATTTGTTGCCTGAAAATCAGCGAGAATCTTTTATTGAAGGAGTTAATCTTGCCCGCACTGCTTGCAGAAATTTTGATCTCCAAGCTTTCCGCGAAGGGCATATGACACCGGTTTATTTTGGTTCAGCTTTACGAAATTTTGGTGTTCGTGATTTGATTAATGCATTAGTTGATTTTGGTCCAAGTCCTCGTGATCAGGTAGCCGATAAACGCAATGTCACAGCTACTGAACCTAAAATGACAGGATTTGTTTTTAAAATTCAAGCCAATATGGATCCCAATCATCGTGATCGTATTGCATTCTTTCGGGTGTGTTCAGGAACACTTGAACGTGGCATGAAGACGAAATTGGTAAGAACAGATAAATCGATAACACTTTCAACACCACAATTTTTCTTTGCTCGTTCACGTCAAATTGCTGATCAGGCCTATGCCGGTGATATAGTTGGTATCCCCAATCATGGAACTTTACGTATTGGTGATGTATTGACGGAAGGAGAAGATATTTTTTTTAAAGGTATGCCCAATTTTGCACCGGAAATTTTGCGTCGTGTTTGCTTAGGTGATCCCATGAAAGCAAAAAAACTTAAAGAAGCTTTACAACAAATGGCTGAAGAAGGGGTTGTACAATTGTTCATTCCCGATGATGGATCACCAGCTCTCATTGGTGTTATTGGTGCCTTACAAATTGATGTTTTAAGGGAACGACTTAAGATAGAGTATTGTTTGCCAGTAAGCTTTGAATCAGGGCGTTTCAGTATATGCCGTTGGATTTCCGCAGAAAGTAAAAATGAGCTGCAAAAATTTCTCACCAATCATCGATTTGCCATTGCGTACGATCTAGAAGGCGATCCGGTTTTTTTAGCAGAAAATCATTTTTCGCTGAATTATGAAGCAGAACGAGCACCAAAAATAAAATTTTCAGCCTTCAAAGATTATCAAGTACGCTCTCAGTAAGATACCTTTAAAAAACTATTCTTAAACAAGGTCACAAAAAAGAGAGAGATACGATCTCTCTCTTATACAAAAATCATTATGACTTATTTATCGAAGGCCGTCTTTAATCCATTCACAGACACGTCCTTTAGAAGCAGAACCAACCATGTTAGATGAGATATTCCCATCTTTAAACATCAGTAAGGTAGGAATTGAACGAATTCCATATTTTGTAGCTAGTTCCGGATTTTCATCAATATTTACTTTAGCAATTTTGACTTGGTTTTGCATTTCTGTTGAAATTTCATCCAAGATCGGAGCTATCATTTTGCAAGGACCACACCATTCCGCCCAAAAGTCAACTACAACAGGGATGGAAGAGGTGAGAACTTCTTGTTCAAAATTGCTATTATCAATTTTTATACATGTCATTGATTTATCCTTTATATTTATACTTCTATACGTTGGTACGGTGACAATTCATATCAAGTTATGTTATGGAAAAAATTTACAGCCTCTGAGGAAAGGGTTTTCTTGCATTATAAGGCAATTTTATCAAGAAGCGTATCGAGTTTTTCAGGAATGAGTTTAAAAATTTTCGCTTCTTTGGTGTAAATAAGAACAGCTTGAATGTTTTTGTCAGGATGAATAGTTTGCAGTAATTTTCGATAAAGAGCCATTTGTAGCAAATAGCATGGTGTGATAGAATTTTCATCCTCAGGTGGAGTTCCTGTTTTAAAGTCAGCAAAGACAACACTATTTTTTGTGATACATAGACGATCAATTTGGCCAGAAATTACTTGCTGTTTTCCACGAATTTTTATAACACCCATCAAAGAAACTTCAGCACGTGAGAAATCAGAGAAGAGAGATTTAAGGTATGAATTATCTAAGATTGTCCAAATATGATGCAGAGCATCTTCTCTCTGAGTTTCATTCCAATGGGAAGCTTTAGTGTTGAGATAATATCGAGCATAATCTAAACGTTTTTGAGGGGCACAATCAGGCAGATATTGCAGTAATCGGTGAACAAGATTACCATACTCAATGGAAAAAGCTTTATTGGTATTTTTTTCGCCTAAAACAGGTGAAATATTTAACTGTTTTGGATTAGAAAAAAGCTCAGTATCAGATTCAATAGAGAGACTAGCAACTGAGGGCTTTATCGGTTTTGGTAAAGCTGGTTCTATCGGTACTTTATTGCGGAAAAAATCTGGCAAAGGTGGAAGTGTTTGACTATCTGTACGGAGTACCTCCTTGTCTAGTGGGGTAAAGGATGAAGGGGTAATGCAATAACGCCAAGCCACAATATCTTTTACAGGACTTTTTATAGAAATCGCATGTGGTTTAAGAGCTTTCTTTACCAGTTGTAGCCATGTATTATAGGGAGATCTTGCACCACTATACCCGCAAATAAACAATCGGTCTTCAGCACGCGTCATACCTACATAAAGAAGACGCTTATACTCTTCTTCTGCGTTCTCTTTTAAACGCAAAAGAGCTTCTTCAGAAATTTTTGTTTTGAATTCTGCGCTAGGGCACCAAATGAAACCTTGCTGATCTCTCAACTGCGTATTACAAAAGGGAACTTTAAGCAAGTGAGGTGCATGCTGAGAATGCCATATTGCACTACCGGAATCAATTAGAAAAACAACGGCGGCTTCTAGACCTTTGGCCGCATGAACAGTCATAATCCGGACTTCATCATGGTTTTGATCGAGTTCACGTTTAATTTCTGGTTCACTTGTACTTAATGCTTCTAAAAAAGCTTGTAATCCTGGTAAGCCCGTTTTTTGTATAGTGAGTGTATAATCCATGAATGCATCAAGCACATCGTTTGCTTCAGATCCTAATCGAGCCAGAATTTTTTGTCGTCCTTTGTCGTTATTAAGAATATGGCTATAAAATTCAAAAACTGGTATTTTATCTACTAAAGAGCGATAATTGCTTAAATTATCGAAGGCGTATTGAAAAGATATGTTTGATGAAGCGTGTATACAAAGGCTTTGCCAAAGAGATTTTGTACGCTGAGCTGCAAGTTGATAAAGTTCATCTTCTGTGAGAGCAAAAAGCGGGCTTTTTAAAACACATGCAAGAGAAAGATCATCTTGTGGTTGCAAGACAAAACGAGCAAGTGCCATTAAATCTCGTACACTAATATGGCTGGTTAATTGTAAACGATCAGCTCCAGCAACAGGAATATTGCGTAGTTTAAGTGCACGAGAAAGAGCAGAAACAAATTGATCACGCTTACGAACCAAGACCATAATATCATTGGCACGCAATAGCCGTCCTTTTGCTGGAAGTATTTCTCCTTTGTGCAACCAGTTTGCGATTGTTTCTGCGATTGTTTCTGCTAAACGTACTTCAGGTGTGTCTAAGTGATCAACAGTTAAATGCCAATCGTCAGGAAATTCATTTTTTTCTTTAGAAATAGCATCCCATACGATGACATCGCCAGGGCTATTAACACGGATAGCTTCATGTACTGTGTTTATATTTTCCGCTGAAAGCCCTTTGTAATTTTCTGGTGTTTTAAAGACAAGATCAACACTTTTTAGAATATCGGCTGTAGAGCGAAAAGAATAATTTAGTTGTATTTTTTCAAATTTTTGTTTTGCTTGTTTCGCTTTTTTTTGAATTATTTTCCCATTTGCAGCAAAATTTTCTGGTACAGCACCTTGAAAAGAATAGATGGATTGCTTTTCATCTCCAACAGCAAAAAGAGTGCGTATATTTGTTCGTTGACTATGACCTGAAAAAAATTCTTCAGCTAAGAGTTGAATAATCTGCCATTGTTCAGGGTTAGTATCTTGTGCTTCATCAAGCAGAATATGATCAAGACCACGATCAAGTTTATATTGCACCCACTGGCTTGCACCTTTACGCTGTAACAAATGGAGTGTACGTTCAATAAGATCATCAAAATCTAGTAGTCCATTGGCTTTTTTTAAAGTTGCATAAATTTTAAGATAAATGGCACAAAGCTGAAAAGCAGCCATATTGAGTGTTATAACTTTTTCGCATTGATATTTATCTAAAAGAGCAGAAAGTTGGTTTTGTTTATCTTCAAGTTCTTTTTTAATAAAAGGCCAAATTTCATCCGATTTTTTAGAAGATAAACGTGAGAAACTACGGGGTATGCCAGAGTTTTTAAAATAAATATTTGAAATAATATTAATAATTTTTGTTTCATCAGAAGTCTCTGTTAATTGAGAAAACTGCGTGATCATATCCTTAGCATTTTTGTTACCATAAGTTTGACAATGTTGTATGGCATGAGAAGATAGAAAAGCAGTTTGTTTAATTTTTTTTAAGAGCAGCTTGTTTGTTTCATTTGGCGTTAAATTAAAAAGTATACGGAGCTGTTCTTTTCCATTTTCAGATAGAATAAAATCCAAAAACTGAGGCAATTTATGTTGCTTTTTTGTTGCTTCATCCAGTAATTGGTCAAAAGCCTTTTCGCTGATGGCCTTAAACAGTTGTTTTAAAGCTGGTTGCGCGTTTTGATGCATTAAAAGTTGTCGGCGAGCTTCTTGTAATATTTTTTTTTGATTAATATCATCAAGTAGTTCAAAGTGCCCAGCAATATTGGCTTCTAACATAAATTGATGCAATAAAGATTCGCAAAATGCATGAATAGTCTGTATTTTTAAACCGCCAGGTGTTTCGAGAGCACGAGCAAAGAGTTGACGTGCAGATGTTATTGTTTGCGCGTTTGTAGGCTTATTTTCAAGTTGTGATAGGACGAGTTTGAGCTGTACATCATCAAGTTCATTCCAGCTGGAAAGTGTACGAAAAATCCGCGACTGCATAACAGAGGCAGCTGCATTTGTATAAGTAAGGCATAAAATACGTGAAGGAGGTGTACCATTTAAAAGTAAACGAATAACGCGCTCACTTAAAATATGCGTTTTTCCAGATCCTGCATTTGCAGAAACCCATACATTTGTTTTGGGATGCGTTGCTATTGCTTGTGCATCAAGAGCTGCTTCAGGAATAGAAAAAAGAGTCATGATTAATCTGCCTTGTGAGAACCGCTTGACCATTCCCATAATCGAGCCAAATGATCATAGTCACCCTCATATGTTTTGTTTAAGGGTACTGCGTGTGAAAGGTAGCCTTGTTGTGGATTTTGGTAATAGTCTATTAATGCGATAAGGTGCTCCCATGCTTTTTCACCAAGATTAATTGCGTTTTTTTGATTTTTTGCATCTTTGCTTGAAAAAATTGATTGGGGTTCGATTTCACCTTTTTTATGGAGTGGTATGTAAAATAGATTTGATGGGGTAAAATCTTGAAAATCTATAAAGCCGCCTTGCATTAACAAAGCTGTTTCCAATGCTAACTGTGGAAATAATAAGTCGCGAACTTTTTTTGATGAGGGGGGAGTATTGGTTTTAAAATCAAGGATCTCGATAATTTTGTTTGGTAAAACATCAATACGGTCAGCACGTCCTGAAAGAGTGACACCTGTTGTCCCTATGGGGATTTTTTGAGATGCTACTTCGGCGTATCGTTCTCGAGGCTCAAGACTTCTTTCCCATTGAATAAAAAATGGAGCAAAATTTTTAAAAATGATCCACCAGATCGTTTTGATGTCAGTAGGCAAATTTAATTTATTAAACTCTCTACGACCAATAGCTAAGAGCATATCAATTGCATTTGCTGCATTTGGATTTTTTATTTGTGTGCAAAAAGCAGCAAGAATAGCGTGATAGAGCGTTCCACGTTCAGCAGCAGAAGGGTCATGAATGAGAGCTTTAAGTGGTTTGAGTCGCAAGATTTTTTTTGCATAAATGGCATAAGGATCATATCGCAACGTGGCTATTTCAGTAACTGAAAAATGGCGTGGACGCATATCAAGGGGTGGTGCAGGGCAAGGACGTTTTGCAGAAGCAATAGTATTTGTCTTATCGAGTGTTCTAGCCCAGTGAAGCAGTATTTCTCCTCGTGTACAAATTTGCTTCCAAATTTGTTTTCCTATGACTGTTTCTAAACGCTGTAACCAGCGTGAAGGAATAGAAGGAGCGTGATTAACCCGCTTTGCTCGGCTCATAACCACTTTATTCATTCCCATAACCCATTGAAAATCATGTGCAGAGAGGCCAATATGCTGTTCTGGTGGTTCAAGAGTTAACATCATTTTCATTGGTCGTGATAAAAAAGCATCATTGCGGGTTGTTATAGGCCACGATCCTTCATTAAGACCACCGATGATGACTGTATCAACCGTTTGCAGGCGCGATTCCAAAGCACCCCATATAAATAAACGTGGATGTCCTCCAGGGGGAGGTATTACAGAACGGGGCGCAATCAGGGCTGAAAATATGGCTGGCCATTCACAAAGATGGAATTTTAATCCTGATTGATCACTTACCAATTCACGCAAAAAAGTGGATAAGGCTTGGCCAGCTTCATTTTGATAAAGATTTACAAGAGAGTTATTTTCATCACACCCAAAATTTTCAAAAACTTCAACAGTTGCTATTGCTGCTGCATTGATGGTGCATTCTTTCTGCTGTTTCATGAGAGATGTTAAAGGTTCGATAGCTTTAACCAAAAGATTACAAAGAAAGCGAGCTTCTTTTATTCTTTGTTGATCAAAGGTATCGGTATCAGAAAGGCTGTGGGGATGTGTTTTCATCCATTTTTCAAAAAATTGGTCACATTCACAAAGATTAATACGACCAATGCTTCCCCGAAGAGCCATGAGTTCAAAGTTCTCTACCATTTCGCGGAAGCGATGGCGGTTTTGTTTAAGTGTTGTGAGTGGATGTTTGAGAAGAGAAAGAAAAGCGATTGAGTCATTGGGTTGAAATATGTTTTCTAAAATAAGCCGTAATAAGGTTGAAGGTAATGTTTGTGCAAGCGGAACTCCTCCTGAATCATTTGCTTCAATTCCAAATCGCTGTAATTCAACTGCGACACGGCGTGCTAGAGTACGATCATTCGTAATAAGAGCTGCAGTTTTTTGAGGTTCTTCAATAGCAGAGCGTAAAGCAATGGAAATGGCGAGAGCCTCTTCGCGCTCATTCACGGCTTCAATTAATAACCAATCTTTACAAAGGGTTTCATAATCATCGCGTACAATTTTTGCCCATAACTCTGTTGTAGAAGCTGGTCTGAATGCTTCTGATAAAAGAGCTGCACGTTTTTTCTTTGTTGCACTTTGTTGGCCAATTTCTTGCACATGAGTACGATCGCATTTCATAAGAGATAGAAGTTTTTTTAAATGATATTGAGGATGGCTGAAAGCATTAGATGTCTGATCAAAAGAGCTGCAAGTTTCTTTTTCTTTGTCGATTATGCTTAATGCATTCCATTGATCTTCATCCATATGGAAATCAAGGCCGGGAAGAACAACAGCTCCTTTAGGTAGGCAGGAAATTACTTTTAAAAGATGTGCAACTGCGGGAATAGAACCTGTTGCACCAGCAGCAATAATAGGTTTATTGGATTGTGTGTTTTGTAAAGTCTCTGCGTGCATTCTGAGTATTTGGTTACGCCATACAGCTGGGTCACTTCGTTGTCTTTCTTGTAAAATTTGTGGCCAACTTTGGGTGACAATAGTAAGAAAATTAAGCGTTATTTGCCACCATTCAGCAACCATATCGGGTGCTATTTCTTTAAGCTTTGACCAATCTGCTGATTCCGTTTCGATTTCATCCATTAAGTGTGCTAAATCTTGAGCGAGCCAAATTGCATCGGCAGTATGAGCAGGAATAAGCACATCTTCTGTACCAAACATAGCACGCAGATGATCAGGCAGACTTTCACGCCAAGGACGAATGAGGCGAGCTAAGAGCAAGAGACGTTCACTTTCCCCAATAGGAGGGTTTAAGGCTTTTATATAATTGTTAACAAAAAGAAAACTATCTTCATCTAAATTTCCTAAGGGGCGAATGGTAGGTAAGAAAGTTGATCGTGTATCGCTCCTTTCAACAAAGGCTATACGTAAAGCGCGGGCAGCACGACGTGTTGGAACATAAATGATAGTATCAGCTAGAGCTTCTTGGGTGTCTCCATTTTGTGCGAAGTTCTCAATTAAAGTACCCGAGAGTAGAGCTTCAACGAAATGCGATAAAAAGGGGGTTCCTGAAGAAATAGAAAAAACACGCGGTTTATGGGTCATATAATTTTGTCGGAAATATGTTATCTTATTGATTATGCTTATATTATCTATATTGTATACAATTTTTATGTAGGAAAAAACTGAAAAGCTGCATTTATACAGTAATTTTTGACTTGAGTTAAGCTGCTCAGTGTAGCAGATAGTATCCGCTAACTTGTAATCAAAGGTCTGGAAAAAGAAAGACAAGTGAACATATGTACGTTTTCAAACGCTACAGTAACAACCGATTGCTGTGTGGATCGTCTTAGAAGAAATGAGTGATAGGGTATTTATTATGCTTTTGAAAGAAGACCTATTTCTTTATAAAAACTCTGTAAAGGAATAAGAGCTGGATGTGAAAGATTACGTTCAAGATAATCCTGCATATGAGGTAAATATTTAAGATAAGATGGTTTTCCATCTCTTTGATGGAGGCGTACAAAAATCCCTAAGATTTTTGAAACTCGTTGAGCGCCTGCAAAAGCGTAAAGCTCGCGTAATTGATTTTCATCAAAAGGCCGTGGCGATTTATGACGTGCAGTACAATAGGCATCAAGGATTTTTGCTTCGAGTGCTTGTGGAATAAAAAGGCGTGCATCTTGTGCTAAAGAAACGAGGTCATAGGCCGTTGGGCCTTTTAAACCATCTTGAAAGTCAATCAGACCAATGCGAGCAGCTCCTTTTTTATTTGTACGCCAAAGAATATTGGGTGAGTGATAGTCACGCATGACAAATGTGCTTTCTCCTTGAATCAGACTATCAAGATAAGGCTGCCAACAGGTGAAAAAATCTTTACGTTGTTGTTTGGACAAGTTTTTTTGTGTTTGAAAAGGAAGATACCAATCCAGAAGTAAGGAAAGTTCTGATTGCATAGCTTTGCAATCATAGAAAGGAATTTGAAGAAAAAATGTTGAAAATTGTTTTTCAGAAGGCCACGATTTTTGATGAAAAGAAGCTAACAATTCAGCGCAAGCTATGTAACGTTCTTCTATAGGATTGCCGATTTGATCTGTAAGTCCTTCACGCCCTAGGTCTTCTAAAATCAAAAGACCTTTTTCAAAATCTTCAGCAAAGATTTGGGGGGCAGAAAATCCATTATCTAAAATGAGCTGATTAATTCCTATAAATTGACGGATATCTTTTGCGAGATGTGTCATTGTTACATAAGAAATATCTGAGTTTTGTTCCATTTGCATAGTTGGTGCATTCATAAGGACTTCCTGATGATGACCATTATTAAGAATTTCATAGGTGCGTGCTGAAGCATCACCAGCCAAAAAACGACGATGAACGTGACTGCGACCATGAGTTGTTAAAAATGTGCGAATAGTAAAAGATCGCTGCAGACGTTTAATAGAATTTTCTTCTGATGTAAGAGTGATATGACGTCCGCAACCTTCATATTGTAAGTTGATGGCAAAGGTAACTGGTTCTAAAAGTCCTTCACTTCTTTCTGGCCATTCAATCAATAAAATGTTTTGCTCACGTGCTTCATAAAGTCCTAATTCATAAATTTCTTCTACCACAGAGAGACGATAAAGATCTGCATGAATAATTTCAAATTGTGGAAGTTGATAGTTTTGAGCAAGAGTGAAAGTAGGGCTTGGAACATCCATAGTATCATTATTGGCAAGTGTACGAATAATTTCTCGTGCGATGGTTGATTTTCCTGTTCCAAGATCTCCTTGAAGTGTCACAAGATCGCCTGGTTTTAAAGCAAGAGCTAAATCTTGCGCAAAAAGTGTGGTCGCTTCCTCATTTTTAAGAAAAAAACTAAAGTTCATTAAGATTTCCGCGCAATTGATGAAAAAAATTTTGTAATAGTAACAAGATTAAAAGATTTTATCTTCTTTGGAAACTGGAAAAAAACACTTCACTGTTGTTCCTTGTCCCAAGCCAGTTATAATTTCAACTTGTCCACCATGGAGTTCAACAAAGCTTTTGACTAAAGAAAGACCAAGACCTGCTCCTGCGCGTCCGCCATGATGTGCATGGGAAGAAAAACGTTTGAAAATGCGATCAAGAATATCTTCTGGAATATCAGACCCTTCATTGTGAACGCTGAAGACAATATTATCATTTTGTTTGTCAGCGCAAAATTCTATCGTGCTTGCTTGTGTTGCGAAATTAATGGCATTACTAAGAACATTAACAAAGATTTGATGTAAACGTGTTTCATCAGCGGAGATAAAAGTTAAAGAAGGAGAAATTTGCTGCAAAAGCGTAATGTGACGACTATTAAGGCGCTCTTCCACACGTGCTACCGCTTGCATCATAGCATCAGCAATATTAACTGGTCTTATGTCTAGTTCCATGATACCCGCATCAAGAGTTGCGAGATCAAGAATGTCATTAACAATATTCAAAAGAGTACCTGCTTCTGATTGAATATGCCCAAGATATTCATATTGGCGTTCATTGATAGAGCCAAAAATTTGATCGCGTAAAATATCAGAAAATCCCATAATGTTGGTGAGAGGTGTACGCAATTCATAAGAAACATGTTGAACAAATTCATTGCGCAAGCGGTCAGCACTTTCTAAAGCTTCGTTTTTTTCTTGAAGAGCGCGAGCGACGTGGACAGTATCAGTCACATTAACGAAAGTGAGCATCGTCTGTCCACCGGGAAGTGGTACTAATGTATAATCAATGATCATACCATTTTTGAGATCCATACGACCTGAGTATGTGTCACGTTTTTCAGCAAAACCCGTAATAAACTTGGTAAACTGATCCCATTCTTTCCCAACGGTTTGGGTTAAACAATGATTTTGTAATTGTGTTATATGAGTCCCTTCTACTAGTAAATTATAGGGGAGTGACCACAATTTTGATAAAGCTGGATTTGATAAACGAAGGCGTCCATCGGTGCCGAAAACTACTACTCCTTCTGAAAGCTTATCAAGTGTTTCTCCTTGTATTTTAATTAGTGTATTATAGCGTTGTTCAAGATCAACTCTTTCTGTGAGATTTTCATAAAGCCAAGTGACGCCTCCTTGTGGGTGAGGACTAAAAATAACACGTACAGTACGTCCATCTGGAAGATTCCAAATTTGTTGATTGGATTCTGTTTGCTGATAAGCTTGTAAAAGTTCTTCTTTCCATGCACGCCAATCAGGATGTTCAGCAATGATTCCTTTTTCACGTAGACGTTCAAGAAGTAATGTATGGCTTGGCTCACTTTCTAAAAAAGAGCTCTCCAATGGCCATAAAATTTTAAAAGCATGATTGCAGAATTTTAATTTCTGGTTTGTATCAAAAATAGCTACAGCCGTTGATATTTGATCAAGTGTTTCACAATGGCCTTGAAGGACACGTCCCATTTCATTGACAAGATTTTCATATGCACTGTCATCACGAGCAAAAGCTGCCATTCCCTCTGCAGTTGTAATACGTGTGAGATGAAAATGGCGCCGTTCTCCATCAATTACTGTATGAACATGTTCTTGAAAAACTGTTTCTACCTCATCTGTTTTGCGCTGTGTTATTTCATTAAAAAGATCGTCTATTTCTGCTTTACTACCTTCTTGAAAACCCGTCATTTCTCTAAAGGATCGGTTGATAAAACAAACTTTTCTTTCACAATCTCGTATCCATACTGGTTCTTGAATGTGATTAAGGAGATTGCGTTGCATTCTTAATTCCATAAGGATTCGAGTGATATCCTTCTGTAAACGAGCATTTTCGCTCTGTTGTATTGAAATGTCTTGAAAACGTGCAATGGCCGCTGTTCCTGCAATTACACCTGTAACTTGTAACGGCATATTGTTTTTGGTGATTATAGAAAGTTCAAAAGGATGACATTGACTCCGTAATTGAGTCAATGTGTAATCAAGTTCCTGAAAAGAAGATTCTTCAAGCCAGGATCCAAAATTCTGAAAATTTTGTTGGTTAATTCCCTCTTTTTGTAATGCAGGAATATTGCCAACAAAATCCGGTGAGGCTGTTGGATCTTTCCAAATCAGAAGGCATTGTCCAGTTTCTTCCAGAAGCCATTCATACTGCTTAAGTTTTTCAGAACAATCTGCTTGAATCGTCTTTAATAGCTTCCATGAATTTCTTTTTACCCGCATAACAACTGCTATACATGTGAGAAGTAAGGCGCAAGAAATTCCTCCGCAAAGTGCTAAAATAAGCCATGGTCCGTCTGGGAAAGTGAAATGAGATGGAACAAACATTGTTAATGATTGCGCACTAGCACATGTTGGAGAAAAAAGGCAAAAAAGGCAAAAAATATCGGTATAGACTCGAATTATCTTTTGAGCTTTTTCTTTGGGTGTACTATCACCAAAGCTGAGCACGATGCGTTTTCCTTTTTAAAAGTCCAAGAAAACGTTAATAACGGTAATAATTTGGTTTATAAGGCCCTTGCGGTGTAACTCCAATATATGCCGCCTGTTCTTCTGATAAAACGCTTAATTTTATTCCTAGCTTATCAAGATGGAGACGTGCAACTTTTTCATCAAGGTGCTTGGGCAAAACAACTATTTCATTTTTGTAATTTTCTGCATTGGTAAAAAGCTCAATTTGCGCTAAAACTTGATTGGTAAAAGAGGCTGACATAACAAAGGAAGGATGACCTGTAGCATTACCGAGGTTTAGTAATCGCCCTTCAGATAACAAAATTATACGTTTTCCATCAGGAAAAGTAACCATATCTACTTGCGGTTTAATATTCGTCCATGGAAAATTTCTAAGAGCTGACACTTGAATTTCATTATCAAAATGACCAATGTTCCCGAGAATACACATATCTTTCACTTGCCGCATATGATCTAAAAGAACAACATCTTTGTTGCCAGTTGTGGTTATGATAATATCAGCGCTAGCAGCTGCATCCTCTAGCGTAACAACTTCATAGCCATCCATAGCTGCTTGAAGGGCACAAATCGGATCAATTTCTGTTACCTTTACACGAGCTCCAGCGCCTGAAAGAGATGCTGCTGAACCTTTTCCTACGTCACCATAACCACAAACAATGGCTGTTTTTCCAGCTATCATTACGTCTGTTCCGCGTCGAATACCGTCTACTAATGATTCTCTACATCCGTATTTATTATCAAATTTTGATTTAGTAACGCTGTCATTAACATTAATGGCAGGAAAAGGCAAAAGCCCTTCCCTCTGTAATTGATAAAGACGATTCACACCCGTTGTAGTTTCTTCACTTATGCCTTTAAGTGCTGCACACTGGCGTGTGAAGAATCCTGGCGTAGCATCCATACGCTTTTGGATTTGTTTGAAAAAAAATCCTTCTTCCTCTGTCATAGGATGAGAAAGGATGTCTTTGTTTGTTTCTGCACGGTATCCCATTAAAATATAACTTGTGGCATCAGCTCCATCATCTAGTATAAGATTGGAAGGCTTACCATCAGGCCATTGGAAAATTGCATCTATATAAGCCCAATATTCCTCAAGTGTTTGTCCTTTAACTGCAAAGACAGCGGTACCACTGGCCGCAATTGCTGCTGCAGCATGGTCTTGTGTAGAAAAAATATTACTAGAGCTCCACCGGACATCAGCGCCAATTGCTCTTAGGGTTTCAATCAAAACAGCTGTCTGAATTGTCATATGCAATGATCCAGAAATACGTGCTCCACGTAAAGGTTGACTAGAAGAAAATTCTGCACGACAAGCCATCAAACCAGGCATTTCTGTTTCTGCGATATCAAGCTCTTTACGGCCATAGGCAGCAAGTGCAATATCTTTAACAACATAATCTTGAGCTGCCATTCTCTATTCCTTAAAAATCATTTTTCTAGAACGGTAGGAGAAATTAAAAAAAAATGCAAGTGAATAGAAAGACTTCTTTATATGAAAAATTCTTTTAAGCTTTTATGTATTTATGTAGGTGATAGATATTCTTTAAGTACTGAATAATAGGGTTGTAAAGAGGATATAAAATTCTATTAAATAAACAAAATTTGTTGATGTTGATTGCTATGTTGGTTGTGAAAATAGGCGAATTGATAAGGAGATTTTTACGAAGTGGCGCTTTCTGTAAAGAGAGCTAAAAGTATAAACTTTGTCCGTACAATCGTTATTTTTACAAAGTAGAAATAAATTAGATTACAAAGAAATATACACTAAACTGATAAATTTTTTGAAAATTGACCTTGTGGACGGAATCTCCATAGATAGCTTTGCAAAATAGCAGTCATCGCCTTGGGTGTAATATTTGCTCCTTCTAAAGTATACCCATTTTTTATAGCTTCTTCAGAAACAGTGTTATCAACTTGCAGGAAACGTACCTGATCAGCTGTTAGGAGTGTTGGTATGAGAGGCAGTTTACCAATAATTCCCAAAAGACCTCCAATAAAGAGTCCTGTAAAAAGTGGCATTGGTAGAATCGTTTTTTTGCGGTGAATGATTTTGAGTACATTCTCAAGTGCATGTGAAAATGTGATAATTTGGGGACCGCCAAGATCATAACTTTTTCCGAGAGTAACATGCCCTTCTAAGGCACGTACAACAAACTCAGCAATGTCACCAACATAAACAGGTTGCAATTTGCTTTGTCCGTTTCCAAAAAGGGGCATAATTGGTAAAAAACACGACAAGTGAGCTAAGGTGTTAAAGAAGCAATCCTCTGATCCAAAGATAATCGATGGACGCATAATAACTGCTTTAGGGTGTCTATTATGAACAATTTTCTCACTCATAGATTTAACGCGTGCATAAAGGAAAGAAGCGTTTTGATTAGCTACAAGCGCTGACATATAGATAAGTGGAATCCCCGCTTCTTCTGCTAATTCAGAAACATTTTGGGCACCATCAATTTGCGTACTTTGAAAGTTCGATTGACTTGCTTGCGCTAAGCTACCAGGAAGAAACACTGCACCATTAGCTCCAAGCAACGCACGTGCAACAGAAGCGCGATGTTTTACATCGGTTTTGAGCATTTGGACTTGTCCTACTTCTCCTATTTGCAGCATGTAATATGCTTTTTGTGGAGAACGGACGGCAACGCGAACACGATAACCTCGCTTGGTTAAAGTTTCAACAACATATCGCCCCACAAAACCAGAGCCGCCGAAAACAGTAATAAGTTTAGGATGCTGATAAAGTGTACAATCAAATTGCATGATTAAAAAGTCTATCTTTTAAAGCTCTATGAATAATTAGTTCCTAGCATGGTGGTGTTTTATTGTCACGTAAAATATCACCCGCAAGATAAATAGAACCACCAATAAGGACAATAGCTTCTTTATATTCTGAGTTAATTTGACGTAAGGCTTCTTGTATACTAGCTTGTGGATTAGCAAAAAGCCCTACTTTTCTAGCGGATTCAGCTAAAATTTTTGGACAAATACCAGAATTATTGTTGGTTAAAGAGATCGTATATACTTTATCTAAAAGATTTGCTAGAGGACGAAAATAACCAACAGTATCCTTGGTGTTAAGCATGCCAGCAATCATAATGATAGGACGATTTGATTTTTTTTTCCATTGACTAAGTTCTGCTGCAATAACTTTTCCAGCAGCAGGATTATGACCACCATCTAGCCATAAATCAATACCAGGAGCTAATTGATCAACCAAATGTCCGTGGGTAAGATGTTGCATTCGCGCTGGCCAGTAAATATTTTGTAGAGCATGACTTATGGATTGTTCTGAAAGTCGAAAGCCTGCTTGATAAACTGCTTCAATTGCAGCTCCGGCATTAGCGATTTGGTGAGCTCCGATAAGATTAGGAAGTGGAAAATTCATTAAACCTTGACTGTTTTGAAATATCATACATCCATGCTCTGTGTAGCTTTGATAATCTTGGCCAAACAATGAAGAAGGAGCTTTATTTTTATCAGCAAGAGCTGTTAAAATAGAAATAGTTTCATCATGATCTTGCTTGCCAATGACTATAGGGACTGTTGGTTTTATAATTCCCCCTTTTTGATAAGCAATTTGAGCAATTGTATTTCCAAGGAAGGTTTCGTGATCATAATCAATAGGCATAATAAGCGATGTAGCTGGTTTATTAATTACATTTGTAGCATCAAAACATCCACCTAATCCAACTTCTAAAATTACGACATCGGCTGGATGTGCGCTAAATAGCATGAAGGCAGCTGCTGTTAAAATTTCAAAAACAGTAGTTGGTTTTTGACGATTCACTTTTATAACTTGATCAATTACTTCAACTAATTGATTTTCTGTGACAAATTGACTACATCCTGCTTGACCTAATCGATAGCGTTCATTCCAGTTTATCAAATGAGGCGAACTGTATACATGAACGCGGTAGCCCGCACTTTCCAAAAGAGCGCGACAGATGGCTGAAGCAGATCCTTTGCCATTTGTGCCAGCAATGTGAATAACAGGTGGAATCTTTAAATGCGGGTTACCAAGACGCTCTAAAAGGTGAAAAATACGCCTTAAAGAAGGATCAATTTTCTTTGGATAGTTTTGCAGTAAATCATTTACTATTCGCTGCGCTTGTTTTTTTTCCATAATTCAAGCAGCTTTTATTTTAGAAGGAGACTCTTGGGAGCTTGTTGTGGATGGATTGGAAGGATTAATAACTGCAGGATATTTCATCATTAAGCGTAAAAGCCGTGCAATGGTTGCTTTCATTTCTAAACGTGATACAACCATATCAATCATGCCATGTTTAAGTAAGTATTCACTACTTTGAAAACCCTCTGGTAAGGTCTCACGTATAGTTTGTTGGATTACACGTGGCCCTGCAAAACCAATCATAGCGCCAGGTTCAGCAATGTGGACATCACCGAGCATAGCATAAGAAGCAGTAACACCACCAGTAGTTGGATTGGTAAGCACTACAATATAGGGCAGTTTTTCTTCTTTCAGCATTTCAATTGCTACTGTGGTACGAGGCATTTGCATTAATGATAATGTTCCTTCTTGCATGCGCGCTCCCCCTGAAGCGGCAAAAAGAACCAAAGGGCATTTATCTGCAACGGCAGTATGAAAAGCTTTGATGATAGCTTCCCCTGAAGCCATACCGAGCGAGCCGCCCATAAAAGCAAAGTCTTGAACAGTTGCAATAATCGGTAATCCCTCAATGGTACCTCGTGCATTTAAAATATTGTCATCAACGCCAAGTTTTGAACGGTAATCTTTTAATCGATCAATATAACGCTTTTCATCACGAAATTTTAAGGGATCTGTTACAACTTTTGGATTTTCAAGGGGAGTATAGATACCATCATCAAAAAAATGCTTAAGACGGTTTTTAGCACTGATACGCATGTGATAGCCAGACGTGGGGATCACATATTGATTAACTTCTAAATCTTTATGAAATACCATTTCACCGCTGGTGGGATCTTTGATCCAAAGATTATCTGGGATTTCACGGCGCCCCAATATGGAATTAATTTTCGGGCGAACATAATTTGTAATCCAGTTCATTTTCGCAGCCTTTCTCTAAGTAGTATTAACTTTGCGCATTTCAAAGGAACACAGAACAAAATAGCCACACCCACTTCACTAGTTAAATAAAGAGATCCATTTAATAGCTGAACATTTTTCATTTTCTGATGAAAAACTAACACTTATTAAATTATTCAGAAAGCCTCATAATTGTAAGCCTCGATAAGATCGTACAGTTTATAAAATAGATACGATGATATCATGTTAGCGAAACGCTCATACCAGAGCAAGATTTTTTTTAAGGTCTTCCTTTGCGATAAGATAAAAGGAAAAATAATTTTTTAAAAGAAACAAACTTATTCTGCTCTTCTTTTATTCATGAGTGTGAGTTTATTTTAAAGAGTGAGTAGCCATTATATTAGATAACACATTTGTTAATAGTCTTTGAGGGAAGTATTTTGTGCAAGTTGTAGCATTGGGTTGATTGATCTACGGATGCATTATCTGCCTCTATTTTGTAGAATCAATTTTCTTATTAGTATGCGAACTAAAAAATGAGACGATAACACTTGCTAATTTTTGAGCTATTTGTTGTTTGCTCATATGTGGCCATTGTTCAATATTTTCTTTACTGACTAAGCAAATTTGGTTTGTATCAGCACCCATAACACTTGTGCCATCAACACCAAGAGAAACATCATTAGCAAGAATAAAATTAGCTCCTTTTTCGATACATTTTTTTTGTGCATTAACAATGAGATCACACGTTTCAGCAGCAAAACCAACCACAAGGGGAGGGCGGTTTGGAGCATGCCCAATCGTTGCTAAAATGTCGGGATTCTCAACCATGTAAAAAGATGGAGGCTCTTTATTAATACTTTTTTTTATCTTGTGTGAAAATTTCGTTTGGCTGCGCCAATCACAAACGGCTGCAACAAAAATAGCTCCATCGGCAGGCAATGCAGCCTGAACAGCTTGTAACATTTGACATGCTGTTTCAACATGAATAGTTTTTATTTCCTGTTCTTGTGGGTCATCGATATGAACTGGTCCACAAATCAGTGTTACTTTAGCACCTAAATGCGCGAGAGCTCTTGCAATGGCGTATCCTTGTTTTCCCGAAGAGCGATTGGCAAGATACCGTACAGGGTCAATTGGCTCATGGGTGGGGCCGGCGGTAACAACGAAATGGCGATCAGAAAGTGTTTTTTCTTCTGTACTTAAAAGAGCTTCCACTGAGGCAACAATCGTTAGGGGTTCACTCATACGTCCGCAGCCTGCTTCATCGCGCTCAGCCATTTTACCAATTTCTGGTCCTACTGTATAAACTCCATCTGCACGCAGTTGTTTAATATTGCGAACAGTTGTTGGATGTGCCCACATAGCTGGATTCATAGCAGGAGCAATCAAAATTGGACAGCGTGCTGCTAAAAGTACACAACTGGCCAGATCATCTCCTATGCCAGTGGCTATTTTTGCAATACGATTTGCTGTAGCTGGTGCTAAAATAATTAAGTCAGCATTACGTGCTAGACGGATATGGCCAATATCATGTTCTTCTTCACGTGAAAATAAATCGCTATATACAATACTGCCACTTAAAGCCTCAGCTGCTAAAGGGGTGATAAATTTTTGAGCTGCTTGTGTCATAATAATACTTAAGCATGCTCCACGTTCTTGCAAACGACGAATTAAATCAAGTGTTTTATAAGCTGCGATACTGCCACCAATAATAAGAAGGATGGATTTTGATTGTAATGATTGCACTTCTATAGTATTTTCTTGAAGTAATAATGTGCCTGGAGTTGTGGGAATACTTAAAAGGCGACGGGCTTCCTCTTCCACTGAAATGCCATTTTTCTCAGCACGTATGCGCAAAGATTCCTTGGCTTCAGGTGAAAGATTACGGATGGTAATATTAGCCATAAAGCTTACCCTAAAAAAAATTAAGTGACTGCAATAATTTTATCATGGCTGTTTTCTAACATATTGAACATTTTAAAAAAAATGAAAAAGTAAAAAAGTGAGACAACCGCAACAAAATGCAATGATGAGCAAGCTATAGCGACTATAACGGTTGGCGCGATTTTGTTCGATAGCAAGTTGCTTGAGGGTGATGGGAGAAAGGCGAAATCCTGTTTCTACTATTTGTTTGAGGTCTTCTTCCATACGTTGAAAGTTTTGTACAAATTCTGGTGTCTTACGTGCTAGAGAAAGAAGAGTTTGCGCCCCTTCACTAAAGTCTTTTGCAAGTCCTATAGGCCCTAAATTTTTTTCCATCCATTCTTTAACAACTGGTTCAGAGGCTTTCCACATATTAAACGTTGGATCTAATGTGCGGGCAACACCTTCGACGACAACCATAGTTTTTTGTAGGAGTAAAAGTTCAGGTCGCGTTTGCATATCAAATAACTCAGTGACTTCAAACAATAGTGTGAGTAACTTAGCCATGGAAATGCTTTGCGCTGATTGTCCGTGAATCGGTTCTCCAATGGCTCGATTAGCTTGAGCAAAGCTTTCAATATTATGGTGTGCAGGTACATATCCTGCTTCAAAATGAGCGCGTGCCACTCTATGATAATCACGGGTAATAAAACCATAAAGAATTTCAGCAAGGAAATGTTTTTCCTTTTTGCCAAGCCTACCTGTAATTCCTAAATCAACAGCAACGATGCATCCTTTTTGATCAACAAATAAGTTACCAGGATGCATATCAGCATGAAAGAAACCGTCACGCAATGTGTGTCGGAGGAAGGATTGAATAAGTGTAATTGCAAGCATTTGCAAATCAAAGCCAGCTTCTTTGAGTGCAGGAATATCAGATATTCTTATACCATCAATCCATTCCATTGTTAAAACATTGCGTCCTGTTCGCTCCCAATCAATTTGTGGTACCCGAAAGCCTTTATCATGTTGAATATTTTCAGCCATTTCTGATATGGCAGCTGCTTCTAACCGTAAATCCATTTCAATACGTGTGCTTTGTGCCAAAGTATCAACGACACAAATAGGACGAAGGCGTCTAGAAGCAGGGATATAACGTTCTTGTAAATGAGCAATGAGGTAAAAGCTTCTAAGATCTTTGGCAAAACGTGTTCTGATATTGGGACGAATGACTTTAACAGCACATTTTTTTTTATGACCTACTTCATCATAACATTCAGCTGGATGAACCTGGGCAATAGAAGCGGCAGCAATAGGCGGGTAAAAATTTATGAATAAATCATCGATAGAACGGCCAAGCGAACTCTCAATTTGGGTAATGGCAGCGGTGCAGGAAAATGTTTGAACACGATCTTGTAATTGAACCAAATCTTCTGCAAGGTTACGCCCAACAACATCAGGTCTTGTCGCAAGAAATTGACCGAGTTTTATGTAAGAGGGACCGAGCCTATTGATGGCATATGAAATATTTTCAGATCGTCGCTTTTTTTTCGTTTTGCGTCGTGCTAGTATACCTGCTAAATGGTGGCAAAACGCTGGAAATCCTTGCAGATTATCATGGGGAAGAGCACTTAAAACACCTTCACGTGCTAAAACCCATCCTGTGCGTATTAGTTGAAAATAAGTGGAAATTTGCACCATTTTTAAATCTTCCAGCCTGAATGCAATGTTGCGATTGCACCCGTGAGATTGCGGTAGGATACTCGCGAAAAACCTGCATTATTTATCACATGGGCAAAATCATCTTGTTTGGGGAATTTACGAATAGATTCGATCAGGTAACGATATGCATCGCCATCATTTGCAATAAATTGTCCAAGTTTGGGAATGACGTGAAAAGACCAAAGATCGTAAATTTTGTCAAGTAGAGGCATTTCAACATTTGAAAACTCTAGACATAAAAAACGTCCACCTGGTTTTAAAACACGAAAAGCCTCTCTAAGGGCTTGATCAATGTGAGGTACATTGCGGATTCCAAAAGCGATTGTATAAGCATCAAAACTTTTATCTTCAAAAGGTAGGTTCTCTGCATTCGCTTCCACAAAATTAATCAGAGAAGCTAGTCCGTTTTTTTGTGCGCGTTTTTTGCCAACGTTGAGCATTGAGCCATTAATATCAAGCACTGTAACACGGGCTTGTTGTCGTGAAGCGTTAAGAATACGAAAGGCAATATCACCAGTCCCTCCAGCTACATCAAGAACTTTCCAATTGAAAAGAGCTGGTGGCGAGAGCCATGTAATCATAGCGTTTTTCCATACACGGTGTAGACCAAGTGACAAAACATCATTCATCTTGTCATAATTTTCAGCAACCGAATGGAATACATTATCAACCATAGATTGTTTTTGTGCTTCATCAACTCTTTTAAAGCCAAAGGAGTACTCCATGCCACCTTTGGTTCCTACACGTTCCGTTTCAGTTGTCATGTGTATGACCTTTCTTATTTTGATCGTAAATGAAGTATAAAAGGAACGTTCAAATACGAAAAGGCAACGTATAAAACCCGCGATGTTCATACAACCAGAAATAAAAAAATAACTTTAGATATCAAGATTGGCAACGCTCAAAGCATTATCTTGAATAAAAGCTCGTCGAGGCTCAACTTCATCACCCATTAAGCGAGAAAAAAGTGAATCCGCGTCGGTTGCATCATTGATTTTAACTTGTAAAAGAGCACGTGCATCAGGATTAAGAGTCGTTTCCCAAAGCTGCTCGGCATTCATTTCTCCAAGGCCTTTATAACGTTGTAAAATGATGCCTTTTTTACCATTTTTAAAAATACTTTCTAACAGGCTAATAGGACCCAAGATACGTTCTGACTTATCCTTGCGATGAAGGAAAGGGGGAGAGTTATATATTTCCATGAAATTTTGAGAAATGCGATCAATTTGGCGCGCATCAGCTGAATTAATAAGGCCTGCATCGATGGTAATAATATCTTTAACTCCACGTAAAACGCGTTCAAAACACAAATTACCATTCGATGCATATTGGCCATGCCAACCACACTCCATATCATCTGCGATTAAATCAAGACGACGTGCTATATTATCGACTGTTTTTTGAGCTTTTTCTGGAGTGATAAAAGCTTCAGGATTAAAAGCTCCAACAATCGCTGCTTGCTCAACAATATTGCGATTGTAGCGGGTGTGCAAACCGTTTAAAAGTTGACGTAAGACACGAGCCTCTTCGACGATTTGACGTAAATCAGCACCTGCACGAACTTCTCCCATCGATAATTTTAACGTCGTTTCTTCTAGACCAGCATCAATTAAAAATTCTTCGAATGCTACTTCGTTTTTAATATACTGAAAAGACTTTCCGCGTGTCACTTTGTAAAGAGGTGGTTGAGCAATATAGAGGTGTCCGCGCTCAATTAATTCGGGCATTTGTCTAAAAAAGAATGTAAGAAGTAAAGTACGAATATGTGCACCATCAACATCTGCATCAGTCATAATGATGATTTTGTGATAGCGCAGCTTATCTAGAGAAAATTCATCTTTACCAATGGATGTTCCAAGAGCAGTGATAAGAGTTCCAATCATATCAGATGAAAGCATGCGGTCAAAGCGTGCTCGTTCAACATTGAGAATTTTACCGCGCAGGGGCAAAATTGCTTGATTTTGACGCGAACGCCCACTTTTTGCTGAGCCACCAGCCGAATCTCCCTCAACGATAAATATTTCCGATTTTGCTGGATCGCGTTCCTGACAATCAGAAAGTTTCCCAGGTAGAGATGTAATATCGAGTGCCCCTTTTCGTCGTGTGAGCTCACGTGCTTTGCGTGCTGCTTCACGAGCTGCAGCAGCTTCTACCACTTTATTTGTGATAACTTTTGCTTCATTAGGATGTTCTTCCAACCATGCAGAGAGGCCTTCGTTCACTAAATTTTCAACAATAGGTCGTACTTCAGAGGAAACTAATTTATCTTTTGTTTGCGAAGAAAATTTTGGATCGGGAACTTTGACTGAAAGAATAGCCGTTAAACCCTCACGACAATCATCACCAGTTAGATTCACTTTTTCCTTTTTTGTAATACCTGAAGATTCAGCATAGCCATTAATTTGGCGGGTTAGAGCACTACGGAAGCCTACCAAATGGGTTCCACCATCACGTTGAGGGATATTATTGGTAAAGCATAATACCTTTTCATGATAAGAATCATTCCACCATAGAGCAACATCAACACTCATCCCATCTTTTTCATTTACAATGTAAATAGGAGCATCAAGAAGCACTTTTTTTGATTGGTCAATATACTTGACAAATTCAGTTAATCCACCCTCATAATGTAATTCAACTGATTGAACGTCAGCGTGGCGTTGATCAACAAGGAGGATATGCACACCAGAATTTAAAAATGCCAATTCCCGTAAACGACGTTCTAAGGTTTCAAAATCAAATTTGACCATGGTAAAAGTTTTAGGACTTGGTAAAAATCTGATCTCTGTGCCGCTTTCTATGTCGCAATCACCGACAATTTTCAGTGGAGAATCAGCAACTCCATGGGTAAATGACATTTCGTGAATTTTGCCATTGCGCCTGATTCGAAGTTGTAACCAAACAGACAGTGCGTTAACAACAGAAACTCCAACGCCATGTAGTCCTCCCGAAACTTTGTAAGAGTTTTGGTCAAACTTTCCACCAGCATGAAGTTGTGTCATGATAACTTCGGCTGCTGAAACGCCTTCTGTTGGATGAATATCGGTAGGAATACCACGTCCATTATCACGAACGGAACAGGAGCCATCAGCGTGGAGGGTAACATTTACAAGAGTTGCATGACCAGCCAAGGCTTCATCAATCGCATTGTCTACAACTTCATAAACCATATGGTGCAAGCCTGAGCCATCATCTGTATCGCCGATATACATACCAGGACGTTTGCGCACAGCATCAAGACCTTTGAGAACTTTGATGGAAGCGGCATCATAGCCATCACCTTCTACTGGTGAGATTGTTTCATCACTCATAAGTTAATCCATTTCTGTATTTAATTTGCGACATTTCATCAGCATTTTTTGAGCCTAATGTTCTGGTCAGTTATTTATGGAATAACCACATTGAACATTTACCGTATATCAGATTTATATTCAACATCTGTCAGAATAAGATAGAATGATTTTTGGCACGTAAATAATGTTATATTATTTTGTTATATTTGTTTTTATGAAGCTTTATCTCCATGAAGTGTTAATGGTTGTAAAGGGGCGGGAAACGATCGCTATTCGAATGCTGTAAATTACACGAAGAGTGAGAGGTGTTATAGTCTATGTGTGATGATAACAGAAATATATGTCAAATCGACTAACATCAATTTGTACAATTTATAAGCGTTCCTTGCGCCCGATTTATAGTAATTGACTTGATAAAATATTGCCATTCGTTTTTTTATTTCTGCATTACTTTTCATTATATGTAAAAGGTTGGATGAATGTTTGTGAGGTTATTTAATGATGCCATATTTCCGTCTTGTAGGTTTGTGCACTCAGCAAATTTAAGTGTTCTTTGATAAATACAAGAAATTATTATATTTTTTGACAATTTAAGAGAATACTAAGTATTTTAATTGATTGAAGTCCCATATATTTCAGCTGAGTGAATTAAATAGTGTGACTGAGAAAAGTTATATTTTTTAGTTTTGAAAAATCTGGGAGAAAAAGTTTTAAATGAATAAACTTATGAATATGCTAAATACTTTTATCTGTGCATTATTTATAGCATGGGGATTTTTCGTTTCATCCTCAGCTGGAGCTGAAACGACTGGAAGATTACCCCTTTTTTTTAATTCGCATGAATATTTGGAACAACCTAATATAACAGGTGTAAGTCGTCTACGTTTTGTAACAACTTTTGATTTTCCTCCTTTTAATTTTCTTGACAAAACAGGACACCTTGCAGGTTATAATATCGATTTGTTGCGCGCTATTTGCTTAAAATTAAGACTTGAAAAACTTTGTGAGGTAGAAGTTGTTCCTTGGGAAGAACTTGTGGATCGCGTCAAAAGTGGTGGTGCAGAAGCGATTATCGCTGGTTTAAGAGAAACAGTAAAAACGCAGAAAGATCTTGTTTTTACCCAAACTTATTTGCGTTTTCCTGCTCGATTTGTTGCTTCTCTACCTGTGAATCTCGATGAGCCAATAAGCAATAGGCTTGCCCATTTAAATAGCGGGTTTTTGTTGAGGAGCGCTCACGAAGAATTATTTCATAGCTATTTTCCTGATGCTAAATGGCAGGGGTTTAAGAGTAGAGAAGAGCTCTATAAAGCGCTACAGGATCATAAAATTGATCTTATTTTTGATGATGGGTTTGCCTTATCTTTATGGTTAAATGATCCAAAGTCAGCTGATTGTTGCTATTTTGTGGGAGGTGCATATATAGCTCCACAGTTATTGGGAGAGGGAATGCAAATTGCTGTTTCAGCAGAGAACGCAAAATTAGTTAATATGCTCAATTATGCTTTAAAAGCTCTAGAAGATGATGGTAAGCTTGCAGAACTTTATTTGCGTTATTTTCCAGTTAGTTTTTATTGACGGATGTTTTTAGGTAAGAGCTGTTAGCTTTTCATTCCCTAGTCGATAAGAAATAGCTTCTGCAAGATGATGTCGTGAAAGGTTATCTGCTTCATCAAGATCAGCAATGGTACGTGCAACTTTGAGAATACGGTGATAAGCGCGTGCAGAAAGATGCATCTTTTCACTCACATCGCGTAATAGTGTTGTTGCATTTTCATCAGGAATAGCAATTTGCTCAATGATTTTGGCAGGGCAATCACCATTGGTGCGAATATGGTCAAGGCCTAATGTCTTAAAACGTTTAGTTTGAATGGCACGACATCGTGCGACGCGTTTTGCAACATCACAGCTTTTCTCTGATTCTTCTGGCTCCATAAGATCCATAGCAGTTAAAGCAGGAACATCAATCCGTAAATCAATTCGGTCGAGTAGAGGACCAGAAATGCGAGACTGATAATCGATTTGGCAGCGTATTCCTTTAGCGCAAACATGATTTTTTTCTCCTGCCATACCACATCGACAAGGATTCATAGCGGCAATAAGCTGGATGCGTGCAGGATAACTGATATGGTTGTTAGCACGCGCGATAACACATTCTCCACTCTCTAAAGGTTGACGAAGAGAATCAAGAACTTGTGGAGAAAATTCAGGAAATTCGTCAAGAAATAAAACACCATTATGTGCAAGAGAAACTTCTCCTGGTCGTCCTTTAATACCACCACCTATCATTGCTGCCATGGAAGCAGAATGATGTGGAGCACGAAAAGGACAGTGGAGTGAAATTGTATTATGTATTGTCTTTCCTGCAATAGAAGCAATCAGAGAAACATCTAACAGTTCAGAGCTATCAAGGGGTGGTAAAATGGAAGGCAAGCGCTGAGCCAACATAGATTTTCCTGCACCAGGAGGGCCTACAAATAAAAGATTATGTCGTCCAGCTGCACAAACTTCTAATGCACGTTTAGCAATTTTTTGTCCTTTGATTTCTGAAAGATCTGGAAGATCAGTTTCAATTATATATTGGTGTGGTTGTGGACGTTTTTGAATTTGAGTTCCTTTAAAATGATTAACCATAGTGAGGAGAGTCTCAGGAGCGAGAATATTCATCTCTCCATTTGCCCATGCTGCTTCAGATCCACATTTATAAGGACAAATGAGTCCTTTATCGAAAGATAAAGCTGTCATTGCGGCTGGTAAAACACCATTAACCGCTGTAATAGATCCATCAAGTGATAATTCGCCTAAAATAATGTAATCTTGTGCTACTTCTGAAGGAAGAAGTCCCATAGCGAGCATTAAACCTACTGCTATTGGCAAATCATAATGCGATCCCTCTTTAGGTAAATCAGCTGGCGCAAGATTAACGGTAACTCGTTTATTAGGCATGGAAAGTCCACAAGCATGAAGAGCTGCTTGCACACGTTCACGACTTTCTGCGATTGCCTTATCTGCTAATCCAACAATGGCCATCCCTATTTTACCAGAGGAAACCATAACTTGTACATCAACAGGCACTGCTTCTAGACCGCGAAAAGCAACAGTTGTGACGCGCGCGATCATTATTTTGTTCCTATCCCCCCTTGTTTACACTGCAAAGAAACAATCATATCTGCATATAAAAATCAAGAAGTGTCTATATGGCTTTTGGGGTAAAGGGATCTATATAGGTGTGTAAGCTTTTGTGATAGAATCATAGATTATGGTTTGCATGAATTTAACTATGCTGACACTCAGTTAAATAAAGTATTTATAGTAAGCTGAATGAATATGCTAAAGAAAAAAACGGGGTTGTTTGTATTGCACAGCCGCTCAAAATTCTGATGGGTATGAAGGGAGTCTGGCGTTATGCATTTCAAGCAAAAGGTGTCATTTTATACGGTCAAATGTATAAAATATCCAAAGTTAAGTGTATTGATCGTTCTTGTTTAATGTTATTTGTAGTGTTTAAGGGTATCTGATTTGATGATATATCGGGTAAGAATTTTGTTAAAATCAGTGACCATAAGGAATGTATTTACAAGTCTATTTTTAACTTTTATATCCACAAAGCCGCTTGCAGCATTTGAGCTTTTTGGCATTCCTCTTTTTGGTAAAAAGGAGTCAAATTCTTCTTTTAAAGTTAGCGGTACAGAGAAATTTTATACAGTTGAAGTCATTGCGCCATCAGGTGCTTCACCAGAGGGTGTTGCAATAGTTAAAGCTGCGTCTTCTCTTGTCGCTGATCAGAATAAAGCTTTATCTAGTTCTTCAGGTTTATTGGCAAAAGCTCGTTCAGATTATCGGGCGATTCTGTCTGCTCTTTATGCAGATGGGCGCTATGGTAGTATTATTAATATTCAGATTAACGGTTTAGAAGTTGCGGATCTGAGTCCTGTAGCTCAATTACCAAAGCACTCCAAAATTGTTATTACAGTTGATGCTGGTCCACAGTATATTTTTAATGTTGCACGTATCAATAAAGCTGCTCCATTCGCAAAAAAAACTAATCAAATGCCCTCTGTTGAAGATCTGGGTTATAAGGTTGGAGCTGTGGCTAAATCTGAAACCATTCTTAAAGCAGAAATATGGGCGATTAAAAGGTGGCGTCAACAAGGTTATGCTAAAGCTAAAGTTATTGATCGTGAAGTGGTTGCTGATCACTCTATGCATTCCGTTGATGCGCGGATAACAGTTGATCCTGGACAAGAAGCTCATTATGGTCATTTAACTGTACGTAATGTAAGTAAGAAACCACGGGTAGACTCAGCTTATATTACATGGATGACAAGATTGAAGCCAGGTCAGAAATACGATTCTGATGCATTAGCCAAAGTTAATCAACGACTTGCAAGACTTGATGTTTTTCACTCTGTGAATTTGCGCGAGGCTGATGCAATTAATTCTGATGGTAGTTTACCGATGACACTTATTTTAGAAGAACGTAAACCAAGACGTTTTGGTGTTGGTGGTAGCTATTCAACATTAGATGGTGCAGGTTTTGAAGCCTATTGGATTCATAACAACCTTTTTGGTCATGCGGAACGTCTGAAAATAGAGACTAAAGTAAGCGGTATTGGCAGCGACAAAGAGCAACCATATGACCCTAAGAATTTTGACTATATTTTTGGAGGCACGTTTATAAAGCCTGGTATATTCACTCCTGATACGGACTTTAGAGCAGAATTAAAAGTGCAACAGGATGTTTTAGATAATTACACAACCAGAGGCATCAAAGGAAAGTTAGGTGTTACGCACATTTTCAATGATAATTTATCAGGGCAAGCTTCTGTAGAAGTTTCTAATAGTTCTTCACGTGATATCTATTTTGGAAATCGTAATTTCAGAACAGTTGGGTTCCTGAGCGGTTTGATTTATGATGATCGTGATCATAAGCTCGACGCAACAAAAGGCTTGTATGGTGAAGTAATTTTTGAGCCTTTTTATGAAATGTTCTTTAATAATTTTGTAGCAAAAATGACAGTAGAAGGCCGTTCTTATTGGGGTCTAGGGGAAAAGGATCGGTTTGTTTTTGCAACACGTGCGAAAATTGGTACAATTATTGGGAGTGATACAAGACAAGTTCCTTCAGATACACTTTTTTTTGCTGGTGGTGGTGGCTCTGTACGCGGTTATGCTTATCGTAATATTGGTGTCAAAACGGAAAATGATGCAGTCGTTGGTGGACGTATGCTTGTTGAGGGTTCAGCAGAATTACGTCTTTCTTTCAGTGATAAGATAGGACTCGTGGGTTTTATTGATGGAGGTGTCGTAGGGGAAAAAGCGTCTTTTAATTTTTCTCAAAAAATGAAATGGGGTATCGGTATTGGAGGTCGCTATATGACAGGGATTGGTCCTTTACGTGTTGACTTAGCCTTTCCTCTAAAACGGGAAAAAGGCGATCCTCGTATTGGTTTTTATGTGGGTATAGGGCAAGCATTTTGATGAAAAAAATAGGACGTTTTTGGATTTTCTTATTTGTTTTTGTTCTTTTTATGGGCATTTTTGTTCTTGTGCAGAGAGGCACTTCATTTTTTAATGAAATGACAGAGGATGATAACTCATGGCTTGCTTCTTTTATTGAACGTAAACTTTCAGCACCCAATCGCCAGATTCATTTGTATGATATACGTGGAGCATTGTCTTCTCAATTGTCAATTGGTGCCATTACTGTTAGCGATAAAAAAGGTGTTTGGCTTAAAATTGATAATGCTAAAATAGATTGGAATCGCTTAGCGTTGCTAAGGGGAAATGTTGAGATTAACCATCTTTCTATAGAACAGATTACGTTTTTACGTAAATCACAAGGCTCTTCTTTAGTTTCTTCTGTTGAGGAGGGTAAATTTTCTCTACCAAAATTGCCTGTTTCCATTTTTGTTAATACATTTGTAGCTAAGCATGTGGCGCTTGAACAGAACCTCTTTGGTTTTTTTGCTGATCTGTCTTTACAAGGGCATTTAACTTTGGCTAATGGCGATCTTGATGCTGATATAAAGGCTCATCGTTTGGACAAGCCAGGTTCTTTTTCTATTATGACGAAGATATCTAATAGCAATCGTATAGCCAAGATTGATATTTCAGCTGATGAACCGCAAAATGGTATTGTGGCCAACATTCTTAACATTGAAAAACACCCTGCATTAAATCTTACTGTTAAAGGTGATGGTACTTTTGATGATTTGGTTGTCAAGCTTCATTTAGAGGCAGATCATCATCCTATTTTAGATGGTGATGTGGTTCTTGCAAGTATTTCAGAAGGGCACAGTCTTTCTACAAAATTAGTGGGTAAACTTGGCCTTTTTATGCCCACACAATATCGTAGCCTATTTGAGTCTGATATTACATTAACAGCAGAGGGGAGGATGACAAAAGAGGGTGTGACCCACCTAGATAATATGGTCATTCAGGGGCAAGCTGTGAATATTATAGCTAATGCTAAAGTGACAGCAGATGGATTTTTACGGCAGCTTTTTATTGATGGAAAGATAGCTCTTGATAAGGAAAGTAGCTCTACACCAGTGTTAGGGACATCAGCGTATGTGGATAATCTGGCTTTAACCATTGATTATGGTCGTGAAGGTCAACAGTCTTGGAAAGGACGGCTTACTATACATAATTTGGGCAGTAAAAATATTCATGTTCGTGATGCGGTTTTTGACATGGGAGGGGTGAGCGAAAATCTTGATGATATAGCTTCTCGTCATGTCGGTATTCAGATTAACGGAACACTTGAAGCGATTAAAAATACTAAAGAAGCCTCTGAAACAGATTTGAGCCAAACGGTTCATGTGCATCTAGACACCGATATTGTTTCTAAAAAATCAGTTTTGATTCATGATTTCAGTGTTACGGCTCAAGGTTTTTCTGCTTGGTTAAAAGGAAAAATGAACCATTTTGTTTTTACAGGTAACCTCGGTTTGAAAGCACGGACATTAGCTCATTTGGGTTTGTTGAGTGAACGAACATTTTCTGGTGGTGCAGATATTAAAGCGAAAGGGAATATTGGTTTAATGAGTGGTGCTTTTGATCTTGAGTTATCAGGAATGACCAATAACCTAAAAATAGGTATGGAGCCTTTTGATCGTTTATTCAAAGGAAACCTTACTCTTTCGGGAGGGGCTGCTTGGAATACAATGGGTTTAGTTTTGCATCATTTATATTTGAAAAATCAGTATACAAGCATAAAGGCCAATGGATATTTTTCGAGAGAAAATGCGAAGATGGATTTGACTGCTCAAATATCTGATCTTGCTATGTTAGATCCAAGGATGAGAGGTGCTCTTACGATTCAAAGTAGAGCTAAGGGATCCAATAGTCTTATAAAGCTTAAAACACGTGCTCAGATTGTTGAAGCGTTTTTAGTGGAAAAAAAACTTCAAAACACAACATTTAATCTTAACGTACTTATTGATAATACATCGCCAATTACTTCCTATCTAACAGGATCTTTAAAAGGTCAAGGAACTTTTGCTGAGAAACCGCTTCGTTTATCTGCTTCTTTTAAAGATTCCAATCAGATTCGGTATCTTCAGAATATAAGCATTAGAGGAGGAAACGCGGAGATAACTGGCAATCTTTCTCAACCACGTGAAGGCTTTCTGAAAGGGTTTGTGCATATTGATGCTGATGATATTTCAGCACTTGCTGCTCTGTTTTTACAGGAAGGCAGTGGAAAAATAAAAGGAGATTTTATCTTTAATGAATACCATGATAGACAAAAAGCCAATTTAAAGGTTGATGTTGATCATTTAAGTTTTGCAAAGAATAAAATTAAAAAATTGGCAGCAGAAGCACATATATTTGATCCTTTTGGCACGGCGCAGTTTGAGGGTTTTGTCAAAGGAGAACAGATTCAAACACCTTTGGTAACGGTTAATCGTTTAAATGTTTTTGCTGATCACAATGATGAGCAGCAAACGGCTTTTACTATTCAAACACTCTTGCATGATAATACAAATGTACAGCTTTCTGGCCATGTAATTACAATGAGTCTTCCAGAAGGTATAAAACGAGAAGTGCAGATTAAAACTATGGGTGTGAAGCAGCATAATCTTCATGCAGCATTACCGAAACCGGCTACGATTATTTTTGATAAAAATGGGATGATGATAAGCGATTTAGGATTTTCGGTTAATGGAGGTAAGATCATGCTTGCGGGTAGCTTTTATGATACTCTCAATCTGCATCTTACAATGGATGCTTTTCCTGTCTCTTTGGTTAATCTTTGGAAGCCTAGCCTTGGAGCTTCTGGTACTTTAACAGGGCAAGTTATGATCCGTGGTAATTTGAAGAAACCTAATGTGAGCTATGATATAAAAGGTGAAGGCATTACAACGGCTGCTTTTCAAGATAAAAAAATAATGCCTTTTACATTTTCTGCTACAGGTAAAACGGTAAATCAACTTCTCACTTTAAATTCAGATTTAACAGGAGAAGGAATTCAAGCACAAGCGCAGGGTAGTTTATCTTTAGAAGGTCAAAACAGTCTTGATTTACATATTAATTTGCAAAATTTATCTACGCATTTAGCCAATGGCTTTATTGAAGGAAAAGCACTTGGAGGAATGGTAGTAGGAAAAGTCGATATTAGTGGAACCGTGAAGGATCCATCTGCGCATTTTGAACTTTCTAGCCACAGTATGAATGTTATAACCCATAAAGGGCTTATATCGATAAATATGAATGCACATGGTTTCTACAAAAAGTCCACATTGCATATCGATAATATGATAGCAACAGGAGATAAAGGACTAGATCTTTCCATGAATGGGGCTGTTGCTCTAAGTGGTTCAGAGGCTAAATTGAACGTTAAGGGGAAATTACCTCTTGCTTTTTTTGATCTATTGTTAGCGAAGCGTGGTACGAATGTAACGGGCATGGCAAAAATTGATACCACTATAAACGGTTCATTATTTAAACCACAGCTAATAGGACATTTTTCCATAGTCGATGGAGGTTTTTTTGATTCACAAACAAATTTTGGATTGAATAATATAACGCTTGAAGGAAAACTAAATGGTGACCGTATTCTTATAGAAAAAGCTTCTGCTTCTTCGTTTAGCGGGGGAGCGGTTTCTGTGTCTGGTCATATCACTAATGATTTGCAAACAGATTTGCTTATTTATCTTGATCATGCCAATTATAATGATGGTTCCACGGTTGTTGCAACGTTGTCAGGTAAGGTAAAAATAGCAGGTTATTTTCTTGGTGATCTTGTTATTGGTGGTGATATCAACGTTGAAAAAGCTGAAGTTGTTGTTCCCGATCATTTTTTAAACACAAGATTTCTTGATGTTAAAAATAAGAATTTAACTAAACCAATTCGAAAAACTCTCGAACGTGCTGATGTGAAAAGTTATAAAAGCCGTAATATCCCTCAGGAATCTTCATCTGTTGTACGGTTAAATATGAATATTATGTCACGTAATCAATTTTTTGTACGTGGAAGAGGTTTAGATACTGAATTGGGGGGGCGTATTAATCTGACTGGGCCATTGAATGATGTACATCCAGTTGGGGAGTTTCAGATGATTCGTGGACGTTTTGATATTCTTTCAAAGCGTCTCAATTTTGATCAGGGGCATGCGAGCTTCAGTGGTAATCTTAATCCTACAGTTTATTTTGTGACCAATAATAACAGCGATAATATTCGCGTCACTGTAATTGTAAGTGGAACTATTGATGATCTTGATATTAATTTTTCTTCGCAACCTAATTTGCCTCAGGATGAAATTTTAGCTCGTTTAATTTTTAATCGCTCGCTTAGTGAGTTATCTCCATTTCAGATTGCTCAACTTGCTGCTGCTGCTGCTAATCTTGTGGGTGCTTCTAATACATCTTTGTGGAACGCTTTACGAGCTAAAATTGGTCTTGATGATCTTGATGTTGTTGTTGATGAAAAGGGGAATACGGGCTTACGTATTGGACGCTATATACACAATAACATTTATTTAGGATTTGAAGCAGAGTCAGATGGGACAACGAAGGGGACAATTAATCTGGATATTTCACGTAATCTCAAAGCCAAGGGTGCTATAGGGAATGAAAAAAACTCTAGTGTTGGCTTATTTTATGAAAAAGATTACTAAGATTGATTGCCTAGAATTCTTGCGTTTTATATTGTATGCTGTGAAGTTTTTTGTAAAAACCATTTTCTTTTGTTAGCAATTCTTTTGGCGTCCCTTGTTCAATTAGTTGTCCATCTTTCATGACAATGATTTTATGAGCGCGAGCAATTGTTGAAAGACGGTGGGCAATTACAATGGTTGTGCGTCCTTTGGTGAGGTGGTAAAGAGCCTTATTAATTTGTGCTTCGGTGTGTGAGTCCAATGCACTTGTTGCTTCATCAAGAATTAAGATTTCGCTATCATGAAGCATTGCTCTGGCGATAGCGAGTCGTTGTTTTTGTCCACCCGATAGATTATTACCATTATCTCCTATTTGCGTATCATAACCGTCTGGTAAACCCATAATAAAGTTGTGGGCGTTCGCTGCTTTTGCTGCTTTGATAATATCTTCATCGCTGGCGCCCTCTTTCCCAAGCCCGATATTATATCTAATAGTTCCTTGAAAGAGAAAAGTATCTTGTCCTACATAGGACATAAGGCTTCTAAGAGAGCGAAATGTAATATAGCGGATATCTTGATTGTTGATCAATATACGCCCTTGTGTAGGGTCATAAAGACGCATAATAAGATTGATAAAAGTTGATTTTCCTGAACCTGATGGTCCTACTAGTGCCGTCATTTTTCCAGGTTCTATTTCTAAATTGATATCTTTCAATACCATTTGACCATCTGCATATGCGAAAGAAACGTGCTCAAAACGAATAGGATTTTGTTGAACTTTATCCAGATCTTTAGCTTCTGCATATTCTATAACTGCAAGGGGATGATCTAGTATTTCGTACATTGTACGGATATTAACTAAGCCAGATTCAATTTTTACACGTAAATTTGCTAGTCTTTTTGCAGGTTCATAAGCTAGAAGTAAAGCAACAATAAAGGACATTAATTCACCTTGAGCGCCTGCACGTTGGCTTGCAAGGTAGCCAGAAAAGCAGATAATACCGGCGATGGCGATGCCAGTGAGTGTTTCCATTATTGGATTTATAATGGCTTCAAGTGTTGCGATACTATTTGCTTGTTTTTCAACATCACAAATAGCTTTGTCCATATGTTTTTGCATTAATCCTTCTAGTGAAAAAGCTTTAATAACTCTAATACCAATGGTACTTTCTTGCACAATTTTTATAATTTCACTAAGTGAAAGAAGTTCTTTTTCCATAAGGTTACGAACACGTTTTAAAGCCATTCTAATTCCTAAAAAAGCTAGTGGTCCTACTGATAAAGTAATGGCGATTAACGTAAAATTTTGAATGAGCATGACAATCAACAAACCACTCAGTGAAAGCAAATCACGTACAAAAGTTGTAATAATGGTATCGATAACATGACGAGCGGCTGTAGCATTGTGGGTTACACGGACAAGAAGATCAGCTGATGTATTATTTTGGTAAAAAGAGACACCTTGTTGCATAAGGCGTGTATAAATTTTACGTTGTTGCTCAGCAACGATGCTATTTCCTGCTTTGCTTAGAAAGTAAGTTTGGAAAAAAGTTGCAATTCCTTTTAGAATAAAAATAAACGCAATGGCACTAGAAATCAACACAATCATATTAAAATTTTGAGCATCAATAATATAATTGACAACATCACGCATAATCCATGCGCTCATTGCAGTTGTGCAGGAAATGATGATCATTGAAAAAATGGCTGCACAGTACCAAAGTGCATGTTTATGAAAATTTTCTCGTAGAAGACGAATAATAAGATATTTATCAAAAGAGGAAATTTGTTTCTTACCCATAAAGAACTTCTATCATTCTATCGTTGCTTTATGCAATATTAAGTTTTCTTCATGCAAAGACATTTAGCCCTTTGTGGTAAAAAAGGTTTTTATAGAGAATTCTGCGCACCGACTACTTTTTTAAAAGCACTACAACATTACATAACTACGTGCAGTGCTTCTAAATCCACATCATACGCTCATAGTGATAATACGCTCATAGTGATAAAATGTGCGCTGTCGATTGCTTTAGTCCAATCATTTAGGTGCTATCACCATCATCATTTGGCGGCCTTCAAGTTTTGGCTCAGATTCAATTTTGGCAATACCACCTGTATCTTCCTTAACGCGTTGAAGCAGCTTTAATCCAAGATCCTGGTGCGCCATTTCTCGACCACGAAAACGCAAGGTAATCTTCACTTTATCACCATTATCAATAAAGCGATGAATAGCTTTTAGCTTAACTTCATAATCATGAACATCAACATTCGGACGCATCTTAATCTCTTTGACTTCGATGACTTTCTGTTTTTTCCGTGCTTCAGCAGCTCTCTTTTGGGTCTGATATTTCAATTTACCCAAATCAATAATCTTGCACACAGGTGGCTCTGCATTCGGTACAATTTCAACCAAATCCAGCCCAACATCTGCAGCCATAGCAAGTGCTTCTTGTGTTGAAACGATGCCCTGATGTTGTCCTTCGTCATTGATAAGCTGAATACAGGGAACCCGAATATCTTGATTTGAACGTGGCCCATCTTTTTGGGTAGGTGTCATCTTAAACGGTCTGCGAATGGTTTATGCTCCCTAAATTTTGATTCATCTACAACGTATTCTAATATACAATTATGCACAGAAAAACAACTAGAATTCACGCTTTATTTGATTAGATTTTGAAAATAAAATTTTTCTTCTATAAGAAAAATATTGTTATGGAGGAAAATACAATGGATCAAAATATTCCTTGCCAATTTTTTTCTTTTGAGAACACTAATCTTGCCGTACGTTATCGTAAAGGCAGCTGTTCTCCTGGTTTGGTTTGGCTTCATGGCTACCAATCTGATATGCTGAGTAGCAAAGCGATGATGATTGATATGTTGGCTCAAAAGAATAATTTATCCTGTTTACGTTTTGATTATTCTGGCCACGGAGAATCCGAGGGCGACTTTTTTCAAGGAACGATTTCTCGTTGGGTTGAAGAAAGTTTAGCAGTGATTGAAGCTTATTGTGAGGGTCCGCAGATTTTAATTGGAAACTCTATGGGGGGATGGATTGCTTTAAAGCTTGCTACGACTCTGGCGAAAAAAAGTAAAATGCTTGCTGGCATGATATTGGTTGCACCGGCTCCTGATTTTACGAGAACTGTTGTGGATCCGTTGTTGGGTCCTTTAGAGTGGGAGGTTTTGGAAGAAAAAGGGTACATTGGAGTTCCTGCAATCGGGGCAATTGGTTCTGTAAAACCGAGACCTGTTTCAAAAGTTTTTATTCAAGATGGACGAAATAATTATGTTATGAAAGGGTGCATTGATGTTGGATGTCCAGTTCACATTTTGCACGGGATGGAAGATGAACAGATCCCCTATAAACATACATTAAGTTTGCTCGATCATTTGCCTCTTCACGATGTGACTTTGACACTTATTCGTGATGCAGATCACTCGCTTTCACGCCCACAAGATTTAGTTTGTCTAGAAGCAGCATTGAAGTCGTTAATTGATCAAATTAATGTAGAGTAGGGGGAAGAAAGTTCATCAATGATAAGAATATATGTGTAAATTATTCATATGTGCTGACGTGTATAGCTGCAAGTAAAATGTCGTTTCGTATTATGTGTTCATAGCAGCTCATCACGTTATTAAGGGTTGTGTAATGGTGTTGCTGAAAATTCTCTAGTGTTAGGGTTTGATTTTAAATACCTGTTCTAAATTAAGAGGCATTACACTCGCTTATAATATAAGATTTTTACAAAACCTTACCTTAAATATATGGCATGATGATTTCTTTTATGGAATGTTGTATTATGAGGTATAGAAGTACAGAGTGATTTAAATTGTTTTTGGTTGCGCAGAGGCCAGATCTAGAACTGTTGTTTATGGCAAATCATAAGATATTTTTAAAATACATTTTTGATAATAAATACGTTTCATCCCCTATAACTCTGATAATAAGGCGTTGCGTATGTAAAATAGGCACATAAAGTTCAGTCAATTTGTTGTAAAAATATTGAATGTTATAGAAGATTTTGTTCAATGGAATGGATACCTCTCTTTTATGACATTGGAAGAGATAGAATATATTATTTGCATATAAGGCGGCTCATATTACCGAATGGAGGAAAAGTGATGGATCAAAATATTCCTTGTCAATTTTTTTCGTTTGAAGGTACTGCTCTCGCAGTACGTCATCGTAAAGGTCATTGTGCTCCTGGTTTGGTTTGGCTTTCTGGTTATCAATCCGATATGCTGGGTAGTAAAGCGGCGGTGGTTGATGGTTTTGCTAAAAAGAATAATTTATCCTGTTTACGTTTTGATTATTCTGGTCATGGAGAGTCTGAGGGCGACTTTTTTCAAGGAACGATTTCTCGTTGGGTTAGAGAAAGTTTAGCGATTTTTGAAACCTATTGTGAAGGTTCTCAAATTTTAATTGGTTCATCTATGGGAGGATGGATTGCTCTAAAGCTTGCTGCGATATTAGCACAGAAAAACAAAACTCTTGCTGGCATGGTGCTGGTTGCGCCGGCTCCTGATTTTACGCAAACATTAGTGGAACCAGCGTTAGGTCCAGAGGAGTGGAAAGTTTTGGAAGAAAAAGGATATATTGAACGGCCTGCGGTTGGTGATGAAGAGCCAATGCCTTTTACAAAAGTATTGATTGAAGATGGACGAGATAACAGTGTTATGAAGGGGTGTCTTGATGTTGGATGTCCAGTCCATATTCTACAAGGAATGGAAGATGACAAGATACCCTATCAGCATACATTAAGTTTGCTTGATCATTTGCCTTCACATGATGTAACACTAACGCTTGTTCGGGATGCAGATCATCGGTTTTCGCGTCCACAAGATTTAGATTGTCTCGAAACAGTGTTGAGATCATTGATTGATCAAATTAATGCAGGATAAGAAAAAGTTCATTGATAATAAAGGCGTATGATGTATGCTCACTTATGAACAGCAGTTTATTTGCTCTAATTATGTTATTCCTTTGCGGATAAGGAAGCACAAGCGTGCTCGTAATTTTGTGTTGCGCATTGATGCAATTCGTCAGAGAATTTGTGTAACAACACCACCATCGGCAAGTTTTTGTTCAGTTCAAGGTTTTATTGAAAAGCACCGATCTTGGATTGAGGAGCGCTTTACTCGCATAAAAATTTGTCACGAAAACTTTTACGTTAAAGAGGGCACAATAATTCCTTTATTGGGTGTTGAGCATACTGTAATGCATAAGGAAGGGCGCGGAGTGACCGAAATCATTGCAGATGACGCGAGACAAGAGCCAAAAATTATCGTTTATGGTTCATTAGAATATTTGCCAAGACGTGTTGCGAGTATTTTGAAAAAACAAGCTGCACTCATTATAACGCCATTGGTAGCCTATTATGCACATAAAGTAGGGCGTAAAGTTAGATCAATTTGTTACAAAGATACAAAGAGCCGTTGGGGATCTTGTTCAAAAGATGGACGAATTTCATTTTCTTGGCGTCTTGTCATGGCGCCAAGAGAAGTTTTGGAATATGTTGTTGCCCATGAGGTAGCTCATCTTATTGAGATGAATCACGGACCAAAATTTTGGGATCTTTGCGAAAAACTTTTTCCCAACAGTAAAAAGTATCGTGCTTGGTTGAAAGAAAATGGCCATATACTGCATGCTATCAATTTTGATTCACACAAGTTAGAGATATGAAGCGGTATTGAAATGGAGATAATTTCAATAGAATTTTTTGTTTAGTATTTCGTTTGTGTATTTTGTATTATAGTAAGGTAGGCATATTAACTTGAGAACAGCTGTGTTCTTCTTTTTTAATTTGTTGAGTGTTTTCCATATTTGTACTTTATCTTTTTTGTAATTCAGCTTAATAATTTTTTATAACTCTCAACTTTAGATTGGAAGAGCGTTTATGCTTGCCCTTACAGATCCTATTCAGATATTAAAGGCACTTATTCGTTGCCCTTCTGTTACGCCTCATGAGGCGGGTTCCTTGTCAACTTTGGAACAAATTTTAAAAAAGATAGGGTTTAGCGTTGATCGTCCTGTTTTTTCAGATACCAATACGCAAGATGTTGAAAATCTTTATGCAAAAATTGGCAAAGAGGAACCTCATCTTATGTTTGCCGGTCATACTGATGTTGTGCCGCCGGGTGAGCTAGAAAGTTGGACATACCCTCCTTTTGAAGGTGTAATAGATCAAGGGAAATTATATGGGCGTGGTGCTGTTGATATGAAGGGCGCGATCGCATGTTTTATTGCGGCGTTAGCTCGGGTTCTTGAAAAACGATTCATTAAAGGAACGGTAAGCCTTTTGATTACTGGTGATGAAGAAGGTCCTGCTATTAATGGTACGGTAAAGCTTCTAAAATGGGCAGAACAAAAAGGCGAAAAATGGACTGCAGCTCTTGTAGGAGAACCAACGAGTGTTAAAACTGTTGGCGATGTGATCAAAATTGGTCGCCGTGGATCAATTTCTGGTATCATTACAGTGAAAGGTCGTCAAGGTCATGTTGCTTTTCCTGAGCGGGCAGCCAATCCATTACCTTTAGCAAGTAAGCTTATCCAGGCATTGACACAAAGTGCTTTGGATCAAGGGACAAAGAATTTTCAACCCAGCAATTTGGAATTAACAACAATTGATACAGGTAATCTTGCAGTAAATGTTATTCCAATGCAGACAATAGTTCGCTTTAACATACGTTACAACGATCTTTGGACAAAAGATACGCTTGTCAGGGAAATAGAAAGTCGCCTTGCTTCAGTACAAGAAAACAATAATTGTGATCAGTTGCCTTATTATAAGCTTGAGTGGGTGCAAAGTTTGGGGAGTGTCTTTTTGACTCAGAATGATAAACTCGTTAAGACTTTGTCAAATGCTATTAAAAGTGTGACAGGAAATACCCCAGAATACTCAACTTCGGGGGGCACTTCTGATGCGCGGTTTATTAAGGATTATTGCCCAGTTGTTGAATTTGGTTTACCAGGGCAAACTATGCACATGGTAGATGAGTGTGTATCTCTTGAGGAAATAGAAAACCTTACTTCTGTTTATGAACGCTTCATTGTTGATTTTTTTGTAGGGAAGTGATTGCTTTCGATATGATAGGTGATTAAAACTGCGAGGTTTCAGTTTGCCAATTGACTGATGATGTGGTTAAGAAGGATGCGCCCTGTTTTTGTGGCTTTTAAATGCTGGTTTCCTACTATTTCTACCAGTCCTTGTTGTTGTAAAGTTATAAGTTTTTCCATTGGTAGGCTATTGGAATTTAAGTTTTCATAGCGCACGAGATCTAACCCTTCAGAAAGACGTAAGCCCATGATAAGCATTTCATTTGCCTGTTGTTCCTTAGTCAGTTTTTCTGTTTCGACACAGCCATGTCCTGTAGTTTCTACTAATTCAAGCCAACGTTCAGGATATTTTTCGTTTATTGTTACATAACGCTCATAGTTTTCAATTTTAGATGAAGATGTTTTTAAAGAGGTATAAGAATTGTGTGGCGGGCATTTGATAAAGCGTCCATGTGCTCCTGGGCCAAAACCTGCATATTCGTGATAACGCCAATAAAGAAGATTGTGCGCTGATTCAGCACCAGGAATTGCATGATTTGAAATTTCATAGGCTGGAAGTCCATGCATAGTGGTTATTTCTTGGGTAAGATGATATAAGTCTGCTGCGAGATCTGATGTGGGAAGGGTAAGCCTTCCTGCTGCATGAAGTCGTTTAAAGGCGGTTCCTTCCTCTATCGTTAGTTGATAAAGAGAAAGATGGTCTGCTGCCAAATCAATAGCTTGAAAAAGTTCACATTTCCATTGTTCAAGTGTTTGTTCAGGGCGGGCATAAATTAAATCAAAGGATAAACGTGGAAAAATTTTTCGTGCTAAAGTAATAGCATAAAGAGCTTGTTGTACATCGTGAAGGCGACCAAGTTTTCGCAGTGCTTTGTCATTAAGTGCTTGTACCCCTAAGGATAAGCGATTAATTCCTGCTGTGCGGTATCCGTGAAAGCGCTCTGCTTCTACACTTGATGGGTTTGCTTCCAATGTGATCTCAGCTTTATCACAGATTGTCCACTTTTTTACGATAGCTTGCAACAGAGCATGAACAGTCTGAGGTGTCATAAGGGAGGGGGTACCTCCACCAATAAAAATACTTGTGATCTGACGTGAACCTATTTTGTGGTATTGGGTTTCTATTTCGCGCTCAAAAGCTTTTACGAAACGCGGTTGATCAACTCCATTGACTCGAACATGTGAATTAAAGTCACAATAAGGACATTTAGCTGTACAGAAGGGCCAATGAATATAAATGCCAAAAGATTTGTTCATTACAATGTTAAAAGATTTTCTGCTAGAAGTTTGAAAGCACGTGCACGATGTGAGAGTGGTGTTTTGTCATTGAGCTTCCAACCGTGTTTTTGTTCCGTTGACATTTCTCCAAAGGTATTTTCATATCCATCTGGTAAAAAAACAGGATCAAAACCGAAACCTTTATCTCCACGTGGAGGCCAAATAAATGTACCATCAACACTGCCACGGAAATAATCTGCATAACCATCAGGCCATGCAATGCAAATGACCGATATAAATCGACATTTCCGTTGATTTTTTGAATGAGCTTTAACTTTTTGGAGTTCATCTTCTATCTTCTGCATAGCTTTTAAAAAATTACGTGTGCCGTTAGGTTCAAGAGTCCAATCAGCTGTATAGACACCGGGTGCACCGTTTAATGCATCCACTTCCATTCCAGAATCATCAGATAAGGCAGGAAGTCCTGTATTTTTTGCAGCTGAAAAGGCTTTTATATAGGCATTTTCTTCAAATGTTATTCCCGTTTCTTCCGGTTCAGGCAAATCGAGTTCCTGTGCAGATTGTGTTGTTAAACCAAAGGGTGCGATTAACGTAGTGATTTCATGTAATTTGCCAGCATTATGTGTGGCAATGACAAGTTTCTTGGTTGTTATGCTTCTCATATATATTTCTCCGGAAACAAAAAGAAGTAGCTATCTGCTTTAATAAAGCTAGCTTAGACTGTCTTCATGATATGGGTCTTTCCAAATTTTACAAGATAAAACCTTGCTGTGCGTTTGCCAATATTAAGTTTAAATAAGATTGCTCACATTTTATGAGAATAATAAGCAGAAAGACACATGAAATACCTTTCTTTTTGACAGTGGCATTTTTTGTAATAAATATGCTATATGTTTTTGTACAGCTTTAGACTATTTGACCAGACTTTAGCAAAACTTATATAAGAAAAAAGTATTTTTAAAGTAGTGAAATAATTGTGATGAAGCACAAACCCGTTGATGATGAACTAAAATATCTTGATAAGCGTTCGCGTGATATTTTTCGCCACATTGTTGAAGCCTACCTTAATGATGGAGAACCAGTAGGGTCACGAAATCTTTCGCGACTTTTGCAGCAGACATTATCGCCTGAAACAATTCGTAATGTGATGAGCGATCTCGAACATCTTGGTTTAATTTATGCACCTCATGTATCTGCAGGACGAATGCCAACACAATCAGGTTTACGATTTTTTGTTGATACATTTATGGAAACAGGTGATTTGCCAACCGAAGAACGCGAAAATATTGAAACTCAAGTTAAAGAGGCTGGCCATACACAGTCAGTTGAGCATTTTCTTATCCAAGCCAGTCAGGTTCTTTCAGATCTTTCACGTGGGGCGGGACTAGTTTTAGCAACAAAACATGAAGGAACATTGAAGCATATTGAATTTGTACGCCTTGATGGGGAGCATGCTCTTGCCGTTTTAGTAACTCAACGAGGTGAGGTTGAAAACCGTATTGTTCATTTACCTGAAGGTGTTACTCATGCACAATTAACAGAGGCAACAAATTTTCTCAATGCGCATATTCAAGGGCGCACATTGAGTGAAGCTAAAGGAGAAATTGCACGTTTATGTTCAGAAACACGAGCTGCACTCGATCATTTATCTCATCATCTTGTGGAAACAGGGTTAGCTCTCTGGGGAGGAGAAGATGCTGATCATAAAATACATCTTATTGTTCGTGGACGGAGTAATTTGCTTGAAGATGTAAAAGCAAAAGAAGATTTAGAGCGGTTACGACATCTATTTGATGACCTTGAAACACGTGAGAGTATGGCACAGCTTCTCGATCTAACAGATGAAGGTTCGGGGGTTCGTATCTTTATTGGGTCAGAGAATAAATTGTTTTCGCTTTCTGGTTCTTCCTTAGTTGTTGCACCCTATTGTGATTCACAACAGAGAGTCATTGGTGCTTTGGGAGTTATTGGACCAACACGGCTTAATTATGCAAGAATCGTTCCTATGGTTGATTATACAGCTCAGCTTGTGTCACAGTTGTTGCGTTAACACAATCAGTAGACAGATATTTTTATTATAATACTCATTGTGTTAAGATACCTAAATATCCCTTGATTTTTGTCTATAAAATTTCAATATCGAGAATAACAAATCTTATGAAGGAATGGAATTTTTATGTCTGATGAAAAAAACAAATTTACTAACGCTTCATTTGAAAGTAGCGATTTAAAAGATTCAGCTGATCACGATGCACTTAAACAGGCTGCTGATGAACTTTTAAAAATGCACGAAGCAGAATCTGGCGCAGGCGCAGAGGAAGGAGAAAGCGAGTCTACCGATCCCTCGGTTGCTTTGCAAGATGAAAATAGAGAATTGAAAGATCAGCTTTTGCGTTTGGCTGCAGATATGGAGAACCTTCGGCGGCGTACTGCGCGCGATGTAGCTGATGCAAAGGCTTATTCTATTGCTAATTTTGCACGTGATATGTTATCTGTTTCTGATAATCTTAATCGTGCTTTAGAAGCTATTCCAGAAGGAGCGCGAGAGAATGATGCAGGTTTGAAAACATTGGCTGAAGGCGTTGAAATGACTGAGCGTGCAATGATATCAGCATTGGAGCGCCATGGGGTAAAAAAAATCCACCCAGAGGGGCAAAAGTTTGATCCTCACTTTCACCAAGCAATGTTTGAAATTCCTAACGCCGATGTTCCGGATAATACTGTTCAGCAAGTTGTTCAGGCAGGCTATACCATTGGTGAACGCGTCTTACGTCCAGCGATAGTTGGTGTAGCTAAAGGGGGAGCAAAAGAAGCTTCTGTCGAATCCGATCCGGTATAGATTAACAAATAACAAATCCTTTCCTGCCCTAGCGTGAAATTATGATATTCCTCATCTCGTATTTTTGAAGCATTTCATCAAAGAAAGTTTTAAAGGGTGTTGAAACACCCTTTTATGCTTGAAGTTTCCAACACCCTTGTACAATATAAGGATCGTCACTCATAGGAGATGCAGATAATAATAAAACAAAATGGTCAACCTCAAAAGGAGAAATAGAGAAATCTCCTCGAGCAGATAGATAAGAAGAAAGATCTTCAGATTTAACATTAAGCAGCCGTGCAATGGTGATGTGCGGAGTAAATAACCTTTCATCAGGAGGTAATTTCAAGCGATCTCTTATGCATTGCATTTGTTTGTGTAAAAGGTCGAGAGTTTCACAAGAATTAATACGAACAACAAGCGAATGAGGGATATTTTCTTTAACAAACACTTTAAAACCGTTTGTACGTAGCTCAAAAGGAGGAAGCTTTATTGTGTCAAAAGCACAGATAAGTTCATTTTTTATAGAGCTATCAACTTCTCCAAAAAAAGATAAAGTGATATGAAAGTTTTTTGGATTAATCCACTGGGCTTGTAGTAAGCCACTCTGCAACGATATGAGGGATTTTGTTGTTTCTTCGGGAATTTGAAGAGCACTAAATAGACGTAACATGATGTTTCCTTATAATTAAAGATCTAACGTAAGCAGAAAATATTGCACCGTATAGCTGAAAAAGAAGCAATACTCATGACTCTTGTAATTATAATGTAAAATTGATTTATCTAAGAAAAAAGAAACTCCCCCCGATATCAATTATGATACGGTCATTCTCTTTGCCAAAAGCATAAAAAATATTTTAGATTTATTAAAAGCAATCTATTCTCCTTCGATAAAGGCTTACTTATGAATGCCAAGTGAAGCAACATAATGATGAACAAATAAAGTTTCTAGGGCAGAATGAAATCATACCAACATTGCACAAAACTACCTCCACAGGGATATAAACCTGTGATATTCGTAATGAATACTAGCGCTTATATATTATGAGAAAGACAAAGAATCTGAATAAGATAATTGTGAAATTTTTATATTTTTTTCAATGGTAGGTTCTATTTCTCCTCTCCAAATTTATTTTGATGAGTTGTTCAAAGGTGTCGAGAGCATCCGTTACTTCTGATTCTGAAACGCGAATAGTGATACTACAGACAGGTAGAGATGCTAACATCATAAGTTCCATAATTGATGATCTAAAAATAGCGTTTCCATTCTCAACGATAATATTAAAATTGTCAATAATTTGTACAAATTTTGTAGAAGAACGGGCATATAATCTGCTTTGATTACAAGTAATGAGATGACGGATTAGTAAGAGGAACATTAGTGCTTAATTATCCGTTAAAATAAGGCTTTATATCAGTATATTTAAGTCCTGCTTCTTGCGCTATTCTTAATAGGCTTCTGAGAATGAAATATTAGGAGCATCTGCAAATAGAAATTGATTTAACGAGCATAGGCAGATTAACATCAGTGATCATTTCAATATATCCCTTTTTAATGACAGAAATAGCCATATTTTATGGGGTTCCACCGAATACATCGACTGATATAATCACACCATGGTTTGTATTTGTAGAGGAAACAGCGTCTATAATATCACTTTGACTTTGAGTCTAGGTAATCATCGAGATATATGCATATTGTTGCAAATTGCTTTTGCACTCCAACAACATGCTCTATAGCATATCAAAGTTCGACAGCCAATCCACCGTGCATTATAAGCACGAGTTCAATCATTTTAAAAACCCTATTAACGAAGATCTGACCATATAGAAAGGGTTATTATTCTGTAAAGCTTTGCTATGCTGCCAAGAAAAAATTTTAAACAGATTTACGTCATATTTTATTAAAAAGGATTACTTCAATAGCTTGACAGATAGCGATACAATTTATTTCATGAAGACTAGAGAGTTTTAAAAGAGGAATACATAGATCTACAAATTGAAAAGCTTGATTTTTAGAAAGTCGTTCATATTCAGAATCAAGATTATAAGACGCAATCTCTAATTGTTTGTTTTTCGAATTTCGCTATATAGAGGTTAGCATCACAGATCTCAATACTACCTTTTGCAAACCTTCTGGAGTATTTTCGTAGAGTTTTCTGTTTTCTACACGAAGCATTGTATAATCAACACTGATGAGTTTTGCGTCATGTTTTTATCATTCAACACGGTCAAGAAGAGCAAGAGTCAGAGTTGATTTTTCTGATTCCGACGATCTTTATCATTTTAGAGGCAAGTAGCGTATCATCGTTCATTTTTGGTTTTTATGTCTATGCTTTGGATTAATGATTATTTGCTAAAGGAAGTATGATAATAAATCGCGCACCAGTTTTGCTATTTTCAATCACAGGGTCAACAATATTTTCAGCTTTGATTGTTCCATTATGAGCTTCGATAATTTGCCGACTAATAGAAAGGCCAAGCCCTGAATTTTGTCCAAATGCATTTTCTTTTGGTCGATCGGTATAGAAGCGTTCAAAAATACACTCAATATTTTCTGAACGAATGCCAGGGCCATTATCTTCAACAGTTAAGATAAGATTTGAAGTATCACTACGCATAGTTATAAAAATTTTACCACTATCATTGGGGATAAAAGAACGTGCATTTTCAATAAGATTGGAAATAACCTGACCTAAACGAAGCTCATGTCCAAACACAAAATAGGCTTTTCCATAAGGACGTGGAACAATATTAAGGCTAATATCAATGGTTTGCTTACTGCGGTATACTTCATTCATGGCATGGACAAGATTTTCTAAAAGTTGTGTCATATCCACAATTTGAGCGGCCTCACGAGCGAGTTCTGCATCTAGTCGCGATGCATCAGAAATATCAGTAATTAAACGGTTAAGACGCTGTATATCATGTTGGATAATTTCAAATAGTTGTGTTTGTGCTTTCTCATTTTTAGTTAGTGGGAGCGTTTCAACAGCACTGCGAAGTGAAGTGAGAGGATTTTTTAATTCATGGCTTACATCAGCAGCAAAGCGTTCAATGGCCTCAATGCGCATATAAAGAGCATTTGTCATGTCACGAATAGACGCTGAAAGATGACCAATTTCATCCTCACGTACAGAAAAATCAGGGATTTCCACGCGCTTGTTGTTTCCATGGCGTACACGGTTAGCGGCTGCAGACAATTTGCTCAATGGGTGAGCAATTGTGTGAGCTAAAAATAGGGAGAGTACTAAAAGCACAATACTGACAACTGCAAAGACTTTAACAATGGACAGTCTCTCATTCTTTACAATGTTATCAATGTCTGAACCAGTGGTTGAGAGAAGAAGAGCTCCCACCACTGCACGATAGCGTTGGACAGGTACAGCAACAGAGACTATTAATTGACCTTGTCTGTTTCGTCGTTTGGAGGTGGAGATAGATCCATTTAGTGCTCGATAAACTTCTGGATAAGCAATATCACCACTTTTTACTTGTTTTCTGTCAAGAGGAATGCCATTGCTATAGAGTATCTTTGAAAGCCATGAATAGAAGCGTTTCCACAGATTTTTTTCAGTTTTGATGGAGGGCAAATCATAGCTAAAAACTTCGCCACTGGAATAAAGAACGCGTGAATCAAGAAGCAAGGTGGCGTCACGGTCATAGATTCGTGCTCTTGTTATTTTGGGTGTAATAAGACGCCGTAAAAGTGGAGCAACTTGTTCAGGGTTAATAGGAAAATCCCAAGAATCGGTTGACTGAGGTATTGGTGTGACACTTTCTCCAACTTGTAACTCTAAAAGCTTTTGAGGGTCAATAAGAATAGAGTTTGTATCTATCGTTGCAGAGGCAGCAATAGCTCCAGCTATAATTTTTCCTTGGATACACAAACTTTCAATTTTTGCATCAATTAAGCCAGCGCGAAATTGATTAAGATATAAAATGCCTGTTACCAAAATGCCAAGGGCAGCAAGATTTAAAATTACAATTCGACGTGTGAGACTAGAAAAAAATAATTGTCTAAATAGACGTTGTGCTTGAAAATACAAATGCGCAAGCATGTAAAATTTTGTTGAAACGATGTTGTTTTGTGCTTTTGAGCAAAGAGTTTCCAATAGAGTATTTTTTGTCATTGATTTGATTGCCGTTCAAATTTTTGCGACAAAACAGTTTCAGACCTCGTGAAAACGGTAACCTACACCGTAAAGTGTTTCAATCATTGCGAAATCATCATCCACTTGTTTAAACTTTTTACGCAGACGTTTAATGTGACTATCAATGGTGCGATCATCTACATATACTTGATCACTATAAGCAGCATCCATCAAAGCATCACGACTTTTCACAACTCCTGGCCGTTGCGCTAAAGTTTGAAGAATCAAAAATTCCGTTACGGTCAGAATAACAGGTTTATCTTTCCATGTACAGGTGTGGCGCTCCTGATCCATCACAAGATCCCCACGTTTGAGAGAAGAGGCGGGTGAGGTTCCTGTTGCAAGCGGTTGATTACGAGCGTTTGAGCGGCGCAAAATAGCTTTCACTCTTTCAATGAGAAGACGTTGAGAGAAAGGTTTTGTTATAAAATCGTCAGCTCCCATTTTAAGGCCAAACAACTCATCAATTTCATCATCTTTAGAGGTCAGGAAAATAACCGGAATATCGGATTTTTGACGGAGACGACGTAACAATTCCATACCATCCATTCTGGGCATTTTAATGTCAAAAATAGCTAAATGTGGAGGATGTAATGTTAAGCCTTTGAGTGCAGATGCTCCATCCGTATAGCTTTCAACTCGATAGCCTTCTGTCTCAAGAGCAAAAGATAAAGATGTTAAAATATTGCGGTCATCATCAACAAGTACAATCGTTTGGATGATTGTTGGAGTATCCTTCATAGCTTCTTAGACCTTTCTATTGCCGTGGCAGTAAATCGCCCACGCTATTTATATGGGAGTTCGCATTTTTTTTGCAAAACAAATATGTTACAAATTGTAGCAGAGTGAGAAACCTTTTATCTTCATGGTAAAAGCTTTTTCTTCTTTACAATCTTATAACGCTTTTGCTTGCATTAAGATCCCTTCGCTTCAAATGGAACTTTAATTAAAGTACTTTTTATCAAGGTTTTCTGCTGTTTATGCCTAAGAAATGAACGGATTCATTCTTTATCGTTGAAGTTTGAGCATGAACATCATTTATTTTATTACCTTAAGAGCAAAAAAATAGTGTTGTGATGTAAGGATACAAGTGGTGATATTTTAATATATTAATGTGTCTTTATTGTACAAAATGGGGTTATAATAAGGTTTTAAATTTTGTCAGGATGATTTGCAGTTTAGCACAAAATGAAAGCGAGTATTCTAATTAAAAATAGTAAAGTAATTTTGGTTATTAGTAATTCATAAAATATCTTTCCTGTTAATGTTAACTAATGCAAGATTGGCAATAATTGGCAATATATGTCTCTGAAAGCTTTTTGCTTTTATGAGTTATAATTGAATGAAATCTTTAAAATTTCTGAAAAAATTATAAAAGTAGTAAACTAATGAAAAAACACCCACTTTAAATTAATCTGCTAATATTGACGTTGTTCCATAAATTTATCTTGGACAAGTTTTCAGCACTTTTGAAATTGATAGAGCTTAGAGAATAAAGAGCTATTGTATTTTTGTAGCGCTTAAAAATGAGAAGCATGAAAACTTTTCCACGCTTCTCCTTTTCATTAACATGTTGATTGCAAGTAAGATGAAAAAGTTTATTGGGAGGGAAGCAATTTTGAAGGTGATGTTGCTCCCGGAGCATTTACATAAAAATCAATGTCAATTGTACCAGCTTTCTCAAAAGTCAATTTTGCACTGATTTTATCACCTGGTTTGAATGGCTGTGAAAGCCCCATGAACATTATGTGATTACCACCAGGTTTCAGTGTAACTTCACCATTACCAGGGATTTCGACGCCGTTATGCATTTTTTCCATTTTCATAATATCGTTAACAACTGTCATAGAATGGATTTCTGCTGTTTGTACTTTGTTTGCTGAAACAGAAATTAAACGATCTGGGGTGTTACCATGATTAATGATGTAGAGATAACCGCTACCAACTTTTATACCTTTTGGTGTTGCTCGTGTCCAAGGATTAATAATTTCTATATCGCCAAGATGATATTGTTGAGCAGTTGCGGGTATGGCTATACAAGAAAAGATAAAAGCCCACACAAGATTTATAGTAATCTTTTTGAGTGAGTATGGTGCACAATTAGCATCTTTCAGCATGAGATTTTTTATATTTCTAGCGATAAGTGTTATCATTGTTTACCCTCCTGCGTTAGATTCACTTTTAAATGTCTTTTATCTATTATCTATTTTAGCAAAATTTTTGTTCGAAATAAAAGAGAGAATTTGTTGCAACATAATGTGAGGATAATGATGTGCGGATCTATTGATTTTGGAAAAAGGGTGTGAGGATTAAGTGAGGTTTAGAATAACGATACATTTAAGTTTTATAAAAGAGCTATTTTTGTATATTTGCAATAAAATTTATACAGGGATTGATAAGATTATTTCAAATATGTTTATAAAGATTCTAAATATCAATAATCATTTTGCAAGATTAGATTTAACATTATCATTTTATACAGAGAGCGATGCATCTATTGATCACGTGGATGTATTATAATCAGTTGATATTTAACTAAAAAGTAATTGTAATATTCATGATATAAATTTGTCTTGCTTAAACGATATATTCATGAGGCTTTTATGTAAGTGTCTATTAAGTTGGTAATACTAATTCTTCTGTTATTATGGATTATAAGGAGATAAAGAAGATGTTCGGTAATTATGTTTATTTTTTTAATTATTAGAGATTTTTATATTATGAAGATTGAAGGAAGTTTGTGCTTAAGTATAAAGAAAAATTTTATTTTGGAAATGTTTCTTGATTATTCTCTTGTAGGGATAAAAGGTTGTTCTTATATACCAAGCAACGAGGCTTGTTATAATTTTTAGTTTATTATTTGTGTAATTTCAAATTAGATGCAGGCTTTGAGTGTTATAAGGAGCTGTTTTAGAAAGATGCTTTATAAAGGTTGAGACAGCTTGCTGAATGGAGATTATGATATGGCAAAAGTAATTGGTATTGATTTGGGGACAACGAACTCTTGTGTCGCTGTTATGGATGGCAAGAATGCAAAGGTCATCGAAAATTCAGAGGGAGCGCGGACAACGCCTTCTGTTGTTGCCTTTACTGATGGAGGTGAGAGACTTGTTGGGCAGCCTGCTAAACGACAAGCAGTGACAAATCCTGAAGGAACGGTTTTTGCAGTTAAACGCTTAATTGGACGCCGATTTGATGATCCTACGGTTGAAAAAGACAAAGCGCTTGTTCCTTACAAGATTGTTAAAGGTGACAATGGTGATGCATGGGTTGAAGAAGCTGGTAAAAAATATTCTCCATCACAAATTTCAGCTATGATTTTGCAAAAAATGAAAGAAACTGCAGAATCTTATCTCGGTGAAAAGGTTGAGCAAGCGGTTATCACTGTTCCTGCCTACTTTAATGATGCGCAACGTCAGGCTACTAAAGATGCCGGTAAAATTGCTGGTCTTGAGGTTTTACGTATTATAAATGAGCCGACAGCTGCTGCTTTAGCTTATGGTTTGGATAAAAAAGACGGAAAAACTATTGCTGTTTATGATCTTGGTGGTGGTACATTTGATATCTCTGTGCTTGAAATTGGAGATGGTGTTTTTGAAGTTAAGTCAACCAATGGGGATACCTTTTTAGGTGGTGAAGATTTTGATATGCGCTTGGTTGGTTACTTTGCGGATGAATTTAAGAAAGAGCAAGGGATTGATCTGAAAAATGATAAACTTGCATTGCAGCGCTTAAAAGAAGCGGCGGAAAAAGCCAAGATCGAACTTTCTTCTTCACAACAAACGGAAATCAATTTGCCATTTATCACAGCGGATCAATCCGGTCCTAAGCATCTAACAATGAAATTAACTCGGGCAAAGTTTGAGTCGTTAGTTGATGATTTAGTACAGCGCACTATCGAGCCTTGTAAAGCAGCATTAAAAGATGCAGGCCTGAGCGCTGGTGAGATTGATGAAGTTGTTTTAGTGGGCGGTATGACTCGTATGCCCAAGATTCAAGAAATGGTACAAAGCTTCTTTGGCAAAGATCCACATAAAGGTGTTAATCCTGATGAAGTTGTGGCTATGGGCGCTGCCATTCAAGGTGGGGTATTGCAGGGTGATGTGAAAGATGTACTGCTCTTAGATGTAACACCTCTGTCTTTGGGTATTGAAACACTGGGCGGTGTTTTTACGCGTTTAATTGAGCGCAATACCACTATTCCAACTAAAAAATCACAAGTTTTTTCGACGGCTGATGATAATCAGAGTGCTGTGACTATCCGCGTTTTCCAAGGTGAACGCGAAATGGCTAATGATAACAAGTTATTAGGTCAATTTGATCTTGTTGGTATTCCACCTGCACCGCGTGGTGTGCCTCAAATTGAGGTTACTTTTGATATTGATGCAAATGGTATCGTTAATGTTTCAGCTAAGGATAAAGGAACCGGTAAAGAGCATCAGATACGTATCCAGGCATCGGGTGGTCTAAGTGACACTGATATCGAAAAAATGGTTAAAGACGCAGAAGAACATGCGGCTGAGGACAAAAAGCGTCGTGAAGGTGTTGAGGCTCGAAATCAGGCGGAAGCACTTATCCATTCAACTGAAAAATCGCTAGCTGAATATGGCGATAAGGTGTCAGCTGAAGATAAAGGTCAGATTGAAACAGCAATATCTGATTTAAAGTCTGCACTTGAGGGCACAGATACTGAAGAGGTAACAGCAAAGATGCAGAAGTTAGCAGAAGTCAGTATGAAACTTGGGCAGGCTATGTACGAAGCTTCACAAGCAGCAGATAACGCTGAAACAGATACAAAAAATGATGATGTTGTTGATGCTGATTTCGAAGAAATTAATGATAAGAAAAAATAGTATAAGCAAATGCGTTGATTAATCGATAAACCCCGCCTTTGAAATATAAGGCAGGGCTTTATTGTTTAAGATTGGTTGCAACTCTATTGCTAAGAGAATAAATTGGAAATAAATATTATCCTAAGATGGATAACAAAAAATTTATCAGGAATACATGATGAAGGTTGATTATTATGAAGTTCTTGGTGTGACCCGCGAATGTGACGATAAAAAGCTAAAATCTGCTTTTCGTAAGTTGGCGATGCAATATCACCCTGATCGTAATGCAGGTGATAAAGAAGCAGAGCGAAAATTCAAAGAAATTGGTGAAGCCTACGAAGTTCTCAAGGATCCCCAAAAGCGAGCTGCTTACGATCGTTTCGGTCATGCGGCTTTCGAAAATAATGGTAGAAATGGGGCAAATCCCTTTGGTGGTTTTGCTTCTGGCGGCGGATTCACCGACATTTTTGAAGATTTTTTTGGCGAAATTATGGGGGGTGGACACCGTAAGCGCAGTGATAGTCGTGAGCGTGGTGCAGATCTAAGTTTTAATATGGAGGTGACCTTGGAAGAGGCATTTTCAGGAAAAACTGCGCAAATTAATATTCCCATTTCTGTTACTTGTGATGCTTGTGAGGGATCAGGTGCTAAAAAGGGTTCTAAGCCACAAATTTGTGGGACTTGCCATGGATCAGGTCGTGTGCGCACTGCACAGGGCTTTTTTTCTATTGAGCAAACATGTCCTGTATGTCATGGGCGTGGTGAAATCATTACGGATCCATGTTCAAAATGTCGTGGAACAAGACGGGTAGAAAAGAACCGTTCATTAAGCGTGAATATTCCAGCTGGTATTGAAGATGGTACGCGTATTCGTCTTTCCGGTGAGGGTGACGCTGGTATCCGTGGTGGTCCCAATGGTGATCTCTATATTTTTCTATCCATTAAATCACATGAATTTTTTCAGAGAGAGGGCGCAGATCTCCATTGTCGCGTTCCTATTTCAATGATTACAGCTGCTTTAGGAGGTGAATTTGAAGTCTCCGATCTTAGTGGTGTCAAAGCACGTGTTAAAGTTCCAGAAGGTACACAAAATGGTCGTCAATTCCGCCTAAAGGGAAAAGGAATGCCCATGTTGCGTCAACAAGCAAAGGGTGATCTTTATATCCATATCACTATTGAAACACCGCAAAAGTTAACGAAAGAGCAGCGTGAATTGTTGCAAGAATTTGAAAAACTTTCAAACCACGAAAATTTGCCGCAATCGCATGGCTTTTTTTCGCGTATGAAAGAGTTTTTTGAAAATATTTCCGGTCAAAATTAGCCAATGAATGTGAAAAATATGTTTAACAGATATTTTCATCAAAGCTGTTGGATAATACTCTCTACTTAAAAATAGAGATCTCATTCATTCGCTTGAGCTTAATCACAATTTAGCTCTCTTCAACTAGATCCTGTTGCGCTAGATCATGGGTTTCATTTATTATGAGAAAATCTCGTCTCATATCTCCATTTTGGAACCAAAGTGCCTCTACGCAACAGGTTTATAACCTATCTACTTCTTATATATATAATCACTCTTTACACATTCAATATTTTTGCGCTTCTTTTGATAAAATCTTCTGATTTTGAGTTTTTAATATTATTTAAAGCAATCTTATAGATCAGTCGTCAATAATCTATTGTAGCTATTTCCTGATTGGTTGATATGGAAATCTATTGGCATATAAACACTTTTATTTTTGTCGTAATCTTAAGATAATTTGACGGTGTTCAATGGAATGGGTAAAACTTGTTGTAAAATTTGTTTTCATTTTTCCTAAACTTCATTAAGAGATGGTGAAAAGTGATGAGGAGAGTCTTTTGATGGATGATGTTGGGAAAGCTACTGTGGATATTTTTGAAAAACAAGCGGCGTTTTTGTCATCTGCTTTACCTTATATGCAAAAATATGAAAATGAAACGGTTGTGGTAAAATATGGCGGTCATGCTATGGGCGATCCTGATTTAGGGCGAGCATTCGCATGTGACATTGCTTTGTTGAAGCAATCAGGCATTAATCCCGTTGTGGTTCATGGTGGTGGTCCTCAGATTGCTGAGATTTTAATGAAAATGGGGATTGAGTCGCGGTTTGAGAAGGGTTTACGCGTAACCGATGAAAGAATCGTTGAAGTAGTTGAAATGGTTTTGGCAGGCTCGATCAATAAGGAAATTGTCGCTCTTATTAATGCTGAAGGTGAATGGGCAATCGGGCTGTGCGGCAAGGACGGTAATATGGTGTTTGCTGAGAAAGCTTATAAGACTGTCATTGATCCTGATTCAAATATTGAACGTGTTTTAGATTTAGGGTTTGTTGGTGAACCTGTTGAGATTGATCGAACACTGTTGGATCTCTTGGCTTGTTCTGAGATGATTCCAGTTCTTGCTCCTGTGGCTCCAGGACGTGATGGCAAAACATATAATATTAATGCTGATGTTTTTGCTGGAGCTATTGCTGGCGCCTTGGAAGCTAAGCGCCTTTTATTTCTGACAGATGTTCCTGGGGTATTGGATGAGAAGGGTAAAGTTTTAAAAGAGTTGACCATTGATGAAGCTGAAAAATTTATCAAGGATGGAACAATTTCAGGGGGTATGATTCCAAAAGTTGAAACTTGTATTAGTGCTTTGCGAAACGGTGTAGAGGGTGTGGTTATTTTAAATGGAAAAACTCCTCACTCCGTTTTACTTGAATTATTTACTGAACAAGGGGTTGGAACGCTTATTGTTTCTTAAAGTGCTTATCGTTTCCTAAAATAAAAATATATAAAAAGTAGGAGGATGGAATTTTTATGGCTGTAATAAAACGGTTGAAATGTCTTTCATTCAGTCAGCAGGAGATAGCACTGTTTTCTGCAACAATACTTTGGGGGATTACATTTTTAGTTACGCAGGTTGCGTTACGTTATAGTGGTCCGCTCTTTTTTGTAGGATTTCGTTTTATCGTTGCATCATTTATGTGTGGAGCATTTTTTGGGCACTCTATGAAAGGTTTGACTATTTATGAAGTTTTTGCTGGTATGGCTATTGGTTTTGTAATGTTTCTTGGCTATGCGTTGCAAGCTTCTGGACTTCAAACAATTATGAGTAGTCAAGCGGCTTTTATTACGGCACTTTATGTCCCGATGGTTCCAGTATTGCAATGGATGATTTTAAAAAAACCTCCTCATTTAGCCAGTTGGATTGGTATTATTTTTGCTTTTGTTGGACTTATGTTTGTTTCAGGGCAAGGGATAAAGGGAATTGATTTTTCAAAAGGTGAAGTTCTTACTTTATTAGGCGCTTGTGCGATTGCTGGAGAAGTTATTCTTATTGGTTTTTTTGCTAGTAAAGTTAATAGCTATCGCGTTACAATTGTACAGTTATTTTTTGCTAGCTTTTTTTCATTTTCTTGTATGCCTTTGATAGGAGAAAGCATTCCTGTATTTTCATGGGTATGGTTAAGTGTTGGAACTGGATTAGCCTTAATGAGTGCGGTGATTCAATTAGCTATGAATTGGGCACAAAAGTCTGTTTCTCCCACTCGTGCAACACTTATTTATGCTGGTGAACCTGTATGGGCTGGTATTGTTGGACGTTTGGCCGGTGAACATTTATCTTCTTTAGATTTGTTAGGCGGTGCACTGATTTTGATTGGGATTGTGGTGGCAGAATTACAACCTTCACAATGGCGAAAAAAGATAAAGTGACTGAAAAAATCAATTAGTTTCTTCTTTCTTTTAAAACAGCAATTTAAATGATTTTTCTTCTTCAATAGAAGATATCTGTTTAAGTTTTTTAAGTTATACATAGTAAAGATTTTAAAACCAAAACAGCTTTTCAGTGTTATGATTTTGAGGGAAAGTTTGCTTGATTGTATATTTTTCTGCTTTTTTAAAAAAGCAAAGCTCTCCTCCGATATTTTGACAGATGATTTGGTTTTGTTTTCGAGATTTTTACTAAGTTTAAAAAACAAATTATAATACATAAATGTGAAAAAGCACTGAAACCAGATATTTATCAATAGATAAAATGGTATACATTATAATTATACAAAAAGTGTTGATAATACTTAGACCAGTATGAAAAAAATAAAAAATATTGAGGTATTTGAGGAGATTCTTTATAAAGACAAGACAAATTAAAGCTTAATAGTTTTAAAATTAAGATAATTTGTTTTTAAAAAGCACTTTTTCTCTTTATTTTTAAAAGATGTTCAAGAGTGTACAAATGGTCTTTGCGTTTTGTGTTATTCTTTGCTAAATCGCCCTGTATGACTATAGATCTCAATTATATACGTAATTTCTCTATTGTAGCGCACATTGATCATGGGAAATCGACTTTAGCTGATCGTTTAATTCAAATGACAGGTGGCCTTGAAACACGAGAAATGAAGGAGCAAGTCCTCGATTCCATGGATATTGAGCGCGAGCGTGGAATTACCATTAAGGCTCAAACGGTACGTTTGCACTATAAAGCAAAGAATGGTAAAACATATGTTCTCAATCTTATCGATACACCTGGCCATGTTGATTTTGCTTATGAGGTTTCGCGTTCATTAGCGGCTTGTGAAGGCTCTTTATTGGTAGTAGATGCAAGCCAAGGAGTAGAGGCACAAACATTGGCAAATGTTTACCAAGCCATTGATAATTCCCATGAGTTGGTCGTTGTTCTTAATAAAGTTGATCTGCCAGCAGCAGAGCCTGAGCGTGTTAAAGAACAAATTGAAGATGTGATCGGTATTGATACATCTAAGGCAGTGGAAATATCGGCAAAAACAGGTTTAGGTATTCTTGATGTTTTAGAAGCAATTGTGATGCAATTGCCTCCTCCTCGCATTGGTGATGTTGTTAAGCCCTTAAAGGCAATGCTGGTTGATAGCTGGTATGATACTTATCTTGGTGTTATCGTTTTAGTGCGGGTGATTGATGGCGTGTTAAAAAAAGGCCAAACCATTCGTATGATGGATACAGGAGCAAAATATCCAGTTGAACGAGTTGGAGTGTTTACTCCTAAAATGGTGCAGGTTGATGAGTTAGGGCCGGGGGAGATTGGCTTTATAACTGCTTCTATTAAAGAAGTTGCTGATACAAGGGTTGGAGATACCATCACTGAAGAACGCCATCCTTGTGAAGATGCTTTGCCTGGTTTTAGACCTGCTCAACCAGTTGTCTTCTGTGGTCTTTTTCCAGTTGATGCAGCCGACTTTGAAGATTTCCGTGCAGCTATAGGTAAGTTGCGCCTAAATGACGCCAGTTTTTCCTTTGAAATGGAAACATCAGCTGCTTTAGGTTTTGGTTTTCGGTGTGGTTTTTTAGGGCTTCTTCATCTTGAAATTATTCAAGAGCGTTTAGAACGTGAATTTAATTTAGATTTAATCGCAACAGCGCCTTCTGTTGTTTATCGCATGAATATGAATGATGGTTCTGTTAAGGAGTTGCATAATCCAGCTGATATGCCTGATCTTGTTAAGATTGTTTCTATTGAAGAACCATGGATTCGGGCAACAATTATGACGCCTGATGATTATCTTGGATCAATTTTAGAACTTTGCCAAGAGCGGCGTGGAATACAGGCTGGTTTATCCTACGTTGGAACACGTGCTATGGTGATATATGATTTACCCTTGAATGAAGTTGTGTTCGATTTCTATGATCGTTTAAAATCAATTTCAAAGGGATACGCTTCTTTCGATTATCAGATGACCGAATATTCTGAAGGTGATTTAGTTAAAATGTCTATTTTGGTCAATGGAGAACCTATAGATGCATTATCGATGCTTGTCCACCGCAGCATAGCAGAAAAGCGTGGACGTTCTATGTGTGAGAAACTTAAAGATCTTATTCCGCAGCATATGTTTCAAATTCCAATCCAGGCGGCTGTTGGCAGTAAAATTATTGCTCGAGAAACAATTCGTGCATTGCGTAAAGATGTGACGGCTAAATGTTATGGCGGTGACATTACTCGTAAACGTAAACTTCTGGAAAAACAAAAAGAGGGCAAAAAACGAATGCGCCAGTTTGGAAAAGTAGAAATTCCACAGTCAGCCTTTATTCAAGCTCTTAAAATGGGTAAGTAATGAAAAAAGATGAATTTTTATTTTTAAAAATTAATTAAGCTTTCGCACGATTATTTATGAAACAAAATTTTTAAAAACTCTTTTTTAGTCGCGTAAGAGATCGTTAATTGACGTTGTTTCCCGTGTTTTTTTGTCAACTCGTTTTACAATGACAGCACAATAAAGATTAGGACCTGCTTCTCCGTTTGGTAGTTGTTTTCCAGGCAAAGATCCTGGAACAACAACTGAATAAGCAGGAACTTCACCTATAAAAATTTCTCCTGTTGTCCGATCAATAATTTTTGTGGATTTTCCAATGAAGACCCCCATACTTAAAACAGCACCCTCACGGATAATACAGCCTTCAACAACTTCGGAACGTGCACCGATAAAACAATGGTCTTCAATAATTGTTGGGTTTGCTTGCAATGGCTCTAAAACCCCTCCGATACCGGCGCCACCAGAAAGATGAACATACTTACCGATTTGCGCACAGGAACCAACGGTAGCCCATGTGTCAATCATTGTTCCTTCACCGATATAGGCACCAAGATTAACAAAGGATGGCATTAATATAACGTTGGGTGCAATATAAGCGGAATGACGTACAATGGCTCCAGGAACTGAACGAAAATTAGCTTTTTTAAAATCATCTTCTTGCCAACCAAAAAATTTCGAAGGTACTTTATCCCACCAATGTGATTCATTCGCTCCACCAGAAATGATACGCATAGGGTTAAGTCGAAAGGACAAAAGAACGGCTTTTTTTAACCATTGGCGCACATGCCATTGTCCATCTTCTTGACGTTCAGCTATACGAATTTCTCCTCTATCTAAAAGATTTAATGCATGCTCAACACTGTCACGGATTTCTCCTCTTGTTGTAGTGTTAATAGAATCACGATTGTTAAATGCTTCTTCAATAATCGTTTCAAGTTGCACGCAATTAGCCATTTTAAAGTTCCATTAAACAGGGTAAAAGTATCAAGATATGACCACTTATAATCTATTTGAAGACATACATGTAGTCAATAAAAGGATAAGAAAGAATATATTCATGAAAAAAGATTTTTAAAAAATGAGAGAAGCAAAATTTTTAAAAAATGAGAGAAGCAAAAATGATATCGAGGTGCTACATCTTCATGTGAATAGGAGAGTTAAAAATGAGTAAAATATCCGATACATCAAAAACGCATTCATTAAATGATCATTTAGCTTATGTGGATGAAGAATTTATAACACATGCTGAGTTGCGTTCACAGCGTATTGGTCTTGAGCTTTTAAAAGTAGAAATGGCTCTCCAGAAATATGGTATTCGATCAACTGTTGTACTGTTTGGTGGGGCACGTATTCCTGAACCTGGACAAGAAGCATGGGCAGCAAAAAATGAAATACAAAAGAAGAATTTGCAAGCCATGTCACATTATTATGATGCAGCAAGAGAATTTGCACGGTTGTGTTCATGCTATTCTGCTACTACAAAATATCGCGAATTTGTGGTTGTCACAGGAGGAGGTCCTGGAATAATGGAAGCAGGAAATCGTGGTGCCGCTGATGTAGGGGCGCTAACTGTTGGTTTGAATATTGTTTTACCTCATGAGCAAGTACCCAATAATTATATAACTCCGCAGTTATGTTTTAATTTTCACTATTTAGGGATGCGCAAAATGCATTTTTTGATGAGAGCAAAGGCATTTGCAATTTTTCCTGGGGGATTTGGCACTTTGGACGAGTTGTTTGAAACTTTAACTTTAATGCAAACAGGGCGTACTAAACAGGTTCCAATTTTAATGTTTGGCAAAGAGTTTTGGAAAAACATTATCAATCTTGATTATTTATGTACACAAGGTGTCATTTCTGATTCCGATGTAGATTTTGTGAAATTTGTCGATACAGCAACAGAAGCTTTTGAAGCTATTCGTTCTTTTTATAAACTTTCTTGACAGTTTTTTGAAAAGATATTGTACACAGTTAATAGTCTACTTTTGTTAAATAAAGACCTGAAGGAGGAGCAACCATGCCACAGCGCGCACGATTTTTGGCATGAAGAGCTTCTTCAAGATCTTGAGCTGTCCAACGTCCGATACCAACTTCCATGAGGCTTCCTGCAAACGAACGGATCTGATGATGAAGAAAAGAACGAGCTTGTGCATACAGGAAAATTTCTTCTCCTTCTCTTACAACATTCAGACATTCAAGGGTGCGAATAGGACTTTGAGCTTGGCAGTGGGCTGATCGGAAAGTGGTAAAATCATGCCGTCCTACAAGTCTTTGAGCTGCTTCATGCATAGCATCAGCATTCAGGGGTTTGGGCAGCCACCACACGCGTTTGGCATTTAGAGCTGGTGGTGAACGGCGATTAAGAATTTTAAAGAGATAATGGCGTTTAGTTGCGCAAAATCGTGCATGAAAGCTATCGGGAACATTTTTGACATTTAAAATCGAAATATTTTCCCCTTGTTGTTGCAAATAAGCATTGAGAGCATTACACACAGTATACGGGTTCCAGTTTTTTTCAAAATCAATATGAGCAACCTGCCCTGTTGCGTGTACACCTGCATCTGTTCTACCAGCTGTCGTGACGGTTAGCTTTTGGCCACTAAAGCGAAAAATAGCTTGCTCAAGAACTCCTTGTATGGTTTGAAGTCCTTCTTGACGTTGCCAGCCTGCATAATTTGAACCATCATATTCAAGGGTAAGTTTAAAACGTGGCATGTCAAAAAACTGCAGAAATATTAGATCCGTGCAAAAACGTTGAGCTATCGAGAATTTTACCGCCTGATCTTTGAAGATGGGTTATTTCAAGACGCCCTTGCCCACAGTGGATAATCAAGTGATTTGGTTCTATCCGGCCAATTTTAAGGGAGTCGCCTGTTACTAAACGACTTCCAAGAATTTTTACACGTTGTCGTTTTCCCCCTATGATCATTTCGCACCAGCAACCAGGGAAAGGAGAGAGAGCACAGATATGCTTATGAATGATTTCTGCAGATTTTGTCCAATCAATTTGTGTTTCTTCTTTTTTGATTTTGGAAGCATAAGTTATCCCGTCCAATGGTTGCGGAGTTAATTTAAGTTGACCTTTTTCAAGAGTTGACAAAACTTCCACAATAAGCTCTGCTCCTATACGTGAAAGCTTATCTGAAAGTTCAGGGGTGGTAGTGTTCTCAGTGATGGAGATAGAGCGAGATAAAGCAGTAGGTCCTGTATCTAGCCCTTCATCCATTTTCATGATCACCATGCCTGTTTCCTTATCTCCAGCCATAATTGCACGCTGAATAGGTGCAGCACCACGCCAACGTGGTAGTAATGAAGCATGAGCATTAAAACAACCAAAACGCGGTGTTTCAAGAACGACTTTTGGTAAGAGTAATCCATAAGCCACAACAACAGCAGCATCAATGGAAAGTGCTGCAAATTTATCTTGCTCTTCAGCTGTTTTAAACGTTTGAGGAGTGAATACAGGGATGGATTTTTCTTGTGCTACCTCTTGAACAGGTGAGGGAACTAGTTTAAGACCGCGGCGTCCTGCCGGGCGAGGAGGTTGGCTATAAACAGCAACAATATCATGACCTGCATCCAATAAAGCATGTAAAATGGGAACAGAAAAACTTGGTGTTCCCATAAAACTTAATCGTAATGCCATTACAAGATCGCTTCCTGTGCTTTGTTTTCTTTTGCTCGTTTTTTTAATTTTCGTATTGCCATATCACGTTTTATTTTCGAAATATGATCAACAAAAAGGCGACCATTTAGATGATCAATCTCGTGCTGTAAGCAGGTAGCCAAAAGGTTATTTGCTTCAATTTCTATCTGTTTTCCTTGGCGATCTCTGTAGCGAACACAGAGACGTTTGGGGCGTTCGACTTCTGCATAATACTCAGGAATGGAAAGGCAGCCCTCTTTATATACATTTCTTTCATCTGAAAGCCATAAAATTTCTGGGTTAATGATAACAAGAGGAGTCTTGGGAGCGTTATTATCAATTTCAGAAACATGAGATATATCTATAACTAACATACGTAGTGGTATTCCAATCTGAATGGCAGCAAGGCCAATCCCTTTGGCATCGTACATAGTGTCTAGCATATCATCAGCGAGCTTCTGGAGAGTTAAGTCAACATGCTCAACCGGTTTAGATATTGTCCGTAAAACTGGATCAGGTAAGGTAATTAAAGATCTAATTGACATAAATACAAATTAATCACTGGTTTGTTATGGGTCAATATTGAATAATAGATTTTTGCGCTTTTTTATGATAGAGCTGCTATATCACTTTTTATGGCTGATTCGTTTTTTTCTTTTATGTTCTTTGGTGGGCATTTCTTAGAACTGGTAGGCGTGCTTTTATTAGCATGTTTAGTATTTTTTATACTGATACGCTATTATCAAAAAAAGGCACACTTGGAAAGTGAAATAGCTGAACGCGCTTATGAATCGCAAATGCAAATGGCGGCACTGCTAAAAACACAGGCTGAGATGCAAGGGCGTATGCAAGCAATGGCTGAAATTTTTAGTAAAAGACAGTCTGAGCTAAATCAGTCTATTCGTGAGCAGCTCAATGTAATGACGACCAATTTGGGTCAGACTCTTCAGGTGCAGACAAAATCTACCCATGACAATTTAACGCGTTTGCAAGAACGGTTAGCAGTGATTGATGCTGCACAAAATAATATTCAATCGCTTACAGGAAAAGTTGTTCAGCTACAGGAAATTTTAAACAATAAACAAACACGTGGTACTTTTGGTCAGGGGCGTATGGAAGCAATTATTGCTGATGCCTTACCAGCTAATTCTTATGTTTTTCAAGCAACTCTTTCAAATGGAAAGCGACCAGATTGCCTTATTTATATGCCTAATAAAACGCCTTCTCTTGTGATTGATGCTAAATTTCCTTTAGAGGCTTGGAATGCAATGCGTAAGGCATCATCATCTCAAGAACGTCAAGAAGAAGAGCGTAAATTTCGTACTGATATGGAAGTGCATATCCGAGATATTTCTCAAAAATATTTAATTCCTGGAGAAACGCATGATACTGCTTTTCTTTTTGTGCCATCGGAATCAATTTTTGCAACAATCCATGAAGATTTTGAGTTGTTGGTACAAAAAGCTAATCGTGCTCATGTGATTATTGTATCGCCATCTTTGTTAATGTTATCTGTTCAGGTTGTACAGACCATTATGAAAGATGCACGTATGCGTGAACAAGCGCATTTAATCCAGTCGGAAGTAGCAAAATTGATGGAAGATTTTCAACGAATGGACACGCGTGTTCGTGCTTTACAGAAACACTTTTACAAAGTGGACGAAGATATTGGGGCAATTTTAACATCATCCTCTAAAATTATGAAACGGGCTAATCGCATTGAAGCTTTTGAGTTGAAAGAGAATAATGCTGTTCCAACGCAAATGTCAGCTTCTGTTCAGTCGCAAACATTGCGTTTGATTGATGAAGAGTAAAGCCAAGCCTGTTTCTATAACAAAATGTGATTCTATCTTTATCGGTTGGAAGATTCTTTAAATACCTATATTTTATCTTCAATAGAACTTAGGAGGGATAAACAAAAATGAGGCATCTTGTTTCTTTAGGAATATTTGCGCTTTTATTAGGAGGGTGTGCAACAAAACCTCCTCTACATACAAACAATGCGTGTGCTATTTTAGCTCAAAAGAGTAGTTTTTTTAACAATTGGAGGAAGGATACTAAAAAAGCAGAAATGCGCTATGGAATTCCTATGCCTATCATTCTTGCGACTATTAATATGGAATCGGGCTTTCGCCATAATGCACGTCCACCGCGCACAAAACTGCTTGGTTTTATTCCATGGAAGCGTCGATCAACGGCTTATGGTTATCCTCAAGCACTTAATGGTACATGGGCAATGTATCGCCGTTCTACAGGAAAGTCTTTTGCAAGGCGTTCCAATTTTGCGGATGCAGCTGATTTTATTGCTTGGTATCATAGCCAAAGTGTTCGACGCAATGGTGTTCGGTTTGATGATGCGTATAACCTTTATTTAAATTATCATATGGGACATAGCGCTTATGCTCGCAGTAGGGGTTATGTACCCGCAGCACTTTCAAAAGCGGCGCAGCGTATGGCAAGAATTTCTAACCATTATGAACAGCAGTTAAGGGCATGTGGCCAGCGCTAAGAAAGATTGTGAAAAATAAATAAGGGGTAAAGTTGGTTTTGAAATTGATTCGATCTTAAAAAGGTTCAATTACAGTATTGATCAGTGAAAATTTCGCTTTGTTAAAGGAGAAAGAGATAAATCTATTGCTCCAGAAAAGTAACGATATTTAATAGCGGGAATAATGGGAGATTAAGGATAATTCTCTGCAATTAGAATCGCTTTCTTTTGGTTTATTCATAAAAAAAGCTCCTACTCCATTTAAGTAGAGAACTTATAAAAATGTCTAGTTATTGTTATGAAGCATCTAGTGTAGAGTTACAATTTGCAATTCATGCTCACTTGCTCCTGCAAGAGCGACGGAACGCTCATCAGATAAAATGATAGGATAACCTGTTTCACCAAAAAGAGCCCATATTGTAATGCCTGGAGTCATTGGTGGCAGGTCTGGAAAGCTTTTTGCTAGATCATCTGTACAAACCTTTTTTAAATAAGCAATCTGCCTCGCATCAGAATGGGTTGTGTCTTCTTGCAACGACAAGTTTTGTTTATGTTCTCCCATTTCACTGTTCCTTTACGCCTTGACTTTGTATTACTCACTACTACTAATTTTAATCGAAATCTGCTTCAATTGGAATCTGCTTTATTTGTTTTTTTGGCTTTGGTTGGTACAGGTTAATCGATAAAAGACCATTTTTCAATTCAGCATTTGTAACTTGCATTCCTTCAGCGAGAACAAAAATACGCTGGAATTGACGTGCAGCTATACCGCGATATAAATATTGGTGGTTTTGATTGTTTGTTTGCTTACCATGAACAATGAGTTGATTGTCGTCTAGCAAAATATTGAGATTATCGACTTTAAATCCAGCAACAGCTAAAGTTATGCGTATATGATTTACACCATCATTTTTGTGCAAACGTTCAATGTTATAGGCTGGGTAGGCCTCATCAGTTTTACCAATACGTCGCAATGTTTTCTCCACAGTTTCAAATCCTAAAAGGAAGGGATTGGAGAAAGGCGTCACATGTGCCATTGTGAGTCTCCTCTTCAAAGCGGCTATTTGATTAAACTCTAAAAAGTGTCTGCTGCATTCTTCTCATATGGCGAGCGTGAGTGGTAACTTCAAGAGAAAAGATGAGAGAGTTCAATGATTAAGAAAACAATAAAATTGTCAAAGATGGAAAAAGTGACTGGAATATTGTACAGAGAAAGTGAAATTGCGGAAATATTTCGTCGTTTTTCTGTTCAACGTCCTACTCCAAAGAGTGATCTTATCTATACCAATGTTTTTACTCTCTTGGTTGCAGTTATTCTTTCAGCTCAAGCGACAGATGTTAGTGTTAATAAGGCAACAAAAGAATTATTTCGTCTTGCTGATCAGCCAGAAAAAATGATGGCATTAGGAGAAAAAGAAATTGCACGCCATATTCGTACAATTGGTTTGTGGCGTGCAAAGGCACGTAATATTTGTGCGCTTTGTGGTGTTTTAATTAACCATTATGGTGGTCAAGTACCTGATAATCGTGAAGCGCTTATGGCACTTCCTGGAGTGGGACGTAAAACTGCTAATGTTGTTTTGAATGTTGCTTTCGGACAGCCTACTATGGCAGTAGACACCCATATTTTCCGTCTTGGAAATCGTATTGGTTTAGCTCCCGGCAAAACACCAGAGGCTGTAGAAAAAAAGTTGCTAAAAATTATACCGGTTCGTTATCTTCGTCATGCGCATCATTGGCTTATTTTGCATGGTCGTTATATTTGTCAAGCACGTAAAGCACAGTGTAGCCAATGTATCATTGCTGATTTATGTAAAGCAGCAACTAAAACAAATGCAGTTCCAGCACCTTTGGTTGAAGTTCAAGGAAATGGAGCTCCGATTTTTTTTTGATACGGCCTTGCTATTTTATGTATAGTGACTTATGGAAGTAATATTTGGAACCGCCCGGCAGGGCATGCCGTGGCTGTTTAGGTGCTTGTTCAAGCTTTGGTCAGCTTGATCGATTTTAAAAGATTGTGGAGTAGCAAAATGCCCAAAATGAAGACCAAGTCATCCGCTAAAAAGCGATTCAAAATTACTGCATCAGGTAATGTTAAAGCAACAGCTGCAGGTAAACGTCATGGTATGATTAAACGTTCTAATAAGTTTATTCGTGATGCACGTGGAACAATGGTTCTTACTGAACCAGATGCTAAAAAAATCATTCAATATTATTTGCCGAATGGCCTTTAAGCTTTGCGCTTTTGATTTTTAGGAGAGTATCATTATGGCACGTGTAAAAAGAGGTGTTACAGCTCACGCTAAGCATAAGAAAGTTCTTAAACAGGCTGAAGGTTTTTACGGTCGGCGTAAAAATACTATTCGTGCGGCTAAAGCAGCAGTTGATCGTTCCAAGCAGTATGCTTATCGTGATCGTAAAAATAGAAAGCGCACTTTCCGCGCTTTGTGGATTCAAAGAATCAATGCAGCTGCTCGTGCAGAAGGATTGACTTATGGACGTTTGATTGATGGTTTATCAAAAGCTGGTATTGAGGTCGATCGCAAGGTTCTTTCTGATATAGCAGTTCATGAAGCAGCAGCATTCTCAGCTTTGGTGGTTTCTGCAAAGAAGGCTTTGGAATACTTGAAGGACACAACGCCTAATGCTTTTGAAGGCGCTGTTAAATAAGCCAGTTATGTCCTCTTAAAGCATTTATTTTAAGATCCCGTACTGGTTGTTACTAGTGCGGGGTTTTGTTATTCAGAAAATAGGCAAAAAGATGAATGATATTGAGCGTCTGGAACAAGAAATTTGTTTAGCTTTAGAGGCTGCGAATGATGAACAGGCACTTGAAGCAGTGCGAGTTGCGGCATTAGGAAAAAAAGGAAGCATCTCTGAACAATTAAAGGCATTGGGGAAAATGAATGCCGAAGAACGCCATAAATTGGGGCCGGTTCTTAATGGATTAAAAAATCGTATCTTAAAATTATGGGAGCAAAGGCGTGATGTTCTTAAACGACAAGCAATGGATGCACGTCTTTCTAGCGAAACAATTGATATAACCTTACCTGTTCGTTCTTCGCCTGTTGAACGAGGGCGTATTCATCCTATTTCGCAGGTGATTGAAGAAATTATAGCTATTTATATGAATATGGGTTTTTCAATTGCAGAGGGACCAGATATTGAGACAGATTATTATAATTTTACTGCATTAAACTTTCCTGAAGGTCATCCAGCTCGCGAAATGCATGATACTTTCTTTTTGAGTGCTGAAAAAACGGAAAAGAGAAAATTATTGCGCACACATACTTCACCTGTGCAAATTCGTACGATGGAAAAACAGTCGCCTCCAATACGAATCATTATTCCTGGTAAAACTTATCGTATGGATTCGGATGCGACTCATTCGCCAATGTTTCATCAGGTAGAGGGTCTTGTAATTGATAAAGCATCTACCATTGCACACATGATGTGGTGTCATGAGACTTTTTGTAGAGCTTTTTTTGAAGTTTCTTCTGTGAAGATGCGTTTTCGTCCATCCTTTTTTCCTTTTACCGAGCCATCTATGGAAGTGGATATTCAGTGTGATCGCTCTGGTTCAGAAGTAAAGTTCGGGGAAGGTAAAGATTGGCTGGAGATATTAGGGTGTGGAATGGTGCACCCTCATGTACTGAGAAGTGTTGGTCTAGATCCCGATGAGTATCAGGGTTTTGCATGGGGAATGGGTATTGATCGCATTGCTATGTTGAAATACGGAATGCCTGATTTGCGGGCTTTTTTTGATGCTGATCTACGTTGGTTAGACCATTATGGTTTTCGTTTCTTTGATGTATCTACCTTTTTTTCTAATTTAAAAAATATGTGATCTTTTCATAGCTTTCATATGAGGTTTTAAAATGAAATTTACATTATCTTGGTTGAAAGATCACTTAGAAACAGATGCGCCTTTAGATAAAGTTTGCGATAAATTAACAGAGATTGGGCTTGAGGTTGATCATGTTGATGATCGTTCTTCTTTAAAGGGCTTTTTAATTGCAAGGGTTTTAACATCAGTTAAGCACCCTAATGCAGATAAGTTACAGATTTTATCGGTTGATACGGGATCTGGTACTCCTTTGCAAATTGTCTGTGGGGCACCAAATGCACGCGCTGGGCTTGTTGGTGTTCTTGCGTTACCTAATACTTATGTCCCCGGGCTTGATGCGATTTTATCTGTAGGGAAAATCCGTGGTGTTGAAAGCTTTGGGATGATGTGTTCACAAGCAGAGCTTGAATTGTCGAATGAGCATGAAGGAATTATTGAGCTTCCAGAAGATGCTCCTATAGGAGCTTCTTTTTCGGCTTATGCAGGTTTAGACGATCCGATCATTGATGTTGGTTTGACACCTAATCGTTCTGATTGCACAGGTGTTCGTGGTATTGCACGCGATCTTGCTGCCACTGGAATTGGACGGTTAAAAAAATTATCCCTTTCACAATTTATCTCTTCCTTTGAAGTGCCACTACACGTTTCTTTAGATTTTCCACAAGATGCATCATTATGTTCAGGGTTTTCTTGGCGTGAAGTGCGCAATGTTAAAAACGGTGTATCGCCACAATGGATGCAGAGACGTTTAAGTGCGATTGGTCTAAGACCAATTAATGCATTAGTTGATATGACCAATTATATAAGTTTTGATCTTGGACGTCCAATTCATGTTTTTGATGCAGATAAGATTAAGGGAAATTTGATTGTGCGTCGTGGGCGCGAAGGTGAACAGATTCAGGCGCTTAATGGCAAAGTTTATAATTTAAGTGTTAAGGATTGTGTTATTGCAGATGAAGAGGGGGTCGTTTCAATTGCAGGTATCATGGGTGGAGAGAGAACAGGCTGTGATGAAACGACACGCCGTGTTATTATTGAATCGGCGCTTTGGGATGCACAGAATATTGCACAGACTGGGCGTGCTTTAGGACTTATCAGTGATGCGCGTTATCGGTTTGAACGCGGTGTTGATCCAGCTTTTATGGAAACAGGACTTGAGGTCGCAACAGAATTAACCTTACGTATTTGTGGTGGTGAAGTATCCAAGGCTAGAACTGTTGGTTATAAACAGCCAGAAATAAAGCAGATTACCTTTCCTTTTTCTGAAATTAAGCGTTTGACATATTTAGAAATAGAACGTGAGAAAGTCATTAGTATTTTAATGCAGCTTGGGTTTTGCGTAGAAGGAGAAGGAGATATTGTTACAGTTAAAGTGCCAACATGGCGCCTTGATATTTGTGGTAAAGCTGATTTAGTGGAAGAGGTGATAAGGATTTATGGATTAGATAAAATTAAACCAATTCCACTGGAAGATTTAGCAGAAGGAAAAGATCAAATTCTAACGAGCTTGCAGATTTGTTCACGTGTTGCTCGTTTGGCTTTAGTGCATCGTGGTATGAAGGAAGCGATAACATGGTCTTTTATTTCTGAAAGTCAGGCGCTTGCTTTTGGAGGTGTTCAAGAGAAGCTTAAGTTAGTTAATCCTATTGCTTCTGATATGTCAGTCATGCGTCCTTCTCTTTTACCTGGTTTGCTTATGGCTGCTCAGAGAAATGCTGATCGTGGTTTTTCAGATCTTGCTTTGTTTGAAGTTTCTAACATTTATGAAGGTGATACACCTGATAAACAACGATATGTTGCTGGTGGCATTCGTCGTGGGACTGAACGATTTGAAGGAATAGGGCGCTTTTGGAATGGTAATATGCTTCCAGTTGATGTGTTTGATGCTAAAGCAGACGCATTGGCTGTTTTAGAAGCATGCGGTATAGATATTGGTAAGACTCAAATTGAAGCTGGAGCCCCTGATTGGTATCATCCTGGTCGTTCAGGAATAATAAAGCTTGGATCAAAAGTGGTTCTTGGTTTTTTTGGTGTTTTGCACCCTGCTACATTGGAGAAAGTAGATGTCAGTGGCTCTTTATGTGGTTTTGAAGTTTTTCTTGATGAGATTCCAAAGCCAAGAAGAAAGGTAACAAAACGTCGTTCTTCTTTAAAACTATTACCTTTTCAAATAGTTCGGCGTGATTTTTCATTTGTAGTTGATAAAACTATAGCTTCTTCTCTCATTGTTCGTGCTGCGAGTGAAGTGGATAAAAAGCTTATTCATTCAGTGCAAATTTTTGATATTTTTGAAGATTCAGTGCTTGGTGAAGATAAAAAATCGATTGCGATTGAAATTTCTATCCAACCTACTGAACGAACCTTGACTGATAAAGATCTAGAAGAACTTTCTTTGAAGGTGGTGGAAAATGTTACCAAGAAGACAGGTGCATATTTACGCTGTTGAGTCTTATCCTCTTTTTTCAGATTATTTTTATGAAGTGGAAGCACGTTTAAGTGCATCCTTATTTTTTAAAAAAATTAAGACTTATGAGCTTTATGAAGTAAGTCTTGTCATACTAACCGCACTCTCTTTAAAGTAAATATCTGTTTTTTTTGCGGTAAGAAAGAATATTTTTAAAACCACTCTTTATATAAAAATCCTTCATTGCCAATATAGAGAATAACTGCTAATGCTAAATACTAATGCAAATCATTAGCAATAAAGAGAGAATCAATGAACGTAAGAACATTTTTTTTCATAATTGTGGGGAGTGTTATTTTTTTTGCACCCAATTTTGCATTGTGTGCTAACAAATTTAAAGCTGTTACGACTTTCACTATAATTGCTGATATGGCGAGGAATGTGGCGGGTGATGCAGCTGATGTTGAGTCAATTACTAAACCAGGTGCTGAAATTCACGAATACCAACCTACACCTCGCGATCTTATGCGGGCACAAGGAGCAAATCTTATATTGTGGAATGGGTTAGAGTTAGAGCTTTGGTTTGAAAAATTTTTTCAAAACATCAAAGATGTTCCAAGTGTTGTCGTGTCAAAAGGTATTGTACCGATTAAAATTGGTGAAGGGCCTTTCAGTGGGAAGCCAAATCCTCATGCGTGGATGTCACCGGACTCAGCTTTGATTTATGTTAATAATATCCGTGATGCTTTTATAAAGTACGATCCTGATAATGCTTCCATCTATAAGGAAAATGCTGAAATTTATAAGCAGAAGATTCGTGCAATGATTGATCCCATTAAAGCTGAATTAGGGTTATTGCCAAAAGATAAACGTTGGCTTGTAACCAGTGAAGGCGCGTTTAGTTATCTGGCTCGTGATTTTGATTTGAAAGAGCTTTATCTATGGCCAATTAATGCTGATCAGCAGGGAACACCACAGCAAGTTAAGTATGTTATTGACATGGTTCGGAAATACAATATCCATGCAGTTTTTTCCGAGAGTACCATCTCTCCAGCACCTGCTAAGCAAGTTGCAAGAGAAACAGGTGCTAAATACGGTGGTGTTCTTTATGTCGATTCACTAAGTGAGAAAGATGGTGAAGTGCCAACTTATATTGATTTGTTACGTGTTACGAGCACACGAATTGTCAATGTTTTATTGGATGGGGTAAAGGGAAAATGACTGAAACTGGAATATTGGCTCAGGGCGTAACAGTTACTTATCGTAATGGATACACAGCTTTGCGCGAAGTAAGTTTTGAAAGCCCAAGAGGTTCTATTACAGCATTGATTGGTGTCAATGGATCGGGAAAATCAACGTTATTTAAATCTATTATGGGGTTTGTACAACCTTCAAAGGGAAAAATTTGTATTTTGGATTTGCCTATTGAAGTGGCTTTGAAAAAAAACCTTATTGCTTATGTTCCTCAAAGTGAGGATGTTGATTGGAATTTTCCTGTTCTCGTTGAAGATGTTGTTTTAATGGGACGATATGGTCACATGAATTTTTTTCGCTATGCACGAAAACAGGATTATGAAGCTGTTCGGGTTGCATTAGAACGCGTTGATATGTTGGCATTTGCTAAGCGTCAAATTGGTGAACTTTCTGGTGGGCAGAAAAAGCGTGTTTTTTTAGCGCGTGCTCTTGCACAGAAAGCAAAAGCCATTTTATTAGATGAGCCATTTACAGGGGTTGATGTTACAACAGAAGATAAAATTATTTCTTTGTTGCAAGATATGCGTAAAGAAGGCGCAGTGATATTGGTATCTACTCACAATTTGGGCTCTGTTCGTGAATTTTGTGATCACACGGTTTTAATAAAAGGAACAGTTTTAGCTTCTGGGTTAACAGAAAAAGTCTTTACAGAGAAAAATCTTGAAAAAACTTTTGGCGGTGCTTTGCATTCCAATATTTTTGATTTTCAAGGCATAAAAAAAAATGATGTTTTCATGAGAGATGAACAGCCTTTAGTTCTTGAGCATATTCAAAGAATGGAGCACGTTGCATGATGTCTTGGTTACTTGAACCGCTGAGCTATCAATATATGGTTAATGCAATGTGGGTTTCAGGGTTAGTTGGGTGTGTTTGCGCTTTTCTTTCTGCTTTTTTGATGTTGAAAGGTTGGTCATTGATTGGCGATGCGCTATCCCATTCAATTGTACCTGGAGTAGCAGGAGCATATCTTTTAGGATTGCCTTTTTCGCTTGGAGCTTTCTTTTCTGGTGGACTTGCTGCGGCAGCGATGCTCTTTTTTAATAATCGAACAAAACTGAAGGAAGATACTATCATTGGTTTGATTTTTTCTTCCTTTTTTGCTTTTGGGTTATTTCTAAAATCATTAAAACCGATGGCCGTTAATATTGATGTAATTGTTTTGGGAAATATTTTGGCAGTTAGTTCATCAGATATTTTACAGTTGGCTTTTATTAGCTTTTTTTCTTTGCTTATATTGCTTTTGAAATGGAAAGATTTACTCGTTTCTTTATTTGATGAGACGCATGCACGTGCTATTGGATTAAATGTAATATTCCTAAAAATGCTTTTCTTTGCACTTCTTGCTGCTTGTACTGTTGCTGCTATGCAGACAGTGGGAGCTTTTTTGGTTATTTGTCTTGTCGTAACGCCAGGGGCAACAGCTTATCTTTTAAGTGATCGTTTTGCGAATATTTTGATTATTGCTGTTGTGATTGGAACTTTTACAAGCGTATTAGGTGTTTACGTGAGTTATTTTTTGAATGCACAGACAGGTGGTGTTGTTGTTCTCTTTCAAGCATTTCTGTTTATTCTGGCCTTTGTATTTGCGCCTAAACACGGTTTTATTGCTGCACGCTTACGTATAAAAGCAGCAAAAAGTATGTGAATATCATGATAGATTATCTATTATTACCTTTTCAGTTTTCTTTTATGCTTAAAGGTATGGTTATTGTTGTTATCCTTTCTGTTCCAATGGCGATGCTTTCGTGTTTTCTTATTTTGAAAGGATGGGCACTTTTAGGCGATGCAATTTCCCATGCGGTTTTTCCTGGGGTCGTTGTTGGTTATATGGCAACACCATGGGCAATAGCGTTTTTGACCTCTTTACCATTTGCTTGGTTTCAACATATGCGTCCAGCGAATGTTACCATGACTTTGATCGCTTGTGGCGCTTTTATTGCGGGTATGATTTGTTCTATCACAACAGGTTTTTTAGGAAGTAATAGCCGCCTCAAACAGGATACAGTGATGGGTGTTGTTTTTTCATCTATGTTTGGTTTAGGGCTTGTTTTGGCAACAGCTATTTATAGTAGCTTAGATTTAAATCATATTTTATTTGGTAATCTTTTGGGTGTTAATTGGCTGGATATTATGCAAACTGCAATAATTGCGGCTGTTGTTGTTTTTATTTTAGGAGCAAAATGGCGTGATTTTATGCTGTATGTTTTTGATTCAGTTCAAGGTCGTGCAGTGGGGTTACGAATATCTTTGCTCCACTATACTCTTTTAATGATGATTTCTCTTACTATTGTTGCAGCTTTAAAAGCTGTTGGTATTGTTTTGGTTATTTCTTTGTTAATAGCACCAGGAGCGATTGCTTATCTTGTCACTAAGAAGTTTTCTTTTATGTTGATGATTGCTGTGCTTGTTGCAGCTTTTTCTGGTTTTTTAGGAATTTATCTAAGCTTATTTATTGGTTCTGATTCTGCTTCTACAATTGTGTTAATTTTAACACTAATCTTTATCGTTATTTTTATATCGATTTTTTTTCGTCGAAGTACGGTGCATGAAATTTAAATATTATAATGCATATCAGTTATGCATTTTTATGCATTGTCTATGATATTTCTTTTAACTAGACAAAGGAAGTGCTAGATTTTTTCCTCCTAATGTCTAGCCATATGGATGCAGTTATTTTCTCCCCCCCTTAGCACTGCATTCCTGATTAAGAGGCTGCATTGATTTATTCTGCAGCCTTTTTGTTTTTTTCTGAAAATTTATTTTGGCTGTTTAAAAATTAGAAATAATTCTCAAAGTACAAAGCTCTATATTTTTTTAAGAGGCTATATCAATTAGTAAAAACGTTATTGGACATAGAGATGCTGCCAAAGCTTAGAAAACAGGGAGAGATTATAATTATCTTTCATAGAAGATGGAAGTAATGCTAGAGAACAAAAAAATTTTAAGACACCTGATTTTTACGTATTTTCTATTCTAATATCACGAAGCGGTAGTTATGATGGAATACGTTGTAACACGTATTATTGCCGAGGTATTTTATCAGTTTTTTCATAGTACTTTTTCGTTCATCATTAACATTTTTATTATTAGCTGGATAATCATCGTATTTTCAGTTTATTTATTAAGCGGTAGGAATAGAAAGAGTTTATCTCAATATTTTTAAGTTTTTTAGTATTCAGTGTGTTGGTAGCTGCTATCATTTTTTGTGATGGTATATCTCTACTTTTTAGTTCTTCTATTCTGTTTCTTACATTACTATTTTTAAATTAAGGCACATATGCACTTGGTTACGATGATATTCTGATAGAGTATTTATTAATAAGCGGAAGGTATTATGCGCAAATACCTTAACCAAATATCTAAAAAATATTTTTTTGACTAACAAAATAATAGATCACATTGACGTAAAAATATTGCTTTTGTGAAAATTAATAGCAAACAAAGAAATATTATCAATTGGTATTGATAAATTACTGATTCAGGACTGTTTTTTATACAAATTAGTTGTAGTGATTAAGCCTTTATAGGTCTAGCAATACGTTTTTCATTACCAAAAAAATTGAGATAACGTTGTATTTCTTGTGGGTCACCAATAGCTTTTTCAGGATTGTCTGAAAGTTTTACAGTTGGCCGACCATTGGCATGGGTGGCTTTACACACAAGAGAAAGAGCATCAAAGGCTGTAATCTCTTGGGGAGCGCAGCCTGCAAAGTCATTAGTAAGATCTGTTCCCCATCCAAAACTTATACGCACTCTACCATGGAAATGATGATAAGTTTTTTCAATGGTATTGATATCAAGTGCATCAGAAAAGATTAATAATTTTTCGCGTGGATCTTTTCCTTTTTCTTTCCACCATTGAATAATGCGTTCTCCTCCCTCAATGGGGGGGGCACTATCAGGTCGGAAACCTGTCCAATCCGCTACCCAATCTGGTGCATTGCGTAAAAATGCTTCTGTACCAAATGTATCAGGCAGAACAATTAAAAGATTGCCCCCATAATAACGGTTCCAACTTTGCAAGACTTGATAAGGGCTTTTGCTTAATTCTTTATCATTATTTGTAAGAGCAGCGATGACCATGGGCAGTTCATGCGCGTTTGTACCAAGAGCTTCTAAATCTGTATCCATGGCGAGAAGGATATTAGAAGTTCCCATAAAAGAATCTCCAATCCCTTCTTTTAATGCTTCGACACACCAGCGTTGCCATAAAAAAGAATGACGACGTCTTGTGCCAAAGTCAGATATTTTAATATCAGGCAATTTTTTCAGATGTTCAACTTTACTCCATACTTTTGCTTTAGCACGCGCATAAAGTACATCGAGTGCAAAACGACCCAAATTTTTCATAGCAGAACGTGACCGTAATTCACTGATAATGGCAAGAGCAGGAATTTCCCACATGGAACTATGAGCCCACGAACCATAAAAATGCAGAATATACTGGCCATCTTTGCGGGTGAGTTCATATTCTGGCAATTGAAAATCTTCGAGCCAGTGAAGAAAATCTGGTTCAAAAATTCGTTTATGTCCGTAAAATGTGTTGCCAGCGAGCCAAATCATTTCCTTTTTAGTAAAGCGTAAACTAAGAGCGTGATCAAGTTGAGCACGCAATTCACCTTCATCGATATCATCGGCAAGACGTATCTTTTTGCTACGATTTATAAGGGAGAAAGTAACATTTACATTTGGATAAAGTCCCCAGATCATCTGTACCATAAGAAGCTTATAAAAATCTGTATCAAGAAGTGAACGAATAATTGGATCCAGTTTCCAAGTATGATTGTAAACACGTCTCGCAATATCCGTATTATCCATGACCTTTTTTCTTTAAGCTGGGAACATTGAAGATTATGATGCACAAATGTAATCATCATAGGAAAGTGTAAATAATTATAGCAGCTTTGTGGTTTTGGGCAAGGGAGAAAAAGCTTGTTATTTTTTCGGTTGTTGAGCTTTAAGAGTACGTATAATTTTATGTCTGCCGGTTTTTTCTAATTTTATCCCTCCACAAACTTCGGCATGTTTTTGACCATTAACACTGAGTGTATTTTGGTTTCCCCATTTGACTTTAATTTTATAAACAGCGCTATCAAATTGCATTTTTGCTTCATATTCTGGCCAGGAAGAAGGCAAATTAGGGTGTAAAAATAACAGATTATCTTGACGGTGAATTCCAAGAATAGCTTGTATTGCAGCGTGATAAAACCAACCGGCTGAACCTGTATACCATGTCCAACCACCTTGCCCACGGCGTGGTTCAGTTGCGTAGATGTCTGCAGCTATTACGTAGGGTTCAACACGATAAATATCTGGATTGTTCCCATGGGTAATTGGGTTGATCATCGAAAACAAAGCATAAGCTTTGTCTTTTTCACCCATTTCAGCAAGTGCTAAAATACTCCAAATAGCGCCATGAGTATATTGACCACCATTTTCTCTAACTCCTGGCGGATAACCTTTTATATAGCCAGGTTCGAGGGTGCTTTTATCAAAAGGCGGCCAAAAAAGACGTATAAGTTTGCCTTTTTCATCGTAAAGCCGCTTAAGCATTGAGTCCATAGCTCGTTTTTGGCGTTCAGGCGAGGCCATTTGAGAAATGACAGCCCAAGATTGAGCAATTGTATCAATCTGGCATTCATCATTGATTTTAGAGCCAAGGGGAGTTCCATCATCAAAATAACCACGTTTATACCAAGCTCCATCCCAACCGTTTTTTTCTAGAGCTTTTGTTAAACGTTTAAGATATGTACTCCATACTTTTACATGAGCCTTATCACCACGTGTTTTGGCTAGATCAATGAATATTTTTAATGTGATGCCCAGAAACCATCCTAACCAAATGCTTTCTCCTCTTCCTTCAATGCCTACTAAATTCATGCCATCATTCCAATCACCGCCTAAAATAAGTGGAAGTCCATGTGGCCCACAGCGTTTGATCGCAAGATTTAAAGCTAAAACACAGTGTTCATAAAGTGTTGCAGTTTTTGGAGATTGTGTGGGTTGAAAATAAGCATCATGCTGACCTGTACTGAGAGGGTTTCCTTCAATGAAAGCAATTTGGGTATCAAGAAATGCATAGTCACCAGTGGTGTTGACATAAAGCGCTGTTCCATATACGAGCCAAACGATATCATCAGAAATCAGTGTGCGGACGCCAGAGTTAGTATCAGGAAGCCACCAATGCTGAACATCACCTTCTGGAAATTGGTGCGCTGCAGCATGTAACAATTGTTCTCGTGCGATTTGTGGCTCCAGCAATAATAAAGACAAGCTATCTTGCAACTGATCTCGGAAGCCAAATGCACCACTGGCTTGATAAAAAGCTGCACGTGCCATCATACGGCATGAGCGGATTTGATAAGGAAGCCAATTATTGACCATAATATCAAAAGAGGGATCTGGTGTTTTTACTTGGAGAGGAGAAACGAAATTACTCCATTGTTGCTTTTGTTTCTCTAATAAAATTTCAAAATCACTTGTGCGCACTTGATCTAGCAATTTTTCAGCTTCTTGCATATTTTCAGTACTGCCAAGATAGAATATTATCTCTTTTTTTTGTCCTGGTAACAGGTCAATATCATAGGTGAATGCCGAACAAGGATCACATCCTGCTTCAATCGTATTTGATAGAGCACCAGCTTTGCGGATAGCATGCGGATGTGTAACTGTTCCTGTTGAGCCAATAAATTCAGTGCGATTAGTGGTGGTGCTGGTTGGCATTTCGGATGCTGATAAAAATGCCACTCGTTGTGACTTTTCGATATGATAGGGATTTTGAATGAAATGTGTACCGCATTTGGAATCATAAGAAGGAATAATAAAGGGGGCATATTTTGTGCGGACATTTCCCAAAACCCATTCAACATAATTATAAAGACGTAAGCTACGTGGTTTTGTTCCTTCATTTTTGAGTATAAGACGAGAAAGGCGAACAGGTTTTTCTTGATTGAGAGTATGAGTGAGTTCTAATGCGATCTCTGAATGTGTGGATTTAAAAGTTGAGAATCCAAAACCGTGACACGCTTCATATTCAACATTTTCATTACATTCTACAGCAGAAACAGGAGAAAAACGGGTTAAAGAAGAACGATCTACAATATAAAGAGCTTCTCCTGGGCGGTTAGAAATGGGATCATTAGCCCAAGGGGTTAATTGATAATCACGACTATTTTGAGCCCAAGTAAAAAGTGCGCCTTCAGCAGACACGTGAAAGCCAAAATTGTGGTTAGCAATGATGTTAATCCACGGGTGTGGTGTGGTATTGGATCCGTTAAGACGTGTTATATAATAATTATGCTCATTAAAACCACCATAACCATTCCAATATTTTAGATCTTCTCCATAAGCAGGAGAAAAGGGTGATTTTTGTTCACTGATAAGACCAATGGAAGCAAAAGAGCTTTGCTCTGTTTGTGCTATTATCTGTTTTCTTTTGTTACATTTTTTGTAGTGTAATTCATAATGCAATTCTTGACTATTATGGGTTGCCAGATCAAAATTACTATCATCAATATGATGTTTAAGCTGTTCAGACAAAGATCCATTTTTAGCCTGAAGGATAATGCGAGCCGATGCAAGGAGTGTCTGAAAGCTTTGCTCGCTCAACTGATCGCGTCGAAGTGTAAAAATATGTTGGTGTTCATCAATTTTGTTAATATGTTGACGGTAAGGTTCACATATCCATTCAATAGCGCATTGCGTATTTTGTGTATAAGAAAATGCTTGTTCGTTTAGGATGACAAGATCAACAGTTAGTTTGCGCGTACGCCAATATTCATGTGCTTTAAGTAGCTCACGTAATACAGTTATGTCTCCTTCATTATTTAATCTGAGAAGACAGATAGGATAATCGCCTGAAATGGACATTGGCCAAAGATCAGACTTTTTTCCAAGAGTCTTTGCTAATATTGCAGAAGGAAGACGCCATGTTCGGTTGGGGTAAATAAGTGGTGTTGCATATTTTTGGTAAGTAATAGCATCTTTAAGGTGGATGCCTTTTTGGTATAATGATACTTGTGAGCGTGTCCAAGCCATTGAAAGTTCTTGCGGGAATATGTCGGGTTGTCGATAGTGTCTGATATGATTGAGCAATGTTTCTTTTTTATTGGCTGCAAAAGTCCAAAAAATAAGTTCTGCTTTTTCATATGCTGGAATTTTTATATAGCATCGAATAGAGACGATCGGATCAAGAACACAACCTTGACTGTTGCTGAATCGTGCATTTTGATCGAATGCTGCGGGTCTATGAAGGGATCGACCTCGGCCAATAAACAGCGCACGATCAGTCTCAGCTTCTGTTTCTTGGATAATATCAGTTGTACAGGTGACAAAATGAGCAATATAGATCTCAGGATCATGGGGTGAGCGTTTACGTCTTTTGGCAAAAATTGTTCTTCCTTCTTCAGCAATTTCTGTTTCTATAAACATGCGCGAAAAAATAGGATGAGCGCAATCCGTATCCATTGTTGCTAGTGCTAGTTCACCGTAAGATGTAACTTCAATAAAGCGATCTTTGTTTGTTGTATTCATAAGTTGGATACGTCTGCCTTCGCCATTGCCTTCAGAAGTAACAAGACATTCAAGTGTTGATTTTATGCCATTAACTATTTTTGTATATTCAGCTTTTTCATCTGTAAAAATGCTGATCCCTTCTTCTTCAACAATACGTGTTGGTTCACTGGTAACAGACCACCAATGCCCACTATGCGTATCACGTAGAAAGAATAAAGTACCTTGTTGGTCTTCTGTCATATCAGGAATAAAGCGTGTAATCGTATAATCGTGCCAACGACTGTAACCAGAACCATTAGCCGTTAACATAATAGAGTAAAAACCATTGGATAAGAGCAAAGTTGAGCGTGGTTTAAGCAATGGGTTCGTAATAATACGCAAAGGAGCTTCGTCAAGTTCTTGAGCATTTTTGCGCATATTATTAACAGTTTTGGTCTGAATGATAGGAATGTGATGCGGAGCTCTTTCTTGTAATAAAAATTGTACAGCTTCAATGACAGGATCACAGTGAAACCGATCACGCATACGTCCTTGAAAAATGACATTATTAACAGCAAGAATGGACATGCCATGATGGTGTGCATAATAATTACGTACAATAGCGTATTTTTTGCCTGTTTGTACACGTGAAGGGGTGAAATCAACGGAATCGTAATAACCATATACTCCTAAGGCTCCAAGGTTACGAAGTCGCTTTAAATTTGTTACAGCATGAGCAGGCATGTATTGTGCAGCTAAAAGACTAGCATAGGGCGCAATAACAGCATTGCGTGAGAGACCACGTTGGAGTCCGAGGTTTGGGTCACCAAAATTAGCGTATTGATAATTCATTAAATGGTCGCGCGCATTAAATGCAGCTTCTGAAATACCCCATGGTAACCCTCGCTTATGAGCATATTGTATTTGATGACGAATAATCAATCGATTGGTCTGATCTAATATAGATCCTAAAGGTTCATGTGTAATGAGAGACGGCATTAGATATTCGAACATGGATCCAGACCATGATAAAAGAGCGCCTTTCCAACCGATTGGGATGAGTAATCGTCCAAGATGAAACCAATGTTTAAGTTTTAGATCTCCTTTTGCGATTGCGAAAAGGCTTGAAAGACGTGCTTCTGAAGCTAGAAGATCATAACAACTATCATCGAGCTTATTTTCTTGAACACGATAGCCAATGGACAAAAGATGCCGTTTAGGCTGCTTTAAAAAGTCAAATTCCATATCAAATGCTATCTGCCGTGCCTTTACAGCTAAATTGTTCAATTTTTTGCTTAGTTTTTTGGTATTGTAGTTATTGATGATATCATGGTGATGAGCTTCACAGGTTTCTACAAGGCATTTTGCCCAGGATAGTGCACGAGCAGATTCTACCGTTTGGATTTTTTGATCAAGTTCACCTATTAAATGTAGGACATTATTGGCAATATGAGAAAGGTTAAGAATGCAGGCAGCGATAGAATCTGACTTTTTTGTAAGAAGAACATTGGCAGTACAATGAAAATAAGCAATTTGCTCTTCTATTTGTTGGCGTAAGGAACGCGGAATATATTGATTATCTGGAATTTCTTTGACAGTTTCCTCAAGAATAGTATTTACATCGCATAAGCCTTCCTGATCACTTTGCAAAAAAATATAAGGTGTTTCAGACCATTTATGTAAGCCTGAAGAGAGTGTTACTAAATGGCCAGCAAGGTTTCCTGAATCAACAGTTGATACATAAGTTGGTAAGAGAGGTTTAAGTGTGTCCGTTGCATACCAATTATAGAGATGGCCACGAAACTTTTCCATTTTTTCAAGAGAGTTTAATGTGGATTCAACACGCTTAATAGTTTCTTCCAAACTAATCCAGCCAAAATCACGAGCAGCAATAATGGAAAGAAGATAAACCCCAATATTAGTAGGGGATGTACGCTGAGCAACAAGAGCTTCAGGATCTTCTTGGAAATTATCAGGTGGTAAGTGATTATTTTGTGCATTGACAAAGGTTGTATAATAAAGCCACGTTCGTCGGGCAATACATCGTAATGTTTTTCTATCCTCTGGGGATAGCTTAAGGGTATCTTGAAACGTTGAGGGTTGGCTGACAATCCATGCAATCAAAGGTGAAAAAAACCACAATAGCCCGAAAGGTAAAGCGATGAAGCTTGTGAGAGTGTGAGAAAATATGGGTGGAGATACGGTGATAACACCAATAAGTGATGCCGGCCACATCATCAGGACATAGAATCGCAAACTGTTAGGAAGCGATTTTGTTGTAGCTGAAGATTTCCATTCAAGGAGATGTTTTTTTGAAATGTTCATGCGATAAAGTGTTCGGATAATCGCATCAGTCATAAAATAAGCTGAATGAGCAAGAAATGTAACTTTAAGAAATATGTCTGCTAATGTAAGGGTAGCTTTATTTAAAATTGACTGGAGTTGGCAGAAACAAGATTGATCAACATTGGATGGAATAAGAGTCTGTAATACACCTAAAATTGGTGAAATAAAGAGACTAAACAGCAAGAATATTTGCCAGATAATTGCTATCTTTAATGGTAAAAAAGACCACCCTGCGGTTGCTGCTATTAACCACATGAGAGGTGTAAGAGAACGGCGCAGGTTATCCTGCATTTTCCAACGTGTAATAGAACTGATTTTACGGCGAGAAAAGAGGTAAGGTAATAGCTGCCAATCACCACGAATCCAGCGGTGATAACGGATAACATCAATATTATAGGCTGTTGGATAGTCCTCGATTATTTCTACATTACTAACAAATGCAGTATGTGCATAACCTCCTTCCAAAAGATCATGACTAAGAACTGTATTTTCTTTAATTTTTCCATCAAGTGCTTTTTCAAACGTATCAATGTTGTAAAGACCTTTGCCAATAAATGTTCCTTCTCCTAAAAGGTCTTGATAAGTATCAGAAACAGAAAAAACATAAGGATCAATACCACGGTTAGTGGAGAAAACACGTTGTAAAATTGATGTTTCTTTTCCTGTCGTAAGAGAAGGTGTAATACGAGGTTGTAAGATACTGTAGCCTTTTATAATATTTCCACTTTGTGGGTCAAAAACAGGGTGATTGAGTGGATGATTGAGTTTTCCAACAAGTTTTTTGATGCTTTCGGGGGTTAGACGGGTATCTGAATCTAACGTCATCACAAATCGGCAATCCATGGGGAGATGCGGACTTGGGGAATAAAAGCTTGTGTTTTTATTGCCTCTTAATAACAGATTAAGCTCATGGAGCTTGCCCCGTTTGCGTTCCCATCCCATCCAGCAGTTTTCGCTAGTATTATAAAGGCGTCGACGATGTAAAAGAAAAAATAGAGGAATATCATCACGATAATAACGGTTATTAAGTTTATCTATACTTTTTTGCGCATAGTGCAAAAGATCAAGATCTTCTTGCGTTTCTTCTAATGAAGCGTCTATCCAGTCTGTGATAAGTGCGAAATGAATGGCGCCTTTGGAGTTGGAAAGATAGTGTACTTCAAGATTGCGCACTTGTTCATCAATATAATCGCGTGATGTGATTAAAGTAGGTACTGCAACCATTGTGCGTGCATGTTGAGGGATACCGTCTTTATATTCATAACCAATAAGTTCTCTCGGTGGGATAACCCATGAAATAATGGTATTAAAGAAGGCAAAAGCAGCATCCATAGCAGGAAAAAGTGCTAACGCGGTGAAAAGGAGGAGCATCCATGGTGTGATTTCAGATGTTCGTAATAGAATGTATACTGAAAGTAAAAGAACGAATGTTAAAAAAGAGACAGGAATTACAAATGTCCTGATCTTTGAATAACAGTAAGCTTGTATCCATTTCACGAGAGAAAATTGATTGCATCCACAAGCTTTTTCAAACACACAACGCCCATCATCGACGAGATACCACCCAATAGAAAAACTGTTATGGTGAGAAGTAATTTCGGGGGAAGAATGTGTCATATCTATAACTTTGCGTGCAACTTCCAGCTCACTAAGAGGCGAAATGCGTGCAATTTTTTCTACCGCTTGTCGATAGATATTACGTGAGTGAGAATCAATTTCGGAAAAATCACTATTTTCACGCAAAATAGAATCTACAACGCTAACTGTTTCAAACCATATTGTCCAGTCAACGTCATCAATAGCTTTAAGAGCACGAACAATATTGCTCATGGTTACACCGTCCGCAGCTTGTCGACTATGCTCATCGGCTGTTACAATTTCTAGGTTGGTGTTTTGGCTATGCAATTGCTCTTCAAGCCAAGTTAATGCTGTTGTTGAATTAAAAGGTGTACTCCGCAGGCAATAAAACAAATGAGCTGAAAAAGTTGAGTCAGAAACCCATGTGTCATGCAAAGAAAGAAGAGTTTGTAGTTTTATTTTATTTTTTTCAAGAGAAATTTGATCAGCTACTTGGTAAGCAAGATGGCGCATATACCGTTCTTTTTCAATACATAATGAAAGGCGACGTGCATTTTCAATTAGTAACATTTGTATAATAGAAGGTAATGCCCATAATTCACCAATAGTGAGGGCACACACATCTTGAAATCCACGGATCATAGCTGTGAGTGTTTCTTGTGAAAATCCGCTATCCGTATGAGCAATGTAAAGCCAAGCTAAAGCAAAGATGCGTGGTATTTCTTTTTTTTGTTTATATAGAGGAAGCTGTTTAATGAAAGATTTGGATAAGCTGCGGCGTAGTTGTTGGATAGTTTTGTCAAGAGTATAATGGTTATCAATGAGCCATTGAGCAGATGGCGCAATGGTTTCATTGTTCCGTGCAGAAATATCGCTAGTGTGAAAGGTATGAAGAATAAGTTTGGCATTTTCGCTCAATCGCTTGTGGAAATTTTGTACTCTTTTATATTCAGGAAGTAAAATTTCCTCACCAGAGGCTATAGCGCGACCTAATTTATAGAGATCATCCTGTGATTTATAAGGTGAGCGAATAGGAAGGTTAGTTTCAGTAAGACAATGGATTCTTTGGGGTTTAGAAAAAAAACACTTCATGAAAAATACTTTAGGCGCCATAATGTTTTATTATCATTCAATTACAATGACTTTTTACTTAATAGTCTGTTGGCATTTCTACCTTGTAATAGGGTTTGTATTTTAAGGTATTTATGGTTTTTTAACAAAACGATTGAAAAATTAAGAATGTAGTTTCATTAAACAATAAAAAAGGCCACTAAGTGAATTAGTGACCTAAGTTTAATCTGTTTCATTATTAATCTTGTTCTTGTTTCTTCAATGCTGCCCCAAGAATATCGCCAAGAGAAGCGCCTGAATCTGTAGAACCATATTGGGCAACAGCTTCTTTTTCTTCTGCAATTTCTAAAGCTTTGATGGACACTGAAAGTTTACGTGTCTTTTTATCGAATGCAGTAATGCGAGCATCAACTTTTTGGCCAATAGAGAAACGTTCAGGACGTTGCTCATCACGGTCACGCGCTAAGTCAGTGCGGCGAATCACTGTTTCAAGATTGTGGTCAATCAATTTTACATTAATGTCATTGTCATTGATTCCAGTAACTTCACATGTTACGACAGCGCCTTTTCGGAGTTCGCCAGCAGCAGCAGCTTCCCCAACTTTATCATTAGACAATTGCTTGATTCCAAGAGAAATACGCTCTTTTTCAATGTCAACATCAAGAACCACAGCTTTAACGACATCACCTTTAGTATAAGTATCAATGACTTGTTCACCAGGACGGTTCCAGTCAAGATCAGAAAGATGAACCATACCATCAACATCACCTTCTAACCCAATGAAGAGGCCAAACTCTGTTTTGTTTTTGACTTCTCCTTCAATTTGTGAGTTTACAGGGAACTTATTGGCAAAAGCCACCCATGGGTTTTCAAATGTTTGCTTTAAACTAAGAGAAATACGGCGTTTAGAAGGATCAATTTCCAGAACAACTACTTCTACTTCTTGTGATGTAGATAGAAGTTTTCCAGGGTGGATATTTTTCTTTGTCCAACTCATTTCTGAAACGTGGATCAATCCTTCAATTCCTGGTTCGATTTCAACAAAACCACCGTAATCAGTAATATTGGTAACAGCACCAGTAATTTTTTTACCAATAGGATATCTAGCGCTGATGCTTTCCCAAGGGTCACTTTCAAGCTGTTTCATCCCAAGAGAGATGCGGTGCGTATCTTGATTGATACGAATAATTTGAACTTTAATAGTTTGACCAATTGTCAAGATTTCAGATGGGTGATTCACGCGCCGCCACGCCATATCTGTGACGTGTAAGAGACCATCAATTCCACCAAGATCAACAAAGGCACCATAATCAGTGATATTTTTAACTACACCTTCAACGATTTGGCTTTCTTCGAGATTTTGAACGATTTCTGAACGCTGTTCAGCACGGCTTTCTTCTAAGACACTACGACGTGATACAACAATATTTCCACGACGACGATCCATTTTCAAAATTTCAAAGGATTGAGAATTGTGCATTAATGGTGAAACATCGCGAATGGGACGAATATCAACTTGGCTACGAGGTAAAAAGGCAACAGCACCATCGAGGTCGACTGTAAACCCTCCTTTTACTTGGCTAAAGATTATCCCATCGACGCGCGCACCAGCATTGAATTTTTCTTCCAAACGAATCCAGCTTTCTTCTCTTCGTGCTTTTTCACGGGATAAAACAGCCTCACCCATCGCATTTTCAATGCGTTCAATGTAAACTTCAACTTCATCACCAACTTGCAAGGAACCATCTTTTCCTTTAGTGCTAAACTCCTTGAGTGGGATACGCCCTTCGACTTTAAGACCAGCATCAATAATAGCCATGTCTTTTTCGATCGCAATGACACGACCTTTAACAACGGATCCTTCATTGAGATCATTGGTTTGGAAAGATTCCATTAAAAGGGTTTCAAATTCCGCTGTTGTGGGATTATATTGTGACATAAGAACTCCTGATACACTACCTTTATTGCAAAAGGTATAAGCGCTAGGTTAGTGTTAATACTAAGTAATTTACTGCCTTATTTCTTAATCCAGGAAGAAAAATTAGCGCTAGGCTAGAAATTACTTTATGACTCTACCTAACTCCATGGGCTTTTATAATTGGATCAATAAAAGTACATGCAGCTATGAATGTTGCTTCTATACTCAATTCTGATGTATCAAGCAAGTGGGCGTTTTGTGCTGGTTTTAGGGGGCTTTGTTTGCGGGTTATATCGCGGTTATCACGTTGTTTAAGATCGGTAAGAATTTCATTATAGTCGGCTTGGAATCCTTTTTTTAAAATTTCCTGATGACGGCGTTTTGCACGTTCTTCAACATTAGCTAAAACATAAAGCTTAATGTTTGCATCAGGGCAAACGATAGTACCGATATCTCGACCATCAAGTACACTACCGGGTAAAATTTGTGCAAAGTTACGTTGTTTAGCAACAAGAATTTCACGTGCAGCTGGTATAAGTGCTATTTGTGAAGCTGCTTCACCAAGCTCATGAGAAGAAAGAATTGCTGGATTTAGAGTATTAAAATCAAGTTCTTTAGCATAAAGAATAGCACTTTCTTCATCATCGAGCGCCAATTTTTGTTGCAAAAGGGCATAGGCAACACCGCGATAAGTAAGTCCAGTATCTAAATAGTGAAGACGATAATGAGCAGCAATTTTACGCGCTAATGTTCCTTTTCCTGAGGCTGCTGGTCCGTCAATTGCAATAATAAAAGGTTTCAATTGATGTTTCCCCCGAGCTGTTGCATGAAAGGAATAAATTTTGGAAAGCTGGTAGCAATCATTCTTTTATCATCAATAGTGACTGGTTTTTCTGATGCTAGACCAAAGACAAGAAAACACATAGCAATGCGATGATCGAGATGTGTTATGACATGTCCTCCACCCAATCCTTTAGCAGAGCTTTTCCCATGAACGATGAGAAAGTCTTTACCTTCTTTACAATCTACGTGGTTAACTGTGAGTCCTTGGGCAATAGCAGAGAGTCGGTCTGATTCTTTAACACGCAACTCTTCGATTCCTAACATAACTGTCTTACCCTCAGCAAAGGCTGCTGCTACGGCTAAAGCGGGATATTCATCAATCATAGACGGAGCTCGTTCTTTGGGTACAGTTACGCCTTTTAACTCTGATGATTTTACCCGAAGATCGGCAACATCTTCTCCACCTGTTTTGCGTTGATTCACAAGTTCAATATCAGCTCCCATTTCCCACAATATTTCTATAAAACCTATGCGAGAGTCGTTTATGAGTACATTTTCGATGGTTATATCAGAACCTTCTACAAGCAGAGCTGCAATAAGTGGAAAAGCTGCAGAAGAAGGATCACCAGGAATATCAATAGTTTGTCCAGTGAGATGTGGCTGGCCGTTGAGATAAATAAAACGTGTACCTTTTGCATCCACTTCTATTTCGAGTTCAGCACCAAATGTTTTTAGCATTTTTTCCGTATGGTCTCGAGTAAGAATCGGTTCAATAACAGTTGTGGTGCCGGCAATATTGAGTCCAGCAAGAAGGACGGCTGATTTAACTTGGGCAGAAGCCATTGGAATACGGTAGCAAATAGGGTTAGCCATTTTAGGGCCATAAAGTGTTAAAGGGAGATGGTTGCCATGTTTGGCATCAATTTCAACACCCATTAAACGCAGTGGGTCAAGAATACGCCCCATTGGCCGTTTAGAGAGAGAGGAATCACCAATAAAGGTTGTTTTCATATGATAAGGGCCAACCATACCCATAACCAGTCGTGCACCTGTTCCAGCATTACCAAAATTTAAAGGCTCTTGCGCCTCTAAGAGGCAGCCATTACCGGTTCCACGTATGATCCAGAGATCATTGTTTTTATGAATAGAAGCACCCATAGCTTGCATAGCAGCAGCGGTATTTAGAACGTCATCGCTTTCAAGTAATCCATGAATATATGTTTCACCATTTGCCACCCCTCCCAATATCAGAGATCGATGAGACATGGATTTATCTCCAGGTATTTTAATTTTTCCAGAAAGATTGGCGGATTGATAGGCAGTTATAGGTATTGCTTTTTTCATAGAAATTCTATTTAATTTCATCTAAAATTTTATTGAAGTAAGTCCCTTTTAGCATATGCTTTGAAAGACGTCATGAGGAAATCCATGTGAAATGATGTATTTATCTTTGACAAAGCTATTGTCTTTCGATTAAGCACCATAAAATTCATATTTTAGTGGAATTATAGTTAACATAAAGAGGCACGGTTCATGGCAAAACAAGAACTTGGAACTAAACGTGTTGATCCAGAAACAGGAAAGAAGTTTTATGATCTTAACCGCGACCCCATTGTGTCGCCTTATACAGGAATTTCTTATCCTCGTTCTTATTTTGAGGTTGCAGCAGCTGAGGCAAGCAGCGACGAAGAAGTTGATGCTGAAGAGCTTGATACAGCACTTGAAAAGTCTGCTTTTATGCTTCTTGAAGAAGATGTGGATGATTCTAAAGATGATGACCTTCCTGATTTAGGAGATAGTGACGTGGATCTTGGTGATGACGATGATACATTTTTATCTCATGATGAAGATGACGAGGATAATGACGTTAGCGGTATTCTCGGAGGTGGTGTTTCTAGCGATGATGATTAGAAAAGTGAGAATGTGTTCTTTTCATTAAAATAAATTCTTCTTGATATTCGGCTTTTCTCACTTTAGAAAAATTTCTAGGTTATTTCTTTTTGAAGGAAAAAGTTTGTTTTTTGTGGGGCTATAGCTCAGCTGGGAGAGCGCTTGCATGGCATGCAAGAGGTCAGCGGTTCGATCCCGCTTAGCTCCACCAACAAGGACAGATGTTTTTAGCAGGGTATCATAATATTATAATAATTTCATAACAGCGTGTTTATTTGGTATATCTTCTGCTGATTTTTGATGTTCGCGAGGATTTGATTCTTATAAAAGTTGAAAAGAAGATTAGCGGCATCTTTGTGGTTTGTAATAAAAGAGAAAAAGTGAGTTGCTTATCGCATATATTATAAGAAGCATCCAAGACTTTTCCTAGGAGCCTTAAGATATGGTATTATATGAGGGCTTGTACAGGGATTGGATTATCGTGATTTGAGTGTTTTTATTCCTAATACCGTGGTGTAGCTCTTATTGTTTATGATTGAGTTGTAGTACAACAGGAAACATGGAATTATTTTAGGGGAGAAAATAATGTCTTCTTACCGTTCAAGACTATCAACTCATGGACGCAATATGGCAGGAGCTCGTGCCCTTTGGCGTGCAACAGGGATGAAAGACGCTGACTTTGGTAAACCTATCATTGCAATCGCAAATTCTTTCACACAATTTGTGCCAGGACATGTTCATTTAAAAGATCTTGGGCAACTGGTTGCTCAAGAGGTAGCTGTTTCTGGCGGTATTGCGAAAGAATTTAATACAATTGCTGTAGATGATGGAATTGCTATGGGGCATGATGGAATGTTGTATTCTTTACCTTCGCGTGAAGTTATTGCTGATTCTGTCGAATATATGGTCAATGCTCATTGTGCTGATGCGTTAGTGTGCATTTCCAATTGTGATAAAATTACGCCTGGAATGTTAATGGCTGCTCTACGCTTGAATATTCCAACAATTTTTGTTTCAGGCGGTCCTATGGAAGCAGGTAAAGTTAAATGGAAAAATCAAGAGCTTACTGTTGATTTAGTTGATGCAATGATTGCTGCGGCTTCAGAGCATAATTCAGAAGAAGAGGTTGCTGAAATAGAACATGCTGCTTGCCCTACATGTGGCTCTTGTTCAGGAATGTTTACCGCTAATTCTATGAACTGTCTTACTGAGGCATTAGGGCTTTCTCTTCCAGGAAACGGATCAATGTTGGCAACACATGCGGATCGTCGGATGCTTTTTGTGGAGGCTGGACGACGGATCGTTGCATTAACCAAGCGTTATTATGAAGAAGGTGATGAGACAATTTTGCCACGTTCTATTGCGTCTCGCAAGGCTTTTGAAAATGCAATGACTGTTGATATTTCTATGGGAGGGTCAACCAATACTGTATTGCATCTTTTAGCAGCAGCGCAGGAAGGTGAGGTAGATTTCACCATGGATGATATTGATCGTCTTTCGCGTCGCGTTCCTGTTTTGTGCAAGGTTGCGCCTTCTGTTGCTAATGTGCACATGGAAGATGTTCACCGCGCTGGTGGTATTATGGGACTTTTAGGGGAATTAGATGCGGCTGGACTTATTGATACTTCTGCTTATACGGTTCATGCAAAAACGATGAAAGAAGCTCTTAGCTGTTGGGATATAAAACACACTAATGAACCAAGAATTCATGAATTTTATCGTGCAGCACCAGGTGGTATTCCGACACAGACTGCTTTTAGCCAATTTCGTCGCTATGATACCCTTGATCTTGATCGCGAAAAAGGTGTGATTCGTGATGTTCAACATGCTTATTCGCAAGATGGAGGATTAGCGGTTCTATATGGAAATCTTGCAGAAGATGGCTGTATTGTAAAAACAGCAGGTGTTGATCAGTCAATTTTAACATTTAAAGGTCCAACAAGAATTTTTGAAAGCCAAGAATCAGCTGTTTCCGCGATTTTGACTGATAAAATTAAATCGGGTGATATCATTTTAATTCGTTATGAAGGTCCACGCGGTGGTCCTGGAATGCAAGAAATGCTCTACCCAACAAGTTATTTGAAGTCCAAAGGATTAGAAAAGGTGTGTGCATTTGTAACAGATGGTCGTTTTTCAGGGGGAACTTCAGGGCTTTCTATTGGACATGTTTCACCAGAGGCTGCTGAAAGAGGAGAAATCGCTTTGGTAGAAGAAGGGGATATAATAGAAATTGATATCCCTAACCGTACCATTCATATGTTAGTTGATAATGTTGAACTTATGCGGCGTCGAGCTGAAATGGAAAAAAAGGGGAAAACAGCTTGGCAACCAGTTGAGAAGCGTAAGCGTAAAATTTCAAAGGCTCTTAAGGTGTATGCAGCTATGACGACTTCTGCTGCAAAGGGTGCGGTTCGTAATGTTTTATAAGATAGAATTTATCTATAAAAAATAAGCTCGTTTCTTTACAAATATTTTTACATGTTCCGTGTGGTAATATTTAAATAAGTTTGTTTTATCGGTATAGAGAAAATGTTTGGAGCTACGGTTTTTGTATGACTTTAAGGCTGCTACGCGTTTTGTCCTTTTTGGTATAAAAAATCTTACATAATAAGCTTACTCTACGTGCTCTGCATAAGCGGTTTCTTCATATACATTACGCTTTAAAATACATATAACAAAGAGAAATAGTAATACGAAAAATGGTCAGTGCAAACTAAAAATAATCAAGATAAAACTCTTTCTTAGTTTTTTATAAGGAGCCATTTTTCTCAAGTTGTTTGAGCCGATATAGCGCTTCTAAAGCATCTTTAGGAGAGAGTTCATCAGGATGAATATTTTGTAAAGCCTCATGAAGTACACAGTTCTCGGTTGTTTTTTTATTTATAGGAGATATTTCTTTGAGGGAAAATAGCGGTAAATCATCGATTAATTTATGTCTTTTCCCAGCCATTTCTCCTGTTTCTAATTGGTGGAGAACATCTGTGGCACGTGTAATAACTGCTGCGGGAAGTCCAGCAAGCTTTGCAACTTGTACTCCGTAGGATCTGTCAGCAGCTCCTGGTATGACTTCATGAAGAAAAACTATATCACCATCCCAATTATTAGCTTTCATTGTTACATTATGAAGGCGATCAAGTTTTTCTGTTAGTGCTGTCATTTCATGAAAATGCGTAGCAAGAATAGCACGGCAGCGGTTAACTTCATGGAGATATTCAACTGTTGCCCACGCAATTGAAAGTCCATCAAAGGTTGATGTTCCTCGCCCGATTTCATCAAGAATAACAAGAGAATGGCTACTAGCATGATTAAGAATCGTTGCTGTTTCGACCATTTCCATCATAAATGTTGAGCGTCCTCGTGCAAGGTCATCAGAAGCACCAACGCGACTAAATAAGCGATCAACAACACCTATATGGGCTGAAGTAGCTGGAACAAAAGAACCCATTTGCGCCATAATAGCAATAAGAGCATTTTGCCGCAAAAAGGTTGATTTTCCTCCCATATTAGGACCTGTCAGCAGCCAAATTGCTGCATATTGTTGATTTTTTTTTGCAGAGAGATCACAGTTATTGGCAATAAATGGTTCAGCTGCTTGCTTTCGTAGTGCTTGTTCTACGACAGGATGGCGGCCAGCGGTGATATGAAAAGTAAGCGACTGATCGATTGTAGGGCGACAATATCCTTGTTCTTCAGCTAAGTAAGCTAAAGCAACAGAGACATCTAAAATAGCAAGTGCTTCAGCAGCTTTGCGAATAAAATCTACCTGTTCGGTAATTTCACTAGCAAGAGTGTCAAAAATTTCTAGTTCAAGAGTCATAGCGTGGTTAGCTGCGTGTGCGATACGGCTTTCAAGTTCGGCAAGTTCTGTAGTGGTGAAGCGCATAGCATTTGCCATTGTTTGCCGATGAATAAAACGCACTTTTGCTTGCGGAGTATTGGTGAGAGCAGATGCCTGTGAATTGGTTACTTCGATGAAATAACCTAAGATGTTGTTATGCTTTATTTTGAGTGTTTTAATATCTGTTTCTTTGGAATATTCCGCTTGAAGTTCAGCGATAACACGACGCGATTCATCACGCAGAGCACGCATTTCATCTAGTTCTTCATTATAATGAGGGCGAATAAAACCACCATCACGTTTAAGCAATGGAAGATCATCTGCTAATGCTTGTGTTAAACGAAAGTGTAAAGCAGTCGGTAACTGTGAAAAAGTATGTTGTACATCACTTATTTCTTGAGGGAGTAATTCATTATTAAGAAGTTGATTAAGTTTATGAATAATTTCAAAACCACGCTTTATTGCAGCTATATCTCTTGGCCCTCCTCGTCCAAGAGCCAAACGAGAAACGGCGCGGGGCATATCTGATGCCCCTTTTAGAATGAGCTGTATTGCTTCTGCAAGAGATGTGTTGTGTAAAAAAAAGGAAATTGAATCTAAGCGCTGATCAATAGTCGAAGGCGTGGTTAAAGGAGAAATTAAACGATCAAGAAGAAGGCGTGACCCTCCTCCTGTTACAGTACGATCAATTGCTTTTAGCAAGCTTCCATCACGTTGACCTGATGTGGTTTTAACAAGCTCAAGACTTAATCTAGTTGCTGCATCAATAAAAAGGGTAGAACTTTCATTTTGCCGTTCAGGACGCATAAGAGGAGGGCGATGAGAAATTTGTGTTTTTTCTATATAACGAATAGCAGCAACGATTGCAGAGAGCTCTGGTCGCGAATAATCTGCAATACCTTCAAGGGTTGAGAGCTTAAAGTAACCACAAATATCACGTTCAGCAGTAATTGTATCAAAGAGACTAGCAGGTTGAGGTGAAGTAATTCTAGTGAGGACATTAAAAAGCGATTTGTGAGCCTGATCATGAAAAAAGGAATCAGCTACAATAATTTCTTGTGGATCCACGCGCATAATGTCTGCCAACAGTCTTTCATGGCGGCTTTCTATTACACGAAATATACCTGTTGAGATGTCAATCCAGGAAAGGGCAAATTCTTCTCCGTTATTGGTTTTAATGCGGGCAAGTGTCATCAGATAATTTGCACGGGTTGGGTCAAGAAGCTTTTCTTCAGTTATGGTTCCAGGCGTAACAAGACGAACAACATCGCGTCGAACGACTGATTTTGATCCACGTTTTTTAGCTTCTGCTGGGTCTTCTGTTTGCTCACAAACTGCAACGCGATAACCACAGGCGATCAATTTTTGTAAATAATCATCCGCAGAATGAACTGGAACACCACACATGGGAATGTCTTCACCAAGATGTTTTCCACGTGTCGTGAGTGTGATTCCTAAGGCCTGAGCAGCTTCAATTGCATCATTAAAAAAGAGTTCATAGAAATCTCCCATACGGTAAAAGAGAAGGGAATCGCTATTAACTGCTTTAATTTCTATATATTGCTCCATCATAGGTGTGGGGCGTTCTTTATAAGAAGCAGATCCAGATGCAGCCTGTGGGGTTAAACTATCTTTGCGGTCAGTCTTATCATCCATTTTATGCGGTCATTTCATTGTCTAAAGGTTTTGATACCTGTTTTTATTTACTGCAATATTTATCTCTATTATCTCTGAACTGAAACGCATAATCAGACCTGTGGAAAGTAAGCATAACGATTTATGACATATGAATCAAATTGAAAATCGGGTAAGGCATTATTGAATAAAGTTTACACTATTTTGGGAGAAGTTAAGCGAGATGAAGAATAGTGAGAATGATCAAAAAATGTGTCAAACGGTTTATACTGCAAGCGAGCAAGAAGCACTTGATTTTCATAGCCGTGGTCGGCCTGGAAAGCTTGAAATTGTTGCGACAAAGCCTATGGCAACACAGCATGATTTATCTCTTGCTTATTCGCCAGGTGTTGCTATTCCAGTTAAAGCAATTTCTCAAAATTCAGAGTTGGCTTATGACTATACAGCAAAAAGCAATCTTGTAGCTGTTATATCAAATGGGACTGCTATTTTGGGTTTAGGTAATTTGGGTGCACTTGCATCTAAGCCAGTTATGGAAGGTAAAGCAGTACTTTTTAAATGCTTTGCGGATATTGACGCAATTGATTTGGAAATTGATATAAATGATACGGAAAATTTTATTAATCTGGTACGTCATTTAGAACCTTCTTTTGGTGGCATTAATCTTGAAGATATTAAAGCACCTGAGTGTTTTATAATTGAAAGTCGCTTACGTGAAATAATGAATATTCCTGTTTTTCATGATGATCAACATGGCACAGCAATCATTGTAGCTGCTGGTGTACTCAATGCTTTGCATTTAACTGGGCGCGATATGGAAAATACACGGTTAGTTTGTAATGGCGCTGGTTCTGCAGGAATTGCTTGTATTGAACTTATTAAGGCAATGGGATTTCGACCTGAAAACATTATATTATGCGATACTAAGGGTGTTGTTTATGAAGGTCGTAAAGAGGGGATGAATCAGTGGAAATCTGCTCATGCTATCCAAACTGAGAAACGCACTCTCGCTGAGGCGATGGAAGGCGCTGATATGTTTTTTGGGGTTTCTGCTAAAGGCGCAATTACTCCTGAAATGGTAAAATCAATGGCACCAAATCCAATTATTTTTGCTATGGCCAATCCTGATCCAGAAATTACGCCAGAAGAGGTTATGCAAGTGCGGAATGATGCTATCATCGCGACAGGTCGTTCTGATTATCCTAATCAAATTAATAATGTTCTTTGTTTTCCCTATATATTTCGTGGTGCACTTGATGTGCGGGCGACGGTTATCAATGAAGATATGAAAATTGCTGCAGCAAGAGCTCTTGCAAATTTAGCTCACGAGGATGTACCAGACAGCGTTGCGGAAGCTTATCACGGAAAGCGGTTAAAATTTGGTTCAAATTATATTATTCCTGTCCCTTTTGATCCTCGTTTGTTTACTGTTGTCTCAATTGCAGTGGCAAAAGCGGCAATGGAAAGTGGAGTTGCGCGAAAGCGCATTGATGACTTAGAGGCTTATGAGCGTGATTTGAACGCAAGACGTGATCCCATTTCTTCAATGATGCGCGGTGTTTATAATCATGTTCATCAAGAACCAAAACAAATTGTTTTTGCAGAAGGAGAAGAAGAGCAGGTAATACGTGCAGCTGTTTCTTATATTCATCAAAAATTAGGGGGAGCAATTTTAATTGGCTTTGAAGAGAGAATTAAGGAAACTGCTGCTAGCGCTGGAATTGATCTTAAGCACGAAGGCCTTTCCATTATGAATGCCAAGCTTTCTTGTCGTACTGACAATTATGCTAATTATCTCTATAAAAAAATGCAACGCCAAGGTTGGTTGTTGCGTGATTGTTATCGTCGTATCAATAACGATCGCAACTATTTTGCTGCTTGTATGGTGGCATTAGGGGATGCTGATGCGATGGTGACAGGGGTAACACGCAATTATGAAACAGCATTGATCGATATCTGTAGGGTCATTGATAAGAAACCAAAAGAACGATTAATTGGTATTTCAATGGCCATTTGCCGTGGACGAACTGTATTCATTGCAGATACAGCTGTTTATGAGAATCCTAATGCTGAGGAACTTGCTGATATAGCAGAACAGACGGCTTCTTTTGTCGGTGGGCTGGGGTATCAGCCGCGGGTAGCATTTTTAGCATTTTCTACTTTTGGGTATAAGAGAGGACAGGTTACACAGAATATTCAGGATGCCGTTAATATTTTGCATAAGCGTAAGGTTGATTTTGAATTTGATGGAGAGATGAGTGCTGATGTGGCACTAAATTTGAAATTAATGCAACAGTATCCTTTTATGGGCTTAAAAGAACCTGCTAATATTTTGGTAATGCCTGGATACCATACATCTTCCATTGCTATTAGAATGTTGCAGGAGCTTGGTGAAGCAACAATTATTGGTCCTATTTTGATTGGATTAGAAAAATCTGTTCAAATTGTACCATTTAGTGGAAATGATACGGATGTCGTTAATATAGCAACACTTGCTGCTTATCACGCGAAAAAAGGCATCTGACACTCCAGAGCCTTTTTATAATAAAAAATAAATTTTTAAGATTGTTGTGTCTGATTGTCTTTTTGTTCTTCAGCTATACGCTTTTGAAATAAGGCTGCGAAATCAATCGGATCAATCCACAAAGGTGGGAAACCACCATTTTGTGTGGCATCGGACACAATTTGCCGAGCAAATGGGAATAAAAGACGTGGACATTCAATAAAAACAAGCGGCATAATATGTTCTTGAGGAATATTTTTAAGGTGGAAAACACCACCGTAAATTAACTCTACATGAAATAATACCTCAGTATCATCATTTGCTTTGACTGAAAGAGACAAAACGACATCATAATTGTCATCACCAATTGGATTAGCGTTAACATTAATGTCTATATCAATTTTTGGTGCTTTTTCACGTGGATGTAATGAACGAGGAGCACTTGGGTTTTCAAATGAAAAATCTTTCAAATACTGGGTTAATACAGCAAAAACTGGCTCTTCACCGTTGTTGTTAATCTCACCTTCAGCCATATTACGAACCTCTCATATAAGTATGTACTTCTGTTTCAGATATAAAGAAAAAGTTGGTTATCATGCCTTGTAAAAGGTTGCAAGGAACGCACTTCTTTTCTTTAATTATTTTTATATCTCTCGCAGATTTTTGGGACATTTCAATGATTATCATCGTTTTTATACCATGGCGATTCTTTACTATTATAAATTTGATAATCTTCTGGTTGAAGCTCAATTATTTTTTCAGATTCATTTTTTGTGTTAGCATTATTTTTATTATAGCTATTGGTTTTGTTGTTAAATGACAAAAATAAATACCAGACAATAGTGCGAACCGGTTTAATAAGGAGCAGTATCCCCAAAGTATCGCTTACAAACCCAGGAAGAATGAGTAAAATTGCGCTAATGATAATGAAAGTATCATCGATTATATAATTTTTAAATGTACGTCTTTCTATAAATTCACGCTGTATATTTTTAAAAAGGCTAATACCTTTAATTCGCAATAAAATGCTTCCAGCCATTGTTGTTAAGACAACCAAACTCAAAGTTGCTAAAATTCCAATTTTTTTGCCAACAAAGATAAAACCAGCGATTTCTATCAAGAGAGCGCTGAGGGTGATGGTAACAAAAAAGCGAGGGTTTATATAATAAGGCTTGATCACATGAAAGTTTCCTTTTTAAAACTTAGGGTGGAAAATTATATTCAAAGCTATCTTTTTTAACTTAAATAAGAAATTATAAAAATATTTGAATGATAAATTCCCTATTTTACATGTTTATTGATAAATGATATTGACTGCAATATTTATTATAAATCATCTTAGGTTTGTGTTCCCATGGAATTTGACGTCATACTTGTCATAGCTCTTGTTATTATGGTTGTTGTTTTTGTGCAACTGCGTAATGTGTTAGGAAAACGGATTGGTTTTGAAAAACCTCCCTTTGATCCTTATTCTAGTCGTTCTAAAAAACAGATTGATGCAGAAACAGATGACAATGTTATTTCGTTCCCTCATCAAGTCAATTCGCAAAAAAGTGATTTTAGTGACATTGATGCAATTTCACCTGAAGGCAGTGCATTAAATAATGGTTTGAGAGCAATACGCCAGGGTGATCCTAACTTTTCTCCTCAATCTTTCATAAAGGGTGCTCAGATTGCTTATGAAATGATTGTGACAGCTTTTGCTAAAGGGGATCGCGATCAACTTAAGATGTTGCTTTCTCATGATGTTTTTGAGAGTTTTTGTGCAGCTATTGATAGGCGCGAAGAGAATAATGAAAGAGTTGAGTTTACTTTTGTTGGAATTAATAAGATCGAGTTTGTCGCGGCAAAAATGCAAGAAAAGGAACAGTTTTTGACCGTGCGTATTGTTAGTGAAATAATTTCTGTTACTTACAATGCGCAGGGAGAATGTATCGATAGTGATCCCAATACTATTGTAGAAATTAGGGATGTTTGGACTTTTGTTCGTAATAGCCTCTCTTCGGATCCAAATTGGAAGCTTTGTGCAACAGAAGATGAAAATTAAGACGTTTTTTGCTCATAAATCGTATGAATAAGATTTATTAGGAATTGAAATGGCTGCGGGTGAAAGGAGAAAAAAAAGAGATCCATTAGCTCTACAGGATCGTCTTTTATGGGAGATGGTTTGTCGTACCACGATACCGCTGCATGATAAGTTGCATTCTTCTCTCCCAGAAGATGCTGAGAATATCAAAAATAAGAAACAAAGTGTGACACAAATTCATCAATTTTCTCATAAAAAACAGCAGAGAAAAATGATGGTTAAAGGAGAAAAAAATTCAATTGCGCAAGCACATAAAGTTCGCTTCTTAGATCATATTACACATCGTAAAATTTCTAAAGGCCATTATCCCATTGAAGCTCGCCTTGATCTTCATGGTCTTACACAGGATGAAGCATACTTTTTCTTGAAAAAATTTCTACAATCATCTCAGAAAAATGGATTGCGTTATGTCCTTGTAATCACAGGGAAAGGTCGATCGCCTGGAAGTGATGGAATTCTATTTCAGTTTGTTCCTCATTGGTTGTTAACACCAGCTTTTCGATATTATGTTCATGAATTTGAGCAAGCTGCTCATCAACATGGGGGGTGTGGTGCGCTTTATATTCGGTTGCGTCGTTTTGCGCTGGATGAAAGGATGTGATGATCTTTTTAATGTTTTAGATTTTCTTAAATATGTTATCTTATTAAGCCATATGAGAGCAAAAAATTGCAATTTTTACCAGTAATCTCTCCCATTATGGCATTTTATAAACAAGTTCTCGCATTGCTAAACAAAAGTTATGAAGCAATGAATTATGTGGTTAAGATCTAAAATATTGTATAGGTTTTAATAAACTTTATTTTTTAGCAGCTAAGTTCCTATTTGCGGCATTGTTTTTTAATAAAAGCGTACAAGGTGTATAGCTGATATTTTATAAAAGTATAATCATGTGAGCAATGAGAGAGTATTTATTTTAAGAAGAGACAAAAAGCGTTCTTGAATTGGAGCACGATATTTCTAGGATTCTGTAAGTAAGTAAATTAGTTTTTGATGCAATCAGCATTTTCTTTATGATGGAGAATGTTTTTCACGTTTTTTCAGAAAGTTCTTGTGGCTTAAAACGATGAGTCGTTGAGCAAAATTCACATGTGACTGAAATATACTTGTTTTGAATCATTTTTACGCGTTCATCAGTGGGAAACCCTTCCAATATTTCTTTAATTTTTGGGCGTGAACATGAACACTGATTTATAATAGGAAGGGGTTTAAAAACTCTAACACCTTGTTCATGAAAAAGACGGAACAACAGTTGTTTGCTACCAACTTGTGGATCTGTGAGCTCTGTATCATTAATGGTTGCAGTAAGTATTTTTGTTTCTTGCCATTGATCTTCAAGGTGGATACGGGTTTTTATTTCTTCTGGTTGTTTATCTGATTCAGATATTTTGTTATAAGGGAATGTTTGGGGCAAGAGTTGTGTCAAAATTCCTCCAGCTCGCCAGATTTTTTGTGATTTTCCTTGCTGGTTGCGTTTAATTAAGATAGCGACTGCCAGATGGATATCGGTGGGTATTTGCTCGGATTGATCAAAATAGGTACGGGCAACTTCTTGTAAATTTGATCCATCTAATGCAACAATTCCTTGATAGCGTTGCGTATAGGCGCCTTGATCGATAGTGAGAGCTAAAGTTCCTTTGCCAAGCAGTTCTTTTGAGGATATCTGGCCATTGGCTATAGCTTGTTTTAGATTTTTTTCATCAAAACGAGCATAGCCGCGTAGACCCGAAGGAGGAGAAAAATCGCACACCAGCATATTGACTGGTCCATCGGAATGAGTTTGTAAAATAAACTTTCCCTTGAGTTTTAGGGAAGTGCCAAGCAAAACAGTCAGAACTAAAGCTTCCGCTAAAAGATAAGAAACAGGTTCAGGATATTGATGTTGTGTGAGGATAGAATTTACAGCTTTTCCAAGCTGTACGACACGACCACGAATATCAAGCTCTTTAACTTGAAAGGGAGTCACGGTATCATCTTCACTCAAGTAGATGTTACTGAAAGAGGTTTCATTTTGGGCTTGTTCGTGCTCTTCGCTCATATTCTTGGCCTTTTTGTATGATTTGTTTTGGCGAGGTTATTGTGAAGAGAAAAGCGTATCTTGTAAACATCGTGAATTACTTTTTGAGGGGCTAAAATGGTTTTCAGCTTCATCAAAAATAAAATATGGTTTATCAAATACAAAATCCATGATTTCTTCGTCATAATGAATGGGTAGACAATACAAGTTCTAATATTCGTGATTATGATCGTGGTGCATTTCTAATATCATAGATACGCATGCGTGGTGGCAGTGTATTTATGTAATATTGGTATTGATTGTGTGGTTGAGATACATGAGTGCTTACGAACAAGAAATTTCTATTTCAAAGAATTTTTACATACCCATGTTGCTGTAATTAAAATTTTGAGCAATTTTGGGAGGAGAGGGGGATGGTAAAAATGACTTTTATTTCATATGCTCTTTATAAGATTAACACATTATTATCGTGCAGTTTATTATCTTTTAACATAGTAAGATTGCCTATGAGAAAGAAAGTTTGTGTATTGATGAAGGAATGGGTTAACATTGTTATCTCCGTTTAGTGAATATTTTGGAGCAATTAATCTACGGTGTTCTTATAGATAAGGATGTTTGATATAAATTTGGCAAAAATCTATATCGTAGTAAAGTATATTGGCAATAATTTTACAGGAATACCGATTTATATACCAATTAGAGCATTTCACAATATGTTCTGTAGCCTGCAGCAGTGGTATAATGGTATTTGGAAGTGAATAATAGTATGTGCGCTATATTCATAAATGTTTACTGTGTCCGAGCTGCTCTTCTAAATCATTGATAGTGTTTCCATTAAGCAATATCAAATAAAAAGCCTGCGTATAGATTATTTAATTAATAAAAATCATAGCCAGTGTTTTAGCAAAAAAGATGTTGAATTTTTTGCTTTAAGGAACATTTCATCATCGATAAAAAATGCGCTTTTTGCGAGAATGAAATAAACAAAGCAAAGCAATAAAAGGATGATAAGCTATTTTATGAACGTTTTTCGTTTTTATTTGTTTGCGAAAGATGAGAAATTACTTTTTCAATGCGATGTAAAACCTCATTTACTTCTTCTTCAGTTATAATAAGAGGAGGTAATAGGCGCACCATGTTGTTATTGGCACCAACACTCAAAATATATTCATTTTCTAACGCGTTGATTACAATATGCGAGGGGATAATGCATTGAATGCCTACCATAAGACCCATGCCGTGAATTGCGCATATAATATCAGGATAAGCGTTGCAAATAGTCAAAAGCCCATTTTTTAATTTATGCCCCATGCATTGAACATGATGGAGGAAGCCAGGTTCTAATATAACATCAAGAACACTATTGCCAACGGCTAGACCAAGAAGGTTTCCTCCAAAAGTTGATCCATGAGTTCCTGGTGTCATACTTTTTGCGGCTTTATCTGTTGCGAGACAAGCTCCCAACGGAAACCCACCACCCAGTCCTTTTGCAAGAGTAAGAATATCAGGTATGATATTACTCCATTCATAAGCAAATAATTTTCCTGTCCTTCCAATACCAGTTTGGACTTCATCTAAAATGAGCAATATATGATTATCATCGCATATTTTGCGTAAAAGCTTTAAATTTTCATGAGATACTTCTCGTATTCCTCCTTCTCCTTGAATAGGTTCAATAAGAATGGCAGCTGTATTTTTATTGATTGCGCTACGCAAGGCAATTTCATCAAAGAATGGAATTTGAAGAAATCCGCCAGCTTTGGGTCCAAAGCCCTCAAGATATTTTTCTTGTCCGGTTGCAGCAAGTGTTGCAAGTGTGCGTCCGTGAAATGCTCCTTCGAAAGTAATGATTTCAACGCGTTCTGGATGACCAGATGCATAATGATAGTGACGCGCAGTTTTGAATGCGCATTCTAATGCTTCAGCACCAGAATTGCAGAAAAAGACCTTATCAGCAAAACTATTCCTACAAAGCCGTGCAGCAAAAGCTTCTTGTTCAGGTGATTGGAAAAGATTGGAAACATGCCATAGTTTTTCAGCTTGTGTTTTAAGCGCATCAACTAACTTTGGATGCGCATACCCTAGCGCATTAACAGCAATACCAGACGTGCAATCAAGATAAGATTTCCCTTTATCAGACATAAGCCATACACCATCACCTCGTTTAAAACACAAATTACGTCGAGTAAAGCACGTATAAAGTGGCTGTATAATAGTGGTATTCATTATTATTTCCTTTATATTTGAGCTCTACAATACAACAGAAAACAATGCTGTATCTGTTACCTGATATAATTTTAGTGTTTCATTACGAGATTACATGATAGATGATTGCATTGATGAGAAAAAGTCAATGAAGGTTTTGGAAAGATTCATCTGTATGAAAAAGTTTTGAGAAAAAATGGCAATTTTATCTATGATTGATTCGCAAGTTGGGGAAAACAGTGTAAATAGTCTTTTCAAAAGAGAAAGACTCTTGTCATTGAGTTAATGCGTATTGTAGTTTAAATTGGCAAGCAAAGTTGTGCTTCGATTTGTAAATTCCACAGATTGAGTGAGGTTTTTGTGCTCTGGTAGAGTATGAAAATTTTTTGTTTAGCTATTAAAAACATGATTGGGACATTTGAAGGTGCAACGGGGCGCATCTCAATGAGATGATCGAAATGGAGTGCTGATATGGGTTGGACATGTGAACGCGTTGAACTTCTTAAGAAGTTGTGGAGTGAAGGTTTAAGTGCAAGTCAGATTGCGGCTCAGTTAGGTGGAGTCAGCAGAAATGCAGTGATCGGTAAGGTGCATCGATTGAAATTACCAGGACGTGGGAAGACAGCACAGGCAGTATCGCGTGCGCAAAAGACGCTCGCTACTACTAGTCCATCAGCACAGCGGATGCGGCGCTCTACATCAACAATATTGCCAACAAGTTCTTCATCTTGCAATGTTGGAACGGCAGCTTTAGATGTAGATTTTGTCTCTGATGATGTAACTGAAATTGAAATATCTGAAAAATCAAATGTGGTTGTGCCTATATCACGCCACCTTAATCTTTTACAGCTGAGTGAAAACACATGTAGGTGGCCAGTTGGAGATCCTTTGTCGTCAGATTTTTATTTTTGTGGTGCTGATTCTGGTGAAAGTAGTCCTTATTGTGCCTTTCATGCTAAGATAGCATTTCAGCCAATATCTGAGAAACGACGGATTAGAGTATGATATTCATGGTGTTCTCGTATTGATTTTTTGTATCCTATTATTGAGTGTTAGTTTGAATATATATTAGTCAACAAGATTCGCTCTTTCGCTGTTAAAAGGAATTTTTTTACGGGGCGTTTCTTATTTAAGGTTTCAGTGTTGTTGTATGGTGATGTGCTTTGGATGTACTGTCTCTGTCGCTATAGCTTTTTCGATGTGTGGCAGGAATTTTTCTTTATAAATTTGCCATGTTAAAGGGCCAACATGTTTGGTGATGACAATGCTATCTTTGTCTAAAAGAAAAGTTTCTGGTGGTCCATATACTCCCCAATTAATAGCTGTATATCCTGAAATATCAAAGCCAATAAATTTAAAAGGATTGCCAAAGTTTGTCAGAAAGCGTTGGGCATTCTCTTTATTATCCTTAAAATTAATTCCAATAAGATCAAAACGTTGATCTTGTGCAATCTGCATAAGAAAAGGATGCTCTTTGCGACAAGGTAAGCACCAGGATCCCCAAAAATTGATCAATGTTACGCGTCCTTTAAACTGTTTCGAATTTAAATAATTTTCATTATTAAATAAAGGAAGATTGATTTTTGGAGCAGGTTTTCCAGCCAATGCATTTGGAACAGGAGAGTTACTGTTTGGATACTTGCTATCCATAAAGCTAAGGAAAAGCATAATAAAAAGCAAAAATGGTATCAAAAGACCAAATAAGATAGGAAAAGATATATCTTTTTTAGGTTTGTGATGGGTGGTTTTCATTATACTTTTCTTTGTGAAACAATTCTTTTTCTTTAAGTTTCCACAGTATTTTTTTCTGATGTATACCTTTACGGAGAATGTGTCCAATAAGACAAAGAAGAGAAATGGCGGAAAGAATATAGCTTAATACAACAATTTGTTCGCGGTGAAGAGTTCCAAGGAAGAAATCAATATTCTGAGATAGATTTCCTAAAAGCACACTTTCTATGCTGTTTATGTTAAGCATGATAAAGGTTCCTTAATTTCGTGTACTATGAGCTTTTTTTATCTGAAGTGTTTGGATGTAACGATTGTCGATTTCATTTCGCATAGCCATTAAATATAATAAAACAAACATAAAGGTAAAACAAAATATCATTGTTATGAGGGGCCATAACATAGAGCGGTCAATTGTTGTTCCCCCTGAACGCAAAAGAGACGCTGATTGGTGAAGTGTGTTCCACCAATTAACAGAAAATTTAATAATGGGAATATTGACAAATCCAACTAATGTTAAAATTGCTGTAGCGCGTGCAGCTTTTGTTTTATTATCAAAAGCATGGGCAAGCATGATAATGGCAAGATAAATAAAAAACAAGATCAAGACGGATGTTAGTCGGGCATCCCACACCCACCATGTTCCCCATGTAGGGCGCCCCCAAAGAGCTCCTGTCATTAAGGCTAAGGCTGTAAACGTTGCACCAATAGGCGCTCCACATTTGAGTGCTACATCAGCAAGACGGTACTTCCAAATGAGGCTTCCTAATGCAGCAGCACTCATTATCGTATAACAGAACATAGATAACCACGCGAAGGGTACATGAATGTACATAATCTTAACGGTTATTCCTTGTTGATAATCATCAGGAGAATGTACAATCAAAATCATCCCTAAGATAAGAAAACACAATGTTATGGCTGTTATCCAAGGTAAAATTGTACTGCTTATTTTCATAAAACGAGCTAGACTTGCGAAGGGCAATTCCATTTTGTATGTGCGAGATGTTTCGTTCATGAACCTATAATAGGCAGATTTTAGCTATACAGCAATCTATTCTGATAAATATCTAAGCGTTATAGCTGTAATGAAAGAACTAAAAAGACTTAAAAGAAGCGAAAAAGCGACGAGAAGAGCTAAGGCAGAGAGGAAGGAGATATTTGGATTTGTTGGAGCTATAGCAACCGCAATGCCAAAAATCAGGATTGGAATAACCCATGGTAAAATTATGATGAAAATGAGAAGAGTGCTGTGTAGCAATGATGTCGCTAACGCAGCTCCGACAGCACCAATAAAAATAATTGCTGGTGTTCCACATAAAAGGGCGAGTATTGTCGTAAAAGTTGTTGTTGTATCTAAATGAAGCATGACTGCCAAAATAGGGGTTGCGAAAATAAGGGGAAGTATATTTCCTGCCCAATGAGCTAGGCATTTAATAAATACAATCAGCATTAAGCTTTGTCTTTGTCCAAAAAGTATGAATTGATCAAGGCTTCCGTCATCGCGATCAGTTTGGAAAAGTTTATTCAAATTTAGAAGTCCTGCGAGAAGAGCTCCAAACCATAATATACCTGGGCCTATTTGTGCGAGAATTTTGGGATTTGGTCCTATTGTGAAGGGGGTTATTACAATAACTGCGATAAAAAACAAAAGTCCTGTTAATGAAGAAGCTTGTGGCGCTAGGGTTAATCTGAGATCACGCCAGAACAGTGCTTTCATCCTTTTTCCTCCAAGTAGGTAAAAATTTTTCTAGTACGATTCTATGATCTTCTGGAATAGCGAGTGGTATATGAGTTGTCATTATGATCATACCACCTTGGTTTAGATGATGTTGAAAAAGGTTTGCTAGGGTAATCTGAGCATGGCTGTCAAGTCCAGCTATTGGCTCATCTAAAATCCAAATAGGACGGTAAGATAGCAAAAACCGGGCAAGAGCTACACGTCTTTTTTGTCCGGTTGACAAAACACTGAAAGGTAAGTGTCCAAGATTAGAAAGACCAATATCTGTAAGCGCTTCGTGTGGGTTGCGCATATGTTGTCCGTAAAAATCTGACCAAAACCTTAGATTATCTATGACGGATAAGGAGGATTTCATAGCATTTTGGAACCCTAGATAATGACATGCTGTTGCCACAGGGTATGTTTGTTCGTGATCTTTTAGTGTAACGTGACCTTCGGTCGCTTCAAGAAGACCAGCAATGATTCGCAGTAATGTAGATTTTCCGATGCCATTGCAGCCCGTGATTGTCATAAGCTGTTGGGGCAATAAACAAAAAGAAAGACCCTGAAACAGAACTTCTTCATTTCTTTGTGCTGTTATATCTTTGCCCAATAATAGCATATAAATTGCCTATTTGCTGTTATTTCTGTAATCTTTATTGCATTATGAAATAAAAAACACGTTATTTTATGTAATTGTACTAGAATAGTTCTAGAAATAGTTCTATAACCCATATGTTGCGCAAGCCCCCGCGGTGTAGAGCAGTCTTTAGCACCGATTTCCGAATTTGCTTATAAATAAGGCGGAGGAGAAAATAAAGTGCGGAGGTGACTGCGTCTGTACTCAAGCTGTGACCTTGACTCGTAGTTTGTGTTGTTTATTCCGGGAAATTGGGTAGTTTTAAGTACGAGGGTGGATGGTTATGTCTCAAATTGATAGCTTTAATTGTCGTAAAACTTTAAATGTGGGTGGCAAAGAATATAGTTATTACAGCTTAATGGAAGCAGAAAAGAACGGGCTTCAAGGTATTTCTCGTTTGCCGTTTTCGATGAAGGTTATTCTAGAAAATTTATTACGATTTGAAGATGGTCGAACGGTCAAGAAAGAGGACATATTAAACGTTGTTAAGTGGTTAAATGATAAAGGCAGAGCAGGTGCTGAAATTGCTTATCGTCCTGCACGCGTCCTCATGCAAGATTTTACAGGTGTTCCAGCAGTTGTTGACCTTTCTGCAATGCGTGACGCTATGGTCACACTTGGGGGTGATGCTAAAAAAATCAATCCACTTATTCCTGTCGATCTTGTTATTGATCATTCTATTATCGTTGATAATTTTGGGAATTCCACAGCTTTTAAGGATAATGTTGAGCATGAATATGAACGCAATAGTGAACGTTACCGTTTCCTTAAATGGGGGCAGCAAGCTTTTCAAAATTTTCGCGTTGTTCCTCCAGGAACGGGGATTTGTCACCAGGTTAATCTGGAATATTTAGCACAATGTGTGTGGACGAAAGATGAAGAAAATTATCAAATGGTTTATCCTGATACGTGTGTGGGAACTGATTCGCATACGACTATGGTGAATGGTTTAGGTGTATTGGGATGGGGTGTTGGTGGTATTGAAGCAGAAGCTGCAATGCTGGGACAGCCGGTTTCTATGCTATTACCTGAAGTTATTGGTTTTCGTTTAACAGGTAGGCTTAAAGAAGGTGTGACGGCTACTGATTTAGTGCTAGCAGTGACACAAATTTTACGAAAGAAGGGTGTTGTCGGTAAGTTTATTGAGTTTTTTGGTTCTGGTTTGGAGCATATGACGCTTGCTGATCGCGCAACGATTGGGAATATGGCTCCTGAATATGGGGCAACATGTGGCTTTTTCCCAATCGATAAAGAAACAGTTCATTATCTTCATATGACAGGACGAGATGAAAGCCGGATTGCTTTAGTGGAAGCTTATTCTAAAGCGCAAGGGATGTGGCATGACGAAACTGTATCCGATCCCATTTTTAGTGATATAATTGAATTAGATATGGGGAGTGTTGTACCTTCTATGGCTGGTCCTAAACGGCCTGAAGGGCGTCTTGCATTGGAAAATGTTGGTCAAGGCTTTGAGACGGCACTGGTCAATGATTATAAGAAGACTGTTGTGAAAGATGATCGTTATCGGGTTGAAGGTGAAGAATACGAGCTTGGTCATGGAGATGTGGTGATTGCCGCGATTACTTCATGCACAAATACATCAAACCCAAGTGTTCTTATTGCTGCAGGTCTTTTGGCGCGCAATGCTGTGGCGAAAGGTCTTAAGAGCAAGCCATGGGTTAAGACTTCTCTTGCGCCTGGTTCTCAAGTCGTTGAAGCTTACCTTCTTAATTCAGGACTTCAAAAAGATTTGGATGCATTAGGATTTAATTTGGTAGGTTTTGGATGTACAACATGCATTGGAAATTCTGGGCCTTTATTTCCAACGATTTCTAAAACGATTAATGATAATGGTTTAATTGCAGCAGCCGTTCTTTCTGGAAATCGTAACTTCGAGGGGCGAGTATCGCCTGATGTGCAAGCAAATTATTTAGCTTCGCCGCCATTAGTTGTTGCACATGCTTTGGCAGGAACGGTACGTAAAGATTTAACTAAAGAGCCTCTTGGTGAAGGTTTAGATGGTCAGCCAGTTTATTTAAGAGACATTTGGCCTACTTCTAAAGAAATAGAGGAATTTATCGAAAAGAATGTTACGCGTAAGATCTTTGCCGAAAAATATGCTGATGTATTTCAGGGAGATGAAAATTGGCAAAAAGTACAGGTTCCTACGGGTGTTACTTATTCTTGGGATGAGCAATCAACATATGTGCGTAATCCACCTTATTTTGATAATATGAAGAAAATTCCTGACGTATTATCAGATATTAAGGATGCAAGGATTTTAGGTTTGTTTGGTGATAAAATTACGACAGATCATATTTCTCCTGCTGGATCCATTAAGGTTGATTCCCCTGCTGGAAAATATTTGATTGATCATGGTGTTAAAGTAGCTGACTTTAATCAATATGGAACCCGTCGTGGAAATCATGAAGTTATGATGCGTGGAACTTTTGCTAATATTCGTATTCGGAACTTTATGTTAGGAGAAAACGGTCGTGAAGGAGGCTATACAATTCATTATCCGTCGGGGAAGGAGCAGGCAATTTATGATGCAGCAATGGCATATAAACAAGAAGGGGTTCCTCTCGTTATTTTTGCTGGTATAGAATATGGAAATGGATCATCGCGTGATTGGGCGGCTAAGGGAACCAATCTTCTTGGTATAAAAGCAGTTATTGCTCAGTCTTTTGAGCGAATTCATCGCTCTAATTTGGTCGGTATGGGAATTGTTCCCTTTGTGTTTGAAGAAGGTGCGAGTTGGCAATCGTTTGGTTTAAAGGGAGATGAAAAGGTAACGATTGAAGGGATTAATGACTTGAAGCCTCGCCAAAAGACTGTAGCAACAATCACTTTTGTTGATGGAACAGTAAAACACATTCCATTATTGTGTCGTATTGATACTGAAGATGAATTGGATTATTTACATCACGGTGGTATTTTGCAATATGTTCTAAGAAATTTAGCGGTCTAAACCGTATTGATTTGTTTAAGACGTCAATTTTTAGATGAGTGTTAAAAGGTTGTGTGGCAGTTTTTTATCTTCATCTTTGAAAATTTGATTGACGTTAATTCTAGGATTGCGTTATAGATTTCCTAATTATCAGCGGCTTTATAGCTTTACTTGGGTTTTTGTATTGGTAGAGGTATCCTTGAGGATATCCTATCAATGAGTTGAAAGAGAGATATATTTATGGCGAATACACCTTCGGCTCAAAAAGCTGTGCGTAAGGTTGCCGTGCGCACGCAGGTTAATAGAGCCCGCCGTTCGCGCGTTCGTACATTTATGCGTAGATTTTATGATGCTTTAGCTGGCGGCGATAAGGCATCTGCGGAAAAAGCATTCAAGGATTTTGAGCCTGAAATTATGCGTGCTGTTTCCAAAGGGGTTTTTCATAAAAATGCTGCTGCGCGAAAAGTGTCACGTTTAGCAAAGCGTTTGAAAGCTTTTAACGCTTAAGCTTTTTCTATCTTTAAAGAATCAAGCCAGCATTTATTTGAATGCTGGCTTTTTTATTTGTTTATAAAAATATTACCTTTTAAAGCAGGAATAAAAATATTTGAATATTTTTTTCACTAATAAATAGGACAGATCAGTAAAATTTTTATGGTTATCCACAAGCTTTGTGAGTTTTTACAGAGTCTTTTTTGTCAAGTTTTTTTTTATTTTTTTTTAATCTGAATAGATTCTTTAATTATTGGTAAATTTAAAGAAAAAAAAGTGAATTGAATCAATAATTTTTCTCATTTTTCATTTATGTTAGCAAATCTACAGCGGTTTTTATGTTTTTTTGATTTAAGTTTGACCCCTTGCATTTTACTTCTGCTGTTTTGTATGGTCTTTCTTGGAGACTAAAAACATACAAGGTTCATATCAGTTAACTACTCTAGTGTTGAAGGTAGAATGCTTTTTGTAGGCTGGATGAATTCGCATGTTGTATAGGTTTTTTGGTTTTCTTGGGTGATGTGTTTTCTATATTGAAAAACGTATCATGCCATTGGTACAAGTAAATCTTATTAGTCATCTTTGTTAGTTGGGTTGTAATGAGGTTATCCTAGGGGAGGATGAATAATCTTAATTTTGGAGTAGAGCACCTTTGTTTTCGCTAAGTTAATTTTCGCTATTTGGCGGGACAAAATTTTAATTTTTATCAGGATGAAAGATGGTGGATAAATTGAACTCTAAAGCTAGTTCCTTTCAAAGGGTTTCGGTGAATATCCTGTCGACAGAGAGAATAATAAATAATGATGATATAATGGGTGTAACTCAGGCAGTTGGCGCAAGCGCTTCTACTGAGCATCCCATTATCTCAGAGGAGGAAGGCACGGCAGCTTTTGCTCGTGTGATGGCGCAATTAAAGGCGCAGGTTGGTATTGAGGCTTATACAAGTTGGTTTGGCCGTCTGAAGCTTGCAGAATATAGTCGCAATCTTGTGAAGCTTTCTGTTCCTACAGCGTTTTTGCGTTCATGGATCAATAACCATTATGGTTCTCTTTTGACTAGTTTATGGAAACAGGAAAATTCAGCGATTCTTCGTGTTGAAGTTATTGTTCGTGGTATGAAGCGTGTTTCGAAGAGCGCGGCATGTGGAACGAGTGCAGATTCTGTTGCGAATTCAGTGGTTGTTCCTGAAGAGCAGACTGCTTCGTCTTTCGTTGAAAGTTATACAGATCATTCAGGAAAGGGTGTTCAAACAGGAGTTTGTGGTTCTCCCCTTGATTCTCGCTATACTTTTGAAAGTTTTGTTGAGGGTTCTTCCAACCGTGTTGCTTTGGCAGCCGCGCGTTCGATCGCGGAGGGGCATAAAAGTGCTTTGCGATTTAATCCCCTTTTTATACATGCTTCGGTTGGTTTAGGGAAAACACATTTGCTTCAAGCTATTGCGGCTACAGCTCTGAGTCGTTTGACGCCTGCACGGGTTATTTATTTAACCGCTGAGTATTTTATGTGGCGCTTTGCAACGGCTATTCGTGATAATGATGCTCTTTCTTTTAAAGAACAGCTTCGTGATATTGACCTTTTAATTATTGATGATATGCAATTTTTACAGGGAAAGTCGATTCAGCATGAGTTTTGTCACTTACTCAACATGTTACTTGATAGTGCAAAGCAAGTTGTTGTTGCTGCGGATCGTCCGCCAGCAGAATTAGAATCGCTCGATCTTCGAGTTCGCTCTCGTCTTCAAGGGGGGGTCGCTCTTGAAATTGAACCGCCAGATTATGAGATGCGTCTAAAAATGTTGCGCCAACGATTAAAGATCGCGCAACAAGATGATAATATGATTGCAATTTCTGATGATATTCTCGAGTATATTGCTAAAACAGTTTTGGGATCAGGGCGTGATATTGAAGGGGCATTTAATCAGTTATTGTTCCGTCAGTCTTTCGAGTCCGATTTATCTTTAGAACGGATTGATGAGTTATTAGGTCATTTAACACGTTCAGGAGAGCCAAAGCGTATTCGGATTGAAGAAATTCAGCGTGCGGTTGCTCGTCATTATAATATTTCTAAGCAGGATTTGTTATCTAATCGTCGAACGCGTACAGTTGTCAAACCGCGACAGGTTGCTATGTATTTAGCAAAAATATTGACACCTCGTTCATTACCAGAGATTGGGCGTCGTTTCGGAGGACGTGATCACACAACGGTTTTACATGCTGTACGAAAAATTGAGGATTTGGTTTGTGATGATCAAACACTCGCTAAGGAGCTTGAATTACTTAAGCGGTTAATTGGAGAGCAGGCTGTATAGTTTTGGTAGTCTTTATTTTTTGGAGGTATAGTAGAGGGCTTAATAAAGCCAGCTGCTTGGATTTATCTAATAATCGCTTACTGTTTTGGAAGAGAGGTTAAGTAAATTGTAAGAAGTGATTTTTTCAAATGGGTTAGTTGTTTTTAATTTAGAGAATTCCTATAGTTCTTTGTAAATTGTTAATGGGGATTTTATGCGTATTACAGTTGATCGCAGTCAGTTTCTTAAGTCTCTAGGTCGTGTTCACCGTGTGGTTGAGCGTCGTAACACTGTTCCTATTTTGTCGAATGTACTGATTAACGCAGATAGTGGTGCTGTACAGTTGAAGGCGACAGATCTTGATTTAGAGGTTACAGAATCTTTTATGGCTAATGTTGAACAAGCTGGAGCAATAACTGTTCCAGCACATTTGCTTTATGAAATAGTTCGTAAACTTCCTGATAACAGTGAGATTATGTTGTCTGTTGATGAGGATCAGGCTCGTACAATGTCCGTTGTTTCTGGTCGTTCTAATTTCCAGCTTCAATGTCTTCCAAAAATAGATTTTCCAGAGTCACTGCCAGGTCAATTTGGTTACAGTTTTTCTTTATCAGCATCGAGTTTGAAGCGTTTGTTGGATTGTACACAATTTGCCATTTCTACGGAAGAAACGCGTTATTATCTGAATGGTATTTATTTTCATGTTATTGATGACGACGTTTTGAAATTACGTTTAGTTGCTACCGATGGGCATCGTTTAGCACAAGCTGATGTGGAAGCTCCTCCGGGGGTTGATGGTATGCCAGGTGTTATTATTCCTCGTAAAGCTGTAGGAGAATTACAAAAGCTTCTGTCCGAAGAGATTGGGAGTGATGTGCACATAGAGCTTTCAGAAACGAAAGTTCGTTTTTCTTTGGGGCCTTTGGTTTTTACATCAAAATTAATTGACGGAACATTTCCAGAATATCAGCGTGTTATTCCTCTCGATAACGATAAAAAATTAGTCGTTAACAGACAGGACTTTTCTTCTGCGGTTGATCGTGTTTCAACAATTTCAAGTGATCGTGGGAAAGCAGTAAAGCTAATAATTGAGCAGGGGCAGTTGAGGCTTGTTGTTAATAATCCTGATTCGGGGAGTGCAGAAGATCAATTGGCGGTGACTTACATGTCTGATTCACTTGAGATAGGGTTTAACTCACGTTATCTTTTGGATATTGCTGGACAATTTTCAAGCGATGAGATAGTATTTATGCTTGCTGAGGCTGGGGCACCAGCTCTGATTCGTGATAATGATAATGCTGATGCGCTTTATGTGCTGATGCCCATTCGTGTTTAGGGGCGGTTGTTTTGCAGTGCATGGCGGGTCGTGTGCACAAAGTGGCAGTGAGGCAGCTAAGGTTAGTACGTTATCGCAATTATTCTTCCTTTAATATTCATTTTTCTGGTCAGCATGTAGTGTTTACGGGTCATAACGGTGCTGGTAAAACTAATCTTTTAGAGGCGTTGTCTTTTCTTTCTCCTGGTCGTGGTTTACGGCGTGCAGCTTATTCTGATATCAGCTTTGCGGATGGTGGAGGTGCAGGGTTTGTTGTGTTTGCTCGTCTTCAATGTGATCTTTATGGTGAAGTAAATATTGGTACAGCTTTAGAGATTGGCGATAATAGTCGAAAAATACATATTAATGGTATAAATGAGACAGGGGACTGCTTAGCGGATTATTGTCATATTAGTATACTGACTCCTTCTATGGATGGGCTTTTTACGGGTTCTGCACTCGAGCGCCGCCGTTTTTTAGATCGTATGGTTTTAGCTATTGATCCTTCACATGGTCGTCGTATAGCCGATTATGATAGAGCTATGCGTGCACGTAATCGTCTATTTTCGGATGGAAACGAAGATCGCGCTTGGTTTGATGCTCTAGAAATGCAGATGGCAGAATTGGCAACAGCTATTGCTGCAGCACGTATTGATGTTATTAGACTTTTGAATGATATGTTCGCACAAACATTAGTTCATTCACCTTTCCCACGAGCTTTTTTGCAAACTGATGGTTTTTTGGAAACAGCTCTCAGTACAGTGTCAGCGGTTGAAGTTGAAGAGCAATTTTATGATCGGTTGCGGCGTAACCGCGCAATAGATCGAGCTGCAGGTCGAACATTAGAAGGACCACATCGCACAGATTTACAAGTTTTTTATGCAGATAAAAATATGGCTGCAATATCTTGTTCAACAGGTGAACAGAAAGCTTTGCTGACCGGTTTGGTTTTGTGTCATGCGCGTTTAGCAGGCATGATGTCGGATAGAGCTCCCATTCTTCTTCTTGATGAGATAGCTGCCCACTTTGATTCTCATCGGCGTGCTGCTTTATTTGATATTCTGGATGATTTAGGTGGACAAACATTTATGACAGGAACAGATCGACTTTTATTTGATGCCTTAAAAGGACGAGCAGAGTTTTTTGAGATTAAATCTGGTGCTTTATTACAGTAAAACCTGCTAGAAGTTTTTTAGAAGACAATAATCGAGAAGAAGAGGTTTACTATGTCTACGATTATAACGGTTTTAAATGGCCCTAATTTAAATTTTCTTGGCAGACGTGAACCAGAAGTTTATGGCACTAACACTTTGGAAGATATTGAACAGTTTTGCAGAAAGCGCGCAGAAAAACTTGGTATGCTAGTGCATTTTCGTCAAAGTAATTATGAGGGACAACTTGTCGAGTGGATACAAGAAGCTGTCGGGGTGAGTAATGGATTGGTTATCAATCCAGCTGCATATAGCCATACATCTGTAGCAATTCTTGATGCGTTAAAAATATTTACAGGACCTGTAGTAGAAGTTCATTTATCCAATATTTATCAGCGTGAAAATTTTCGTCATCAATCCTATATTTCTGCGGGTGTAGATGCGGTTATTGTTGGGTGTGGTCGTGATGGATATTGGTTTGCGCTTGAATATATTGCTGAACGACTTAATTTTGATGTAGGAAAACAGAAATAATCTAATATCAGTGAGGAAATTTGAATTTACTTGATAATTCTTTTAAAATGGGTAAGCATACCTAGAAGGTGTTGTCGTTTCCTATAGCGGCTTACAATGTGATGGGGCATGTAGAATGAGAGACTTTGTTAAATGGGTAAATATGCTCGTGATTTTGGGAATTGCGTTGCTTTTATCTGGGTGTAAAATTGATGTTCTTCAACCATCGGGTTATGTTGCACGTCAACAGCTCATTCTCATTGTTACGTGTGTTGTTGTTATGTTGTGCGTCGTAATTCCAGTTATGGTTGCAGTGGTCGTTCTAGCTATCAAATATCGTGCATCGAATACGACAGAAGATTATTTACCTGATTGGGGGCACTCAAATAAAATTGAAGCTTTTATGTGGGGTATCCCGATTATTATCGTGACGGTTTTAGGTTTATTGACAGCCTACTATACTTATCAGCTTGAACCTTCCAATTCTTTGCCAGTGAGTGTTGTGGGTGAGAAGAAGCCATTACAAGTAGATGCTATTGCTTTAGACTGGAAGTGGCTATTTATTTATCCTGAGTATGGTATTGCATCGATTAATGAAATTTATGCACCAAAGGGTCGTCAAGTGTTGTTACAGGTAACATCAGAGAGTTCTGTTAATGCATTTTGGGTACCAAAACTTGGGACAGTTCTTTATGCTATGCCGCAGATGAATGCTAAGTTGCATTTAGTAGCTGATGAGCAGGGAATATTTAATGGAAGCTCAGCAAATTATAGTGGTGATGGCTTTGCGCACATGCGTTTCCAATGGCATTCTGTATCTTTAAAGGATTTTGATGATTGGGTTGCTAAGGTTCGAAAAAATGGCAAAAAACTTGATCGTTTATCTTATCGTCAGCTTGCCATTTCTCCTATTATGGGTGATATTGCTGCAAAAGAGAAAGATGCTAAAGTGCGTTATTTTGCGCCTGTTGAGGAGCGGCTTTATTATCGGGTTGTTAATCGATGTGTTGATGATAATACGGTATGCAATGAGAACTTGATGAAGCGTGCTGCTGCTCAGACACTTTGGGGTGCGCTTTGTTCTGTTTTTGATCCAGGTGTTATTTAGAAATTGTCAATCTAGAAACAACCTCTTTTTAGAAGGTTTCTTTTAAACTGAAGTTCATTTGATATAGGGTGAGAAATGTTTGGAAGACTTACAGATCCTGCGGCCGGCGCTTTTCATGCACTGACACACGAGCCGATCGTTCTTTATACATGTATTACAATTGTTGTAGGCGGTTTAGTTACTGCCATTGCTTTAACCGTATTGGGCTGGTGGGGGAGCCTTTGGCGCAATTGGATTACGACGGTTGATCATAAACGTATCGGCATTATGTATATTATTCTTGGACTTATCATGCTTTTTCGTGGCTTTGCTGATGCGATTATGATGCGAACACACCAGGCTTTGGCATTGGGGAGCGAGACAGCGGGTTATTTACCACCTGAGCATTTCGATCAAATTTTTTCGGCTCATGGTGTTATTATGATTTTCTTTATGGCTACACCGATTTTGTTTGGTCTTTTCAATTATCTCGTACCGCTTCAGATTGGAGCTCGTGATGTTGCATTTCCATTTGCGAATAATCTAGGGTTTTGGATTACTGCTGCTGCTGCGATATTAATTAATGTATCGCTTGGTATTGGGAATTTTGGTCGTGGTGGCTGGTTGATGTATCCACCTTTCTCAGAATTACAAAATAGTCCAGATACAGGGGTGGATTATTATCTATGGTCACTACAGCTTTCTGGTATTGCGACAACAATGGGAGCAATTAATTTTATTGCGACAATCATTAAAATGCGCGCTCCTGGAATGACGATGATGAAAATGCCCGTTTTCTGTTGGTCTGCTTTTGTCAGTAATGTTCTTATCCTAATCATTTATCCTGTTTTAGCAGTTGCATTTGCATTATTAGCAGGTGACCGTTATTTAGGCATGAATTTTTTTACTAACTCTGCTGGTGGTAATCCAATGGTATGGATTAACTATGTTTGGATTTTTGGTCATCCTGAGGTTTATGTTTTGGTCGTTCCTGCTTTTGGGATTGTTTCTGAGATCGTACCAACCTTTTCTTCAAAAAGACTCTTTGGTTATTCTTCAATGATATGGGCAATTTTAGTTATTTTGATTCTTTCACTTCTTGTTTGGGGACACCATTTTTTCACAATGGGTGGTGGAGAAGCTGTGAATACCTTCTTTGGTATTGCAACAATGATTATTGCAGTTCCGACAGGTGTTAAAGTCTTTAACTGGCTGTTGACCATGTACAAAGGTCGAATTCGCTTTGAACCTCCAATGCTTTGGTGCATGGGAATGGTATTCACGTTCGTTGGTGGAGGATTGACAGGCGTTTTGATGGCGATTGTTCCTGCTGATTGGCAGTTTCATAATTCTTTGTTTTTAATTGCTCACTTCCATCATACAATTATTGGAGGTGTTATTTTTGCTTATTTGGCTGGATTGGCGTTTTGGTTTCCAAAGGCCTTCGGCTTAAAACCAAATCGCATATTAGGAATTGCGTCCTTCTGGTGCTGGTTTGTTGGTTTTTACCTTGCTTTTTTCCCAGTTTATACGCTTGGCTTAATGGGTGCAACGCGCCGGCTTCAACATTATATTGAGCCTAGTTGGCAGCCTATGTTTATTGTTGCTGCAATAGGTGCTTGTATTATTCTGCTTGGTATTCTTTGCTTTGTCTTGCAAGTTGTTTTGGCTGTTTGGTATGGCATTAAACACAAAGGGCGTTTGCCGGTAACGTTGAATGATTCTTGGGGTGATGCACGTACACTCGAATGGTCTATCTCTTCACCTCCTCCCTCATATAATTTTGCTGTTATTCCGCAAGTGAAGACTGAGGATGCTTATTGGGAAATGAAAAAAAATGGCTATGAACGTCCGATTAGTGGATTCGAAAAAATTCATATGCCGTCAAATACTTCCGCTGGAGTTATTGCAGGTTTCTTTTCATTAATTGTTGGTTTTGCTCTTGTTTGGCATATTTGGTGGCTTGTTGCGGTTGGATTAGTTGGTTTTATTGCGACGATCATCTGTCATTCGTTAACGGGTGATCATCATGGGTACTACATTTCATCTGAAGAGGTGCAGAAGACGGAAGATATCTTTACAGCTGTTCTTAAAGAACAAGGAGCAAAATCATGAATGTGGTTGCAACAAATAGCGCTGATATAGATGAGCATCATCATGATAATAGTTCGGTCATGATATTTGGGTTTTGGGTCTATATTCTTTCAGATTTGATCCTGTTCTCGACGCTTTTTTCAAGTTTTGCTGTGTTTTCTGCTTCTTATGGTGGTGGGAAAACTGGCAATGAATTTATCAATTTAAACTTTGTTTTAGTTGAAACGGCTATTTTGTTACTTTCATCAATTACTTATGGATTTGTGATGATACAAGCTCATAAGAATAACCTCGCTGGTGTTCGTTTATGGATGGCAGTTACTTTTGTGCTTGGATTATGCTTTGTTGGAATGGAAATTTATGAATTTCATGAACTTTTGAATGAAGTCTTTTATTTCGAGCCTAGTGCTTATGCTGGTCTCGACCCTGTAACAGGTGTGAAATTTTTTGGGAGAGAGGTTTTATCTGCTTATTGGTCAGCATTTTTTGCTTTAGTTGGCACCCATGGCCTTCATGTGAGTGTTGGTCTACTCTGGATGATTGTCATGTTTTTTCATTTGCGTCGTTGTGGTTTGGATCAAGATAACAAGACACGATTAACGTGTCTTTCAATTTTTTGGCATTTGCTTGATATCGTTTGGATTGGTGTTTTTACTATGGTTTACCTATTAGGAGCATTATAATGAGTTCGCATGATGAGACACATCCCCCAAGTGTTGGTTCCTATTTTGTAGGTTTTGTTTTGGCTGTTTTATTTACTTTAGGCTCCTTTATTCCTGTAATGTATGGGTTGCTGGATAGTTGGGCAGTTAGTACGAAAGTCATTTACCTTATTGGAATGGCGCTTATTCAGATTACTGTACAGATTGTTTTCTTTTTGCATTTGAATTCTGGTCCAGATGCCAAGTGGAATTTGGCAACTTTATGGTTTACGGTAATGTGCGTTTTCATTATTATAGGTGGAACTTGGTGGGCTATTTCTCACTTAAATTATAATATGATGGGTGGCTCAGGACGTGTTATTGAGCCAGATACCAATATGACGTCACTGGAAGAAACTGTGACAAATAAAGAGAAGCCAGAACATTCTTCATCTTTTTATGAACAGCAATGAAGTGCAGAATATTAAAACGGCAATATACAATCAATGTTATTCTATCAAGATCAGGAATGATCAGTTTTGTATTGTGGAAAGGAACATGGATTAGATTTTGTAGAGGGGTTTTTGGTTAGTTTGGTTAGATAAACGGATTGAATGTTAGAAATTATTACAACAAGAAAATAAAGTGATTAAACTTATTTAGTGTTTAGATTTCTGCTTATCCTGCAGCTCTGAAATGGAAATCAAATGTGCATTGAGATATATCTAGGATTCACGCTTAGGGCACCATTCCATCAAGTGTAGAAGGATACACATCGATGATCTAATACTCAATATATAAATTTTGCGCGGATTTTTTTAATCAGTAGTTATTGCTTTTCGCAGCTTAATTTCTGTGCTTAAAATATCATACAAGTAAGCATAACTCATTTGGTGGAGAAGGAAAATTACTGTTAATTGATGTTTTATCGTGCAATGAGTCTCATATTTTTGATCAAGAAGAACCTTAATATAGAAAAACTGAGAAGGCAAAGAGAAGTTTGAAGTTATTTTTCAACAAATGGGAGCAAGACATCCAAATTTTCTGAACTATTTAGCAAGTATGGTTTAAAAGAAAAAAAGTTATGGGTTTGAGAGATATTAAATGAAGTTGTAATTTTGATTCAAAGCCAATAGTTACTTATAGATCTAGAAGCAATCATGCTTTTACAGATCAACACAAATATCATGAAGAAGATAGTATTTCAGCTTCAGTGATTTATGAGAGTATTTAATTTTTAGGTATTTGCCACAATAATATACCAAACTAAAATTAAAAATTCCAACAAGTGATCAGGAAACTTAATGAATTCTGCTTTGATGACAGTTATTGGTGCTGGTTCTTATGGGACAGCATTGGCTATCGCGCTTGCACGTAATAACCACCGTGTTTTGCTTTGGGGATATAATCCTGAACATATAAAAGAATTGCAGAAACATCGCTGTAATCAGACATTTTTACCAGATATTAAATTTCCTGACAATGTCTCACCTGAAGCGTCTCTTGAGACTGCAATAACAGAGAGTCGCAATATATTAATTGCTGTTCCAAGCCATGCATTTCGTCAGGTGTTGTGTAATATTCAACCTTACTTAAATCAACATTCACGCATTATTTGGGCAACGAAAGGTTTGGAACCTGGTACAGGACGCTTATTACAAGACGTTGCTCGTGAAATTTTAGGAGATAAAATTCCTTTAGCTGTCTTTTCTGGACCAACTTTTGCTAAAGAATTGGCAATGGGTTTTCCTACTGTAATTACGGTAGCAGCTTCTGATGCTGAATTTAGCGAAGAGCTACAGAAACTTTTCCATTGTGACAAAAATTTTAGAGTTTATAAAAATTCGGATATGATTGGTGTTCAATTAGGTGGAGCAGTTAAAAATGTCATTGCTATTGGCGTGGGAATATCAGATGGCATGGGCTTTGGAGCAAATACTCGAATAGCTTTAATTACACGAGGGTTAGCTGAAATTAGTCGTTTAGGCGTTACCATGGGTGCCGAGCCTTTCACATTTATGGGAATGGCAGGATTAGGTGATTTGGTTTTGACATGTACTGATAATCAATCTCGTAATCGTCGTTTTGGAATATTGCTTGGTCAAGGAATGAAGATAGAAGAAGCACAAAAGCAGATTGGTCAGGTTGTTGAAGGCTGCTTCAGTACCAGTGAAGTATATAGATTGGCACAGCGTCTTGGAGTAGAAATGCCAATTACAGAGCAAATTTATCAAATCCTATATTGTAGTAAAAGTGTATTTGAAGCAGCTAATACACTACTGAGCCGTACATTAAAAGATGAAATGCATGATACAGTAGGACTTTAAGTTACCTAAATGTATGAAAGAAAGAACTATATTATCACAGAAGTCTTATATAAAAAATTGCGGCTATTATTTTAATCAAAACAACCATACTACCTTTAGAAATTTTGTAAATTCATATGAACTTTTGATACAGTATGACTTAGAAAAATCGTAGTTATTTTAAAGATACATATTTTACCAATAAATCCCTTTCCATGAGATATATCATCTACGTTAGAATTTTAAGCATTAAAAATCTATCTATAAAGCGATAAACAAATGATAATTTTGGCTATTAAAAATGATTATTGATATCATTCTTCTTGAGCGTCTTCAATTTTCTTTAAATCTTCGAGTATTGGCATAGCCATAACATTATAACCTGAATCAACATAATGAATTTCACCAGTAACACCTGACGATAAATCAGAGAGCAAATAAAGAGCGGCTTTTCCAATTTCATTAATGCTCACAGTTCGGCGCAATGGTGCATTGCGGCGTTGATGAGAAAAGATAATTCGTGCAGCTGAGATACCATTGCCAGCTAAGGTTCGAACAGGACCGGCTGAAATTGCATTAACACGAATATTTTGTATACCAAAATCTGCAGCTAAATAGCGTACCATAGCTTCTAAAGCAGCTTTAGCAACACCCATAACATTGTAATTAGGAACAACTTTCTGTGAAGCTCCATAAGTTAATGTTAAAAGTGCACCACCATGAGGCATGAGCTTACTAGCTCGTTGAGCAATTTCAGTGAAGGAGTAGGCTGAAATGACCATTGTACGATTAAAATTTTCTCGTGTTGTGACATCGACGTAACGTCCTTTGAGTTGTGCTTTATCTGAAAAACCAATGGCATGTACAATAAAATCAACAGTTTTCCATTCTTTTTCAAGGTGTTCAAAAACACGATCGACATCTTCAGTTTTTTCAACATCACATTCAAATAATAATTTGCAACCAATCTTTTTTGCTAGTGGTTGTACACGTTTTCCGAAAGCATCTCCTTGGTAAGTCAACGCTAACTCAGCTCCTGCTTCTGCAAGTTGACATGCAATACCCCACGCAATCGAATGGTCGTTTGCGACTCCCATAATAAGACCACGTTTGCCCTCCATCAAACTTTTCATATTATTCTCCGTAAGACCATACTATTTAAAAGTCAGCTAAGAATTCCCACTTATGTATAGCGTTGGAAAACGAGCGTTGCATTCGTCCCGCCAAACCCAAATGTATTTGATAATACAGTATGAAGTTCTTTATTATCATAACGTTCACGAACAATTGGCATATCAGCAAAGGCTGGATCAAGCTTTTCTATATGAGCACTTTCGCAAATGAAGTTATGATTCATCATTAGTAACGTATAAATTGCTTCTTGAACACCTGCGGCACCTAAAGAATGTCCTGTTAAAGATTTAGTAGCGGAAATAGGAGGGCATTTATCACCAGCTCCAAAGATACGACGGATTGCTTCTATTTCAGGGGGATCACCAACAGGTGTTGCAGTTGCATGAGGGTTGATATAATCGATTTTATTATTCACATTTTTAAGTGCCATACGCATGCATCGCTCGGCTCCTTCACCAGATGGAGCAACCATGTCATATCCATCGGATGTAGCACCATAACCGATAATTTCTCCATAAATTTTTGCGCCACGTGCTTTAGCAAGCTCTAACTCTTCAAGAACCAAAACACCGGCTCCACCAGCAATAACAAACCCATCACGATTAATATCGTAGGCACGTGAAGCTTTTTCTGGTACGTCATTATATTTGCTCGACATAGCGCCCATAGCATCGAATAAAGCAGATAACGTCCAGTCTAAATCTTCGCAACCACCAGCGAAGATACGATCTTGTTTGCCATATTGTATTGTCTCATAAGCATTTCCGATACAATGATTGGATGTGGCGCAGGCAGAAGAGATTGAATAGTTCACTCCCTTAATTTTAAAGAAAGTTGCGAGTGTTGCAGATGCTGTAGAACTCATCGCTTTAGGTACAACAAAAGGGCCGATACGCTTTGGGCCTTTTTGGCGCGTAATATTAGCAGCTTCAACGATTGATTGAGTTGAAGCTCCTCCAGATCCCATAATAATACCTGTGTGCTCATTCGATATTTCATGAGGTTCTAACCCTGCATCAGTAATTGCCTGATCCATAGCGATATGATTCCAAGCTGTTCCACGTCCATGAAAACGTAAAGCGCGTCGATCAATCAATTCCTCTATGTTAATATCAGGTTTGCCATAAACTTTACTGCGAAAACCTAACTCAGCATATTGTGATGCGTAAGAAATACCAGATTTTGCCTCACGTAAGCTGGTTAAAACGGCTTGAGGGTTATTTCCAATCGCGGAAACAATTCCCATTCCTGTTATAACAACTCGACGCATTCATACCTCCTTGTTTCATACAGAATAACAAAATATTTCTTCTGATGGAAATAATATTCAGTCTTCTTTGAATAAAGCAACGCGTAAATCATTAGCTTTATAGATGGTTTCTCCATCTGCTTTGACCCATCCATCTGCTATTCCCAAGACTAAATTTCCACGTCGAATACGCTTAAAATCTATCCCATATTCAAGAAGTTTAGTTTGCGGTGTTACCATACCTGACAATTTTACTTCACCTGTTGATATAGCTCTTCCTTTGCCTTGTTCGCCTAACCAACCGAGAAAAAAACCTGTTAATTGCCACATGCCATCCAAACCAAGGCATCCTGGCATGACGGGATCGCTTATAAAGTGACAATCGAAGAACCATAGGTCTGGAATAATATCAAATTCAGCACGAACCATTCCTTTATTGTATTCACCGCCAGTTTCACTAATTTGGGTGATTCGATGAATCATTAACATCGGCGGTGCAGGCAATTGCGCATTACCTTTACCAAACATTTCGCCGCGAGCGCAGCTTAAAAGCTCTTCATAAGTGTAGCGAGACTTTTGTTCAGCCATTGTTACTCCATTTATTTGCATATGTTTTCACTTCTGCGCTTTTCCCAAACTTACTTTTAGAGCAAATTTTAAGGAGATGGAAATGATTTTATATCATTTTTAATGACAAACCCCCTTTTTTATGTATTCTACGTAGACGATTATTTAAAATAGAGTAAAAAGATTATAACGTATACCATTTTTGTTTTATGTAATTTAAATCTCATTTGAAAAAATGTGGTGTAATTTGTAACATGTCAGTGAACGTAGACGATTTAGAATTGAATGAAGAGGAACGATCTGTGGAAGATTGTAGAGAGGTTGTGAGTTATCACTCTGTATCTGTATTAGAAAAACGTTTACGTCAGAATGGTTTACGACCGACACGTCAGCGATTAGAACTTGCGAATATGATTTTTTCTCAAGGTAACCGTCATATTGCTGCTGAAGAGCTGTATGAAGAAGCAGTACAATTAGGCGTCCCTGTTTCTTTAGCAACTGTTTATAATACACTTCATCAATTTACGGAAGCAGGATTACTACGAATTATTGCCGTAGAAGGTTCGAAAACTTGGTTTGATACCAATACTTCTGATCATTATCATTTTTATATCGAGGGTGAGAATCGTATTCTTGATATTCCTTGCGATTTGGAAAAATCTCCTATTATTACAAACCTACCTCAACCACCGGAAGGTATGGAAATTTCGCACGTTGATTTAATAGTTCGATTAAAAACAAAGAATCAAGCTTGATCATAAGAATCAGATGAGTTCACGGGGGATAAAATTAAATAGTGGTTTTGAAAGTCTACCAGTTTTTGATTTTTTCATCAGGGTAGATTCCCCACAGTTGTGCTTGATGAAGCCATCCACGGGTATTATGGATATTTAGCTCGCACCAATGTCCGTCACATTGGCGGATATGACCGATAACATTAGGTTCTACTTCTGCTACAAGTGTTGCATTGTCTGCGGGATTTTCGCGCAGCATCAGTCTTTTTGTTTTATCTTTTTGCCATGGTACAGTTATAGCAGTCCGCTTGCCTGATAACAATGATTGATAAACCCATCCTTCATCACCCTCAGAATCGCGAATTTTGCGCCATTGACCATATTCTTGGATGATTTCAATAGGTAAACCCTTCTTTTGGTAGGTAAAAACGATAGAATAATTACTTCCTGGCCCAACACGTACATTAACACGGGTAGGTTTAATCGATGCAAATCGTGGAAGAGGTAAACCACTTGATCCTAAATCATGATTAAGTGTTTGTGCATGCAAAAAATTAGGAAAATCAAATAAAAGTACACCCACCATTAAAATACATGATGTAGACACTAAAAATCGAAACCATCTAGAGTATTGCACACTTAAATCCCTTGCTTCTTCGTTTCTATATATTGGCAACCTAAGATTTGGAGGACAGGATCGAAAACTGAGTAAAACTATGGCATATAGCTAGTTAAAGAGATCTAAACAATGACGAAATTATTACAAAGATAATGAGATTAAATAAGATAAAAATTTAAAATTCTCGTTCGTAATTGTTTGATTTACAGAGTGTATCTGTATCGCGATATTTTAATGGTTGGTTGATTAGTTTTCACAAATATAAATAAGTTCAAGTTTGATAAGAATATTTTAAGGAAAAGACAAAATAGTTAACTTTATGCGATATAAATATTTATAAAGAAGAATCCGCTTCTTTATTCCATATGAAATTTGCAACAGTTACAGTCCACATTATTTTTAACCATTTAAAACAAATCAATGGAAGAATATAGATGCTCGTAGTAATTTTTGTTATTTATCTTTCGAAATAATTTCATAAAAATGCGCTTATTTTTATATACCCTCTGCTATAAAAATGGTATTTAAATGTATTGTGTATAAGCGGTATCATGCTTCTTGAATTGGTCTGCGTTTTGCTATGGGGTAGCCATGTTTTTTAGCAATACGCGTAATTGCTTTTTCCAGTGGCTCTATCATAACATCCATAGAAAAACCGTTTGCGTGGATGATTTTTTCATGGTCAACCATAATAGCAACGTGACCTTTCCAGAAAATCAAATCACCTCGTTGAAGTTTATCACTGTCTGTGAGTAGTTTTCCTATAGATTGTTCTTGCATGTCGGTATCACGTAAAACCATTTGACCAGTCATCATCATGGAAAGTTGAACTAATCCTGAGCAGTCAATTCCAAAACCGCTAACACCACCCCAGAGATAAGGTGTATGGATAAAAGTTTCTGCAACGGTGACGTAATCCTTATACATGCATCCAATAGGGATGAGATGGCGAGTGAGAACAGCTTTTCCGTTTTCAAGTATAGAATACATTGTATCTCGGGTTTTTATTTCATCAACAACAGTTATTTTACTTCCCATGGATAAAGGATATTCCATGGGTCCGCGCAAATCGGCTTTTAAATATTGAAAAGTGCGTGGCACTGAAACGATGTGTGTTTGTTTTATGGTTTGTGTACAAAGAGCTTCTGTATCAATATAACCTACATAACCATCTTTAAGCGACTGCCCCCATGACATAATGTTTCCTTGCTCAAAAATTAGGAGCTCTTCTCCCAATAAGCATTCCGTTTGTCTTTCGCTTTCTTTGCTGTCTTCTTTAAACAGTCCAGCGACAGGTATATTAACACGTTTTTTTTCACCTTGGACAGAGTGCGGAATCATAATTTCCGTTGCAAGACGTATATCCGCTAGATTATTTCTAAATGCATGCAATCTTGAATCTTTATAAACCATTTATGATCTCTTTTAGGGTTCTGCATATTTAAAAGCTCATAAAACCACTTTAGTAAAATCCTTTACCCTCGGATAAAGGATTGAACTAAAATAATATACTCAACAGCTGTCTTGTGAATCCCTAAAATTGTCAATCTTTATGGATATTTTGTGTCAAGATTGATTTTTAAAAAGATTGTAAAGAGCACGAATAGCTTGTGCAGATCCACCAACAGGATAGCCTGGTTTTTCTTTTTTAACCCACCCATAAAGATCAAAGTGGGCAAAGTGTTCAGATTTCTCAACAAAAGAGTTAAGGAATAAGGCGGCAGCTATAGAACCAGCAAAGTTACTCTCTGTCGTATTGTTAATATCCGCGATTGATGAAGATAATGTTTTTTGATATGGTTTCCAAAGTGGCATTTGCCAGACAGGATCAGAAACTGAATGGGCAGATTGAAAAATTTGCTGTGCCCATGTTGTATTATTACAATAAAATGCTGGAAGATCTGGACCTAAAGCTACGTAAGCTGCCCCTGTTAAAGTAGCCATGCACAGCATGAATTGTGGGCTTTCTTCATCACCATAGGTAAGAGCATCAGCAAGAATGAGTCTTCCTTCAGCATCTGTATTGCCAATTTCAACATTTAAACCTTTACGACTCTTAAGAATATCGCCTGGTCGGTAAGCGTTACCAGAAACTGCATTTTCAACTGCGGGAATCAAAACGCGCAAACGGAAGGGTAATTTAGCATCCATAATAAGTTTGGCTAATCCTAAAACATGTGCACTACCTCCCATGTCCTTTTTCATTAACAACATATTATTGGCTGATTTAATATCCAGCCCTCCAGTATCGAAGGTTACCCCTTTCCCGACTAGCGTTATTTTAGGATGACTTTCTTGTCCCCATTGTAAATCAATCAGTCGTGGAGCAGTGCTGCTAGCTCGTCCTACGGCATGAATCATTGGGAAGTTATGTGTTAACAATTCATCTCCACAAATGCTGCTAACTTGAGCACTGTAAGATTCTCCAATTTGGCGTGCTGTTTTTTCGATAACATCGGGGCTCATATCATTTGCAGGTGTATTGATAAGGTCACGGACGAAAAAGACAGATTCATAAATTCGTCGAAGTTCATTAAAGTCAATTGTATCGTTAACATGAATCGATAATGATTTTACAGAAGGGTTTTGATGGTAACGATTAAATTGATAGCTTCCGAATGCTAATCCGAGGTAAGTATTTATTTCATGGGAAGCAATTCCTTCTAAATGCCAATTTCCAGCAGGAAGACTTTTAGCCAGAAGTCCTGTGATAAAGGATTCATCACCATTACCGAGTCCGAATAAAACTTTCTCTAAATGACCTGTTCCGTTTGGAACAAACAATATTTGTCCAGCTTTTCCAGTAAAGTCATTAACTTTTATCCAAGTTTTTGTTGATACATCAAGTGGTAAATCAGCAAGACTTGTTGGACTTACTAAGAAGATGGGACAACTATTATCGGCACGTGTTGAAGTGAAATTAATGTGATGTGAATGCATATTTAAAGAATCCTTATAATCGTCTAAGAGCGACATATTCAACCAAATGATTTTTTCCCTTTCGTAGAATGAGATTAGATCGTGGTCGGGTTGGTAATATATTTTCTTGTAAATTTTTTAAATTAATCGTTTTCCAAAGGTTATCAGCAATTTTTAAAGCATCTTTTTCATTAAGTAGAGCATAACGATGGAAATAGGACTCAGGATTTTGAAAAGCTGTTTTACGCAAACGCCTGAAACGCTCCAAGTACCAGCAACGAATGACTTCTGTCTCAGCATCTACATAGATTGAGAAATCAAAAAAATCTGAAACAAAGGGGATAATCTTTCCATCTTTAGGAAGATCACTAACTTGTAGCACATTAATACCTTCAACAATTAAAATATCAGGACGGTCAATAATAATACTTTGATTTTCCAAAACATCATAAATTGTATGCGAATAAAGCGGAGCCCTTATATTTCCAATACCAGCTTTGATAGCAGAAAGAAAGCGCAATAATCGTTTAATATCATAAGAATCAGGAAATCCTTTACGATCCATACGATTTTTTTGCTTTAAGACAGAGTTAGGATAGAGAAAACCATCAGTTGTAATCAGATCCACTTTAAGGTTGGGTTTCCAACGTTTCAAGAGTTCTTGAAGAATACGAGCTGTGGTTGATTTCCCTACTGCGACAGAGCCGGCAATTCCAATGATAAATGGAGTTTTTTTCGTACCTTCTTGATGTAAAAATTGCTGACGTTTTTGAAAAAGCTCCTGTTCTGCTTCAACATGGCATGACAATAAGCGTGATAAGGAAAGGTAAATGCGCTGTACTTCATCAAGATCAATCGGATCATTAATTGAACGTAAGCGTTTAATTTCATCAAAAGTTAAAGTGAGTGGTGTATCTGCTCGAAACTGATACCATTCCTGTGCGGTAAAGACAGTATAGGGTGAATACCGATCAGAAGTGGATTTTACCAGATTATTTTCTTGATCAATTTTTGATATAGTCATATCAATTATTCGTTGGTTAGATTTTTTAGGAATAGGATAAAAGGCAGCTTGTTTACTTATTTAAATGAATTTTATTTTATTTGAGGTAAAATAATCTGAGGCTAGCTCATTGTCCATTCATTCCAGCGTGTACTGATCTGTGACAATGATAGTTCTTGTGCCAAAAAAGCCCATAGAAGCAAACGTGCTTTTATGGCTGATAAATAACCAGACATAAGGGCACCAGAAGCAAGCATATCGGTTTCTGAGCCTTTATAACCATAGGTTCTACGAGTTGTTGAGCCATTATGGCAACGGGTAGCTATAACGATCGGTATTTTTTGCGCGTATTGTCTCACTATGTCTGCTGACTGAAAACTGCAGTGTCCTGCACCAAAACCAGCAATAACAAGACCTGCATAATATCCACTTTCAAGGCAAAATTGCAATAATCGTGTATCAGAGGATAAAGAGGAATATAGAAGAGCGACTTGGTGATGATCGTTTTTGGGGAGTTCGAAAGTTGTAGGAAAAAAGTTTTGGTTATTAAAATAAATCGGTTTCCCCTCTAAAATTGCCCCTAAAGTGCCCACCGATTCTGACTGAAATGTTTCAATTTTAGTTGTATGGCTTTTTTTGATCCAATAAGGCGAGTGAATCGTATCATTTATTACAGCTAAAACACCCTTGTTTCGACTTTGTGGATCAGCAGCGACGCGGGTTGCTGCCAAAATATTAGCAGATCCATCAGCACCTGCTTCATGGGGTAAACGCATAGCGCCAGTTATAACAAGAGGTTCAGCTTTATCCCAGTAAAGGGAAAGAAAGAAAGCTGTTTCTTCGAGTGTGTCAGTACCTTGGGTTAAAACAATACCTTCTGCGCCAGCTTTTATTTGTTCTGTTGCCCAATGTATTATTTCGAAAAGAATTTTAAAAGATAAAGATCCACTTGGTAATTGTGTTAATGTTTGTGCATGAATATCAGCAACATTATTTAAGCCAGGAACATTGTTTACAAGTATATCTGATGTTAAAGTTGGTTGCATTTGGCTAAAACTATCAGCAGCCATTGCAATTGTGCCTCCTAGCGTTCCTATTGCTATTCTTTTCATAATTTTTCCTTTAAAGACGCAAATTGTTTACAAAAGTTATTTAGCAATAATTTACATTGACAACAATGATATCATTTTTTTTTATTCCCACAAATTGAGTTACGCTTAATCGTTGTGTTTTGTTGTATATGTTCTTAAATAAAGGCAATGATGATTGGATTTTATGTTTGATAAAGAGAAATCAATATTAAGGAGTTTTCTTATGGCAGAACATAAGCCTGACATAATGTATGGTACGACTATTATTACTGTACGAAAGGGCTGCAAGGTAGTGATGGCTGGTGATGGTCAGGTCTCACTTGGACAAACAATTATGAAAGGCAATGCACGTAAAGTGCGTCGTCTTGGGAAGAGCGGGATGGTTATAGCTGGTTTTGCAGGTGCTACAGCAGATGCTTTCACACTGTTGGAAAGATTGGAAACAAAGCTTGAACAATACCCTGATCAGCTTATGCGTGCATGTGTAGAACTTGCAAAAGACTGGCGAACAGACCGCTATTTACGTCGTCTTGAGGCAATGATGCTCGTAGCCGATAAGAAAGTAACTTTGGCTTTAACGGGTCTTGGAGACGTATTAGAACCAGAAGATGGCATTATGGCAATTGGTTCTGGAGGTAATTTTGCCCTTTCAGCTGCACGGGTACTCATGGATATGGATCTGGATGCAGAAGTTATTGCCCGTAAAGCTATGGATATTGCCGCCAAAATTTGTGTTTATACCAATGATCATTTAACGATTGAAACATTGGATGCAGAGTTACCTTCTTTAGAGAAAGCTATTTGAATGTGTGTTGTATTTTCCCCTCGCGAAACTGTTTCTGAACTCGATCGTTTTATTATTGGTCAAAACGATGCTAAACGTTCTGTTGCTATTGCATTGCGTAATCGGTGGCGTAGGCAGCAACTTGATGCTCCTATGCGTGAAGAGGTTATGCCAAAAAATATTTTGATGATAGGGCCAACAGGTGTTGGTAAAACGGGCATAGCACGTCGATTAGCAAAACTTGCTGGAGCACCTTTTGTTAAAGTAGAAGCTACTAAATTTACTGAAGTTGGTTACGTAGGACGTGATGTTGAGCAAATTATTCGTGATCTTGTTGAAATCGCAATTTCTCTTGTACGTGAAAAAAAACGGGACGAAGTAAAAGCAAAGGCTCATATTAATGCTGAAGAACGTGTTTTAGATGCTCTTGTAGGTAAGACAGCGAGTCCCGCTACCCGTGATAATTTTCGCAAAAAATTACGCGAAGGTGAATTGGATGATAAAGAGATTGAAATTGAAGTGGCTGATAATAGCAGCAATAGCGCTTCAACTTTTGATATTCCCGGTATGCCCGGTGCACAAATGGGAATTATGAATTTATCAGATATTTTTTGCAAAATGAGTAACCGTACGAAGATTCGCAAAACGACAGTAAAAGATGCTTTTAAGCCACTCATTGATGATGAATCTGAAAAGCTACTTGACCAGGATCAAATTATTCAAGAAGCACTGCGTGTTGCTGAAAATGATGGAATTGTTTTTATTGATGAAATTGATAAAATTGCAACCCGTGATGGTGGTTCAGGTGCTGCTGTGTCGCGTGAGGGAGTTCAACGAGATCTTTTGCCTTTGGTTGAAGGAACAACGATTGCTACAAAATATGGACAAATCAAGACCGATCACATTCTTTTTATTGCTTCAGGTGCATTTCATGTCTCTAAGCCATCTGATTTATTACCAGAGTTGCAAGGTCGTTTGCCCATCCGTGTAGAGCTAAATGCATTAACAAGAGAAGATTTACGTCGCATTTTGACCGAACCTGAAGCCAGTCTGATTAAGCAATATATTGCTTTAATGGCAACAGAAGAGGTTCATTTAGAGATTACGGATGATGCAATTGATGCTTTAGCAGATATTGCTGTAGATTTAAATGCAAGGATTGAAAATATAGGGGCACGTCGTTTGCAAACGGTGATGGAGCGCGTTTTGGATGAAATTTCTTTTACTGCCCCTGATAAAGCCGGGACTTCATTTAAAGTTGATGCAGCTTATGTCAGACAATCTATAGGTGATCTCGCTGCTGATGTAGATCTTTCACGTTTCATTCTTTAGAGGCATTGCTTATTTTTGTTTATTATCGGCGTGCTTCAATAATTTTGAAGCCAGGGGTATCTTGATGTATCAATACTGTAGAGAAAATGCTCTTTAATAATGTCTCATAGGGTAGGTGGCGGTTAGCAACAAGAAGCAAACTACCACCTATCTTTAAAGACTTTGCAGCATTTATAATAAAATGTTGGCCTAATGAAATATCTTCAGTTTGTGGTGTGTGAAAAGGTGGGTTTGAAATGATCGTATCATATATATCTGTGATGGGCTCACGCTCAATATCATGCCAATAAAAATGAATCGGAAGGGAAGTTTTTATCTGTTTCAGGTGCTGTTTTGCTGCTTCTAGAGAGTTATAGTCAGCTTCATAGAGATCAAGAGTTGTTAGTTTTTCACTTTTTTCAAGAGCTGTGTGAGAAAGAAAACCCCAGCCGGCACCAAAATCAGCAGTTTTTCCAGAAATAATTTTGGGCATATATACAGCAAGCGCAGCAGATCCTGGATCAATACGACCGTGTGAAAACATACCAGAAGTAGTTTGAAATTTATTTTCAAAATAAAGTGGTGGTGAGCGTAAATGTGTAATACTTGGTATTTGTTGTGGAACTTGGAGCCAGAATGTTAAGCCATGATTTTTGGATAATTTACCGGTCACGGAAACAATTGTTTTGACCCATTTCATCATTGAGGCAGCGCCAGAAGTTTTATGTCCACCAACAATAATCCATCCACCAGGTTTAACGCATTCTAATAAATCAAGAAAATAATTTTGATTGAAACCACGATATTTGCTTAAGTTTAAAAACGCACCGTCATAGACAGTTTTGTTTATTCGAGGGGAACAGCAAAATTTAGCATTGGTAAATTTTAGAAAGTCTGGCCGCCAAGGTGTTATAATTTTTAAATTTTCAATCCATTCTGAGGTAGGTAGTTCTGTTAAACCAACACCTAGCCAACATTGGCTTTGACTTGGAATGGGAATGTCATGATTTTTAAAAGGTAAAAACAATAACACATAGAGATCTTTCAAATAAAAATGCCATTCCGAGTATTGGGATGGCATTTTATTTCATGATAAGCGAGAAAAATTACTCTTCTTTTTTCTTGCGACGGCGTTTATTTTCAGATTTATTTTTCTCATCAGTACTACTTTCTTTTTCTGCCTTTATAGAATCATCATCAATAATTTCTTCACCAGTTTGCTGATTAACCATTTTCATTGATAATCGTATTTTACCACGTTCATCAAAGTCCATTAATTTAACCCAAACCTTATCGCCTTCTTTAACGATATCAGTTGTTTTAGCAACGCGTTCTGATGCAAGCTGAGAAATATGAACGAGTCCATCACGTGATCCAAAAAAGTTTACAAAGGCACCAAATTCTGCCGTTTTGACAACGGTTCCTTGATAAATTGTACCAACCTCAGGTTCATCAACAATTGAGTGGATCCACTGTTTTGCAGCCTTGATAGTTTTAGCATCAGTAGAAGCTATTTTAATTGTTCCATTATCTTCGACATTAATCTTAGCGCCAGTTTGTTCCACAATTTCTCGGATCACCTTTCCACCAGAGCCAATAACATCTCGGATTTTATCAACAGAAATGTTCATAATTTCGATTCGTGGAGAAAACTCGCTAAGTTCATTACGTGCACTGGTTAAAGCTTTGGCCATTTCATTAAGGATATGAATCCGACCTTCTCTGGCTTGCTCAAGTGCGATTTTCATAATCTCTTTGGTAATACCATCAATTTTTATATCCATTTGTAAAGCAGTAATACCATTTTCAGTACCTGCTACTTTAAAATCCATATCCCCAAGGTGATCTTCATCACCTAAAATATCAGACAAAATAGCAAAGCGCTCGCCTTCTTTAATCAAACCCATGGCAATACCTGCAACGGGACGCATTAAGGGAACACCAGCATCCATTAGTGCAAGTGAAGTTCCACAAACCGTTGCCATTGAAGATGATCCGTTTGATTCAGTGATTTCTGAAACAGCACGAATGGTATAAGGAAAAGATTCCTTAGTTGGTAACATGGGATGAATAGCACGCCACGCTAGTTTTCCATGCCCAATTTCGCGACGGCCGGGGGAACCAATCCGTCCTGTTTCCCCCACCGAAAATGGCGGAAAATTGTAATGGAGTAGGAATGTTTCTCTATACATACCCGTTAAAGAGTCGACATATTGCTCATCTTCACCAGTTCCCAATGTTGCAATAACAACTGCTTGTGTTTCTCCACGGGTAAAGAGTGCCGATCCGTGTGTTCGGGGCAAAATGCCAACTTCTGACTGGATTGGGCGTACTGTTAAGAGGTCGCGTCCATCAATGCGTTTACCCGTGTCAAGGATGTTCCAACGAACAATTTTTGCTTGTAACTGCTTAAAAACGGTTGCAATTTGATCTACACTAAATTTACAGTCCTCTGCTGTTTCTGGCATAAATTTGTTTATAACTTCTGTTTTTATAGTATCAATAGCAGTATAGCGTTCTTGTTTATCAGTAATTGTATACGCTTTTCGTATGTCCTGTTCAGCCATTTCTAACATAGCTTTTTCAAGATCAAATAGATCTTCAGGAACAAAATCGCGTGGATCTTTTGCAGCAACTTCTGCAAGTTTAATGATGGCATCAATAACGGGTTGAAAACTTTGATGCCCAAACATAACAGCACCCAACATGATGTCTTCAGGCAATTCTTGTGCCTCTGATTCAACCATCAATACTGCACTTTCTGTTCCAGCAACGATAAGATCAAGTTTTGATTCGGGCATTTCATCAATATTAGGATTAAGAATGTATTGTCCGTTACAGTAGCCAATGCGAGCACCAGCAATGGGTCCCATAAAAGGAACACCGGATATGGTTAATGCGGCAGAAGACGCAATCATGGCGAGGATATCAGGGTTATTTTCGAGATCATGTTGTATAACAGAGACGATAATTTGCGTATCATTTTTATACCCATCAGCAAAGAGAGGGCGAATCGGACGATCTATCAAACGTGAAATTAAAGTTTCGTTTTCACTAGGTCGGCTCTCACGTTTAAAGTAGCCACCGGGGATTCTACCAACAGCATAGGCTTTTTCTTGATAATTAACAGTGAGTGGAAAAAAATCTTGATCTGGTTTGGGGTTTTTTGCCGACACGACAGTTGCTAAGACAATAGTCTCACCGTAGGTCGCAATAACTGCACCATCAGCTTGACGCGCTATTTTCCCTGTTTCAAGGGTGAGTGGCCGACCGGCCCATTCAATTTCTATCTTGTGCGTTTTGAACATTTTTTATCCTTAATGGCCACTGCTCACATTCAAGTTTTGTGTAGCATATTTTAAAGCCATGGGGAGGACAACAAGATACTTCTGTCCTTTATATGCAAAAAAGAATAAATTGCAATTAAAATGCAAGTATCCAGTAATCCTGTCCCATGACGGTTATTCATTGTTTTTAAAGTTTTTAACTCAAAACAGCAAGCCGGAATAAATTAGGTGGATTTTTATAAAAATGTTATCCTCCCTCCCATTTCTCTTTTAGCGACGTAAACCTAATTTTCCAATAAGTACTTGATAGCGATTTTGGTCAATTCCTTTAAGGTAATCGAGAAGGCGACGGCGTTGAGATACCATTTTTAAAAGACCACGACGAGAATGGTTATCATTTTTATGAGATTTAAAATGATTAGTTAAATTAGAGATACGTTCAGAAAGCACAGCAACCTGTACTTCTGGTGATCCTGTATCACCAACTTTATTTGCGTATTCCGCGATAAGAGCTTGTTTACGTTCAGCCGTAATCGACATCGTATTATCCTTTCAAAAAAACGAACAAACAAAAAACATCCCTAGCCAAGATGTCGTTCAGCAAGGGCTTACGAGGGCACAAGAAAAGCTAAAGGCTTTAGCCTGCATTAATATTTATATAAGAAAAAAGGTTAAAATGCTAGCCCTTGAAGGTATCTTGAAAATCTTCTTCAATAAATGGTTTTGCTTTGAAATATTGATTTTAAGAATGTTATATGAGAGATTTTTAAAGAATTATGGATCCTTTTGATACAAAGATTACTGCTTTGCGTAGCGTGTTTATGGTAACGAAAGTGATAGGGTGCCGATTTGGAGGCAAAAAGTGCAGAGCATTTCAACATTAAAACTTTTTAGTAATTCGACATTTCGTAATTTATGGTCAGCTACTCTTGTTTCTAATTTAGGGGGACTTATACAGACTGTAGGGGCAGGATGGCTGATGGAATTGATTAGCTCTTCGCATTCTATGGTTGGGCTCGTTCAAAGTGCTACAGTATTACCACTTTTTATGTTTTCTCTAATGGCAGGAGCATTAGCTGACAATTTTAATCGGCGTAAAATTATGTTGTGTTCGCAGATTATATTAATGATTTTATCACTGAGTTTGGTGATTTTATCCTATATAGGATTTATAACACCTGGGCTTTTGCTGTGCTTTACGTTTTTGATTGGATGCGGAAACGCTTTTTACAATCCCTCGTGGCAGGCAACTATGGGGGATATTGTAAGCAGAGAAAATATTCCTGCTGCCGTTAGCTTAAATAGTGTTGGCTTTAACTCAATGCGTAGTATAGGCCCTGCTATCGGTGGTTTTATCATTGCCACTTTAGGTGCTACAGCAGCTTTTTTGTTCAATGCGGTAAGTTATATTCTTTTAATTTGCGCGTTGTTTTTTTGGAAACCGAATTATAAAAATAATACATTGCCACGGGAAAGATTTTTAGGAGCTGTCGCAGATGGTTTGCGTTATGTTATGATGTCTCCTAATCTTCTTAGTATTATGGTTAGAGCATTTCTTTTTGGTGTTGGTGCAATTTCAATTTTAGCACTATTACCAATTGTTGCACATAACATTTTTAAGGGAAGTGCACTTCTTTATGGTACATTGCTTGGTTGTTTTGGTTTAGGAGCAATTGTAGCTGGTGTTATTAATTCACGTATACGGCGTTATTTTAGTTCAGAAAAGATCATTATAAGTGCATTTATAGGTTTTGCTGTTTCTTGCTTTTTTTTAGCTTTTAGTCGCTCATTGATTGTAAGTCATATTGTCTTATTTCCTGCAGGTTTGTGCTGGGTTCTAGCGTTATCACTATTTAATACATCTGTACAGCTTTCTACACCGCGTTGGGTTGTTGCGCGTACTTTAGCGCTATATCAGACTGCATCTTTTGGCGGTATGGCTATTGGAAGTGCAATTTGGGGAGCATTAGCAGATGGTTATTCTCCATCGGTTGCTTTAAGTGCTTGTGCTTTATTTTTGGTTTTTGGAGCTCTTGTAGGGATAAAGTTTAAAATTCAAGAGATTCCTCAAATAGATCTTGATCCGCTTGATCACTTTAGAGAACCAGAGTTGTTGCTCGATTTGAAAGCACGAAGCGGTCCTATTATGATTATGATTGATTACCAAATTCATGAAAATGATCTTGAAGAGTTTTTAAAGGTAATGACACGTCGTCGCCATATTCGTTTGCGTGATGGTGCTCGTCAATGGGTTCTTTTACGTAATCTTGAAAGGCCTGAATGTTGGACAGAAGCTTATCACATGCCAACATGGGTAGATTATTTACGCCATAATCATCGTCGTACAAAAGCAGATGCAGAAGTGAATAAACATCTGCATCGCTTAAATTGTGACCCTAATGGTATAAGAGTACACCGTATGATTGAGAGGCAAACAATACCACAGGTCAATGAAATGCATTTAAAACCATCTGCTAACCATTTACCTGAATAATAGGAATTGAATGTAAAAGTCAGAGGAATAATCTTATTGTATTTAATAATTAGTATGAGAAAATATTTTTTGGTGGGTAGCAGCTTATTATTTTAAATTGTAAAAATTCGCTTTGGTCTAAATAGGCTTTTGTTAAGAGTTCCTAGGGCAAGAAGTTGACCTTTATAAGTTACGCAAACTTCATCTTCATCGATGGGTGCGTTGTGATCATAAAGAAGAACAGAATCCCCCATTATTACTCGCTGTGCTTGAATTTCGCTAAGAGTATAATGCGAAAGACAATCCAGTGCAGCACCTGTTTCAATTAATAATTGATCAAGTTTTGTGAAATCTTTTTTAGGAAGGACATCATCATTTTTATCTAATACTGCATCTTTTAGTTCGTTCCATGTAATCAGATCATCTTCACAAAAAGGCGCTACCATGATGCGTCTTAAGTCAGCAATATGTCCATAACAACCAAGATCACGTCCCATATCACGTGCTAAAGAACGCACATAAGTTCCCTTCCCACATGTTATTTCAAAGACACTACGCTCTCTTGTAACGGTTTCGATTAATTTGAAAGTTTCTATTTCTACTTGGCGTGGAGGAATCTCAACCGCTTCACCTTCACGTGCTAAATCATAGGCACGGTTACCAGAAATTTTGATTGCTGAAAATTGTGGAGGTGTTTGTAAAATAACACCTGTATACTTAGGGAGAAGAGCGAGCACTTCTTCTTTTGTTGGACGTTTAGAAGATATTTTAGTAACTTCACCCTCTAAATCATCTGTTAAGCGCTCTTCTCCCCAAACGATATGAAAGCGATATGTTTTTGTTCCTCTCATAACATAGGGAACGGTTTTGGTTGCCTCACCCAACGCAATTGGTAGAAGACCTGAAGCAAGCGGATCAAGCGTGCCTGCATGCCCTGCTTTTTGCGCATTAAAGAGCCATTTGATTTTTGAGACAGCTTCCGTTGATCTCATTCCTTTTGGTTTATCAAATACCACCCAGCCAGAAATAAAACGGCCTTTTCTTTTGCGTTGTCCTGCCATGTTATTTAATCTTCACGTTCGTTATTATAATGCAAATCACGTGCTACTTCAGGTGAACGGAGGAGGGCATCAATTTTTGAAAAATTATCAAAACTATTATCAAGCCGAAAACGCAATTCAGGCATGTATTTCATTTGTCGCAACGAACGGCTTATTTCTCCACGGATAAAACGGCTATGTTTATTTAAAACATTAACAACATCAACATTAGAAGCATTATTAAGAGTGCTGAGAGGAGCAACAAAACAAGTAGCAATTTTTAAATCTGGAGACATACGTACTTCAGAGATAGAAATTACAACATTTTTCAATACATCGTGAAGTAAAATACCTCGTTGCAACGCATGAGCTATTGCATGGCGTACTTGCTCTCCTACTCTTAGCTGTCGTTGTGATGGATTTACATTTTTCATGAAAGCTGTTACCTTTAATCACAATTCCCCTCGTTCTTTGATTACTTGAAAGTATAAGAAATAATAGAGGCATTGCATCAAAATCTAATAACTTTTCCCATTTTATGGAGAGAAAAAGTTATTAGATTAATTTATTATAATGTGCGATTAATATGTTCAACGCGGAAGGTTTCAATGATATCTCCTGCACGTATGTCTTCATAATTTTCGAATGCCATCCCACATTCTTGACCACTTTGTACTTCATTGACTTCATCTTTAAAGCGTTTGAGCGTTTTAAGTTTTCCTTCATGAATGACAATATTATCACGAATAAGGCGAACACCTGCTCCCCGTTCTATTTTACCTTCTGTAACACGGCATCCAGCAACTTTTCCAGTTTTTGTAATGTTAAAGACTTCCAAAATTTCAGCATTACCAAGGAAAGTTTCACGCTGCTCTGGTGAGAGTAGTCCTGACATGGCGGCTTTTATGTCATCAACAAGATCATAAATGATGTTATAATAGCGAATTTCAATTCCTTGTGTTTTAGCTGAAGTACGTGCCTGTTTATTAGCTCGAACATTAAAACCGATTACAGCAGAATTGGAGGCTTCAGCAAGAGAAATATCACTTTCAGTGATACCTCCCGCACCAGAATGTACAACGCGCGCGCGCACTTCTTCATTTCCTAATTTTTCTAATGCCGAAGCGATTGCTTCAATAGATCCCTGTACATCACCTTTAATAATAAGAGGAAATTCTTTGACACCAGTGGTTTGTAATTTCGTCATCATCTGTTCAAGAGAGCCTCGAGAACCAGTTTGTCGAGCTACAGCTTTATCTCGTGCTAATCGTTGACGATATTCAGCGATTTCTCGTGCTTTTGCTTCATGAGTAACAACAGCAAAACGGTCACCAGCTTGTGGTGTTCCTTGCATCCCTAAAATTTCAATTGGGGTAGAGGGAACGGCTTCTTTTATATAGCGACCATGGTCATCAATCAGTGCACGTACACGCCCCCATTCATTGCCGGCAACAATAATATCAGAAGGATGTAGTGTACCTTTTTGGATAAGAACTGTCGCAACAGATCCACGCCCCCTATCTAATTTTGCTTCAATGACAACACCTTCTGCTGTTCGTTTTGGATCAGCTTTTAGATCAAGAATTTCTGCTTGAAGCAGAATAGCTTCGAGAAGTTTATCGAGATTTTGCCTTGTTTTAGCAGAAACTTCCACTTCCAAAGTATCTCCACCCATGCTTTCAACGAATACTTCGTGGTGCAAAAGTTCTGTGCGTACTTTTTGAGCATCGGCAGCCGGTTTATCAATTTTATTGATAGCAACAATAATAGGTACACCAGCAGCTTTGGCATGATTAATTGATTCAATTGTCTGAGGCATAACACTATCATCAGCAGCTACAACTAGAACGGCAATATCTGTAACGCGAGCTCCCCGAGCACGCATAGCTGTGAAGGCAGCATGTCCAGGTGTATCGATAAAGGTAATTTTTTGACCGTTTTGCTCTACTTGATAAGCACCAATATGTTGTGTAATACCACCTGTTTCACCAGAAACAACATTCGCTTTTCTGATAGCATCGAGAAGAGAAGTTTTTCCGTGATCAACATGCCCCATAATGGTTACAACTGGTGGGCGTTGCTGCATTTTTTGAGGGTTATCTGTTATATTAAAGATACCTTCTTCTATGTCAGATTCTAAGATACGTTTAACAGTGTGACCAAATTCAACGGCGATAAGTTCAGCAACATCTGCATCAATAATATCACCAGGTTTCATCATTTGTCCCTGTTTCATCAAGAATTTAATCACATCAACAGAGCGTTCAGTCATACGCTGCGCAAGTTCTTGAATCGTAATGGTTTCGGGAAGGATAACTTCTCGAGAAATTTTCTCTCTTGGCTCTTGGTTTTGAGCACGTTTAAACTTTTCCTGTCTGCGGCGCATTGCAGCCATCGAGCGTCCACGTGAATTACCTTCGTCATCTAGTGCACTATTGAGAGTAAGTTTACCACGACGTCTTTCATCAGAACCTTTTATAACTTTGGGTGCACGCACTTCTGATTTAGTAGAGCTAGCACGCCGGTTATGTCTGTCGTCATCTTCATTGTCATCATTTTTGCGTTTTTCAGCTGCAGTTGTATTTTTGGGTGTTATAGGAATATCTACAGGTTCTGGTTTTATTAGAGGCGTAGTAGTAGTAGTAGAAAAAGATGGAGTTTCTATTGTAGGGCTTGCATTTTTCTGATGTATTTTTTCTTCTTCAGCTTCTTGTTGCAAGCGTTCTTCACGCTCTTTAGTCAGTCTTTCTTGTTCTTTAGCTTTTTCACGCATTATTTTTTCTTGGATATTAGCTTCTTCTAACGCACGAAATCTCGCTTTCATTTCGGTTGATGAAAGATTACTTTGTATAATAGATTCACTTGGCATTGCGTCTTCAAATCTCGGTTTAGAGCGTTGAGTGGCTACATGTGGCTTAGTAATTGGCTGCGATATTTCAGCTTTTTCATCAGGTCGTGTAATTTTGCGTCTCTTTGTTTCGACAACCACAGCCTTTGTACGGCCATGACTAAAATTTTGTTTGACCGTACTCGTTTCTAGGACGGAACGTTTTAAAGTAAGCGTCCTCTTGACTGTTGTTTTGTCGTTATTATTTTCACTCATTGTATTTCCTTCACGACTTTTGCCGTCATTTCGCTGGGCTTACTGTGCTTGTCATCACGATAGGCAATCAGTTTTTGTATTGCTTTGAGAAATCCTTCTGAAGCTCTCGTGTTCAATAAGGCTGCATGTATTACAGGATTAGCTCCAAAAACAGCTTTCATTTCATCACTGGTAAATAAAGATATGGTTTTTATATTTTGGCCTATTTGTTGTTGTATTGCATGAATGGCTTGTGAAATTTTTCGTTTTCCATCTTCTGTAGCTCCCTTTGCATGAAGTACGAGAGCTACTTGACCAGAGCGGATAGCTGCATCAACTTTTGTTGCCCCCGTGACAATGGCACCTGCTTTTCGCATCATGGAAAGGCTTCCAAGAGCAGCCTTTAACAAGAGTGCATCCACAATATGCGCAAGATCTGATGCGACTTCAACATCTGTTTTAAAACTTTTTCTAAAAGATTGTCGTTTAATTGCTTCCTCAATGATAGAATGCTGGGCGGAAACCCATACGCCCCGTCCAGGTAAGTTAGATTTGAGATCAGGAACAATTTGATTATTGGGATCAATAACAAAACGAATCAGCATTTTTGCTGAAGCATTTTTTTTTGTCACAATGCAGGTTCGTTCATTCATTTAAAGTGTATCCACATCCACATTATCTACTTTTTCATTTTCTGCAGTATTTTCTAAAGAAAGATCAGTTTGATCTATCCATCCTGCTTTTACACGGGCGGCTAAAATCATAGCCTCTGCATCTGCCCGTGTAATATCAAATGGAGTTAGTATACCAGAAAAATTTTGTGTTTGACCTTCTTTACGTTCTCTCCAGCCAGCTAAATCATCAACTGCATAACCTGCAAAGTCTTCCATTGTTTTTACACCATCTTCTCCAACAGCAACTAACATTGCACTTGTCATTCCAGGAAGTGTTCGCAATTCGTCAGAAACACCGAGCTTTTTGCGTTTTTCATCGAGGTCTTTTTCTTTACGTTCTAGATATTCGCGCGCACGGCTTTGAATTTCTGCAGCAGTTTCACGATCAAAACCATCAATGGAAGCAATTTCTTCGAGAGAAATATAGGCAACTTCTTCAATGGAGGAAAAGCCCTCTGACGCTATAACTTGTCCGATCATTTCATCAACGTCTAAAGATTCCATAAACAGCTTGCTGCGTTCGGTAAATTCTTTTTGACGGTTTTCAGACTCTTCTTGTTCCGTTAAAATATCGATATTCCATCCTGTTAATTGTGAAGCTAAACGAACATTTTGTCCACGCCGGCCAATAGCAAGACTGAGTTGATCATCAGGCACGACGACTTCGATACGTTCTGCATCTTCATCAAGAACAACTTTAGAAACTTCAGCGGGTTGCAAGGCATTGACAATAAATGTTGCAGCATCAGGTGACCAAGGAATAATATCAATTTTTTCGCCTTGTAGCTCTGCAACAACAGCTTGAACACGACTTCCTCGCATTCCAACACATGCTCCGACAGGATCAATTGAACCATCGCGTGAGACAACAGCAATTTTAGCACGTGAACCTGGATCACGAGAAACGGATTTGATTTCTATAATACCATCGTAGATTTCTGGAACTTCCATGGTAAAAAGTTTGACCATGAATTGAGGATGTGTACGCGACAGGAAAATCTGCGGACCTCGAGATTCACGATGTACATCGCTGACAAAGGCACGAATACGATCTCCATAGCGGAAAGATTCACGTGGAATTAATTCATCGCGTCGAACGATAGCTTCGCCACGTCCTAGATCAACAATAACATTACCGTATTCCACACGTTTTACCGTTCCGGAAATAATTTCACCAATTTTATTTTTAAATTCTTCGTATTGCTGATCACGCTCTGCATCACGTACTTTTTGTACAATAACCTGTTTAGCTGATTGCGCTGCGATACGGCCAAAATCCATCGGTGGCAAAAGGTCAGGTAAAAAATCACCAATTTTTGCATCTGCTTGACGTTTAAGCGCGTCAGCTAAGGTAATTTCAGTTGTATAATCTTCAACAACATCAACAATTTTAAGCAGACGTTGTAATTTAATTTCACCTGTTTTGGAATTGATCTCAGCACGGATATTGGTTTCTTGACCATAACGAGAACGCGCTGCTTTCTGGATAGCATCAGCCATTGCAGAAATAACAATTTTACGGTCAATTGACTTTTCACGTGCAACAGCATCCGCAATTTGCAGAATTTCAAGCCTGTTAGCGCTTATAGCCATCGATTTTCTCCTTTTTTGTGCTACAGGATAAGCATAATCTCAGTGATATTAATTCCTATAATTTGGTGACTGTTTTGAGATGTTAGAACTATCTTCACAAATTAATTGTTGATTTAAGTCTTTATTTTTTTTCAACGCATCGCGGATAAGCTCATCGGTAAGAATTAAATGTGCATCGGTGATGTTATCAAAAGGAATAGAAATATATACGCTTTCTCCACAAGCGGCTTTATCTATGTTTAAAGTAAAGCCGTCCTGCGTAACATTTGACAGTGTTCCACGAAATTTTCTGCGCCCATCAATTGTGATTTTCGTTTCAACTTTTGCAATATGTCCTTGCCAATGAAAAAAGTCAGATTTTCTCACCAATGGGCGATCAATTCCAGGAGATGAAATTTCTAAATGATACTTACGTTCAATAACATTTTGTACATCAAGAAGGGGGGAAACAGTCCGACTAATAGTTTCGCAATCTTCTATTGTCATGGAGCTATCAGCACGCTCGGCCATAATCTGAAGCGTTAAACCATTTAAGCCAAGGAGCTTGACACGAACCAAACGAAAACCTAAAGGCCTAAGCAATGGTGTGACAAGGGTAGCAACCTGTGCTTCAACGCCATTTTCTTCAAATAGACGTGGTTCGTCAATATTGTTCATTTTTTAGTTTCACTTATCCATTTTATTTAAGTTGGTTCTAGTAACTTTATGACATTAAAAAAGAGCGGATTCAAACGACCCACTCTTTATCATAAGACCAAGAATTTACCGATTAATACCTTTAAATTTAAAATTTTTCAAGTTGTTTGTCATAAAAGTGTGTATCATCTATTTCTTGATAAAAGTAAGATAGGCAGGTGTTTTACCTTCACGCAGAGCTTTTGCTTCATAGCGAGTGCCTGACCATAACGGATAAGAATTTTGCCAATCCTCAGGCTTATCTGCTTCCCACTCAAAGCTGTGATGGTGTATACAATGGTATAGGGTCCAATTCACGTAACTGCCTACGTCACTGGCAAAACGAAACTTTTTACCTGTTTTAAGAACGCGAGCAAAACGGTTAAGATTTTTTATGTTAATAAATCGTCGTTTCCAGTGCTTTTTTTTAGGCCATGGATCAGGATAGAAAAGATCTATTCCATCAAGTGACGCGTTCGGTAACCAATCAAGAAGGCGTGTAGCGTCATCATTATAAAGGCGAAGATGATCTTTATAATGCTGATGTTGTTCAATAGACATTAACAATTTTGCTATTCCATTGATGAAGGGCTCTACGCCAATAAAACCAGTTTGTGGATAATGCTCCATTTCATGGAGTAAATGTTCACCTCCACCAAAGCCAATTTCGAGCCTGACTTCTTTTACTTTGCTGGAGAATAAGCACGTTAAATCTGAAGGTGTAGGGTTATTTAGATCAATGTTAAAAGTTGGAAGAAGTGTTTTTATACGTGCATGTTGAGCTTTTCTTAACCGTTTTCCTTTTCGGCGGCCAAAAAAAGCTTCACTCATACGTGTGTTATGTACAGTCATCATGGTATTCTAATCATTGTTTTAAGCATTTTAATGAGATCGGTTTTTTCCCATGAAAATGAACCATCACGCTTTGGTTTACGTCCAAAATGACCATAAGCAGCTGTTTTTGTATAAATAGGTTTGTTGAGGCCAAGATGTTTTCTAATTCCTGTTGGTGAAAGATCCATTACTTTGCGAATTGCAGCTTCAATAACACTTTCATCAACTTTTCCTGTTCCATGGAGATTAATATAAATGGATAAAGGTTGCGCAACACCAATTGCATAGGATAGTTGGATAGTACAGCGTTCCGCTAAATCAGCTGCAACAATATTTTTAGCGAGATATCGTGCAGCATAAGCTGCAGAACGGTCAACTTTTGTTGTATCTTTTCCTGAAAAGGCTCCTCCACCATGAGGTGCGGCGCCTCCGTAAGTATCAACGATAATTTTGCGCCCTGTTAGCCCTGCATCACTTCTTGGACCACCGATAACAAATTTTCCTGTTGGGTTAATGTACCAACTGCATTGATCAGAGATGGGAATATCATGCAAAGCCTGACGAATATAAGGTTCAACAACTGTGCGGACTTTATGAGAATCCCAATTTTCATCCAAATGTTGCGTCGAAAGAACTATAGATGTGACTTCTATAGGTTTCCCATTGCGATACCGTACTGTTATTTGGCTTTTAGCATCTGGCCCTAATTTCCCTGTTTCGCCTTCTTTTTTATGGCGAGCTTCGGAAAGAAGTTTTAAGATTTTATGTGCATAATAAATTGGTGCAGGCATGAGATCCGGTGTTTCTCGGCAAGCATATCCGAACATAATACCCTGATCACCTGCTCCTTCTTCACCATGCCGATCTATAGCATTATCAACCCCTTGTGCAATATCAGTTGATTGGGGGCGTAAGAAAACGTCAATTTTAACGGTTTTCCAATGAAAGCCTATTTGTTCATAGCCTATTTCTCTAATAGCTCTACGCGCTACTGCGCGAAAACGAGTAGGATTAATGAGAGGAAAACCAGTTTCATCATAAATAAATTCTTTATTTTTATTTCTTTTTAATAGCGTATCAGGAACACGTACTTCACCAGCAATGACAACACGATTGACACTGACTAAAGTTTCACAAGCAACCCGTACTAACCATAAATCAGTACCAGTTTTTTGAGCTTCTTTGTAGACCATATCAACGATCTCATCGGAAATACGATCACAGATTTTGTCAGGGTGTCCTTCCGATACCGATTCACTGGTAAAAAGATAATCTTGATGCGGCATAGGAACTCCTTCAAAAAAGACAATCAACACTCACTAAAAGTCGCCTCTATTTGCCAATATCACGGCAAATCGTCAATGCTGATTTATGAAGATGATAGAGAGAAAGGATATAATTTTATTTTATAGCTTATCGGCAAGATCTTCTTCTTCAGAAAGTGCTTTTGCTAAATCAATGATTTTTCGACGCACCTTAGCATCAGATATATTAGTGAAGGCTCTCATTAGTTGGATGCCTTCATTGCTGGAGCAAAAATCCATAAAATTGCTATCGCTTTCAGCAAAGCCTTCTACATGTTGGGTTGTAATGCCTTTGTCAAAAAAATAAGAAACGGGCACATCCATAATTTCTGCAATTGCCTGAAGCCGACTCGCCCCAATACGGTTTGTACCTTTTTCATATTTCTGGATTTGTTGAAAAGTGATGCCCAGTTTTTCTCCCAGCTTTTCCTGAGTGAGTCCTAAAATATTACGGCGTAAACGAATACGAGTTCCGACATAAATATCTATAGGATCGGGTTTTCTTTTAGTCTCGGTCATAATGCAACTCTTTACTTCCAGCGCTTTATTTCCAAACTAACATCAAATTTACGTGATGTTAGTTTATCATATAATTAAGGTAATATGTAATATTTTTCCCAATGTTTACTGATATGTGTAACATGATATCATACCGTAGTACATGGGTACTTGATCATTGAAGCTGTTTTGTAGAACCAAAACCAACACGGCACATTAGCATAAGAATGAACAAGATAAAAGTAGAGAATGTTCTGTATTCATTGTTCCATATAGGGATAACTGGTGATGGAATTGGCGAATCAAGAACACCAACAGCATTTTGTTTCAGGGATGCAACAATTCGTCCATAAGAATCAACAACAGCTGATATTCCGCTATTAGCAGCTCGTATGAGGGGGATTCCCAGTTCAATTGTACGCAGTTGTGCTTGCTGAAGATGTTGATATGGGCCAGGTGTTACGCCAAACCATGCATCATTTGTAACATTAATGATTGCTTGAGGAAAAGAACCTTGAAAAGTCATTTCATTGGGAAATATAATTTCATAACAAACCAATGGAAGATAAGAAAATCCATTTGGCAGAACGACAGTTTTGCGCACATTCCCAGTACTATATCCACCAATATGATCAGAAATGATACGCAGTCCAATTTTATTTAACAAGTTTTTATAAGGAAGATATTCACCAAAAGGAACGAGATGAAGTTTATCGGAAGTGTTAAGAATATCACCTTTTGCATTAATAACTGCAATTGTATTAAAATACTGTGTTTGAGTATTCAGAGGATCATAATTTGTGCGCACAGCTCCGATAATAGCCCATTGTTTGGGGTTGAGAAGAGAAGCAATATGTTTTGCAAGAGCGGGTGAATCATTGAGAATGTAAGGAAGGGATGCTTCTGGCCATATGATAAAGTTAGGTTTCCGATTGTGATTTACTATTGGTGTTGCACTTAGATCCATATGAGTTGCTAATATCTCTTGGGTTGTAGCATTATTCAATTTTTGACTTTGTTGAATAGAAGGCTGGACAATGCGAACCCAATAATTGCTGTTTTGATAGTCAGATGTATTAGGCGCAGTATTGAGACGGTAAAACCCAAAACCACTTTGGATGCATATGAGCGATAAACAAAGAGAGAGTGCAAACTTTTTTTTTTCATTTGTTAATATAACAGTGGGTAGACTGTAGACTAAAACAGAAAGAATATTCATTCCGTAAAGTCCTACGATTGCATCTAATTGCATAAACATCGGGGTTGGCATAGCTGTATAGCCAAGAGAATTCCACGGAAATCCTGTGAATAAAATAGAGCGTAACCACTCTGCCAATCCCAGCGCAAAAGCCAAAACAAAGAAGCGTGCTATTCCCTCTGTCCACAGTAAACCCACAATAAAACCAGCAAAAAACCAATACAGGGAAAGATAGATAGGAGGACCAATAAGAGCAAATGGTACTGCCCAACCAAAAGTAGCTGAGTCTACTAATAGAGCATTGCTTAACCACCAAAGACCGCAAATAAAATAACCAAAACCAAAAAGTCCACAGCTTAAAGCATAAGAAAGAAGGCGTTTCTTGTTATTTTGAATGGTTTTTATCTTGTCAAGAAAAACAATAAAGACAGGGAAAGTCAAAAAACAAATAGGTGTCAAATAAAAGGGAGGAAGGGCGATAGATGTAAATGCACCACACAAAACTACCAATATCTGCCGTTTCCAATAGGTAATGGAATGCAGGAAAAACATGAAATTATTTAAAAATACTTGACTGTTCTTTAAGAATGGCATTTTACTCAAAATTTTCATTTTCTGAGAGACGGAAAATGCGTAATCTCTTAATTCGACGTTTATCAGCTTCTAAAATACGGAATCGATAACCTGGCACGGCTTCAACCACTTCACCTTTTGCAGGAATTCGATCAAGAATAGAAACAATTAAACCGCCAACTGTATCAACTTCATCATAGTATTGCGCTACTGCAAAATCAGAGCCAAGAGCTTTTTCAACATCTTTTAATTCTGTTCTTGCGTCAACAAGCCATGTATTATTGAGTTCTTTCACAATGGCGTTATCAACATTATCATGTTCATCTTCTATATCGCCAACGACTAATTCGACAATATCTTCCATAGAAACTAAGCCGTCTGTGCCACCATGCTCATCAATAACCAAAGCCATTTGTGTTCTTGTAGCTTGCATACGTGTTAGCAATTTATTGGCCATCATGGATCCAGGAACAAAGAGAACTGTTCGAATTAGGTTTAGTTCACCAATTGGAGTATGCAAATCTGCGTGATTTAACTGAAGAAAATCAGATATCTGATTAGTTTGAGCAGACTTAGTAATAAAGTAAGTCACATAATTAAGAATATCACGGATATGAATCATTCCTCGCGGATCATCTAAAGTTTCAGCATAAACAGGTATACGAGAATGACCGATTTTTGCGAAACATTTAAGAGCCTCTCCAAGAGGGGTACTTATTTCTAATGCTTCAATTTCAGAACGTGGAATCATTACATCATCAACGCGCGCTTCGCGCAAGCGTAAGATATTATGAAGCATAATCCGTTCTTCAGGTGAAAAAAGAGCTGTATCTTTTTCATTGTTCGTAGCAAGTGCAACGGTAAGATCATCACGCAGTGATGTATTACAATTACGACCCCGTAAGAATGAAAATAAATGATTCATTAAGGAATGTTTTCCTGTACAATTTGCCTGTTGAGAGGAACGCTCTTCAATATTATGAGATGTTTGATTGTTATTTCGTGCATCAACTTTATCTGTCATGATTCTTAAATCTTCTAATTCCCTTTGATAACAGATGCATAAACTACCGAAATTGTAGTAATGTAAGATTGATTTAAAAAGCTAATTTTTATCATTTTTAAGACAATTCAGCATAAGGATCTTTTATGGAAAGCTTGCTAAGGATTTCTCTTTCGAGCTCTTCCATTTGGAAAGCTTCATAGTTTGTTTCATGATCATAACCAAGAAGGTGAAGGACACCATGAATAATCATATGCGTCAAGTGATCATGAAATGATTTTCCTTCTTTTGTTGCTTCAAGCATAACAGTTTCTCTCGCAATAATAATGTCACCAAGCATGGATCCAGGAGGATGCCCAGCTTTAAGCGGAAATGCAGGAAAGGATAAAACATTAGTGGACTCGTTTTTATTGCGCCACTGTTCATTAATTTGTGCCATATGTTTGTCGTCAGTAAAAAGCAGACTAATTTCGCTGATAATATTGTCTAATGAAAGATGGTGCATTGTAGCGGTCAATGCTTTTTCAGTGATATTATAAAGTATTTTCTTATCACACCATCCAGAGCTTTTAACAGTGATATCAATAGTAATCATGATGAATAGAAGACGTTTTTTTGATGAGATGTATGAGAATGGCATTTTGGGTTTTGTACATTAGAATCGTGATCATAAGCACGGACAATAGCAGCAACAAGGGGATGACGAACAACATCTTTTTCGTCAAAACGGACGATTGCAATATTCTCTATGTTTGCAAGAATGCGCATTGCTTCGATTAGACCTGATTTCTTTCCTGCAGGCAAATCAATTTGACTTACATCTCCCGTGACGATCATTCGTGTTCCTTCTCCAAGGCGTGTGAGAAACATTTTCATCTGCATGGGTGTAGTATTCTGTGCCTCATCAAGAATGACAGCTGCATGGGAAAGTGTTCGTCCACGCATAAAAGCAAGAGGAGCAATTTCCATGATCCCAGAAGCTAAAATGCGTTCTACTTTCTCTATTGGCATCATGTCATAGATGGCATCATAAAGTGGTCGTAAATATGGATCGACTTTTTCTTTAAGGTCACCGGGTAGAAAGCCAAGATGTTCTCCAGCTTCAACCGCAGGGCGTGAGAGGATAATTCGTTCAATGATACCACGTTCTAGAAGCATTGCAGCATGAGCAACAGCAAGATATGTTTTGCCTGTTCCTGCTGGCCCTACACCAAAAACAAGTTCACTACGCTCCATTGCGCGTATGTAAGTATCTTGGGTTAAGGTTCGAGCATGAATTATTTTTTTATGAGTACTCAACTGTGCTGGTATATGTTTTTTTACAGGCTGAGTTGTTATTGGCGATTCTTGCTGTTCTTGTAGCAAATTTGCCATGGCAATTGCTCCTTCTGTATCCGATAAAGTGAGCTCTTGATGTGTTTTGGCGAGTTCATAAAGCTGTTGTAACACATATTTTGCACGTTTTGTGGCAGTAACTTTTCCACAGATCGAAATTTCATTGCCACGTGGATGAATACGCAGTCCGAGTTTTTTCTCAATATAAGCAAGGTTTTCGTCAAATTTACCAAATACTGTTTTTGCATATCTATTGTTTTCAAAAATAAAAACAACATGGTTAGCATCCGATACACCCGCTTTTTTAAAGATACTAGCATCTTCAGGGCAAGTGCCTATTCCCCCTTTAATGTATTTTACTTTGTTGGTTGAAGTCTCCAACCTATTCTCCCATATTTACTGAGCGTTGTAAAATTTTTAGATAACCTTTTAAAAGCAATATATTTGTCATAGAGCGTAAGCTGTAGTTATAATCACTTTTAAAAAAAAGAATGATTCTCTAAAATTTATGTTTTGAATAAGGCGTTAGAAGTGTATTTATGCATTCGCTGTTTCACCGACAAAGCTATTTGACCCTGCATTTTTAATATGAATTGCCATCATGGTACCTGTAGAGGCTTCTGTATCCACCACAACAGGTAAAAGCCAAGGTGAGCGACCTATCATTTGCCCAGGTTGACGACCAGCCTTTTCGATAAGAACATGGGTCGTTTCACCAATTTTAGAGTTCAAAAACGCATGTTGTTGTTCAAGGAGTAAAGCTTGTAAACGTTGAAGCCGCGCATCTTTGACGGTTTCGTCAATGTGATTTTTCATTGTTGCACCAATCGTTCCAGGTCGAGGTGAATATTTAAAAGAGTAGGCTGAACTGTATTGCACTTGCTTAACAAGTGTAATGGTCTCTTCAAAATCTTCGTCTGTTTCTCCTGGAAATCCTACAATAAAATCGCCTGAAAAAGCAATATCAGGTCGTGCTGTACGAATTTTTTCGATGAGGTGAAGATAGTGAACACCGTTATGTTGACGGTTCATAGCCTTTAGAATACGATCTGAACCCGATTGTACAGGGAGATGCAGGTAAGGCATCAATATATCAAGATCTCTGTGTGCGGCAATAAGGCTATCGTCCATATCGCGTGGATGACTTGTTGTATAGCGTAGGCGTTTTAAGCCATCAAGTTTAGCGAGATGATGAAGAAGGTGTCCAAGACGCCAAGTTTCCCCGTTTGCATTTTGCCCATGCCAACCATTTACATTTTGTCCAAGAAGTGTAATTTCTTTAACGCCAGCTTCAATAAGTTGTCGTGCTTCTTCTGTAATTTGTTCTACGGATCGAGATACTTCAGCACCTCGCGTGTAAGGAACAACACAGAAAGTACAAAATTTATCACAACCTTCTTGTACTGTTAAAAATGCACTGACACCTCGTTGTCTTACAGCACGCTTATTATGAGGTGGTAAATGAGCAAACTTATCTTCGACAGCATAATCGGTTTCGACAACTTTTTCTCCCTGTTCGGCTTGTTTTAACAAGCTTGGCAAGCGGTGATACATTTGCGGACCAATGACAAGATCCACTGTTGGTGCACGGCGTAAGATTTCATTTCCCTCCGCTTGTGCAACACAACCAGTTACACCGATCGTCAAAGGTTTATCAGGTGTGCGTTTTTGACGCATTATCCGCAAGCGACCAAGGTCAGAATAGAGCTTCTCTGCTGCTTTTTCACGAATATGACAGGTATTAACAAGAATAAGGTCAGCATCATTTGGTGTTTGTGTAGTGACATATCCCTGTGAACTAAGGCTATCAGTCATCCGTTGACTGTCATAAACATTCATTTGGCATCCATAAGTTTTTATAAAAACTTTCTTAGGAGTAGTGGACAGAAGATTTTTAGGATTTGTTTGTTTCATAGCACCTATCTAAACTTTTTTTACATAAATCTCAATCTGTTTGCTGAAAAGTTTTTTGCATAATGATTGCATCTATACGACTGTTTTTTGACTGGTAATAGGCAAGACGTTTGGAAATTTTTTGAAAATCAAAGCGTTGATAAAGGTTCAAGGCAGAAATATTTGTTTCTTCTACCTCTAAAAATAATTTTATAGCGCGTTTATGGTGAAGATGATGAAGTGTACTATCAAGAAGTAAGTAACCAATTCTTTGTCGGCGGTAATGAGGGTGAACAGCAATTGTGATGATTTCTGCTTCATCGAGAATAAGGCGGTACAGGCAAAAGCCTAAAATTTGCTCTGGTTTGTCAATAAGATAAGCTTTATATCCAAAGATAGAGTGATCTTTCAGAAAATTATCAAATGCTTGTTTTTCCCAAGCAGGGGTAAAACAACACTGATGAATATGTTGAATGAGGGCACTATCATTCTCTTGTAGTGGAGCAACCCTAAAATGCTTTTTTGCCAATGAAAATTTGTTCATTACTTTTTGCGTGGTAAAATAAAACCAGTTTGTTGCTTTACGTCAGCATCGCGTAAATAGAGCGGACGTGGTGGATCTTGCGGTTGTTTTCTGGCAGCAAGATGAGCATAACTTACAATATCAGCTGCTTCACATACAATTTGATCTGGCGCTATTTTTAGGTTTATTTTATTGCTTTTAATATGGTCGGCAATGATACCAGCTGCTGAGCCAATTAGCTGAGTTTGTCGTGGTAAATTTTCAATGATATTTTCAATTGTTGTTAAGCTAGGTTCTCCTAAAGGTGTGAGATCTCCATTGAAATTTTGATGAAAAAACATATCCCTACCAGCTTCAATGACAACGGTAATTTTAGATAAAATATTTTTACTGGTTATTTGTGCTGCTAATGCTTCGAGTGTGCTAACTCCGACAGTTGGTATTTCTAGCGCTAGTGCTAAAGCTCTTGCTGTTGCAACACCTATACGTATACCAGTAAATGATCCAGGTCCAACATTTACAGCAATACGATTTACTTGATCCAAAGTAATATTGGCTTGATCAGTTATTTGAGTGATGTATCCAATGAGTTTTTCAGCATGTCCTTTATTCATGCGTTCGTTGATACGGGCAATAACAGATTTATCGCGAACAAGCGCTACAGCACAATAAATTGAAGCAGTATCTATGGCAAGGATAAGCATAAAAATACTCTCATTGAATTGAATAATGACGATAAACAAAAAGTTTATTGTGCTTTTAGTTCTTTATATTTTGTTGGTGCATGTTAAATATTTTTAGAAAATTTCAACTTTAATAAGCAACATCGTTTTTTGAAATGTTTGATCATAAGTAATCAATATTCAATGCATCTTTGCATATTATTCTTATCAGTGTTTGTCTATAGAAAGAAATGAATACAGTAAACTATGACCAAATTTTTTGTAGAAATACAATATTCTTTAGTTAATCTGGTAGATTCTAATTTTATTTTCATGATGTTTTATTGCGATTAGTTAGTAAGATTATAGTCTGGAAGGAGCTAGCTATAAGATTACATCTGTTATTTTCAATAATGACATATTTCTTTCATTGGTCTTGTGTGAAAATTTGATTTTGATTATATGCAAAAAATAGCACAGTTGCTTGATAGCTTAATGGCTTAAATATTATGCTCTGTCGTTACAAATCATTATGAATTTGAAACTAATTTGATGAGAAGTTTAGCAATTCTCACGATAGATAAGATACAATATATTCAATTTTGTGTAGAATAACAGAAAAAATTTTGTATCCAACTGTTGCAAGAGTTGCTGTAATATCGCCATCCTTTGAAGGGTTTGAAACTACATTGAAAAAATAAAACTATCTTACTGTGCTTTAAATATCACGATAATAACAAACCGTAAAAAATATGTACATACAAATATGTTTTTATTAATTAGTGATAAATGATTTTAACAAATGGAATAATACCGGCCAACATCAACATGTGTACCAATTTGGCAATTTTTGCAATTTGAGTACTTATAAAAGTGTATTATAGGTGCGGTTGTTACTAAAAGCTACGGAATAACCATAAACAACATATTAGCAGATACGTTTATTTGCTAAAAGATAAGTTCGGAGGTTAATGGAAAAAGGATAAAAATAAAATGATCAAAACTTCTAAAGGAGTGCGATCAAAGTAATTAATTCTACTGCTTTTGCAGGATCTGCATTAAGAATAAGAGTAATTAAAACAATAGCTAAATAACTCTCCGAAAACTTTATTGACCGAATTTGTAAGGCAGTTCAAAGAATTAGCTGACAGCGAAATGACAAGTGTAATATGAAAATATGATAGGAGAAGAGAGTTCTAACTATCTAAAATAACTGTGCGGATTCTAATACTGGCGTTTTAAACAATAACAATTTTGAGAAGTGTGTTTATATAAAAGGGTTATAGATCTTGGGATAGAGTAAAAATCCTATGCATAGTGTATTTATAAGTTACTCAAAGAGCTTTCTTGTCATGTTTTTATGAAAAGCCGCGTTTCTATATAGATCTAAACTGTAAGCTTAGGTGAATATAAGCAAACATGCTAAATACTGTGATAAAAATCACGTAGGAAAAAAGTTTTTTCTTGAATGCCTTTCTATAAATTAAGAAAAATAATAAACAAGAAAGCCCTTAAGCGAAAATAGTTTTAAAAATTTGTTCTCGCTTGCAAAGCTGCAGCTAAGGTTCCATCATCAAGATAATCCAGTTCACCTCCTACTGGGACTCCGTGGGCAAGGCGGGTAATTTTAACTGAAAAATTGGAAAGCTGATCAGTGATGTAATGTGCTGTTGTTTGTCCTTCAATGGTGGCGTTAACGGCTAAAATAAGCTCTGTAATCGAATTTGTTGCCACACGCTGTATTAAAGAAGCAATATTGAGTTCATCAGGGCCGATCCCATCTAATGGAGACAGTCGTCCGCCTAATACGTGATAACGCGCTGCCAAAGTTCTTGCACGTTCAAGAGCCCAGAGATCAGCAATATCCTCAACAACAATAATGGTTGTATTATCACGCCGGGGATCTGTACAAATCGAACAAGGATCAGTTGTATCTACATTTCCGCAAACACAACAAATGCCGACTTTATCTATAGCGGTTTGTATTGCTGCACCCAAAGGCTCTAATAATATTTCTTTTTTTTTGATGAGGTGAAGAGCGGCACGGCGTGCCGAACGTGGGCCAAGACCTGGTATTCTCGCTAAAAGTTGAATGAGACGTTCAATTTCGGGTCCTGCAATGTGCTTAGCCATATTGTTGTTCCGAGAATTAAATAATATCCAGATTCACTAGAGTGAAGAGTTGAAACCCGGGAGCGATAATCCAGCTGTTATTCTTTTGGTTTTTTCGGCTACAGCCATTTCAATTTTCGCTTTGGCTTCATTATAGGCCGCTATAATCAGATCTTCAAGAATTTCAGCTTCTTCAGGATTAATTAATGAAGGATCAATATTGATTGCTGTTATAATATTTTGGCCATTTAAGGTAACACTGACGAGCCCGCCTCCAGAAGTACCAGTTATTTGCAGACCAGCTATTTCTTCTTGAATTTGTTGCATTTTTTTTTGCATTTCTTTTGTTTTTTTCATTATGCTCATCATATTATGCATTGAAGTAGGCATCCTTATTTATTGTTGAGGCTTTTATTCTTAAAGGCGTCTGGCAATAAATCAAGATCGTTTTCTTGTTTATTGAGACGAACATCAGTAATTTTTGATTCTGGGAAATAATCGAGGATCTTTGCGACATTAGGATCTGTTTGTGCATTGGCAAAAAGAATTTTTTCCGCAGCGTCACTTTCTTCCTTTAAGGTTGATCCTCCTCCCTCATTAACCAAGGATACAGTCCAGCATTTTCCGGTCCACTGAAATAACATTTTCTCTATATCACGAGCAAGTGAACGTGGAGCATTTTCAGTGAGTCTCAAAGTAATATGCTTTGGTTCAAAAAGAACGGGACGAACAAATTCTTTAACAAACAGTTTAAAAGGTATTTCATTATGCTGTTCAGCTAATTTAACAATATCATGCAATGAATTAATAGCTATGTTTTTGTCCTCAGAAGCTTCCTCTGTTGTATGTGTTAAAATATGTGGTAAATTTATAATATCTTCAGAAATGTCAATAGACTGAGGAGCTCTAAGAGCCTTTGTGGTTCCAGAAGCGTTTATGTCTTCAGGAGTTTGAATCTTTAGTGAATCTTTTGGTTGTGAGATACTCGTTAATTGATTTTCCGAAGATTCTTTTAAGTCTGATTGGTGTGTAGGCGTGTTTAAAGTGCTTTGCGAAGAATGGGAATCTGCAATTGACCCTGTTGATGTTGCCTTATTATCGGCATTTGTAGATTCTTTATGAGAAAAGTTTGAGACGGTCGTGAGAGGTACTTTTTCTTGCGTAAGTTTTTTTAAAGCTTCATCAAGAGTTGGAAGATTGGCAGTATGAGTCAGACGAATCAATAACATTTCGGCAGCTTGAATTGGGCGAGTTGTTTGATTAATTTCCTGCAAGCCTTTAAGTAACATTTGCCAATTTCTGGATAAAATAGGAACAGAAAGCTTTTGTGAAAAATCCAAACTTCTTAAGCGCTCATCTTCGGTAAGCGAAAAATTTTCTGCTATTTCTGGCGTAAAACGTAAACGGGTAACCAGATGATTAAAATCAGCTAATTCTGTTAATATAGTAAGGGGATGAGCTCCAGCGTTATATTGACTGCGTAATTCACGTAATGCATTGACAACATCGCCCTTCATAATGAATTCAAAAAGATCAATAATGCGTGCTTGATCAGCTAATCCTAACATTGTACGCACTGCGATGGCACTAACATTGCCACTGCTATGAGAAATTGCTTGATCAAAAATAGATAATGCATCACGTGCAGAGCCTTCAGCAGCACGGGCGATCATGAAAAGTGCTTTATCTTCCACTTCTACATTTTCACGTTTAGCAATTTGATACAAATGATTTACCAGAACTGCTGATTCAATACGTTGTAAGTCAAAACGCTGGCAACGTGAAAGGATCGTAATAGGAACTTTTCGAATCTCTGTCGTTGCAAAAATAAATTTTACATGCGGTGGTGGCTCTTCAAGCGTTTTCAATAAGCCGTTAAATGCTTGTGTTGAGAGCATGTGCACTTCATCAATAATATAAACTTTATAACGTGCAGAGACGGGACGGTAACGTATTTGTTCAATAATTTCACGAATATCATCAATACCTGTATGTGAAGCAGCATCCATTTCTATAACATCAAGATGGCATCCTTCAATAATTTGCTTACAATGTTCACCAAGTTCGCTTAACACGGTTGTTGGTTGGTCAATATCTTTTGTTTTATAGTTGAGAGCACGTGCTAAAATGCGTGCTGTTGTGGTTTTTCCTACTCCGCGGATCCCTGTGAGAATCCAGGCCTGTGCAATACGTCCTGTTTGAAAGGCGTTAGTAAGGGTACGCACCATTGCCTCTTGACCAATGAGGTCAGAGAAATTTTGAGGCCTATATTTGCGAGCAAGAACGCGATAGGTCATTTCTACCGGCATATTTTTCATTAACAATTCCAATTTTGAGGCTTTTTAAGTACATTTTGATAATACGGAGATCACACGTTACATTGCACTCTAAATATAAAAGGACTTTTTCTCAATAAATTTATTTTTAGCAGAACAGAGAATGTTCTTAAAGACAACTAAAGCCTTGCTATTTGCATATGTAAGATTGTACCGGGAAGATCGCAAGTACTCTACTGAACAACAATAAAGATATGATTTATCCAGCAAGATAGGAGGTTGATATAATGACCCGTACCAAAACTCGTTAGGGCTGCTTCTTTCCAGACCTGACCCAATTGGCGAGCGGTTCGTCCATTATCAACCTCCCACACCCATATTGTCGATTTAAAATGAAAAATCAAGCTGAGAAGCAAAAAATATGAGAAAAATGATCACAAATTTTTTTAAAAAACTTAATTTTGTATCATATCTGAGAATTTATCTCATTCTTATGAGAGTGACATTCTATTTTTTATATCTTCGATAGGGAACAAGAGTTTTGTACTTGACCAAGTAATTGGGGATAAGAAGATAATAATTTGACTAAGTTTATTTGGTTAAGACTTGTTCCAAGGCGAGTCTTGCCATTGAGTATTCAGGATGTCTTCGATATCGAAGAAAAATTGTGTTGCGTTGAAGTTTCCACCAATTTGGTAGTTTTCTAGTTTTTTCAATATTGATATCATTTGTTGTAAGTTTTCCCATAGCTTTATAAAGGGTTGCGGGAACATTGCAAACTCGAGAAAGAAGGCCAATGATAATTGTTGCACCGTTTTGAGGTTTGGAAACATGCCGTTGAGAGCGTGAAAGGATAATAAAACGGGTAATATTATGGGGGCTAACTTCAACATTTTGTTCAAGAATATCAAGATCATGAAGTTTTGCGGCGAACAAAGGTGTTAAGGCTTCTTATTTTTTTAATAAATTTTATGGCTCTAGCTGTATCAGCAGGAATTACAGAGCTCTAGCCATTGTTAAGTATGATTTTACGGCGTTGTGCGAAAGCGTGAGGGTGGCTCTGTGTACGGTTTCAGTTTTTTCATCTGTAACGCTAGGTAGGATTATTAATTGGAAACGGATAGGTAAAAAGTATTCATCAACATATAGAGAGATGGCTGTGGTAAAAGGTAATGAATATCGGCAACACATCCAGAAAGAGTGTTTTCAACAAGAACCATAGTAAGATCAGCTTTCCCATTTTCAACTAAGCTAAGTGAGTTTTCAAAAGTGGTAGGAAGGAATGGCGCCCATATTAGGAAACATATTGGAGCAAGCAATATGAAAATTAGCACCGTATTCTCTTTGAAAAGAGATTTTATTGGTTTTTTTGAATTGTTTTCATGCTAAAACTTTACGTACTTTATCAAGATCACGTTGTGTATCTACCCCTAAAGGAATTGTGTCAATTATTTCTACATCAATCCGCATATTGTATTCTAATGCCCGTAATTGTTCAAGACTTTCGCGTTTTTCAAGTGTAGATGGTTGGAGAGCTACAAATTTTTCAAGTGCTTTGCGTTGATAGGCATATATACCAATATGATGGTAAAAAGAACCGTCTCCATAAGGTGCTGTTGCGCGTGTGAAATAGAGTGCGCGGAGGCGGTTTTGAGAAAGCGGTGTACCAATAATTTTTACGATATTCGGATCTATTTTTTCATCGTCCTCAACTATTTTTGCACCCAAGGTTGCAATATCAGTTAAGCTATTTTCTAAAGGTCGCAAAGAGCTGATGATTTCATCGGGGGTTATCGTTGGCAAATCACCTTGTATATTCAAAATGGCATTGTAGTGTCGTTCAGGATCAATCTTAGTCAAAGCCTCATAAATGCGATCAGATCCAGATTTATGATGGCTGCCTGTTATAATACATTCGTGTCCGTAAGCTGTAACGGCTTTGGCAATATCATTATGATCTGTTGCAACGATAACACGTCCTAATGCAGCTTTTTTTGCTTGTTCAGCAACGCGAACAATCATTGGTTTTCCAGCAATTTCAGCCAAAGCTTTTTTGGGTAATCGAGTTGAGCCTATACGAGAGGGAATGAAAATAATTGGTTCAATCGTCATCGCAAAAGTCCTAATACTGTTGTGTGATATGTTTATAATGTTGTATATTCTAAGGAAAAAGCTTAAACTAAAAGCAGTCACGAAAATACGAATGTTTAAAGTTTATCATGAATCGTTTAATAATCGCTTGTTTTTTTTGTGCTTGCTTATTTTTGCTGATCATTTGGATGGGAATTTCCACAATCAGTGATATGGTTTATAATAATTTTGCATTGGTGACACATTCTCATAAGGGTACAAATAATAAAGAGAAGCAGCAGACGCTTGAAAGTTCTTTATCATTGAATGAGCGTCTTCAACAGGCAAGTCTTGAAAATGGACGTAAAATTTTTCGTCATTGTGCTATATGTCATACCTCTGAACGCAATGGTTCTCGCCGCGTTGGTCCATCTCTTTGGGAGATAGTTAATCGCCCTTTAGCAAATGTAGCAGATTTTCCTTATTCACGGGTGTTTCGTGAGAATTCTGATCAGAAATGGGATTTTGTGACTTTGGATCGTTTTTTGCAAGCTCCGCGTGAAGTATTTCCAGGGACAATAATGTCTTTTCGTGGTATTGAAAATAATCAAGATCGAGCTGATCTTTTACTTTATTTACGCAGTTTGTCTGATAATCCAGTTACCTTGCCAACGAGCAATAGCAATAAAAAAGGCAATCCAGGCTAAATTATGCTATAGGAACTTATTTTTTGAAAGCATAATATTTGCAATTTAGATTTAATTATTTTATTTAAAAACCTTTATGCACTCTATGAGTGATCGTTATTGATGCATTACTTAAGATTGATTCGGTGCAGTTGTTCTGGAAGGTGAAAGTCAAGAATGGCAGCCTATATTTTTCGGCGTCTTTTACTCATGATACCGACATTGATTGGTATCTTAACGGTAACGTTTATTATTGTTCAATTTACGCCCGGTGGGCCTATTGAAAATATCATTGCTCAGTTACAAGGGACAGGAGGCGATGCTTTAGGAAGAATAGGGGGCGAGAGCGATCTTGGACTTTCTTCTGATGTTATTTTAGATGGCGCTCATGTTGAATCTTCTTCTAAAGTCTTTAAATATCGGGGTGCGCAAGGATTAGATCCAGAATTTATTGCCAAACTTGAAAAGCAATTTGGGTTTGATAAACCACCCTTAGAGCGTTATTTGACAATGATAGGTCGTTATTTACGTTTTGATTTTGGAGATTCTTATATACAGGGCTGTTCAGTTATTGAGCTTATTAAGAATGCTTTACCTGTCTCTCTTTCACTTGGGTTTTGGCAATTACTGATTTCTTACTCTATTTCTATACCGCTGGGAATCCGTAAAGCTCTTAAAGAGGGGGAAGCCTTTGATATATGGACAAGTGCTTTTATCATTATTGGCTATGCCATTCCAAGTTTTCTCTTTGGTATTTTTTTAATGGTTTTCTTTGCTGGAGGATCTTTTTTAAATTGGTTTCCGTTAAGCCATTTAACATCCGATAATTTTGATCAATTATCCCTCGGTGGTAAAATATTAGATTACCTTTACCATTTAATTCTTCCATTAACGACAATGATTATTTCTTCTTTTGCTACAACGACTTTGTTAACAAGAAATTGTTTTTTAGAAGAAATTCGTCAGCAGTATGTAATCACAGCACGAGCTAAGGGTTTAAGCGAGCGATCAATTCTGTATCGTCATGTTTTTCGCAATGCAATTTTAATTATTATTGCCAGTTTTTCTACAACTTTTATGGCATCATTTTTTAGCGGATCGCTATTGATTGAAATGCTCTATTCATTAGATGGTATAGGGCTTTTGAGTTATACATCTATTGTTAATCGTGACTATTCTGTTGTTTTTGCTTCCCTTTATATTTTTTCGCTAATTGGTCTGATTATCAGCCTTATTTCCGATATCATTTATATGATAATTGATCCACGTATTGATTTTGATAAAAAGGATTTGTGATGCAAGAAGCAAGACAAGATAGCTCACATAATTCTAAGTTGCGGCAAGACCTATATTTTTCTTCATTGAATGCGCGTCGTTGGCACAATTTTAAACAAAATCGACGTGGTTGGTGGTCATTATGGATTTTTTTATTTTTATGTTTTTGTTCTTTTTCAGCAGAGTTTATTGCAAATGATCGCCCAATTGTTGCCTCTTATAAAGGAGAGTTTCTTTTCCCTATTTTTTTTGATTACTCTGATGAAAAGTTTGGTGGAAATTTAGCTATAGCAGATTTTCGTGATCCTTTCATTCAAAGTGAGATTGCGAAACATGGTTGGGCATTATGGCCGCTGGTGCATTATTCTTATAATACGATAGTAGGTAATAAAACTGTAGCGTTGGCTCCCCCTTTTTGGATTCAAAGTAAAGAGGAACGTTGTGTCAATTACACACAGGGAAGCGCTGATCCGGAGTGTACAATAAGTCGGTGGAATTGGCTTGGGACAGACGATCTGACACGTGATATCTTTGCACGAGTTTTATATGGTTTTCGAGTATCGATAATTTTTAGTATTTTTTTAACAGTCATTTCCACCATTATTGGTGTTATAATAGGAGCTATACAGGGCTATTTTGGGGGTTGGGTTGATTTAATCTTTCAGCGCGTAATCGAAATATGGTCTTCTGTACCATCACTTTATTTAGTTATTATTATGGCAGCGGTTTTGGCTCAAGGATTTTGGGTATTACTGGGAGTTATGATTCTTTTTCAATGGGTAACATTGGTTGGTGTGGTGCGAGCAGAATTTTTGCGTGCACGTAATTTTACTTATGTCACTGCTGCACGCGCCTTAGGAGTCCCTAATGGTATTATTATGGTAAGACACTTATTACCAAATGCTATGGTTGCTGCTCTAACTTATATGCCTTTTTTATTAACATCAGGAGTTTCATTACTTACATCACTTGATTATTTGGGATTTGGTCTTCCTCCTGGGTATGCTTCTTTGGGTGAATTGATGCGACAAGCCACTATTAATTTAAACGCTCCTTGGATTGGTATTACCGGGTTTGTTGTTATTGCTGTTATGTTATCATTGCTAGCATTTATTGGGGAAGCTGCGCGAGATGCTTTTGACCCTCGAAAGATATCATAATGACAAATTTACTTTCGGTTCGCAATCTTTCAGTTGCATTTCGTCAAGCGGAAGAAAAAAAATATATCATTGAACAAATTTCTTTCGAGATTAAAGAAGGGGAAATTATTGCTCTTGTGGGGGAATCTGGTTCTGGAAAATCGGTGACAGCGCTGTCTATTTTGCAGTTATTACCTTTTTTGAAGAGATTGGATCAATCAGGCGAAATTTTCTTTAACGGTACGGATTTATTAAAGCAAAAAGAAGAAGATTTACGGAAAGTTCGTGGTAAAGATATTGCTATGATTTTTCAAGAGCCGATGACTGCTCTTAATCCTTTACATAATGTAGAACGCCAAATAGGTGAAGTTCTCAAAATGCATACAGGCATATCAGACCAATTATTGCGTACGCGTGTTATTGATTTATTGACACAAGTTGAAATTCATGAGCCGCAAAAACGTTTAAGCTCATTTCCTCATCAATTGTCAGGTGGACAACAACAACGGGTCATGATTGCGATGGCTCTTGCTAATAGCCCAAGGTTATTGATTGCTGATGAGCCGACAACAGCTCTCGATGTGACCGTTCAAGCGAAAATTCTTGAGCTCTTAGTGCGGCTTAAAAAACGCAATAATATGTCAATGCTTTTTATTACCCATGATTTAACTCTTGTACGCCGTATTGCGGATCGTGTCTATGTTATGAGAAAAGGAAAAATCGTTGAAAGTGGTTCAACACATGAATTATTCACAAATCCTCAACAATCCTACACGAAACAGTTGTTAGAAGCAGAACCTAAAGGCCATCCCCTTCAAGCTGATGACAGTGCACCTATTTTGATGCAAGGTAAGAAAATCCGTGTTTGGTTCCCAATTAAAAAAGGTTTATTGAGACAGACAGTAGATTATGTAAAGGCTGTCCAGGATATAGATATTACAATTCGCGTTGGGCAAACACTTGGTGTTGTTGGTGAATCTGGATCCGGGAAAACAACACTAGGACTTGCGCTGATACGGATGTTATCTTCCAAGGGTCAAATCATTTTTGATGATATTGATATTAGTGATTTTACTTTTAGGAAGATGCGTCCCTTGCGTCGTTATATTCAGATTGTTTTCCAAAATCCTTTAAGTTCACTTTCTCCGCGTATGTCTGTGGGTGAAATTATTGCTGAGGGGTTATCAATTCATAAACCACAGATTTCTTATTCTGAACGCGACGAATGCGTTATTGAGGCTTTGCGTGAAGTTGATCTCGATCCTTCTAGCCGTCATCGTTATCCGCATGAGTTTTCTGGTGGGCAGAGGCAGAGGATTGCCCTTGCACGTGCAATCATCCTCAAGCCGCGCTTCATTATGCTTGATGAACCGACGTCTTCTCTTGATGTCAGTGTACAAGCGCAAATCATTGACCTTTTACACTGTTTACAACGCAAATATCATTTGGGTTATCTGGTTATTAGTCATAATTTGAAGGTTATTAAAGCACTGGCACATGAAGTGATTGTGATGCACAATGGAGAAATGGTTGAATATGGTTCTGTTAATCGTATTTTTTCTTGTCCGCAAAATTCTTATACGCAAGCCTTGATGGCTTCCACATTCGCATTGTAATCTGATCGCTTGTAGGTAATGATATTAAATTGCGCTGACAATCCATTATAGAGGAGCATTTTTCCGACTAAGGGTTCACCAATGTTTGTGATAAGTTTAATAGCTTCCATTGCTTGTAGTGTTCCAATGACTCCAGGTAAAGCGCCAATGATTCCTGCTTCAGCACATGTTGGGATAGTGCCAGAAGCTGGAGGAGTAGGGAATAAATCGCGATAATGAGGATTATTGTCTTTATAAGGCATGAAGACTGTTAGTGAGCCATTGAAGCGTTCCACAGCACCACTTATTAAAGGTTTTACACATTGGGCGGCGTGATCAGCAAGCAGATAACGTGTAGTAAAATTATCACTGCCATCAACAATGATGTGATAGGCGTTTAATAAGTTATCTACATTGCTTTTATTTAAACGTAAGCTGTGTGTTTCAACTGTAACATGAGGGTTTATGGCTTTTATAGTAGCTTTAGCACTGTCGGTTTTGCATTGGTTAATTGTGCTTGTTTTATGAATAACTTGGCGTTGTAAATTAGAAAGCGAAACGACGTCATCATCAACAATACCAAGGGTGCCAACGCCTGCTGCAGCTAGATAGGTTAGAACAGGAGCACCAAGGCCACCTGCACCGATGACAAGAACTCGTGCAGCTTTGAGTTTTTGTTGTCCCATCCCTCCAATTTCAGGCAAAATGACATGCCGTGCGTAGCGTTCAATTTCCTCATTGCTTAATTTTGTAGTAGATTCTTGTATCATAGGTTTTCTCTTGTCACAGTTCATTTATTATTTATTAAGTTTGTGGCGTATTGGATAGTCGACAGCTCGCTTTCAGTTATAGAAAGGTTTTTATTTATGAAAATTGCTATTCAGATGGATCATATTTCAACAATTCTCATTCATGGAGATACTACATTTGCACTTGCTTTGTCCGCGCAAGAACGTGGACATTCACTTTTCCATTATACACCAGATCGTTTATCGATGCGCGATGGTTGTGTAACTGCAAAATTAGAGCCATTGATAGTACGTGACGAAGAAGGACACCATTATCAGTTAGGCGAACCTGTACACACAGAGTTAACGGATATGGATGTGATTCTTTTACGCCAAGACCCTCCTTTTGATTTAAATTACATTACTGCGACTCATTTGTTAGAGCGCATTCATCCTAAGACGCTTGTTGTGAATGATCCAGTATGGGTGCGCAATAGTCCAGAAAAAATTTTTGTTACTGAATTTTCTGATTTGATGCCAGAAACGTTAATTACGAAAGATATTCAAGAAATAACAGCTTTTAGAGCTGCGTTTGGTGATATTATTCTGAAACCACTTTATGGCAATGGGGGAGCAGGTGTTTTTCATTTGAAAAAAGATGATCGCAATTTGGCATCACTTTTGGAGATGTTTACACAAATTTATCGTGAACCTTTTATTATTCAGCGTTATTTGAATGAGGTGCAAGAGGGAGATAAACGGATTATGTTGCTTGATGGGAGGCCTGTTGGAGCTATTAATCGGATTTCGGCAAAAATGGATGTCCGCTCTAATATGCATGTTGGAGGTCGAGCAGAAAATGTTGATTTAACAAAACGTGATTATGAAATTTGTGAACGCATTGGTTCAATTTTGCGAGAACGCGGTCTTGTTCTTGTAGGAATTGATGTGATTGGAGATTATATAACAGAAATTAATGTTACATCTCCCACTGGAATTCGTGAAATTAAACGCTTTGGTGGCGTGGATATTGCTGATCTTTTCTGGGATATCATTGAATTTAAACGTTCAAATTAAATTTGTTTGGAAAAGAGCTAAAACATAGCCTTATCAGAAAATTGTGAACATCGCTTTTTTATATTTTTCATGCTAAAAGCATGAGTGAGAACTCGGGGTATCGTATAAGAGAATAAAAGGTTTTGATTTACATTGTCAGGAGTTTGTGAATGGGCAGATTGTTATCAGTTGGAATGGGACTGGTTGTTGCAGTTCTATCATCCGTCAATATCGCGAATGCACGTGATCAAATTCGGATTGCTGGTTCATCTACAGTTTTACCTTATCAAAAAATTGTTGCTGAGATATTCGGAGAAGTTTACCCTAATTTTAAGATTCCGGTTATCGAATCAGGTGGTTCAGGTGCCGGGATTAAGGAATTTTGCCATGGCATTGGACAAAGAGAAATTGACATAGTTAACGCTTCGCGAGCAATGAAGCCAAATGAATTACAGGCTTGTTTTGACGCTGGTGTGAAAGATGTTGAAGAAATACTCATCGGGTATGATGGCATTGTTTTTGCAACAAACATAAATGGTCCTGATTGGAAATTGCAGCCAGTGGATGTCTATAGAGCTCTAGCTGCTCAAATTGTTGTCAATGGAAAACTGCAGCCAAATAAAATTTCAAAGTGGAATGAAGTGAGTAATGTGCTTCCTGATTGGACGATAGCAGCTTATATTCCTGGAGAGAAGCATGGAACGCGTGAAGTTTTTGAAGAAAAGTTGCTCGCTGTGGGATGTAAGGCTAGTGGAGCAGTTGAAGTTATGAAATCTTTGGGTATGGATGATAAAGAAATTAATGCTGCTTGTGTTGCTGTACGTAGAGATGGAAAAGTTGTGAATATTGATGGTGATTATTCTGAAACTTTTGCACGTCTAATTTCTAACAAAACAGGGGTTGGTGTTTTTAGTTTGTCTTTTTATGAAAATAACGCTGATAAGCTAAAGGTAGCAGATATTAACAACTTTACACCAACTGTTGAAACAATTTCTAGTGGCAAATATCCAATTTTCCGTCCACTTTTTTTCTATGTTAAAAAAGCGCACTTAGATATAATTTCAGGCTTACGGGAATATGTTAACTTTTTTCTTTCTGATCAGATGATCGGTTCCGATAGCCCATTGGCTGAATATGGTTTGGTTGTTGCGTCTGAAAAGGAGAGACAGGCGCAACGTTCTGCTTTTGCTTCTGGTCGTATGATGACTTTAAAATAATTGCCTGAATTTGCAGTGTAGAAGTTTTCTATGTTGATTTTTGCGAAAATTGAAAAATAATATGCACGTTTTTTTCGTTATTTTTTTACTATTAGTTTTTGGTTTTGTTGGTTTTTATATTTCTTATATGCGAGCACGCTATTTGGAATATGCACAATGTAAGATGCATTCTCGTGCATCTCATTATGGTTGGTGGACATTTTTGGTGACTGTTATCCCAGCTGCTGTGTTTTTAATTTTGTGGGATGGCGGGAGTGAAATTTATCTAGAATATAGTGCTTCGCAAGAAGTTAAGACCTATATGGCACGCACAACAGAAGTCATGAATTTTGACTTTATTTTTGAAACTATCCGCGATTTAGTTAAAATTATTCATCATTTTGAAGGAGATATTGCTACCGCTTCATACGGAGAGGTGCGAATGCAATTGTTCGCGAAAGGGTTTATTTTTCTTAAGGAGGTTCCAAATGATGTGTTAAGAATAGCACAGTTATGGTATTCTTCTTCTAAAAAGCTACAATTTATTGGTTATAGTTTATTCTTTATAATTTCGCTGTGTAGCTTTATTTTGGGGGTTATACAAGTTGCTCCACGTCAGCGTGCACGTAATAAAGTTGAATGTTTGATTGTTATTGGGTTGGTTTGTGCATCTATAATTGCGGTTTTGACGACAATAGGCATTGCGCTTTCTATGCTTTTTCAGACGATAAATTTTTTTCAGTTTGTATCATTTTCGGACTTTTTTTGGGGAACGGTTTGGGATCCGCGTTTTTCAGCCAGCGGTTCAGGAGACGAAGTGGGACAATTTGGCTTAATACCACTTCTTGCTGGCACACTTTATATTGCGTTTGTAGCAATGCTTTTTGCTGTTCCAATAGGGTTATTTTCAGCTCTTTATATGGCGGAATATGCTTCTGCTCAAGTGCGATCAGTTGTAAAGCCATTGTTGGAAGTGCTTTCTGGTATTCCAACCATTGTGTATGGTTTTTTTGCTTTGATGGTTGTAGGCCCATTTTTACGTGATCTCTCTGTTTCTCTTTCTGGTGGTGTTGGTTTTATAATGGCTCAGAGTGTTTTGACAGCTGGATCTGTGATGGGAATTATGTTGATTCCTTTTGTTTCTTCTTTGTCTGATGATGTTATTATGGCTGTTCCACGTTTTTTGCGCGAAGGATCTTATGGTTTAGGAGCAACACAGTCAGAAACAATTAAAAAGGTAGTTATACCGGCAGCACTTCCAGGAATTATAGGGGCAGTGTTGTTGACAGCATCGCGCGCAATTGGGGAGACAATGATCGTAGTTTTGGCAGCAGGTGTCGCCGCAAATTTAACTTTTAATCCATTTGAGGCAATGACCACAATGACAGTTAAGATTGTTAATCAATTGACTGGTGATTTTGAATTTAATTCTCCACAGACTCTTGTAGCTTTCGCTTTGGGTATGACACTTTTTATTTTCACTCTTTTGATGAATATCCTTGCTCTTTACATTGTGCGTAAATATCGGGAACAATACGAATGAGAGAGGCTTTTCTTTTGAATCGTCGCAATATTGGCCTCAAACGTCGATACTGGGCTGAACGTCGTTTTCGCGCATATGGTTTGATTGCTATTTTTATTGGTTTATTTTTTTTATTTTCTCTTTTCTGGTCTGTCATCAGTCAGGGATATCCAGCTTTTTTTCAAAGCAAAATGACATTATCGGTTTATTTGGATGAAGAAGTAATTGATCCGAGTGGTCAACGTAAGATAAATCCACAAGTGTTAATAACTGCGAATTATCCGCTTCTTGTACGTAATGCTTTAGTGAAAAGGCTTGATTTAGATAAAAATGATCAGACATTATTGCGGGATGTGAACCGCATGTTTTCCAGTAGTGTACGCGTTCAATTGCGTGAAATGGTGACAAAGAATCCGAAGCTAATTGGAACAACGCAAAAGGTTACAGTCTTGGCAGCAGCAGACATTGATTCCGCCTATAAAGGGCAAATTGATTTGCATGTAGCAGAAAAAAACCGCAAAATTTCTAATCGTCAAGTGGAGTGGATGAGACGTTTGGCTTATGATGGTACACTTTATAAAGCATTTAATGTTGGTTTTTTTACATTTGGTGATTCAAGTCGTGCTGAGGTTGCGGGGTTAGGCGTTGCAATAATAGGCTCTTTTTACATGATGCTGATAGTTTTATTGGTTTCGTTACCAATAGGGATAGCAACGGCTCTTTATCTTGAAGAATATTCATGCAAAAATAAATTTACAGATTTTATTGAAGTTAATATCAATAATCTTGCAGCTGTTCCTTCAATTGTATTTGGTCTCTTAGGACTTTCCATTTTTATTAATTTTTTTGGGTTACCTCGTTCAGCATCTTTGGTTGGTGGACTTGTATTGGCTCTTATGACTTTACCAACGATTATTATTGCGACACGTTCTGCTTTGCGAGCTGTTCCTCCTTCTATTCGCATGGCAGCTTTAGGATTGGGGGCATCTAAAACACAGATGGTTTTTCATCATGTTGTTCCTTTAGCTGCGCCTGGTATTTTGACTGGAGCGATTATTGGTATGGCTCAGGCACTAGGTGAGACTGCTCCTCTGCTTTTAATTGGAATGGTTGCTTTTGTTGCGAATATTCCTGTTACACCAATGGATCCAGCTACAGCTTTACCTATTCAAATTTTTATGTGGGCAGGTGAAGCTGAACGCGCTTTTGTTGAAAAGGCATCAGGCGCTATTCTTGTATTAATGATTTTTCTTGTTGTTATGAATATTTTTGCTGTTTTTTTGCGACGACGATTTGAACGGCATTAGTAACATTTCTATAAAATTTGTGTCTTCAAGTAAGGTAAGTTTGACAATGAAGATTAAAATGCGAGGCCAGGATGTAAAGGTCTTTTATGGAGAGAAGGAAGCACTTCATGGTATTACTCTTGATATACCGGAACATCAAGTCACTGCTTTGATTGGTCCTTCAGGTTGCGGAAAATCAACTTTTTTGCGTTGTTTTAATCGTATGAATGATATGATTGGAGGAGTCAAAATAACAGGTCTTATTACCCTAGATGGGGATGATATTTATAATTCACGGATTGATGTCGTAGAATTGCGTGCACGTGTTGGTATGGTCTTTCAGAAGCCTAGCCCTTTTCCAAAATCCATTTTTGAGAATGTTGCTTATGGGCCACGTCTTCACGGTTTAGCTAAATCGCGTGCTGAGTTGCATGATATGGTTGAAAGAAGTTTGAGGCAGGCAGGTTTATTTGAAGAAGTAAAAGATCGTCTTCATGAGGCAGGAACCAGTTTATCGGGCGGACAGCAACAGCGCTTATGTATTGCCCGCGCTATTGCAGTGAGCCCTGAAGTTATTTTGATGGATGAGCCCTGTTCTGCTCTTGATCCAGTCGCAACGGCGCGTATCGAAGAGCTTATTGATGAGCTACGAAAAGATTATACAATCGTCATTGTAACGCATTCAATGCAGCAGGCTGCGCGTGTTTCTCAATATACTGCTATGTTTCATTTGGGACATTTGGTGGAAGTTGGTAAAACTGAAATGATGTTCACCTCACCAAAAGAACAGCGTACGCAAGATTATATTACAGGGCGTTTTGGGTAGCTACGTTGAGGAGTATAGGATATGTCTATGAACCATACTGTTCGTTCTTATGATGCAGAATTAAAATATTTAGAAAAAAAGATTATGGAAATGGGTGGTCATGCTGAAAGCATGATTGAACGAGCTGTAGCATCAATAGTGTGTAATGATCTTCAGCTCGCCACTACAGTGATTGCTGATGATTTATTTTTGGATGAAGCAGAACGCGACATAGATGAAAAAGCGATTACAATTATTTGTAGGCGCCAACCGATGGCTGTTGATTTACGTGAAATAGTTGGTGCCATTCGCATTTCTTCTGATCTTGAGCGGATTGGAGATATGGCTAAAAACATTGCTAAGCGGATGGGTGCTATTTCAGAGATACGCCAATCTGCAGCTTTTTATTCTGGGTTTGAAAAAATTACAGCTTTGGCACTCAATCAATTAAGGGAAGTCTTGAATGCTTATACGAGTCGCTTATTACATCATATTGATGCGATACGCGAACGTGATGATAAAATTGATGCTTTGTATACTTCTCTTTTTCGTGAGATTTTAACCTATATGACGGAAGATGTGGACAGTATTACAGTTTGCACGCATTTACTTTTTTGTCTAAAAAATATTGAACGAATTGGTGATCATGTTACCAATATTGCTGAAACGCTGCATTATATCATAACAGGTTATCATATGTCTTTTGATCGTCCTCGCGATGATCTTACATACAAGGTTGGCGTAGAGGAAAAGAAAACGAACTAAAAAGCTGTAATTTTAGACGTATGCAAATAATTTTATCACCGAAAGTAAAAGATTTTATACCTTTTAACTACAAGCAAAAAAAGAGGATATGAATGTGGCATTTATGTGCAATGAGTGAAGAAGAAAAGAGGTTTTGAAAAGCTAATATTGAGAATTTTTTGATTTTGGTATGGCATATTTGGATATGGGATAGTGTTCCCGATTATATTTTAGTCAGTAAGGGAGCTTATTTCTAATCATTTTTAAAATTTGCAGTGAAAAAGATATTTTTATTGGTAAATCCAATACAAACGCTTGCAGTTTCTGTATCCAATTTTTTAATAAAATACGTGATTTTGCTTTATATTGACTAGGGAGAGTGATTTTACATTCTAGCTGTACATATCAGAAATTTTTAGATGTCGCATTAAGTTAGTTCATTGTGCTTAACAAAATTTGTACATTTGCGAAATGAGTTGTATTTTTAATTAAGAGTTTTTTATTTTTTTTCGCATAAATGTCTTGGATATTATCCTGATATTAAAAATGTATGAGTGGATGATAGTTAATTGTATATTTAAAATTTATTTAAATTTTGAATTTAAAATATTTCAAAATCATGGAAATATGTTGCATAAAATGAGAAAAGATCGTTGGATTGTTTTTGTTACTTGCTGTGTAGCGTCATTAATTATTGGGGGGTGTGCTTCAAATCATTTCGACTTTAGAAAAGTAAATGATAACAAAAAAATGAAAACAGTGGCTTATCCACTAACAGAGCGTCAATGTCTTATGCGAGCAATGTATTTTGAATCAAATCGTACAAGCCGTGAAGGAATGATTGCAGTTGGAACAGTTGTGATGAATCGTGTGAATTCAAGTGCTTATCCAAAGACGATTTGTGGTGTTGTTGGTCAGCATAAACAATTTGCTCCCGGTGTTTTAACGCGTCCTATGACTGAGCCTGCTTCTGTTGCCCGTGTTAAAGAGGCAGCTGATGCTGTTTTACGTGGTAAGCGGGATAAGAAAGTTAAAGATGCTATGTTTTTTCATACAGCGGGTTTATCTTTTCCTTATAAAAATATGCATTATGTACGTGTAGCGGGAGGTAATGCCTTTTATGAAAGGCGCGCGCGTGATGGATCTCGTCTGGTTCCTGCCAACAATCGTCCTTATGATGTTGCTTTTGCTTATGCCCAAGAGCGCTCAGGAAGTTCTCCCAGTTTTATGGATACAAGTTTAGCAAGTAGGGAAATAAAACAAAACTTACCTCTTGCAATAAATACCGTACAAAAAAATACAGAGCATGCTACGCCTTCTGTTGTTGCTCAACTTGATAAGATTCCTATTCCTAAATATGCACCTGATCGTACAGGTTATAAAGGGGAAATGAAACCAGTTATAGCGTATGCTATACCTTCATCAGATCAATTAAATGCAATTGTTGCAATGTTAGAAGAACGGTATAGAAGTCGATAATTCTTTGTTATGGAAAGAGGTATTGGTAATGTACTGTGATGTTTATGAGGCGGTTTCACCTGAACTGCTGAGTCATCTTGCAGAAGTTGCGGTAAAAGTGGGGGTTAATCTACAAGAAGGGCAAGATCTTGTTTTGACTGCTCCAGTTTCAGCTTTACCTTTGGTTCGGCATATTGCATATCATGCTTATAAGGCTGGAGCTGGTGTGGTTACACCGTTGTTTAGTGATGATTTATTATTGCTTACGCGCTTTGAAAATGCGCACCCTGCCAGTTTTAATTGTGCACCTTCTTGGCTGTATGAGGGAATGGCGAAGGCTTTTGAAAATGGAGCTGCTCGTTTAGCTATTGTTGGTGATGATCCTTTACTGCTTTCCAATCAAGATTTGAATAAAATGGCGTGTTTGAATAAAGCCACTTCAGTGGCTTATCGACCCGCTCTTAAAAAAATATCGGACTTTTTCATAAACTGGTCAATTGTTGCTTATCCAACAGCAGCGTGGGCTGCAGCGATGTTTCCTTCATTATCACTTAATGAAGCGGTTAAGAAATTAGCTGATGCAATTTTTGCTGCTTCACGTGTTACAGAAGATGATCCAGTGAGCGCATGGAATATACATAATGCAACTTTAAAACAACGGTCATCTTGGCTTAATGAACAACGTTTTTCTGCTTTGCATTTTACAGGATCAGGTACAGATTTAACAGTTGGTTTAGCAGATGATCATGAATGGCATGGTGGTGCATCAATTGCTAAAAATGGAGTTGTGTGCAATCCTAATATTCCAACAGAAGAAGTGTTCACTACTCCTCATGCTCATAAAATTGAAGGTTTTGTTCGTTCAACGAAGCCACTTTCTTACCAGGGAGCACTAATCCATGACATTGAAATGTGTTTTGAAGCGGGGCGCATTATTGATGCACGCGCTTCGACAAATCAGAAAGTTTTGCAACAGATTTTGCAAAGTGATGATGGTGCAAGTCGGTTAGGTGAAGTTGCTCTTGTTCCGCATTCTTCACCAATTTCTAAGAGCGGTTTTCTCTTTTATAATACATTATTTGATGAAAATGCTGCATGTCATATTGCTTTAGGGCAATGTTATTCTCAGTGCTTTATAAATGGATCATCGTTGACAGAAGAAGAAATTACAGCACGTGGTGGGAATAAAAGTATGATTCATATTGATTGGATGATTGGATCAGGTGAAATAAATATAGATGGTATTACACAGGCAGGCACGAGAGTTCCTGTATTTCGTAAAGGTGAGTGGGCTTAATATTTTGTGCTTTCAACAATACGTTGTTTGTAAATGCTTAAATCATAGGGAAATAGATGCCTGAGCTTCCTGAGGTAGAAACGGTTCGCTGTGGACTTAAACCAGTCTTGACTAGTGCAAAGATTATGTCTGTTACACTTAATCGTCAAAATTTGCGGTTTCCTTTTCCAGAAGCATTTTCTGAGCGGCTTGTGGGAAGGGTTATTTTAGAACTTGGTCGACGCGCAAAATATTTATTGTTTCATCTTTCGCAAGATGAAACAATTTTAAGTCATTTAGGAATGTCGGGATCGTGGCGGATAGAAGATAAAACTTTGAAGAAGGAGTGCTCTCTTGCAGGTAAATTGGTCGCGCATGATCACTTTATAATGGATGTTCAGGCAAGGAATGGCAAAATTTATCGCCTTACTTATAATGATTCTCGTCGTTTTGGATTTATGCTTTTAGTAGATACAAAAAAGCTTTATGAGCATCCACTTTTAAAGAAGCTAGGTCTTGAACCTATGAGTCATGCATTTTCTGGTAGTTATTTACAAAAGGCCTTTATTAACAAGAAAATATCTCTTAAAGGAGTTTTGCTTGATCAGTCTATTGTTGCAGGTCTCGGAAATATTTATGTTTGCGAAGCACTTTGGCGCAGTCGCTTGTCTCCGCAGCGCAGCGCATCAACATTAGCCTTGGAAACTGTACATGCACGTGAGTTTGCGGATTCTTTAGCACAGAATATACGTAATGTGATTGCTGAAGCGATTTTATCTGGTGGATCTTCTTTACGGGATTATAAGCACGTTGATGGTTCTCTTGGTTATTTTCAACATGCTTTTTCGGTTTATGGACGAGAAGGAAAAAAATGTTTGCAATGTGAAGTGCCCATTGTGCGTATTTTGCAATCAGGGCGCTCGAGTTTTTACTGTCCACAGTGTCAAAAATGAATAAGATGTCTTGCAAAATTGGACAAGAGGCTTAAAGTCACATATGCAATTATGCGCGGCTTAAGAGGGTTTTATGCTGAATAAAGTACTGACACATCTTGATGATAACATAGAAAAGAGCCTTGAACGCCTTTTTTCTCTTTTACGTTTCCAATCAATTTCGACAGATCCTTCTTATAAGGATATATGTCGTGAAACAGCTGATTGGTTGGTGGAAGATTTAAAAAGTATAGGCTTTAATGCTTCACGTCGTGATACTCCTGGCCATCCAATGGTTGTTGGGCATCATCCAGGAGCATCAGAGGATTGTTTGCATGTGCTTTTTTATGGACATTATGATGTGCAACCAGTTGATCCACTAAATTTATGGGAAGACGATCCATTTGAGCCTTCTTTAAAAGAGAAAGGTGGAGAGAAGGTTATTTATGCTCGCGGTGCTTCAGATGATAAAGGTCAGCTTATGACTTTCATTGAAGCATGTCGTGCCTTTAAAAAGGAAACAGGAAAACTTCCTGTTAAGGTGACCGTTTTATTTGAAGGAGAAGAAGAGAGCGGATCTCCTTCTCTGGTTCCTTTTTTAAAAGCAAATATTGATGAATTGAAAACTGATTGCGCGTTGGTTTGTGATACAGCAATGTGGGATGCAAATACGCCGTCAATTGCTGTTGGTCTTCGGGGCGTTTTAGGAGAAGAGGTTACTATTACAGCGGCTAATCGTGACTTACATTCTGGTTCTTTTGGAGGAGCTGCCGCTAACCCTATTCGTATTTTAGCTAAGATTTTAGCAGGGCTTCATGACAACAATGGTCGGGTGACACTTCCTGGGTTTTATGATGGGGTAGAAGAAACACCTCCACATATTTTGCAATCATGGAATGAGCTTGAGTGTAATGCTGAAACGTTTTTAGATCCTGTGGGTCTTTCTATTCCCGCCGGCGAGAAGGGGCGGAGTATTTTAGAACAAATATGGGCTCGTCCTACAGCAGAAATCAATGGTATTAGTGGTGGCTATGAGGGGGAGGGGTTTAAAACAGTTATTGCTTCTCAAGCAAGTGCAAAAGTTTCTTTTCGCTTAGTGCATAAGCAAGATCCGGAAAAAATACGTCAAGTTTTTCGTGATTATGTGTGCAGCTTAATTCCAGCAGACTGTAAAGTCGCATTTAAAGAGCATGGTGCTTCTCCAGCGATTCAGCTTCCTTATGATTCACCTTTTATTAGGGCAGCGAAGGATGCGTTATCAAAAGAGTGGAGCAACCCAGCTTTATTAACTGCCATGGGCGGTTCGATCCCAGTTGTTGGAGACTTTCAGTCAATTCTTGGTATGGAAACCGTTTTGGTTGGATTTGCGTTAGATGATGACCGTATTCACTCTCCTAATGAAAAGTATAATCTAAAATCATTTCATAAGGGACAGCGGTCTTGGGCGCGTATCCTTGCAAATTTAGCAGAAAAGAAATAGGAGAATAGATGACGGAGATTCGTGTTCATCGAGGTGATTTACCAAATCTAGATAATTATAAAGTTGATGCGGTTGCAATTGATACTGAAACTTTAGGGTTACAACCACATCGTGATCGTTTATGTGTTGTACAGCTTTCTTCTGGAGATGGTACTGCCGATGTTATACAGATTGAAAAAGGGCAGAAGAGTGCTCCCAATTTGGTAAAATTGCTTGAGGATCAAGCTGTCACCAAAATATTCCATTTTGGACGCTTTGATCTTGCTATTTTAGCGCATACGTTTGGTGTTATGCCGGAGGCTGTTTTTTGTACAAAAATTGCTTCAAAACTCACTCGTACTTATACAGATCGTCATGGATTAAAGGAAATTTGTAGTGAATTGTTGAATGTAAATATTTCTAAACAGCAACAATCTTCTGATTGGGCAGCAGAAACTTTGTCACGCGCACAAATTGAATATGCTGCATCAGATGTTTTATATTTGCATCGTTTGAAAGATATATTTGAAGAACGTTTAAGACGTGAAGAGCGTGAAAATGTTGCGAAAGCATGTTTTCAATTTTTGCCTATGAGGGCAAAACTCGATCTTTTAGGATGGCCAGAGGTTGATATTTTTGCGCACAGCTGAATAAAAAATTGCTGTTAAAACTAAAGCAGGAACTATTGTTAACGTAACTAAACAGTGTGTTTGCGTAGGGTGTTGGTTATTTTGTATTTTTGTTTAATTTATTTGCTGCCATCTATATAAAATTTTTTGTAATGGATGCTGTAATTTAAAGGTAGCACAACAAACAGCACATTTTTGAATGTGCTGTTTATGTGTCTGTAATTATTTTTGTTTTAAAGTTAAACAAAAACAAATTAATTAATAATTTTACAGGGTCTGTCAGCGAGATAAAATATGGGAAATAAATGCTGTACGAACAACTTAGTACTAAAATATTGCAAGGATTGCTTTGGAAAATAGCAAGATAAAGTCTTTTTGCTAAAAGAGATAAGCTTGTATTCCCTCATTGAAGTAGATTTTACAGTTTATTGCGTATTGTATTTTATTAATCGCAATATTAGCAATTTTTTTGATTGGTGTAGCTTAAAAATTCCAATTTTTAACAAGAAAATTATAACAAGAATCTGTTTTTAAATAGATTTTTTTTATCATGTATAATTTTCACTTCTCTATAGAAATTTAAAACGTGACCGCTATGTAGAATACATTACGGATAATTGATATGGAGATATATCTATGTACATGAAATATTTGGTTGCAACTTTTGCTTTTGCTTCAGTTTCTGAGGCTCAGGGATTTGATCTTATGATTGTTCAAGTGCCCGAAGAGCTTTCTTCTAGAAATTCTTTTTTTAGTAAAGAAGTAAGTAGTTATTTGACTGGAGCTATTCGAGTGAAGTTTTCTTACATTGATACTAATAAGTGGAGATCAGTTGTTAAATTGGTACCTGTGTCATCTTTGACTAAAAACAAAAAAAGTCCAGGAGCTTTTAGAGTAAGAAGCAGACGGAAAAATTTCTTTATAAGAAGCCAGATGTATTGTTAACAAGCAAAGAGAGCAGTGTTTGGATGTGCGGTTTTGTTTTTTGATAGTTGGTAAAGTGTGAAGAGGAATTATTTGGATCATTTAAGAGTTTTAGGGAGGAGATTTTGTATGTTTGTATTTTTAGTTGTTGCGATTTTTTGTGTGCTGGGCACGTCGCGATATCATGTTTTTTAACATGTTTTTTAAATTGTGATATGGGGAATCGGGGTAGGTAAAAAATAGTTTTTGTCGCAATTATAAAGATAACGATACTTCATTTACATTTAGTGTTGATATTACACGTTCGAATAGTGCTTAAAAGTACTACTTTTTATGCAGAGTATTGTTGCCTAAATTTTAGATTAAGCAAAATCAGAGTGTATTAAATGGTAGGAGAGATGATTTTTACTTTAGCCATAGTTTACGAATTTGAATTTACTGCAGCATAAAAGCAAATGGTGGGTACTTAAACTTAAACAGAGTGTTTGTTTTTGCGAGTGTATCATTTTTACTACAGACATATAGAGAGGGAGCTCTATATGAGCCTGCGTGTTCAAATATCAGCTATGGAGATAAATTTAATGAATATGAAATGGTTAATAACAGCATCTGCTTTTGCTCTTGTTTCAGTTTCTACAGCGCAAGCAGCAGATGTTATCGTTACCCACGAACCTGTAGCCACTGCAACTGCAACAGTTGTTGCTGCTCCCACTTTTTCTTGGACAGGTTTTTACCTTGGTGGCCAGATTGGTAGCTTTTCTAGCAAAAGTGAAATGGATAATCTTCGCAGTGGTAAGAAAGTTCCTATTCATAAAAATTTTGTACCCAAAATGTCAGGCTTTATCGGTGGTTTGTATGCAGGTTCCAATGTTGATTTGGGCAATGGTTTTGTCTTAGGTGTTGATACGGATATTGCTTGGGCTAATAAAAGCGACAGTAAAACGTCTAAAACACGCAAAATTAAGCAAGAGCAGATCGCTCACCTTAATGGGTTACTAAGAGAGCATGGAATTAAAGTTCAAGAAAGAGCTCAAATCAAACTTGATGATACACGAACTAGCAGTTTGAACTTTAAAGAAAAATGGTCTGGTGCTACACGTGTCCGTATTGGTTTTGCTGCTGATCGCATATTGCCATATATTGCTGGGGGTGTTGCTTATACACAGCTTCAAGGGGTTGGCTCAGTATCGATAGCAGATAAAGATACGAATAAAGTAATTGCTTCTGGTACCATATCTGATGAAACAAAGTCATTGGTTGGTTATACGCTTGGTGCCGGTATTGATTTTGCAATGACCGATCATGCTATCGTGCGTGCAGAATATCGTTACTCGGATTTTGGTAAAAAGAAATTTGTGAATGATAAATATGATTTTTCTTATAAAACCAATGATTTTCGTGTTGGTGTAGCTTATAAATTTTAAGGTATAAAACATAAATTACTATAGGCTCTATCCTTGGGTCGAGCCTTAGTAATACACTATCACATGATAACAAAATTTATAACGCTGTTGTTCAGGTTTTTATAAAAAGAGGCATGTGGAAAATAAGTCGAAATTTGAATAAAGCTAATAGTTTCCAATGCGTGGAGCTAAAAAGTTTTAATACGGCAATAACTTTCTAACTTGCTAAAAGATTTTGTATAAGCTTTTATTTTTTATGTTTGTATCAGTTGCAGTGATCTTTTGCTAATCCACATAAAACCAAGTGCGTCTCGTATTGTTAGGAGCAAATTTATGGGTATAAAATATTTAATAACAACTTCTGTTATTATTACGATTTCGGCTTCTGCAGTGCAAGCAGCAGATGTTATCGTTTCTCGTGAATCTGTATCGGTTGCACCAATTATTACTATCCCTACTTTTTCTTGGACAGGTTTATACCTTGGTGGCCAAATAGGTGGCTTTTCTAGTAAAACTAGAATGGATGTTCTTGATGGTGACAACACAACCTCTGTTCATGAAGTTCACTTACCTGAATTGTCGGGTTTTGTGGGTGGTTTATATGCAGGTTCCAATGTTGATTTTGGCAATGGCCTTGTTATGGGTGTTGATACAGATATTATTTGGGCTAATAAAGAGATTAAAAAGCTTGAAACAACAACTATTAAGACTGCCGTTCAAATAGCTAATACCCATTATATGCTTATAGATGCTGGAATTAAAATTAAGGATGGCGTGGAAGTCGGAGAAGGCGATAGACGCACTGATGGTTATTCAGTTAAAGAAAAGTGGACTGGTGCTACACGTGTTCGTATTGGTTTTGCTGCTGATCGCTTTTTGCCCTATGTTGCTGGGGGTATTGCTTACACACAACTTAGAAGTGTTCACACGGTATCAATAGCAGGAAAAGATGAGAATTATCAAATAATCGCTTCTGGTACTGTTTCTGATGAAACAAAGTCATTGGTTGGTTATACTCTTGGTGCTGGTGTTGATTTTGCGATAACCGATAATGTTATGGTGCGTGCAGAATACCGTTACTCGGATTTTGGTAAAAAGAAATTTGGGAAGGATAAATATGAGGTTTCGTACAAAACCAATGATTTTCGCGTTGGTGTAGCTTACAAGTTTTAAAGTATTGTAAACTTAATTATTAATAGGCTCTGTCTTCAGGAGTTTTATTAGAGATGATAGTGTTTGTACAAAATTATAAGTTTTTATAAAAAGAGATATGTAAAGATGAAGTCTAAATTTAAATAAAGCAATAACCCCTGTATATGTAGAGCAATATAGCGATAAGTTACAAAAAGATTTCGCTGTAGAGTGTTTTTTATTTTTATATTTGTATCGTTTTTGCTACAGATCTTTTTTGCATAGTTATATGGGATTGTGCAAAAGTTATTTAGGAGCAAATTATGGATATAAAATGTTTAGTGATGACGTCTGTTATTGCTTTGGTTTCAGCTTCTGCAGTGCAGGCATCAGATGTTATTGTTTCTCGTAAATCCGTAGCAGCAGCACCAGTTATTGTTGCCCCCACTTTCTCTTGGACAGGTTTTTACCTTGGTGGCCAGATTGGTAGTTTTTCTGGTAATACTAAAGTCGATGTTCTTAGTGGTGGTGACAAATCTGCTTTTGATAAAGAGTCTTTTCCTAAACTATCTGGCTTTATAGGTGGTTTGTATGCAGGTTCCAACGTTGATCTTAACAATGGTCTTATTTTAGGTGTTGATACGGATATTGTTTGGGCTGATGAAGATAACAGTAAAAAAGTAACAGTGATTGCAGGTGACAATGTAGATTCTGATACGCGGTTGCAAAAAGGTTTTCTTGTTTCTAGGGTTGGAAAAGAAGTAGCAGCAAATATTGCACTACGTGAGAGTCTCAGTTTAAAAGAAAAGTGGTCTGGTGCTACACGTGTCCGTATTGGTTTTGCTGCTGATCGCTTTTTGCCTTATGTTGCTGGGGGTGTTGCTTATACACAACTCAGAAGTGTTCACACGGTATCAGAGAAGGATATGGGTGATACAGCTGTTTCTACCCTGTCTGATGACACAAAGTGGTTGCTTGGTTATACTCTTGGTGCTGGTGTTGATTTTGCAATTGTTGATAATGTTATTTTGCGTGCAGAATATCGTTATTCGGATTTTGGTAAAAAGAACTTTAGAGGTACCACTGATAATGATCAGGATTATAAGGATACTTATGGTATTTCTTACAAAACCAATGATTTCCGTGTTGGTATAGCGTACAAATTTTAAGATATCATAAGTTTAAATTATGATAGGCTCCGTCTTTGGTAGAGCCTTCAGTAATATGTTGTTTATATATTGCAACATTTATACAACGAATTTTTGCGTAATTATATAAATCAGACTGCATAAAAGTTAATTGGGGAAATAAATTTATGAATATAAAGTGTTTAGCGACGACGTCTGTTATTGCTTTGGCTTCAATTTCTGCAGTACAGGCATCAACAGATGCTACCGTTTCTAGTGAATCTTTGGCAGTATCGCCAGTTGTTATTGCTCCACCTCTCTCTTGGTCAGGTCTTTATTTTGGTGCCCAGATTGGCGGTTTTTCTGGTGAAACTAAAATCGATACTCTTAATGGTGATGATAAATTTTCTGTTGGTAAAGATCTTTTTCCTAAACTATCAGGCTTTATGAGTGGTTTTTATGCTGGTTTTAACATTGATCTTGGCAATAACATTATTTTGGGTGTTGATACAGATATTGTTCGAGCTGATAAAGATAACAGTAAAAGTGTGGATGTAACGATTGCAGATCAAGATGATATAAATTCTGTTGGGCTTCTGCTAGAAAGCTCTGGGATTGCCTTCCAGGGATCAGATGGGATCGAGGGAAATGATATCTTAACTAAGGGTTTCACTGTGAAAGAAAAGTGGTCTGGTGCTACACGTTTACGTCTCGGTTTTGGTTCTGGTCGCATTTTACCTTATGTTTCTGGGGGTGTTGCTTATACACAATTCGAAAATGTTTACGCGCTGTCAGTAAGAAAAGCTGGTGGGAATAATGTACTTTTTTCTGGTGTTGTGTCTGATGCTACAGAGCTCTTGGTTGGTTATACTTTTGGTGCTGGTGTTGATTTTGCGGTCTCTGATAGGGTTATTTTGCGTGCAGAATATCGTTACTCAGATTTTGGTAAAAAGAATTTCAGGGATGCTGCTGATAATGATCAGGATTATAAGGATACTTATGATATATCTTACAAAACGAATGATTTCCGTGTTGGTATAGCGTACAAATTTTAAGATATCATAAGTTTAAATTATGAAAGGCTCTGTCTTTGATAGAGCCTTTAGTAGTTATAACGGATTTTTGTAAAAAGAAACATGTAAAAGCTAAGTCTAAATAAGGTTAATGATTTATATACATGTAGAGCTAATAACTATTTCATAGCAATAAATCGTGAAAATATTTTACTATAGGGGGGTTATTTTTTAATTTGTATCATTTTTGCTACAGATTTTTTTTGCTGTTTCATATAAAGTGCGCGCATAATTAATTAGGAGCAAATCTATGAATATAAAATGTTTAGTGACGACGTCTGTTATTGCTTTGGTTTCGGCTTCTGCAGTGCAGGCAGCAGATGTTATTGTCTCTCGTGAATCCGTAGCAGCAGCACCAGTTATTGTTGCTCCCACTTTCTCTTGGACAGGTTTTTACCTTGGTGGCCAGATTGGTAGTTTTTCTGGTAAAACTAAAGCCGATGTTCTTAATGGTGGCGACAAATCCGCTATTGATAAAGAGTTTTTGCCTAAGCTATCAGGCTTTATGGGTGGTTTGTATGCAGGTTCCAACGTTGATCTTAACAATGGCCTTATTTTGGGTGTTGATACAGATATCGTTTGGGCTGATAAAGATGATAGTAAAGCCTTTAAACCAACAGTGATTGCAGTTGGCGATGTAGAGCCTGTTAAGAAGATTCTAGCGGATTCTCACATCACCGTTGTAAATGGAAAAGAAGTTGCACAAAATGATTTGCGCACTGATAGTTTGGGTTTAAAAGAAAAGTGGTCTGGTGCTACACGTGTTCGTATTGGTTTTGCTGCTGATCGCCTTTTGCCGTATGTTGCTGGGGGTGTTGCTTATACACAACTCAAAGGTGTTGATTCGATAGCAGTAAAAAAAGCTGGGGATGATGGTGAAGTGATCGCTTCTGGTGCTGTTTCTGATGAAACAAAATCATTAGTTGGTTATACTCTTGGTGCTGGTGTTGATTTTGCGATTGTTGATAATGTTATTTTGCGTGCAGAATATCGTTACTCTGACTTTGGTAAAAAGAAATTCTCGAACGATAAATACGAAGTTTCTTACAAAACCAATGATTTCCGTGTTGGTGTAGCTTACAAATTTTAAAACAGCAAAGAATAATTAGCAAAAATTAAATTATCAAGAGACTCCGTTTTTTACGGGGTCTTTATTTTTTGTGAGTGTGATATTTTTACTACAGATATTTCAATTAAGATATCTTATATTGGCGTCGTTTTGGATATTTGGAGATAATTTATGAACACGAAATGTTTAGTAAAAGCGTCTATTTTTGCTTTAATTTCTGCTTCTACAGCGCAGGCAGCCGATGTGATGATTCCTAATCAGCCAGCACCGACTGTTTCTCCATCAGCTGTTGTAGTTCCTACTTTTACGTGGGCGGGCTTCTATTTGGGTGCTCAGGCTGGTGGTTTTTCAAGTAAAGTTGATATGAATATTATTGATGGGGATACTACTGTACCGCTAAATAAAGATTTGTTGCCTAAGCTTTCAGGTTTTGTAGGTGGTCTTTATGCAGGCTCTAATGTTGATCTTGGAGATAATTTCTTTTTGGGGATCGATACGGATTTTATTTGGTCTGGAAAAAAGCATACAAAAACGGTCATTCTAGATACATCTCATAATTCTGAAATTGAAAATGTAATTGGGAGAACGCGCAGGTCGGCAGCACCAGCAGCAGCAGCACCAGCAGCAGCACTAGCACCAGCAGCAGCACCAGCAAAACCGCCAGCAACTGTAGCTGGACACGGTGCAGGATCACATGGTGTTAATGGGGCTGGATATAATTATCATTCGTATGGGGGTGGATCTAATGGAGGTGTATCTCATGGGGGTGGATCTAATGGGGGTGGATCTAATGGGGGTGGATCTAATGGAGGTGGATCTAATGGAGGTGGATCTCATGCTCATCCACATAGTGCTGGTTCACCTAGTCCTCATCCACATGGTGCATCTCATGGAGCTGGGCGTGCTATGCAAAATGCACAGAATGCTGATAACAGAGGTGATAGCTCATACGGTGTAGAACAAATTAGGAGTATGGTTCTTTCTTTTGGTCTTGCTCAAGAGAATAGAGTTAAAGATCTAAGTCATACTTTAAAACAGAATTGGGCTGGAACCACAAGGGTGCGTATTGGTTTTGCTGCTGATCGCATTATGCCTTATGTTGCTGGCGGAATTGCTTATACGCAGCTCCAAGATACTGTCTCATTGTCATTTCAGGAATCAGAGGGAAAAGTTCTTTCCTCTAAAAATTTAGCGGATGAGACAAAAACAATGGTTGGTTATACTCTTGGTGGTGGTATTGACTTTGCGGTTGTTGACAATGTTATCTTGCGTGCAGAATATCGTTACTCTGACTTTGGTAAAAAGAAATTTGCAAAAGAAAAATTGGAAATTAACTACAAAACAAATGATTTCCGTGTGGGCGTAGCTTACAAATTCTAATTTGTAATAAGATAAAATCCCCAAGAGGCTCCGATAAATGCGGAGCCTTTATTTTTGACGAGATCACTTTGGTATTTTCTTTTTTAATAGTTTCATGATAAGTCCATAAACGTACTGATATGTTTTCTTGATCGCTGCTTAAAATGATAGCTCAGTTTTCCCCTATAGGTAAAAACTAGAGTTGCAGAGTTCAAGAAAGTTATGCAAAAATTAAATCATAAAAGTGGACGGGAAGATTTCACAATGACTGTGAAAAATGAAACAACAGATTATTCGAAAACTCTTTATTTACCACAAACAAATTTTCCTATGCGTGCAGGTCTGCCACAAAAAGAACTTGAATTGTTAGCACAGTGGAAAAGTATAGGGCTTTATGATAAATTACGTCAGCAAGCGAAAGACCGCCCACCTTACATTCTTCACGATGGTCCGCCTTATGCAAATGGCCATATTCATGTGGGGCATGCTTTAAATAAAGTTTTAAAGGATGTGATTATTCGTTCATTCCAAATGCGTGGTTTTAATGCAAATTATGTTCCTGGCTGGGACTGTCATGGATTGCCGATCGAGTGGAAAATCGAAGAAAAATATCGTGCACAAGGAAAAAGTAAGGATGATGTACCCCTTAATGAATTTCGCCAAGAATGCCGTGAATTTGCACAACATTGGATAAATGTTCAAAGTGAAGAGTTTAAGCGGCTTGGTGTTATTGGAAATTTCGATAATCCTTACACTACAATGGATTTTCATACAGAAGCACGCATTGCAGGTGAATTGATGAAATTTTCGATGTCAGATCAGATGTATCGAGGTTCAAAGCCTGTTATGTGGTCTGTTGTTGAGCGTACAGCTTTGGCAGAAGCAGAGATTGAATATCACGATCATGAATCAGAAGTCATCTGGGTCAAGTTTCCTATTTTAAAAGCAAGTTCTGATGATCTCTATGATGCCTATGTTGTGATTTGGACGACGACTCCATGGACAATTCCTAGTAATCGTGCAGTGAGTTATTCTTCGCAGATTTCATATAGTGTTTATTCTGTTGAAAGTACAGAGAATGATTTTGGTCCTCAAGTTGGAGAAAAGCTTCTCTTTGCTGACGCGTTAGCGCTGAGTTGTGCAGAAAAAGCAAAGCTTGTGTTAAAGCACTTGCGTGTTATTTCTGCTGATGAATTAAAAGCTCTTTTTCTTTCTCATCCATTAAAAGGTTTAGCTGGAGGTTATAATTATAAGATTGCGATGCTTGATGGCTCGCACGTAACAGATAGTGCTGGTACAGGTTTTGTTCATACTGCACCCAGCCATGGGCGTGAAGACTTTGAAATTTGGAATGCATATAAGCCTATGTTAGAACGAGAAGGTATTGATTCAACTATACCTTTTCCGGTTGATGATGCTGGTTTTTATACAAAAGATGTTCCTGGATTTGGTCCAGATCGTAAAGAAGGAGCTGTACGTGTTATCGATGATAATGGAAAAATGGGTGATGCCAATAAAGAGGTTATTAACGCTTTGATTGAAGCAGATAGGTTATTTGCACGTGGTCGTTTAAGACATCCCTATCCCCACAGTTGGCGTTCAAAAAAACCAGTCATTTTCCGTAATACACCACAATGGTTTATTTTTATGGATAAAGATCTTGGAGATGGCTCAACTTTACGCAGACGAGCTTTGGAAGCTGTTTCTGTGACGCATTTTGTACCTGCTTCTGGCCAAAACCGTCTAGCTTCTATGATTGCAGATCGCCCTGATTGGGTTCTTTCTCGCCAACGTGCTTGGGGTGTTCCGATTTGTATTTTCGTGGATGAGGATGGTACTATTCTCAAAGATGAGCAAGTAAATGAGCGTATTTTACAAGCTTTTGAAGCAGAAGGAGCAGATGCATGGTTTGCTGAAGGAGCGCGTGAACGTTTTTTAGGCGAACGTGCTCATGAACCCTGGGTTCAGGTTCGTGATATTCTTGATGTGTGGTTTGATTCTGGAGCAAGTCATAGTTTTGTCTTAGAAGATCGGGATGATTTAAAATGGCCTGCTGATGTTTATTTTGAAGGGTCTGATCAACATCGTGGTTGGTTTCAGTCTTCTCTTTTGGAAAGTTGTGGTACGCGTGCTTGTGCACCTTATAAGGCAGTGATTACACATGGCTTTACTTTAGATGAAAATGGCAAGAAAATGTCTAAGTCCTTAGGGAATACAGTTGTTCCACAAGAGATTATTAAAACATCTGGTGCTGATATTTTTCGTCTCTGGGTTATGACAACTGATTATTGGGAAGATCAGCGTTTAGGAAAAAAAATTCTTCAGACAAATGTGGATTCATATCGTAAATTGCGTAATGCAGTTCGTTGGATGCTTGGAACTTTAGCGCACGATGAGGGAGAAGAAGTTTCTTACTGTGAACTGCCAGATCTTGAAAAATTTATATTACATCGGATTTTTGAACTCGATCAGTTGATTGGTAAAGCTTATAACGAGTTTGATTTTAAAAAGATTATGCGCGCGTTACTAGATTTTTCAATTACTGAGTTATCTGCATTTTATTTCGATATTCGTAAGGATTCTCTTTATTGTGATGCTCCTTCATCAAAAAAGCGTAAGGCTTCTTTGCAGGTGATACGTGAAGTTTTTGATAGAATGGTAACATGGCTTGCTCCTATGTTGCCTTTCACAATGGAAGAAGCTTGGTTGGAGCGCTATCCAGAATGTCATTCGGTGCATTTGGAACAATTTTATCCTGTGCGAAAAGAATGGCTCAACGAACCTTTGGCAGAACGTTGGAAAAAAGTTCGGCAGATTCGTAAAGTTGTGACGGGTGCTTTAGAGCTTGAGCGAGCTAATAAGCATATTGGATCGTCTTTGGAAGCAGCGCCTATCGTTTTTATTTCTAATCCAGTTTTACTGGAAGCGTTGGATAACTTGGATATGGCAGAGATTTGTATTACAAGTGCTTTAACAATTTCCCGGGATGTACCGCCTTTAGATGCTTTTACTCTAAGTGATGTTGAAGGAGTTGGTGTGTATCCAGATAAGGCCTTGGGGACAAAGTGTGCTCGATCGTGGCGTTATACACAGGATGTTGGTAGCGATCCAGAGTTTCCTGATGTATCTGCTCGTGATGCAGCCGCTTTACAGGAATTAAAAATACTCGGCAAGATTTAAAAGTTTTTTATCAGAGGAAGAAATGTAGAGTTGTTAAATATCATTGTTGTTATTTAAATTCTTTCATTGATGAGTATAGCTTTTTATGGTACCTACCCACCACAAGTCCCATTGCTTTGTTTATGGGGGGGTGTTTTTACGTGGGGCTGGTTTTTAATGAATCGCGGAAACAATCAGCCATATATTTTGGAAAATGGATGAGCAGTGGAAAAGCGTGAGTTAAAAATATTTTCGATAAGCATTTTAGGTGTATGTTCTATTTTAACCGGATGTAGTTTGTCTGCACCCACCTATGGTACAGGAAGAGCAGTTTCGATACAGTTTTTGAGAGATATTGCTAACGCTGTTTCACTAAGATCTAAAAACAATCATGATCAGTTTGTTATGAAATCTCATCCAAAACTGGTGTTACCTAAACTGGGTTCGCACATAACTTTGCCACAGCCTCAGAAAGATGTAACAGGGTATAGAGTTTTTAGTGGCACAGCAACACGAAGGCGTTATCTGAGAAATAGCAGAGTTTCTGTTGTATCAAAAAAATCCCTCTCAGTTAATGAGTATACTGGTAATAATGATCCAAAGGGTTTTGTACGGTTAAATGCAAAACATAGACAGGAGTATTTGCGTCTTCAGAAAGAACGAAGTGTAAAGAAGAAGTCCTTCCTCATTGAGCCGCCTTTAAATTATCGTCAGCCAGCTAGGACTGCACCTATTGGGCAACGCGGTAAAGATGAAGCATTAAAGGAGCGTGAAAGAAAAAGTGCTGCAAAAAGAGGGTTGTAAAAGGGGTAGGAGGTCTTTTTGAAAAAGACTAATATAATTGGTGGATAGCTGTGTGTAAGCAGAGGAATTATTCTTAATATCGCTTTTGTGCAAAAAAATCTTTAAGCAGTTGAGCTGCTTCTTGTTCCTTAAAACCAGAATAGACATCAGGCCTATGATGACAGGTTGATTGCTTATAAAGACGTGGTCCATGTTCAACGGCTCCTCCTTTGGGATCACCTGTTGCATAGTAGAGACGTCGTATACGTGTGAATGAAATAGCTGCAGCACACATAGCACAAGGCTCAAGTGTTACATAAATATTGCAATCAGGAAGCCTTTCGCTTTGGAATGTTTCGCAAGCCATACGGATAACACGCATTTCTGCATGCCCTGTAGGATCATATGCGGACTTTATATAATTACCAGCACGTGCAATAATTGTTTTCTCACGTGTGATAACTGCGCCTACGGGAACCTCGCCTTTTTTTTGAGCCAGTTGCGCTTCTAAAAGAGCTATTTCCATGGGAGTCAGAGTCATGTTTCCTTTTTCCTGAACAATAGAGAGAGCAAGGGTTTTTATCTATAGCGGCATGCTGCGAGGTAAGTAAAGTTACTCCACTTTTATAATGAAGTAATGCTATTGTTTTGTAAAAAGTATTTAAAATCAATTTGAAAGTAAACAGATACATTATTGCTGCTAAAGGATAGAAAATGATAACTGATTATGTTACTTCCCTTTTTATAATAAGCGGTATGGTATATGTGAAAAATTTGCTGAACGTACTGTAAGAGATTGGTGTGAAAAGCAAATGAATAAAAATAATGAAAGTGAACGGATTGCTAAAAGGTTAGCACGTGCTGGTGTTGCATCCCGTCGTGATGCAGAAATGATGATTGTGGCTGGTCGTATTGTTGTTAATGGTGAGGTTGTGACAACGCCCGCTTTTAATGTTACTCGCTCTGATATTATTCAAGTTGATGGCAAGCCTTTGTCTCCTATAGAACGAACGCGGTTATGGCTTTACCACAAGCCAGCAGGACTTGTTACCACTAACCGTGATCCTAAAGGTAGACCAACAGTATTTAGTAATTTGCCAAAAGGAATGCCTCGCGTCCTTTCTGTTGGCAGGCTTGATATTAATACGGAAGGTCTTTTACTGCTAACCAATGATGGTGGCTTAGCGCGTGTCTTGGAGCTTCCTTTAACAGGATGGGTACGTAAATATAGAGTTCGTGCTCATGGTAAAGTAAAACAAAGTGCACTTGATAACCTTAAGAATGGTATTGCAATTGATGGTATTTTTTATGGTTCAATTCAAGCATCGCTTGAACGTGAGCAAGGATCTAATGTGTGGCTTTCAGTGGCTTTGCGTGAAGGAAAAAATCGTGAGATAAAGAATGTTCTTGGCGCGTTAGGATTATCGGTTAATCGTTTAATTCGTGTATCTTATGGTCCATTTCAGCTATCTGACTTGGAAGAAGGGGCAGTTCGTGAACTAAAAGGTCGGACGCTACGCGATCAATTAGGTGAGCGTTTAATTATGCAAGCCAATGCAGATTTTGATGCTCCTATTCTTAAGCCATTTTCAAATTCTGTAGTTGTTATGGAAAAGCAAAGTAATAAAAATCGTGTTATCGGAAATGACGGTTGGATTTTTTCAAGTGGAAGAGATGTACAGCGCAGTAAACGAAGCGGCTTTGCTAAACATGATCGGACACAATTGAGCACAAAGCCTAATGAAAAATCAATGAGTAAGAATAAGAATGAGAGGGAAAAAGGAGAGCGTTATTTGCCGCGTTCTCGCTCTTCTAATGTTTGGATGGCACCTGGTGCACGTCCGCAGAGTGCACGCGGGAAGTTTGTCTATCGTGAGGATAATCTACATGATGATAAGAGCGATGCCAGTAAAGGATTATCCCATAGAGGTAAGAAAAAGTCTACAGAAGTTCAGTTGCGGAAAGATAAAAAGCGTTACAAAGCATCTTATCGTAGAGAGGAGTATGTTCCTGACAAAAAGGACTATTTTTTAAAAAGAGAAGGTAAGACCATTAAAGATGATCATGGTGATCGCTCTTTAAAGAATAAGCGAAGGACGAAAGCATGGGGTAGCGATATGAAAAAGCCTAAATTACATCATAGTCGTGCAAAAACATCGCAGTTGTCAGGAGGGTCGCGTGCGGATCGTAGGCGGTGAACTAGCGGGACGTGTTTTATTTGCACCTGTTGGTCAGTCAATTCGTCCAACGAGTGATCGTATACGCGAAAGTCTTTTTAATATTTTTGCTAGTCGAGAAGAACGATTTTGGAGAAATAAACGTATTCTTGATCTTTTTGCTGGTACTGGTGCCTTAGGCATTGAAGCGCTTTCACGTGGTGCAAAGGCTGCTGTTTTTGTCGAAAATTCAGTTGAAGGACGTGGACTCATCCAAAAAAATATTGAAGCTTTTGAACTGCAGGCGATTGGCCGGATTCTCCGCCGTGATGCAACAAAACTTGGCAATATTGGAACAATGCTTCCATTTGATGTTATTTGCGCAGATCCTCCTTATGGTCACGGTTTAGGTGAGCGTGCTTTTGTCGAGGCTCTAAAAGGGGGATGGGCAAAAGCTGATGCACTTTTTGTTCTTGAAGAAAAGAAAGATGTCATTATTCACTTACCTGATACATTTTATGTAGATGATGAGCGCTTGTACGGTGATACAGTAATACGTTTTTATAAACTGCAATCATAGGGTTGTTCTTGAGAAAAAACTGTTTTTATTCGATAGTATAAAAATTATTCCATACAGTTTTTCATTATTTTTCTTGTGAATGATGGTTGTTTTGTGGATGTAGAGCTTTTTTCTAGTTAGAGGTTTTGGTGATTATTATACGGTCATGTGTGGAGATAAAATCAGGAGTGTGTTTTGTTCAGGCTATATCAATTGCAAAAAACTTTTAAATAAGTAACTGTATGAAAGTGCTAATAAAGGCAAGGAAAGTTAGCAGAGCATGAAAGTATTTCATTGCGATTAAGTGAGGCATTACAGAAAGATAACATAAAAATTAGTTCAGCATTTAATAACTGAGAAGTATTCAGTTTAAGTCATTTTTTAGATTTTACCAACAGTTATGAAAGCATTTTATTGAAGCGTTTGAAAGTTTTGAGTTAAAGTCAAGCGTTATCGTATAATTTTCTATTGATTCGATTGTAAAAACGCTAATTTTATTTGTAAAATGATAGAGAAAATTGGAAGGCTTGAATTCAAGAAGTTTACAATTGTTGAATCTTTTTAGAAATAAGCCAAAAGGGAGATTATTCGATTAGTTAAAAGAAAAATAGTGCATTACTTTAATTGCATATAATTGTTATCGATGAGCACACAAGAGTTATAGTTTTCTATAAACTTCCCGGATTGCTTATCAATAGAATGATCAGGATTTGAGGGAGTTTATGATGACTGACAAAGATCAGATTGATAAAGCCACTTCATTGGTTGAATCTGCAAAGCGTTTTGGAGCAGATGCTGCTGATGCTGTAATTATTGGCTCACACTCTCTTCGTGTATCGGTTCGTTGTGGGAAAGTTGAATCAACAGAAGCTTCAGAGAGCGATGATTTTATATTAAGGGTTTTTGTTGGCAAGAAAGTTGCGAGTATTTCTGCTAATTTAGCGGCTTATCCGCAAGAACTAACAGCACGTGCTATTGCAATGGCTAAAGCTTCTCCTGACAGTTTATTTGAAGGTTTGGCAGATCAAGAGTGTTTGGTGATTCATCCTAAAGATCTTGATCTCTTTGATAATTTTGTTCCACACAGTCATTTTTTAACAGAAGATGCTTTGAAAATGGAGGCAGCAGCTCTTGATGTTAAAGGGGTAAGCAATTCTGGTGGAGCCGCGACGGCTTATGGCCGTAGCCGATTTGTTCTTGTAACAAGCCATGGGTTTTGTGGATCTTATCGTTCCAGTTATTTTTCACGTTCTTGCAGCGCACTTGCTGGTGAAGGTACAGCGATGGAACGGGATTATGATTATACGACTGCTTTGCATTTTTCTGATTTAGAAGCAGCAGAAACTGTGGGTAGAAATGCAGGGTTAGGTGCGGTTCGACGTTTGGGAGCAGTTCGTGCAACTACTGGAGCTGTTGATGTTGTTTTTGATCCTCGTACAGCTCGTGGGATTTCTGGACATATTGCATCTATGGTTAATGGAGCATTGGTTGCTCGCAAAACGAGTATTTTACAAAATTTTCTTGGTAGAGCTGTTATGAAGCCTGGTGTTAATGTAACAGATCAGCCTTTGCTATTACGTGGGAATTCTTCTCGTCCTTTTGATGGAGAAGGGGTAGAGGGGAAAGCATTACATATTATTGAAAATGGTGTACTAAAAAACTGGCTTCTTTCATCATCTTCTGCGCGTGAATTAGGTCTTGAAACCAATGGCCATGGTGTGCGTTCAGCGTCATTAGTCCAGCCAGCAAGTACAAATTTTGCTATTGAACCAGGTTTAATATCGCCTTACGATATCATAAAAAATTTACGGAATGGTTTTTATGTTACAGAATTGTTTGGGCATGGTATTGATTTTGTTACAGGCCAATATAGCCGTGGTGCTTCAGGTTTTTGGATTGAAAATGGAGAAATTGCTTATCCAGTAAGCGAAGTAACGCTAGGTTCTGATTTGCTTCATATGTTAGCACATTTAACACCTGCAAGCGATATTGATCGGCGTTATAGTACAGCTGCTCCAACATTGTTAATTGAGGGAATGACACTTGCAGGAAAATGATATGCGCCATTCTTCTGATCTAAATCTTTTGCTTGATGTTTGTCGAGAGGCAGGAGAGTTAGCAATGAAGTATTTTAGATGTGAGTTAAATGTTTGGGTTAAAGATGACAGTTCGTTGGTCAGTGAAGCAGATTTTGCAGTTGATTGCTTTTTAAAGGAAAGGCTTCTTGGGGCGCGTCCAACTTATGGGTGGATTTCAGAAGAAACAAAAGATGACCGTATAGGTCAGATCTATGAACGATACTTTGTAGTTGATCCTATTGATGGGACTCGTGGTTTTTTGTCTGGCAGTCTCTATTGGTGTATTTCGATTGCTATTATTGAAAATGGGCGCCCTATCGTAGGTGTTTTGCAGTGTCCAGCTCGAGGGGATGTTTATGCAGCTGTTGTTGGTAAAATGCCTACATTAAATGGCATAGAGCTCCCTCTTTTGGCATCTCAGGTTAATCGCAAATATAAAGTATCTCTTGATGAATCTGTAGCTAAAAAGCTCCCAGATGATTTTTGCAATCAGGTGAGTTTTTATCATCATATTCCTTCTCTCGCTTACCGGATAGTTCTTGCTGCTCAGGGTGAAGTCGATGTTGTGGTGATACGTCCGAACTGTCATGAATGGGACATTGCTGCCGCTGATCTTATTTTGCAGGGATGCGGTGGATGTTTTTTATCGCTGGACACACCCACTATATCTTACGGGGTTGAACCTTATCAATGTGGCTTTTTAATTGCTGGAAAAAATAATTGCTGCCAAAATATGATAGATGTTGTTCGTCAAGAAAAGTTAGTTTAAGCACATGAGAACGCGTTAAAATCCCTTAATGTATGGAGAAACATATGGTCGGAGCTAACAAAGAAAAACAATATTTGTATCTTGTATTTGGTGGGGAATTGAAAAATCTCAGCGGTAATCAATTTAAGAATCTCAGTGATTTAGATGTAGTTGGTATTTTTCCAGATTATCAATCAGCTCAAGAAGCATGGCAGACAAAAGCGCAGAGCAGTGTAGATAATGCATTACAACGTTATTACATTGTAGATTTGCAGCGGTTTCTTGATACTGAAGCAGGTGGTGTAGAGTAAACTTGATGGATAAATCATTATTGTCTTTGTTATGCGAGTAAGTGTGATAGGGTTAAATTTGATATCAGAATAATTTAAAAAAGAAGGGTATAGTTTTTATCTAGTGCTCTTGGCGATGGGCGTCGGCATTCATGGATAAAATGTGGTTGACACAACTTTTATTGTATGGTTGTGGGGAATGCATGTGTTTTTAGACAAAGCGATTAAAGTTTAGATAAAATTGCAAAGAAACAAGGGACTTATAATTATTATCATTATTAACTTTTTGTACGGATAATATATTATAAGCTCTTTTTTTAGGTGAAGAGTTTTTTGTGGTGTTTTTTCTTATTCATGATTCAAAAATAAATGGTACAGCTTGTAAAAAAGTAGTGTTTTGAATTTTACGCATGGTTTGGGAAAAATGCATTATGTTAATAAAATGAGTAACAGGCACAATTTATACCCAAAATTTCCTACATCTGAGTGAAAGACAGTTATTATCCATATACATATATTGTCATGGGAGAGAATTATTTAAAAAGTAAGAGATAAAACTGTAATTGCGCTCTTTGAATATTAGTCATTTCTATTAAAATAGAGTACTTCTGTCTTTAAAATGCAAATAGTATTTTTCTAGAGAAAATAAATACAATAAAGCAAGATATGATGAAGTGTTTATAAAGAAGCTTGCAGATATTTTAAAATAGGTAAGTGAGGTGATAAATGGTAGAACTAAAGGCACGTGCGGCTCTTTTAATCTATCGGATTGTTGGTTTTTGCTTACGTCCTGTTATCCCTCTTTATCTGTTTTTTCGTGCTATACGCGGAAAAGAAGATTGGGGTCGTCAAAAAGAGCGTTTGGGGAAAAGCCATAAAGCACGTCCTCAAAGTCCATTAATTTGGTTTCACGCGGCAAGTGTTGGAGAAACTCTCGCACTTGTTCCACTTATTAATTATATTTTATCATTAAAAATCAATATATTATTAACAACTTGTACTGTTACATCATCTTCTCTCGTAGAAAAGTACTTTGGTGATCGATTAATACATCAATATGCTCCGTTGGATTTGGATTCAGTAGTGCGTCGATTTATTGGTCATTGGAAGCCTGATTTAGTATTGATTTGTGAATCGGAAATTTGGCCTCTACGCATTAAGGAGCTTGCTAAAATGCGTATTCCACAGATTTTGGTTAATGCTCATATGTCTGAACGCTCTTTTAAATCTTGGCAAAAACGGCGCGTTCTTGCCCGACATATTTTTCAACATATTGATATGGCTATTGGCCAAAATGAAAGAGATATTACTTATTACCATGCGCTTGGAGTAAAATCTGTTGCGTTTTCTGGTAATCTTAAGGCCGATGTTTGCCTAGTTGAGGATCGTGCATTGCTTGAGCATTATCGTAATGCTATTGGCAATCGTCCAGTTTGGGCAGCTATTTCAACCCATGAAGGAGAAGAGCAGGTTGCTTTTGATGTTCATAGGATTTTGAAAAATTATTTGCCAGATTTGTTAACAATCATTGTACCCCGCCATCCTGAACGTTCAGAAGATCTTATCAAGAGGTGTGGAAACGAAAGTTTGCGTTTTATTCGTAGAAGTAATAATACTATTCCAGATGTTAATACGGATATTTTCTGGGGAGATACGATCGGAGAGATGGGGCTTTTTCTTCGTTTGTCAAAAGTTTCTTTTATTGGTAAATCGTTGTGCGGACACGGTGGACACAATCCGTTGGAGTTGGCTTTTCTTGGCTCAGCCATTTTAACGGGACCTCATATCTCAAATTTTCAAGAGACGTTTGAACAATTTTTAATGCATGATGCAGCATATATGGTTCACGATACGAAACAGCTCGCTAGTCAAGTTTATAGACTTTTAACAAATGAAGCACTGCGTCGAGAAATGGTTGATAAGGCTCATGAAGTAGCAACAAGCATGACGGGTGCATTTGAACGTACGTTAAAGGTTCTTGATCCGTTTTTACAACCCCTCGTGATACAGACAAATTTAAGTCAACGTCGGGGTAGTAGGTATGTACATTAGAGCGCCAAATTTTTGGTGGAAAGATAAAAGTTTTTTGCGTTTTTCATTAATGCCAGCTTCTTGGCTATATGGGTATTTTTTACGTTTCCATATGACAAAGCAGCCTCCTGTTATTGATCTTCCAGTTCTATGTATTGGCAATTTTACATTGGGTGGTGCGGGTAAAACACCTGTTGTTATTGCTTGTTCCCAAGCGGCTAAAGAGCTTGGTTTAGTGCCTGGCATTGTATCACGTGGTTATGGTGGCACGGTTAAGGGGGTGCGCCTCGTCAATAATGAATATGATAATGTGCACGATGTTGGAGATGAATCACTTTTACTTGCACGGCATGCTTTGGTTGCCATCTCACCTAATCGTTATGCAGCGGCACAACGGCTCAAGGAAGAGGGCTGTAGTATTATTTTAATGGATGATGGGTTTCAAAGCCGTCGTCTTTACATGGATTATGCGTTGCTTGTGGTAGATGCAATGCGTAATTTTGGTAATAGATCTGTTTTCCCAGCAGGTCCTTTGCGTGCACCGCTAAAAACACAGTTTTCTTTAATGGATAGTGTTTTATTGATTGGTGATTCGAATAGAGATAATATAGTCAATTGCCTTGTCAGCGGTACTGGAAAGTCTTTACACTATGCTCATCTTAAATCATTGGTTTCTGACGAGGTTAAAGGAAAGTCATTTTTGGCATTTGCAGGTATTGGAAATCCAAATAAATTTTTTGAATCTATTAAAAAACTGTCTGGTCACGTTGTTCAAACTTATTCTTATCCTGATCATTATTTTTTTACTGATGCAGATTTAAAAAATCTTGCACAAAGAGCTAAAACTCAAAATTTATGGTTGGCTACAACTGCTAAGGATTATACACGTATACGAGCAAGTAATGTACAACAAGACTTTAAAAAGCTTATTGTATTCGATGTTGAAGTTGATTTTGCTCAAAAAAATTTTTGCCGTACGATTCTTCAAGAGGTTATGGTTCGTTTTTCAAAACGAAAACGTTTTCTCTAATTTTTTACAATTTTGTGAAGAGAAAAGTTGAATTTTATAATCTTCTTCACTTAGTTGTTTCTCTGTGTTTTTTTAACAATTGGCTGAGATGTGGATTGCATTCCAGTTCGCGATGATAAGAAATTTCACAACTTGCATATGCCTCTTGGCGATGATGATTCCAATATTTTAGATCATCTATAGGAATTTTTTGTCCACTAACTGCACAAAGGGTGTAGGTTCCATATTCTATAATTTTATATCCATTATTGGAATAATGAATTTTTGCTTCACGTTCATCATTGGAAAACATTCTTTATAACCCCTTCTTATATGAATGAGAAATGATTCGAACAAAGTGCCATAAGAGACTTGATAAAGTCGAGAGTGAATTTATAAAAATATTTTTTAACAAAGCTATGAATATTAGCTCATTTTCTGCCAAAAAGCCGTTCTATATCAGCCAATTTAAGTTCTATATAAGTAGGACGACCATGATTACACGTACCCGTATTAGGTGTTGTCTCTATTTGCCGTAATAGTGCATTCATTTCTTCTGGGTGCAAAAGGCGTCCTGATCTTATCGATCCATGGCATGCCATAGTTGCTGCAATATGATCAAGCATCGCTTTTAAATTGTCCGTAGTATCATATTCGGCTGCTTCGTCTGCTAGATCCTTAATGAGAGCTTGCACATTAATTTCCCCTAACATGGAGGGTGTTTCACGCACAACGACTGCTCCGGGTCCGAACGATTCTATTCCTAAACCAAATTTTTGCAAAGAACTTTTATGAGTTAAAAGGCATGTTGCATCTTCTTCAGATAGTTCTACAATTTCAGGGATAAGCAACAATTGTGAAGAAAGTGGTTTAGAGTAAAGTGCATTCTTGAGTGCTTCATAAACCAGTCTTTCGTGAGCAGCATGCTGATCAACAATTATTAAGCTATCTTGGGTTTGAGCGATGATGTAATTTTTATGAATTTGTGCTCTAGCAGCTCCTAGAGGATAATTTAATTCTTCTGATGAGGGTATAGGGTTTGTAGCGCGTACATCACCGCTTGGCGTATTTAAGCAGCTCATAATAGGCATGGAATCCTCTTTTAAATTGACAGGGTTCATAGCATTGTCTAGCGGCTTATGAAGGGTTGATACAGATGATGATATTAGGGGTGTGTGTTGTGATTTGTAAGAAAAAGACCTCTGAGTATTTTTATAAGTTTCCAATGGTGGTGATGTCTGAAATGCAGACAACATTGCTTCAGAGCTTGTTGAAGTAGGACGAATACCAGATTGATGCAATGCTTCATGAATTGCTCCAATAATTAAACCACGAATTAATCCTGGATCACGGAATCGTACATCAGCTTTAGCTGGGTGTACATTCACATCTACATCAGCTGGTGGTAGATTAATAAACAGAATACATACAGGATGGCGATCCCGAGCCATAAGATCAGCATAAGCTCCTCGAATTGCTCCACAAAGGAATTTATCTCGTACTGGACGTCCATTCACATAAGCAAACTGATGAAGGCTATTACTACGATTAAAGGATGGCAAACAAGCAAAGCCAGTTAACTGAACTGTTTCGCGTTCAGCATTAAGTATGATGCTGTTGGAAGCAAATTCTTTTCCCATAATCTGTGTAATACGCTGTAATTGTCCTTGGGTATTATTTTCTGTAGCAGGCAATTCCATGGAAGTTCGGTCTGAACCAGAAAGAGAAAAGCGGATATGTGGAAATGCGATGGCAATTCGTTTAACCATATCGGTGATGGCATTTGTTTCAGCACGGTCAGTTTTCATGAATTTTAATCGTGCTGGAGTTATAAAGAAGAGATCACGCACTTCAACGATAGTACCGGGATTGGCGGCAGCGGGTTTTGGCCTCATAGTCTTCCCTGCTGTGACGATAATTTCAGAAGCGTTTTCAGCATGCTGTGTTCGCGAGGTCACTTTAAGTTTAGCAACAGAACCAATAGAGGGTAAAGCTTCTCCTCGGAAACCAAGGAAGCAAATATTATGCACATCGTCTGTAATCTTTGATGTACAATGGCGAGAAACTGCTAAAGTTAATTGATCTTCCTGAATCCCGCAGCCATTATCGCTCACCCTTATAAAATTTTTTCCACCGTTTGCTGTGACAATTTCGATCCGGGTTGCTCCAGCATCAATGGCGTTTTCAACAAGCTCTTTGACGACACTTGCAGGTCGTTCAATAACTTCTCCTGCCGCAATTTGGTTAATAATATTTTCGCTGAGATGGCGTATAATCATAATTTAAAAGCATTCTTGCTGATTTTATAAAAGTTTTGCGAATATGATAACATCATTTATTCAACATTCAAGAATAAGAGAATATGAAAAATCTTATCCTCAAAATAGGTATTAATTTTTTTAAAAGTATCGTACTAACTGCTATTTTATTGTCTATGGCGTTTATCAATTATGTAGAAAACTTGGTTGGTAAGAGCAGAGGAAAATAATTTTTTTGTCCAATATATTCTTGCAAGTTAATCACTTGATAGAAAAGTAGAGTAAAAGATTGGGAGGTTAAGATAGTATGGCGCGTATGAGAGGTGGTATTTTAGCTGATAGTGATATACAGGCTTTAATTAACAGTGATGTTCTTGCAGCTCTTTGGCCATTTGATGCAGATCAAATACAACCAGCAAGTCTTGATCTTCGTTTAGGAGAAAAAGCCTATCGCATACGTGCTTCTTTTATGCCGGGATCTAATACAAAAGTTCTTGATAAGATTAAGCGGTTAAAGTTGCATGAATTTGATTTGCGGGATGGAGCAGTTTTGGAAACGGGATGTGTTTATATTGTTCCTCTTTTGGAAAGTTTAGCTTTACCAAAAATTTTATCTGCAGTTGCCAATCCCAAAAGCTCTACGGGAAGACTAGATATTTTTACGCGTGTGATTACGGATAACTCTCAAGAATTTGATAAAATTTGTGCAGGTTATCATGGTTCGCTTTATCTTGAAATTAGTCCACGTACATTTCCAATTTTAGTACGTACAGGTTCACGTTTATCTCAGCTTCGGTTCCGAAGGGGACAAAGTTATTTAAATGAAATTGAATTACATGATTTGCATAAAAAAGAAACACTTATATCGGATGATTGTCCTAATATTAGTGATGGTGGTGTTGGACTTTCCATTAATTTAATAGGAAATGAGGACGGACTTGTGGGATATCGTGGTAAACGTCATACAAGTGTTATTGATATTGATAAACGTGCTGTTGCTCATGTTTTAGATTTTTGGGAGCCTCTTTTTGATTGTGGTCAAAGAGAGTTGGTTCTTGATCCTAATGAATTTTATATTTTAGTTTCACAAGAAGCTGTTCATATTCCTCCGCTTTATGCCGCTGAAATGAAACCTTTTGATCCTTTAGTTGGTGAGTTTCGGGTACATTATGCAGGATTTTTTGATCCAGGATTTGGGCATACGGAAGTAGGAGGAAAAGGAACAAGAGCAGTTTTAGAAGTGCGCAGCTATGAAGTTCCATTTATTTTGGAACATGGCCAAATTATTGGTCGTTTAATGTATGAGCATATGCTTAAGCGGCCGTTAGTACTTTATGGACAAGGTGCTGGATCACATTATCAAGCACAGGGATTAAAATTGTCTAAGCACTTTAAATAATATGGGCTTTGATAAAGCATGTGCAAGAAATGTATTCATTAGAGAGAAGGCTTGTTTTCTAAAGATATTGCATATGGCTAGTTTATTAATTTCTTAAATTAAAGGTGCAGAACAATTTGCCACCATTAACTCTATTCTTAGAGTTTAAATGGTGGTATAGTGCATTTTACTTGCATGTGAAATGCCATTTTGATGATTTTATGAAGTTACTTCTTCTTCTTATTTATGCGTTCTTACATTTAAAATTTTTTAAAATGCCTTATGTAAATTATAAACGCGTGTTTTGATCAATTTTGATTAGTGGGGAAATCCACAAAGTTTTTCGTATTATTGTAAGAAAATTACAAGGCATAGTTAGTAGCTTGATGTTGTCTTATTAAGGGTTTTTTTCATTTTTATAGGGGATATTGTGTTTTCAAAATTGGTTATGCTCTTTTATGCACGTTTTGACAGACTGTGATGTAAGGTGTCTTTATTGGAGGGATTAGGTACTTTAAGATTGGAGTAAGTGGCTGAATTTTGTTTTTGAGGGGTATTGGTCACAAAAAATTTACGTCTCAATTTTTAGATGCATATTATGACGTATGAATTTATACGTTATGGATTGCAGTGGCGTGCGGTTCTAAATCTGCAAAAATACGAATGTTGTTTTTGTTACATGCTTTTTGTACTTGCAATCTCCGTTACCTGCAATTACTGAATGAAACGCTTTATAAAATATATACAGGAGGCATGCGGGTTGGGGATTATTGGTTTTAAGGTGTTTTCACCTTTTATTTAGGAACAGTGGTGCTATTATGATTATTTCCTCAACATTTGATTACCGCAAAGCAGCAAAACGTCGGCTTCCTCCTTTCCTTTTTCACTATATTGATGGTGGAGCTTATGCTGAAGAAACGTTGCGGCATAATTGGACGGATCTTCAAGCTCTTGCTCTGCGTCAAAGGATTCTGAAACAAGTTGGTCAAGTTGATCTGTCAATTAAGGTTTTGGATCAGACATTTGATATGCCGATTGTGCTTGCGCCTGTTGGATTAACTGGCATGTATGCGCGTCGTGGTGAGGTACAAGCTGCACGGGCGGCAGTTTCGAAGGGTATTCCTTTTACATTATCTTCAGTTTCAGTTTGCTCCATTGCAGAAGTGCATGCAGAGGTTGGAAGCGCATTTTGGTTTCAACTGTATGTTCTCAAGGATCGTGGTTTTATGCGTGATGCTTTAGATAGAGCTTGGTCGTCTGGTGTGCGTACATTGGTTTTTACGGTTGATATGCCAATTCCTGGTGCACGTTATCGTGATGCCCATTCAGGGATGTCTGGACCTTATGCTGGTTTACGCCGTATTTTACAAGCGTTTACTCACCCATATTGGGCTTGGGATGTTGGGGTTATGGGGCGTCCACATGAGTTTGGAAATGTTTCTGCCTATCTTCAAAAGAGGGTTGCATTGGAAGATTATATTGGTTGGCTTGGAGCCAATTTTGATCAATCCATTGGTTGGTCTGATCTGCAATGGATTAGAGACTTCTGGAAGGGGAAAATGATTTTAAAAGGTATTCTCGATCCACAAGATGCTCGAGAAGCGGTGCAATTTGGTGCTGATGGTATTGTTGTGTCTAATCATGGAGGGCGTCAGCTTGATGGTGTATTGTCAACTGTACGGGCTTTGCCGGCAATTGCAGAGGCTGTAAAGGGTGATTTGGTTATTTTAGTTGATTCTGGTATTCGCTCTGGTCTTGATGTTGTTCGAATGATAGCACAAGGTGCGGATGCTGTTATGATTGGTCGTGCTTTTGTTTATGCGCTTGCGGCTGCGGGTGAAAAAGGTGTTACTCACCTTCTTGATCTTTTTGCCAATGAAATGAAAGTTGCTATGGTTTTGACTGGTGTACGATCAATTAAGGAAATTACACGTGAGAATTTAGTAAGTCCGAATGTTATAGATCAATGAGGGATGCGGATGTATGGTTTTTCTTAAAGATGCTGTTTAGTTGATTAGTATATGGAGATGCAACCTGATATTTTGCGTGTATTATTGAAAAGAGCTCTTAATTAGATCATTTTTCTGACTCTAGAGTCTTATTAAATATCAACTAGCTTTTATTGCAGGTTGCTTCATTTGATATTTTTAATGATGATGTAATTGGTATGTTTTGCTTTATCCCGTTAGTAATTTAGCAGTTGCATTTTCAAAACATTCATTTTTTCTTCAAGTAGTAGCACAACGATTTTTAGGATCTGTAGTGTAGAAGAGCGTGTTATTTGAAAATATCACACGATTGGCAAATACTATTTGTTGATTAAATTTATAAGGATAAAAGATATGAAATGGCTTGATTGATAAATGTATTATTGGTTGAGAGCTATTTTCGTAAAGCGCGGTGAAATTTTTTTTAGTACTACTTGATTTAGAATATATGATAAAAAAGTAATATTATATTAAGCATTGAAGATATCGTATTAAAAATATTGAACCGCGCAACTACACAGCTAAAAATCAGTCGTTTTAGCCCTTATAAGAGAAAACAGTTTGCTTAAACAGCTTTTTTATTAATGGAATTATTGTATAAAATGAGAATGAAAATGTAATTAGTCATGCTCTTTAAAATATAGGAGCGAATAATGGAAAGAAAATAAAAACTAGTTATTATAGGATAGAGCTTTGGATCTATCTGCATCGAAAAAGTGTGTATATTAAGAGAAACTATAGATTGGTTGATTTAAAACTCACATGTCAGCATAATAGTTTTTTAATGGCTATTTGTATGACGACAAAGATAAGCAAATTTTATGGATGTGATTATTATTCAGACTTTAATCCTTAGTGTTGAAGTTTCTCTTTATAGCAAGCACTAGTATGTTCAATTAAACAATCAACGATAAATTAAAAGGATAATGCTGACTGATTTATTGAGCATACTTTGTTTTAAATATAAGGTGGTGCCGCATGCCGGATTCGAACCAGCGACCCCATCATTACGAATGATGTGCTCTACCAACTGAGCTAATGCGGCATAGATAATATATTAATTAGATAAAAGCACAAAAGCTAGTTTGAGGGTAATAGCTAAAAGAATGCACAAAAGCAAGCATGCATTTTGTTTAATAAGCCTTAACAAACATTAAGATAGGATTTGAAAAATTTATACCTTCGTTGTTTTTTTGAAAAATATTAATTTTATAAGGAGTACTGCTGACATTATTTTTTGTATATTTTCTATGTGCGAGTGTAACATGGAAACGACAAAGAAAAGCTTTTTAGTAACTAAACAAAGAAGTGAAGAATTATAGATAATTTGGATTGTGCTTAAACTATTGAGTTTCTTCTGTACAGATTTTTTTCATAGGTGGTATTAGAGGAACAGTATACGTTGTTAAATCTTTTGAATTGATCAAAACATCCTCATATTATAGCAGCCTGAATCAATTATGATACATATTTTATAATAATGGCTCCTTCATCTGCTCCGTTAACAAAATAGTTTCAATATATTGAAAGGACAAAACATCTGTAGGTGTAGATGTCTAAGTGTGTATGGTGCAGTTGAATTTTAGAGAACTTGTTCAATATCAAATATATTCTCTTATTATATATGAGGTTTTGTGAAAAGGCTTTTGTTTTTTGCAATTCAATGTACAAAACACCGCTGCTAAGATGCCAAAGATAGACCATGCTGGTAAACAAGTTATGGCGATACACGTTGAAGAGAGGAAAGGTGGTGTAATATTATGTATAGACTGGTTAAGATGATAAATATCTGTTTGCAAAAGGTTTGCTAATATTTTACCCAGAGAAGTTGTTGTCCAATTTTCTGTGACCATAGTATGTACACTATCAATGACAGATACTATGATTGTCATAGTAACAAAAATGAAAGCCATTAGTTTAAATAAAGGACGGAGCATACTTTTTCTTGTCATTATTAATGGAACATTTACGTAATGCACAGAAAAGCAAGTCGTTGCATTATTACACACGATAAATTTGCGTTTATTTTTATGTTTTTTTGAAAGAAGTGCATCTTCTGCATAAGAATAACGGTTAATCATCTCGATAAAAATGAAGCTTGAATCCAACAAAAGTAATGAGGAATGATGTTTGAGGAAAAGCACAATGAATTAAAACGTAACCTTCAAAATCGTCATGTCCAAATGATTGCTTTAGGAGGAGTGATTGGCACAGGTCTTTTTTATGGATCGACAGAATCTATACAGTTAGCTGGTCCTTCTGCCATTTTATCTTATCTCTTAGGAGGGCTTATTATTTATTTCATCATGCGAATGCTCGGTGAAATGTCAGTAGAAGAACCAACTTCAGGTGCTTTTAGTTTCTTTGCCTATAAATATTGGGGGGGCTTAGCGGGTTTCATAACAGGTTGGAACTATTGGTTCCTCTATATTCTCGTTGGCATGACAGAACTTACAGTTATTGGGTTTTATCTTGATCATTGGATTTTAATTGATCATTGGAAATCATCCTTCATTATCGTTACATTGATCACATTAATTAATTTATGGAATGTCCGTTTTTTCGGAGAATTTGAATTTTGTTTGGCCTTGATTAAGGTTATTGCTGTCATTGGTATGATTATTTCGGGAGTTGTTCTCATTGTCACTGGAATAGGCGGGAATCAAGCGAGTGTTCATCATCTTTGGGATGATGGAGGCTTTTTCCCTTATGGTGCAGTGGGGGTTATCTTGGCTACTTGCGTGGTGATGTTTTCTTTTGGTGGAACAGAGCTTATTGGTATTGCTGCTGGAGAGGTATCTAATCCACAAAAAGCAATACCAACTGCTATTCGTAAGGTAATGTGGAGGGTTGTAATTTTTTATATTGGTTCTATCAGCGTTATTATGATGATAAGCCCATGGAATATGATTAGTAAAAATGGTAGCCCTTTTGTTACGATTTTTGAAACTATAGGAGTTCCTACGGCGGGTCATATTCTGAATTTTGTGGTGATTATAGCTGCTATTTCTGTTTATAATAGTGGTATTTATTCTAACAGTCGTATACTTTATAATTTAGCTACACAAAAAAATGCACCACATATTTTTAGTAAACTTAGTGCTGCTGGTGTTCCTTATGTTGCTACCCTTTTTTCATCGATCTGTACTGCGATAGTCATCATTATTAATGCTTTTGTTCCTGATAATAGTTTTATGCGTATTATGGCTCTTGCGACTGCAGCAGCGGTTATCACTTGGACTATTATTATTATCGTTCATTTAAAGTTTAGAAAAGCACATAAAGACAGAAAAGAGCCATTTGTTTACGCATTTGGTTTACATCCTTATGCCAATTATTTTTGCCTTTGTTTTCTTGTTTTACTGTCTTGCATTATGTTTGTAAGTGGCTTTCGACAAAATGGATTAATGACTCAGTTATTCGGGATTATGGGGATAAAGACGCTGTTCCTTGAATCATATATTTCTGTACAGATGCCTGATATGAGTTTGGCAGTTATTATCATTCCTATATGGTGTTTCCTTTTGTTTTTGAGTTATAACTTAAGGGAGAGGATAAAAGGATAATGTAAAGAGATTGATTGGAATAAGTTTTGGGAATCATAAAATTTGACAAAGTAACGCAAGTTTTTGGTGATTTTTGCGCTTTAAAAGATATTACTGTACAGCTTACTGAAAAGCGAATTGCAATTATTGGTGCGAATGGTTCTGGGAAAAGTACGTTCGTTCGTCTTATTAATGGATTGCAATTACCGTCGTGTGGTTTTGTAAGTGTTGATGGACTTAATACAAAGCGTGACGCAAAGGCAGTGAAGCGTAAAGTGGGGTTTGTTTTTCAAAATCCTGATAATCAAATTGTTTTTCCATTAGTAGAAGAAGATTTATCTTTTGGTCTCAAAAATTTAAAACTTAGTCAGGATGAAATTACAAAACGTATAGATGAAATTTTACAGCGCTATGATCTCCAAGATTTTAGAAATCATTCGGTTCACTTGCTAAGCGGTGGACAAAAACAATTAATTGCGATTTCTGGTGTAGTAGCAATGAAACCAGATTATATTATTTTTGATGAGCCGACGACATTGCTTGATTTAAAAAATAAGCGTCGCGTTACACAAGTTATAGAGGAGTTATCACAAACAGTGATTATTGTATCACATGATTTAGAATTTCTTAGCAAATGTGATAGAGTTCTTGTCTTTGATAAGGGAGAGATAGTTGTTGATGATGTGCCTTCTGTTGCTATAAAGGCATATATAAAAAGAATGTCATGATCGGTTTATATTGTTCTCAGGATACGTTTATTCACAGACTTCAACCAGAGGTTAAGGTGGTTTTTCTTACTGTATGTACATCCATCATATTTATGGTGTCGTCTATACCTTTGCTCTCACTATTTTTATTACTTGTTATTTTACTATATGCGTTAGCACGGATTCCATTTAACAATATTTTAAAGCAGCTTAAATCGATGAGTTTATTTTTAGGGCTTATATTTATTGTGCAGGTTATTTTTTATAATTGGCTTTTAGGGTTTGAAGTTATATTACGTCTTATTACTCTTATTTTGTTAGCCTCTCTTGTTTCTTTAACAACCAAAGTGTCTGATATGGTAAGCTCAATTGAAACAGGGCTTCGACCATTTCAGTGCTGTGGTATAAATCCATCAAAATTTAGTATGGTATTATCTATGGCAATTAGATTTATTCCAGTTATTAGTGAAAAGTTTCACGAGGTGCGTGAAGCACAACGTGCACGTGGATTTGAAGCTAATATTTTTGCTCTTGCAGTGCCATTAATTATACGAACCATTAAGATGGCGGAAGAGGTTGCTGAAGCCTTAGATGCACGTTCTTATGACAGAGATTGATGATAAAGCTGTAATGAAAATAAAATCATAAAAACACTCATGGAGAGAGAATAATTGAATGAGTACGAAAGACATAACTTATATTGCATTATTTACAGCTATTTATGCAGTTTTGGGTCTCTTTCCGCCTATCAACCTTCCTTTTTTTCTTGGCGTTCCTATTACGGCTCAGTCTATGGGGCCAATGTTAGCAGGATCTATACTCGGAGCGAAAAGAGGGATTTTAGCATCTGTTCTTTTTCTTCTCCTTGTTGCTGTTGGTTTACCTCTATTATCTGGTGGGCATGGAGGTATCAGTGTTTTTTTAGGAGCTAGTGGTGGCTATTTAATTGGTTTCCCATTTGCGGCACTTTTTATTGGCTTTATGGCTGAACTATTTTGGCAGCGATTAAATTTTATCATACTGTTTGTAATAAATGTTGTGGGTGGTATTGGGATTGTGTATCTTTTTGGAATACCATGGATGGCTTATATTACCAAAGTTTCTTTGCTGAATTCTTTAATAATTTCATCAGGTTTTATGATTGGAGATATTTTAAAAGTTTTACTTTCATGCTCTATAGCGCTTGCCGTAAAAAAATCTTCTCCTCTTATTTTGGCAAAAAAAGAGGAGTGTCGCTTTGAATGAAATTTTTGTATAGCAAAAGTTAAAATAGCAATATGATGAAGTTTTTCTTACCTCATTTATCTGCATTTTTATCCGAGAAAATATGCAAGATAAAAAAGAATATTGCATTATTTATGTGATCATATCAAATCATCTGTCGCAAAAAGAATTTGATAGTGTGATTATTCAAGAGAAAACACCTGTTGTTATTATTTTCTAATGTTTTTAAAACAGATTTGTTTTTAGTGAAGAGGTTGCTTCTTTATTGCATGAAGTTATTGAATCTTCTTATTTAAATAAAAGAGATAGCTTTTGGGACAGTGTGGAAGTGTTTTTTGAGAAATTGATAGATGTGTATAATAGGTTAGGGTCATATTTATATAATGCCACATCCTCCATATTTAACTGGTAGGATAAAAATTACAAATTACATACGCAGGCATGTGATAATTTGAGTGTCTAGTATAAAAATTTTACCAGTAAAAGTGATCACAATGGGAATATTAAGAACCATTTATGATGATCTGGTGAAATAAGGAGATGATTGGCTTTTAAAAAGGCGTTAGAAGGGAAAAAATAAAGAATGCAAATTGACCCCAATGATCTGTCATTACCTGTAAGAGTTTTATGACTCTGTATCTTTTAGCAAAAGAACGTGAAGTTTTTTAAATTTTTTATAAAGACTGCTTTCTTTTAATCGTACATTTAGTATTCCCGCATTTACATCTCATGCAAGTGGATATTATTGCGGAGTCAATATGTGGAATAGCAATGACCACTAACAAATTTTGTGTAGGTGGAACCACCAGATGCGTGAAGATCTCTTACGTTACTTCCCATGAAAATACAACACAAGACACTTGAGCATATTAAAAAAGAAATAATCCTTGAAGGAAGGGCACCAATAACACGATTAAAACATTTCTCAAATAAACAGCATGTAATTGTTTCTGCAGCAAATTTTTTCATAGGTAATGACAGAAATCTGTCAAACATTTGCAATTACCCCCTTTTGAATATGCTTATATTCTGAAAAACAATAAACACCTTATATAACGGATAAAACATCAATATACTGCAAATAAAATCCATTACTCACTTAATACATTAAATAACAATACCATACAATCACTCCGTTATCCGCTATTCTAAGCTTTTCATTGTGTGAACAAACACACAATCAAACTAGATCATATTAATGAATAACTTACTGATTTTTTAGAAAAAATAAAACAAGTCATCTTGTAATGACTATTGACGGTGAACATAAATCAACAAAAGATAGGATTCTTATGCAAGATATTTGCTTCAAATTATAATCATCACTCTCAAAACTATTTTTGAGATATTTTGGGAGGTTTTGAGGGGGCATATTTTAGCCGACATGGATATTTTAAGAATCATCTATACGATAAATAAAGATCAACATTTCGATACTTGATGGTATTTCATTTAGATCTGAATTCCAAGCATTGAAGATTTTTTATGTCAGAGATCATCTCTAGAGTATCACAACTGCAAACTTCAACAGTCTGTTTGGGTTCTGTTTTATTAATTAATCAGCAATAAAAGGTTGATGACAAAATGAGCTAAAAAAGAAATTTGAACAGAAATGGTGCCCAGACGCGGATTCGAACCACGGACACGCGGATTTTCAGTCCGCTGCTCTACCAACTGAGCTATCTGGGCACGTCTCACTGAATATATGAAACGTGTGTGCGGTTATAGCATTAAAATTCTTTCTGTCCAGCCACCAAAAGAAAAATATTTATTTTAATTATAATTACTCTTTCCATAAAATCAACTTGATAGATATATTGTGATAAATTAGAGTATTCCTATCAAGATGTTGTTTTATCTGTATGATGATTGGATAACTACTTTTGAGAATCAAGCTAGTGCATGGGTATCTTTTATAAAGATTTTACATATTCTAAGCTTACGAAATAAATAGAAAACGTTATTAATATTTGTGCGGGGGGAGCTATTGGCACAATTTTTAATGGTGAGTTTGTCTTTCTTTTAAAAAAGGCAAGCAAGTTGAAAGGGGAGAATAATGGCAATATTGCAAAAACCAGGTTGTCGTCCAAATAATCCTAACTTTTCTTCTGGTCCTTGTACTAAACGACCTGGCTGGACTGTTGAAGTTTTAAAAAATGCATTAGTTGGACGTTCACATCGATCTATGGTAGCACAAGTAAGACTTGCAGAAGTTATTGATTTAACTCGTGAAATTTTGGAAGTGCCTTCTGATCATCATATAGGTATTGTTCCTGCTTCAGATACTGGTGCTGTTGAGATGTCTCTATGGTCTTTATTAGGAGAACGTGGTGTTGATATGGTAGCATGGGAACGCTTTGGTTCAGGATGGGCCGATGATGTTGTTAAGCAATTAAAGCTTTCTGATGTGCGTCGCTTGCAAGTCCCTTATGGTGAATTGCCAGATTTGTCTGAAATTGATTTTGACCGTGATGTTGTTTTTACATGGAATGGGACAACTTCTGGAGTGCGTATTCCTAATGCAGATTTTATTCCAGATAATCGAGCAGGATTAACAATTTGTGATGCAACATCAGCAGCTTTTGCACAAAATCTTGATTTTTTGAAATTAGATGTTGTGACTTTTTCATGGCAAAAAGTTTTAGGAAGTGAGGCAGCACATGGTATGTTGATTCTAAGTCCTCGTGCTGTTGAGCGGCTTGAAAATTATACCCCAACTTGGCCCATGCCTCAAATTTTTTGTATGACAAAAGATGGGAAATTGAATGAAAGTATTTTTAAGGGGGTAACAATTAATACACCTTCTCTTCTATGTATTGAAGATTATCTTGATGCATTGAAGTGGGCGAAGTCACTGGGTGGTTTGCCAGCATTAAGGGAGCGAGTTAATAAAAACTTCGCTGTACTCGACTCTTTTGTTCGCCAAACACCATGGTTAGAATATTTGGCAAAGGTGCCCCAAACACGTTCTAATACATCTGTGTGTTTGACAATTGTAGATCCAGTTATTACTGCTTTAAATACTGAAGCGCAGGTATCTTTTATCAAAGCAATAGTGGATCGCCTTGATAAGGAAGGCGCTGCTTATGATATTGGTTCATATCAAAGCGCTCCTCCAGGACTTCGAATTTGGACTGGTATAACAGTTGAGTCTTCTGACCTAGAAACTTTAACGAAATGGCTTGAGTGGGCATTTCAGGTTGAGAAAGCTCACCTTTAAATAGTTTTTATAATTTTATAAGAAAGTTTTTTCAAAAAAGAAAATGTAATAGGTTATTATGATCTGTTGCATTTTTTTAGTATGTAAATTATCCTTACACATTATACAGATTGTGAATGATAAAAGAATAGATATAATCATTCGCTAATTATGGCAAAAGTAATAATTAAGAGCTTTTAATTTTTCTATTTTTTACAGCAAAAATAATTAGTTATTAATTAATGTGCACTCTATACTTTAGTTATGTTTTCTTTTATGACCATAAAGACGAGGGGTGAGAAAATTTAACATGAAGAATAGCACTTTTTCTAAGATCTAATTATAAAGCAGAATCTATTTTTATGCTAGTTTTATTTTACCAAATACAACGGAGAAAGTTATGGCCAATGTGGTAGTTGTTGGTACGCAATGGGGAGATGAAGGCAAAGGTAAAATTGTAGATTGGTTATCTGAGCAAGCAGATGTTGTTGTAAGATACCAGGGAGGACACAATGCGGGTCATACATTGGTTATTGATGGAACTAGTTATAAATTATCGCTTTTGCCGTCTGGTTTGGTTCGTGGAAAATTATCAATTATTGGCAATGGTGTTGTAGTAGATCCTCATCATTTTGTTGCAGAATTAAAAAAATTACGAAGTCAGGGTGTGAATATTACCCCAGAAAATTTACGTCTTGCTGAAAATGCTCCTTTAATTCTTTCTTTGCATCGTGATCTAGATGCAATTAGAGAAAGTGGTCTTTCGGGTTTAACCATCGGAACAACAAAGCGTGGTATTGGTCCAGCTTATGAGGATAAGGTAGGTCGTCGTTCTATTAGAGTAATGGATTTGGCAGAAACAAGTACGCTCATGGTCAAGATTGAACGGCTTTTACGACATCATAATGCTTTGCGTCGTGGGATGGGTGTTGCAGAGATTGATTCTCAAGTTCTTTATGATGAATTGATGCAAGTAACGGATGACATTTTGCCTTTTATGGATTGTACGTGGCGTCTTTTAGATGAAAGTTATAGGATGGGAAAGCGCATTCTTTTTGAAGGGGCTCAAGGTGCTGTGCTTGATAATGATTTTGGGACTTATCCTTATGTGACATCATCAAATACAATTTGTGGGCAAGCATATACTGGTTCAGGTATGGGGCTTGGCTCAATTCATTATGTTTTGGGCATTGCAAAAGCTTATACGACACGTGTTGGAGAAGGGCCATTTCCGACAGAACAGATGAATGATGTTGGCGAATTTCTTGGGACGCGTGGGAATGAATTTGGTGTTGTGACCGGGCGAAAGCGTAGATGTGGTTGGTTTGATGCTGTCTTAGTACGTCAAATGGTAACAATTTGTGGTGTTAAGGGTATAGCACTGACAAAGCTTGATGTATTGGATGGCTTAGATGAAATTAAAATTTGTATTGGCTATGAACTTGATGGTAGGAGGATTGATTATTTACCCTCTTCTACGGGAGCTCAGGCTCGTGTAAGGCCACTGTATGAGACATTGGATGGCTGGAAAGAAACAACAGCGCATGCATTAAGTTGGGAAAATTTACCAGTGCAAGCTATCAAATATATACGCTATATTGAAGAACTAATCGGTGCGTCGGTGGCTTTAATATCCACTAGTCCTGAGCGTGGAGATACTATTCTTGTGACTGATCCCTTTGCAGATTAATAATTAGTTTTATCTTTATTTTTTTCTATGAGTAAAAACTTAAGTGTGAATGATGGAAAAGTACAAAATAGCATTGTTTATTTTATATATTCGCTTTAAATTAAAACTGCATTTATAATCAATTAATAGCAATCAATTTAGAAGGTTAAAATAAAAGGCATTTTGGTCTTGTGGCTGGGATTTATTTCTCAGTATAAGAAAAAATACATAGGATATGGTCGATTTCATTAGAATCTTAAAAAAAGCGATTGATGCGCAAGGTAATGTTACAGAACAAACACGCAAACGAATCTATAAACGAGCTATTGAAACACTAGAACAGCAATTTGTAGTAGCAAAAATTCCACAAGATATGGCATATGAGCAAAGACAGATTTTGCAAAGTGCTATTACAACTGTTGAAGAAGAATATTTGGCAGTTGAAAAGAAGTCATTTTTTTCAGGTGCTGAGTGGAAATCTGTAGGTGCGACTGAAAACGACAAAATCATACAAAACTCTGTGTTACCACAAGGTAAGGATGTTTCGGTTGTGGTGCCAGATAAAAGAGAGGAATTCTTTGTTCCAAGCTCAAAGGAAAGTAAGACATGTGATGAAGCTTCTGCGTCAAATATACCAGACGCAGAGCCTATTAATATGAATGTTCATTTTCCTTCTAAGAGCGTTAATAAAAAAACACTTAAAGAATCCTCTCTAGTTTCTGCTTCTCAAGTAGATCATTCTCATGTTGTTTCGCATATTTTTTCTCAGGCTTTACGTCGTGCTAATCGGTCATCAATACAAAAGCGCGTTATGATAGGTATTGTTGCTTTTACTAGTTTTATCATATTGATTATTGGTATTTTTCTTATTGGTAAGCGCGTATTTGTATCAAATGAATACCAATTATCAAAAGCAAATATTCAAGTTGCTAATGCATTACCGAGAACATTTTTAACTAATAAAAAATTAACGCAACGTTTATTAGAGGACGGTAGTGAAGTTGATGTTGGTCTAGATCGAACGGCAAATGGTTCATCAAATGGAGAAGGAATCTCAACAGTTGTTGCTGCTAATCTGCAATCAATTGAACAGCTAGGTGAAGCCATTTTATATAAAACGCGTACGAATTATGATACAGAAAAGATAGCAACGGGTAGTGTACGATGGTCGCTTATAAAGGAATCTCATGTTAAAGGAGCTCCAGAAGAGTCAGCTATACAAGGTGATATAACGATTCCAGATGAAGGGTTATCATTACGGTTAGTTTTACGCCGTAATACTGACATATCTTTTCCTGCTGCATATACTATGGATCTGATTTTTATTACTTCTGATAAATTTTCAGGCCAAGCTATAAGCAATGTTCAAGCGTTGACTTTTAAGGCAAGTGAGCAATCAATAGGGCGCTCTTTAACAAGAACCGTTTTTGCAAAAATTGATGATGATCTTTTTCTTATTGCATTAAGTGGCAATCATCCATTTCTTGACCGAAATTTACAATTGATGCGGGAATTAGACTGGATACGTTTAGTACTAACTGATAAAAGGGGACGTGTAAACGAATTGACTTTCGCAAAAGGGTCAACAGGTGAAGCTATTTTTAATGAGGTTATTAAACAGTGGCTCATAAAGCCAGATAAACTAACAGCTCTTGAGCAAAAAAAATAAAGCACTGATAAAGAGAGGTAAGTGAAAAGCTACAATTAGCTTTTCTTCCTTTAAAAGGGCATAACAACTTAATCAAGATAGATGAAGTGAATAAATTTTTGTTCCTCAATATCAAAAATAGCAGACATTATTATTAGTTTTGTATTTATCTTTGAGATAAAGTAGAGGCTCTTGTAGATATGGAATGTTGCACTTTTTCAAATGCACGCATTTCAATTTGTCTTACACGCTCCCGACTGATGTTGAATTCATTTGAGAGCTCTTCTAGCGTTAGTGGTTCATCGCTTAAACGGCGTGCTTTAAATATACGTCTTTCTCGTTCATTCAGATTTCCCATAGCGTGTGTTAACATAGAGCGACGATTTGCTAATTCATCCTGTTCGATTAAAACTTGTTCTTGATTGTCAGAGTCATCAATTAACCAATCTTGCCATTCGCTATTTTCTCCTTCTTTTATACGAAGGGGTGCATTGAGTGAAGTATCACCACAAAGTCGGCGATTCATTGATACAACTTCGTCTTCTGTTACATTTAACTGGGTTGCAATTTCTTTGACTTGTTCCGCATTGAGATCACCGCTATCAAATGCTTGCAGTTTATTTTTCAATTTACGAAGATTAAAAAACAAACGCTTTTGGTTAGCTGTTGTCCCCATTTTTACGAGACTCCAAGACCGCAATATATATTCTTGAATTGATGCTTTAATCCACCACATCGCATAGGTTGCAAGACGAAACCCACGTTCTGGCTCGAAACGTTTTACAGCTTGCATGAGTCCAATATTACCTTCTGAAATAACTTCCCCAATAGGCAACCCATAACCTCGATATCCCATTGCAATCTTAGCTACAAGGCGTAAATGACTCGTGACCAATCTATGTGCAGCTTTCAGATCATTATGCCCACGGTAACGTTGAGCCAACATATACTCTTCTTCTGGCTTAAGCATTGGAAGACGGTGTATCTCTTCCAAATAGTGGCTCAATCCTCCCTCACCTGTTATCACTGATACCAAATTCATATGGGCCATATATAGCACCCTCCTTTTTCATGAATTTCCTGACAAGGCAAACTCTATTCGCAGATATTACACAACTTCTCTCTTATAACAGCTTGACAAGTTTAATTTTAAATTTTGTTCAAAAAGAGATATTCTATTATAAAATCATGAAAAAGACAAAAGTTTCAATTAATTTTTTTGAAATGATCGATAAGTTCAGCCATATCTTGTGGGAGTGGTGAAGAAAAAGACATAACTTTACCTGTAGCGGGATGTTGAAAGGTAAGACTAGCTGCATGGAGTGCTTGTCTATTAAGTTTACTAATTGCATTTTTTATTATGGGATTAAGTATGTTTGATTTTGTTTTAAAAGAATTTCCATAAACAGTATCACCTACGAGTGGGTGTCCGATATGAGCCATATGAACACGAATTTGGTGCGTACGTCCGGTTTCTAGACGGCATTCCAAAAGACTGGCAAAAGATGTTTTATCTGCACGAGCTCCATATTTTTCAAGTAGGGAAAAATGAGTGATAGCATGGCGAGAATGAGAGCTTTGACTGTGGATGACAGCTTGTTTTGTTCGGTTATGAGGAGAACGGCCAAGGGGTGCGTTAATTGTCAAAGTATTTCTGCTGGGGGATCCCCAAATTAATGCGTGGTAGCATCGATCTAGTGCAGTGGTACGTCCGTGATCAAAAAATTGGATACTGAGATTTTTATGAGCAAAATCATTTTTAGCAACAACCATAACTCCACTTGTATCTTTATCAAGACGATGGACGATACCAGGGCGCTTGACGCCGCCGATACCAGACAAACTATCACCACAATGGTAAATAAGAGCATTAACTAATGTTCCAGTCCAATTCCCATTGCCAGGATGAACCACGAGACCAGCTGGTTTATTGATGACAATAATGTGATTATCTTCAAATAAAATATCTAATGCAATGGCTTCACCACTAGGTTTTGCATCCCTGGGGACGGGTATTGTCAATTCAATTATTTGATCGGATTTTAATCTTGTTTTCGGTTCTTTTATTAATTGACCGTTAATTCTAAGTGAACCTTCACGGATGAGGATTTGCAAACGTGAACGCGACAACTCATTGTGGCATTGTTTAGAAAGCCACTGATCAAGTCGTTGCCCAAGAGCACTCTCATCCGTTATCCATTGAACCAATATATGATCCTAATTAAGCTTTTAATAAAAATTTTTTTTACCAGTACGAAATTGCTTTGGTATCTAAAAATTCTTTAATACCCCATTGTCCGCCTTCACGGGCACGCCCGGAAAATTTGACTCCGCCAAAGTAACTACCACTGGGTAAGCCATGTCCATTAATTTCTACCATACCAGATCGCATTTGCACAGCGATACGTCTACATTTGTTTTGATCCTGCGATTGTATATAGTTTGAGAGACCATATTCGGTATCATTGGCTAAAGCGACGGCTTGATCTTCCGTATTGAAAGGAAGAATCGAAAGAACTGGACCAAATATTTCTTCTCTAAAAATACGCATATTAGGTTTCACATCGGAAAAAACTGTTGGGCGTACATAATAACCACGTTCCATTCCCATCGGTAAACCAGAGCCACCTGCAATAAGAGTTGCACCTTCATCAATTCCGGATTGAATAAGCTCTTGAATTTTATCGTACTGTTGTTTTGATACTACGGGACCAATATGATTCCCCGCTTGGTGGCTTGGACCAACTTTTGTTTTTTCAGCGATATCTTTGGCTGTTTTGATGGCTCTGTCATAAATAGTATGCTCTACAAGCATGCGCGTTGGTGCATTGCAACTTTGTCCACTGTTATAAAAGCAGTGCTGTACACCACGTTGAATAGCTTCTGAATCAGCATCGGCAAAAATGATATTAGCTCCTTTACCTCCAAGTTCGAGACAAACTCTTTTTAAAGTGTCGCTGGCATTTCTAGAAATAGATTTTCCTGCTCTGGTTGATCCTGTAAAACTTATCATTTCTAAATCTGGATGAGAGGATATGTAAGAGCCTATATTGCTCCCATCTCCATTGATTAAATTAAAAACACCAGCAGGTAGAGCAGCTTCATCTAAAATTTCAGCAAAAAGCATAGCAGAGAGAGGGGCAATTTCAGAAGGTTTCAATACCATTGTGCATCCCGCCAATAAAGCAGGAATAACTTTAAGAGTTACCTGATTCATAGGCCAGTTCCATGGGGTAATTAATCCTACCACGCCGATAGGATCATAGTGAAGAATAGCTTTTTCATTTCCTTCCACTAAAACGTCTTGGAATGAAAACTCTTTGAAAGCTTTGATAAAGTTGCGAATATGAGAATAGCCCGATGCAGTTTGTGCATTGCGTGCCATATCAATAGGCGCTCCCATTTCCATCGAAATGGTTTTTGCCATATCTTCTGAATGTTTTTCATAGAGCTCTAAAATTTTTTCAACGAAGCTAAGTCTTTCATTCACTGGGGTTGTTTTCCAGCTTTGAAAAGCATTTTTAGCAGAACTAATTGCTCTATCTGCATCTTTTGTGCTGGCAAGGCTAATGACAGCACAAGCTTCTTCTGTTGATGGATTAATAACATGTGAATCATGAGGATTATTCGGATCATCCCATCGACCATTGATGTAGAATTTTCGTTTATTAAGCATTTTGCATTTCCTATTTTTTGTTAATTTTTAAGCTATTTCAGCTATTTTAAACGAAAATAACAAGGATAATTTTATAAAAAGTGAAAAATAGAACTGCTTTGCAGAAATTGATAATGGAAAATGGAAGCGGTTCTCGCCTGTCAGATGTGAGAAAAAAGAGAAGAATGAGTGATTTTTTTTTAATTTCTGTGATAGAGTTTTTCTAAAATAATGTAGCGCAGCTGGGTAGCACCATAAATTTTGTGATATGCATTACTAGGTGGAAAGGGCGCACCGTTGATAGGTATAATTTTTTCATAAAATAGTACTATCAGCAAAAAGTTATTAACCTTCATGTTGTATGTTCTGCGCATTCTTTATTGAAAAAGCAATGTTCTTTCTCATTGCTGTAATTTTGTTGGGTATCATGCATAATTCGAAAACAAAATCCATTTCTACGTCTTCTTTTTCTGATGAGAGTGCAAAGAATGTAGCAGAAACAAGTTCGTCTGCTGACCTTGCTAAGATATTTCCTTATCCCGAAGTATGGAAAAAAGCATTCACCTTTGGGCGGAACGCTCGTTTCACGCGAACGCCAGAAGTTGAGATTCTACGTCGTCGCATAGAAACAGATCCAATTTTTGCGGAACAATTTAAAATTTTTGCAGAGCAAAAGCATAAAAAGCTTACGAGAATTCCATATTATAACAAAAAAACAATACATTCTCAATTGACTGAAAGAATGACTGATTCTTCATCAGTTAAAAATGAAGAGCCATTTTGTTCTTTAACAGTTTTGGGACAGTTACCACAGCAAACTATTAGCACTCAGGCTGAAAAAAATATAGAGAAGCATAAATTACCAGTAGAGAATATGGAAGAAAGAACAAAGCCTACTTTTTATCTTTCTGATGATGCATTTTTTGAGTGTGAACCCTTTATATTAGAACAGATCGATGCTAAAATATTAGAAAAAGATGCAACATCTATTAAGCGTAAAAACAATGATGTTGCGCTGGATACTGTTTCTACTTTTGATAAGTCAATCACTGCTTTTTACCGTGTTCTTGAATATCGTTTTCCGAAATTGTACGATTCAATTACATCAGAATCCTCAACAGAAGATGTTCAAGGTATTAAGAAAACTTCTAACGTAACATGTGCAAAGAGCTATACACATGCAGTTAAAGAGACTCAGGTGTATAATTCTGAGTTTGATTTTGAAAAGACTGCTGACACACTGAGTGATGTAGGAGCGACCGCAGTCACCGATAATTCAAGCAATACTACTAGTATAGTAGAAAACTTAGAAGATGTTTCTGTGCTAAGAAAAAAAGATAAAACATCCTACACAGTCAGTACACGATTAGGTCGTGGTGATTCCACTTTTATACCCAATTTTCAATCTGTGGATGATAAAAATTATAGTAACAATTATAAATTTCCTCCGATTGATTTATTGCAAGAACCCATTTTCCACGATGGAGCAATTATTACGCAAGAAACATTGGAGCGTAGTGCGGGACTTTTAGAAAGCGTTTTGGAAGATTTTGGAATTAAGGGTGAAATTATACATGTTCATCCAGGGCCAGTGGTGACAATGTATGAATTTGAACCTGCGGCTGGAGTAAAGTCATCGAGAGTCATTAGTCTTTCTGATGATATTGCTCGTTCGATGTCTGCTATTTCTACACGTGTTGCAGTGATCCCTGGACGCAATGTTATTGGGATTGAGTTACCAAATGCAGTTCGTGAAACAGTTTATTTGCGTGAATTAATCCAATCAAACTCTTTTCGTGAAAGTCAATTTAAATTATCCCTTGCTTTAGGGAAGGGAATTAATGGTAAGCCTGTCATTGCAGAATTAGCTAAAATGCCTCATTTATTGGTTGCAGGCACAACAGGGTCGGGTAAATCTGTTGCGATTAATACAATGATTTTGTCAATTCTTTATAGAATGACACCAAAACAGTGCCGTCTGATTATGGTTGATCCTAAAATGTTAGAACTTTCTGTTTATGACGGTATTCCACATCTTTTAACGCCTGTAGTGACTGATCCAAAGAAAGCTGTAACAGCTTTAAAATGGGCAGTTCGTGAAATGGAAGAGCGTTACCGTAAAATGGCTAAGTTAGGGGTGCGTAATATTGATGGTTTTAATGCAAGAGTTGCATTGGCAGCGCAAAAAGGCGAAACAATCATGTGTACTGTACAGTCTGGGTTTGATAAGGAAAGTGGGGAAATGCTTTATCATGAAGAAGCAATGGATTTGACACAGCTTCCTTATATTGTTGTTATTGTTGATGAAATGGCTGATCTTATGATGGTAGCCGGTAAAGAAATTGAAAACGCTATTCAGCGCTTAGCGCAAATGGCGCGTGCTGCAGGCATTCATCTCATTATGGCAACGCAGCGCCCTTCTGTTGATGTAATTACAGGTACGATTAAAGCAAATTTTCCCACCCGTATTTCGTTTCAGGTAACATCGAAAATTGATAGCCGTACAATCTTGGGAGAGCAAGGTGCTGAAACACTTTTGGGTCAGGGAGATATGTTGCATATGGCAGGCGGTGGACGTATCGTTCGGGTTCATGGGCCTTTTGTATCTGATGAAGAAGTTGAATCTGTGGTTGCCCATCTTAAAATACAAGGAAAACCTGATTATTTAGCAACGGTAACGGACAGCGAAGAGGATAATAAAGATGTGGAGTCTGCTGATTCAGCTGCAAAAATTTCTACTATAGAAGGTTTAGATGATGACGGTGATGAACTCTATCTACAAGCTGTTAAGATTGTTATGCGTGATAAAAAATGTTCAACATCTTATATTCAACGCCGGCTTGCAATCGGTTATAATAAGGCCGCTTCCATAGTTGAACGGATGGAAGAAAAAGGCATTGTTGGAGCTGCCAATCATGTTGGTAAACGTGAAATTTTGCTTAGTGAATACAGCGGTAAGCAAGATGATTTTATGGCTTCATAGTACAGCTATTTTAGATATTTTCTTAATTTATTTATCAAAACGGGTGTTATCTAATATTAAATGGGGAAGAATATCAGAGGTGATATCTTACATTAAATGCTCATAAGTGGTGCCGGATGAAAAGGAGGCTTAAGATGTCTCGGGCATTTGAAGATTATCTGAAATGTAAGAGAAATTAAACAAACCCTCATGTGAGGACAGATAGATTTTATTATCTCCTCTGATAGTAAAATATTCTTTGGTTAAATGGTACTTGGGTGTATTTTTTGGTTATCTTCTGCATTATTTATAATTTGAAAGAGTCTTTTTAGATAAAACGGAATAGTATAAGGTATTGAAGAGTATTCAACATAGTCTCCTTGAATTGAGAGTAACTTTAAAGTGTTATGCTGAATTTTCTATAATTGCTTCTGCTACTGTTTAGTTTAAGTGAGACATTGTTGCTTGAAGCTTGCTGGAAGAAGATGTTTTGGGGATTGCTGCTCAGGTGCTGCAATTATGTTCGTTTGTTGCAGAAGTGGATAAATATGCAACTGCGGTGGAAATTCCTTCCTTAGTGTTGAAAATGAAATGCAAATCGAGATCATTCTTCCTGTTCAAAATGTCAATATACATGGTGAAGTTATTTTCTTGAAGGTCAAGCCGGAAAGTTTTCTGATTTTATAGTGTTATTAAAAGCAAATGAATTAGATTATTAGATGAAAATTTTTTCGTTTTATACTGAAATTTTGCTGCGACATTTTTCTTCGGAGATAAAAATGGCCAATTTTATATATTTTAAAAGCATTAACTAAAAAGCTATTGAGCTGGTATTTTTTGTATTTTAAGACTAATTTTTATGTTCGTCACAAATATAATAATGAACGATACTGGATACTCTGTATTTATTAAAGGTGATCTGTCTTTGGAAACAAACACACAATTTAATGATCTGTAGATAGTTGTTCAAAAGAGCTCTATGTTGAATTATTTGCTTACTAATTTTGATGTTAAATATAGGGTCAAGAGTTTCTTGGTTTTGGTATTTTAATGATGCAAGAAAAAAGAGATGAAAAGTCGAATACAAAAATATCAGACCTCTCAGAGATAGAGCGTGCAGCTTTTGGTGAAATTGCAGAACGGTTGCGTGATGAGTTGCATTCATCTTTAGGATCTGGGCATTTATCTGAGAAAGCGGCAATTAAAATGTCGTCTGCTCGGACATTATCTATAAATGTAATAGAACAAACTCTCATAAAAGAACCAGCGGTGGTTTTATCATTATTGGATATAGCTACTGATGGCGTTTTATGGTTAGATGGACAGGGTTTTATTCAATCAGTTAGTAGCGCTGCTCTAGCATTAACTGGCTATGAAATAAATGAATTACTGGCACAGCCACTATCATCATTATTTACTTTGCAAAGTCGTCCTTTAGTGGAAAAATATTTTGAGTTAATTCATAGACAGGAAAAAAATCGGGTTTTAAACCGTGGTGAAACAGCTGATTTAGTAACAAAAGATCATAAAAATGTAATAGTTTCTATAATAATTGTACCTTTGGTACGGAAAAACAATTATGCTGTTATGCTGCGTGATATGACAGGTGTGGCTCTACCATTAGGTAAAAAGGTAGAAGAAAACAAAGTAGCTGGAATTGTTCATGAGATGCGAACACCTTTGAGTGCTCTTATCGGTTTCGCAGAAATTATGGAAGATGGCCGTTTTGGTTCGATAGATAATGAGCGTTATCGTGGGTATTTGCGTGATATTATCTCATCTGGAAAACATATATTATCGTTGGTTAATCAATTATTAGAGTGCTCGAAAGCAAATCATTTTAGCTCAAATAATAAGACCAATGAGTCTCTTATAGCTGAAGCATTTGATGTTACATCTTGTTTGCGGGCGAGTATAGCTTTCCTTGAAACACAGGCTAATCATAATGGTATTATTATGCGCATTGTTGCACCGGTTCATGTGCCATTTATTTGTGTATCACAACAAATATTTCGTCAAATTATGTGGAATCTTCTTTCTAATGCTATCCGTTTTACACCGTTTGGTGGGCAAATTATTGTTCACGTTTCTTATATTCAAAAAGAACGAGTAAAAATTTCAGTGAGTGATAATGGTATAGGGATGAGCGATGAAGAAATCATGCAAGCTATACAACCTTATGGTCAAGTAGAGCGCAAAGATGGTCGATCTGGTGACAGCGTTTTTGTTGGAACTGGTTTAGGTTTACCAATGTGTAAAGCGATGGTAGAAGAGAGTGGTGGCCAATTTATGTTATTTTCAAAGCCTAATCATGGAACAACTGTAGAAATGTTTTTTCCTGTATTCCATGAAAAGACTTACAAATAAATTCATTTTTTTTCGGCTAATAAATCTTTAATTTCTGATAGAAGTTGTTCTTCTAAAGACATTTTTTTAGGATTCTCCTCTTTTTCTTGTTTGTGGCGTATTTTATTGACGCCTTTCACCAATAAGAAAAGAAGCCAAGAAATAATGAGAAAATTTATAAATAGAGTTATAAAGTGACCATAACTAATTGTGGCTCCGGCTTCTTTTGCGGCGCTCAGTGTAGCTTGTTTTTTACCTGCAAGTTGGATAAACATATTAGAAAAGTCAATTCCACCTGTGATGAGACCAATGATTGGCATAAAAATATCATTGACAATTGAATTAACTAAACCACTAAAAGCGCCCCCTATAATGACACCGATAGCAAGATCAATCATATTACCTTTTAAGGCAAATTCTCTGAATTCTTTAAGCATTGTGTTCCCCTGTTTATTTATTAACGTATGATAAGGCTAATTATCGCTTTTTATAAAAAAGTGAAGGGTAGCTTTTTCTTTTAGTGCAGTGTTATTATAGATATTAAAATTATTTTCTAAGACTGTTTGAATATGTCAGAACTTACTAGGAGCTGTATTCTTTATGATACGGGAATCGATTTATTATAAAGCTCGTATTATCGAAGACTTTTTTGATAAATTGTGTTTGATTTTGTTCTTAGCTAAAAGAAAAGAATTGTACCTGATTTATAAAATTGTTTTACGACCTTTACGATAAAATTTTGAAAATTAGGTATATTTTATAAAGGATCTTTATTGCTTATTTGCAGATTTCTTTAATTTTCAATGCTCGAATAATTTCAAAAAAGCCTTTCCAAATATATAAGGAATTTTACGCAGTGTTTATAAACATAAACATGAATATCCATTATACCTGTGCACTTTCTCATTTACATTAAAGAAGTTTCATTCTTATCGTCTATAATTTGCTATCTTTATTTGTGATCTTGTATGTTAAGTGGTTTATATGAGGTGCGATAGATTGTTTAGTTGTGGAGAAGGATTGATGAATTTCTTTCGTTGTATTGGTCGTTCTGCTTTATTTATGTTAGATCCAGAGCATGCACATCGTTTAGCGATTGTCAGTCTGAAAAGTGGCATAAACAGTTGCCAAAAGATTGTTGATAAACGTTTATGTGTGACTGTCGCGGGTCTTGATTTTGAAAATTTTGTTGGTCTTGCTGCAGGTTTTGACAAGAATGCAGAGGTTGTGGATGCTATTTTTAGTCTAGGTTTTGGATTTACTGAGATTGGAACGGTTACGCCAAAACCTCAAATGGGAAATCCTAAGCCGCGGCTTTTTCGCTTAAAAGAAGATGAAGCAATCATTAATAGAATGGGTTTTAATAATGATGGGCATCAGACTGTTTACAGCAGAATTCACATCTGTAAACGGCTCGGTATTATAGGGATTAATATCGGCGCCAATAAGGATACAGTCGATAAAGTTGACGATTATATTACTGGTATTGCTCATTTTTATGATGTTGCTGATTATTTTACAATTAATATTTCTTCACCTAATACGCCTGGTTTACGAGATTTACAGGCTCGTGAAAGTTTACATCTTTTAATTAGTGCTATTTCGAAGGTGCGTAGTGAACAGAGAAAAAAGCACGGATTTTCCATCCCTATTTTTTTAAAAATTGCGCCCGATTTATCAGAGAAAGAACTAGATGATGTGGCTGAAGAAATGGCACTTTCTGATTTTGATGGTTTAATCGTATCCAATACCACTCTTTCACGTCAAGGACTGATGAATAGCGTATTAAGTGGAGAGAAGGGGGGACTCTCTGGACGTCCATTATTTGAACGTTCCACTATTGTCCTTGCAAAAATGCGTCAAAAATTAGGTAAAGAGATTGCTCTTATTGGTGTTGGTGGTATAAGAAATGCACAAACTGCGTTAGAAAAAATTAAAGCTGGTGCAGATTTGATTCAGTTATATAGTGGGATGGTTTACGAAGGGCCAGATCTTGCAATAACTATTCTAAAAGATATTTTGCAATTTATGCAGCAAGATGGTGTTGATACTATAAAAGCTTACCGTGATCAGCGTGTTAAGTATTGGGCAGAACGTACACTACATTTGTGATAAAATTGTTTTTTCTGAATAAAAAATGTAAGATTTTTTTTAGGGGGCTTGCAAACTTTTCTGATCTTCCTTATGTCAAATTAGAAGAGAAGAGTGTTTACTAAATAGTGAACACCTATTAAGACGTTTATTATGCGGTTGTAGCTCAGTTGGTTAGAGCGCTGGTTTGTGGCACCAGAGGTCGTAGGTTCAAATCCCACCAACCGTACCAGTTTTTTCACTATATTTGATATAATAAGGGATTTATAGTGATTGCGAGGCATTATATTCTACCTTGGTGGCAATTAATTATAGCATTCTTTAAATGGGGTTGATGCAATTTTTTCACAGCTCATGCATAGAATAATGTCATAACAACGATGCTTAATTTTGAGTAGTGATATTCTAGCTGTAATAAATGGTAGAAAATGAAAAGCAAAGGATTCTGCGACTGTCATGTTTTCCTTGAAAAATTATGTAGTATAACAGTTAGAAGTGAGCTTCTCCAGTAGGTAGCTTTCTTTCTGAGGTATTGAAAATATTGAGTGCATTACGTCTGATCAAGTGGGTGTAGTATGTGGTAAGGTAACGCTTTCTAAAAAATTTATATCAGAAAGATTATTAGCATTATCTTCAGCAGTTTTCATGGCAATAACTTCAGGAGAGTATCCTGAAGATAGCCGTATTTTTGAATATTCCAAAACAGGAGGTGATTTTTACCCTTAAACCTAATCTTTCTAAATTAAGCATTATATTATGGAAGATAACCCTACTGCACTGTGATTTATGATTTTATATATCAAAATGGGAAAATTATGGATTGTATGCTACGAAATATTTTACGAACAGCAGTTGGTTTTTACAACCAAATGGCGCTAGAGCCACTTGTTTCATCAGAAATTGAACTTTATTTGGTAGCGAGAAATCTTGGCTCTGATTATCAGTTAGTTCTTTCGGTTGGTTGTTAGGGACGAGCAATTTGCAGAGGACAGGGGGATATTAGATGGCTGGCGTGAATGAATTCAATAACCTTATTGATGATATTTATCATTTTTCGGAAGCGTAAGAACTAGAGATTGATAAGCTTACTCATGAGAAAGGAGCTGGCCAGTTTGAAATTAAATTTTACATTATGGTGATCCGATTGAATTAGCGGATCCAATTTTTACGTTTAAACACACAATTCGTGAAGCGGCATTTAAGCATAATATATATGCAACTTTTATGGCTAAGAAGCCTATTCAAGAACAACCAGGGTTCACCATGCATATTCTACCAATCAGTTCTTGATAAGAAAACAGGTGTTAAATTTGTACGGAGAAGGATGGTAGGAAAAGTACTTGTTTTCGCTATTGTCTGAAGTTCTGATGATGCTTTCTCCTCTTGTCGCCCGTCTCATGCCTAACAACGGTTAAACTCAAAGATCTGTTTGTAAAAATATTAAATTTCTCATATTGATATATTTCAAAATTTGATGGTATCGTGGCTTATAGAGTTCTTTTATGAGTCATTGTGGATTTCTAACCAATATTATATTTTACAATGGCTATTTGAATCTCTCTATAAAGGGAAATTCAGAGTCTCTTATGCATTTCTCCGATGCGTTAGGCGACACAATATAAGATCAAATGTTATCATTGCGGTGGTTGGTGGCTATGGAATATTATTTATTAATCATATCGCACTGGCATGATAAAAAAATACAGTTTTATATTTTTTAGATCTATCGATATTTATAATGTGAAGTAATATAGTGTATGTAACAATATCTTGCTTGGTATATTGGGCGTTCTTCTATATGATTTGAGGAGAGGATCTATAGAAGAAAAAAATATGTTGTCCTTAAAACTAAAATGAATAATTAGCGTTGTGAACGGGTACACTTTTTATTGACCTAATCAGTCAGTAAATATTGACGCAGATATCTAAAATTGTTGTGCTTTTCAAATCTATTCTCCATAATATTTTAATATGGATTCAATAAATTTATTATAATAGATTTACTTATTTGTCTCTAGCCTTATAAGAACGTAAAACAACGACTTAATAATTCAGGATCTAGGTCTTCTTTATGGTATGCAGTTCTTGTATATTCCATGAGACATGAGTTTTGTGTCCGCGTTTTCTGAGTGTAATGCTGCTGCTTATGAACGCTTATTGAGGTGTGTTATTCGTGGAAATTAACTCTGTTTATATGTCATGAAGAAGTTGAATTTGTTTAGCGTTAGATTGGTATGATTATTAGGGGATGGAAAGTAAAAGGCAGATCTATTCATAGGCATAGCACATTGGTTAATGCGTCATCTGTTTCAAATGTTTTGGTGGAACATGATGGGTGTATATGAAAATAAATTTAGTTTAGAACAATAATAATGCATGGAATTAATATCGATCGTTTAAATTTTGAAACACCAGCTGCCTTAGCTTTAGCATTAGCTGATCGAGTTGCAGCAGAACTTAGTGTATCTGTTCTTGAGCATAAGCGAGCAGTTTTAGCGGTGTCTGGTGGGAAAACACCTGAATTGTTTTTTCATTATTTGTCAAAGGCTGATATAGATTGGCAAAATATTATTATCACTTTAGTTGATGAACGTTTTGTTCCTGTTGATCATGAACGCTCTAACGAACATGTTGTGCGGCGTTATTTGTTACAAAATTTTGCATCCAAAGCGCGTTTTGTAGGACTTTATCATAATACAATTACTGTTGAGCTTGCGGCTTTTTCAGCAGCTAATCGTATCAATACTTTGCCTAGACCATTTGATGTTGTTGTTTTAGGAATGGATGTTGATGGGCATACAGCTTCCTTTTTTCCTGATGCTGATCGTTTGAAGCAAGCTCTTGATCTTCAAACGCGTGCGCTTGTTTTACCTATTCATGCAAAGAGTGCTCGTGAGCCAAGACTTACGTTGACTTTACCAGTTATACTGCAAGCTCGTTACATTGTTCTCCATTTTGAAGGGCTTAAGAAACGCGATTGTTTTGAAGTTATTTGTCAGGGAGGATCTGAAATGGAAATGCCTGTTCGGGCGGTTTTACGCTACGCTCAGCATCTTCTTCAGGTTTATTGGTCACCTGAAGAAAATAAAATAAGTGAAATAGGACAGGATATTGGTGCGAGCATCTAGCCTTGTTTGGAAAGATTGAATAGCCTTTTGGGGGCAGACAGATATGCACGTAGCAAAATAGTATTTTATATGTGAATTATAATCATAAAAGAGCTTTATTTTGCTTGTTCTTTATACTTAATTCAAAAATTCGGAATAAACAAAAACTTTAAATCTTTTGAAAGAGGAACTGGTTGATTTGTATGGTAGGGTAAAGCTACAGGAAATTTTTCAACTCATGATTATCTAATAGAAGCTATAAAGAAGTAAAATGTATTAATGATGAGGGATAAAATTACGATATAATAATATATAAGGCTTTAATACATAATATCCTTTTTAATTTTTTAGATAGTAATAGAGAATGAGGTAAAATCTTCAGTACGTTGAAATTTATATGCCTTATAAAGGGAAAGGTTTAGAAGATCTAAAGAAGAAATATGTAGAATTCTTCATAATATGTTTCTAGCTTTAGAAAATGAAAATATTGTGATGCAAAGCCATTCGAGTTTAGATTTAAAGGGAGCCATAAGTTTATAATCTTGAAGTTTGCTAGATGATTTCAAAAATCAACACACACACACGATAAAGGCGATACTGAATCAAAAATCACTCAAAGTCATTTTACATAATATCATTCATCAATATAAAAGATGGTATCGTGCGTGGTTATCTTGTTCCTATCTCACTTATAAAAGCACCTTTTCAAAAGTTAAAACAGATATTATTTTAAGAGTATAAGAGCTATCGCTGTACATTGAGAAAAGCCTTTATTACAATTTATATGGAAGGTTTTAGTAACGTTTATGTTGTGTTTTTATAGAGTTATGACATTGTCTATTGGGGTATTTGCATTGTAAGTTAGCTATTTAAACGTTGTGTAAAATTTAACATGCAAATAGCCATGTGCTGACCTTTCAAATAATGAACATGGTATTGGACATAAAATATTTTGTTTTGATCAGTCAATTAATTGTGCATATAAAAGGGCATCTTGTGCATGCCAGAAGTAAAAATAAAAAGTGATGTGACTAAATAAAGTTAGTGAAAGCTTTAAAATTTTGGTACAGGCAGATTATTCAATCTGGCGGCAGCTTTGAGTGTATTAACCATAAGCATGGCGATTGTCATTGGTCCAACTCCTCCTGGAACAGGGGTAATCGCGGCGGTTTTATCTTTTACTCCTTCAAAATCGACATCACCAACAAGATGTGTTTTCCCTATACCTTTTTCTGGTGCTGCAACGCGGTTAATGCCAACATCAATAACAATGGCACCATTTTTAACCCATTCTTTTTTAATTATGCGTGGATGACCGATAGCTGCTACTAGAATATCAGCGCTACGACATACATCATCGAGGTCTCGGGTACGGCTATGAGCGATTGTCACAGTAGCATTCGCTGCTGTTAAGAGGGCTGCCATAGGTTTGCCGACAATATTAGAGCGTCCAATAACGACAGCATCAAGACCAGATAAATCTCGTCCACATTGCCGTTCAATCATTATCATGGCACCAGCTGGGGTACAGGGAATAATGGCATCTTCAAGTGCATTTGCCGCGAGTTTTCCCATATTAATATAATGAAAACCATCGATATCTTTTTGGAAAGAAATAGCTTGTGTTATGTGGTTTGTATTAATATGGCGAGGTAGGGGAAGTTGCACTAAAATACCATGGATTTTAGAATCTGCATTTAATTTTGCAATGAGTTGAAGGAGTTCTTCTTCTCGTATTTCTTTGGAAAGCATATGCTTTATTGAAAAAAAACCGCATTCTTCGGCTTTTTTACTCTTAGATGCTACATATACTTGACTTGCAGGATCGTCTCCAACAATTATAACAGCGATACCAGGTTGTATCTTGTAGTGCTCGTGGAGTTTTATTGTTTCAGCCTTAACTTTCACAATGATTTCTTCAGCAAGCTTTTTTCCATTGATAATATTGTTCATGAGAGGGATCCCTTTCGGTAGGATTATTTGTTTTTGTTTTTTTGTAGAGTATTTTTTGATAATACAATAGAACACCACAGCGATATTAATGAGAACGATGAGGGTGGTTTTACAGTTTTATATCTTTTTTTAGTTTTCGAAAGATTTTAAAATAATCGTTTTGTTAAGAAGCGGCAATATTGCCGTTCAAATAAACTTTAGATAAGAACAAGAATAATTCAGTTATGAACTGTAGAGAATGAATTTTAGCATTAAATAATAAGCTTTTTAATGATAATTTAAATTTGCTTTTAGTTTGTTATAGGGGCTAAAATGTAGAGGAAGATTGTGCGTGTCAGAGTAATAAAGTTTTTAAGCGGGGTTTGTGTTACAATTATTTTTGTGTTTGGGATTGGTATTTTTGCTTTACCCTATCTTGTGTCGACAGATGCGATTCGTATTCGTTTAGCACAGGATTTGAGCGCATGGACGGGCTATAACGTACAATTACGTGATCCACCACGGTTGAAACTTTTGCCTTATCCTAAAGCATTTCTTTCCGGCATTACTTTAACATCAAAGATCAATAATGCTGTACCATTATTGGAAGCTGAATCAATAGAAGTTGATCTTTCTTTAATGGATCTTTTTTTTGGACATGTTTCTTTTTCAGAGACACGGATTGTGCGTCCACAATTTGTGATGGAAAAGCCAGTTAAAACAGCAGCTGATTTTTTTGATAGATTTTCACGGTCACAAGGTACATTAGGATTAGCGATACGAAATGCACGCGAAGTAATTCAGCATAATCCTGATCAGCCAGATATAAAGCGTCTTTTGAAACAACCTTTTGGGCGGATTGTTATTGAAGATGGTGTAATCGTGTACCATGATAGTATTTCGAGTATGACCGAAAAAATAACGGGATTAAATGTGACTTTAGATTGGCCAGAGTCAATACAGGGAGCACGGCTCCGTGCAGATGCTCGTTGGCACGGAGAATTAACAAAACTATCGATTGATGCGGATCAAGCATTACTGCTGTTAGCAGGAGGAAAAAGCCAGATTAAGGCAAGTCTCAATTCTGTGCGTGGTGGTATAACCTTTGTAGGTCAAGTGCAGTTATCTGAATATTATATTTTTGATGGAAAGGTATCAATGCGCTCTCCAGGTTGGAATCAGACATTATCCTGGATCGGAGCAAATCAGTTTTGGGGGTATAAATTAAAAGAACCTGTTGTATGGGAATCGTATTTCTTAGCGCAGCCAATGCATATTCAAATTAATAATGTTACATTTAATGTAGGCACAGTAAATGCGCGTGGAGCTTTAGAATTTTATTTTCAAGATCATGTACCAGTTATAATTGGATCTTTAGCATTTGATAATCTAAATTTTAACCTCTTGGAAACTGTATTTTCTTCAGTTGAAGAGGATGTAGCATTTTTTGAGCATATTGGAGTAGATATACGACTTTCTGCTCTAGAAACAAAAGTAGGTCATGTTGCACTTACTAATTTAGCGGCTGCTATACAAATAAGAAATGGACAGGGTATTCTCGACATTGGACATGCTAATGTTTTTGGTGGATCTATTCAAAGTAACATCCAAATTATACCATATGGCCAGAAAATGCGCATTGAAGGACGCATTTCTGGTTCTTCTGTTGATACGCAGGAAGCTTTAGAGGCTTTGGGAATTATGCCATTTGCGCAAACTAAAGCGAGTTTTATGATGACAATACAGACGATTACTCGTTATTGGTCGGAAATTTTTGCGCAAATGCAAGGTGAATTAGCATTAAATATGTCTTCAGGCCGGCTATTAGGATATGATTTAAATGATTTGCAGGAGAAGCTTTTAGAGAATAAACAATTTCTTTTAGAGAATAACAATACCCTATCAACAGCTTTTAATCGTTGGGATATTCAAACGAGATTTTTAGACGGTACAATGACAGTGGCAGAATCACTGATGCGTACAGCGGACTGGAGTTTGTCTATTAAAGGAAAAGTTGCAGACGCTATGAATCAAAATTGGAATAATGGACTTACACTGCAGGCACAATTACGAAAAAACAATAGTTCAAAAACTTTATGCAAAGATGTTAAATGCCTTACGAATAGTCTTGTTTCACCTTTTGTCTTTTCCCTTATTTCTGCGGGGCAGTATAGTGGCAGTTTTTTAGTTAAAAAAGACATTTACGTAAATTGATTTTTGCTTTTTATTGTTTGTCAAGGTTTATAAAAAATCGTTGAAAAATGTTATATTAACGTACTTTTCAAGATACACTGACGTGTATGTCTACTTAATTTGAGAGGAGATGCCATATCCATCTTCGACAATCATATGCTTCCCACCAGCTCCAACTGAACCAATCCCTATGGTAATTAAAATAAAGGCTATGATGGTTGTGATAGTGATAATTGCGGCTTTTTTAGCAGACATATCTTTTTCTCCAATCATGCGATAAATTATTGAACGCACTGATAAATGGTGTTTATTATGAAGTTATATGAAAGCAGAACCATCTAATATTCTATTAGTTTCATTATTATATCATGAAAATAAAGAAACTCTATAGTTCTTTATCCATTATAGTTTTATAGATGTGATTTTTTCTCTCTTTATTATATTTTTTCTTCATTTTTGACGATTATGGTTAATTAAGGCACAATTTTTTATGCGCATAAATTATAAACTTAAAAGATTATTTATTAGACAGCCACTTTTTTTGAATAAAGAAATAAGGATAGAGGGGGCACAAGCTTCTTATCTCGTACGTGTCTTGCGCATGCAAGAAGGAGCTGAAATTTTACTTTTCAATGGGCAAGATGGTGAGTGGCTTGCTAAACTCGTAACCGTAAACAAAAAATTTGTTGTAGTTCAACTCATTCATCAAGAAAGATCACAAACTATACATTCGAATCTTATTTACTGTTTTTCTCCACTTAAAAGTGCACGTTTGGATTATATGGTGCAAAAAGCTGTAGAAATGGGTGTGTCGGTTTTGCAGCCTGTTATAACGCACCATACGCAGGTTACTCGTATCAATATGGAACGAATGAAGGCTAATGTTGTTGAAGCTTCTGAACAGTGTGGTATTTTATCTCTACCTGAATGTGTTTCTGCTGTATCATTAACAGAACTTTTAAGACGTTGGGATGAGAACCGCATTTTGTTTTTTTGTGATGAAGTGCATGAATTGCGTAATCCATTACCACTTTTGCAGAAGCACAAAGTTACTGCTTTGGGGATTTTAATTGGACCGGAAGGTGGATTTAGTGAAGAAGAGCGGAGTTTTTTAAAAAAACATCATTTTGTAATTCCGATATCGTTAGGTTCGCGTATTTTACGTGCTGATACGGCAGCTGTCGCCGCTTTAGCTCTTCTTAATGCTACGGTGGGGGATTGGTTAATTGATTGAGAAGTTTGTCAAATCATTCTAAATGATTCATTAAAAATGGTAGAACTAATGATAGGATCAAATAAATTATGGCGCTTGATATAACCGATGAAAGTGAAATTTATAATTTAGATTCCTTGGTTAGCTATTTCCAAGGGGGGTGTAAAGTAAAAGATAATTGGCGTATTGGAACAGAACATGAAAAAATTCCGTTTTATATAGATAACCTTCGTCCTGTTCCTTATGAAGGCACGAGGGGAATAGGTGCACTTTTAAAGAGAATGCAAAAAGCTCTAGAATGGAAGCCTATTTTAGATAAAGGGAATATTATCGGGCTTGTCGAACCAGTGGGGCAGGGCGCTATTTCTTTAGAGCCAGGAGGGCAGTTTGAATTATCTGGTGCACCGCTGAAAACAGTTAACCAAACTTACTGTGAGCTTATGGAGCATCTAGCTCTTCTTAAAAAAATTGCCAAGCCATTAGGCATTGGGTTTCTTGGCATCGGAGCCAGTCCACAGTGGACGTTAGCAGAAACTCCACGAATGCCTAAATCACGTTATAAGATTATGACCAATTATATGCCGAAAGTTGGTCACAATGGACTCGATATGATGTATCGAACATCAACTATTCAAGTGAATCTTGATTTTTCATCTGAAACTGATATGCGCCGAAAAATGCAAGTGTCAATGAAATTACAATCCATTGCAACAGCGTTATTTTCCAATTCACCCTTTACTGAAGGGCATCCGAATGGCTTTTTGTCTTGGCGTTCTAAAATTTGGTGCGATACAGATAATCAAAGATCTGGAGTTCTACCTTTTGTATTTTCTGAGCGTTTTGGTTTTTCAGATTATGTTGAATGGGCACTTGATGTCCCAATGTATTTCGTTGTGCGCGATGGGCACTATTACGATTGTACACATATAACTTTTCGACAGTTTATGAATGGAGCATTAAGAGGGAAGATTGTAAATTCAACACCGAATATAGGGGATTGGATTAATCATCTGTCAACTTTGTTTCCCGAAGTTCGCTTAAAACGATTTTTGGAAATGAGAGGTGCTGATTGCGGTTCTTGGAAGCATATTTGCGCGTTGTCAGCTTTTTGGGTGGGAATTCTTTATGATAGTGAAGCATTAAATGAGGCAGAGGATTTGACAAAAGATTGGTGTTTTGAAGAAGTTTTGGATATGCGTGAACGTGTTCCTAAAGAAGGATTAAGAACATCTTTTCGTAAAACCATAATTTTAGAATTAGCACGTCAGGCTATTGCTATTTCGCGCAAAGGCTTAAAAAATCGTAAGCAATATAACGATGATGGTTTTGATGAAACAAATTTTCTAACTCCCTTGGAAGAGATCATTGCAATGGGACAAACAAGTGCTGATAAACTTTTGTCTAACTACCATTCTATTTGGGGTGAGTCGGTGGCAGCGGTGTTTTCAGAACATGTTTTTTAGGACTTTAAAGAGGAAAAGTTTTCTTTGTGTACTTACAGAAGAGAAGTTTATGGTATGAGTATCCGTGATAACAGAAATTTTTAAATTTCAACTATTAGTGGGAATAATATTGAGAAATTAAGCTATGTATAGCACAGATAAATTCTTAAATTAGTACTAACTAAAAAGTTAAAGATTATCACGTATTTTTAAAATTTGTCTATAGGTAGTTACAAAGAGGAGGTGTGGGATGAGGGTGATAATAAACTTTAGAACGATGTGAATATTTTAATTAGTATAGTTCGTTATTTGAGGGGTTCCGGATTTCTTTTTTAGAAGGTTTTAAATTTTTATTTATTGTATAAAATCATATCCTTCACTTTAAATGTAATAAAATAATATGGTGTGTATTAAAGAATGTAAAGTATCTCTTTTTATAGCAGAGTGGTAAATATTCATTATCAAACTTTGCAGTTTGATAGGAGCGTTTCATAATCTTATTAGGATAAGTTTTGGCAACACCAATATACTACACCGCAATAGGCAGATTGAGCTATATTAGAATTAGAATTTATGAAGTCAAAACCATTCTATATGAAAAGAATCATAAAGTTCTAGCCTAGTTTGAGCAGTTAATAGGAAAAATTGTGAATCCAATACACACTTTTATTTTCGACATTACCTAAATGGAATTTTTTTTCAAAGAACTTATATTTAAGAGAGATAAAAGGAGTATTTTCTCAATATACGATGGCAGTATCGTCACTAACAATTCTCAGTGATGACCTCTCATCCTTTTACTTGAAATGACTAAAGGCTAAGTTAGAATTTTCTCTAGGGAAAATGCAATTATCATATGTAAGACAAATTAGATATAACAAAAATAAAACAGCTTAAAGAAAAATACTGAGTACTAAAAATAGAATAACAAGTGAAACATTTACTAAAGAAGTCTGTTTTCCTTCTTTAAAACCAGCGTAAACAAATTTTTAAGAAAGAAAAACCTTTACAATTTAAAATGTAAATTTCCTAAATCACACCCATTCCATTATCACGCCATTTTATAGCATACTAACAGAACACTATCGTAAAGCCCCAGTTCGTCCATTGCTAATAAGACCCTCTCTTTGCGCACGCTTACGGGCAAGCTTACGTGTGCGACGAATAGCCTCAGCCTTTTCACGTGCACGCCTTTCCGATGGCTTTTCATAATATCCGCGCATTTTCATTTCACGGAAGATACCTTCACGCTGCATTTTTTTCTTTAACGCGCGTAGCGCCTGATCAACATTATTATCACGAACGAGTACTTGCACAGCTTATCCTGCTTTATTTCAGTGTATAAATAATAGGTAAAAACCAATCTTCTACAAATTAGATCGACAGACACATACCACATAAATGAATGACTTGTCTATACAGCTTTTTAAAAACTCTATTCTTTTTAATTAATAAATTTACAAATATAGATTTATAAAAGACCCTGAATTTCATTATTTTTGTCAAGATGTATTTTTTCAGCGATAGGATAATGTGGTAAGCCGGGCATAGTCATAACATCTCCGCAAATGACAACAATAAAGCCCGCACCTGCTGAGAGGCGAACTTCTCGTATAGGAATGTCAAAGTCAACAGGAGCACCGTATTTTTGAGGATCAGAAGAAAAGGAATAGGGGGTTTTCGCCATACAAATGGGATACGTGCCATATCCTTCTTCTTCCCAAGATTTGAGTTGCTTAAGAACATGATCTGGTATTATGGCACCCCGTCCACCATACAGATTTCTTATAATACAGTTAATTTTCTGAACGAGTGGTAGGTCATCTTTATACAGAGTTTTAAAATGTGCATCTTCTTTTTCAATTAAGGTAATAAGTTCCTGTGCAAGCTTTAAAGCACCTTTTCCACCTTGTTCCCAATGTTTGCATAAAACAGCCTTGTGTCCAGTTGTTGCAACTATTTTTTGTAATGTGCTTATTTCATCATCACTGTCAGTATTGAAATGATTGATAGCAACAATACAAGGGATACCATAGTGTTCCATATTTTTGATATGTCGTAAAAGATTAGCTGCTCCCTTTTGTAAAGCGGTGATATTTTCTTCTGCCAAATTATTTTTATTCACTCCACCATTCATTTTTAATGCACGAATTGTGGCTACGATGACTGTGGCATCTGGTATAATATTAGCTTGTCGACATTTAATATCAAAAAATTTCTCAGCTCCAAGATCTGCTCCAAATCCTGCTTCTGTGATAACATAATCGGCGAGCTTTAATGCCGTTTTCGTTGCAATAACTGAGTTACAGCCGTGAGCAATGTTAGCAAAAGGTCCACCGTGGACAAGAACAGGGTTATTTTCAATTGTCTGTACGAGATTAGGTTGCATCGCATCTTTGAGTAGAGCTGTCATGGCACCTTCTGCACTAAGATCAGCGGCTGTTACAGGTGTTTTATCATAGCGATATGCGACAATAATTCTTTTTAATCTTTGTGTAAGATCTTCTAAATCATTTGCAAGACAAAAAATAGCCATAATTTCTGATGCAACAGTAATATCAAAGCCTGTTTGACGGGGAAAGCCGTTGGTTACTCCTCCTAACGAAATAACAATATCACGCAATGCACGATCATTCATGTCAAGAACGCGTTTCCAAACAATGCGGCGTGGATCAATATTCAGATCGTTCCCCCAGTAGATGTGATTATCTATCATTGCAGCAAGAAGATTGTGAGCTGTTGTAATGGCATGCAAATCACCAGTAAAATGTAAATTAAGATCATCCATCGGGATAACTTGAGCATAACCACCGCCTGCAGCGCCACCTTTTATGCCAAAACATGGACCCAAAGATGGCTCTCTTAAAGCGGCTATTGTTTTTTTTCCAATAAGGTTAAGAGCATCATTAAGTCCAATTGTTGTTGTTGTTTTGCCTTCTCCTGCAGGTGTTGGATTGATCGCAGTGATGAGGATAAGTTTACCATCCGGATTGTTATTGAGCGATTTTATGTATGTAGAAGAAATTTTAGCTTTATCATATCCATAAAGAATGAGATTCTCGTGTGCGATACAAATTTTTTCAGCAATTTCAGTGATGTGTCGTTTATGAGCCGCGCGAGCAATTTCAGTATCTGTTTTAGACATGGGAAATTCCTTAAATTTGGTCTTTTGGTATTTAGATCACACAGATAATTAGGCAATAGACTTTATAGTCCCTGAAAATATAGTTAAGTATCGTTAAAGATTTATTTCTTTCTATGCAAGAAGGGATGCATATGCTGGAGGCAAAAATAATTGACCACCACAGGTATATTTAATTGAAGAAACAGACAAATTATGAGCAAGAGATTTGAGGTATTTATCAAATAGTAAGAAAATATCGAGATCACTTAAATTTTCTGTAAGACACTTTATTCAACCCAAATTCAACCCAATATGTTAGATAAGTGCAAGGAGAGGAGTCCGCTACAGAAAAAAATGGCGCACCCGAAGAGATTCGAACTCCTGACCCCCAGATTCGTAGTCTGGTGCTCTATCCAGCTGAGCTACGGGTGCACACATTCACTTGCTAAATACTAAGGGTTTCCTAATCGTTTCATTACAGAATTGCAAGTGAAACTTGATGGAAATAAAAAATTTATCTGTTCGTTTGTTATATCCTTTAAAATGCTACAGTATTATTTCTAGGGTTAGTTGGGTTTTCACATGATGTTTTTTATTGTGCTAACGACATGATAACAATACTTAATGCTTTAGTGCACAGAATTTTAATTTACAAAATTATAGTTAGATTGACAGCGTAGTATTATATAGGATATGTTTCCTAGCTAGCTTTAAGGTGTACTACCTATATGAGTTCGATTCCTATGTAAGGTTCGGATATTGCTGTTGAGGGGCTTTCAGGAAAAATTTACGTTTAATTGCAAAGCAGGGGTGGACGTATGGGGTTATTGAGAAAAATCATTCCATTAGTGTTTTTAGCCATTGTTTTGGTAGCCGCCTATTTTTGGTCCAAACATGGTTCAGAACAATCTCTTGGTACAGTGAATAGAACAAAAAATGTACCAAATGCAACGTCAAAGACGCCAAAAGGCATGCCTCCAGCTCATGTTGTTGTTAATCCTGTTAAAGTTCAAAATTTTTATAAACAGTTTATTGCTATTGGTAATGGGCGAGCTATTGCAGCAGCAGAGCTAACGCCTTGGTCAGCTGGTGTTATTGATAAAATTTATGTATCTGCAGGAGCAAAAGTACACACAGGAGATGTGATTGTAAAGCTTGACTCTAAAAGAGAAGAAATCGCCGTTGCAAAAGCGAGGGTACAACGTGACAATAGTGCGTTGACACTGTCACGAACTCTTAAGTTGCGTGCTACTAATACAGCGACAGAAGTTCAGGAAATTGCTGCACGCTTAGATTTAGATAATGCGAATTTGGCTTTGCGTGATGCGGATTTAGCACTTGATCGGAGAACAATTCGTGCTCCAATTGATGGAATTGTAGGCATTTTTCCTACCGATGTAGGGAATACTGTTACTCTTAATACTGTGATAGGTCGCATTGAAAATAGGGAGCGCGTTTTGGTTGATGTGTGGGTACCTGAACGATATATACCGCACATTCATAAAGGGGATGAAGTGGTTGCAAAATTAATAGCACAACCAGAAAAAAACTTTGTTGGTCGTATTTACGCACTTGATAATAAAATCGACGAAGAAAGCCGTACACTTCACGTTCAAGTTGAAATTAAAAATGAAAAAGATACACTTATGTCTGGTATGTCTTTTTCTATTCAGTTTAAGTTTCTTGATGGACTTTTCCCAGTCGTAGATCCTCTCGCAATTCAGTGGAATAGTAGAGGATCTTTTGTTTGGCGCGTGAAAGATGGTAAGGTAGGATATGTTCCGGTGTCGATTATTCAACATAAAGAAAATCAAGTCTTTGTAAAGGCTGCTCTAGAGGATGGTGATCAAATCATTGTTCAGGGGGTTCAAATGCTTTACCCAGGGAGAAGTGCTATTATTGATGATTCAGAGGCTCATAAACAAAAATCATCGACATCTGATGGGCAGGATGCATAATGAGTCAAGAGTCTGAAGAAAAACAGCTTTTGGATAAGCCAGAACAAGGTGGTATTGTAGCGCTTTTTATTCGTAGACCAGTTTTTACTTTTGTCGTGAACGCCATGATCATGATTGCAGGATTTGCTGCGTGGATAGGTGTTGATGTGCGTGAATTACCGGATGTAGATATCCCAGTCATGACGGTTGTGACGAATTTTCATGGTGCATCAGCAGAAACAATTGATCGTGAGATTACAAAAGCTATAGAGGATGCAGTTTCTCGTGTTTCAGGTGTTAAGACCATTTCTTCAACATCTTCTTTTGGTCGTTCCCATATTGAAATTAAGTTTAATGTTGGTGTTGATCTGAATATTGCTTCTTCTGATATTCGTGATGCTATTTCTCGCATTACTAACTCTTTGCCCAAAGAGGCAGATCCTCCTCAGATTATTAAGGCAGATTCTAATGCTGCTGCGGTTATGTATTTGGTAGTGAATTCACCGGCAATAAGTATTGATGATTTGACATCTATTGTGAATGATCAGATTGTTGATTTGCTTTCTGCTGTTGATGGGGTTGGTGACGTAAAAGTTGATAATGCTCGCACAAAAATTTTTCAGGTTGATGTCGATCAAGCAAAGCTTGCAAGTTATGGATTAACTGTAGCGGATGTTGCGCGTGTTCTAGCTGACATGTCAGTAGATGCACCCGTGGGATCGCTACGTAATTCCAAGGAAGCATTAATTGTGCGTGCTACTGCTCGACTGACAACACCAGAGGCTTTTGAACAGGTTATGTTAAAACCTCACGTGTATATAGGTGATATTGCACATGTTACTTTGTCTCCTGATATAGAGACGGTTATTCTCCGCGTTAATGGAGAAACAGGAATTGGGTTAGGAATTGTGCGTAAGGCGCAATCTAATACCCTTGATATTTCTAAAGGTGTTCGAGAAGCTCTTGATCACTTAAAAGCTACTTTGCCTTCTGACGTGCATGTAAATATTATCAGTGACGATGCTACTTTTATTAAGAGTGCTCTTTATGAAGTAGAAACTGCATTGGCTATTGCTGTGCTCAGTGTGATTATAGTAATTTTTCTTTTTCTTCGGGATGTGCGTGTAATGCTCATTCCCGCTCTATCTATTCCAGTAGCTTTAATTGGAACAATTGCTGCGATTTACTTTGCAGGTTTTTCTTTGAATATTCTGACATTTTTAGGACTTGTTTTGGCAACAGGTCTTGTCGTTGATGACGCAATTGTTGTTCTTGAAAATATTATGCGGCGACGTGATATGGGTCTGGGCTCTTTATCCGCATCGGTTTTAGGAACACGGGAAGTATTTTTTGCGGTTTTAGCAACAACATTGACTTTAGTAGCTGTTTTTATACCTATTTCTTTCCTTCCTGGACAAATTGGAAGGCTTTTTAGAGAATTCGGTTTTGTTTTAGCAATTTCTGTTTTGATTTCTTCGGTTGTTGCTTTGACACTTTGTCCTATGCTCGCTTCACGTGTACTTAAAGGACAGGTTAAAGATAAAGATAATGAAAAGAATGCACGTTATTTTATTTTTTTAGACAAATTAGGTGCTTTTTTTAGTGAACATTATGCTCGTAATTTGCGTAGATGTTTAGAACACCCTTGGATTGTTCTCCTCTTTTCATTTATCTTTTTAGGGGTTTGTGTAGTAAGTTATATGAATCTACAGCATGAGTTAACACCAGAAGAAGATAGAGCAGCTGTCTTATTAGTTGTTAACGGTCCTCAGGGAGTTTCAGCACAATATTTAAATGGACAGGTAGAGAAAATTGAAGAAAGCTTGCAACCATTGCGTGATTCTGGCGAAGTTGTTAACAGTTATTCTATTGCTGGAATTGGTGGTTCATCTAATAGGGCTTTCCTTATTTTATTGCTTTCGCCTTGGGAAAAACGTTCGCGTAGCCAGCAAGAAATTGTGAAAGATATTAATAAAAAAGTAAGACAATTTTCATCAGTGCTTGTATTTGTTGCGCAAGGAAATTCTTTAGGAGTTCGAGGAACTGGTCAAGGATTGCAATTTGCAATAGTTGGAGATAATTATGAAAAACTGCAATCAGTTGCTGGTAAACTTGTGAATGCTCTACATGCCGATAAACGTTTCGTGCGTCCTCGGCTTACTGTTGATGCAACACAACCACAATTTTTTATTGAAATTGATAGAGAAAAAGCTTCCAATTTGGGAATTGATATTACCAATTTGGGTAATACTCTGCAGGCAATGTTGGATGGAAAAAAGGTTGGTTCCATTTACGTGAATAATCATTCCTACGATGTAAAACTTACATCACATGAAAACCCCATCAAGGATCCTGCAGATTTGGAAAATGTCGTTTTAAAAACACAAGATAATCGGTATGTTCCTTTGTCAGTTATAGCGGATATGCAAGAAAGAGCCACTACACCTCAACTAAAACGGGAAGAGCGTATGAGTGCTGTTGTTATAAGTACAAATCTTGCTCCAAGTGTTGCATTAGGAAATGGTTACCGGATTATGCAAGACATTGCTTCTTCCTTGTTACCAGAAGAAAATTATATTGTACCTTTAGGAGAAGCTGCAACACTTGGCGAAACATCTTCTAATTTAGCAATCGTTTTTATAATTGCCTTTATAATAATCTTATTAGTTTTAGCTGCGCAGTTTGAAAGTTTTATTTCAGGATTCATTATAATGGCTACTGTGCCATTGGGTCTTGGTTGTGCCGTGATTGCTATGCTTTTAAGCGGTGTAAGTCTCAACATTTATAGTCAAATTGGTTTGATTTTATTAATCGGTGTTATGGCAAAAAATGGGATTTTAATTGTTGAATTTGCGGATCAGTTACGTGATCGAGGTAAAGGTGTACGTGAAGCTATAGAGGAAGCAGCTAATATTCGCCTTCGTCCAGTTTGTATGACAATGATTTGTGCTATTTTGGGGGGAATCCCTTTAATTTTGGCAAAAGGAGCTGGTGCAGAAGCACGGATAGCTTTAGGTTGGGTTATTGTTGGTGGTTTGGGGTTAGCAACTCTTTGTACTCTTTATGTAACGCCAGTCGTTTACCTCTTTTTAGGACGCTTTGTTAAACCAAAAGCAGAAGAAGCTGCACGTTTAACAAAAGAATTAAGCCAAGTTGAATGATATTGCTTGAACAAATCTTTATTTATAAAATGCCATCTTAGTATATTTATATTTTTTCATACTAATTTATTTTGTGTATGGACAAGTTGCAATAAAAGAGCACTTTTCTAGCCTGTTATCATTTATGTTTAAATTCTATTGGTGACGACCATAGGAGATATAATTTATGATTCGTGATGAGAAAATCTTTGAGGATGTTTTAAAAGCTTTAAAAGAACATGCTGTAAGAGATAAAGTTCATGATATTCGTCAACATTTTGCAAAAGACAAACAACGTTTTACTAATTTCTCCTTAAGACTTGATGACCTCCTTTTTGATTTTTCAAAATGTGGCGTAGCATCTAATACATTAGATCTCTTAGATAATTTGGCTGTTGTGGCAAATGTTTTAGGTAGACGTGAAGCTATGTTTTCTGGTGATCTCATTAATGCTACTGAAAATCGTTCGGTTCTCCATACTGCTTTGCGCTTGCCTGCTAATGAAGTTTTCATTTTTAATAAACGCGATGTTGTTCAAGATATCCAAGCTGTTTTTGCTCATATGGAAAATTTCTCTGAAACGGTTCGGAATGGTAGTTATAAAGGAAGTAGCGGTAAAAGGATAACTGATGTTGTAAACATTGGTATCGGAGGTTCTGATCTTGGACCTGCAATGGTTACTAGTGCTTTAAAACCTTATCATGATGGGCCTGATTGCCACTTCGTTTCTAATATAGATAGTGCGCATATTGCCGATATCCTTGTTGATTTGAATCCAGAGACAACCCTGTTTATTATTGTTTCTAAAACTTTTACGACAACTGAAACAATGGAAAATGCTCGTGTTGCACGTCAATGGATCAGTTCACATATAGAGGAAGAGGCAGTCAAGAAGCACTTCGTTGCTGTTTCAAGTGCCATCGATAAAGTGATAGAATTTGGTATAGATTCTTCACAAATTTTTGAATTTTGGGATTGGGTAGGAGGGCGCCATTCAATTTGGTCTGCGGTTGGTCTTATTGTTATGTTGGCGATAGGAGGTCAGGGTTTTCGCCAATTTCTTAAAGGTGCTCAACAAATGGATCAGCATTTTAAAAATGCACCTTTGCAAAAAAATATTCCTATTCGTTTTGCTCTTTTAGGGTTTTGGCATCGTGTTATTTGTGGTTATTCATCGCGTGCTATCATTCCTTATGCGCAACGCTTAGCACGTCTTCCAGCTTATTTGCAGCAGCTTGATATGGAATCAAATGGCAAGAATGTTTCTTTAGATGGTCGTCCAATAACTTTTTCAAGTGGTCCAGTTACTTGGGGAGGTTTAGGGACAAATGGACAGCACGCTTTTTTTCAGCTTCTGCATCAAGGAACAGATATTGTTCCTGTGGAGCTTATTCTATTTGTCAAAGGTCATGAATCTAATTTAGATCATATGCATGATATGTTGGTAGCCAATTGCTTAGCACAGTCAGAAGCTTTGATGAAAGGTCACAGTCTTGAGGGTGTTGAATGTTTCGTTCAAAATAGTGAAACCTATAATAGCAAGAGAGATAGTTTTGCAATTCATAAAAGTTGCGTAGGGAATCGGCCAAGTATTGTATTAATTCAAGATTTGCTGACTCCTTTTACGCTCGGTCGTTTAATTGCACTTTATGAACATCGCGTTTTTGTTGAGGGTGTTTTGATGAATATTAATTCGTTTGATCAATGGGGTGTTGAGCTAGGAAAAGAGCTAGCAAATGAATTGTTGCCTATCATTCGTGGAGAAAAAAAAGCTTGCAATCGCGATAGTTCTACATTGGGGCTTTTAACGCATATTCAAGAGAGACGCATTTTAGGTAAAGAAATTTAAATAATGCATGTTCTTCAATAAAGTGGCGGAGAGAGAGGGATTTGAACCCCCGATAGAGTTGCCTCTATGCCGCATTTCGAGTGCGGTGCTTTCAACCACTCAGCCATCTCTCCGTAAATATTAAAATACAACCGAATTTTTCTATCTCAGAAAACTAAATGAGTAGTGATGGATAAGTAACCTTCAATTGCTTTTAGAACAACCCCTTTTTTGCTTTTTAATTCGTCTTTCTTGACAGAGAATATAAATTCTATCATATGTGTTTAGGTGTTGAGCATAGGAAGGTTCATGCATGCACGTTTTATGAGTATTTGATACTCCTTTTAAGTTGTTGCGACTGATAAAAAGTAGCCTGTTTCCCTTTATCATCTAAATTGAAAGTGAAATAAGAGCTGGATCGAACGAAAGGATAAAGAATGTTCGCAGTCATTAAAACTGGTGGAAAGCAATATCGTGTTATTGCTGACCAGTTGGTAAAAGTTGAAAAAATCACTGGTAATGTCGGTGATGTTATTGAGTTTAAAGATGTATTGATGGTTTGTGAGGGAGATAATGTAACTGTTGGAACCCCCGTTGTTTCTGGTGCTGTGGTTACAGCTAAAATTATAGAGCAGGGGCGTTTGCGTAAGGTTATTTCATTTAAGAAACGTCGTCGTCAGAATTCCAAGCGTACGCGGGGTCATCGCCAAGAAGTTACGACGCTTCGTGTTCTGGAGGTGTTGACTGGTAGCCTAGAGTCGAGAAAAACAGGTGCAAAGTCGGCTGAAAAGAAAGTTGCTGTACGAAAGGAAACAAAAGCTTCTGATTCTCTCAAGAAAGCTGATACACAAAATTCTAAGGCAAAAGCCGTGTCAGAAGATTCAGTCATAACATCAGATAAGTAAGAAAGTTCAAAGGAGAGCATCTATGGCACATAAAAAAGCTGGTGGTTCTTCGCGGAATGGTCGCGATTCAGAATCAAAACGTCTCGGTGTTAAAAAATTTGGTGGTGAAAGCGTTATTGCTGGAAATATTATTGTTCGCCAACGTGGTACACGTTGGCATCCCGGGGATAACGTTGGTATTGGGAAAGATCATACTCTTTTTGCGTTATCAAATGGAATGGTTTCTTTTCGTAGGAAAGCAAATAACCGTTCGTATGTTTCTGTCATTCCTATGGCAGAATCAGCAAAGTAGACTGTGATATCTGTTGAAATACAACAATATCTTATTAGATCTTGGTTATTGAAATTATTTAGTGCTTGAAGGAAAGGTGGGGTGCTGTCTTTCCTTTTTTGCGTTCTATATATTAAATGGAAGGATGTATGGAGCTAAAAGTAAAATTTTTGATGATCGTTTCTTAAATAGTTTAAAAATACATGATATGAGGTTTATACTGAAAATACGAGTGTAATGTGAAAAGTTACTGGTAGTGTATGGCAGTAATGAAGACAATTTACGGCTATCTTGTACACGTACGAAAAGGTAGGGAGGAGTCTGTTTTTGGAGAATGATAAATAGATTCTAGTTAAGATATTTTCCATATAGTTTGTATAGAATAGATCAATTGATTGCCATAAGAGTTACAATGCTCTTTGGTTAGCGGTAAGTGGGTAGATTAGAGCTGGTTAAATTGGAATACAGTAACAAAAACTAAAGGATGTAACTAAGGCTGTTTAAGAGCAGGTGAGGGTAAGTTCTTTCAATTAATTTACAATCAGGCGATCTTATTAAAGGAGTATTTGAGGATCAAAATAACCAAAATGTGAATTAGCTTACATCCAGGATATTTTTTAACTCGATAGTCTTATTTATTTGTTTGTCAGCGTTTAAATATTAATATCTCTTACATAGCTTTATTTTGGCTATCAGTGATATTCATTGGGGAAAATGGTGTACATATATTTGTAAGGGTGTGTAGAAAATAACATCGTGCAAATGCGGTGTTTATTGAGAAATAAGAAACCATAACGTCGTCAGATTGCGTCTTTAAAATTTTATTATCCTAGGATTTTTAGGAACAAAAGATTTAAAGAAGTGATCGAGAGAAAGTTATGTGCCATCATATAATCAGTTCGAGAGGAAAATTAGATTGCTAAGCTCTGTAGGGAGTAAATTGAGATATCAGCTCAAATCATAGATGATTGAATGCTCTGTTTTGTTATATAAAGATAATCTACAGCTATGTCGCATACTTCATACTGTGATGATGTTTTTTAGTTGCTTATCGGTTGGTTAAGTATATGAGGATTTTTGTCTTTTGCTTAGCTAATTATAGAATAAACGTTAGGTTTTTGCCATAAAAATAATTTGTGAAGTTTGAGCATTTCATTTGGTTATACTTTATAGAATAAAGGAAAATTATGTGGTTGTTTATACTATATATTTTAAGAAGTGCAGCTTTGAAATGCAATTTATAGGGTGCGAGGAGGTAGAAGCAATGAATGCAGTTTTAACAAGATGGGAATATTGTTTATAAGATCTGTGCAATTTTTATCTGCTTTTAAGCATAAAAATGATGTGATGTATGCTGCTGCTAAATGACTTGGTAGGTTGGTTCGGTTAGCAAATTTTATTTTGTAAGCATTCTCAAACGAGAAGTAACAACGAACTCTTCGCTTGGAAGTATGATATAGCAATCTTCTATGGAAATAGCTTAAGGTATTGATTTAATTATTAGAAATTCTGTTTCTATTGTACAAACCCCCCACCAGTGTTGAATGGTATGATGGAAATAAAGTGGCGTTTGGTTATTGCCGGTTTGGCTTGCCCAACTCACTCATTCTATAGAGATTTTGCAAAGAACTGACTCATCTTTTATTTGGAAAGGCTTGAATCACTTTTAACAACTGGCAAATAAGCAACAGATTATTAAAACTTTGTTTGGTCAGGATGCGAGAATGGAGAATACTTTTGTTGGCGATCTTTCTGTATGCGAAGAATGGACGTTAGATTATCCGGGTGGCCTTCATGCACGGCCAGCTTCTCTTTGGGTTGATTTTGCTAAAAAAGCTCAGAGTTCTATTAGAGTTCGTCGCGGTCAGTGTGCCGTTGAAATGAAAAATTTGGTTGGTTTACTGCAATTAGGTGCAAAAAATGGTGATGTTCTAATTTTTTCGACAGATGCTGTAGGTGGTATGCAATTGCTCAAAGAGGCAATTTCTGTTGCAAAGCGGATTAGCATAAGTGAAAATTGTGTCATGAGAGAAATGGAAGCTCAGCCCAAAGTTTGTCATGGTTGGTATCCGCGCTCTGGGCAAAAAGGCATTTCTGGTATTGGAGCAAGCCCAGGATTATCGGTTGGCAAGATTTTTGTTTTAAGGCGGAATGATATTACCATCATAGATCGACCGGTTGATTTTGCAACTGGCACTGCATGTCTTGAAAATGCTCTTATAAAAACAAAACATAAAATGGAGTCAATCATTAATGATATCACAGCTCGTATGGGATCAGATTCTGCTGCTATTTTTTCAGCACAAATGGTTTTGCTTGAGGATGAAAGTCTGCTGGCTCAGGCATTTCGTTTTATAGCAGAAGGTCATGGCGTCGATTGGTCTTGGAATAAAGCAGTTCGACAGTTTGTAGATATGTTTTCTAAGGTAGATAACCCTTTGTTAGCAGCGCGTGCTATTAATTTAGTTGACGTCGGTTATCGCGTTTTAGGTGAAATTAATCCATCTTATAGATCATTTTTTTTAAGTGACCTTCCCCATGGTATTATCCTTGTAACAGATGATTTATCTCCTTCTGATGTAGCTCAGCTTGATTGTAAAAAAGTGAAGGGATTGGTTACAGCATGGGGAGGACCTCTGTCACATACAGCTATTTTGGTGCGCACTTTAGGTATTCCAATGGTTGTTGCTGCAGGTTGTGGCATTTTAGCAGTTGAGGATGATATCCAGACCATTATTGATGGCGATAATGGTTTTATTTATTTTGATCCTACTCTTGAAGATATTAAAGATGCTCAAAAACAGATAGGCATGGTCGCTCAAAAACGTGGCAGTGAAATGCGTGCGTACGGATTGCCAGTGCAAACAATTGATGGTCAAAAAATTCGTATTATGGCTAATGTCAATTACGCACATCAGGTTCCTACTGCACTAGATTTGGGAGCTGAAGGCATTGGGCTAATGCGTACAGAGTCTTTATTTTTAGATAGCTCTCATATTCCAGATGAAGAGGCACAATATAAGATCTATCGTGCGATGATAACAGCTGTAGGTGATAAGCCTTTGATTATTCGTGCGCTTGATATTGGTGGGGATAAACAAGTTATGCATTTACATGTATCTAAAGAGGACAATCCCTTTTTAGGTGTTAGAGGAACACGGCTTTTATTACGTCGGCGTGATCTTCTGGTTCCACAGTTGCGTGCCCTGTATCGAGCCGCAAAAGAGGGGGGAGATCTATGGATTCTATTTCCAATGGTTATGTCTGTTTCAGAAATTTTGGCTATAAAAAAGATTGCTGCAGAAATTCGGAGTGATGTTGGTGCTCCAAAATTAAAATTTGGTATTATGATTGAAGTTCCTGCAGCAGCCATTATGGCAGATATTTTAAGCAGTTATGTTGATTTTTTTTCTATTGGAACCAATGACTTAACCCAATATACGATGGCTGTTGATAGACAAAATCCTTATCTTGTGTCTGAAGCTGATAGCCTTGATCCAGCAGTTTTGCGCATGATCTATCAGACTATTCAAGGTGCGGCAAAACATGAACGTTGGGTTAGCGTATGTGGCGGTATGGCTGGAGATCCTTTTGCAGCAATGATTTTGACTGGATTAGGCATTAATGAGCTTTCCATGATAGCTTGTGATATTGCTTCAGTAAAAATGTGTTTGCAGACGCATAGTTTTGAAGATATGAGAATTTTGGCAAAAAAAGCATTGCAATGTGAGACTGCGCAAACCGTACGTGCTCTTAAAAAAGATATAAAATGACAGAAATTTTTAATTAGCATAGAGTACTAATTAATTCTGCAATTTAATCACACAATCGCCTTTATCTATTGTTGTTGGAATAAAGTTTTATTCTTATACACTACGCTATATAGTATTAAAATCTGAAAACTTGATGGAAAAGCTTATCTTGCTTATTGCTGGATATGAGAGTTCATGAATTTGTGATATTATCCTAGTATACTTAATTAAAAAAGTTTGTTTTCATTTCAATTTGAGAATTTATTCATTAATGAAGAGTAGTGTAGATGGATATAAAGCTATTTATTTTCAGTGTTTATCCACTAAAAATGCTTTTTGAAGATAGAGAATGAGCTATTCTGAGATATAAGCACGATGTCTTATTTTTATAAATAAAATAATTTTTTAAATTTTACATGTGTAGCATATGTAGTTTGAGCTTGAACACTATTTTTTTCTGAGTATAGTGCAGGAATTCTGGAGAGGTGGCCGAGTGGTTGAAGGCGCACGCCTGGAACGCGTGTATATGGGAAACCATATCGAGGGTTCGAATCCCTCTCTCTCCGCCATATTTCAAAAATCAATAAGTTATATAAAAGTTCGGGAATCAAACACTCAAATGCCTTGCAGCTTATTTGTGTATCCTTTTTGGGTAAGACTTTACTTCTCCAAGCGATAGGTAGGGATGATAGAGTAATAAAAATAAAGATGATTAGGTGCTTTGAAATCACCCCTTTATTTAGTAGATAATCATCAGATGAATTAAGATTGTTCCAAACTTATGCCGATTTTTGCTGATAAGGCTGCGGTAGATAGCTGCTTGGGAAGAAAGATGATCTGGAAGACAAGGTCATTTGCAGCATTGCTCATACAGATCTTATTAAAGAACTGGCTTAAGGCTTCCGGCGTACTACAAATTCACGAAACGGTTGGAGATTTGCTCAAAGAGATCTCCGCGATCATAGAAATTCAGGCTGTAAAATATCCTCATACGTTAGTTTCAAAACCGTTAGGGTCAATGATGGCACAAAGCACCTTGTCTTCAATACATGCTTGATTCATTTGTCACTTGTATTGACAGGGTCATCATCCATGAATTTTGTCACATACGGTATCCAAACTATTATCCGAAGTTTTGAAATTGTTGGCAACCATCCTGCTTTGATTGGCAGAAGCAAAAAAAGCAGCTTGAGAAGTGTTTGATTTAATGAATGAGAACAAGTCGATGAGAAGCATACAAAAATAGGGAATCTTTTACGGATAAGACAAAACTCCACATATCTTATAAGTAAAACTTATAACTCTATCATAGCAGCGTTTCCAATACAGCTATACTATAATCCGCTAGTATGGCAGTTATGGAGTATTTTTATCAAGTTCTCTCCATAGCATTTCATGGAGATATTTTATGGATTATATTCTTGGTTTAGATTTTTATTGGGCTTATTCAGAATACAATATAATAGCTGCTTTCCATGGAAGATAGGCGATATCTCAATTCCAGTTAAGCGAATAATACCGAGTATACGTGAAAGGAAATGGGTAAAAATTTAGATTTATCCGTATTCCTTGGGTACCATAAAAATACTATAATTGTAATAGATAGATTAAACAGGAAGTGAAGAAAATCATTCCTGGTATCCAAGATTTTGGGGATTTTTTAGAGTAGCGCCAATTGAGCAGAGCTTTAAAGGTAGTATGTTTGCTATATTTTTTTCAATTATTCTGAATCTATAGTGTTTTCCATTTTATTCATAAGATAACAGTGAGTGCTTTAATGATCACTCTATTCTAACTCCATACTCTTCGTCTTAATTTGTCGTGAATGTATAAGATCGTGAAGTTAGGAATAATATTGTCTACATAAGTCGCATGTATTTATGTGTGCAAAAATCAATATTAATTATTTTGCAATTTGATGAAAAAGTATTGTGATGCTCTTGTCGTTCTACTTTCGCGCTGTATTTTGAATAGTAGGACTGCTCTTTAACGGAATTCTGTAAGGAGTGCTGTCTTTATCGAGGGATAGGCTGCATGTTTTAAAGTTGTATATTTTTTGTTTTGAAACTTCTTAACGAAAATGAGGATTTTTTTTAAATCCTATGTTTTTTAGAAATTTGTTTAGAAATTTATGATGATACTGCGGTGAAAGTGTCAGTATCAACGGGGGAGATCTGTATCCATTAGTCTTTTGTACGCGAATTGAGATCTTAGCTATAGGAATTTTGCGTGTTGTAATGGTGTTGGATTCTATTCGGAGGAGGATTTATGAAAAAAATATATTCAACCCAAAATTCTGTGAAAGTGGTTTCTTTGAGCGCTATGATGGTTGTATTCTTATCGAGTGGCTCTCCTGTTTCTGCTGCAAGTTTTGCAGTAGTAGGACAAAATAATGTTGTGAATGTAGACGTTCCCATTGTAGCTGATCTTAAAGATCAAGATGGCAGTGTTATTTTAAGTAGTGATGATGATAATTACTTTGATGCAGATCAAAATCAAAAATTTAAAGTAGCTAACCCTTATAATACGATTGCTAAACAGGTGGTATGGATTGATAACGGGCAAAAGAGCTATAATGATGGTTATGCGAGAGGACTTCTCGGTAACGGTGTGAATGATATGCTTGTGAATCTTTCTAAGGCTGCGAGTAGCAGGATAGTTCCAGAGCCAAGAGCGCTTTCAGTGGTCGCGGGTGATAATGCAGCTGTATTAGGTCAATATGGTGTTGCTTTAGGATATAATGCAAGGGCAGACTCTTCTGGAGTTACTTTAGGTATTAATGCTGCAGGTAATACAGCGGAATCCATTGCAATTGGTCAAGGCGCAAAGGTATTTTCTACAGGTGGTATTGCTGTCGGTGCAGAGTCTGTCGCTAAAGTTGAAAAGGGGGTTCTGGGTTATGATCCTCTTGATGATTTTGCGTCAACCAGTACTAGTCCTGTATGGAAAAGCACTAAAGCTGCTTTTAGTATTGGTAATGCTACAAATGTTACTACAGATGGTATAACTCGGCAGCTTATAGGAGTAGCGGCGGGGAGTTCAGATACCGATGCGGTAAATGTTGCACAGCTGAAAGCTGTAAGAGCATTAGCAGTAAAACCATGGCAGCTTTCTGTTAATGGGGGAAGTGATACGAATGTCAGAGCAAATACCAAAATAAACTTCCAAGGAGATGGAGGGAATAATAACGGGAATATCAGAGTTACAATAGACACTGGCCGAAATATAACATTTAGTTTGGCGGATGATGTTCGGGTTGGCAGTGTGGTAACAGGAGCGAGCAGGTTAAATGATACTGGTTTAACGATTACAAGTGGTCCGAGTCTGACTAAAAGTGGTATTGTAGCTGGTAATAAAGCAGTTACAGGAGTAGCAAACGGAAATCTTTCTTCCTCTTCAACCGATGCAGTGAATGGCTCCCAACTTTTTGAAGTCAAAACTCAGGTTACTGCTCTTGGCAATGGCGTTAATAAGGCACAAGAGAATATGTCAACATTTTTTGGTAATGTATCGCAATATTTTGGTGGCGGTGCAAATCCTGTGACTGGTCAGGCACCTACTTATACGATTGCTGGTACCGCATATCATGATGTTGGTTCTGCATTTGGTGGAGTTAATAATTCTATCACAGCGATTAAGGGTGCAGCAGCCTTCGTTAAGCAAGAGGGAGGTGATAGTGCTTTAATCACGATCGGAAAGGCAACAAGCGGTTCTGAAATTAATATTGCCAATACGAATAGTGACAATCGAAAACTTTCTGGTGTTGCAAACGGAAATCTTTCTTCCTCTTCAACTGATGCAGTGAATGGCTCTCAACTTTTTGATGTTAAGAATCAGATTACTGCTCTTAGTGACAATAGTATTGTTAAGTACGATAATGGTATAATCTCCATTGGTAAGAGACAGCGTGGCACTGTAATAAGTGTGGTAGACGCGGATGGTTCTGTGCGTAGCATCACTGGTGTGAAAGCAGCAACGCTTTCAGGAACATCAACAGAAGCTGTTAATGGTACACAGCTCTATATAACTGTAAATAAGATTGATGCCTTACAGAAGTATATAGGTGGCGGTGCAAATGCGTCTTCTCGTGAGGCACCTACTTATACGATTGCTGGTACTGCATATCATGATGTTGGTTCTGCATTTGGTGGGGTTAATAATTCCATCACAGCAATTAAAGGTGAGGTCTCTAATTTTGTAGACAACAGCCTCGTTAAGCAAGAGGGGGATGATAGTGCTTTAATCACGATTGGGAAGGCAACAAGCGGTTCTGAAATTAATATTGCCAATACGAATAGTGACAATCGAAAACTTTCTGGTGTTGCAAACGGAAATCTTTCTTCCTCTTCAACCGATGCAGTGAATGGCTCTCAACTTTTTGATGTTAAGAATCAGATTACTGCTCTTAGTGACAATAGTCTTGTTAAGGAGAATAATGGTACAATCACCATTGGTAACCTTATAAGCGGCACTACAGTTGATATGACAAATAAGGATGGTGGAACACGTACTATTTCTGGTGTGAAGGAAGCAACGCTTTCAGGAGTATCGACAGACGCTGTTAATGGTGCACAGCTCTTTATGATCTCGAATCAAGTTGATGCTTTGAAAGATTATATGGGTGGCGGTGCAAATCCTGTGACTGGTCAGGCACCTACTTATACGATTGCTGGTACTGCATATCATGATGTTGGTTCTGCATTTGGTGGAGTTGATGATTCCATCACAGCAATTAAAGGTGAGATCTCTAATTTTGTAGACAACAGCCTCGTTAAGCAAGAGGGGGATGATAGTGCTTTAATCACGATTGGGAAGGCAACAAGCGGTTCTGAAATTAATATTGCCAATACGAATAGTGACACTCGAAAACTTTCTGGTGTTGCAAACGGAAATCTTTCTTCCTCTTCAACTGATGCAGTGAATGGCTCTCAACTTTTTGATGTTAAGAATCAGATTACTGCTCTTAGTAATAATAGTCTTGTTAAGTACGATAATGGTACAATCACCATTGGTAAGGATGTCGGCGGTACTGTAATTGATGTTGGAAGTGGTAATAATGAGAATCGAAAACTTTCTAATGTTGCAACTGGAATTCTTTCCGCCTCTTCAGCTGACGCAGTAAATGGTGCGCAGCTTTATACTATGAGCAATCAGCTTGCTTCTTATTTAGGTGGCGGAGCTAGATATGATGATAATGACGAACAATGGATAGCTCCAACTTTTAAAATTTCTCAATTTAATGCTGTTGGGACGACTCAAGAAGCGTCATATAATAATGTTGCTGAGGCCTTGAATGGTATTAATACTTCTATGTCAAATATGAATGAACGTATTGGCCAAATTACAGGTGAAATTGATGCAGTAGACGCTTTATATTGGAATAACACAAAAAATGCTTACTCTGCTTCTCATGATGGTGCAGTTTCTAAAATTACCGATGTAGCTGTTGGTGAAGTTACACAAGATTCAACCGATGCAGTGAATGGCTCTCAACTTTTTGATGTTAAGAATCAGATTACTGCTCTTAGTGACAATAGTCTTGTTAAGGAGAATAATGGTACAATCACCATTGGTAACCTTATAAGCGGCACT
>NZ_JAYMZJ010000001.1:545813-554937 GCF_037070875.1 Bartonella occidentalis
TTTAAAATTTCTCAATTTAATGCTGTTGGGACGACTCAAGAAGCGTCATATAATAATGTTGCTGAGGCCTTGAATGGTATTAATACTTCTATGTCAAATATGAATGAACGTATTGGCCAAATTACAGATGAAATTGATGCAGTAGACGCTTTATATTGGAATAACACAAAAAATGCTTACTCTGCTTCTCATGATGGTGCAGTTTCTAAAATTACCGATGTAGCTGCTGGTGAAATTACACAAGATTCTACTGATGTTGTTAATGGTGGACAGCTTTGGGCAACAAATAACCGTGTTACGAATATTGAAAATAAGATTAATGGTATTGAAGATAAGTTTGACAATTTCTCAGTAGATGCAGTTGTCAGTTATGACGAAGAAAACGGTAAAAAGACCAATAAAATTACCTTAACTGGAGGTGATGAAAGTGAGCCTGTACTAATCGACAATCTTGCAGGTGGCCGTATCGAAGAAGGTTCAAAAGAAGCAGTGAATGGTGGTCAGTTGCATGATTATACTCAAGAGCAGATGAAAATTGTTCTCGACGATGCAAAACAGTATGCAGACAAACGTGTCAATGATGTTGTTGCTAATGTCTTAGATGATGTTGTTGAAAAGTCTAAAGAATATACAGATATGAAATTCAACATTTTAAGTTATGGTATAGAAAAAGCGAAAAAAGAGGCAAGACAAGCGGCAGCTATCGGGTTAGCAGTGTCTAATTTGCGTTATAATGATACACCTGGAAAAATAAGTATTGGATTAGGTGCTGGTATATGGCGTAGCCAATCTGCATTTGCCTTTGGTGCTGGTTATACATCTGAGAGTGGAGATATTAAATCCAATTTATCTGTAACTAGTTCTGGAGGTCATTGGGGTATAGGTGCAGGAGTGAATATTACACTGAACTGATAACAAGCTACAAATAAATTTATGCATCCTTGTTTTGGACAAAATAAACATAACAAGGATGTTTATTTATGCAAAAATAATCCACGTTAATAAATAACCTTTAGGTTTCAATTTTTTATGCTGAATCTATAGAAAGTTTCTACTAAAAGCTATTTGAATCAAAACGATATTATTAAGAACAAAAGTATCCTTATAAATTCCTGATTATTGAAAGACTCATTACAAACAAAATACATTGTACAAAAGTAAAGCATCTAGATCTTAATTGATCTAAAACGCACACGATAAAAGTGAAATATTTTTAAATGCGATTTATGCTAAAATATAATGGTTACGCTAAAAAGTGAATTCTCAATTTCTTGTTTTTCACAAACAACACCCCTTCAGCGGATCTTTCTCTAACAAAAACAACAAATTATGATAGAGAATCTTTCTTATACAAGACCTTGCAATTAATCAACAACTCTATATTTATACTATGAATCTAATTTATGAGAGCTCTAACTGCAGAAGAGATTGTACAAAAACCACTGTTAAATTTCCTCTTTGTTTATGGAAATGAAAATCTATTTAAATTCAATCAAACAAAGAAACAAATCTGCAACACTTCCCTTTGACAAAAATACACATCAAACTTTTTGTTGCTATTTCATTTAATATCCTATACGTATTAAAGATGGCGAAATTAAGACTCATTTCGACCAAAATAATCTAACTTAAAAAACGAAATAACCTACTACTGAGAATGACCTATTTTTATTAAAAAACACTTAAATTTTTTTCTAAAGTGAGAATATGTCTTTTTTATGTTCATCTTAAAGACTCTACCTCACTAATTTTAAAGATTCATTACGAACAAAACGCACGAACAAAACGCGTTGCCCAAAACTGAAACAATTAAAAAATCATACACAAAAACACATGAGTAAATCTAACAATAAAATGTGTCTTTTTTATGTATTAAAAATGTTTTTTATTAGGAGATTTTATGACAAAAACATATAAAGCACAAAGAATTAAAATAGTTTCGTTAGGAGCCACATTATCTGTGCTTTTATCGAGTGTGTCTCCTCTTTTTGCTGCAAATTTTGCTATAACGGGAGCGACACAGCACAGTACAAATGGTGTTTCGGTTAGTTATAGTAAAGGCAGTCATGGTAGTGCTGTTATTACTGGTGATGATGACTTTTGTGGTGCAGATAACGTTATCGGTCGTGGAGGTGGTAATTTTAATGATAAAAAGCAAATAACTGCAGAAGAGCAGTTTGAGAGATTTATCAACAATACAACATTTAAAGGCTTTAATCCTTATGGCACATCTGACAAAACAGTGCATTGGAGTGCTGAGTCACGGACACAAGATAAAGTCGGGTATCTAGGATCTTTTTTGACAAAGGGTAGTACTAACGTACTGCCTGAGGCTTATGGTGTTTATTCTTTTGTGACTGGTTGTGGAGCTTCTGCAACAGGGAATTATTCGGTAGCGTTCGGTTCAAGTGCAACCACGTCAGCTGGGGGAGCGATGGCCTTTGGTGTTTCTGCTCTTGCAAGTGGGCGAGCAAGTGCTTCTGTGGGTGTTGGATCAGAGGCGTCAGGGGATGCTGCAATTGCTTTTGGTGGGATTTCAGTCGCTGCTGGTAAAGAAAGTGTTGCTTTGGGAGTTAGGGCAAATGCGGCCAGTGACTATGGAGTTGCTATAGGTTCGCGAGCTAGTGCTCAGGCTTCTGGCTCTATCGCAATAGGTGGTGCTGATTCTGATGAAAACCAAGCAGTAGCAAAGGGTAGCAATGCAGTTGCTATTGGTTTACATGCTCGAGCTGAAACAGCTAATGCAATTGCTATTGGAGAAAATACACAAGTGCTTTCTGAAGGTGGTATTGCGATAGGTGGGGGATCTGTGTCTCGTGCTGATTCTATGGCTCGTGATGGTGGTGCCAATTCTGGTTATGATCCTATAGAGGGTAAAGCGTCACAAAATGAAAGTGCTGTATGGAAAAACACTAAGGGTGCTTTCAGTGTAGGTGATGCTGACACTAGTGTGACACGAAAAATTACAGGGGTAGCAGCAGGTGCTGATGATACCGATGCAGTAAATATTGCGCAGCTAAAAGCTTTAAGAGAATTGGCGACAAGAGGGTGGAATTTTTCTGTTAATGGCGGAGATTCTACAAATGTTGGGCTAGGCAGTACAGTGGACTTTTCTGCTGGAAGTGAGAACTTCACTATCGTGCAAGACAGTACAAAAAATAAGTTAACATTTGATTTAGCAAAAGATCTTGCATTAAATAGCGTGAAATTAGAGGGTACTACCCTGAGCGCAGCTGGTTTGGAGATCGCCAGTGGTCCCAAGATCACAAACAGTGGTATTGATGCTGGAAATGAAGTGGTAAGTGGAGTTAAAGCTGGAGACGTTTCTTCTACTTCAACAGATGCAATAAATGGTTCGCAGCTCAATTCTATGGGTGAGACACTTGCTACATCTTTGGGTGGTAGTGCTCAGTATGAGAATGGACAATGGACAGCTCCTGAATTTGAAATTGTACAATTTAATTCGGATGGAACACAAGGTGAAAAGCAGGATTATGGTACTGTTGCGAGTGCTTTTGAGGGGATTAATAAAGCTTTCACAGGTTTAGACAGTAAGGTTGACCATGTAAAAAATGAGATCACAGACAATCTTCTTGTGAAGCAAGCAGAAGATAATTCTATTACTATTGGGAAAGCCGTAGAGGGTACTGTAATTGAAATTACAGATAAAGAAGGTTCATCTCGAAAGATTACTGGTTTATCAGATGGGGATATTTCTACATCCTCAACAGATGCAATAAATGGTTCGCAGCTCAATTCTATAAGTAACAAGCTTGTTGCGTATTTTGGTGGTGATGCTAAATACGAGGATGGACAATGGACAGCTCCAAATTTCAAAGTTTCACAATTTGATTCTGATGGAATAAAAGGTGACGAGCAGGATTATAGTACTGTTGCGAGTGCTTTTGAGGGGGTTAATAAAGCTTTCACAGGTTTAGACAGTAAGGTTGACCATGTAAAAAGTGAGATCACAGACAATCTTCTTGTGAAGCAAGCGGAAGATAATTCTTCTATTACTATTGGGAAAGCCGTAGAGGGTACTGTAATTGAAATTACAGATAAAGAAGGTTTATCTCGAAAGATTACTGGTTTATCAGATGGAGATATTTCTGCATCCTCAACAGATGCAATAAATGGTTCGCAACTCAATTCTATGGGCGGAAGTTTTGCTACATCTTTGGGTGGCAATGCTCAGTATGAGAATGGAAAATGGACAGCTCCTGAATTTGAAATTGTACAATTTAATTCGGATGGAACACAAGGTGAAAAGCAGAGTTATAATAATGTTGCCAGTGCTTTTGAGGGTGTGAATAGCTCTTTTGTAAGTTTGAATACTGAGATTAGCAATGTAAAAGATGATATCAGAGGTAGCCTCCTTATTAAGCAATCAGGAGACAGGAATTCTCCTATCGCTATTGGTAAGGAAACAGAGGGTACTGTAATTGAAATTACAAATAAAGAAGGTTCATCTCGAAAGATTACTGGTTTATCAGATGGGGATATTTCTACATCCTCAACAGATGCGATAAATGGTTCGCAGCTCAATTCTATAAGTAACAAGCTTGTTGCGTATTTAGATGGTGATGCTAAATACGAGGATGAACAATGGACAGCTCCAAATTTCAAAGTTTCACAATTTGATTCTGATGGAATAAAAGGTGAAGAGCAGGATTATAGTACTGTTGCGAGTGCTTTTGAGGGGGTTAATCAAGCTTTCACAGGTTTAGACAGTAAGGTTGACCATGTAAAAAGTGAGATCACAGACAATCTTCTTGTGAAGCAAGCGGAAGATAATTCTTCTATTACTATTGGGAAAGCCGTAGAGGGTAACGTAATTAAGGTTACAAATAAAGAAGGTTCATCTCGAAAGATTACTGGTTTATCAGATGGAGATATTTCTACATCCTCAACAGATGCAATAAATGGTTCGCAACTCAATTCTATGGGCGGAAGTTTTGCTACATCTTTGGGTGGCAATGCTCAGTATGAGAATGGACAATGGACAGCTCCTGAATTTGAAATTGTACAATTTAATTCGGATGGAACACAAGGTGAAAAGCAGAGTTATAATAATGTTGCCAGTGCTTTTGAGGGTGTGAATAGCTCTTTTGTAAGTTTGAATACTGAGATTAACAATGTAAAAGATGATATCAGAGGTAGCCTCCTTATTAAGCAATCAGGAGGCAGGAGTTCTCCTATCGCTATTGGTAAGGAAACAGAGGGTACTGTAATTGAAATTACAAATAAAGAAGGTTCATCTCGAAAGATTACTGGTTTATCAGGTGGGAATATTTCTGCATCCTCAACAGATGCAATAAATGGTTCGCAGCTCAATTCTATAAGTAACAAGCTTGTTGCGTATTTAGATGGTGATGCTAAATACGAGGATGGACAATGGACAGCTCCAAATTTCAAAGTTTCACAATTTGATTCTGATGGAATAAAAGGTGAAGAGCAGGATTATAGTACTGTTGCGAGTGCTTTTGAGGGGGTTAATCAAGCTTTCACAGGTTTAGACAGTAAGGTTGACCATGTAAAAAGTGAGATCACAGATAATCTTCTTGTGAAGCAAGCGGAAGATAATTCTTCTATTACTATTGGGAAAGCCGTAGAGGGTACTGTAATTGAAATTACAGATAAAGAAGGTTCATCTCGAAAGATTACTGGTTTATCAGATGGGGATATTTCTACATCCTCAACAGATGCAATAAATGGTTCGCAACTCAATTCTATGGGCGGAAGTTTTGCTACATCTTTGGGTGGCAATGCTCAGTATGAGAATGGACAATGGACAGCTCCTGAATTTGAAATTGTACAATTTAATTCGGATGGAACACAAGGTGAAAAGCAGGATTATAGTACTGTTGCGAGTGCTTTTGAGGGGGTTAATCAAGCTTTCACAGGTTTAGACAGTAAGGTTGACCATGTAAAAAGTGAGATCACAGACAATCTTCTTGTGAAGCAAGCGGAAGATAATTCTATTACTATTGGGAAAGCCGTAGAGGGTAACGTAATTAAGGTTACAAATAAAGAAGGTTCATCTCGAAAGATTACTGGTTTATCAGATGGGGATATTTCTGCATCCTCAACAGATGCAATAAATGGTTCGCAACTCAATTCTATGGGCGGAAGTTTTGCTACATCTTTGGGTGGCAATGCTCAGTATGAGAATGGAAAATGGACAGCTCCTGAATTTGAAATTGTACAATTTAATTCGGATGGAACACAAGGTGAAAAGCATAGTTATAATAATGTTGCCAGTGCTTTTGAGGGTGTGAATAGCTCTTTTGTAAGTTTGAATACTGAGATTAGCAATGTAAAAGATGATATCAAAGGTAGCCTCCTTATTAAGCAAATGGAATCTACTGACCCTATCACTATTGGTAAGGAAACAGAGGGTACTGTAATTGAAATTACAAATAAAGAAGGTTCATCTCGAAAGATTACTGGTTTATCAGATGGGAATATTTCTGCATCCTCAACAGATGCAATAAATGGTTCACAGCTTAGCTCGATGGGTGAGATGCTTGCGACATATTTTGGTGGTGATGCTAGATATGCGGATGGCGATTGGACTGCTCCAACTTATAGGATCCAGAATACAGTATATAATGATGTTGGTTCTGCTTTTGTGGGAGTTGATAAATCTCTCAAAAATATCAATAATTCTATTGATGATATAAAGAGTGATATTACTGAAAATATTACTAAAAATGTTTTGTCGTGGGATGATAGTGAGAATGCATTTGTTGCCCGTCATAAGGTAGGAAGTGTAAAAAGCAACAGTAAGCTTAGATTTCTCTCAGATGGAGATATCTCTCAAGATTCAACTGAGGCTATAACGGGTGGCCAACTTTATTCAATGAGTAATACATTAGCTAAGTATTTTGGTGGTGGTGCTCAGTATAAGAATGAGCAATGGATAGCACCGAGCTTTATGGTTAAGACATTTGATGCTGAGGGCAATGCCACAGAAGAAAATTACAGTACTGTTGCAGAGGCGTTTACAGGAGTAAGTAATTCTTTTACGAATATCAAAAATGCATTTACCAACGAAATTTCTAATGTGAAGAATGAGAGCTTTGTTAAGCAAAATGACACGACTGGTTCTATCAAGATTGGTTCAGAAACTGGTGGTGTTCTAATAGATGTTAAAAATAAGAGTGGTTCATCTCGAAAGATTACTGGTTTATCAGATGGGGATATTTCTACATCCTCAACAGATGCAATAAATGGTTCACAGCTTAGCTCGATGGGTGAGATGCTTGCGACATATTTTGGTGGTGATGCTAGATATGCGGATGGCGATTGGACTGCTCCAACTTATAGGATCCAGAATACAGTATATAATGATGTTGGTTCTGCTTTTGTGGGAGTTGATAAATCTCTCAAAAATATCAATAATTCTATTGATGATATAAAGAGTGATATTACTGAAAATATTACTAAAAATGTTTTGTCGTGGGATGATAGTGAGAATGCATTTGTTGCCCGTCATAAGGTAGGAAGTGTAAAAAGCAACAGTAAGCTTAGATTTCTCTCAGATGGAGATATCTCTCAAGATTCAACTGAGGCTATAACGGGTGGCCAACTTTATTCAATGAGTAATACATTAGCTAAGTATTTTGGTGGTGGTGCTCAGTATAAGAATGAGCAATGGATAGCACCGAGCTTTATGGTTAAGACATTTGATGCTGAGGGCAATGCCACAGAAGAAAATTACAGTACTGTTGCAGAGGCGTTTACAGGAGTAAGTAATTCTTTTACGAATATCAAAAATGCATTTACCAACGAAATTTCTAATGTGAAGAATGAGAGCTTTGTTAAGCAAAATGACACGACTGGTTCTATCAAGATTGGTTCAGAAACTGGTGGTACAGAAATTGCAGTTACAAATAATTATGGTATGCCGCGTAGTATCTCTGGTGTGAAGGCAGGATCTGTTGTAGCAGGATCGACAGAAGTTGTTAATGGTTCTCAGCTCTATTCAATGAGTAATACACTCGCTAAATACTTTGGTGGTGATGCTCAGTATAAGGATGAGCAATGGATAGCACCGAGCTTTATGGTTAAGACATTTGATGCTGAGGGCAATGCCACAGAAAAAAATTACAGCACTGTTGCAGAGGCGTTTACAGGAGTAAGTAATTCTTTTACGAATATAAAAAATGCATTTACCAACGAAATTTCTAATGTGAAGAATGAGAGCTTTGTTAAGCGAGATGACGTGACTGGTTCTATCAAGATTGGTTCAGAAACTGGTGGTACAGAAATTGCAGTTGCAAATAGTTATGATATGCCGCGTAGTATCTCTGGTGTGAAGGCAGGATCTGTTGTAGCAGGATCGACAGAAGTTGTTAATGGTTCTCAGCTCTATTCAATGAGTAATGCACTCGCTAAGTATTTTGGCGGTGATGCTCAGTATGAGAATGGACAATGGACAGCTCCAGTATTTAAAGTTGTAAAATTTGATGCTGAAGGAAATGCAACGGAAGGAAATTATAACACTGTTGCAGATGCATTTACAGGAGTAAGTAATTCTTTTGCGGATATTAAAAATGAATTTGCCGCTGCAATTACTAATGTAAATGAAAACAGCTTTGTTAAGCAAAGTGATACAAGCGACCCAATCAAGATTGGTGCAGAAACTGGTGGTACAGCAATTACAGTTGCAAATAGTAATGGTATGTTTCGTAGTATCTCTGGTGTGAAGGCAGGATCTGTTGCAGAAGAATCTACAGAAGCCGTTAATGGTGCTCAGCTCTATTCAATGAGTAATACACTCGCTAAGTATTTTGGTGGTGGTGCTCAGTATGAGAATGGAAAATGGACAGCTCCTAAATTTGAGGTTGTACAATTTAAGTCTCACGGCTTAGACGGTGGAGTGCAAAGTTATAGTGATGTTGCTAGCGCTTTTGATGGAGTTAATAATACTTTCAGAGGTCTTGATGGTAAAATTAACGATGTGGAAGATGCACTTCTTGTTAAGAGAGAAGAAAATGTCATCACTGTTGGTCAAGCAATAGGTGGTACTTCAGTTGATATAAAAAATAAGAATGGTATCTCGCGAAAACTTACTGGCATAGCAAATGGGTCGATTGCTGAAAATGCGGAAGATGCAGTG
>NZ_JAYMZJ010000001.1:555037-838558 GCF_037070875.1 Bartonella occidentalis
AAGCATTTACAGGAGTAGGCAAATCTTTCACAAATATTAATGATAAACTTACCAGTGAAATTACTAATATGAAGAACGATAGCCTTGTTAAGCAAAATGACACGACTGGTTCTATCAAGATTGGTTCGGAAACTGGTGGTACAGCAATTACAGTTGCAAACGTTGATGGTGCATTGCGTAGTATCTCTGGTGTGAAGGCAGGATCTGTTGCAGAAGAATCTACAGAAGCTGTTAATGGTGCTCAGCTTTATTCAATGAGTAATACACTCGCTAAATACTTTGGTGGTGGTGCTCAGTATAAGGATGAGCAATGGATAGCGCCGGAGTTTAAGGTTGCAGAATTTAAATCCCGTGGGTTAACCGGTGGAACACAGAGTTACAGTAATGTTGCTAGCGCTTTTGATGGAGTTAATAATACTTTCAAAGGTCTTGATGGTAAGATTAACGATGTGGAAGACGCGCTTCTTGTTAAGCAAAATGACGTGACTAGTTCTATCAAGGTTGGTTCAGAAACTGGTGGTACAGCAATTACAGTTGCAAACAGTAATGGTATGTCGCGTAGTATCTCTGGTGTGAAGGCAGGATCTGTTGCAGAAGAATCTACAGAAGCCGTTAATGGTGCTCAGCTCTACTCGATGAATCAAACACTCGCTAAATATTTTGGTGGTGGTGCTCAGTATGAGAATGGAAAATGGACAGCTCCAGTATTTAAAGTTGTAAAATTTGATGCTGAAGGAAATGCAACGGAGGGAAATTATAACACTGTTGCAGATGCATTGACAGGAGTAAGCAATTCTTTCACGAATATTAAGAATGAATTTACTACTGCAATTACCAATGTGAATAAAAATAGCCTTGTTAAGCAAAGTGATACAAGCGACCCAATCAAGATTGGTTCAGAAACTGGTGGTACAGCAATTACAGTTGCAAACGTTGATGGTGTATCGCGTAGTATCTCTGGTGTGAAGGCAGGCGCTCTTTCAGCAGGATCTACAGAAGCCGTTAATGGTGCTCAGCTCTATTCAATGAGTAATACGCTTGCTACGTATTTTGGTGGCGGTGCTCAGTATGAAAATGGCAATTGGGTTAATCCAAATTTCAAAGTTGTAAAATTCAATGATGATGGTACTTCTGAAGAGGGGAGCTATACAAATGTTGCAACTGCGTTTGCAGGTGTAAGCAATTCGCTTACGAATCTTCGTAGTGAAGTTTTTAACAACATTGATCAGAATTCTTTGTTATGGAGCGACGATGATAAAGCGTTTGTTGCCCTTCATGGAACAGGAGATATAAGAGAAAAAAGTAAACTTAAGTTTCTTATGGATGGAGATATTTCAAAAGGTTCAACCGAGGCCGTGACAGGAAACCAGCTCTACTTAATGGGCAATGCATTTGCTGCGTATTTAGGAGGTGGTTCTGGGTATCAGGATGGACAGTGGATTGCTCCAGAATTCAATATTGCGCAATTCTCTAGCAATAATCGTTCTATTGAAAAGAAGAGCTATAATACTGTTTCTGATGCTTTTGAGGCTGTTAATGATAGCATGTCTAATCTCAATGATCGTATTGATGGTATTGAAAACAAGGCACCGTCTAATAGTCTAAATTGGAATGAAGAAAAAGGCGCATATGATGCTGGCTATAATGGGGAGTCAAACAAGATTACCAATGTAGCTGCTGGTGAAATTGCACAAGATTCTACCGATGTAGTGAATGGGGGACAGCTTTGGGAAACAAACGAGAAGGTGACAGCAGTCGAAAAGAAAGTAGATAATATTGAAAGTACAATCAAAGATGGTGTTATTAGCTATGATCAGGATGCATCTGGGAATAAGACCAATACTATTACTTTAGTTGGTGGAGACGAAAGTGATCCAGTGTTAATTGATAATGTAGCTAATGGTGAAGTTGAAGAAGGTTCAAAAGAAGCCGTCAATGGTGGTCAGCTATATGATTATACAAAACAACAGATAAGCATTGTTCTTGATGATGCTAAAAAATACACAGATGAACGATTCAATAATATCGTCCTTGATACTCTTAATGAGGCTAGACAATATACAGATATGAAGTTTGAAGCGTTAAATTATGGTATTGAAAGTGTTCGGAAAGAAGCAAGACAGGCTGCGGCCATTGGCTTGGCAGTATCTAACTTACGTTATGATGATACGCCAGGAAAGCTTAGTGTCTCATTAGGTAGTGGTATATGGCGTAGCCAATCTGCCTTTGCTGTTGGTGCTGGTTATACATCTGAAGATGGAAGTATCCGTTCTAACTTATCAGTAACTAGTGCAGGTGGTCATTTTGGTGTGGGTGTAGGAATCACTTTTACATTAAATTGATATAAAACTCCGAAACTCCTTACTTGTCCTTACCTTAATTGAGGTGAGGGCAAGTAGATTTTTTTAAAAGCTATGCATGCAAGTATAATGAATAAATATAATAGAAGTTCCATGCTTCTCGTAAAAAAGCTGTTTTATTATCATTTATTTTTATAAAGCTAAAAAAATTTTATTTTTAATTCTTGTTATTTCATTCATATTTTTAGAGATTAAAATACAAGATAAAAATCATGTCAGATCTATTATCGGCGAGCTATAAGTTTCTGCTGTACTTAGGGTATACACAGAAGTTGGAAAGTACACTTTCTTTCACATAAATGAATGTTTTTTACATGTGATGTCGTATAGTGTATTTTCTACTTTTGGTGTATATATATTATATTATGGAGATGGTTACAGTTTATTGAGTTTCCCGAGTCTTTAGAAAGTTTAGAAAAATAATTCATAAATTTCTGTAGTTTGTTTGCAGAGTATTACCTTATGACGACTATGGTAGTGATATAGATATATTTCTTGATATCAGTTTATTCAGGAAGTTGTTTATTTAAAGTATTAAGTATGAATATTACACTAAGAGTCAGCGCTTTAGATGCATGATTTTAGACAATGTTTTTTACAAAAGCCGATCAAGATAATACAGTGAAGATATATCTAGAAGGAAACTGTTACACTAAATGGTGTAAAAAGAGGAAGTGATATCTTGAGTACAATAGTTTAATAATGATTGATGGTTTGAAAATGACAACTGATTATATTGATCATAAAAATCGAAAGATAAAAAAGCATAAGGCTAGAATACTTTTTGAAAGTTTGTACTAGCTCATGAATGATTTATAGTTGTGTTTGACGAGCAATGTGCTTGTTACATATTTAGTAGGGAGCATCAGATATAATCAGCAATGAATTTCTTAAAATTTAAGAGGTTAAAATTCAATAATAATATGATTATTTTTGTGAAAAAAGAACTATAATGCTATCAATAAAGAGATGATGTATAAATGGGTTGTATTAATTGTATAGGTAATATTGAAAGAATGTATTGTCTAATGATTAAAATTGGAATGAACATACAAAACTATGTTATACTGTCATAATAAATGATTAAGAAATATTACCCAATATAAGACGATCATCATTATATTAAATTAGGTCTAAAATAAATAGTAAATAGCGATCAATTGCATGATTATTAGGTGGTAGAATATACAATAATTAGGGTGTTGTGGGAGTGGAGATCATCCTGAAATTTAAAATGACAACAAAAAAAATTAGTAAAATTATAAAAAATAAAAATATTTTAGCAAAAGTTCTATTTATTTTTGTCTTATTATGCGAAAATGGAAGCTTTGCTGATACAAAGAACAGTATTTATACGGTGCATCCACCACGGTTATCTGTTCCTAGAGGAGCTCCTGGTGAAACGCGTCGAATTATTACTCAATTTTATAATTGGACCTTGATTTGCGATGAAAAAAAATCGCTTCATCAGGGTATATGTAATGTTACACAAGCGATTCATGACCAAGAGGATCATACTATTTTTAGTTGGTCTCTTGTTTCTACGAAAAGTGGTCAAGCTGTGATGCTTTTTCGGACGTTGCCAAAAGTTGATAAAAGTGTACCTATTAAAATGTTTATAGATGGTGTTAAAAAACCTATTCTCATTCGTTATACACAGTGTAATCAGAAGGTTTGTTTAGCACAATTATCTATGGGATCGATTTTAAGGGAACAAATAGAGCAGAATAAAAGTATACGTATTGCCTATAAAGTTAAAGGCGGAAAATTATTGTCTTTTACTGTACCACTTAAAGGGCTTAGCGCAGCAGTTCAATCTTTACAACGATAAGGTGTATAGGAAATTTTAGCAAAACTACTATTTTGTAATATCAAATATTCTATCAATTTATAGTTTTATCTATTCTATATAAGCGGGTTATTATAATTTTGTTTTGGTAAAAAGTTGAGTAGAGATATCACAAGACGTATTTATTTTTAGATAATTTATATTCTGATTCAGAACAGTAATGATCTGAAATATTTTTCTAGATTATAAATTGGATATTCGCATCTTTTGGTGATATATTGAATAAAGGTTGCTATCATTACTTTCATAACGAAAGGGTTATTATGATGGGATATAAAAACGAGTAATCATTTTTTAGTACAGAGCAAGAGAAAGTAGATTTATCTTGAGCTGGCTATATGGTGTAAAAAGTTACTTAAGACGTAATCCAGCCAACGGTTAAGAGCTCCTAGTTTTGGGTTGAGATAAAAGTGGATGAAGCTGATAAATTTGCTCTATTATTATAGCAAGGGGAGAAGCTTTAAGCGCTAGCAGCTGTCAGAATACGGAGAGAAGAATAATAACTATGAAAAAAACAACAAAAGTGTTAACTGGTGGATATGGCGGTTCAGGATCGAATGAATTATACCAGCGTGTAAAGAAAAAAGCAGGGAGCATTAAAGCATCATCGCGTCGGTGGTTAGAGAGGCATCTAAATGATCCCTATGTCCATCAGTCAAAAGTGGATGGTTATCGTTCGCGTTCTGCTTATAAACTGATCGAAATTAATGAGCGTTATAAATTTCTCAAAAAAGGACAGAAAGTTATTGATCTTGGAGCTGCACCTGGAGGGTGGTGTCAAGTGGCTGCACGTATAGTAGGGGTAAGCAGTCAAAAGCCTAATGTGGTTGGGATTGATTATTTGCATGTTGATCCGTTGCCTGGAGTTGAAGTGTTAAAAATGGATTTTTTGTGTGCAGAGGCACCGCAGAAATTAATTGATGCTTTAGGGAAAAAGCCAGATGTAATTCTTTCTGACATGGCTGCACCGACAACAGGTCACCGTCAGACAGATCATTTAAAGACAACATATTTATGTGAAGTTGCCGCTGATTTTGCTCTTTCTGTTCTCAAGCCTGGAGGACATTTTTTAACAAAAACTTTTCAAGGAGGTACACAGAACGCTCTTCTCACTACATTGAAACAGCATTTTGCAACAGTTTACCATGTTAAGCCACCTGCAAGTCGAACAGAATCAGTTGAGCTTTATCTTTTAGCTCTTAAGTTTAAGGGTAAAACAAAATCCAATAAATAAATAGTTTCTTCTTTTAAAAAGGCTTTCGTTTACTTATACACTTAAACATGCAGATATTTCTAAGCAATTATGAGTGATATCATTTACAGTTTTTCTTTTGTAGATGATGAAAAACTGGTAAAATGAATAAGTTGCCTATAGAGGTAAGGAATTGATTCCTCAGCGGGTGTTTCCATGAAATTTCTTGATCAAGCTAAAGTTTATATTCGTTCTGGCAATGGAGGGGCGGGAGCAGTATCATTTCGTCGTGAAAAATTCCTTGAATTTGGGGGTCCAGATGGAGGTAATGGAGGACGTGGTGGTGATGTTTGGGCACTCGTTGTTGATGGACTTAATACACTGATTGATTATCGCTACCAGCAGCATTTTAGAGCAAAAGCAGGAGAGAACGGTAAGGGGCGTAATATGACGGGTGAAAAGGGTGCTGATATCATCCTTAAAGTGCCGGTTGGGACACAGATTTTTGAAGAAGATAATAGAACGTTAATCTGTGATTTGACGGAGGTTGGGCAACGTTATCGCCTTGCCAAAGGAGGTAATGGAGGTTTTGGAAATCTTCACTTTACGACATCTACAAATCGAGCACCTCGCCGTACAAATCCGGGTTTAGCTGGGGAAGAGCGTACGCTGTGGCTGCGCTTGAAGTTAATTGCTGATGGAGGAATTATTGGTTTACCGAATGCTGGAAAGTCAACCTTTTTAGCATCAGTAACAGCTGCAAAACCCAAAATTGCAGATTATCCTTTTACGACTTTGCATCCTCATCTTGGAGTTGCACGCATTGATTCCCATGAGTTTGTTCTTGCCGATATTCCTGGCTTAATTGAAGGTGCACATGAAGGCGTGGGGATTGGAGATCGTTTTTTAGGACATGCCGAGCGTTGCCGTGTTTTATTTCATTTAATTTCTGCTCAAGAAAAAGATGTGGCAAATGCATATCGAATTGTTCGTAATGAACTTAATGCATATGGACATAATCTAAGTGAAAAGATTGAAATTGTCGCTTTAAGTCAAGTAGATACTCTTACTGTTGAAGAGTGTAAGGCTAAACAAGAGGTATTGAAAAAAGTAACTGGTAAATCTGTTATGATGTTTTCTGCTGTCAATCGCGAAGGTTTAGAAAATGTGCTGCGTGCTGGTGCGCACATTATTGAAATAGCATGCAAAGGGGATATCGATGAATAACAGGATTGAGTAAGATGATGGTTGGATTGCAAAAACTTGTACATTATAAACGCATTGTTATAAAAGTTGGATCCACACTTTTGGTTGATCCTCAGACAGGTTTGCGAACCGAATGGCTTAATAGTTTGGTCGATGATATTGCTGAGTTGCATCAAAGTGGTGTTGAAGTTTTATTGGTGTCTTCTGGAGCAATTGCTTTAGGGAGAACATTGTTACAACTTCCTAAGGGTTCTTTGAAATTGGAAGAGAGTCAGGCGTGTGCTGCTTTAGGACAAGTTGAGTTAGCGAAAACATATGGCGATGCATTATCCAAATATGGACTAAAAACTGGTCAGATTTTGCTTACTCTATTTGATACGGAAGAGCGACGGCGTTATCTCAATGCACGTGCTACGATTAATGTCCTTTTACGTTTTGGAGCAGTGCCGGTTATTAATGAAAATGATACTGTTGCGACAAGTGAAATTCGTTATGGTGATAATGATCGTTTAGCAGCGCGTGTGGCAACGATGATGGGAGCAGATCTTTTGATACTGTTATCAGATGTTGATGGTCTTTATACGAAGTCTCCTCATCGTGATCCAACAGCTGAGTTTATACCCTTTATTGTATCAATCACAAATGATATTGAAAAAATGGCAGATGTTGCTTCTTCAGAGTTTTCTCGAGGAGGAATGAAGACCAAGCTTGATGCTGGAAAAATTGCGAATTCAGCTGGAACAGCTATGGTTATTACCTCAGGCAAGCGTATGAACCCCCTTGCTGCACTTGATAGAGGGGAGCGCAGGAGTTTTTTTGCTGCTAGTGAAAAGCCTGTTAATGCTTGGAAAGTTTGGATTTCCGGTCATTTAGATCCATCTGGTATTTTAACGATTGATCAAGGAGCTGTTAAGGCTCTTAAAGCTGGAAAATCATTATTAGCTGCAGGAGTTATAGCTGTTGATGGAGTATTTCATCGTGGAGATACGGTTGCAATTGTTGATGAAAATGGGATCGAAATTGCTCGTGGACTTGTAAGTTATGGTAAAGATGAAGCTGTGCGCATTATGGGGCGTAAAAGTGAAGAAATTGAACCTATCCTTGGGTATGAAGCACGTTCTGCTATGGTGCACCGTAATGATATGGTTTTTCACTGTCTAACGGATGTTTCTTAAGAAGTTATTTTATCTTATTATTATTTAGCGGAGTTAATGATTATATGACTTTAGAAGAACAGATGAAGAACATGGGGAGGAAAGCACGTCATGCCGCTTCAGAACTTGCTGTAGTTTCTTCTGAACAAAAGAACGAAGCACTGAAAATGATAGCTTTGAGTCTAGAGGATCAGTCCTCTAAAATTTTAGAGGCTAATCGTCAGGATTTAGAAAAGGCTGTTCAAAATAATTTGAAAGCAGCGATGATCGATCGACTCAAGTTGGATGAAGTACGTTTGTGTGCAATCATTGATAGTGTTCGCCAAATTTCTGACTTACCTGATCCTGTTGGGCAGGTAATGAGCGAATGGACGCGTCCTAACGGACTTCATATCAGTCGTGTTCGTACACCTCTTGGGGTAATTGGGATCATTTATGAAAGCCGACCAAATGTTACAATTGATGCAAGTGCTTTATGTTTAAAAGCTGGAAATGCCGCAATTTTACGTGGTGGTTCAGATAGTTTTTACTCTGCACATGCGCTTCATTCAGCGTTAGTAACAGGGTTGGAGAAGGTTGGTTTTCCTAAAGATGCTATTCAAATGGTTGAAACGACAGATCGGGGTGCTGTTGGAGAAATGCTTAAGGGGTTGGATGGTACGATTGATGTTATCATCCCCCGTGGGGGGAAAAACCTTGTTGCACGTGTTCAGTCTGATGCACGTGTTCCTACTTTTGCACATTTAGAGGGGTTGTGCCATATTTATATTGATTGCTCAGCAGATTTAGGTATGGCGCGGGATATTGTTTTGAATGCAAAATTACGGCGGACAGGTGTGTGCGGTGCCGTTGAGACAGTTTTAATTGACCGTCAGGCATTAAAAAAGTTTATTCCTGTTTTGATTGCTTTGCAGGAAAATGGGTGTGAAATTCGTGGAACAGAAGATATCTTTTTTCTTATGCCAAATATTAAATTAGCATCTGAAGAAGATTGGGCATGTGAATATCTTGATGCAATTCTTTCGGTAAAAACAGTTGATGGTATTGAGGGAGCCATTGCGCATATTGAACGTTATTCATCTGGACATACTGAATCGATTATCGCTGAGGATATGAAAGTGGTGAAGATATTTTTTAATCGTTTAGATTCGGCTATTTTACTTCATAATGCGTCTACACAATTTGCTGATGGAGGTGAATTTGGTTTTGGAGCAGAAATGGGTATCGCAACAGGAAAAATGCATGCGCGCGGCCCTATAGGTGTTGAGCAGTTGACATCATTTCAGTATCATATTAGAGGAAATGGGCAGGTCAGACCTTGAAAAAGACAGGTTTCCCGTGGATGTGGAAGAGCCGCATGCCGCATGTTGAAAGATCTAGTGTCGTGGGTCTCTTCGGTGGATCTTTTAATCCGCCGCATCTGGGGCACCTTATGGTTGCAAAAGTTGCAATCCGGCGTTTATATCTTGATCAGTTATGGTGGATGGTAACTCCTGGGAATCCTTTAAAAGATTGGATACATTTACCATCTTTAGATGAAAGAATGAGATTAAGTTTTGAACTTATTGATCATCCAAAGATTCGCGTAACCGGTTTTGAGCAGACCATAGGCAGTACAACATCAGTCGATACAATCTCTTATATTCTTTCCCGTTACAGTGGAGTGCGTTTTGTATGGGTTATGGGGGCGGACAGTCTTGCAACAATTCATCATTGGTGTCGGTGGCATGATATTGTATCGATGCTTCCTATTGCGGTTGTCGATCGACCTTTGGTAGGGATACCAGCGCTCTCTTCTCCTATGGCATCCATTTATCGCCGCTTTCGTTTGAATGAAAAAGAAAGTATACGATTACCTTTTATAAAACCACCAGTTTGGACTTATTTGCATGAACCTTTGTCTTTTCAATCTTCAACAAATCTTCGCTTAAAAGAGAATAATTTTTCTTGAATATTTTATAAGATTTTGCTTCTTTCTTCGAAAAAGTTTTTTCTACATTTCAAATAACAAGAAAGGATATTGGTCTGGAAAACTCCCCACAAAAACGACCTCATAATATTGCACTTTCAGCAGAAAAAAAAATCTTTTCGATAGCTGAAAGGTTGGAAATTATTTTAAAGAGCTTAGAGGATACAAAAGCGGAAGATATTGTTTCCATTGATATTCAGGGTAAGTCGTCTTTAGCTGATTACGTGGTCATAGCTTCGGCGCATTCACAGCGCCATATCTCTGCTATTGCTGCTTATCTATTGTCTACTTGGAAAAATAATGGATGTGGTCGAGCACGTATAGAAGGACTTTCTGAGGGTGATTGGGTATTGATTGATACAGGCGATATTATCGTTCATCTTTTTCGTCCAGAAATTCGTCTCTTTTATAATTTAGAAAAAATCTGGCTCACTCCGGGTTTAAACAATACACAGTCGGTTCTTTTCGGAGATCATTGACATGCAAATTTCTATTTTTGCTGTTGGTCGCATGAAGACAGGAGCTGAGCGCGAATTGGTTAACCATTATTTAGATCGTTTTTCTAAAAGTTCTGGAGCTGTTGGTTTCCATTTTAAAACACTACAGGAAATACCAGAAAGCCGTGCTCAAACAGCATGTCAGCGTATGGAAGAAGAAGGGAGGAAACTTATTGAATTTTTGCCTGAAAAGTGTCGATTAATTGTGTTGGATGAACGTGGAAAATCTATTTCATCATCTGCTTTTACTGAAAAGTTGATATTTTATCGTGATGAATGTGTTCGTGATGTAATAATTGCGTTAGGTGGAGCTGATGGGCATAATGAACAGATAAGAAGTCGTGCTGATTTTCTTTTGTCTTTTGGTTTTATGACGTGGCCGCACCAAATTGCGCGTATATTGCTTACAGAACAGCTTTACCGAGCTGTAACTATTGTAAATAATCATCCTTATCATCGTGTTTAACATTTTTGTGCAATTTTTACTGCTTATTTATGCACTATTAATATTGTTTTAGGTGACATCATTTAAGGAATCTCTAGTTTATGTGATTATGCTTAATGGTTGGACGATGAAGAAGCTTCTTCATAAAAAGATGCGATGTTTATATGGGGAATACGTGGTGCTTGTCATCGTACTACTGCTATTGAGCATGGGGCTTTTATCATCTGCGTCTTATGCTGAAGACACAGCGGAGAGTGTAGAAACACATAAAGCGCTGGTAGAAATTCGCCAAAATATTTCTGTTTCGCGTGAGCGTGTTGCTTTTCTCACTAATCAAGTTGAACGTTTAAAAAAAGATCAATATGTTTTAACCGATGCGTTAATAAAAGTTGCTAAAGCTGAACGTATCATAGCGAATGAAATTGCTGAGAAAGAAGAAAAACTTGAAAAAATGATAAAGAAACAGACACAAATTCGCCAGAATTTAAAAAATCGTCGAGCGAGATTTGTAGAAATTCTTGCCATTTTAGAACGTATTGGATTAAATCCACCTCCTGCTCTTATGGTACGACCTGAGGATGTGTTAGCTTCTGTACGTAGTTCTGTTTTATTAGGAGACATTACTTTTAAGATGCAGGAGAAAACACGGGTTTTGACAGAAAACCTTAAAGAATTAACCAACTTAAAAGACTCAATTGTAACAGAATATTCAGCTCTAAAAATTAAAATGCAAAATCAAGCGGAGCAGAGAAAACATTTGGAACTTTTATTAACCCAAAAAGCCAAATTACAAAAAACATCAGAAGAAGAACTTATAGCGCAGCGACAAAAAAATATTGCTCTTGCTAAAAAAGCTCATTCCTTAGAAGAATTGATTTTAGAACTTGATCGTCAGTCACAGCTCAGCTCTAGTACATTAGTACAGGTACGAAAAAAATTACAATTGTTAGATAAACGCAATTTCGAAAGTAGAAAAGGTTCTTTACTTTTCCCAGTTTCTGGGAAAAAAATTAGACATGTTGGCAATCATTCGCATATTACACGCTTTGGTGAAATGATTGAAACAGAATCAGAAGCTGTTGTTATAGCACCTGCTGATGCTTTTGTTGCTTTTGCTGGATCATTTCGTTCTTACGGACAGTTAATTATTCTTAATGTTGGAAATGGCTATCATATCATTCTTATAGGGATGTCTAAGATTAGTGTAACTCAAGGTCAATTCGTTCTTTCAGGTGAGCCTCTTGGTATGATGGGAATGCAATTTATTGAAAACAGTGTTGCATTGGATATAGGCAAAAGCGCTCCAATACTTTACATTGAGTTTAGGAAAAAGGGAAAATCTGTAAATCCAACTCCTTGGTGGCAGACAGGAAAATCGAGAAGGAACCAAAATGATTCGTAAAGTTATTCTTTTGGTCGCTGGGGTATTGCTCGGCGCCAGTTCAATGGTTATGGTGCAGTCTGTTGCTGCGAATAATGAAGGCGATATCTATAGGCAGCTGTCCATATTTGGCGATGTTTTTGAGCGTGTACGTGCGCAGTACGTGACGGTTCCAGATGATAAAAAGCTGATTGAAAATGCTATCAATGGTATGCTCACATCGCTTGATCCACATTCATCTTATATGAATGCTCAAGAAGCTAAGGATATGCGTGATTCTACTAAAGGAGAATTTGGAGGCCTTGGTATTGAAGTAACTATGGAGAAAAATTTAATTAAAGTTGTTTCTCCAATGGATGATACACCTGCTTCAAAAGCAGGGATTTTAGCAGGGGATCTCATTTCAAAAATTGATGGTGTTCAGACGAATGGTCAAACCTTAAATGAAGCTGTTAATAAAATGCGAGGAGCTGTTGGAACATCAATTACATTGACAATTATTCGTTCTGGTGTTGATAAGCCGATTGAAATTAAAGTCGTTCGTGATATCATTAAGGTGAAGGCGGTTAAGTATCGTGTCGAAGGCGATATTGGATATTTGAGACTTATTCAGTTTTCTGAGCAAACTTTTGATAATCTTCAAGCTGCAATTGAAAATATTAAATCTAAAATTCCTCAAGATAAGCTAAAAGGATATGTACTTGATCTGCGGCTTAATCCTGGTGGTCTCTTGGATCAGGCAGTGAGTGTTTCAAGTGCTTTCCTTGATAAAGGTGAAATTGTATCAACTCGCGGTCGCAAAAAGAACGATGTGATGAGATTTGATGCTAAACCAGGCGATATTATCAACGGAAAGCCTCTCATTGTGCTCATTAATGGTGGTTCGGCAAGTGCTTCTGAGATTGTTGCAGGCGCGTTGCAGGATCATGGTCGTGCTACAATTTTAGGGACACAATCTTTTGGGAAAGGATCTGTTCAAACCATTATTCCTTTGGGTGAAAATGGTGCTTTACGCTTAACAACAGCACTTTACTACACGCCATCGGGAACCTCAATTCAAGGAACTGGGATTACACCAGATATTACTGTAGAGCAACCATTGCCTGAAAAGTATAAGGGTTATGATGTAAGGCTTGGTGAATCTGAGTTAAAAGGACATATTAAAGGGAAAAGAGAAAATAATAAAGGATCTGGTTCAGCAGCTTTTGTTCCACAGGATCCTAAGGATGATCTTCAGTTAAATGAGGCTTATAAACTTTTACGAGGTGAAATGGCGAATGCAGCATTCCCACCAGATCCTAATAAAAATGTGCTAAAATAAGGAGGGACTTGCACAGATTATGCTTTTGAAAGATAATTGAATGGATAAAATTATTAATCTTAAAAATCTTCCTTATCGAAAAAGTGTTGGAATCCTTGTATTTAATTGTGAAGGTAAGGTTTGGGTTGGGCGCCGTTTAAGAACGTGTGCCCATGTAGGCTCTAGGATGTCTGATCGTTGGCAGCTCCCTCAAGGGGGAATTGATGAAGATGAAAAGCCATTAGATGCAGCACGGCGCGAACTTTATGAAGAAACTGGTATCCGATCTGTGAAATTGATTAAAGAAGCAAAAGATTGGTTTCATTATGATTTTCCACAAGAACTTGTTGGATACGTGTTAAACAATAAATACCGCGGGCAAATGCAAAAATGGTTTGCTTTTCAGTTTACGGGAGAGATTTCTGAAATTTCTATCAATCCACCACCAGATGGTAATACAGCAGAATTCGATCAATGGAAGTGGACTGATTTAGAAATCTTACCCTCGATCATTATTTCTTTTAAAAAGCAAGTTTATATGAAAGTTGTTAACGAATTTCGAGGTAGCCTTAAAGACTTATAAGAGTTATATAAAAGCTATATAATCGTCGAAAGCTATTTTTATAAGATTCTTTAGCATTGTGTGATTAAGAGAATAATAAAAGTAATTCTATTTTATTGAAAGAATTGGAATATAAAATGAAAAAATTATTTAAGTTATGTATAATTTCTATTTTTTTGAGTATTTCTTCTGTAGCATTTGCGGTAGATTCAAAGTCTCCAGCAACTAAGCCTGCAGCAACGAAATCTGCAACAGCTACATTACCAAATGGTGCTTCTTCTTTGGTAGAGACCTATGGTTTGTGGAGTATTAACTGTGGTATACAGGACGGAAAAAAAGTTTGTTTTATGCACCGTCAAGAAGTGAATGATCAGAATCGTGTTGTTGTAGCTATGACCGTTATTCTCAATAATGATGGCAATCTATCTGGAAGTTTGACGGTGCCTTTTGGTATGCTGGTTTCCAAACCTGTTCATTTACAAGTCGATGAAGGAAAGGCTGTTCTAGAGACTGGTATTCGGACATGTTTCCCATCTGGTTGTGCGGTTCCTGTAGCTTTTGACAAAAGTTTTGTAGCGGCTTTACGTGCTGGAAAAAAACTGAAGCTATCTATGACAATTGCTGCTCAAGACGAACCTGCTTTTAATGACTTATTTGTCCAGTTGAATGGTTTTAGTAATGCACTTAACCGTTTAACTGCGTTGCAAAAATAATTTTGAAGATAAGCTAAAACGGTCTTTTAGATCGTTTTAGTTTTTTTGAAAAAGCAATTTGGGGAAGTGAGCTTACAAATTAAGAGAAGCAAGATTGTTGAGCGGAGGATGTTAAGAACTTTTAAAGATTTCTAAAGTTGTTTATTGTTGCTTCTGCTTTGATGAACTGTTTTCATTCTGATATTTATCTATTGGAAGTGGTCGCCTGATTATAATATAGGAAAAGAACTAAAATGTTTGATTTTCTATTTTATGAAAAAAGGAATGTTAGTGTGTGAGTATCAATTCCCCATTCAGGAAGCATTTTTTTAATAAGGTTTCTATTCCGTTGATTGAAAGAGGAATAAAAAATGATTTATGCATTGCTTCAGGTGATAGATCGGATTTTGGATATTTATGTTTATATTTTAGTTGCGAGTGCGGTCTTTTCTTGGCTTTGTGCATTTAATATTGTGAATATGCGTAATCGCTTTGTTTTTTTGATAGGAAATTTTCTCTATCGAGCTACTGAGCCAATTCTGGGGCGTATCCGGCGGTTTTTACCAAATCTTGGAATGATTGATATTTCGCCTATTGTAGTGTTTATAGCTATTTATTTTATTCATACCTTTATGTGGCGTGTTTATTATGGTATGTATTTTTGAGATGTTGCATTAGGAAAATAGATATGTTTTATCAAGTTAACACTAATGGCTTGATTCTATTTGTGTATCTAATTCCAAAGGCCTCACTTGATAAAATAATAGGAGTTGAATGTAGGGATGATGGAAAGAAGCATTTGGTTATACGACTTCGCGCTGTTCCTGAAGATGGAAAGGCAAATAAAGCATTAATTAAGTTTCTAGCAAAGCAATGGAAGATTCCTTCTTCTTGCATTTTTCTAAAAAGTGGAGCGACATCCCGCCACAAGCAACTTCATTTTTCAGGATATTTAGACAAGATAAAAAATACATTACAATCTTTAGGAGAGGATTGTAACTCTGTGCAAAAAAGTAAATCAAAAACAAAAGCCTGCTAAAAAACAGGCCTCATTTAGTTATTAGGATAATTATATTCTTTTATTTATTACGCTCAATAGCTTGTTTGATTAATTCATATGCAAAATCTTTATCGCGCCAACCTTTAATTTTAGCCCATTTCCCTGGTTCAAGATCTTTATAATGTTCAAAGAAATGCTCAATTTTCTTGAGTGTGCTTTCGGGAAGATCTGTATAATCATGAATGTTGATATATTTTTGTGTTAATTTGGGAGTAGGGATAGCGATAATTTTTTCATCTTTACCACCATCATCTTCCATAATTAGGGCACCGATTGGACAAACATTGATAACACAACCAGGAATTAATGGACGGGTATTGCAGATAAGAACATCGATCGGATCTCCATCTTCTGAAAGAGTATGTGGTACAAAGCCGTAATTTCCAGGGTAAGCCATCGATGTATAAAGAAAGCGATCAACAAACAACGCGCCAGATTTCTTATCCATCTCATATTTTATTGGTTGACTATCAAGAGAAACTTCAACAACAACATTGATATCTTCTGGGGGATTTTTTCCAATAGGTATTTCCTTAATATTCATACAAATATCCTTTCAAGGGTATGATACAGCCTGATAGCATGGAAGACTTTACCGACGGAGTTATGAAGTCAGGTTGAAATTGATGAGCGTGTTTTTTCAAAGCGCTTGCGTTCATTGGGGTCTAAATAGAGTTTACGTAGACGAATGCTTTGGGGAGTTACCTCTACAAGTTCATCATCTTGTATCCATGATAAAGCACGTTCTAATGTCATTTTGATAGGAGGAGTTAATTTTACAGCTTCATCTTTTCCGGAAGCGCGCATATTGGTTAGCTTTTTCCCTTTTAAAACATTCACCTCCAAATCGTTATCGCGTGAGTGTATACCAACAATCATGCCTTGATAAACTTTAACGCCAGCATCAATAATCATAGGTCCACGATCTTCAAGATTAAAAAGAGCATAAGCGACAGACTCACCGTTATCATTTGAAATCATCACACCATTAACACGACCGCTAATATCTCCTTTATAAGGCTCATAAGCATGAAAAAGGCGATTCATAATTGCTGTGCCGCGTGTATCAGTTAAAAGTTCGGATTGGTAGCCAATAAGCCCTCGGGTTGGCGCATAAAAAACAAGGCGTATACGATTGCTGCCTGAGGGGCGTAGTTCAACCATTTCTCCTTTACGTTCAGACATCTTTTGAACGACAGTTCCAGAATATTCTTCATCAACGTCGATTACAACTTCCTCAATCGGTTCAAGGGTTATCCCATTTTCACCGCTTTGCATAACAACACGTGGGCGCGAAACACTAAGCTCAAATCCTTCACGGCGCATATTCTCAATAAGAACTGCAAGTTGCAATTCTCCTCTTCCGGAAACATAGAAAGAGTCTTTATCAGCCGATTCTTCAATTTTAAGAGCTACATTACCTTCTGCTTCTTTCAACAAACGGTCACGAATAACACGACTTGTTACTTTATCTCCTTCAGTCCCAGCAAGGGGGCTATCATTAACAAGAAAGCTCATTGTAACAGTGGGGGGATCAATTGGTTGAGCAGTCAGTGGTTCATTGACGGCAAGGTCACAAAAAGTATTAGCAACAGTACCCTTTTGTAGACCCGCAATTGCTACAATATCGCCAGCAGCGCTTTCTTCAATTGGTTGCCGCTCTAGCCCACGAAATGCTAAAATTTTTGAAATGCGCCCAGTCTCTAAAAGTTTTCCATCTTGTCCAAGAACCTTGATATTTTGGTTTGGTTTTATAGAGCCTGAATGAATGCGACCTGTAATAATTCGCCCCAAAAATGGATCTGCCTCAAGGATAGTTCCGATCATACGGAATGGGCCTTCCGCTACGATAGGAGAAGAAACATGGCGAGTTACAAGATCAAATAAAGGACTTAATCCTTGATCCTTTGATCCTTCAGGGGTTTCAGCCATCCATCCATCGCGACCTGATCCATAAAGAATAGGAAAGTCAAGTTGTTCATCAGTGGCATCGAGAGCAGCAAAAAGATCAAAAACTTCATTGATAACTTCATTAGCGCGTGCATCCGGTCGATCAATTTTATTAACGACAACAATAGGGCGTAATCCTACTTTTAGTGCTTTACCAACAACAAATTTTGTTTGAGGCATTGGACCTTCAGCGGCATCTACAAGCACAATTGCTCCGTCTACCATATTCAAAATACGTTCAACTTCTCCACCAAAATCAGCATGGCCTGGTGTATCAACAATGTTAATTCGGGTATCTTTCCAAACAACGGATGTCACTTTTGCTAGGATTGTAATTCCGCGTTCTTTTTCTATATCATTCGAATCCATCATACGCTCACTGGTACGTTGGTTATCACGGAAATTTCCTGATTGTTTGAGAAGTCCGTCTACGAGCGTTGTTTTCCCATGATCAACATGGGCAATGATGGCAATGTTACGCAATTGCATAAATTTTCTTCTTTTCTTTCTAATTAAGATAGAGCGCTTTAATCTCTTCTTTACCTACTCAAAAACCTTTTACACGTTTTTCGTAATTTTGGAAGAGGAGTAAATATTTTTATGAAAAAATGTCCTCAAGGTTTGTAGTGTTTTATTGAATTTAATTAAGTGAGGTTTTCAAAAAGTTTGACAATATTGGTACTGTACATATAGAAAACAAATAATGCAACTTTTTCTCTTTTAATAGAAAGTATCTCAGGTTGTAGAAGGTGCATTTTTTTTCATTTGTTACAGTAAGGTTCCAGATAAGATAAGAGAAGCTACAGAAAAATAAATCACAATGCCCATGACATCTACCAAGGTTGCCACAAAGGGGGCAGAGGCACTTGCTGGATCAAATTTCAAAACTTTAAGGACAAAAGGAAGCATTGAGCCGGATAAAGAACCGAATGTGACAATTCCTACCAAAGTTGTGCCTACGGTCATAGAAATAGCAATCCAATGTTCACCATAGTTATAGATACCCAACTGTTGCCAGGCAAAAATACGTATAACACCAATCATTCCAAGTAAAAGGCCAAGAGATAGCCCTGTTGGAATTTCACGAATGATAACTTTCCACCAATCTTTAAGTGTGAGCTCGCGCAAAGCTAATGCACGGATAATAAGGGATGTTGCCTGTGAGCCAGAGTTTCCTCCTGAGCTCATAATGAGAGGGATAAATAGTGTCAGGATAATAGCCTTTTCAAGCTCTGTTTCGAAATACTGCATAGCGCTGGCTGTTAACATTTCACCGATAAAAAGTAAGGCTAGCCAGCCTCCGCGTTTTTTCATCATTTCAAGAAAATTGATCTGCATATATGGTTTACTAAGAGCTTCCATTCCCCCAAATTTATAGGCATCTTCACTCATTTCATCGACCATAGCATCAAGTACATCATCGACGGTTACGATCCCAATGACATGGTTGTTTTCATCAACAACTGGAACAGAAAGAAGATCATGACGTTGGAAAAGACGGGCAATATCTTCATGATCTGTGAAGGGAGATATTGTAATGGGTGTATCACGCGTGGGAACGTTGAGAATTTCTTCATCAGATTGGGCAAGAATAAGGTTGCGAAGTGAAACAGCCTTGAGAAGAGTTCCCTTTTTGGGATCAATAACGTAGCTTGTATAGACTGTTTCACGTGTTCGCTCTACGGCACGAATGTGATTTAGAGTTTTTTTTACAGTCCAGTTTGCTGGAACTGCTATAAACTCCGTTGTCATTAATGCACCTGCTGTGTGATCAGGGTAACTGGTGAGTTTTTTTAACTCAGCTCGAGTTAATGGCTTGAGCAAAGCATAAAGCCGTGTTCTGGTTTCTTTATCCATCTCTTGAAAGACATCTGCAGCAGCATCTGCGGACATACCGTCAAGAATTTCAACAGAGCGATTCACAGGCAAAAGTTCAAGAATAGCTGCAGGTTGTTCAAGCTCTGGTTTATCAAAAAGTTCAATAGCATAATCAAGAGGCAGAAGACTAAGAACAGTTACGCGTTCCATAATATCGAGATCATTAATAATATCAATTGAATCGGCAAAATGCCGATTTTTTAATTCTTCAGCGAGAACCTCAGGAGAAAAATTTTTGCAGTCGAAGGCTGTTTTGATTTCAGTCATGATAAGGCACCTTCCGGAGGGTTGGAGAATTATAAATCCAGATATATGGATGAGATCAACCAAAAACTATAGAAGGCTTACACGATCCCTCCCACCTATGTTTTCAAGTTAATATTTAAATAAAGTCAAGTATAAATCACAAACTATAAACAATTTCATGCATTAAGAAGGATGGGGATTTTCATTTATCTCTTTCATGGTAAAGTCATCTTTAACATTTCTGATATCAATATATAGATCTAAAAGACTATTTTAAAGCTATTAGATAATTTGCATTATTATCAATGTTTACCGTTAAGATCATTGTTACACCTTAAACTTTATTAATGGAGAGACTTAGTATTATGACAAAAGACGCAGTGCTAGACTGGAAAGGATTTTCAAGACTTCCTGATTTTTCTTTAATAAGTGATGATGATTTTCAGCCCGCTTTTGAACAAGCTCTTCAGGAAGCAGAAGAAGAAATAGAGGCAATTGCAATGGTACAAGAGCCGCCAACACTTGAGAATTTTTTGCAGCCTTTTGAGCTTGCTGGCAAAGCTCTAGATCGCGTATGTTCAATATTTTTCTTGCGTTCAGGTGCTTATAGTAACTCATTGATTCAGCGGTTAGAACAAGAGTTTGTTGTAAAACTTTCTCGCTATTCTTCAAAAATTATGATGGATGCACGGATATTTGAGAAAATAGAAGTGCTCTATAAACAGTCGCAGCAAAATGTGTATGACAGTGAAACGACACATGTTCTTAAAGTGTGGTGGAAAAAGTTCATTTATAGTGGTGCAAAACTTGATGAAAAAGGTAAAAAACGACTTGCTGAAATTAATGAAAAGCTCGCCTTTCTAAGTGCTACTTTTGGTCAACATGTTCTTAAGGATGAAGCTGAGTGGATTTTATTTTTAGAGAAAAAGGATTTATCTGGTTTACCTGATGATCTTATTGCTTCAATGAATGAAATTGCTCGTGAAAGAGGAAATGAAAAAACGTATGCATTAACATTGGCACGCTCAATTGTGGAACCATTTTTGAAATTTTCTCATCGTCGCGATTTACGCGAAATAGCATTCCAAGCTTGGGTTAAACGCGGTGAAAATAATAACGATAATGATAATCGAGCGATTATTGTAGAAATTATTAAGCTTCGAGATGAGCAGGCTAAATTGCTAGGGTATAAATCTTTTGCAGATTTAAAGCTTGATAATAATACTATGGCGAAAAGTGTGGATGCAGTTATGGATTTGCTTATGCCTGTATGGGAACGAGCAAAAACTAAGGCCGCTAGCGAACAGATTGAATTACAAAATTTTGCAAAAAATCAGGGAAGCAATGAATCTTTAGCAGCTTGGGATTGGCGCTATTATACTGAAAAGTTGCGCACCGAAAAGTTTTCTTTCGATGAATCAGAAATTAAATATTACTTTCAGCTTGATCGCGTGATTGAGGCTGCTTTTTCCGTGGCAGAAAAGCTCTTTGGGATTGCATTTGAAGAAAAAAAGGCTGTTGTACTTTGGCATCCTGATGCACGCTTGTGGGAAGTAAGAAAATCTGATGGAAGCTTGCTTGGGTATTTTATTGGTGATTATTTTGCACGTTCATCAAAGAGATCTGGTGCATGGATGAGCAGATTGCAGTCGCAATACAAATTGGGTGGTGGCCAAAAGCCTATTATCTACAATATTTGTAATTTTGCTAAGCCACCCAAAGGGGAGGCTGCTCTTTTATCCCTTGATGATGCACGTACACTTTTTCATGAATTTGGACATGCATTACATGGTTTACTTTCTGATGTGACATGGCCATCTGTATCAGGAACATCGGTTTCGCATGATTTTGTTGAACTTCCTTCTCAACTTTACGAACATTGGTTAACCGTTCCAGAGGTATTAAAATCTTATGCTATACATGTTAAAACAGGGCTTCCTATGCCGCAAGCATTGATGGATAAGCTTTTGGCTGTACAAACATTTAACGCAGGTTTTTCCGCGGTTGAATTTCTCTCGTCAGCTTTAATTGATATGGCTTTTCATCAAAGAGAAAAAGTAACTGACCCAATAATATTTGAAGATCAGGAATTAGAAAAGTTGCAAATGCCGAGTACAATTATCATGCGTCATCGTCCTTCACATTTTACGCATATATTTTCAGGTGATAGTTATGCTGCTGGTTATTATTCTTATATGTGGTCGGAAGTCCTTGACGCAGATGCTTTTCAGGCTTTTGAAGAAACAGGGGATGTTTTTAATTCAGAACTCGCTGATCGGTTAAAGCGTTTTATTTATTCTGCTGGGGGAAGTCGCGATCCTGAGGAGCTTTATAAAGCTTTTCGAGGACGATTGCCATCACCAGAAGCAATGATTAAAAAGCGGGGATTGTGATTATAAGATAAACGGTATGGCTGCTTGTGCCATACTGTTATGGTATTTTTTATAGGTGAGATTTGAATAAGTTCTCAATGCAGGATCATCATAGAAAAATAGACTTTTATTGTATCGTCTTAATTTAAATTGAGCTCTCTATTTTTACATACAGTATGGAAAGAAAAATTATCAGCTCGATCTATTTGGTGTCCATTTGGGGGGAGCCATGATTTTTTTATGGAGTGTGGATCTATTATACCTAATAAACGGGTATTTTGTTGCGCTCTGTCGTAGAGACTCATTGGAGGTTGACGCTCAATATGATTTAGTTCTTGTTTAAATTGCGCAGTACTATTGTTAAGATCTATACTTTCATAGAATGATGAATGAAAATTTAAAATAGTTTTTAACTTTTGTTCTAGGTAAGAGGCAAGTTTTTTCTTTCCTTCAAAAGTAAAATTAACACCGTCATTTGTACGAAGCCTTACTGTTTTTCCATTGGTATTATAACCTAAAAAAGAAAATTGACCTTGAGCATCAATAAAACCATCCCAAATATCAATAAAAGACCCTTCTGCTGCTTCTGTTGCATTTTTATACAGCTTATTAAAGGTGCGCATTTTTTGTGTTAAATTGTTATTTTTAAAAGGAGGTTGACCCACCCATATCCATGGTATTCTAGAATTATGAAGGATTTCAGTAATTTTGAAAATTTTTTGCTTGTAGGTATTCATCCATATTGGCTGATCCGTGCTCAGTATATCTTGGTTTGTTGTGATTGGTTGATTATCATTTGCACCGATCATTATAATAATAGCTTTAGGTCTGTTATTATTAATAAGTTCAGCAATGTTGTTTTCCCAAGAATAGTAATCAGTCCGGATCAATCCAGAGTCAGGAATTGTATTATTTATGATGATGGTATTGTTATTAAAAAACTTCTTCAATGCATCAGCAACAGAAGAAGCCGTAAAATCTCCTATTACAAGAACGCGCTTTGCATTTTTTTCTTTTAGCTTGTGTGTAGATTTTTGTAACCTGTACACTTTTTGTTCTAGAGTGTGCGGTGGTTGCTGTTCTTGTCTTTTGGGTTTGAATAACAATTCGAGGAAATTATGTGCCTTGCTTGGGCTTTGCTGCATGACAGTAAGGGTAGAAGTAAAACAAAGCAGGAAAATACAGTATATTGGGCGAAAATAGAACAAACACCGTACTCCAGATTATTGTTTTCGAAGAAGAAAAAGAACTTCAGGGGATGGATAGCCATTCGCCTCTAAGCTGTAGCGTAGCTGAAAAGCTTTAATTGCTTTTTTAGAAGTAGTTCCGATTTTACCGTCAACTTCTCCTGTGTAATAACCAAGTGCAGCTAAACGATATTGCAGTTCTTTGCGTTCTTGGAGGTTAAGAGGTTGAAATGGTCTATTCCAATCTTTAACCAATCCTGGATGTCCTGCAATACGGTTAGCTAAAAGGGCAACGGCGAAGGCATAACGATCTGCATTATTATAACGTTTAATGACAAAAAAGTTTTTCGTTACTAGGAAAATCGGTCCATTTGGTCCATCTGGATATTTTAATATTGCTAATTCAGATGATGAAGGAAAATGATGACCAGTTATGCGTTTTACGCCTAGCTTTTTCCATTGCTCAAAGGAGCGCCAATCATTAGAAAAATTTTTCTTATGTGGTAGTTTGACTTCTACTCCCCAAGGAAGATTAGGTTTCCAGCCATTCATGTGGAGAAGATTAGCAGCAGTAGCGAGTGCATCTGGAATAGAGGTCCAAATATCACGTCGTCCACTTCCATCCATATCCACCGCATAGGCTAGATAACTGCTTGGAATAAATTGTGTATGTCCTAATGCACCAGCCCAAGATCCCATAAGTTGAGAACGTTCAATTTCACCACTTTGTAGAATTTTCATGGCAGCAATTAGTTGTGTACGAGCATATTTTTCGCGTTTTGTATCAGCATAGGCTAGAGTTGCAAGTGAGCGAATGGTATCACGCATTACACTTTTATTTTCTAAAACTTTTCCATAATTGCTTTCCATTGACCAAATGGCAAGGAGGATATAGCGGTTAACACCAAAACGTTTTTCAATTTGGGGAAGCCACTTTTTCCATTTTAGAGCTTGGCGCCGTCCTTCCATAATTGCAATATGATGGATACGATTATCGAAATAGATCCATGAAGGATCGACAAATTCTGGTTGGTATGCGGCTCTTTTTAAAACTTCTGGATCAATTTCGTTTATATTTTTAAAAGCCATATCAAACGTAGATGGTGAAATATTGTTGGCTAGAGCCGTTTTTTTAAATTCCTTAATCCAGTTTTGAAAACCGCTATCAGCGTGTGAAAGTGATGCAAAAAACATTAAAAAAGCATAAAAAATAATAGCTGAAGCAATAATAATAATGTTCTGATTTATAGATTGTTTTGAAGAAGAAAAAGTTGTAGATCTTGTCTTTTGCATTTTTCAATTTCCATAAACGTTCAAGTATTTTTATATGCTATAAATTTATTTTTGTATTTGGATTAAGCGGTTATGTTTTCAAGTGAACAAATAAATGCTGAAGTAGATTATGTATTTTTAAGGCATATATTTAATACATTATCTTAGATTTGTATTCTTTCTTTAGTTTATTATAATAGCAATTAAAACAATTAGTTAATCATATGGTAAATGAAGTTAGAAAATTGTGCATTTAATCAGGAGGGTAAGAGTGCGTAAAATTTGTAAAGCAGTATTTCCTGTAGCAGGTCTTGGTACCCGTTTTCTTCCTGCAACAAAAACAATTCCTAAAGAAATGCTGACGGTTGTTGATAAGCCTGTAATTCAATATGTTGTAGATGAGGCACGTGAGGCTGGTATTGAGCATTTTATTTTTGTTACTGGCCGCAATAAATCTGTCATTGAAGATTATTTTGATGAGCAAGTTGAGTTATATACAGTACTTGCTGAACGTGGAAAAAAAGAAGAACTCGAGCATTTACATGCTTTACAGCCTTTACCTGGAACAACTTCTTTTACGAGGCAACAACAGCCTTTAGGGTTAGGGCATGCTCTTTGGTGTGCACGTGAATTAGTGGGAGACGAACCTTTTGCTTTGTTATTACCAGATATGCTAATACAAGCTAAAAAGGGATGTCTTTCTGAGATGATTAGTCTTTATGAAAAAATCGGTGGAGGAAATATTATTGCCGTTCAGGAGTGTTCTCCTAAAGAGGCGCATAAATATGGGATTGTGGGAAAAGGAAAACAGATTGCAAACGGTTTTGAAATCACAAAAATGGTAGAAAAACCGATACAAGGAACAGCACCGTCAAATTTGTACATTAATGGACGCTATATTTTACAACCAGAAATTTTTAATATTCTCTCTAATCAAGACCGAGGAACAGGTCGTGAGATTCAGCTGACAGATGCGATGGTTCGGCTTTCAAATGAGCAAGACTTTTTTGGTTTTCAGCCAGAGGGGCGCACTTTTGATTGTGGTTCTAAAACGGGCTTTATTGAAGCTAACATAGCATTTTCATTAGCACGTTCTGATATGCACAGGCAAGTTTCTGCTTCATTGAAAAATTTACTTAAAGTTATTAAAGTTGAAAAATAATATAGATCTCTTGTTTAATTTCATTTATCAAGCCGGATTATGACAAAACAGCTTTCCTATATATCAGCTTTGCAGGGTGCTGTTGCATCTGCGCTTAAAACTATTGCGATTGAAAAACAGGGGATTGAAGCTCTTGAAGCGGCTCTTCTTGGGGATCTTTCTTCCTCTTTTATATCCGCTGTTCAGGCTATTAGAAACGCCAAAGGTCATGTAGTGATTACAGGCCTTGGTAAAAGTGGCCATATAGGTACGAAAATTGCTGCAACCTTAGCTTCAACAGGGACGCCTGCTTTTTTTGTACATGCTGCAGAAGCCAATCATGGTGATCTTGGTATGATCGGATCTGACGATGTTATTCTTGCTTTGTCATGGTCAGGCGAAACATTAGAATTAAATGGCGTTATAAACCATGCTGCGCGTTTTCGTATTCCACTTATTGCCATGACATCAGGTGGGAACTCTGCATTAGGACGACAAGCTGATATTGTATTGTTATTGCCCAAAATAGAAGAGGCTTGTCCCCATGGGCTTGCTCCTACAACCTCAACAATTATGCAATTGGCGATGGGAGATGCGCTAGCTGTCGCTCTTTTAGAGATGCGGGGCTTTACTGCAACGGATTTTAAAATTTATCATCCTGGCGGCTCTCTTGGTGCAAGTCTTAAATATGCGCGTGATATTATGCATTGGGGTGAGAACGTTCCTTTGGTCATGCAAGGCACCGCTATGACGGAGGCCATGAATATTTTGGTTGAAAAACATTTTGGTTGCGTTGGTGTTGTGAATCAAAAGGGTGAATTAATCGGGGTTGTGACTGATGGTGATCTTGTCCGCAACATTCACTTTAATTTCTCGGAATGTAATGTTGATGAGGTGATGACCAGAAATCCTAAAATTATTGATCCAGATACATTGGTCGGTGCTGCGACGGCTTTTATTAATGATCATCACATAGGTGCTGTTTTCGTGGTTGAAGATAAGAAGCCCGTAGGCATTGTTCATTTTCATGACCTTTTACGTATTGGTGCTGCTTGAGGTTGTGATAAGTGCAAATACGAATGAAATTTCATTTTATTTGATTAAAAAGTGAATTTAAATTTACAAGTCGAAATAAAATCTATTTCGTAGAAAAGCTGTATTAAGATGCTTATTGGAAAGATAGTTATTTTACGCATTTTATAGTGTAGTACATCCCTCTAATAGGGTAGCTATGTCAGTATTTTAGCATATCTGAAAAAAATCACTAAATAACATAGCTTCTATTATAGACTATACCCGAATACATCTATGATTTTACGCTTTCATTTCAATTTGTCGCTTAAGAGAAAACGGTAATCCCTCACGTGAGGTGCAAAAAAGTTGTGTTGCATTATGCAATATTATGCAACTCACTCGAGATATTGTCCCACGTAGAATAGAGTGTATTTCAATTTCTACAAGCTGAGTACTAATATATTGATATGTGCCTTCTGATAGTTTTTCTTCTGTGTCTGCAGCTCTTGTTTCAAAAGCTCCATTTTGAAAAGAGGAAATAATACCGTTCTCATCAACCCATTTACCATCAATTCCAGCCGATATATTTTGTCCATAATATTGCGAAAAACCACAAGCTACTAAAGCCAGAGCGGTGATTGTAAGACATAAAATACGGCAGGTACGTTTCATTTTTTTACTCTAATTTGTGTTTCTTTGTTTTCTAACTTTTATTACATCATTAAATTCTTTCATTAGTTAATATGAGAATTTTGATGAAAAGCAATAAAAAAGCAAAAAAATTGGAAAAAAATGCCTTAATGTTGTATTTTATTGACAACTTGATGGAGCTCGTATGTGAAGCACAAGAGGTGAGATATATTCTTATGGTTTGCTACAATTCTTACGTTAAGCCATTTAATAATCTTAAAGGAGATTATTAAAGTTATGGTTGGTCCCATTCTTGTTGCAAGTGAAGATTACGGGAAACGTGTAGAGCTTTCTGTTATGCTGCGAGGCCTTGGTTATCGTGTTATTGAAGCCGAAAATGGCCTGCGTACTGTTGATCTTTTACACAGACGTAAAAACATTGTGCTTGCTCTCCTTGATATTATAATGAGTGATTTGAATATAAGTGATTTGATTAAAATGATTAGAGCTACGGGTGTTTCTATTCCTGTTGTTGTGATAGCGCAACAAGATAATCAGGAATTACTCCAGAAAGCTTTAACGGCCGGAGCTATTGATTATTGGATTCATCCGATTACACCACTACGATTGAGAGTTACCCTGGATACTCTTTTTTTTGTCTCTGTATTGGAGCGTGAGATTCATTATACTCGACGGAAAAATAAAAATCATTTATGCTTTTCTGATCTCTGCATAAAAAGTAAGGTCATGCAGGTGGTTCTAGAACAGTCAAAGAGAGCAGCAGCTTCTTTCCAAAACCTTTTAATAGAAGGTGAGGCTGGGACTGGTCGTGAAGAATTAGCATGTATAATTCATCATGAAAGTTTAGTATCGAAAAAGGCTTTTATTCGCTTTCAGTGTTCAGCAATTTCTAATTCAGAAGAAGAGAATCGCCAATGGTTTGACAAATTTTTATCACTGGTTTCTTCTCTTGGAGAGGGAACGCTCTGTCTTTGTGATGTTGATAGACTCGAGCCTATACAGCAAAAACGTTTTTCACGCTATCTTAAAGAGAGAGAAAAAGCTACAAGGGAAAAAGTTCCTCCTTTCCGGATTATGGCTATTTCGACGTCACGGCTCGCAGATTTGGTTAACGAAGGCTTTTTCTCACGTAATTTATTTGAACAACTTTCTCAATTATCCATTAGTGTTCCTGCTATACGAGAATTAAGAGATGACTTTACAGAGCTTACACAACGTATAATTGATCGCATTATTGCTGAAACAAGACGAACACATGTGCATGGTTTGGCGGAGTCAGCTCTTTCATTGCTCATGCAGTACGATTGGCCTGGTAACCTAAATGAACTTGAGAATTGTCTATTTCGCGCGGTTTTACTTAGCGAAGGGCCATTGTTAACCGTTCGTGATTTTCCACACTTAATGGGGAATTCGTTAATAACTGCTCCAAATATTATTGATGATATTAAAGAAAGTCATGAAAAAGAAGCAATACAATTTTTTAATGCTGATGGGCATGTTCGTACTTTTGTTGAGATGGAGCGTGACATTATTGAGAAAGCAGTTAAGCACTATAAAGGACGTATGAGTGAGATTGCTCGCCGCCTTTGCATTGGGCGCTCTACTCTTTATCGTAAGATAGATGAATTGAAAGCATTAAAAAGCCAAGATCAGAAGTAAAATAACAGAATATTTATTGAGGATAAGTATAATTTCAAAAAATTTGGATTAATTTTTAGTAGAAAAAGTGGATGGATTTATATCTTAAAAGAATATAATTATGATTGAGATATTTTAAATGCAATATTAAAAGCGTATTTGATACAAATTTTCTTTTTTTCACATTTTATTTAAATTTTATTAATATAGTAGTAGAAATTATTATGTTTTTTACCACTGAGTCAAAACTATGAAAGCTTTATCTTCTTTTAAGTAAAGGATAATATTTTGCCCATTACACAATTAAAATAGGGATCATTGATCTTAGTATTGTGGCTTGTATTTATATAGAAAGTAGCTGTTTTGATTTTTGTCCAGATTATTATTAGTTCCGTCATATTTTTTTGTTACATCTATGTTGGCGATTTATACATATGGTTGTTTCGTGAAAAGTGCTAGGGGGAAGCGTTCTTACGCGTTTGATATTAAAAAAAATGAAACCGAACTTGATCATATAATCAGTCAATTAGCGGAAGAAACGGATGGATTAGGAATTGAAAAAGATGCTCTTTCGCTTATCATCAGCAACTTGGATGCGTTTTATGTTCGTGCAATAACAGCAGCACAGGCGGGTCGTAGCCTTGATTTAATGTATTATATTTGGGATGATGATTTAACAGGTCGCTTGTTATTGAGTGAAATAGTGGAGGCGGCTGATCGTGGTGTTCGGGTGCGACTTCTTTTAGATGATATTAATGCTCAAGCACGTGATTCCGCTTATATTGCACTAGATAAACACCCTCACATTGAGGTTAGAATGTTTAATCCAAGACGAGCACGTAAAGGTAGTTTCCGTCGTGGTTTAGAGATTATATTGCGTGCAATTAATATAACCCGTAGAATGCATAATAAAGCTTTTATTGTAGATGGTCGAGTGGCTTTTGTTGGAGGACGGAATCTTGCAGATTCTTATTTTGATGCAGGTAAAAAATCACGTTTCCGAGATTTGGATTTGATGTTAATCGGTCCATCGGTTAAAAATGTGGAAGCTATCTTTGATAATTTTTGGAATAGTGCCGTAGTTTTTCCAATTCATGCTTTGGCTGTTGCTGAAAATGTGAACAATTTTTCTTATTGGAGGGATAAGTTACGAAAATCTCGTGATTCTAGTATTGCTAAAGTTTATTTGAATTATGTTAACGAGCATATTAATTTTAAGAGTTTTATTAAGACAGGAGAGCGATTATTTTTAGCAAATAAAGTTGTTGTTCTTTCTGATCCTCCAGAAAAAGCATTGCGCAAAAAGACAGAAAATTGGCTTATGAAGATACTCTTCCCAGTTATTAGAAATGCCAAGAAAACAGTTCAGATTACATCACCTTACTTTGTTCCGGGGAAGATCGGTACGCGGAATTTGAGTAACTTAGTCTCAAAAGGTGTTGATGTTAAAATTCTTACTAATTCTTTGGCAGCTACAGATGTAGCGCTTGTACACGGTGGTTATGTACCGTATCGTAGGCCGTTGTTAGAAAGTGGTGTTAAACTCTATGAGTTAAAACCAGATGGTGGTACTCAGAAATTGCGCTTGTTTGGATCCAGTAGGGCAAGTCTACATACCAAAGCTTTTTTAATTGATCGTAAAACTGCTTTTATTGGATCGTTCAATTTTGATCCTCGATCGGCTGCATTGAATACAGAAATGGGAATTCTTTTTGAATGTGCTCCAATTGCAGAAAGATTAGATTTGCTTTTTTCAGAAGAAACGACTGGTGAAATGAGTTATCATCTTCGCCTTGGTGATAATAACCGCATTTACTGGGATTTTATTAAAAATGACAAACAATGCAGTATTGATTATGAACCAGAAAGTCGTTTGGGACGTCGTATATTTGCAAAAATAATGAGTTGGTTACCTATTGAATCGCAATTATAGATAAAAAATCATATATCAAAAAATTGTTTTATTCGTCTTTTCATTTTATTGTAAACATGGCATAATTTATCGCCAATCCATATGAGAACCGTGATTGTTTTTTAAGCTACTTGCGGTATTTTGTTATTAAAGGAATTTGGATATGGCAAAGATTGTTGAAACAAAAACGGGTGCATTGGCACTGACTTTTGATGATGTGCTTTTGCAGCCAGGCCACTCTTTTGTTATGCCTAGCCAAGTAGATCTTAAAACACGTATCGCAGCCGATATTGAGCTGAATTTGCCATTGCTTTCTGCTGCAATGGATACTGTGACAGAGGCTCGTTTGGCAATTGCTATGGCTCAGGCTGGTGGTCTTGGTGTTATCCATCGTAATATGTCGCCCGCAGAGCAGGCTGAAGAAGTACGTCAGGTAAAAAAATTTGAATCTGGTATGGTTGTTAATCCAGTAACAATTGATCCAGATGCAACACTTGAAAAAGCTAAAGCGTTGATGCATTTTCATGGTATTTCAGGAATTCCAGTTGTTGAAAGTGGTGCTAAAGGTGAGACTGCTGGGCGGCTCGTCGGCATTTTGACGAATAGAGATGTGCGTTTTGCATCAGATCCAAAACAAAAAATTTATGAGTTGATGACGCGTGAAAATTTGATCACAGTGCGTGAAAATGTTCAACTAGATGAAGCGAAGTGTCTTTTACATCAACATCGTATTGAAAAGTTATTGGTTGTCGATGAACAAGGTCGCTGTGTTGGCTTGGTGACCGTCAAAGATATTGAAAAAGCACAATTAAATCCAAATGCTGCTAAAGATTCTCAAGGTCGTTTGCGTGTTGCTGCTGCAAGTAGTGTAGGAAATGATGGGATTGAGCGGGCTGAACGATTAATTGATGCTGGTGTTGATGTGCTGGTAATTGATACAGCTCATGGACATTCTCAGCGTGTTTTGGAAACAGTTGAGCATATAAAAAAAATGGCGCTTTCTACAGCTGTTATTGCTGGGAATGTGGCGACTCCGCAAGCAACACAGGCATTAATTGATTGTGGTGCAGATGCAGTAAAAGTTGGTATTGGCCCTGGTTCTATTTGTACAACGCGAATTGTTGCAGGTGTTGGTGTTCCTCAGCTTGCAGCTATTATGAGTGCAGCAGAAGTCGCTAATAAAGCAGGTATCCCTGTGATTGCTGATGGCGGGATTAAAGCTTCGGGTGATTTTGCTAAAGCTTTGGCAGGTGGAGCTTCTGCTGCAATGATAGGCTCTCTTTTAGCGGGGACAGAAGAAAGCCCTGGCGAAGTTTACCTGTACCAAGGGCGGTCTTTTAAGGCATATCGTGGAATGGGATCAGTTGGTGCTATGGCAAGGGGATCAGCAGATCGTTATTTTCAGGACGAAGTTCGTGATGAGCTTAAACTAGTTCCTGAAGGTGTTGAGGGTCAAGTTGCTTATAAAGGGCCTATAGCATCGGTTTTGCATCAGTTGGCTGGTGGGTTACGCGCTTCAATGGGTTATGTTGGAGCAAAAAATTTAGCCGAGTTTTATGAAAAAGCAACATTTGTCCGTATTACCAATGCTGGGCTTTACGAAAGCCATACACATGATGTTTCTATCACACGGGAAAGTCCTAATTATCAGAGACCTGTTTGATATGTAAAAACTTAGAGTTATTTTACCATGGTAAAAAGCTTAAAAATATTTGGGAATTAAAATTTTTTTCGGTACTTTTTTTCTTACAGTAGTTTCTAGCTTAAAAGCGCAAAGAAAAGAGAATTGGAGGCTAGCACTCCAATCTCTTCGATAGGTTACAAAGAATTAAAGAGATTAATTTTTGGTAGTTTTATGTCCCACCTTTGATGCACGTTGGCGAGTATGAGTCTGATCATTCTGACCGGATTTCTTCCCATTATTTGAAGACATCGTAGTGCGACAGCTTTTAGATGAAGTAGTTTTCCCATTATTATGAGTGTTCATTATTTTCTCCTTATTAAATTATCTGGCATAAGCCAAGTATAGTGAAAACGGTCGTGCCAAATAGTAGTTCCAAGCGTTTATAAAAAATTACCTTATGTTTTGTCGGGAGTAAGATTAATTTTTCTAGTTTTGGTAGAGAAAATAAGATTTGAGATATAAGACTAGAACATTTAACTAAAAGAAGTCGTAAGAGTTTTAATTGTGTATTCGTAAATTGGAAGATAGATTTATATTGGTGATCTTTATCTACAACATCAGCTAAACTTTCCTGTATCTAAAAGCAATGGAAAATGTAAATGGGGAATCTATGAGATGAAAAGTTTGCACGCTATCAAAAATTATTCTGCTTCTAGTAATGCAGTTTTTTGATAATTTTAAGGTGTATCCGCTGTAGTGAGAATGAGAAAAGTAATTTTATTTTTTACTTAAATTATTAAAATTTTATAGAAATATAATGGGAGAAATGAATGCGATTAGGCGGGCGCTTGCAGGCGGCAATAGATGTTTTAAAAGAGATAGAAACTCGGCATCGTCCTGCAGGTGAAGCTTTAAAAGATTGGGGACTTTCTCATCGCTTTGCTGGAGCAAGTGATCGAGCAGCAATTGGTACAATCATTTATGATGTCTTAAGACGACGTTATTCTTTACAATGGCGTATGGATAGCGATGATGTTCGAGATATTGCTTTCGGTGCTTTATTAGATGCTGGAAAAATGACGATTGAACAAATCGATAGTGAGTTAGAAGGAGATAGATTCTCACCACAGTTATTGGAAGTTAAGAAGCGCCAGTCGTGGCAAAAACGGCAATTAATTGATGCTCCAGACTATATTCGTGGTGATATTCCCCAATGGTGCAAAGCTCACCTATTTCCTTTGTTTGCAGATAATTGGGTGGTTGAAGCTGCTGCGTTAGCAACACGTCCTTCTTTAGATTTACGTGTGAATAGTTTAAAGGCGACACCTGAGAAGGTAATTAAGAAATTAGCAAAAGTTGATGTGCAGTCTCTGTCATGGTTTCCACAGGCTTTAAGGATTGCACCAATTGAAATGTTTGGCCGTCACCCTAACGTGCAAGTAGAATCTGCTTTTCGCGAAGGACAATTTGAAGTACAAGATTTAGGATCACAGATTGTTGCTCACCTTATTGAGGCAAAAGCCGGTATGCAGGTGTTGGATTATTGCGCTGGTGCTGGGGGAAAAACATTGGCTTTAGCTGCTAATATGAATAATCAGGGGAAAATTTATGCTTATGACGTAGATAAAAGGCGCTTAACCCCTATTTTTAATCGTCTTCGACGAGCTGGTGTTCATAATGTACAGTCACGAGAGAAGATAGAAGAATTAAAGCCTTTAGTAGGTCAGATGGATATTGTTTTATTAGATGCTCCATGTAGTGGGACAGGAACATGGCGTCGTCACCCAGATGCAAAATGGCGCTTAACATTAGAACAAGTAAAAAGGCGTCAAAGAGAACAGCATGGCATTTTAAATATGGTATTGGATTACCTGAAATTGAGTGGGCGTCTGGTTTATATTACGTGTTCTCTTTTTGCCGATGAAAATGAGGAGCAAATTTCCTGCTTTCTTGAACAGCATTCTAATTTTTATCCCATAAATATGCGAAAACTGTGGCAGAAACATTTTAGTCTTTCAACTGTACAACCGATATTTTCAAATTATGGACTTACTTTATCTCCAGCAACAACGAAAACGGATGGCTTTTTTTTATCTATTCTACAACAGAAGCATTAATTTACATTTTCATGTTTTTTATTAAAATTTTATAAGAATATTGTTTTTCTTGTGCTAGATAGGTTGTGAACAACGAAAGATTGAATAATAAATCTCGTTTACTAATTTTTGCAATGATTGATTGGTTTTTTATGAGTACATCTCGTTCAGGTATTGTTCTTATTATTGATTTTGGTTCACAAGTAACACAATTGATTGCTCGAAGGGTGCGGGCAATGGGTGTTTATTCTGAAATTGTTCCGTTTCAGCTAGCTTCAGAATGGATGAAGAAAATGAAGCCTGATGCTATCATCTTATCAGGCAGTCCTCATTCAGTTATTGATAATGGTTCACCACGTGCACCGATGGAAATTTTTGAGGCTGGTATTCCTGTTCTCGGAATATGCTATGGTGAACAAGTTATGTGTGTTCAGCTTGGGGGAGAAGTTAAAGTTGGTCATGAACGTGAATTTGGGCGTGCTTTTTTGGAGATAAAAGAAGAGAGCGCACTTTTTCATGGTGTTTGGAAAAAAGGGTCTTCCTATCAAGTGTGGATGAGTCATGGTGATCGTGTGACAGCTTTGCCAAAAGGCTTTCGTATTATCGGAACATCAAAAGGAGCTCCTTATGCTGCCATTGCTGATGAAGAACGTCGTTTTTATGCAGTGCAATTTCATCCTGAAGTCGTGCATACACCAGATGGTGCAAAGCTATTGCAAAACTTTGTTCACGAAATCTCTGGTCTTAAAAGTAATTGGTCAATGGCAGCTTATCGTGATCGCGCAATTTCTGACATACGCAAAAAAGTTGGAAAAAATCGCGTCATCTGTGGTCTTTCAGGCGGGGTTGATTCATCAGTTGTAGCGGTACTTCTCCATGAGGCAATAGGAGATCAATTGACATGTGTTTTAGTAGATCATGGGTTGATGCGTAAAAATGAAGCTGAAGAAGTTCTTACATTATTCCGAGATCATTATAATATAAAGCTTATTCATGTTAATGCTGCCAATCTGTTTATCAACGCTTTAAAAGGTGAAGAAGATCCAGAGAAAAAGCGCAAAACGATAGGTCGTCTTTTCATTGAAGTTTTTGAAGAAGAGACCAAAAAGATAGGGGGTGCAGAATTTTTAGCACAGGGAACGCTTTACCCAGATGTCATTGAAAGTGTATCAGCTATTGGTGAATCGGTAACAATAAAAAGTCATCATAATGTGGGAGGACTGCCCGAACGGATGAATATGAAACTTATAGAACCGTTACGTGAGCTGTTTAAAGATGAAGTGCGTTCTTTAGGGCAAGAATTAGGGTTACCTGAGCAATTTATTGGCCGTCATCCTTTCCCAGGTCCTGGTCTTGCAATTAGGTGTCCAGGCGCAGTCACTCATGAAAAATTAGAAATTTTGCGTGAAGCTGATGCCATTTACCTTGATGAAATTCGTAAAGCTGGTCTTTATGACGAAATTTGGCAGGCTTTTGCTGTTCTTCTTCCTGTTCAGACTGTTGGTGTTATGGGAGATGGACGCACTTATGAATTTGTTTGTGCTCTTCGTGCTGTAACGTCTGTAGATGGTATGACTGCTGATTTTTATCCTTATAATATGGAGTTTTTAGGCAAGGTAGCAGCGCGTATTATTAATGAAGTTAGAGGTATTAATCGTATTGTATATGATATCACTTCGAAGCCTCCTGGTACCATTGAGTGGGAATGACAACTTTTAGGTACTAGCATAACATGAGTTGCAAAAGATTATAGCAGACTTAGAATCGCATGATATGCATTTCAATAGCATGACTGAGAAGATTAAACAGGAAAGCTCTGTGGGAGGTGATAATTTTGTCTTTTATTTCTGTTATCGATTTTAAGTTACAAAGCCTAAGAGCTTCATGCTGATAATACAGATAATGTAATCAGAACTGTTGTACTCTATATCAGTTTCACTGTAACTTGTGTAGGGTACAATTATGATATTTTCAGCTTCTCGGTTTCATAATGGAAAAACCATTGCATGTATTAAACTAAAAAAGTGAGGTTGTTCCTTTGTTCAGGGACAGTTGTAAAATATAGAATAAGTTATCATAATAATTCATAGTTTTGAAATTGTACTATGAAAATGCTTTTTACAAACAGGAGTATTCATTTACTTTTCACTAATATAATAGTAGGGGATGGATAAAGTTGTGTAAGTCCGTTTGTACTGTATAATCGTATTTTCCTGTATTTTTAGGATTTCAACAGCGTTTTTTATCGACGGTATCGCTTTCTGTATTAGCAAGTTAGTGCAATATCAGTTTTATACGATAGTAGCAGTCTTAATAGCTGAGAAGAGTGATTTAATGCTTGTGATTTTTAAATATCTGTCGTTAATAGTTATCCTAAATAAAACTTTTTTCGGTATTGTTATTTCACTCACCTATTGAAATAAAAAAATGTAAGGGAAAGAATAAATTGCTGATTTGAAGAACATTGTGCTATTTAGAATTTGATATTAAAGTGACTAAAAAAGAGAAGATATCTTAAAATAATTGTTGTATATCTTATATAGTTTTAAAGTACTATCTTATCATATGTTATTCGCTATCATTTAAAATTTAAGAGTGTAAAATTTTTCATGTCTGAAAAAAAAATTGTTGCGCATCGTGGTGGAGCTAATCTTTATTCTGAAAATACACTTTCAGCATTTCGTCATGCAATTGAATTGGGAGTAGATGAGATTGAGTGTGATGTTCATCTTCTTAAAAGTGGTGAAGTGGTTATATTTCATGATTTTTATCTAGAACAATTGGTTGGAAAAAAAGAATATATCCATGATATTGATAATGAGATACGTAAAAGACTTCATGTGAAAGGAAGTACTGAAGCACCACCTTTATTAGAAGAACTACTTGATATTTTGAAACCAACTAATGTTGCGTTACATCTTGAAATTAAAACATGTGGTGAAGTTGAACGTGAACATCTTTTATCCCAAAAAGCGCTTGCATTAATAAAAAGCAGAAATTTGGTAGAGCGGGTTTCTGCAATTAGTTTTGATCCTGCAAGCCTTCGTCCCTTCATTGAAGCAGGAGTATCATCTGGTCCGTGTATTGATAGTTTTAATGGCGATATGTGTCGTTATTTTTCTGAATGGAAGCAGTTGGGCTATCGTGATCTCAGTGTAAATGGCTCTATTGTCTCACAAAACTTTATTGAATCCGCGCTTGATGCTGGCTTTACGGTAGGAGTGTGGACAATCAATGGAGTAAGCCGATTATCATATTGGCTTGATATGCCAGTTCATTATATTACAACAGATCAGCCCGATCTTGCTTTACGATTGCGTGCACAGAAAAATAAAAAAACGACTTGATATTATTATAAAGATAAGACCTACATTTTTGTGAAGATGGTAAATGCTAAAGGGGGGATTATTAATAATTTAATTAATACAGTTTATGAAGCCTAAATTTTTCTGTGACAATTATGTGCGTTTTCCTGTCTTCTTGTTAAATGTGTGGAAATTTTGATGTGCAACAGTAAAGCTTAATGTTTGTCCATGATTGTTTGTAAGACGCTCTTTTGTTTCTATGGTCAAAATAGTACCATTCCAACGGGTTAAAATGTGGCATCCTGTTCCAATAGGCTTGATAAGTTCAATTTTTGTATGAAAAACATATCCTTTATCTGGATATTCACCTAACAAAATTTTTTCTGGTCTAAATGCTAAAAGATCAGTGTCTTGATTATAAGAAAATGAGCTACCCAAATGTTGTTCTAAAACTTGACGATCTAGAAAATTAATAGAAGGAGATCCGATGAATTCAGCGACAAAGGTTGTTGCTGGATGATCATAAATTTCTATAGGAGTTCCGATTTGTTCGATATGTCCTTTATTAAGAACGACTATTCGATCAGCTAATGTCATCGCTTCTAGTTGATCATGGGTGACATAGAGACTAGTTGTTCCTAAAGAACGCTGTAGCGTTTTAATTTCAATACACATTTGTGCACGCAATTTTGCATCAAGGTTTGAAAGTGGTTCATCAAAGAGAAAGACGCGTGGTTGGCGTACAATAACACGCCCCATTGCGACACGTTGTCGTTGTCCTCCTGATAACTGTCTTGGTTTACGATCCAAAAATGACTCTATTTGCAAAAGCTTTGCAGCATGCGCGACACGCTTCTTAATTTCTTCTTTGGGGGTTTTACGGTTTTTAAGACCATATTCTAAATTTCCACGGACAGTCATGTGTGGGTAGAGAGCGTAATTTTGGAAAACCATAGCGATATCACGATCAGCTGGTTCACGATCATTAACACATTCATTATCAATATAAAGTTTTCCTGATGTAACTTGTTCAAGTCCTGCAATAATGCGTAATAGGGTTGATTTTCCGCATCCTGAAGGACCAACGAGAACAAGAAGCTCATGGTCAGCGACAGTTAAATTTAGATCGTTAATAATCAAAATATCATTATCATATTGTTTTTTTATATTAGATAACTGAATTGTGGCCACAGTTACTTCTCCGTTTCAATGAGGCCTTTAACAAAAAGCCTCTGCATAAAAATAACGATTAGGACGGGCGGTATCATTGTAACGACTGATATTGCCATAAGGATATTCCATTGAGGATCATGCTGAAGGGATTCTACTATAAGTTGTTTGAGTATCACGAGAACAGTTTGATGTTTTTGATCTGTTGTTACGATAAGAGGCCAGAGATACTGTATCCATCCATAAATGAACATGATAATAAATAAAGCAGCAATATTGCTTTTGCTGAGGGGTAAAAGAATATCTTTAAAAAATTTAAATGGTCCTGCACCATCAACACGTGCAGCTTCTAAGAGTTCATCGGGAACAGTCAGGAAAAATTGACGAAATAAAAAAGTAGCGGTCGCTGATGCAATGAGTGGAATAATCATTCCACTATAGGTGTTTATCATACCAAATTTTGCAACGACAATATATGTTGGAATAATGCGAACTTCGACAGGAAGCATCAACGTGATAAAAATAAGAGCAAAAGCAGTTTTTCGGAAAGGAAAGCGCATATAGACAATTGCATAAGCAGAGAGAAGTGAAATAATAATTTTTCCAATGCTAATACCAAATGCCATAATGAATGAATTCATTAAAAGTGGTCCTAATCGTGGAAGACCGAGTTGCATGAGTTTATCGCCGAAGATTGCCGTATAGTTTTCTATAGTATATTTTCCTGGAAGGAGAGGAAGTGATCCCGCACTAAATGAAGCTGAACTATGGGTTGAGGCAATAATAGCGACATAAACTGGAAAACAGATAATGATAATACCAACAATTAAGATCAGGTGAGTCATAAATCTTAAAACAGGACGATTTTCAACCATGACGTTTCTCCTAATATTGTACGCGACGCTCAATCCAGCGAAATTGAACAAATGTCAAGACAATAACCATCAGCATTAATATGGTTGATTGTGCTGCTGATACACCAATCATTTGATTTTTAAAACCATCTTCATACACTTTATAAACGAGAGTACTTGTCGTGTTAGCTGGTCCACCAGAAGTCATGTTATCGATAATACCAAATGTATCAAACATGACATATTGAATATTTATGATGAGAAGAAAAAAGCTAGTCGGTGAAATTTGCGGAAAGATCACTGTCCAAAATCGTTTAAAGGGGCCAGCACCATCGATTGCTGCTGCTTCTATTTGAGAGCGTGGAATAGATTGAAGACCCGCGAGGAAAAAAAGAAAATTGTAAGAAATCTGTTGCCAGCTGGCAGCAATAACAATAAGGATCATCGCTTGAGTACCATTGATGCGATGGTTCCATATAATACCTACCTTTTCAAGGAGAAAAGGAAAAATTCCAATAGTAGGGTGAAAAATAAATAACCACAATACACCTGCCAATACAGGAGCAACTGCATAAGGCCAAAGCAAAAGCATAGTATACGCCTTTTTTGCGTGGATAACACGATCTGCAGAAACAGCTAAAAGAAGTGATATAGTCATTGCAACAGCAGTGACAGAAACAGAAAATATTACAGTGGTAATTAGCGATTTAATATAAATAGGATCAGAAAAAACCGTTATATAATTTTCAAAGCCAATGAACGTTGTTGTAAAACCAAAAGGATCCTCACGTTCAAAAGATAGTTTTATCGTTTGAGCAGCAGGCAGCAGAAAAAACAGAAAAGTGATTGCAAGTTGAGGAAAAAGCAGCCAATAAGGGAGTAGGTTATTTCTAAAATATGCATGTTTTTCTTGCATTTTCAAAATTCTTTAGCGAAAGGGTATTGAATTGAAAGATCAATAAGTAAGAAAATTTAAAAAACCCAATTTCAGATTGGGTCTTTTATTAACAACAATCATAAAATTTAATGATGGGCTTTTTCAAATTCACGGAGAAGTTTATTACCACGTTTAACTGCTGTGTCTAATCCCTCTTTTGGAGTTATAGAGCCATTAAGAACAGCTTCCAATTCTTGATCAAGAATAGAACGAATTTGCGGTAAATTACCAAACCTCACCCCTTTTGAGTTAGCAGTTGGTGGATTAAGATTGATCTGTTTTATAGCTATATCCGCGCCTGGGTTTTGATCATAGAAATGTTGTTTTTTACTTAATTCATAAGCGGCATTTGTGATTGGGAGATAACCTGTTTTTTGATGCCACTTTGCTTGATTATCTGCTCTTGAAAGAAATTTTAGAAAAGCCGCTGCTCCAGCATATTCCTTTTTGGTATGGCCTTTTAATATCCAAATAGAAGCACCTCCAATAATTGAATTTTGTGGTGCACCTTTGGCATCCTTGTAATAGGGTAGCATACCGAGTCCGGTATCAAATTGAGCTGTGGAAACAATACCAATTTGCGATCCTGAAGATTGTATAAACATTGCGCAATCTTGTGCCATAAACATTGGCGCAGCATCTAATGCGCCAGCAGGGCCACCATAACGAAAAATACCTTGATCAAACCATTTTTTTAGATCAGTCCACATACGCACTTGTAAGGGTCCATTAAATGTGAGCTCTGAATCAAGTCCACCAAAGCCGTTTTCTTTTGTTCCAAAAGGAATATTGTGCAAGGCTGAAAAATTCTCTGTTCCAGTCCATTGAGCTGCATAAGACATTGTAAAGCCACATTTTGCTGCGCCAGTTTCAAGAATTTTTTTTGAAAATTTTTCAATATCTTGCCATGTTTTGGGTGGCTGCTCCGGATCAAGACCAGCTTTTTTAAAGATATTTTTATTGTAAAAAAGGATTGGTGTTGAAGCGTTAAACGGCAGTGACCACATCTGTCCCTGAGAATCAGAATAATAATCTCTGACAGCAGGCAAATAATCTATTGGGTCAAATTTCTGTTTTGTATCGGCCATAAGTTGATAAAGCGGATAAACCACATTTTTAGTGGCCATCATAGTTTCAGTACCAACTTCGTAAATTTGAGCAAGAACTGGCTGTTGTTTTCCACGAAACGCGGCAATAAGTGAAATCATACTTTCCTCATACTCACCACGAAATGAGGGAACAATTTTATATTCGGATTGGCTTGCATTAAAGTCGTTAATGAAACTTTCAGTTTGACTTCCTAGTTCACCACTCATAGAGTGCCAAAAGCTAATTTCTGTTTGTGCGAAACTTGAAGTTGCTATAGCGATAGCAATAGTAAATATAGCTATGGAAAAATAATAACGACTCATGGTTCACCCTTTCTGAAGTGATGGAACACAGATTCCCCCTAAATTTAGTATCACATCTGAATATGCCACGAAGGTTTTTTTTCAGAAATATGCTGACTCATTTAAACAGGAAGCATAAAAAGGTCAAATAAATTTGTTTTATTGATTTAGATTTCCTTTTGGACGTTAACAGGGATCTCGCAAATCTTTAATAACTAAGTAATAATAAGAAAGAGGAATATTACGAAGAAAATTTAAGGCTAAAACAGGAAACTTCATTCAGTAGTATAATATTTGGATTTGTGTTGAGCAAAAGGTTGAGCAAAAGGTAGTATTTTAAAATTTGTTTATTATTTCCTATAATTTTTGTATAATCTTGTGAAAATTATTCGCACTCTATTTTATAAATGTACTTTAATGTTTTGTTATCGCATCGATGATCGTATTAACATTATGTTTCATCATGTCGAGATAAGTTGCTGCAGGGCCATTTTTGTTTGATAACGCATCGGAATAGAGTGTTCCACCAATTTTTAAACCTGTTTCTCTTGAAATCTGCTCTATGAGATGAGGGTTAGAGATATTTTCAATAAATAATGCTGTTGCTTTATTCGTTGTAATTTGTTTGATAAGCTTGGCTACATCAGCAGCGGTGGCTTCAGCTTCTTTTGAAGCGTTTTGGGGTGAGAGAATAGTAAAACCATATTCTTGAGCAAAGTAGCCGAAAGCGTTATGAGACGTGATAATAATACGTTCATCCTTTGGAATAGTAGCAATCTGTGTTGTGATAATTTTCTGCACTTTGTTGAGCTTTTGAATATAGGCATCGGCGTTGTTTTTGTAAACTGTGCAGGATTGCTGGTCGATGTTACAGAGAGCAGTAGCGATATTTTGAATATAAATTTTGGTATTGGGAATAGTTTGCCAAGCATGTGGATCAATACTGTTATGATGATGATGATACCCTTTGATACCATATTTTTGTTTTTTAGTTTTAAGAGGGGAGATGTGAGCGCTAACTTCTACAAGAAGCGCTTTTGTGCCACTTGCTGTGATGAGCCGATCTATAAAACCCTCCAAATGAAGACCGTTGATGAAAATGATATGAGCACTTTTAAGAGCTTGGGCATCATGAGGGGTAGGCTCATATGTGTGTGTATTAGCATTTGGTCCGATAAGAGTGGTCATAGAAATGTGATCGCCTCCTACATTTTTTACTAAATCTGCAAGAATGGAGAAGCTTGTAACAACCTTGATTTTGTCATGGGCAAAAGCAGAAAATGGGAGAAGAGTAAATAACAAGATAGCTCCAATCAAAACAAACTGAGGCATATTATTTCCTTAAAATAAGAGGGAAGTATAAAAGGAGGCGTGGAAACCGTGCCACAATAAAGCCGCGTGGGCTAATGAAACAGGAAAAAAGATAAATAAACCCTGCAACCATAATAATAGCGGGGCCAGAAGGAAGTGATAGGTGAAAAGAAAGAAGTAGACCGCATGTGCTAGCAACAATTCCAAAAAAGATAGAAAGTATACAGATAGATCCCAGACGCGAAAGCCAAAAACGTGCCGTAATGGCTGGAATCATCATAATACCAACAGAGAGCAATGTTCCTAGAGATTGAAAACCACCAACGAGATTTAATACCACAAGTCCGAGTAAAGCTACATGAACATATTTGCTTAATGGAGAAAGTAATTTAAAAAATAAAGGATCAAAGCTTTCTACTACAAGAGCGCGCCAAAAAATGCAAAGGCTACACACTGTAATCAGCATTACAGTAATGATTAGCCAAAGGGCTTGTGTATCAATAGCAAGTACTGAACCAAATAAGAGATGAAGAAGATCAATAGTTGAATCTTTCAGTGAAATGATAACCACTCCTGCTGCTAGTGCAATAAGATAAAATACTGTCATCGATGCATCCTCTTTCTGGACACTATTTCGTGAAATTAAGATAGTTGCTACCGCAACAACGATACCAGCTAAAATGCCACCAAGTGTCATAGATATGAGGGAGAATCCACAAAAAAGAAAAGCAACTGCAACACCAGGAAGAATGGCATGGGATATAGCATCACCGGTTAGACTCATGCCACGCAGCATTAAAAATACACCAATTGGACAGGAGCTGACAGAGAGAAGAATTGAACCGATTAGAGCACTTTGCATAAAGTGGAAATCGATGAAGGGTGCAAGAAAAAATGCGTACACGTATTACGATCCAATGTAGTTAGAACCATTAATGTCAGGATATGCTTTTAGCAATTTTATCTCGGGAGAGTTGGATCGTAGAGGTGATATGATATGATGAGCACGATTATTAAAAAATTGTTTTGTTTTTCTATAAGAGGCATGTTGTTGATTAATTTGTATCATTTGGGGAAAATATTTTTGCACAATGAGAGGATCGTGTAGTGCTGTAAGAATTGTCCGACCTTGTTGTTGCCAGTGAGTGATCAACATTAGAAGATCCCTTTGGGTATTACGATCTACACCATTGAAAGGTTCATCAAGCAAGATAATATCAGCATCTTGTATAATGATCCGCGCAAAAAGAGCGCGCTGTAATTGACCAGACGATAGCGTGTCAAGTGATTGGTTAGCCAGTGCTGTGAGTCCAACCATTTCAAGCGCATTTTGAATTTTACCGCGATAGGGGCGCTGACTCTTCCACAATCCACAGAAAGACCATAACCCTGTTTTTATGAGAGCTTCTACGTTAATTGGAAATGTTCTGTCAATTTCGAATTGCTGGGAAAGATAAGCTATACGCCTTTGCTTTAGTTTCGTAATTTTGCCACTAATGGGTTTAATTAAGCCAGCAATAGCTTTAAGCAGGGTAGATTTTCCAGAGCCATTATCACCAGTTATTGCAACTAACGAACCAGCTATCAATTTTGCTGAAAAGTTCTTTACAACTGTCCTACCTACGTAGCCTAATGTTGCATTATCGAAATGCAAGTCCATAATTCATACCATCGTCATTATTTTATTCAAGATAGTTATGTTATACAATTACATATGTCAATAAAATGTTATACTATTACATATCAGAAGCTAAAAATTTTTAGCTTCTGATAAATAAAAAGGTCGTGGAAAGTTCAAAACAAGAGTTGAATTTTTGTAACAAAATATTAAAAATATTATGGTGTTGATAGCACAAAATGAGTGTACGGGCATTTTGTTTGATATCTGAGCTATTTCCATAATGGAAAATGATTATATTTAAGAGTAAAATAGTATTTTCACTAAAGTATCTTTAGTAAAGATTCTTTTTTATCTTTGTAATTATTTTGTAAGACGACAGGAGGGAAATGCAGTTCAAGCAAGCTTTATAATTAGGAATATCACTATAAGTTATAGAATAGCATATATTCTCGCCGTTAAATTAATTGATTAAGGCTAAGGGGATTTCGGTTATGTTTGAGAAGCTGTGTGTTGCTTGAATTAGAGTATAACTACACGTATTTGCGTATATTTGCATAAATTTAATTTGTTGCTGGTTTTGGAAATTGTGGAAGTTGAAAATGTCGATTACTATTTATAGCAAGCCATCTTGTGTCCAATGCGATGCTACGCGACGTGCCTTTGATGCTAAAGGTATCGATTATCATGTTGTTGATATTTCATGTGATGAACGAGCGTACAGTTTTGTTCAATCTCTGGGGTATCGTCAGGTTCCTGTAGTCGTTTGTGGCGAAAGTCATTGGTCAGGTTTTAGACCAGATATGATTAGTGGTCTTTGTGATTAATGGGGCTTATTGTTTATTATTCAAGTAAGACGGGCAATACTGAGCATTTTGTTTCTCAAATTGACCAACGGCTTTTCAAAATTGATAAAAAAAAACCGTGTGTGTTAGTTAATGAGCCCTATGTATTAGCTGTTCCCACATATGCAGATGGGGAAGGTAGGATGGCTGTGCCGAAGGCGGTTATTCATTTTCTCAACGAAACGGAAAACCGCAAATTAATTCGTGGTGTCATTGGTGGTGGAAATCGTAATTTTGGTCGCAATTATGGTTTAGCCAGCAAGATCATTTCTGAAAAGTGTTGTGTGCCTTGCCTTTATCGTTTTGAGTTGCGTGGAAGCGAGGAAGATATTATTTGTGTAAAAAAGGGATTGGAAAAATTTTGGAAACAATCGGTGTAGAACGGCTGAAAAATCCGGATCAAGTTACGGACTATCATGCGCTAAACGCAATGCTTAATCTTTATGATGAGAAGGGTTGTATTCAATTTGATATGGATCGACTTGCCGCACGGCAATATTTTCTCCAGCATGTGAATCAAAATACAGTCTTCTTCCATAACCTCAAGGAAAAAATAGATTATCTGATAGAGGAAGGTTATTATGAGGAAGCATTATTTGAGCTTTATGATTTTTCCTTTATCAAAAAGCTTTTTAAACATGCTTATGCATTTAAGTTTCGCTTTTCTACTTTTTTGGGTGCGTTTAAATACTATACCAGCTATACGCTAAAAACTTTCGATGGAAAACGCTATCTTGAGCGGTATGAGGATCGTGTTTGTATTGTAGCTTTATATTTAGCACAAGGGGATAAGGTTCTTGCTGAGAGCCTCGTAGATGAAATTATTACAGGGCGGTTTCAGCCTGCAACACCGACATTCTTAAATGCGGGGAAGAAGCAGCGCGGTGAGTTGGTATCGTGTTTTTTATTGCGAGTTGAAGACAGTATGGAATCGATAGGTCGTTCAGTTAATTCGGCTTTACAACTTTCAAAACGCGGTGGAGGGGTTGCGCTTTGTTTAACTAATTTGCGGGAAGCAGGAGCACCGATAAAGAAAATAGAAAATCAGTCCTCAGGTGTTTTACCCGTTATGAAGCTTTTAGAAGACTCCTTTTCCTATGCTAATCAACTTGGTGCACGGCAAGGAGCGGGTGCTGTCTATTTGCATGCACATCATTTGGATATTATGAAGTTTTTAGATACAAAGCGTGAGAATGCTGATGAAAAGGTTAGAATCAAAACTCTTTCACTTGGTGTAATTATTCCTGATATTACTTTTGAGCTTGCGCGTAATAATGAGGATATGTACCTTTTTTCTCCTTATGATATTGAGCGCGTCACGGGAAAGCCCTTTAGTGATATTTCTTTGACGGAGCATTATCGATCTTTTGTTGATAATGCAAAGATTCGTAAAAAGAAAATAAGTGCACGCGTCTTTTTCCAAACATTAGCGGAAATCCAATTTGAATCAGGTTATCCATATATTTTGTTTGAAGATACCGCCAATAGAAATAATCCGATAGCTGGACGTATCAGTATGAGCAATTTATGTTCAGAAATTTTGCAGGTGAGTGAGGCGAGCGAACTGGAGACGGATTTAACTTATCGTACTATCGGAACTGATATATCTTGTAATCTTGGTTCAATGAATATTGCAAAAGCAATGGAAAGCCGTGATTTTGGAAAAACGGTGGAAGTTGCTATTCGTGCTCTTACTGCTGTTTCCGATATGAGCGATATTGCTTGCGTTCCTTCTATTGCAAAAGGCAATGCAGAAAGCCACGCTATTGGTTTAGGACAAATGAATTTGCATGGTTTTTTAGCGCGTGAACAAATTTATTATGGAGCTCCAGAAGCAATTGATTTCACCAATATCTATTTTTATACTGTAACATACCATGCAATACGTGCTTCCAATTTAATTGCACGTGAGCGTCAAGAAGTGTTTGCAGGGTTTGAAAAGTCGGCTTATGCAGATGGACGCTTTTTTGAAAAATATATTGAGAAAGAATGGAAACCGCAATTCTCGCTTGTACAAGACATTTTTACACGTAATGGCATTGTTATACCAAATCAAAGGGATTGGCAGGAACTTAAAGAGTTAGTTGTTGAATACGGTCTTTATAATCGCAATCTTCAGGCTGTGCCTCCTACAGGATCTATCTCCTATATTAATCATGCGACATCTTCGATTCATCCGATTGCTGCAAAAATTGAGATTCGCAAAGAAGGAAAAATTGGGCGCGTTTATTATCCTGCTCCTTATATGGATAATACAAATTTAAATTTTTACCAAGATGCTTATGAGATTGGTCCTGAAAAAATTATTGATACCTATGCTGCTGCTACACAGCATGTTGATCAAGGTCTTTCATTAACGTTATTTTTTCCTGATACGGCCACTACGCGTGATATTAACCGTGCACAAATTTACGCTTGGAAAAAGGGTATAAAGAGTATTTACTACATACGGTTACGGCAGATGGCGTTAAGTGGAACAGAAGTTGATGGCTGTGTTTCGTGCAGTTTATAGGAGATAGTCTATGACAAAGATTTCAACCAAAAACCCTGTTGTTTGTGCTGTTAATTGGAATAGGTTGCATGATGAAAAAGATCTTGAAGTGTGGAACCGTTTAACTGGAAATTTTTGGTTACCTGAAAAAGTTCCCCTTTCCAATGATATTCCTTCATGGGCAAGTTTAACAGAAGAAGAACGAAAGTTAACAATTCGTGTTTTTACAGGACTAACTCTCCTAGATACAGTTCAAAACACTGTAGGAGCTATTTCTCTGATGGCTGACGCAATAACAGAGCATGAGGAGGCAGTATTAACAAATATTGCGTTCATGGAAGCGGTTCATGCACGTTCTTATTCTTCTATTTTTTCAACTTTATGTTCTACAGCAGAAGTTGATGATGCTTTTAGATGGTCAGAAGAAAATACTCATTTGCAAAAAAAGGCTAGATTAGTGCTTGAGCGCTATGAAGCAAATAATCCACTAAAGAAAAAGATTGCTTCTACTTTGCTTGAAAGCTTTTTATTTTATTCTGGCTTTTATTTACCTATGTACTGGGCTAGTCGCGCTAAGTTAAGCAATACAGCTGATTTAATTCGGCTTATTATTCGTGATGAAGCTGTACATGGTTATTATATAGGCTATAAGTTTCAATTAGGGTTTGCAAAACTTGATGAAGCGCAGAAGCAGGAAATGAAAAATTTTGCTTTTGAGTTACTTTTCGATCTCTATAATATTGAATGCAAATATACTGAGGATCTTTATGATGCCATTGGATTAACAGAAGATGTTAAAGTTTTTCTTCATTATAATGCGAACAAGGCATTAATGAATCTGGGATTTGAAGCTCTTTTCCCACCTGAAGTTTGTCGTGTTAATCCAGCTATTTTAGCGGCTTTATCACCGAATTCAGATGAAAATCACGACTTTTTTTCAGGTGCTGGTTCTTCCTATGTCATTGGAAAGGCTGTTGCTACCACGGATGACGATTGGGAATTTTAATGGTTGTATGCAAAGAGAAGTGCACGGGGTATATTATTCAGATCTCTGCGCATTTCCAGGCATTTGAAACCATTTTTTTCAAACAAATTACAGACTTCTTTTTCTTGAGAATGGCCTATTTCTATAGCTATGTGGCCTCTTTCTTTTAAGTAGTGTGCTGCTTCATATGCAAGTTTTCTATAAAAATTAAGGCCATCTTTTCCACCGATTAGAGCGCGCAGCGGATCATAGAGACGTACTTCCCTTGCAAGATTGTTGATATCCTTTTCTGGAATATAAGGTGGATTAGAAATAATGAGATCAAATCGATCTCTGACAGAATTAAACCAATCGCTGAAAAGCGGTGTAAAGCGATGCATTACTTTCGCATTTTTTGCATTTTTTGTGGCCGTTTTGAGAGCATCTTTAGAAATGTCGACAGCCACTGCATAAGACTGAGGGATTTGTTTAAGAATTGCAATGGCAATAGCACCACTTCCTGTCCCCATATCAAGTAGTACTGTTTTTTTTGATTTCTTTACTTGTTTTTTAAGGAGTGGTAACACGAGATCTACCAGCGTTTCTGTGTCAGGGCGTGGCTCTAATGTATCTTGAGATAACTCAAAGGGTATGCCGTAAAATTCTCGAACTCCTATAATACGATAGACAGGTTCTCCAGCAATACGTCGCTGAATAATCTGTTCTAATTGTAAGATTTGCTCAGGAGACAAACAAATATAGGGTTTGCAAATTCTATCACATGTATTTGTACCTGTTACCCATTCAATGAGTATTTTTGCATCAAGGTTAGCTTCAGAAATTCCTTGAGAACGTAATTTTTCTTGAGTGTCTTGAATGAGATTATTGAGAGAATACTGTTCATTCATTGCCATCTTTTTCTGTAAGAAGAGAAGTTTGGTAATCTGATATAAGGGCATTAACAAGCTCATCGAGATCTCCTTCTAAGATACGGTCGAGCTTATATAATGTAAGATTAATACGATGATCAGTGATCCGCCCTTGTGGAAAATTATAGGTACGAATACGTTCCGATCGGTCACCAGAGCCAACTTGGTTTTTACGGGATGTTGAGCGTTCACTTTCTATTTTTTGTCGTTCGATATCGAATAAGCGTGCGCGTAAAATTTGGAGAGCACGTGCTCGGTTTTGATGTTGTGATTTTTCCGCCTGCACAACCATAATCCCTGTTGGGATATGGGTGATACGAACAGCTGAATCAGTTGTATTGACATGTTGTCCTCCCGCACCAGATGCACGCATTGTATCGATGCGAATATCTTCTGTACGGATTTCGATATCAATTTCTTCAGCCTCTGGAAGCACTGCAACAGTCGCGGCAGACGTATGAATGCGTCCTCCTGTTTCCGTTTCAGGAATACGTTGCACACGATGAACTCCTGATTCAAACTTTAATTTAGAAAATACGCCTTTTCCTGAAACAGTAGCAATAATTTCTTTATATCCACCAACATCACCCTCACTGAGGGAAACAACTTCAACTTTCCAATTATGAGTATTAGCATAACGTTCGTACATGCGAAAAAGATTGCCAGCAAAAAGCGCTGCTTCTGAACCTCCTGTTCCTGCTCTAATTTCAATAATAGCGTTTTTTTCATCAGCAATATCTTTGGGTAAAAGAAGAATTTGAAGCTCTTTTTCAAGCTGTTCCATTTTCTGAAATAACGATGGTAATTCTTCTTGGGCAAGATCCCGCATTTCTTCATCTGTCAATTTATCGCTGATGATAGTTTCCAATTCTGTAATTTCTATATCAAGAGCGTTTAATGTTCGTATTGAGGTAACAATTGGCTGCAATTCTGCATATTCAGAAGCTAACTTTACATAAGTCTCAGCATTTGGGTTTTGAGCCATTTGACTCTCAATTATTTCAAAACGCTTTTCAAGCTGTCTCATACGATCTTGTGGCAGAGAAACCATGATAATATTGGCCTAATTTGTTAATTATAATTAGCGGTTGTTTGCTTTTTAGCATCATACAAAAAGAGGTAATAAAGCAGGAGAAACTTTATTACCAACAAAAACTGTAAATTCTTAGAGTAAATTTATATAATATCCAATTTTCATGCAGAACTTTTTTGATTATACGTGGAAAATCATACTTAAGAATGGCGTTTTTTCCCGTAAAGTTCGAGACGATGGTGAACGATGTCATATCCAAGAGATTTAGCAATTTCCACTTGTAGCTTTTCAATGATATCGGATTGAAACTCAATAACCTTTCCTGTTTCTACATCGATGAGATGATCATGATGTTGCCCATCCGCTCGTTCAAAACGAGATGGATCACCACTAAAAGTATGGCGATGAACTGTCCCATTGTCTTCTAATGTTTTCATGGTTCGGTAAACAGTTGACAATGAAATACTAGGATCTACCTTGTTGACGCGCTGAAAAATCTCAAACGCATTTGGATGATCATTTTTTTGTGCTAGAATATCAAGAATAATGCGTCTTTGACGTGTAACTCTTAAACCAGCAGTGCGTAATTCTTTCTCATAATTTTGTTTTTTATTCATCTTAATATTTACTTTTTAGACGAAGGCTCCATGGCAGTGTTTGTATTTTTTTTCTGAACCACAAGGACAACGCTCATTGCGTCCAACTTTTCCCCATGTCGTTAAATCATTGGGGTCACGATCTTTAGGTGAAGGGAGCTTATTTTCTTTATTTTGATTATTGAAGATTGAGGAATCAGTATCAGTCTGTAAAGGTGTTGGTGATTCTTCAGGTTGCTGAGCAATCTCAAAACGCATCAGTTTAGAAGCAACGATTTTACGCAAATTTTTGAGCATAGCCTGAAAAAGTTCAAATGATTCTGTCTTATATTCATTGAGTGGATCTCGTTGTGCATAGCCACGAAAACCGACTACAGAACGCAAATGATCCAAGTTTACTAGGTACTCACGCCACAACGTGTCAATAGTTTCAAGCAATATAGCTTTATGGAAATAAGCCATAATTTCTTTAGGATAGCGTTCAGTACGTTCGTTTTCAAATTGCATAATAGCATCTGATATACGTTCTAAGATATCTTCTTTGGTGATTCCATCTTCTTTTGCCCATTCTTCCAATGGCAACTCAATATTAAAGAGCTGATGAAGTTCCTCCTGTAGACCTTTTACATCCCATTTTTCAAAATATGTTCCAGATGGAATATAGGCCTCTACTAAGTCTTCAACTACTTCATCGCGCATCTCAAAGATCATTTCAGATAAATCATCTGCCTTCATGATCTCCATACGTTGCTCAAAAATAACTTTACGTTGATCATTCATCACGTCATCGTATTTCAATAAGTTTTTACGAATTTCAAAATTTCGTGCTTCGACCTTTTTTTGAGCCTTTTCGAGTGCTTTATTAATCCATGGATGAATAATAGCTTCATTTTCTTTCAGACCAAGTCTCTGCAGCATGCTATCCATACGATCTGAGCCAAAAATACGCATAAGGTCATCCTGAAGAGAGAGAAAGAACTTTGAGCGACCGGGATCGCCTTGGCGACCAGAACGGCCACGGAGCTGGTTATCTATACGACGACTTTCGTGACGTTCAGTAGCGATGACATAGAGACCACCAACAGCTAACGCTTTTTCTTTGAGTTGCTTGACATCTTTCTTTATTTCTTCAATCTTAGCGGTTCTCTCTGAGCCTTCAGGCATGGCTTGTAACTCTTGTCGAATGCGCATCTCAACATTGCCACCAAGCTGTATATCAGTCCCGCGACCAGCCATATTTGTTGCAATAGTTAAAGCTCCAGGAACACCTGCTTGTGCGATAATATATGCTTCCTGCTCATGATAACGGGCATTTAGAACTCTAAAATCGGTAATACCTTCTTTTCGCAAACGTTCTGCCAGTTGTTCTGACTTTTCAATAGAGGTTGTTCCAACTAAAATAGGCTGTCCTTTTTCATGTGCTTGACGAATATCACGTACAATAGCACGATACTTTTCTTCTGCCGTTCGATAGATTTCATCATCTTCATCACGGCGCTGTATTGGTAAATTTGTTGGAACTTCAACAACATCAAGGTCATAAATACTACTAAATTCTTCAGCTTCTGTTGTGGCGGTGCCAGTCATTCCGGACAATTTTTTATACATACGGAAATAATTTTGAAAAGTGATGGAAGATAATGTCTGATTTTCCGGTTGAATAGCAACATGTTCTTTGGCTTCTAATGCTTGATGAAGCCCTTCAGAATAGCGCCGCCCTGGCATCATACGACCTGTAAATTCGTCAATTATAACAATTTCATTATTCCGAACAATGTAATCTTTATCGCGAACAAACAGCTTATGAGCTTTTAGAGCATTGTTGATATGATGAACAATAGCAACATTTTCTATATCATAGAGACTTTCGCCTTTAAGATGTTCAGCTTGTTTGAGCATTTTCTCAATTTTTTCAGTGCCTATTTCAGTAAAGGTTGTTGTTTTTTGTTTCTCATCTATTTCGTAGTCCTCTGGAGTTAACGCAGGAATGAACGTATCAATGAGATTATAGAAATCAGTACGATCTTCTAAAGGGCCAGAAATAATAAGAGGGGTACGCGCTTCATCAATAAGGATTGAATCAACTTCATCGATGATTGCGTAATGATGTCCGCGCTGAACCATTTGACTACGATCAAAAGCCATATTATCGCGAAGATAATCAAAGCCTAATTCATTATTTGTTGCATAGGTGATGTCACACTCGTAAGCTGTTCGGCGGGCATCATTATCAAGATTATGGAGAATCACCCCTGTTGTTAGACCCAAGAAATTGTAGAGTTTCCCCATAGTTTCAGCATCACGACTTGCAAGATAATCATTGACTGTAACGACATGAACACCTTTTCCTTCTAACGCATTGAGGTAAACTGGTAGTGTTGCCATTAATGTCTTACCTTCCCCGGTACGCATTTCAGCAATGCCTCGATTATGAAGAACCATTCCACCAATGAGTTGTACATCAAAAAGACGCATATCATAAACACGTTTTGCTGCTTCACGAACAGTTGCGAAAGCTTCTGGTAGGAGCGCATCAATGGTTTCACCTTCATTTAACCGTTTACGGAACTCATCGGTTTTTTTGCAGAGTTGCGTATCACTTAATTTTTGAAATTGCTCTTCCAAAGCATTAATTTTTACGACTTTCTGGCGAAAAACTTTGAGGCGACGCTCATGAGCTGAACCAAAAAACTTACGTACAAAAACACCTAAACCGACCATTCCTGGCCCTTTCTTTTGTTTATTATCACTACAGGGTACTTCATATATTATCCCCATCTTTTGCATCTTCCAAGGGATTTAATACGATTAGATGCAAGATAATACTATTATACTTATTTGTGCGTAATTTTTCACTTTAATTATTAAAGTAGAGATAAGGGGATAAGTGCACCGTGTCAACTTTAGTAATGCTATTTAGTTGGCGCATTGCAAAGTAATTTAGAGTATAATATGATATTTTATTATATTGTCATATTTTTAGTGTCCCGAAGTTGAGCAGGATAAACTAAATAAAAGAAAAAATTTATGTTTTTTTAACAAAATTATTAATTTATCTATGCTTAGAGATTTAAAATGCTATGATAGAAAATTAGATTTAAGACGTGCATTCATCCTTAAGGAGCATATTTATGAAATTCAACTTTATCGCGCTATTTTTGACATCGGCTTTATTGGCGAGTACAAATTTAGGAGTTATGGCTCAAGAGAGCGTGAAGTCTGCATCGAATGATTTAAAAACTTTGGAGAAAGATTCTGGAAAAACAGTTTCTCCTTCTCACGTTATGGCAGTTATTGATGGAAAAGACATTACAGCAGGACAATTAGATGAGTTAGCGCTTGAAATAAATCCTAATTTAGCAAGTATTCCTGAGGAACAACGCCGTATAACAGTCTTAAAGGCCTATTTAGATATGCAGGTACTGACTAAGGCAGCCATTAACAAGGGTATTGATAAGACCGAAGCTTATAATAAACGTATGGCAATTATGCGTGAAAATGTTCTTCAGCAGCTTTATTTTAAACAGATGGTTGTTGATAAAATTTCAGACGCTGATTTGGTAAAGCTTTATGATAAAGAAGTTGCTGCTTTACCTAAAGAAGATGAAATTAAGGCTCGTCATATTTTAGTTAAAACAAAAAAAGAAGCAGAAAATATCATTAAGCGTTTAAATAAAGGGGAAAAGTTTGAAGAGATTGCAAAAAAGAGTTCAATAGATGGTTCAGCTTCTGTTGGAGGTGATCTTGATTATTTTAGCCATGGCCAAATGGTTAAGCCTTTTGAAGATGCTGCGTTTAGTCTAAAAGTTGGACAATACACTAAGCATCCTGTTGAAAGTCCTTTCGGTTGGCATATTATAAAGGTAGAAGATCGTCGTTTAAAACAACCTCCTGTATTTGATGATGTAAAAGAAATGCTGCGTACACAGCTTATAAAAGAGCGCTACCAAAAACTTATTACTGATTTGCGCAGTAAGATAGATGTAAAATATCCTGATGCACATATTGCAGAACTCATGAAATCACTTAACAAAAATGGTATGCCATTGCTAGGTGAGGCACATAACGAAGAAGAAGAAGACGCAGAATAGTAATCAGATTTCTTAAAGCTGGGCAATTTAATACGTTGATTTTATTAAAGAAGCCCAGCTGTTTTTTGCACAATATTATAATTGTGAGGGTTTTCTTTATTTTTATGGACAATATATTGTGGCTTTAAAAATATTGCCTTTATTCCCCCCTGACATACAGGAGCTTCCACCATTATCTGGTGTACGGATAGCAACAGCTGAAGCTGGGATTAAATATAAAGATCGTACGGATCTTCTTTTCATCATTTTTGACGAATCAGCAAGTGTTGCAGGTGTTTTCACACGCTCAAAATGCCCTTCTGCTCCTGTTGATCATTGTCGTATATCGCTCCCTCATGGAATTGCGAGGGGCGTTGTTGTTAATTCTGGGAATGCAAATGCTTTTACCGGACGCAGAGGAAAGCAAACAGTAGATACCATAATCCGTGCTGCAGCAGGTGCTTTGAAGGTTGAAGAAAAGGAAATTTTTATAGCTTCTACCGGTATTATTGGAGAGCCGATGGATGCATCTTGTATTGTGAAGCTTTTACCAAATATGGCGGAAACCGCAAAAGAAGGGAATTGGTTAGAGGCTGCAAAAGCCATTATGACAACCGATACATTTCCAAAACTTGCTACACGCAGATTTAATTGTGGGGGAAGGACTGTTACTATTAACGGGATTGCAAAAGGAGCTGGCATGATTGCACCAGATATGGCAACGACGCTATCCTTTGTAGTGAGCGATGCAGCAATTTCTTCGGATATATTGCAATCCATGTTATTGGAAGCAGTGCAGGGCTCCTTTAATTCGATCACTGTTGATAGCGATACTTCAACATCAGATACACTTATGCTGTTTGCGACAGGAAAAATAAAGGGAGTTTTCCCCTGTCTTACAAGTAAATCTGATCCACGTTATGAGGTGTTTTTAAAGCAATTAAGTGAACTTTTGCATGAACTTGCATTACAAGTTGTTTGTGATGGTGAAGGAGCTCGTCATTTAATTGAGGTTAATGTGATTGGAGCTACGACGGATCATGCTGCTAAGATTATTGCTCAATCAATTGCAAATTCACCACTTGTAAAAACGGCTATTGCTGGTGGAGATGCTAATTGGGGGCGAGTCGTTATGGCAGTTGGTAAAGCAGGTGTTGAAGTAGATCGTGATTTATTGACTATTTGGTTTGGTGAACATCGTGTTGCTATAAATGGCGAGCGTGATCCTGGGTATAGTGAAGAGGCGATTAGCGCTTATATGCAAGGTAAACATATTACGATTTGTGTTGATATTGGTTTAGGCAGTGGTAAGGCGACGATTTGGTCTTGTGATTTGACAAAAGAGTACGTTATGATAAACGGAGATTACAGAAATTGAGTAGTTCACTGCAAGTGTAACATCTGGATCTCTTTATATTTTAAGAAAAGTAGAAAGTTGTATTCTTTTATCTTAGAATAAGAAGAGTCCGATAGAAGAAATTATCATTGTTGTTTCCATATTAAAGGGTAGTATGCATATAAAAAGTTCACTTCTTCTTGTTGTTGCATGTGCATTGTTAAATAAAGATAATTGTGTCTTGCTTGCAGAGCGTCCTCAAGGGAAATCAATGGCTGGTTTATGGGAATTTCCTGGTGGAAAGGTTGAGAAAGGTGAAACTCCAGAAGCATCGTTGGTGCGCGAGTTAGAGGAAGAGATTGGTATTCATGTTCAACAAAATGATTTATTACCTTTAACGTTTACGAGCCATAGTTATGAAACATTTCATCTTTTAATGCCTTTATATCTTTGTTATCGTTATAAGGGCGTTGTGCAGGGGCGAGAAGGGCAAAATTTAAAGTGGGTTTTTGTTGGCGATCTAGATAACTACCGTATGCCTGATGCTGATAAATTATTGATTAAGGTATTGAAAAATCTCTTTCAGTAGTTCTGTTTGTGAAAAAAAAGCAATGTTCCTCGAGGAGGATTTTCGGCTTTTATAATGCGAAAGCTGAAGGGAAAGAGATTTTTGCACGATGGATCGCGTATTCTCATTATAACAAATCATTACACTCTCTCACTTTATAGTGAAATCCAGTGGAACTTCTTAGCATTTCATATTTTATTCAGTATATTTGAATTTAGAGTAAATCTTCTGAATGACAGGAAAATGATTTATTTTAAAAGCAGTTACTAACAATATTTAAAGCGAAAGATTTTAGTATGACTTTGTTAAAATTACGGCAGGCGTTATATTTTCTAGATATTACATATTATTTTCAAACTATACGTTATCTTTAATATTAAAAACGAAGGATAATAGGCAAAACCAATGACATTTAAGTTTTTTATCAATTTATTTTTGTTTATTATATTTCTGGTATGGCTTGCTCAAAGTCATAAAATGAAATGGAGTCTTTCACTACGTGTTATGTTGGGTCTGGCTTTTGGCTTAATTTTTGGAAGTGTTTTGCAGGCGATTTATGGTGAGGGTGAAGCCACTCTATTAAAATCTGTTGAATGGTTTAATATTGTTGGAGATGGTTATATTGCATTATTACAAATGATTGTTATGCCATTGGTTTTTATTTCTATTGTTTTAGCAGTCGCTCATTTACATTCCATTTATGATGTTGGTAAAATTAGTGTTGTAACAATTGCCATGTTGCTTATTACAACTGCTCTTGCAGCATTAATTGGTGTTTTGGTGGCCAACTTTTTTGGATTAACAGCGAATGGTTTGGTACATGGAGAGGAAAGTGTTTCTAATATTCTTTTGCCACATGTTGCGCAATTAGAGGGTATGAGTGCGCCAAAGATGATTTTATCATTTATTCCCAAGAATCCATTTGCTGAATTAGGTGGGATAAAGCGGACGTCAGTTATTAGTGTTGTTATTTTTTCAGCGTTTTTAGGTGCTGCAGTTACCCTTTTAAAGAAAGATGATCCGGAAAAAGGAGAAAAAGCGCTTTTATTTATTCAAGTTGCACAAGCTTGGATTATGCGGTTAGTCCGTATTGTGATTTCTCTAACGCCTTATGGTATTTTTGCACTTATGACTAAGTTAGGAGCGACTTCGAATATTGCAGATATTGTAAAACTGTTGGTTTTTGTCATTGCTTCCTATGTTGGTATTATACTCATGTTTGGAATTCATGGTATATTACTTGGTATATCAGGAATTAATCCATTTCGCTTTTTCAAAAAAGTATTGCCTGTTTTGACATTTGCTTTTAGTAGTCGGTCAAGCGCTGCAAGTATTCCTTTAAATATTGATGCACAAACACAGTCGATTGGTATACCTCAATCAATTGCAAGTTTTGCAGCTTCTTTTGGGGCAACAATTGGACAAAATGGTTGTGCAGGACTTTATCCAGCGATGCTTGCGACCATGATAGCACCATCGGTAGGGATTAACCCTCTCGATTTTACTTGGATTGCTACGCTTATTTGTGTTGTAACATTGAGTTCTATCGGGGTTGCTGGTGTTGGAGGTGGTGCTATTTTTGCTGCATTGATTGTTCTACCAATTATGGGGCTTCCTGTTTCTTTGGTTTCTGTACTTATTTCTATTGAACCCTTAATTGATATGGGTCGCACAGCCTTAAATGTCAGTGGCTCAATGCTAGCAGGAACTATAACAAGTCAGATGTTGCGTACAACGGATAAGAACACTTTTGAAAAATAATTTGCATGTGGAGGTTATGGCTTTTCTAATTGTTTTCCTAAAAAATCTGCAAGAGATATTTGAGCTGAGCCTGGTTGCATAGGCTTTTGTTGATTTTTGTGAGGAGCCCAACCAGAAAGCCAGATGAAAGAAAAGTGTGCGCGAATGCGTCCATCAGGATCACTAAATCGTTTTGCATAAATTTCAGCAGCGTGAAGGAAAAAGCGCTTAGATACAGGACGTCGGGAACGATTGATAAGAGCGTTTTGCATCCCCATAGCTTTAAGGTCATGCATAAGATCAAACATGGTGTTGTAGCGTATAGTGATATCCTCAACATCTGCTACAGGGAAAGTGAAACCAGCACGCTGTAAAAGAGCGCCTGCATCATGAATATCTGCAAAGGGATAGACCCTAGGGCTTGCTCCGCCATAGATTTCTATTTCAGCTTGTAGTAAGCATTCTCGCAATTCAGCTAGTGTACCAGATCCAGCCATGACAGCAAGAAATAAACCATCTGGTTTAAGAATGTTTTTTATTTGGCTAAGAACACCAGGAGTATCATTTGTTAATTGTAATGAAAGAAGCGAAACGATAAGATCACAATAATGTTTAGGAAAATCAAGAAACTCTCTATGACGTAAATGGAATTTTTTGTCATGACTCTGATAGAGGATATCTGTCTCTACCCTTTCTATAGAACAAACCTTACCAGATTTTATCAGAGCTTGCGTAGCGAGCTCTGTATGGCTATGTAAATCTAGTCCTAATGCAAATAAACGATTAACAGTTCGTAGACGCTTATATAAATCTTCCGCCATGTGGGATAGTAAGAAGTCATGCCCGCTATTTGCTTTTTGGAAAGCTCTTTTGCGGTATTTTTCAATAAGAGTATAATCAAAAACTAAAGAATGTGACACGTTGTTGAGTACTTCCATTATATAATATAGTATATTGGGAAAGTTCATTTTTGTAGAAACTATGTCAAGTCTATAATGTGAAAAAACAGATTTATAAAAGGTAAGAGTTTTTGTAAGAATTAAATTTTAAAATGTTAAATTTTCTTATATACAAATTTATCAAGGGTTTACACTTGTGATACTGTACTTTCAAAAAATAGCTTTAAATGGCGGGAATGATTGAAAAAGTTAATTAAGAGATTTCTAGAAATTCTATATCCACCGATTTGCATCGGATGTAAGCAGATAGTTTCTGCTTATGGTACTGTTTGTTCTGAATGTTGGAAAGATTTGCAATTTATTACGAAACCTTACTGCCCTGTTATGGGAATTCCTTTTGTTTGCGATATGGGAGATGGTTTTCTTAGTGGAGAAGCCATTCAAAATCCTCCTCCTTTTTCGCGTGCCCGTTCAGTTGTTGTTCATAAGGGGATAGCTCAAGTTTTGGTAACGCATTTGAAATATGGTGATCATTTAGAATTAGCACCTTTTATGGCCAATTGGATGGTGACTGCGGGGCGTGAGGTTATCGATAATTGTGATGTCATTATTCCTATTCCATTGCATTTTCGCCGTTTTTGGAAACGACGTTATAACCAATCTGCAGAACTTGCTCGTTATATTGCAGCAACACAGAAAAAAGTTTTTAAACCCGATTGGCTTGTTCGCTGTCGACATACACGTCCACAGGTTAGTTTATCTGCTAGGGAAAGAAAATTGAATGTGCGAAATGCCTTTAAGATACCTCGTAAGGTTAAAAGATATTTAGAGAGCTATTCTATTTTGTTAATTGATGATGTTTTCACAACGGGTGCTACAGTTACAGCTGCGGCTGCAACATTAAAACATGCAGGTGCACGACAAGTTGATGTTCTAACATTTTCGCGAGCTATGGAAGAGATCTCTATTGTTCCTAATTCTTGAAAGATATAATATGGAAAAAATAACAATTTATACGCGCCCTCACTGTCCTTATTGTACGAAAGCACGTGATTTACTTGATAAAAAAGGCGTAAAATATACAGATATTGATGCATCAACTTCCCTGCGTCAAGAAATGGTGCAACGAGCAAATGGACGTAATACGTTTCCACAAATTTTTATAGGTGATTATCATGTTGGAGGATGTGATGATCTTTACGCTTTAGAGGCTGAGGGCAAGCTAAATTCTTTGCTAAAAGATGCACAACAGCCGTGAGACTATGATATTGATTATTAAGATCGTTCGGCAAGAAGTGTATAATTAACATCCATATTTTTTGAGCGATTCCAGCTGTCAGTGAATGGATTATAGGTGATACCTATCTCATCAATGACAGCGAGGTTGTTTTTTGATAAAAGTCTTTTAAGTTCATAAGGTTTTAGAAATTTGTTATAATCGTGGGTTTTTTTAGGAAGCCAACGTAAAATATATTCAGCACCTACAATAGCTAATCCCCATGCTTTCCATGTGCGGTTGAGCGTTGAGACAAACATCAGTCCTTGTGGTTTGAGCATTTTTGCTGTGGATGCAATAAAGAGATTAACATCAGCCACATGTTCAACAACTTCCATATTGAGGATTATATCAAATTGCTCTCCTTCATTGGAAAGTGCTTCTGCAGTAGTGGTACGGTAATCAATTGAAAGGCCACTTTGGGTTGCGTGGATTTTTGCGACTTCAATATTCGTGCGCGCAGCATCAGCTCCAACAACCATAGCTCCAAGACGTGCCATTGGTTCGCATAATAAACCACCTCCACAACCAATATCGAGAATCCTCAAATTTTCGAAGGGCATAAGTGCAAGAGGGTCGCGATTGAATGCTAGACAGATTTTTTCTTTAATGTAAGCAAGACGTGTTGGGTTGAATTGATGAAGTGGTCTAAACTTTCCTTGTGGATTCCACCATTCAGCAGCAATACGTGAAAAGTGATCAATTTCACTTTGATCAATTGTGGTGTGTGCCTCATCATCTCTCATATTACTCTCCTTTTATTTTAACGGTTAAGTCAGGTTGATCCAAAGTCAAGGAAAATTAACATAAACATATTAGACTTGCACATATGATAGATATTAGATATGTCAAAAGTATCTTGTTGACATCGTAGTAAGGCTTTATTCTTGCTGTCGCTTGAAAAATACGAAACAATTTAAAATAATAAGAGTGTTATTGATGGCGCGTATTGTTATGAAATTTGGCGGAACATCTGTAGCAAACATTGAGCGTATTCATAATGTTGCACGACATGTCAAAAGAGAGGTAGATGCAGGCAATGAAGTTGCAGTTGTAGTATCTGCGATGGCAGGTAAAACCAATGAGCTTGTGCAGTGGACACGTGATGCTGCACCAACACATGAAGATGTTTATGAATATGATGTTGTTGTTGCTTCTGGGGAGCAGGTAACGGCAGGTTTATTAGCTCTTTCACTTCAAGCAATAGGAGTGAACGCTCGCTCGTGGCTTGGTTGGCAAATTCCTATTCATACTGATAGTACGCATAGTGGTGCACGTATTATAGATATTGATGGATCTTTTTTAATACAGCCTTTTCAAGAAGGTCAGGTAGCAGTTATTGCTGGTTTTCAAGGGTTAGCTCCAGATAATAGGATTTCTACTTTGGGACGTGGCGGATCAGATACAAGTGCTGTTGCAGTGGCAGCAGCTATACAAGCTGATCGCTGTGATATTTATACAGATGTGGATGGTGTTTATACAACTGATCCGCGTACAGAACCTAAGGCACGCCGTTTGACAAAAGTGTCTTTTGAAGAAATGCTTGAAATGGCTTCTCTTGGAGCAAAAGTTTTACAGGTTCGTTCTGTTGAATTAGCTATGGTTCATAAAGTTCGTGTTTTCGTGCGTTCAAGTTTTGAGAATCCTGATGTTTTAAGCACGAGTGATTCAATGAGTTTATTTGGAACACTTATTTGTGATGAGGATGAAATTGTGGAACAACAGAATGTTACTGGTATTGCTTTTGCTAAGGATGAAGCACAAATTTCACTACGTCGACTTGCAGATCGCCCTGGGATTTCTGCAGCAATTTTTGGTCCGTTGGCTGAGGAACGAATTAATGTCGATATGATTGTACAAAATACTTCTGAAGATGGTTCAAAGACTGATATGACTTTTACTGTTCCATCAGCAGATGTAGATAGAGCTGTTGCGCTTCTCGAGAAAAATCGTCAAGAAATTGGGTTTGATGTGCTCCAATTTGAAAGTGATCTTTCAAAAGTATCTGTTATTGGTATTGGAATGCGCAGCCATGCAGGTGTCGCAGCTACAGCATTTAAGGCTTTGGCTGAAAAAGGCATTAATATTCAGGCAATTACTACTTCAGAGATTAAGATTTCCATTTTGATTGATAGCGCTTATACTGAGCTTGCAGTAAGAACATTGCATGCTGTTTATGGACTCGATAAGGGATAAGTATTTATTACTTAAGAGTTTTTAAATAATACAAGGTGCGTTTAATATGCAGGGGAATGAAGGACGATGCAAAAAGCATATCGAAGTGGGAAAAGTATATCACACAGACTTAAACATGGAACTATAACAGATTCATGAATATAATGCTTCATTTGATATTATTTTGCATTTTTAGCGATTATTGAGAATTTTTATGTATCTTATTGATTTAAATTTGATGCCTATAAGGTAAAGTAGGCATCTTAGAGCAGAAAGTAAGTAAATTACTGTAGAAAGGTTCTCTCAATTTGATTACGTGATGAAGCTTTTCCTTTTTGTTTAGTATACCAATTTATAGGGGAGATGAATTGGAAACACTTTCGTTATGAAAACTGCAGCTTACATTTTTTCTCACGATTTATAATTAGTTCTTCTTATGCAATTTATTGATAAGTTACATAAGTTTTCCAGTAACATTGAAATTCCCCTCATAGTACAACTATAACACTCTAAACAATCCAAATTACTTAAAAAAATCAATATAACAAAATTACTATTGGGTTCATTGAGAATGTTTTGGCATCTTTTTATGACGTTTGATGTAAATTATCCCATACCCAAGACCAAGCAAAGCAGATAAACCGGATCCACAAAGTACACCAATTTTCGCAGAGTCAAGCAAAACAATGTCTTTAAAAGCAAGCATAGAAACGAATATTGACATTGTAAAGCCAATTCCTGCTAAAAATCCAATCAGCAATATGCCTGACCATGTCGTATTGGGAGGCAATCTACATAATCCTGATTTTACTGCTAAATAGCTTGCAGCGATAATGCCAAAAGGTTTTCCAATAAACAGACCAATAACAACACCAAGTACAATCAAAAATGATTTATTAGAAGAAAGATCAAAGTTTGCAAAACTAACTCCAGCATTTGCAAAAGCAAAAACTGGCATTATGACATACGCAACCCATGGATGTAATATTTTTTGAACACGCGTTACCGGTGGGATCATATCGCGCTGTCCTTTGCTCATTTTTTTCAATGCGGTCGAGATATGATGCAAGTCTGTCTTTATATTTTTTTCTTGAAGGATTTGCATTGCATTGCTCAATATTGTAAGCGGAGCTATAAGGGTACGGGTAGGTAAAACTGGCGTCATCATGCCTAAAATTACGCCAGCCAATGATGGATGAGCACCTGTTACCATTAAACCCCACCAGATGATTGCACCAGGTATAATGTAAAGCCATGCCGATGCAAGTCCAATCCATTGAAAAAATAATACTAAAGCGATACCCGCTGTTGCGATAGCTAAACCGCTAGGATCAAGATTGGTTGAGTAAAAGAAAGCAATGATAAGAACAGCGATGATGTCATCAATAATTGCTAAGGATAAGAGAATAATATGGAGGTTTGAAGGAATTTTTTTTCCAAGAAGAGCAAGAATACCAAGAGCAAAAGCGATGTCGGTGGCAGTTGGCACGGCCCAACCATAAACATGCCCACCATTTAAGTTGAAGATGAGGTAAATAATTGCAGGAAGGCAAACACCACCTATCGCAGCAATAATTGGTAAAATTGCTTGTTTAAAGTCAGCTAGAGCACCTTCATGAATTTCTCGTCGAATTTCCATTCCTGCTACAAGAAAGAAAACTGTCATGAGAACGTCATTAACCCAGAAATGTAAATCCCAAGAAAGGGTGAAATGGCCAAAATGAAAGCCAAGAGGTGTATGCCAAAAAGCCTCATAAAAAGAAGAATATTGAGAATTCGCAAAAATGAGTGCGGCAGCTGCTGCCAGTAAAAGAAAAACACCGCTGAGGGCTTCTATATGAAGAAAACGTTCAATAGCTGAAAGTGCTTGATTTGTTACACGAGAAGCACGATTTGGTAAACGATTTGAAGATAAATCAGACATAAATAACTCCAAGTACCAGCAGTTTTTCTAAATATATTTTGCGTAAACTATATGCGTGGATTTTATTGCAACGCATAAGAAATAGAAATAAATTATTGCCTTTAAATTAAGTCATCACTTTTAAGGGTGAACGTTGATGTTTCATTATTGATAGTGAGACTTAATTTTCTAATAATCGATAACGGATCACTCCGCATAGCATTGTCAAAATCGGCCATTGTAATTCCTTCTTTATCTTGCGCCATCATTTTAATTGTTAATGTGTGTGCTCCTTTAGTTCGCAACTTTTTAGCGAAGTCACCCAAAGATTTTGAAATCATTTCAGCCTTGTCATGATTTTTTAGTAATATTTTTGGACTTTGTGTCATAATTAGGTCTAAATTTTGATAAAGTTCCTCTTTGAGGTCACGTTTATTGTCATTAAGATATTGCGCAGCATGAGAAAAAATCTTATCAATGAAGCCAGAATCTGTATAACGGATCATCATTTCGGTTACACCGATATTCCTAAGAGCAGAACCCATTTCACCCTGTAGATGTAGAGCAGAGAAGAGTCTTGGGTCAACATTAATAATTTTCACAGACATTTCTTCTGAAAAAAGGTCTTCCACATTGGATAATCCATTCAGGAAGAGCGTACGCTCTTTTTCATTGTAAGAAAAATCAAGATTTTCTGAAAAAGCAAGGGGTTCAGAGTACATTGCTGAGAAGATATTTAAGTCTTTTTCTTTCATTCTTTTAGGCTGAACTAAAAGATTTTTGATAGAAAACAGAAGCTTTTGGGGTATCCACTGTTCCCATTGGCCTGGCTTAAATCGGAATGATTCAAACGTAACCTTTAGCTGCGGTATGTCAATGGAAGCTTTATTTATTTGAGCGTCAACTGAAGTAATGTGGAATAACCAATTGTTTATGGCAAGAGCGCGCAGTAGAGCTTTAGGGGCTGCCTGATTATTTCCTTTCTTAGCGTTATGGTAAGCTTGAAACAATTCTCCATATGTTTTTTCGGGAGATTTTATTGCTAGATTTGATATCTTAAATTTGCCAGTAGAGAAAGAAGCATTTTTTTCTGTTCCTGCAAAAATATTCACCATTGTATCATCTAGAGAAATGGCACCCATGACGACCTTTCCTTTATTGGTGACTTTGTTTTTGCCAAAAATGACAGAATAGGCATAAAGGATGTCAATATCACGAGCTTCAATTGCCTTACTTTTAGCAATCAGATGCATTGGTGTGAGACCATTCACGTCTTTTTCAAGATCCATCTTCTGAAGGCTAACAGAGTTAATACGACCATTTTTAAAATTATAAAGCTGAAAATTCTTTATTTCAATTTTTTCAGTTTGTTTATTTCCATTTGCCATAGAAAGCAGTATATTTGGTGCAACAACTGATGAGAGTTCAACGCGCATAACCGATTGCAAAGGTTTAAAAGTGATTGTGGGATCTTTTTTCTTTAGAGATACACCACCAAGAGAGATTTTAGGAATTTGTACATGAGTATTATTGTACTTTAGATCGACATTATAAAGTGTAAAAGTTCCAGGAATAAAGGAGATAGGAGGACGAGCTGAAATAGCGCCAATTTTAAGTGATACACCAGAAGAGACTGGAACAGTGACATTTGTTAAGTTAACTTTTCCTAAAATGCTGACTCCGGATGTCTCTGCCTTTATAGAATGGCGTTTCATTTCTTTTTTTACGAAACTGTCCAGGTGGGGTCTGACCATATAAAAACCACCGGTAACAATGATTGCTAAAATGGCTATAAATCCTATAAGATATGCTATCCAGTATTTTAAATTATCTTTATATCCGCTATTAAAATTGATCATCATTTTTTCTTTCGCTTTTGCTTCTATATATGAATGTCCAGATAAATATCTTTAAGGCAACGACAAAGGTTCAGATATGGCGTGCGCTGATCTCAAAAGCTATCCTATTTTTCTTCCCTGTTCATGTAAAGTAATTTTAGCCTTTTTTTCGATATACTTTTATCAACAGTTACCAATTTTCTTTGATTTTAGTATCTCATAAAAAGCCATCATAACAGATGAATAATATGTGCTGATCATAATTTATTTATGATGTGCAATCACTTTTGAAGCGTACTCATATTCTTTTGGTCTTGTTGCTTTTACAAGAACATTTTTAAAAAAAATAAAAGATGTGCTATTTTTTATTGTAATTTAATGGGGAGAGGATGGGTATTATGACAGAAGATCAAATAATAGCTTTTTTAATTATTGGTCTCATGATGGTTGTATTTATTTGGGATCGATTTCGTTATGATATTGTCGCGATTTGTACATTATTGATTGCTTGTCTCGTTGGTCTTGTCAGCCCCAAGGAAGCGTTTAGCGGTTTTAGTAATGATATTGTTATTATTGTGGGCAGTGTATTTGTTGTCAGTGCTGCTGTATCACGCTCTGGTATAATGGAGTTTATTATTCAACGGATATGGCCAGATGTAAAATCGGTGCGTCTTCAATTGGCTATTTTAGTTTTTTCTGTGGTATTTTTATCAATGTTTGTTAAAAACATTGGTGCTTTGGCGATCATGCTTCCGATTGCGTTTCAGTTTGCTCGTCGATCTCAAGTTTCGCCTTCTGTTTTTTTGATGCCAATGGCGTTTGGTTCCTTGTTAGGTGGTCTTATGACACAGATAGGAACTTCACCTAACGTCGTTATTTCAGCTATGCAAGAGCGTTTATCTGGATCTCCTTTTACTATGTTTGATTTTACGCCGGTTGGTATGGCAGTTGCTACTACTGGTGTGTTATATTTGGTTTTTTTTTATTGGCGTTTGCCTGTGCGTGTGCGTTCAGGATCATCATTTGATGATGCTATTGATATCCGTAATTATATTTCGGAAGTACGCATTCCAGTAAATTCACCGATTATCGGGAAAACAATTATTGATTTGGTTAAGCCATCAGGTGGTGAAGTGATGGTAGTGCAAGTTATTAGAAATAAGGTGTCTATTTCACCACTGCCGGATTTTATTTTTTCTGAAAACGATATTATTTTGCTAGAAGGTTCACATACAGGACTGGATAGTGTGATTAATTCTGCCCGTTTAGAATTTTCTATTGGCCGAATTATTCCAGCGGGTGATAAAGACAGCGATATTGATATTATTGAGGCTGTCATTACATACAATTCGCCTCTCATTGGGATCAATGCGAAAGAGTCTTCTTTATTTGATCGCGATGATGTAAATTTGCTTGCGTTAAGTCGGCAGCATGAAAGGGTTAGAGGAAGACTTAGAGATATTGACTTTCATCTTGGTGATGTGATTGTTTTACAGGGACAGGATACGATTATTCCAAATTTATTACGGGAATTAAAATGCCTGCCTCTAGCAAAACGTAATATCACGTTTGGTAATTTACGACATGGCTTCGTATCTTTAGCTATTTTATTTGTAGCTATTATTTGTACTGCTTTTCAGATTGTTCCAGTTGCATTTTCTTTCTTTTCTGCAGCTGCTGCCATGGTTATTTTTCGTGTTTTACCAGCACGTGATTTATATCAGGCATTAGATGGACAAATATTGGTGTTATTAGCAGCTCTTATTCCAGTAAGTGAGGCGTTAGAGAAGACAGGGTGTACGGATCTTATAGGGCATTGGCTTAGTCAATTAGCTGTATTTTTGCCTCCATCTGGTGCATTAGCACTCATGTTAATTACAGCAATGTTGGTAACTCCATTCTTAAATAATGCAGCAACAGTAATGATGGTCGCACCAATTGCATCAAGTTTTGCTCATTCCCTTCATTATAAGCCAGAGGCTTTTTTAATGGCTGTTGCTATTGGAGCTGGTTGTGAATTTCTTACGCCTATTGGACATCAATGTAATATGCTTGTAATGGCTCCAGGGGGATATCGTTTTAGTGATTATCCACGTTTGGGCACTCCATTAGCGGTGCTGGTAGTTATTGTTGCTGTTCCAATGCTGATGTGGATTTGGCCGCTACAGTAGAACATTTTTGTAATCTTAAAATGTAAATTGCAGTAAAATTTTTAATTGACTGAAGGCAAGCTAAAAAAATCGAATTTTGTTGGAAACTTGATTAATGATTAAGCTCCATTATAAAGTCTCATCAGTTTTTTATGCTGGGTGCACCACTTGTTTATTTAGTTTTGGTGTATCCAACCATGCAAACTGATCTATATCTTTTTGTGGAGTTTTTGAAGATTTTTCATTGCAATTTTGTAAATGAATGCTTTGAAAAGTACAATATAACACTGTTTTAGATTTTAAAAAGATTGATTTGTACATATATTTTATAGGGTTGTAGATAGCACTATTTGGCTTCTAAGCTGAAATTTAGAGCTAAGATACTTAAAGGTAGTCAAATTGCATTTATGCAAAATTGAAGATATGTAAAAATTGTAATGTGTATCAAAAAGCTATTATATCGTTTTGGGCTAATTCAGTTGTGAAGAATTAGTAAATACGGATACATATTGCTTTTTAAACTAATAAGCTGACAATTTTGAAATTTTTAGTTAATTGGGGCTATCATCTTTATTTATTTATGCGTACAACACAGAAATTAAATTTTTTCCAAGGTATGATACATGTCGTATGATAGTTTTATTGCTGAAGTTAACGCTGAATTTCGTCAAGAAAAAGCTCTAGCTTTTTGGAAGCGTTATGGTTTTTCGATTATTTCTGCAGTCGTTATTTTTGTACTGGGAGTAGCCATTTACCAAATTTATCACCATGAACAAATGAAGAAAGCTGGTCTTATTGGTGAGGCGCTTATAAAAGGTCTTGATTTTGCGGATACACGCCATTTTGATAAAGCACTTAAACAGTTGGAGGATGTTAAAGCAACTGATTTTGGAGGATATCCTTCTCTTGCTCGTTTGCGTGAAGCCTCTTTACTTATGGAGCAAGGGGATACTGTTAAGTCGGTAGAGACTTTTGATTTTGTTGCAGCTGATAAAAAAGCGCCACTAATTTTACAGAAAGTTGCAAAAATCCGAGCAGCATATATTTTGGTTGATACAGGAACATTGGATGAGGTCAAAAAACGTGTTGAGGATATGGCAAATGATATTGATCCTATGCGAATGTCCGCAAGGGAAGCTTTAGGCTTAGCCGCGTATAAAGCTGACAAGATGAGCGATGCGATTTATTACTTCCAGAAAATTGTTGAAGAAGATGCTTTAGGGTCAAAAATAGCAGATCGGGCACGAATTATGCTTGAGCTCATTCAGTCTGAAGGCAAGGTAAATAGAGGATAAATTTATGAGCCTTACCATTGCTATAGTTGGTCGTCCCAATGTTGGGAAGTCAACACTGTTTAATCGTTTGGTTGGGCAAAAATTGGCTTTGGTTGATAACAAGCCAGGTGTGACGCGTGATCGACGTATTCATGCGGCTAAGCTTCAAGATTTGCGTTTTGATGTGATCGATACAGCTGGGTTGGAAGAGGCGGGTGATGAGACACTTGAAGGTCGTATGCGTTCTCATACAAAAGCTGCAATTGATGAAGCGGATCTTATTTTATTTATGTTTGATGCTAGGGTTGGAATAACTCCAAGTGATTTAAATTTTGCTTCATTGGTGCGTAAATCGGGAAAACCGATTGTGCTTGTTGCTAATAAATCTGAGTCAAAAGCATCAATAGTGGGCGAATATGAGGCTTGGTCGTTAGGTTTGGGTGATCCTTGTTCAATATCTGCTGAACATGGTTTGGGTCTTACAGATCTTCGCGATGCAATCATGGATGCTGTTAGTAAAGATAAAGTGTTTGAAAATGAGAATGAAGAAAAACATATTATTGTGCAGTCTGCATATGCAGATAAAGATATAGATAATTTTGAGGAAGAGGGGGGGGCTGCTTATGATGCAAATAAACCCATTCGGATTGCAATTGCTGGTCGCCCTAATACAGGAAAATCAACTCTTATCAATAGTATGTTGGGACAAGATCGTTTATTAACAGGTCCTGAAGCAGGTCTTACGCGTGATTCTATTGCAGTGGATTGGGAGTGGTGTGGTCGCCATATTAAACTTTTTGATACTGCAGGTTTACGTCGAAAATCAAGAGTTCAAGAAAAATTAGAAAAACTTTCTGTTGCAGATACTTTGCGTGCGATTCGTTTTGCGGAGGTGGTGGTAATCGTTTTTGATGCAACCGCGCCTTTTGAAAAGCAAGATCTACAAATTGCTGATCTTGTGATTCGTGAAGGGAGGGTTCCCATTATTGCTTTCAATAAGTGGGATCTCGTAGAGAATCGCCAAACCAAATTAATTGATTTGCATGAAAGATGTGCTCGCCTACTTCCTCAAGTTCGTGGCTTGAGAGCGATTCCTTTATCTGGCCAATATGGTCAAGGAATTGATAAACTCATGGAAAATGTCATGTTAATGCATCGTGTATGGAATCGTCGTATTTCTACAGGTAAATTGAATCGATGGCTTGAAGCTGTTGTTGCTCACCATCCAGCGCCTACAGTTTCAGGGCGTCGGCTTAAGGTTAAATATATAACACAGGTTAAAACACGTCCTCCTGCGTTTGTGATTTCTTGCTCGCGACCAAAAGCTATGCCTCAATCATATTTGCGTTATCTTTCTAATGGATTGCGTGATACGTTTGATATGCTGGGTATACCAATTCGTATATCATTACGGACTTCTGACAATCCTTTTTCAGTACATTCCAAAAAGGGATGATCGTTTTATGTTCTTTAGAACAGATTATTTCACCAATATTAAGAGAGAAAACTATTTCTGATACGTAAAAAATACTAATTAAGCTTGTAAAGGTAAGAATAACTTTTGAGCAGAAGTGCTGCTATGTATAATTGTCTATGAAAGACAAAGGAAAATAAATTCACGCACTTTTATTTTCGGGCGCGGAGAGAAAAGGCAAAAAAGTTAATTACGGTTCCACAAGCAAGTTGTTGGTTATATTAAAAGTTCGCTTATGTTTATTTACTTGCGATAATAAAATACACGACACTTGATCCACTTTAATGGATGTTTATTTAATATGTTGCTAAGGTTGTGACATAAAGGTTAATGATGACTTTTTAGGTGAAGCAGCAACCATATTATTTGCAGAGTATGGTGGTTATCTTAAGCACATTAACGACAACAGTTAACAAAGTTTAAACACACGTTTTTATAAGATAAATTGTGAGAGATTTCTTTTGTCGACTTGACGAATAAATGCAGTAACAATATGTTGTGTACGGTTTTGTAATACACATTTTGATTTTGCTTTTTGACTAAGGAGCTAATTATGGCAGAAGGTGGCGAGTTTGTTGTGCCACAAGAGGAAGCCGAGAGAAAAAGGCAAAGAGTATGTTTGAACTCAGAGGATTTAAAATGTCGTAGTCAGAATTTAGGTTTAGCTTTAATGCGTAAGCAAACAGCATTAAAGTTAAAATTTAAGAGAGAAGGAGAAGAGCCACAAGGAAATATGGCGTACGCGATTAAGCTTTCCAGTGAATTTTTGGCAAGTGTTTTTGTAGGCGTTGTGTTGGGGTTGGGGTTTGATAAACTAGCAGGTTCATTGCCATGGGGATTAGTATTTTTTCTTTTTTTAGGATTTGCTGCTGGTATATTAAATATTCTTCGATCTATGGGGTACGTTACCTCTAGTCAGTTAGGGAAAGGTGGCGCGTGGCGCCAAGATAAGAGGGCCAATAAAAGGTTCGATAAGTGAGGTTGAAGTGACATCGCACGCTCCAGATCCTGTCCATCAGTTTGAAGTATCTCGGTTGATTAATATTTCCGTTGGAAATGTGGATTTATCATTTACGAATGTATCATTTTTTGTAGTGATGACTGTTGTTATTACTTCGGTTTTTCTATTCATATCATCATCAAGCCGTGGATTGGTTCCAACGAGGATACAGTCCATTTCAGAAATGGCGTATGAGTTTGTTGCATCAACTTTGAGAGAATCATCAGGTGTGCAGGGGATGCAATTTTTTCCTTTAGTTTTCTCGCTGTTTACTTTTATTTTGGTTGCCAATTTTATTGGTCTTTTCCCTTATTTTTATACGATTACCTCTCAGATTATGATTACTTTTTCGCTAGCGATGTTAGTGATTCTGACAGTAATTGGTTATGGTTTTTATAAACACGGAGTCGGTTTTTTAAAATTATTTGTTCCCAGTGGTGTTCCTGTCGTTATTTTACCTTTGGTTACAATGATCGAGATTATTTCTTTTCTCTCTCGCCCTATCAGTCTCTCTCTCCGTCTTTTTGCTAATATGCTCGCTGGTCATATCACTCTCAAAGTGTTTGCTGGCTTTATTGTTTCGATGATTGGGATGGGAGTTGTAGGCATTGGCGGTTCAATTTTGCCGCTTATCATGACCGTAGCGATTACTGCTCTTGAATTTTTGGTTGCATTTCTTCAAGCTTACGTCTTTACGGTTTTAACTTGTATGTATCTTAATGATGCAGTTCATCCAGGACATTAATAAAATTGACGGTTTTCTATCAAATAGTGCAATTTCGCTTTAAAGGAGAATAATATGGAATTAGTGCTTGCAGCAAAATATATTGGTGCTGGTCTTGCTTGCTTTGGTATGGCGGGGACGGCTTTGGGTCTTGGAAATATTTTTGGTAGTTATCTTTCTGGTGCATTAAGGAATCCATCAGCAGCAGATAGTCAGTTTGGCCGTCTAGTTTTTGGTTTTGCTGTGACAGAAGCTTTAGGTATTTTTTCATTACTTGTTGCTTTGTTACTTCTTTTTGCGGTTTAATTACTTTTTAAAAGGGTATATCTGTTTTGTGTACAAGAGACTGATGTTCCCTTTGTTTCTTAAAGAAAAGAACTTTAATAGATTGTTTGAAGGTAAATAGGGTGTTTATTTCCAGCGCTTATGCACAGTCTAGTGAGACACCGATAGAGCGTATCAAGGATGCGGCAGAGCATGCGGAGCGTGTATTTCCGCCTTTTGATTTGGCGCACTTTAGTTCACACGTTTTTTGGTTAGCAATTTCTCTCGGGTTTTTCTACTTTTTTATTTCTCGTGTAATTGTACCGAGGATTGGTGGTGTTATTGAAACACGTCGGGATCGAATCGCTTCTGATTTGGATCAGGCAATGCGGATGAAGCAAGAAGCAGATAGCGTGGTTGAAACTTATGAGAAGAAATTAGCAGAGGCTCGTTTCAGAGCCCATGCTATAGCGCAGAAAGCTGGTGAAGAAATAAAAGAAAAAGCCGAGATCGAGCGAAAAGAAATTGAACAAAGTGTAGAAAAAAAGCTAAAAAATGCAGAAAAGAAGATAGAAAAAATTCGGAATGAAGCTATGCAAAATGTCGGTTCGATTGCTGAAGAAGTAGCTCTTGAAATCGTAAAGAAGTTGATTGATGTTGAGGTAAGCAAAGAGTCTGTTAATTCAGCTGTTAGAGCCGTAGATTGTTGAGGATTACAAAATGACTGATACTTTCGGAGCTTTTTTAGGGTTAGTTCTTTTTTTAGCTCTTTTAGTTTATTTCAAAGTTCCAAAGATGATTGTACGTTATCTTGACGCGCGAGCAAAACGTATCGAAGATGAGCTGGATGAAGCTCTTCGTCTTCGTGAAGAGGCACAAGAAGTACTAGCTGAATACCAACGTAAGCACGCAGAAGCTGAGAAGGATGCACAAGAAATTATTGCTGCAGCTAAGCATGAAGTTGAAACTGTAATTGCTGAGGCTCGTAGAAAAGCAGAAGAATACGTAAAGCATCGTAATCAATTGGCAGAACAAAAAATTGCTCAAGCAGAAGCTGATGCAATACGTATGGTTTCTTCATCTGCTGTTGATTTAGCGATTTCTGCTGCCCGTACACTCATTGCGAAGGAACTAGATTCTGAAAGAGCCGATAAGCTTATTAAGAAAACTCTTACGGAAGAATCTTTAACCAAAATGAAGGCATATCTTAATTGATAACTTTCGGGTAATTTTGAAAAAGTTAATTTTTTTTCAGAAGTAATAGAAATTTTGTAGCCTTTACTTACCTATTTTTATTCTCATCTTGAATGAGTTTGTCAATTTTTTATAGAGAATCATTTATATTGCGACTCTAAAAGCTAAAAAATAACAAAACTCTATTCTCATTATTTTTCAATAAACAAAGCAATTAAGTTCTAGATTATAAGTTTCGAAAAATTTGCGACTACTTGTGTAATAGTATGAGTGCGTTTAAGGAGAGCAAGACGGTTATTACGAATATTAGAATCTTTATCGTTTATCAATATTTTTTCAAAAAATGTGTCTATAAATTTTCCAAGTGGTACCAGATCGCTGAGTGCAAGTGAGAAGTTTGTTGCATAAATATGATCATAGATCTTTTTTTCGGTCTCAATAATCGCTTGATAAAGTTGTTTCTCTTCCATTCCAATAAAAAACTCAGGATTAATTTCGGTCGTTATTATTGTACCTTTTTGGAGTTCAGTCTCCAGAATATTTACAGTACGTTTTATAGCTGTTAAGAAACTGTTTTCATCGTTTGTATTGATAAATGTGATAAGTGACTTGATACGATGCACAATCAATAAAAAATCATCATCATCATTGTTTAGGATTGCTTGAATAGCATCATAACGAATGCCTTCTTTTTTTAGATAAATTTTAAGACGTTCATGAAAAAAGGATAATAGATCTGATAAAATATGTTCTGTTTTATTTAAAAAGATACCCTGAGATTGCTCATATTTTATAAGAGGTGCTTCACCTTCAGCTTTCTGTTGTAAAAAAAGATTTGTTGCGAAATTAAAAAGTGGCATAAAGTTAATGTTCCAGTTATGATGAAGTACAAGTCTAATCACTCCTAGAGCTGCTCTCCTTAATGCGTATGGATCTTTTGAACCGGTTGGTTTTTCATTAATAAGCCAAAAGCCGACGAGTGTATCAATTTTATCGGCTAGTGCGATTGTTACAGAAATAGATTCTTGAGGAATATGATCTTTGGGACCTTGAGGTTTATAATGATCTTCTATTGCCTCAGCTACACGCGGATCTTCTCCCTGAAGAAGTGCATATTTTCGCCCCATTACTCCTTGTAGCTCAGGAAATTCTCCAACAACTTCTGTTTGTAAATCAGCTTTTGCGAGTACAGCTGCGCGTTTAGCCAATAAAGGATCTGCTTGTACCAAAGGTGCAATTTTTTGTGCTAAGGCGGCAATTCGTTTCACTCTTGCACCTTGCGTGCCTAATTTTGCATGAAAAGTTACATTTAAATAATCAAGTCGTGCCATTCTTTGATCAAGAGGTTTATTCAAGTCAAGATCAAATTTTTCGGCAGAGTCTTTCAAGTATTTTATGTCAGGCAAATCATGTTGATCTGTTTGCCAGAAATAGAGTGCATCAGAAAGACGAGCACGTACAACTTTGCTATTTCCTTTAGAAATTTCTTTGCCTTCATCGCTTGCAAAAATATTAGAAACCAAAATAAAGTTATGAGAAAGGTTTGTTTTTTCACCTTGTTTGCGGGTTACAAAACATTTTTGATTGGCTTTAATAGTCAGGCGAATAATTTCTGGAGGAATATCAAGGAAAGATTTGTCAAAATTACCCATAAGTACAACAGGCCATTCAACGAGTCCTGAGACTTCTTCTAAGAGAGCATTATCTTGAACGATTTCTAAGCCATTTGCAAAGCAAAGGTTTTGAGCGTCTGCTAAAATAATATTTTTTCGCCTTTCTGCATCCAAAATAACTTTATGAGCCTCAAGTTGAGTAATATAATCATCAAAGCGACGAACATGGATAGGTTCTCTGTCACTTAAAAAGCGATGACCATATGTTATATTATTGCTCTTAAGAGATCCGATCGTAAACGGAACAACATGTGTTTCACCAATTTCTGGCCCGAAAACGCAGAGAATATTTTGTAAAGGTCGAATCCATTTTAATGCTCCACTTTTTTCTGAATCTTTGCCCCAACGCATAGATTTTGGCCATGGAAAATTACAAATAATATCTGGTAAAATGTCGGCAATAATTTCTTCTACACTTCGACCTTTTTTGATGATCTTTGCGATATAGAAATCACCATTTTTACTATTATGCGCAATGTCTGCTTCAGAAATATTGTTGAGTCCTGTCGCACGTAGAAAACCATCAATTACATGTTGTGGTGATTTTACATTTGGCCCTTTACGTTCCTCATGAATATCTTTTGAGCGTATAGGAAGACCTCGTACATCTAGTGTTAGTCGACGAGGTGTCCAATATTCACGTGCAGCTTTATAGGTTAGGCCTGCAGTGATAAGTTTATCCGTAACATATCTTTTGAGGTCGGCAGCAGCTTTGCTCTGCATATGAGAAGGGATCTCTTCACTGAAAAGTTCAAGAAGAAGATCAGACATTAGGTTTCTCCATTTGTGTATATTTTTCCAGATTCAGTAAGCAAAAATGCTTCTCCACAGCGGCGAGCAAGATCGCGAACGCGAAGAATATAACTTTGTCGTTCAGTTACAGAAATAACACCACGTGCTTGTAAAAGATTAAAAATATGGCTAGCTTTAATACATTGATCATAAGCTGGGAAAACGCACAAATGTAAGCCATTTTCGTTATTTGACTTTCCGGCTTCAAGGAGTGCAATACATTCGCATTCTGCATCGATAAAATGCCTGTGTAGCAATTCTGTATTAGCAAGTTCAAAATTATAGTATGAATATTCCCGTTCTGATTGTAAGAAAATATCTCCATAGCTTATTTTATTTTCATCATCTAGACCATTAAAGTTAAGATCATAAACGTTATCAACACCTTGGATATGCATTGCTAGACGTTCAAGGCCATAGGTGAGTTCTCCTGAAACTGGAGCACATTCAATACCACAGACCTGTTGAAAATAAGTGAATTGAGAGATTTCCATCCCATCACACCAGCATTCCCATCCCAATCCCCAAGCACCGAGTGTTGGGCTTTCCCAATCATCTTCAACAAAGCGAACATCGTGCAGTTTAGTATCAAGACCAATGGCCTGTAATGACTTGAGATAAAGATCCTGTAAATTTAAAGGCGAAGGTTTGAGCAGCACTTGGAATTGATAATAGTGCTGTAAACGATTCGGATTTTGACCATATCGACCGTCTGCCGGGCGTCTAGAAGGTTGTGCGTAAGCTACTTTCCAAGGGCGTGGCCCTAATGAGCGCAAGATTGTAGCTGGATGAAAAGTTCCTGCTCCGATTTCCATGTCGTAAGGTTGCAGAATTGCACATCCATAATGAGCCCAATAGTTTTGCAAAGTTAAAATAAGACCCTGAAAAGAACGTGTAGGATTGAGATATTCGGGCAATTTCACGCTTTATACTCTTTAAATATACTATAATGCTCAATCAATAGACAGTAACGAAAAAAAATCAAGCTTTCATTACTTTCTATTGCTCTCTATGCTTATGGTCAAATACAGTCATTTATTTCAAACCAAATTTTAACTTTTCTTTGATTTTTGGGGAGTCTTCTGATTCCCCATCAACTGCATGATTCCATTGAAATACTGCTTCACGCTTACGTCCAACTTTCCAATAAGCATCACCTAAATGATCATTTAATGTTGGATCTTCAGGTTGTAATTTGACAGCAATTTCCAATATTTGAACAGCTTGATTATACTGCTTAAGTTTATAATAGGCCCACCCTAAAGAATCCAAGATATGACTATCTTGAGATTGTAAAGCAGAAGCTTTTTGCAGCATGCGAAGCGATTCTTCAAGTTTTTGATCACGATCAACAAGTGAATAACCTAAATAATTAAGTACCTGTGGCTGATCAGGAAAAAACTCAAGTGCTTTTCGCAGATCCATTTCGGCTTTTGGCCATTTCTGTAAACGCTCAAGAGCAATACCGCGCTGATAAAACAGTTTCCAATCGTCTTTCTGAAAATTTTTTATTCGTGAAATAGCACGATTCATAATTTGTGCTGCTTCTATAAATTTATTTTCCTGCATATAAACAGCTGCTAACGTTATTAAAATATGGCGATCATTGGGGAATTTTTTCTTCAATAACGTGAGCAATTTGACTGCTTCATTGTGATTATTGTTATTTGCAAGAATGAGTGCAAGCCGTAGCTGCCCATCTTTATAGTAAGGAGAGCTAAGTGGTAGAGCACGGTAGAACTTAGCTGCCTGATTAAGGTCATTCAATCTTAAGGAAGTATTTGCTAACTGAAAGAGTGTTGCATCATTTTGAGGGTACAAAATCAAAGACAATTGTTGAAAGATACGTACAATTTGTCCTGGGCTTTTATGGTTAAGTGCTGTTCCAAAATCATATAATACTTCACCGGCTCCTTGTAGAGATGTTTTGATGAGCCTTTCTAATGAAGCTCCTTTTTCTATTTTTTTTCGGATATGCGTAAGCATTTTTTGGTTTGGCAGTACTTTTTCGCCATGCTTGATTGTCTGAATAGCTTGGTTGTACATTTTATGACGTAACTGGAATGAGGCATACGCTATGATCATACGTTCATATGTATTAGGAGCTATGAGGGCATCCCGTTCATTGTTGAGTGCTTGAGTAAAATATTTTTTTGCATTCTTTGTATGTCCTGCGAGGTCGCTCATGAGTGCAAGATGGTAGTATATAAAAAGGTTGTACCAATCAGGCCCCTGGATTTTTTTTAGATTCGCGATTGCTTGGGATCTATATCCAGATCCGAATGTAGCCCAGGCTCCAATTAGCTCAGAAATTGGATTGTTAGCAGCAGGAGGAGCTTTTAAATGCAGAATATGCTTTGCATTTTTATAGTCTCTTTTGAGGAGGTTTTCTACTGCTAACGTTAAAGAAACAAAAGGGGTTATAACATTTTGCTTTTTTAATTTATAAGCCTGTTTGACAGCTTCCTTAAAGTTACCTACAGAGAGCATAACTTCGAGGATTTCTTTTTGTGTTTCAATGTTATTAGGTTGATAAGTGAGTGCTTTTTTGAAATAATCTATAGCAAGATCTGCTTTATTTTCGTGATTTGCAACCCTTCCAGCTAAATAAGCACCTGTAAATGAGCTTGCAGTGAGAGTAGCACCAGTTTTACTATAACTGGGGGATGGCACCAGTATAATACCCGCGACAAATAGAGTAAAAAAGCAGGATACTGTTGCACTGCGCATAGAGCTAATCCTTCTTGAATATAATAACCGATAAGTATGGCTTATAAACCATATCCTGTTATTTTGTTAAAAAAATAGTATTATTTTGCAAAAAAAATCAGTTTATGCGAGCAATGCAAAAGTCAACAGTTTCAATTAGAGCATTGTGAGCAGGACTTGCATTCATTGAGATTAGAGCATCAATTGCTCGTTTCCCATAGGTGCGTGCCTGATCTATTGTGTCTACAAGACTGTCATATTTTTCCATTAAGTGTTGTGCGTATACGAAGGATTCATCATCGTTATTTTCGTTTTCAAGAGCTTGTTTCCAGAATGTTTTTTCTGCGGTATTCCCTCGTTCGTATGCGAGTATAACAGGCATTGTAATTTTTCCTTCTCGGAAATCGTCCCCTATGTTTTTCCCCAGATGTTTAGCAGTTCCACCATAGTCAAGTGCATCATCAATTAATTGAAAAGCTAATCCTAACAATGTTCCATATTCACGCAATGCAAAACGCTCTTCATGTTCATAACCAGCAATAATTGGTCCAACTTCAGCAGCAGCTGAAAAAAGTGCGGCTGTTTTTGCGTTAATAATTTTGAGATAATCTGAAATACTTGTTTCTATGTTTTTTGTGGCAGCAAGTTGCATAACCTCTCCCTCAGCAATAATTGCCGCAGCATTTGCTAAGACAGAGAGTGCTTCCATAGAACCAACATCAACCATCATTTTAAAAGCTTGCCCCAATAAGAAATCACCAACAAGTATACTTGCCTGATTTCCCCAAATCATTCGCGCAGTAGATTTGCCACGTCTTAAATTGCTTTCATCTATCACATCATCGTGGAGTAAGGTTGCCGTATGCATAAATTCAACTGCTGTTGCCAGTTTTATATGTCCATCATTCTGATAACCAAACATATGAGCCGAAGCTAACGTAATCATTGGACGCAATCGCTTCCCACCTGATAAAATAAGATGGTTAGAAATTTCAGGAATCATTTTAACATTTGATTTTGCCATAGAAAGAATTAATTGATTTACATGCTCCATATCATCCTTGGTAAGGTCAATGAGGGATTGAAGAGAAATTTTATTATTGTGTATCTGATCTGATTTTGTGGCAGAACTCAATGTGTTTACTCCCAGAGTATTGAAATGAACATATAAGAATTTTATTTTTGTCATTAGCATAAAGAGGGTTTTGCTTTGACTCAAGCTTTGATAACACGTTGAAGCACGAGTCCTACAGGATATTTACAAAGAATGTTTTTAACTTTGGTAATGTTTTGTTACGAGATTACGGGAAAGGTTCGCAGTAGTCTTGTCTAGGCACAAGTTAATAGGCGTGAGTCCAAACGGTGAGGATGAATATTGGACTTGAAAATGAATAATATAACGAATCATAGTGATGAAACCGTTGATGGCTTTCATCGTGGAAGGTTTTATTTAATCCAGCCACGTTTACGTGGCCATCGTTCTGGCATGGATGCTATGTTATTAGCCGGTTTAGTCCCCAGTAATTTTAAGGGTAAGGTCGTTGATTTGGGAGCTGGGGCTGGAGCTGCTGGACTGGCGGTAGCTTCACGTTGTTCAGAAGTTCATGTTACATTGGTTGAACGGTCAGCTTTTATGGTGTCTTACGCCCAAAAAACGCTTATGTTAAAACAAAATGAGGAATTTGCAGATCGGGTTTGCTTGTTAGAAGCAGATGTTACATGCAGGGGGAAGGCTCGATTAGAAGCGGGCTTAAGAGACAATAGTTTTGATTTTGCAATTATGAACCCTCCCTTTAATAATCCTGTAGATCGCACAACACCTGATGAACAAAAGTTTGATGCACATGTTATGCCAGAAGCCATGTTTGATAATTGGTTACGAAGCGCTGCAGCAATTATTAAGCCAGGTGGATATTTAGGATTAATTGCACGTCCACAATCGTTGATTGATATACTACGTGCTTTGGAAGGGCGTTTTGGAGGCATTTGTATAATTCCTATTCACGCACGTGCTGCAACAGCTGCAATTCGTGTTTTATTTTATGCAAGACGAGGAAGTAAAGCAGCTTTATCTATACTGCCTCCACTGGTGATGCATGAGGGAAATAGTCACGCTTTCTCACCGCGTATTGATGCAGTTAACAATGGGCTTATAAGTTTGTGGGAACTTTTTTAATGCTATCTTGTGTTTTCCAGTTTATTACTTAAATTTGGATCAAATATTTAATTTTTACAGGGAGATTTTAATGGATGATTTTAATTTTGGGTTTGTGATTTTTTCTTGCATTGGTACTTTTGTGTACAGTTATATTTTGCCTTTTTGTTTTCCTTGCTTATTTTGATATCCTTAATGTATAAAACTTAGTTATCCCTAGTGTATAAAACCTGGTTACCCCTAATGTATAAGGAAGTCTCATTTTGATTAACGTTATCAAAAACACTGTTCGACGCTGCTTTTGTTCCAGTAAGCCTGAAATTCCTGTTTTGCGCCTTCACGGAGCGATTATGGATTCAACGTCATTAGTAGCACGTACTCTTTCACTAAGCAGATGTGCGAATCTTTTAGATAAGGCTTTTGCGTATAAAAAAGCGCCGGCTGTTGCTATTATCATTAATTCTCCTGGGGGTTCGCCCGTGCAGTCGCGTCTTATTTTTAAGCGTATTCGTGATTTGGCAGAGGAAAATAAGAAAAAGGTTCTTATATTCGTTGAAGATATAGCAGCATCAGGTGGTTATATGATTGCTTGTGCTGGGGATGAAATTTTTGCTGATCCTTCTTCAATTGTTGGCTCTATAGGGGTTGTTTCAGCTTCTTTTGGTTTTCCTGAGCTTTTGAAAAAAATCGGCGTGGAACGTCGTGTGTATACAGCAGGAAAAAACAAGATTGTATTAGATCCATTTCAGCCAGAAAAGAAAACAGGTATTGAGCATTTGAAATCTCTACAACTTGAAGTCCATCAAACTTTTATTGATTTAGTTCAAGAGAGACGTGCAGAAAAGTTATCAAATGATCCAGATATTTTTACAGGAATGTTCTGGAGTGGAAAGAAAAGCGTTGAACTTGGTTTAATTGATGGATTAAATGATGTGCGTTCTGTTGTTAAAGAGAGATTTGGTCATGATGCCAAACTTCGGTTAATTACTCCCCCTAAACATTTTTTAGGGTCTAAAGCTCTTTCAGGAATTTCTGCTAATGCAATTTATACAGCGGTTGATAGTGCGGCGATGATAGCGGAAGAACGGGCGCTTTGGCAGCGTTATGGTTTGTGATTTGTGATGAGAGCAATGTTCTGTATAGTTGGATTTAGTCGATAATGTTTCCTAAAAAACGGCTATTAGAAGGAATAAGACTTTAAATGAAAACGATTGTACTGAGTTTAATTTGTATTATGGTTCTCTACACTTACTGTGTGTTGAAGAAATGGTTAAAGAAGATCGTACGGTGTTCTTATTGTGCAAAACATAAGCCACATATAAGTGTAAGAGGTACATTGGTAAAAGATTCTCGTACTGGTGAATATTACTGCAGATGATATTGGATGTACAAGCTCCACTCAAAGGGCATACTTATGTATTTACGCCCGTTAAGTTGAATTTAGCTTTACATGTGGTCGGTCAGTGTGCAGATGGTTATCATCTAATAGAAAGTTTAGTTTACTTTAGTCTCAGTGGTGATTGTTTGAGTTATACTGTCTTTGGGGGTGACCGCTTTGTTTTAACAGGTCCTTTTGCCGATGGGCTTATTTCTGATGTAGAAGACAATTTAGTTGTTCGCGCACATGATTTTATGTGTCAAGCATTTCCTAAACATATTCAGCCTGCTTTTTTTCGGCTTGTTAAAACATTGCCAGTTGCTTCGGGGATTGGTGGTGGTTCGGGTGATGCTGCTGGTGTTTTAAGAATGTTGTATCATCAGTGGGGTCTTGATTGCTCTTATGAAAAATTAGCGGAGATCAGCTTAGTGCTTGGTGCTGATGTCCCAATGTGTCTTTTGGCACTGGAGTATCAACAGCCACTTTTCGTTAAGGGAATTGGGCAAGATATAACACGGCTAAAAGGTGCTTGTTCTCTTGCAATGGTATTGGTTAATCATGGTCAGAAAATTACAACGAAATCTGTTTTTAAGACTTTAGAAAATCATAATCATTCTTCCTTAAAAATTAATCTAGAATCTTTAAAGACTGTTTATTCATTGGTTGAAGCTTTACAAGAAACGCGAAACGATCTTTTTGCTCCTGCCTTAAAAATTGCGCCTCGATTATCTGAAGTTTTAGATGTGTTAGATGAGAGTGGATCTCTTTTTTCTCGCATGTCTGGGACTGGCGCTACTTGCTTTGGTATTTTTAAAAATAAGCAAGCAGCACAGCAGGCAGCTCTCTTTATAAAGTCGATACATCCAGATTGGTTTGTTAAACCTATTGTCACGTTAGGGGAACACTCTGAGTAAGCAGTATGAAATAGGTGTTCTTTCAGTCAATAATAACACTGCGTGCAATAGCTGAGCTGGATAATTTCTAGAGTTTGTGTGTTTTAGATTGATATAGTGGCATATAAGATGAAGTAAGCAATGATATTTTAATAGTCTAGTCTTTTTTGTATTTGTGTGAAAAGTATAGGAATTTAGATGCATTATTTTTACTATAGGATTACTTGCGGAAAACAAGCGGTGGTGTAAAAATAGGTGCATGTCTAATTATATTAATCACTCATCATTTAAGTTACCACTTAAGCCAAATTTTTTGTGCGAGTTGGATTTACAAAAGCGAGGATTCCTTCATATAGCAGGTGTTGACGAAGTTGGACGTGGTCCTCTCGCTGGTCCTGTAGTAACAGCAGCAGTCATTTTGGATAAGGATCATATCTTAGATGGATTGAATGATTCAAAAAAACTTTCTACTAAGCGACGGAATGAGCTCTATTATGAGATTTTACAAAGTGCATTAGCAGTCTCGATTGCTGGTATTTGTGCTCGTACTATTGATCATTCTAATATTAGAAAAGCAACTTTAGAAGCAATGCGTCGTTGTATTACAGGGTTAGCAGTGCCAGCTCACTATGCGCTGGTTGATGGACGTGATATTCCTTTTTCTCTGCCGTGTCCAGCAACTGCTTTGGTCAAAGGCGATCAGCGTTCAGTTTCAATTGCAGCAGCATCTATTATTGCCAAAGTAACGCGTGACCGCATGATGGAATGTGCTGGGCAGGTTTATAAAGATTATGGTTTAGAAAAGCATGTAGGTTATGCAACGCTAGTGCATCGTACGGCTCTTGATAAACATGGGCCGGTTGTAGGATTGCATCGTTATAGTTTTTCACCACTCAAAGAGCGCTACAGGAATGATATGTCATGACAATTCTGCCTCTAAATAGTGATTCGATAAAAGAAGCAGTCATGCTTCTTGGTCAGGGGAGGTTAGTCGCATTGCCGACAGAAACTGTCTACGGACTGGCTGGTGATGCAACCAATGGAAAGGCCGTAGCGTCTATTTTTTCCACAAAAAGACGGCCGAAGTTCAATCCTCTTATTGCTCATGTAAGCAGCATTATTATGGCAGAACGCTACGTTGAAATTGATTCTCTCTCACGTCGGTTAATGGAGGCGTTTTGGCCAGGTCCTTTGACATTAGTTTTGCCTTTAAAGGCACATCATAATATTCACCCTTTAACAACTGCTGGTCTTAATACATTGGCTGTCCGTTGTCCGGATAGTAGTTTTTCAGAAGTTGTAAAATGTTTTGGTAGGCCTTTGGCTGCTCCTAGCGCAAATGAATCAGGACGCATTAGTCCTACTTCGGCTGAAGCTGTTTTCGCATCTTTAGGGGTGTCTGTTCCATTGATTATTGATGGGGGGTCGTGCAAAATAGGGTTAGAATCAACGATCATTAAGATTTTTGATGAAAATATTTATCTTTTGCGTCCTGGGGGGCTTGCTGCTGAAGAAATTGAAAAAGTCGCAAAAAAGTCGCTGAAACGGTTGGATCAGTGCGCAGCATTTGAGGCACCAGGAATGTTAAAGTCGCATTATGCGCCCAATGCTACAGTTCGTTTAAATGTGCAAAAAGTGGAGTGTGGTGAAGCTCTTTTAGCATTTGGTTCCAAGCGCATTATGGGTTCTGAAAATGCAGTTTTTATTTTAAATCTGAGCAAGAGTGGGCTGTTGGAAGAAGCTGCTGCTCATTTGTTTCAATATATGAAACAATTAGATTCACTTAAAGTGAGATCTATTGCTGTAGAACCTATTCCATCGCACGGATTGGGTGAAGCGATTAATGATCGTTTAATACGCGCTGCAGCTCCAAAGGAGGAATGAAGATGGAGCAGTGTTTAATTGAAAGATTTAGACAAATCGTTGGTGCTCCACATGCTATAACAGATCAGGAGTTAATTGCACCCTATTTGCTTGAAGAGCGCAGGATTTTCCACGGAAAAACACCGTTGCTTTTACGACCATCTTCTACAATGGAGATATCGTTGATTATGCAATTAGCCAGTCAAACCTGTACACCGATTGTGCCACAAGGCGGAAATACAGGCCTTGTGGGTGGTCAACAGCCTGATAAAAATGGGTGTAGCGTAATTTTATCTATGGAACGATTGAATAAGATTAGATGTATTAATATTGAAGGTAATTTTGCTGTAGTAGAGGCTGGTGTTATTTTACATAGCTTACAGAAAAAAGTAGATGAATTTGGTCGTTTTTTCCCTCTTTCTTTAGGATCAGAAGGTTCTTGTCAGATAGGGGGAAATCTTTCATCTAATGCTGGAGGAACAGCTGTTTTAGCTTATGGTAATATGCGTGAGCTGTGTCTTGGTTTGGAAGTGGTTTTACCTGATGGCCGTATTTTGGATGATTTACGTTTTGTGAAGAAAGACAATAGCGGCTATGATTTGAAAAACCTTTTTATTGGTGCAGAGGGCACTCTAGGAATTATAACGGCAGCAGTTTTAAAGCTTTTTCCAAAAATAAAAGGAAAAGCAATCGCTTTTGTGGGATTACGCAGTCCGGCTAAAGCTCTTGAGTTTTTATCTCTTGCCCAATGTCATGGGGGGCAGATGTTAACCGGTTTTGAACTCATGGGAAAACTTAGCTTACAAATGGCTTTAAGCTATAACATGTGTAAGAGTTTTCCTTTAAAATATGAACATGAATGGCATGTGTTGATTGATATTTCATCATTGCAGGGTGATGATGAGGCATTATCGGTGCTAAGTGTTATTTTAGAAGAATCTTTAAAAAATACTGTGATAGAAGATGCGGTTATTGCTCAATCATTAAAGCAGCAGGATTTTTTTTGGAAATTACGTGAAAGTATTTCATATGCACAAAAATTAGCAGGAGGATCTATTAAGCACGACATTGCCGTGCCTATTGTTTCCATTCCTGATTTTATTGCTGAAGCCGATCTTATTGTTCAAGATATTTCTCCAGGTGCTCAGGTGGTTTGTTTTGGGCACATGGGTGATGGAAATCTGCATTATAACGTTACGCAGCCCGTTGGAGCTGATACTGCGGAGTTTTTGAAATTATGGCCACAAATGAACCATCGCATTCATGATTTAGTGATGCGCTATCAAGGCACATTTTCTGCGGAGCATGGAATCGGTCAGCTTAAGCGCGAAGAACTTCGTGCCTTCAAATCACCTATTGCATTGGATCTCATGCGGAAGATTAAGCAAATGCTTGATCCTTTAGGAGTTATGAATCCTGGAAAAATATTATAATTTAGAAACAATGAACTTTGCCGTATGTTTTTGTTTAGATTTCACTAACCAAAAAATAAACCTGTTGTTTTTTATTTAATCTTTTAATAATCCAGTGAGAAAAAACTGCTAGAGAGTACATAGTATTAAGATAAATTGGGACACTGTTATGGCTAATCAATGCTTTAATCAGGTAAAAGCGGGGTTTGAATTTCGCCTAGATCCATGCCATTTGCCACAAGCGATCACGTATTTTTCATCGAAAACGGGCAATAAAATGGTTTGCTCGTTAAATGAACGCGGTGTTTTTTTTAAAACCGATATCTCCTCAAGTTTATCGAGTTTGGTGCCGGCTTATCATTTCAGAGGGATTTCAGCGCGTGCAGTGAAAACTTTTTCAGGAGAAAGAGCTGTTGCATTAGAGTTGCTTCATGTTCATGAAGAGGCTTGCATCCCGCTTTTAATTTCTAGAGACTTGAATAATGTTCTTTTAGATTGGAGATTATGGGCCGATACTTACAATCTTCCTATGCTTATGATCAATGAAGATGACAGTATCATGATTGTGAAAGATCGCTCTGATTTACGTCGTTTTTTTTGTAGGACATTGCACTATAAACAAAAGCGTTTTTTACTTCGTTATAATAATCCATTAGGTTTACGTTTAATGATTGCTAATCGGATTGAGATATCATAATATCGATGACATGTTAATCTCACATATTTTACGAGTGTATTTTTTTATGGCTGTATACTCACGCTTTGTTTAGCGATATCCGATTGTAATAGAAAAATTTTTATGGTTTGCTTATAAGGCGATAGTGGTAGGGTGGTATTTTCTTTATGTTCTGTAAAAAAGACTGTTTATGAAAAATGATGAGTGAATAATATGAAGCCAATGCGTAATAAGAGATAATTGCGTGATCAAGGTTTAAAGTTCATATCCAGAAAAAATTATCGTTTTCGTTTTTTGAGTTGTGATTGGTATGAACTTTTCAAATTGTAATAAAAATTATGTGAAGTAGAACAACAAGCAAGTTTGCGCACCATATTGTTACTTAAAATGACAGAAAAGAGTATTTAAAGAATTAAGTTCTCTTGCTCAATAGCACGCCATCCGATATCGCGTCGAACAAATCCTTCTGGCCAATCTATACAATCAACAGCTTCATAGGCACGTTTCTGTGCTTGTGTAACGGTTTCACCCGTTGCCGTTATATTTAAAACACGTCCACCATTAGCAATTAATTCTCTATTATGCAATGCTGTACCAGCTTGGAAAATTTTTACATCGTGAAAAGCATTTGCCTTATCAATATTACGGATAACAGTGCCTTTTTGTGGAGAATCTGGATAACCTTTAGCGGCCATTACAACAGTCAGAGCAGTTTTTTTAGACCATTGAAGGGATTTTCTTTCAAGATTCCCTTTAGCTGCAGCAAAAAGAATAGGTAGGAGATCCTCTTTTAGGCGCATCATTAAGACCTGACATTCAGGATCACCGAATCGTACATTAAATTCAATTAATGCAGGTCCTTTTTGTGTTATCATTAATCCAACGAAGAGGATGCCTTTAAAGGGAGCTCCCATCTCGTTCATACTATATAAAGTCGGTTCAACAATTTCTTTGAGGGTACGATTAACCATTTCCTCTGTCATGATGGGAGCTGGTGAATACGCTCCCATACCTCCAGTGTTAGCTCCAGTATCACCGTCACCAACACGTTTATGATCTTGTGCAGATCCAAAGGGAATGGCGATTTTACCATCACAAAGACAGAAAAAACTTACTTCTTCACCTTCTAAAAAAGATTCTACAACGATTTTTCTTTCTGTATCGCTAGAGCCTCTTTGAAGACATACGTCGACTGCATTATATGCTTCTTCTATTGTAGTTGCAACAACTACACCTTTACCGGCGGCTAAACCATCAGCTTTAATGACAATGGGAACACCTTGTTGACGAATGTAGGCTTTAGCTTTTAAAGCATCATTAAAGCATCGGTAGGTTCCTGTAGGAATATTATTCTTATAGCATAAATCCTTTGTAAAAGCTTTTGAACCTTCTAGCTGAGCAGCTTTTTGAGTAGGTCCAAATACACAGATTCCAGCACTATTTAGGGAATCTGTTATACCTGAAACTAATGGTGCTTCTGGTCCAACGATGACAAGGTCGATAAAATGTGTTTTACAAAAATTGATAACAAGAGGATGGTCATCAATGTTTAGATTAATATTTTCACCTAATTCCATTGTTGCAGGATTTCCAGGAGCGCAATATAATTTTGTTAGCAGTGGTGATGCTGCTATTTTCCATGCTAAAGCATGTTCTCGTCCACCTGAACCAATAAGAAGAATGTTCATTGTTTGCTCCTACCACAAAAGAAGGTAATTAAACTAGCTTTCTTGTCATAAGAATGAAATTCTTCTATCGCAAGCCCAAAGGTGAAATCATTTGATGAAAAAAAATAAAAATACAACACGTATTCAGTCCTGTGAAAGTCATGGACGGGTTATGGATGCCTCTCCAAAACAATGGGTTTACAATTTTCTTCCATGTTCTTTGTGGTTTTATGCTCAATTGGCACGTTGGGATAGACCTATTGGATGGCTTTTGCTGATGTGGCCTTGTTTCTGGTCAATAACCATAGCATTTCTTTCTCATGAAATGCTTCAATTATCTCTTTTAACAACGTTGGCTCACTGGTTATGGTATCTTTTTCTTTTTTTTCTAGGATCTATAGCTATGAGGGGTGCAGGATGTACTTGGAACGATCTTGTTGATCATAGAATTGATTCTCAGGTAGAACGGACACGTTCTCGTCCATTGCCAACGGGTCATGTGAGTCGGTTTCAAGCAAAAATCTTTATATTGCTGCAATGTTTGGTTGGTTTAGGTGTTTTATCACAATTTAATACGTTCAGTTTTTTTCTAGGGATTTCGTCTTTAGTTGCTGTTGCAGTTTATCCTTTTATGAAACGTGTAACATATTGGCCGCAATTTTTTTTAGGCATTGCATTTAATTGGGGAGCATTAATGGGATGGGCGGTAATTTATGGAAGTCTAAGTTGGGCACCTATCCTACTTTATGTGGGATCAATTTTATGGACGATAGGCTATGATACAATTTATGCGCACCAAGATAAGGAGGATGATGCTACCGTTGGTGTGTGTTCCACAGCACTTCTTTTTGGTAAAGGTACCAAGCTTGCACTGATGTTTTTATATAGTGGTTTTGTGATATTAGTTGGTTTAGCGTTTTATTTGGCGCAAGTTCCTATTCTCGGCTTTTTAGGACTTTTTGTTGCAAGTATTCACATGTTTATTCAAATTAAAGTAATTGATATAGATGATAGCTCACAATGCTTAAGGCTTTTCAAATCTAATTCATTTGTTGGTTTTTTGATTTTTGCTGGTTTGGTGTGTAGTGGTATATGGATGGCACTTAGTCCCGTTGTTTGGCGATAAAATAACACCATGTGTTATGAAGCGTCTAACATCAAGAGATCTATTTGCAGTCTATGGTTGAAGTTTTTTAACTCGCAAGTTCTCTTTAATACAAACCCGTTTTTGCATTAAATTTCAACGATTATCAAAGATAAAGCAGAAGCAGGTATTTGTTGAGGTATCTAAAACAATTATTCTCGTTTAATTAAAATTATGAATTTTTCGTATTTTGGTAGAAGCAAAAAATGTATAGGACTCATTTGATTTTTTATGTTTTATTTTTTTTGGGAGATTGCTAAACATAACATGCTCACCTAAATGTCTCGTGGTTTAATATCCATTTAAGAGGATAACAGCTCCAAAATTTCTTTTTAAAACTTCATTTTGTAAAGAGAGTCTTTTAATCGCTGTAGAGTGAAAAACTTCACACTTTAAATCTGAATGATTAGGGGTAAAGCCTCTGTTTTTTCCAATCGATGCGTTTAACCGAATCGCGTGTAAAAATTACGCGATCGTGTAAACGAAATGGGCGATCACGCCAAAATTCAATAGAAAGAGGTTTAACACGAAAACCAGACCAATAAGGTGGGCGTGGAATATTGCCTACTGCATAACATGTAGTATATTTAGCGATTGCCTTTTCAAGGATAAAGCGGTTTTCTAATGGTTGAGATTGTTTGGATGCCCATGCACCAATTCGGCTACCACGTGGTCGCGATTGAAAATATGCATCTGCTTCTTGAGAACTAACTTTTTCGACAATTCCTCTAATTCTAATTTGACGGCGAAGTGATTTCCAATGAAAAACTAATGATGCTTTCATTGATTTTAAAATTTCTTGTCCTTTACAGCTTTCGTAGTTGGTATAGAAGACGAATCCTTGAGAGCTGAAGTCTTTGAGAAGAACCATACGAACATTAGGCAATCCTGTTTCATCAACTGTTGCTAATGCCATAGCATTAGGATCATTTATTTCGCTCACTGTTGCATCTTCAAGCCAATTAGCAAAAAGCGCAAAAGGTTCTTGTTCTTGCATAAAATCATCTTCTATTTTTACTTTATCTTGCATAATATCTCCAGAAGTCAGAGAGTAGGAATAAGCTGTTTTTGTTTTATTTTTAGTTACTTTATCAGCAAGGGGTCAGATGCTGATATTTTTTTCAAAAAAATAGTGTCATCATATTATTTTTACGGTGTTTTAATAATTTTTGTCTTTAGTCTATAATGCAATAGACTATATTAAATATAAAATATCTATTTAGCTGGTGTTTTAGTTCTTTCATAAACATATAAATAGAAAAAAAATACTATATAATTATATAAAGATTGATAAAACTGTGAGGGATATTGAATAGCGTATCAGTTGATATTTTAAAAACGAAAAGGCTGAAAAGAGGAAAACATGCGTGATCCCTATACAGTTCTGGGTGTGGAACGTAGTGCAAAACCGCAAGAGATTAAGTCTGCATTTAGAAAATTGGCAAAAAAATATCATCCAGATCATAATATGAATGATACAAAAGCTAAAGAAAAGTTTTCTGAAATTAATCAAGCTTATGAAATTATAGGTGATAAGGACAAAAAGGCGCAATTTGATCGCGGCGAAATTGATATGGAAGGAAGACCGATTCATCAAGCCTATGGCAGTGGTGAAAACTTTAGCAGCAGACACAATCCTTTTGCAGGAGCAAAGGGATTTGGTTTTGGTTCTTCAGGCGGTGCAAATTTTGATGCGAGTGATATTTTTCGCGATCTATTTGGAAAAGGAAGTAGCTTTTCAGATTCTGCACAATATCATCAGCCTCAACAAGGAAATAATATTCGAGCTAGTCTTTCAATAACATTGGAGCAGATGGTTGGTGCAGAAAGGGTAGAAGCTGTTTTCCCTAATGGCAAAAAATTAAAAATTAAGCTTCCAGATTATGTTGAAGATGGGCAAACTATTCGTTTAAAAGGTCAGGGAGAAGAGGGGGCTTATGGTAGGGCAGGTGATGCGTTAGTAACTATCCATATTCAAAAACATCCTCGTTTACGGGTTGAGGGAAGAGCACTTCATTTTGATTTGCCGGTTTCTCTTAAACACGCTGTTTTGGGAGCAAAAGAAGAAATTGAAACTTTAGATGGACGTGTTGTCTTAACTATTCCTGCGTGGTCTAGTTCTGATCGTATTTTGCGGCTGAAAGGGAAGGGACTTCCTTTAAAAAGTGGCACAAGAGACGATCTTTATGTGCATGTACGTATTATGTTGCCGGAAGGTGAGGATACTGCATTAAAACAATTCTTGCAAACGCAAAAAGGTTGATTTTAAATTATGCAAAAGCGTAGTTTTTGTTTGATTTTAAACCAATTACTTGAAGAAAAAGTCGACCTATGTCATAGGCAGATAGATAATATTGATTTTAAGTAGCAACGGGGCAGTGCTAATGGCTAATGGTAATGGTTTATTATGCGGAAAGCGTGGTCTAATTTTGGGGCTTGCCAATAATCGCTCTATCGCTTGGGGAATAGCTAAGGCGGTTAGTGCAGCGGGTGGAAAGCTTGCTTTTACTTATCAAGGTGAGGCAATGAAAAAGCGTGTTGAGCCTTTAGCTGAAGAAGTAAAGGGGATAGTTTGCGGTCATTGTGATGTCTCTGATAGTGCATCTATTGATGCAGTTTTCAAGACAATAGAAGATAAATGGGGCAAATTAGATTTTTTAATTCATGCTATTGGTTTTTCTAATAAAGATGAGTTAAGCGGTCGTTATGTTGACGTTAGCGAATCAAATTTTATGATGACAATGAATATTTCAGTTTATTCCTTAACAGCTCTCACTCAGCGTGCAGAAAAATTGATGTTGGATGGTGGTTCAATTTTAACATTGAGTTATTATGGTGCAGAAAAGGTTGTCCCAAATTACAACGTGATGGGAGTTGCTAAAGCGGCTCTTGAAGCCAGCGTGAAGTATCTCGCAGTGGATTTAGGTCCTAAGAATATTCGTGTTAATGCTATATCTTCTGGACCTATTAAAACGTTAGCCGCTTCTGGCATTGGTGATTTTCGCTATATTTTAAAATGGAATGAATATAACGCTCCTTTACGCCGTACGGTGACAATTGAAGAGGTTGGAGATTCTGCTCTTTACTTTCTTTCGGATTTATCGCGTTCTGTTACAGGTGAGGTGCATCATGTTGATTCAGGTTATAATATTATAGGCATGAAAGCTGTTGATGCACCAGACATTTCCGTCGTTAAAGAATAAGATTTGGTTTATAAAAATTAATTATAGTGGTGATTTAATCAAACTTAAAATAACCAACGATATTAGGAAATAAAGACTATATTATGCGCAGTATACATTGTAGCTGTATATATTTGACGGAGCAACGGGTCATTTTTTATGTCGCATAATACGTTTGGTCATCTATTTCGTGTAACAACATGGGGTGAGAGTCATGGAGCTGCTCTAGGTTGTGTTATTGATGGTTGTCCACCGGGGATCATTTTTACTCTTTCAGATATTCAACGTTATCTTGATAAACGTAGACCAGGACAATCCAAATATACAACGCAACGTCGAGAGTTGGATCAAGTAGAGGTATTATCAGGGGTTATTGTTCAGGATGATGATTCTAAGGCATTGGTAACAACTGGTGCTCCAATTTGTATGTTTATTAGAAATGAGGGTCATCGTTCTAAAGACTATAGCTCAATTGTTCATCAGTATCGTCCAGGTCATGCAGATTATACTTATGATGTTAAATATGGCATTCGTGATTTTCGAGGTGGAGGACGTTCCTCAGCACGTGAAACAGCAGCGCGTGTCGCAGCAGGCGCTATCGCACGTAAAGTTGTTCCTGGATTGATTGTACGTGGAGCTGTGATAGCGATTGGTTCGTATAATATTAATCGTGATCGTTGGGATTGGTCAGAGGTTGATAACAATCCTTTTTTTTCGCCTGATGCAGAAATGGTGCAGATTTTTGGTGATTACATCGATGAATTACGCAAAAATGGTTCATCTATTGGTGCTATTGTTGAGGTTGTTGCAGAAAATGTTCCGGCAGGGTTAGGAGCTCCTATTTATGCAAAACTGGATCAGGATATTGCATCACTATTAATGTCCATTAATGCGGTTAAGGGGGTTGAAATTGGTGATGGATTCGCAGCAGCTCGCTTGAGGGGAGAAGAAAATGCAGATGAAATACATATGGGAAGTGATGGGAAACCACTTTTTTTATCTAATCATGCCGGTGGTATTTTAGGCGGAATATCGAGTGGACAGCCAATTATTGCCCGTTTTGCTGTTAAGCCTACTTCATCAATTTTGATTCCTCGTCATTCGATTGATGTTGATGGTAATGATGTGAATGTTGTAACGAAGGGGCGTCATGATCCGTGTGTTGGAATTCGTGCAGTTCCTGTTGGTGAAGCGATGGTTGCTTGTGCTATTGCTGATCATTATTTAAGGCATCGAGGTCAGGTTGGTGGTTTAAAAGGTGAGCAATGACATATGATCAAAAAAAGATTGTTTCTGCTATTCAGGCGTTTGAACGCGGTGAAATTGTGGTAGTTACAGACGATGATGACCGTGAAAATGAAGGTGATTTGATTACTGCGGCTGTTCATTGTACAGAAGAGAAAATGGCATTTATTATACGCCATACAACAGGTATTGTTTGTACACCTATGCCAAAAGAAGAAGCACAACGGCTTCATCTTTCTCCTATGGTATCAAATAATAATTCAGTACACCATACTCAATTTACTGTTACTGTTGACTTTAAACATGGAATAACGACAGGTATTTCAGCGCGCGATCGCACGTTGACAGTTCGTAAGCTTTCTGATGTCAATACCAGTGCGAGCGACTTTATCCGCCCGGGACATGTTTTTCCTTTGATTTCGCATGAAGGAGGTGTTCTTATGCGTTCAGGTCACACTGAGGCGGCGGTTGATTTATGTAAATTAGCTGGTTTACCACCAGTTGGAGTTATCGGTGAGTTGGTTAATGATGATGGTACCGTTAAACATGGAGATGAAGTTACAAGATTTGCCCAAGATAACCACTTGCATATGATAACGGTTGCAGATCTGATTGCTTATCGCCAGCGTAAAGAAATGTTGATCAAGCATGTTGGAGAAGTGCATATTGAAACATCGGTTGGATCAGCTGTTGTTCAAAGTTATCAGCTTCCTTGGGAAGTAGTTCAGCATATTGCAATCGTTTTTGGTGATATCCGGGATGGTGAGAATATTCCTGTATGTTTGCATCATGAAAACATTATAAACGATGTTTTTTGTCAATCATCAAATATAGCAGCGATCATGCAGCATATGATGAAAAACGAGAAACGTGGTGTATTTGTTTATTTGCGAGAAGGATCTGTTGGTGTTGATTTTCAATCAGCTATTGATGATCAGGAAATTGCAAAAATAGCCTCAGAAAACCATATTCAAGCGATTGAACGCGAAAAAGAATGGCGTCAAATTGGTTTAGGATCTCAAATTTTAAGACATTTAGGGATTAGTTCTGTCATTGTTTATGATTCTAAAGAATGTCATTATGTAGGATTAGAAGGCTTTGGAATTCGTATATCTAGAACAGATATTTTGTGAGGATCACATGAAACAAGAGATGAAAAAGGACGATGTAGGAACATTAAGTTTTGAAGAAGCGCTTAAACAGCTCGAAGTGATTGTTGAAAGTTTAGAACGTGGCGATGTCCCTTTAGAGCAATCAATTGATATTTATGAGCGTGGTGAGGCTCTTAAGAAGCATTGCGATAAACTTTTGAAAGCAGCTGAAGCAAAAGTTGAAAAAATTCAGCTTTCAGAGAACAATTCTCCAGAAGGGGTAGAGCCGCTCGATTCTGAATAATATTAAGTAATTTGTGGATATTTGTTTAAAGATAAGAGGTCAAGTAATTTAGTTTATATAAAATAGGTTTTGTTTGTTTCTTTTTCATCAAATAAATTTAAAATAAGAAAATTTGTAGATAATCTTACGTAGATAAAGTATTACACAATTAGAAATGCACCACACTATGAACGAAAGAGTAAAAATCATATATTTACTATTTTACTCTCTTTGTAAGAGATAGTACAAGGAGCTTTTTTTGTCTTACACATTAACTCCACTACTTGATCGTGTTCCTTTCCCTCAAGATTTGCGAACGTTGCCAGAGGCTGATTTAGTACAGTTAGCTCATGAATTACGGGCTGAAACAATAGATGCAGTTTCTGTAACAGGTGGACATCTTGGGGCAGGACTTGGCGTTGTTGAATTAACAATTGCGCTGCATTATGTTTTTAATACGCCTGAAGATAGAATTGTTTGGGATGTAGGACATCAAGCTTATCCACACAAAATTTTAACAGGTCGTAGAGATAGGATTCGTACATTACGCCAAGAGGGGGGATTATCAGGTTTTACAAAGCGTTCAGAAAGTGTCTATGATCCATTTGGTGCGGGGCATTCTTCTACTTCTATTTCAGCAGGCCTTGGTATGGCTGTGGTTAGTGCTTTGAAAGAAGAAAAAAAGCGGAACATCATTTCTGTAATTGGTGATGGTGCTATGTCTGCTGGTATGGCTTATGAAGCGATGAATAATGCTGGTGCTTTGGATGCACGTTTGATTGTTATCCTTAATGATAACGACATGTCTATTGCACCTCCTACTGGTGCTATGAGTGCACATCTGGCTCGATTAGTTTCGCATCCTTCTTACCGTAGTTTGCGTGAACGGGTGAAGATGTTTAGCAAAAAATTGCCAAAATTCTTTTTGGATCAAGCACATCGTTCAGAAGAATTTGCAAGGATTTGTTTGATGGGAGGAACCTTGTTTGAGGAGCTTGGTTTCTATTATGTTGGACCGATAGATGGTCATAACTTAAATCATTTGTTGCCTGTTTTGAAAAATGTTCGTGAATATTCCAAAGGTCCTGTTTTAGTTCATGTTATTACTCATAAAGGGAAAGGATATGCACCTGCAGAAGCAGCGTTTGATAAATATCATGGAGTGAATTGTTTTAATGTTATTACAGGAAAACAGGTTAAAGCGCAAAGCACAGTGCTTCCTTATACTAAAGTGTTTTCTAATGCTTTAATAGAAGAAGCTAGGAATGATGATAAAATTGTTGGCATAACTGCGGCAATGCCAACGGGGACAGGTCTTGATGCTTTTGCTCAACAATTTCCAAATAGGATGTTTGATGTTGGTATTGCTGAGCAACATGCGGTAACTTTTGCCGCAGGTATTGCCTGTGAAGGGTATAAACCTTTTGTTGCAATTTATTCTACTTTTTTGCAACGTGCTTATGATCAGATTGTTCATGATGTGTCGATTCAAAAATTACCAGTGCGTTTTGCGATTGATCGAGCAGGTTTTGTTGGTGCAGATGGTGCGACACATGCTGGAAGTTTTGATATTGCTTTTTTAACGATTCTTCCTGAGTTCGTGGTGATGGCTCCTTCTGACGAAGTTGAACTGATGCATATGGTGCGCACTGCAGCAGCTTATGATCAGGGGCCTATTTCTTTTCGTTATCCTCGCGGTGAAGGTATTGGTATGGAATTACCACAACGAGGTGAGTTACTCGAGATTGGAAAAGGGCGCATTTTATGTGAGGGAAATAGGGTAGCTCTCGTTTGTTTTGGAACGCAGTTATCTGAAGCGCTAATAGCAGCAGAAAAGTTGGAAGCAGAGGGGTTATCTACAACTGTTGCGGATGCACGATTTGCGAAACCTTTAGACAAAGATTTAATGCGTCGTTTAGCGCGTGAGCATGAAGTACTGGTAACAATTGAAGAAGGGGCAATGGGCGGATTTGGAGCGTATTTATTACAATTTTTAGCGCAAGAGGGACTTTTAGAGCATGGTTTAAAAATACGTACATTAAAATTGCCTGATGAGTATTTAAACCATGGTTCACAAAAAAAGGTTCTTTCACGTATAGGGCTTGATTCTATTGGTATTGTTAATACCGTTTTCACCGCTTTGGGATGCGAAGTACGGACAATGCGCAAAGTTCGAGTATGAGATGGTCGTTAAAAAAAGACTTGATGTTCTTTTGGTTGAAAAAAAGTTTTTTACGACCCGTTCACGGGCACGTGACGCCATTATGCGCCAGACTGTTAAAATTGACGGTGAAATAATTTTAAAACCTGGACAAGCTATTTATGATAACGCGAAAATTGTAGTTTGTGATCCAGCACGGAATTATGTTTCACGTGCAGCGTTAAAATTGATGAGTGCACTTGATGTGTTTCCGGTTATAACGGATAAAGTAACTGCTATTGATATTGGTGCATCGACAGGTGGCTTTACACAAGTTCTCTTAGAACGTGGAGCAGCTCATGTTATCGCTGTTGATGTTGGTCATAATCAATTTGATACACGTTTATCTGGGAATAGTACTGTAACCTTATTAGAAGGTCTAAATGTTAGGGACTTAAAACAGGAACATTTAGGTGGTAGAAAAATTGATCTCATAGTATCGGATGTCAGCTTTATTTCTCTTAAACTTGCATTACCTTCTCCTTTGGCTTTAGCTAGAAAAGGAGCTCAAGCGGTTTTATTGGTAAAGCCACAATTTGAAATTGGTCGAGAAGGTCTTGGTAAGGGTGGGTTAATAAGAGATTTATCAGTCGCTCAAAAAACTGCTGAAGGAGTATTTGATTGGTTGAATATTCAAACAGGGTGGACTGCGAAAGGTTTACTTCCTTCACCAATTGCAGGCAGTGATGGCAATTTGGAATATTTACTATTCGGAGAAAAAGAAGAGTGAACAACAGGGTGGTAATTGACCATATTGAAGTGAATGGCTTTGGTATTTCCAATACACTCCGTGACTCTGTTTATGTTCCTTTTACTTTACCAGGAGAAATTGCTACCATTGCTCTCCATGGTAAATATGGGAAACTTATTACTTTAGAAAAGAGTTCACCAGAACGGGTCGATGCTATTTGTCAGCACTTTGAGAATTGTGGAGGGTGTGTGCTTCAGCATTGGCGCGCTGATGCTTATCGTTCTTGGAAAAGGCAATTAGTTGTTGATGCTCTTAAGAAGTTTGGAATTGATATTTTTGTTTCACCTTTAATTGAATGTGGCTATCACAGTCGTCGACGAATCACTTTAACAGTTATTGCAACTCCCAAAGGCCATATCATTGGTTTTAATCGTTATCTATCTCATGATGTTATAGAGCTTGAGGAGTGTCCGGTTACGCGTTTAGAGATTATGTCTAAACTAAATGATATTAAGATGCTTTGTGCTCTTATAAGCAATAATATCAAACGGTTTCATGTGACGATAACATCTGTTGAAAATGGCTTAGATGTTGCTTTAAATGGGTGTGTTATTCAAAATGAACACATTCGTCAAAAAATGATTCATATAGCTCTTTCACGTGGAATTGCGCGCTTATCTGTTGGGGGTGAAGTTTTAGTTGAACAAGTAAAACCACTGATTCACTTTGGAGATGTTTGTATTGAATTTCCCACAGGCGGGTTTCTCCAAGCAACTTTTGAGGCAGAAAGTATTATGGGCAATATTATTTTAGCCCATTTAAAAAAAGCAAAGAATGCTGTTGATTTATTTTCAGGAGTGGGAACATTTGCGTTACGTATGGCAAAAAAGGTGAATGTTCACGCAGTAGAAAATGATGAAGCAGCATTAGCAAGCTTAAATCGGGCAACACGATTTGCAACCAATTTAAAAACAGTAACTTGTGAAAAACGCGATCTCTTTCGTCGTCCACTTTCTGTGAAGGAACTTAAATCTTTTGATATGGTTGTTTTTGATCCTCCACGCGCTGGTGCGAAAGAACAGGTGCGTGAACTAGCAAAAACAGCTATTCCATATGTTGTCGCCATTTCGTGCAATCCTGTTACATTTGCTCGTGATTTATCTATTCTTATTGCAGGTGGTTATACACTAGAGAAGGTTATACCGATTGATCAGTTTTTATGGTCTCCACATGTTGAGATTGTCGCTATTTTAAGAAAACAAAGAGTGAAGGGAGGCTGGAAGCTTTAGCTCATGGGGGAAGAAGCGAAAAATCATTCAAATGAAATATGTTAGATTACTTTTATGAAAGTGCTGTTCCACCAATTGTCATATTATTGATTCGTAAGTGGGGTTGTCCGACGCCAACAGGAACATTTTGCCCAGCTTTTCCACACATGCCTATACCATTATCAAGTTTGCTATCATTACCGATCATTGTAATACGTTTCATTGCTTCTGGTCCATTCCCAATGAGAGTGGCGCCTTTAATTGGTTCTACAATTCTGCCATTTTCTATTCGGTATGCTTCAGTACATTCAAATACGAATTTTCCTGAAGTAATGTCAACTTGTCCTCCACCAAATGAAACAGCATAAATACCATTTTTTAGTGAGGATAAAATTTCCTCAGGCGTTTTATCCCCTCCCAACATCATCGTATTGGTCATCCGCGGCATTGGCGCATGTGCATAAGATTCACGCCGTCCATTTCCAGTTGGATTGACACCCATAAGTCGAGCATTTAACCTGTCTTGCATAAAACCAACAAGCTTTCCATCTTCAATAAGAACATTGCATCTTGATGGAGTTCCTTCATCATCAACAGTGAGTGAACCACGGCGCTGGGGAATTGTTCCATCGTCGACGACCGTAACACCTTTTGCTGCAATTTGTTTTCCTAAAAGTCCAGAAAAAGCAGATGTTTTTTTACGGTTAAAGTCACCTTCTAAGCCATGTCCTACGGCTTCATGAAGCATAACACCTGGCCATCCATTAGCTAGGACAACATCAAATGTTCCTGCTGGTGCTGGTGCTGCTTCTAAGTTTATTAAAGCCATACGCAGCGCTTCATCGGCGGCTTTTTTCCAGTTTTCTTCACTAATGAATTGGCTAAATGTTTGCCGTCCACCACATCCATAGAAGCCATTTTCACGTCGGTTACCATTGGCAGCAACTACAGATATAGAAAGTCGAACAAGAGGACGGATATCACGAACAAGATATCCATCAGCACGTAAAATTTCAACATGCTGTAATGAACCTGAAAGTGAAATTGTAACTTGATGTAATTTATCATTTTTTTTGCGTAAATAAGCGTCAATCGTTTGTAAAAGTATACTTTTTTCCTCGAATGATGGAGTATCAAGAGGATTATGTGGTTGATAAAGTATTTTGTTTGTTTTTTGAGGAGCTGCGCTATAAGATCTTGCGTGATTATTATAGGTAACAGCTTTAACAGCTTCACTAGAGCGTTTAAGTGCAGCAGCTGATAATTCACTAGAGTGCGCATATCCAGTAGATTCTCCTACAACAACACGTAAACCAAACCCCATATCTTGCTGAAATGAGCCGTTTTTAAGCTGTCCATTATCAAATAAGAGTGTTTCGCTTTCTGTATACTCGAGGTAAAGTTCACCATCATCAGCATGATGGAGTGACTCTTGTACGAGAGACTGTACCTTAGATGAAGAAATATCAAAATGGTCAATCAGCGATTTCATAACGGTTATCCTATTTTCATTGGTGTCTAGAATTTCTATTTGTTTTGTTTAAGAATCTGTACAATAAGCTGTGAGCTTTTTTGATTAGTTAACCTGTTTAAATTTTACCACGTTGGTAAGTTTGTATAGGCATCACTAAGACCATGGAGGTCAACAAGACCTCCAATACCTTGCTCAGGCGTTGTAAAGATAAAATAGGTTGCCGCTTTACCTTCTAAAAAGAGTCGCAATGTATCTTCTTTAAGAAGAGATTCCGCAACACAAGTATCACCAAGGCAGCGCCGATACTCTATTTTTCCTATATCTTTATTATCAATTTTAATACCAACTCCAGGGCGCAATTCAACTCGAATAGGAGCGAAAACACGCATCAAAGCTCCTTGGTTTTTGGGGAGTTTATAAAATGTAACGCGAAGAGTAATATCATTACGATTTTTTGTGTGCACATTTTGCACAACTTCACATTGTATATTAGGCGTTCCGGGTGGTAGAGAACAAACTTTTGTCCACGCACCATAGGTTTGAGGAGCAGGAACATCTTCCGTATTGGGTGTTTGTGCAAAAGCATGGGAGATAAAGACATTATAAAGTGCATGAATAGCAAGACCAACAAGGAAAGTTTTTTTAAAAAATTGACAAACTACCACAGAAAAGTCCCTATCCGAATCAATACCGCATTCTTATGCATAGATTTTCATAAAAAGCAAATTTCAAAACGAAAAGTATAACACAAAACCATTATTTACCCAAATATATTAATTCATATGCACAAATAAAAAGAATAAGGTGAAAAAAACAATATTTTGTAGGAGACAAAGCTTTTGGCATTATTTTATGATGCAATATAAATAGGTGCGTGTAAGAGGGGTACTATATATGTGCTAAAAGTCTGTAGTCTTAAAGAGTATTGATAGGCATTTTTGTTGTTCCATATGCCAAACAATATTTTTCTTATATTGATAGAGATAAAAAGGTCTTTGAGCGGAATGTCTATTTCAGGAAAATTATCAGCTGCAAGTGGTAAATCGACCCCGCCAAAATCGGGTGTTTATGATTATATAACGTTATTAAAACCGCGCGTTATGTCACTTGTTGTGTTTACAGCTTTAGTTGGATTGATCGTGTCACCTACTTCTATGAACCCATTATATGGGTTTTTAGCAATCTTGTGTATTGCTATAGGTGGTGGTGGTGCGGGAGCACTTAATATGTGGTATGATGCTGATATCGATGCAGTAATGGAACGTACAAAAAACCGTCCCATTCCTACTGGTAAAATCAGTTCTAAGAAGGCGTTTGTTTTTGGCATGGTTCTTTCTGTGCTGTCTGTGCTGGTTATGGGCACTTTTATTAATTGGTTTTCGGCATTTCTTCTTGCATTCACAATCTTCTTTTATATTGTGATTTATACAATTTGGCTCAAGCGTATAACGCCGCAGAACATTGTTATTGGTGGTGCTGCTGGAGCTTTTCCACCCATGGTTGGATGGGCTGCAGCAACAGGTACAGTAAGTTTCGAGAGTTTTTTATTATTTTTAATTATTTTTATGTGGACTCCCCCCCATTTTTGGGCTCTTTCTTTATTTGTATCTCTTGATTATGACGCAGCAGGTATTCCTATGTTGCCTAATGTGCGAGGTGAGTATTCAACAAAAAAACAAATTTTATTTTATTCCATTATTACGGCAATATGTGCTGCAGGTCCTTATATCATCGGTTTTTCAGGAATTTTCTATGGTGTTTTTTCGACGATTTTAAGCGTTATTTTCGTTTATTTTGCTTATCGTTTGTGGAAAACTGATACACAAGATGAAACTATTTTTTTTGCAAAAAAGATGTTTTTCTTTTCGCTATGTTATTTGGCTGCTATATTCGGAATCCTGCTAATTGAATCCCTTATTTAGTATTTTATCATCCTCTAACTCTCGTATAGTAAGATTAAAGAGTAAATTTTGGATAGCTTCACCTGCATAAATATTATAAGGGTGCACTGCATATATGCAGTTCTATGATAGGAGAAAACCCGTATTTACAGCTGTTTTATGCGCTGTTTATATCGTAATAACGATGTTAGATATATGGTTAGAGTTATAGATATTAAGGATGGTGTATGTCTGTACTTCCTTCTTTAACAATGCGTCTTTGTGGTCCGCGTGGATTTTGTGCAGGAGTTGATCGAGCTATTCAGATTGTGCTTCTTGCTTTAAAAAAATATGGTGCTCCAGTATACGTTCGTCATGAAATTGTACATAACCGCTATGTGGTTGAGGGGTTGCGGCAACGAGGAGCTGTTTTTGTGGAAGAACTTGACGAGATTCCAGAAGAACATCGTAATCAACCTGTGGTATTCTCTGCTCATGGTGTGCCGAAATCTGTACCAGAAAAAGCGCGTTACTATAATATGTTTTATCTTGATGCAACATGTCCTTTGGTTTCTAAAGTCCATAAACAAGCATTACGGCATCAGCGCCATGGTCGTCATGTTATATTGATTGGCCATTCTGGTCATCCTGAGGTAATAGGAACTATGGGACAGCTTGAAAAAGGTGCTGTTACATTAATTGAAACGATAGAAGATGCTTTGCATTATCAGCCAGATGACCCAGATCTTTTGGGATTTGTAACACAAACAACACTTTCTGTTGAAGATACTGCAGGGATTCTTGATGTGTTACAAAAGCGCTTTCCTGCGTTGCAAGCGCCAGCTGCAGAATCAATTTGTTACGCTACTACGAATCGCCAGAATGCTGTTAAAGCAGCGGCACAGGGAAGTGATTTATTTTTGATTGTTGGTGCGCCGAATTCTTCTAATTCACGACGCCTAGTAGAAGTTGCTGAGAGGTTTGGTGCACGGCAGCCTATTTTAGTTCAGCGAGCTAATGAAATTGATTTTGATAGCTTAGGGCCTCTTTCTGTTGTGAGCCTTTCGGCAGGAGCTTCTGCTCCTGAAATAATTGTCGACGAAATTATAGCAGCTTTTCGTGAGCGTTACGATGTTACAATCGAGTTGGCTGAAACAGTGGTAGAAATGGAAACATTTTTGGTTAATCGAGAATTACGTGACGTTATCTTAACTCCTCAAGATATGGCTTTTGTTAATGGTGGGGCTGAGACAATAAAGAATAAAAATTAGGATATATAAATGCCTAAAACGAAAGAAAAATAATGGCGGTTTATACAGATATTCACCCAAATGATTTGAAGGAATTTTTGACACGTTATTCAATAGGTTCACTTTTATCTTATCAAGGTATAGAGGATGGTATAGAAAATTCTAATTTTATTCTGCATACAACAAAGGGAAAGTTCATTTTAACGCTTTATGAAAAGCGTATTTCAAAAGATGACTTGCCTTTTTTTTGTAGTCTTATGCAGTATTTGAATCAGCGTGAAATTCCATGTCCTCAACCAGTAAGTCAAAATGATGGAGCGATGATCGGTGAATTAGCAGGGCGTCCTGCTGCTATTATTACTTTCTTGGAAGGAGTTTGGATGCGTCAACCCAATGTGTATCATTGTTGCGAAGTAGGGAGTAGTTTAGCGCGATTGCATTTAGCAGGGCAGGATTTTCCACTTAGCCGTAGAAATACTCTTTCTCTCGTAGATTGGAAACTATTGTGGAAACGTTGCCAAATGGTGGAAGATAAGTTGCTTGAAAAGTTTAGAAAAAAAATTAATGCAGAGTTAGATTTTTTAGAAAAAAATTGGCCATCAAATTTACCAACAGGTATCATTCACGCTGATTTATTTAATGATAATGTATTTTTTTTAAACCATCGTCTTTCTGGGATGATAGATTTTTACTTTGCTTGTAATGATTTTTGGGCTTATGATTTAGCGATCTGTTTGAATGCGTGGTGCTTTGAGCATGATCATTCTTATAATCTTACAAAAGCACGTAAATTGTTGGAAAATTATCAAAGAATAAGGCCATTGGTGCTTCTAGAATTGGATGCAATAATTCTATTGGCGCGTGGTGCTGCTTTGCGCTTTTTACTGACACGCCTTTATGATTGGTTCAATACACCATCTGATGGCTTTGTGGTTAAGAAAGATCCATGGGAATATTGGCACAAGCTTTATTTTTTTAGTAATATAAGTCTGCTGAATGAAATAGGTTTTTGAATTGTATGTTAAAGCAACAGAAAGTTGTTGAAATTTATACAGATGGTGCTTGCTCAGGTAATCCTGGAGTTGGAGGGTGGGGAGCAATTTTGCGCTGGAATGGTCATGAACGTGAACTTTATGGTGGAGAAGCGTATACGACTAATAATCAAATGGAACTGATGGCAGCAATTTGTGCATTGAAGGCACTTAAAGAATCTTGTTCGGTTGATCTTTATACGGATTCAGTTTACGTGCGCAACGGTATATCTGTGTGGCTCGAAGGTTGGAAAAAAAACAATTGGCGCACCGCATCAAAAAAACCTGTTAAAAATATGGAAGTATGGCAAGATCTTGAAAAGGCTTGTTCTCGTCACACTATCAGATGGCACTGGGTAAAAGGGCATGCTGGCCATCCTGATAATGAACGTGCAGATGCACTTGCACGCAAAGCAATTGCTGAATATCGTGAGAATGGATATTTTTCAGCATAGTTTTTGTTTAAAAATCTTTCTTTTTTATGGATTAGCAGTTTTATTTGATTGTGTATGGAAGGTGAATGTTCCACTTAAAGCGTAATCTTTAAAAGAAACTGTATAAAAAACTGTTTGATCTATTTGATCTGGTATGAAATGGATGGGCGCACTAAAGAGCGTATATTTTACGTTATCATTGATTTTTTTTGCTGGTCCAAGTTGCATTTCTCCTCCATCTAAAAAAAGAGATGAGGGGATAGTATCATTGCTATTTTGTATTTTTATGAAAAGGGTATTTGAATCTTTTTCAGCACTTATTTTAAATTGAGGATGCGTTGTATAGGGAAGGGAATCTCGAGCGTCTTTTAATAAGGATATAGGAAGACGTTCATTTTTGAGAGCAGATGATGAAAAATCGAAGTTCACAGTAAATGGAATACAGATTTTATTACATAATCCAAGAGTTAAAGAGCCATTTAAATTTTCTTTTGAATCAGAGATAGTAAAGGGGAGGGTGACTTCCCCTTTATAGCCTAATGACCAGTCATTTTCTGTTTCATAAAGTTGTGGTACGGGATAAAATATTTCGTAAGAAACCTGTTGATTGAAGTTAAAAAATGGTGCCATACCTGAATTTCCTGGATTACGCCAGTATGTTTTCCATCCTGGTTTAAGAACAATTTTAATGATACCATCTCTTGCTCCAGAAAAAGATGGTTTGGTTATAGCTAATCTAACCTGTCCACCATCTGATTTATACCAAGGTGTTGCAAAAAGATATGAGTTTTGGTTTTGTTGAGCACTTACAGAGGAATTAAGTAATCCTAAAAATATAAATGTTACGCTTAAGGCAGCTAAAAGTTTTTTATAAAAAAAAATTGAAATCCTTTGTGAATTTATAGAGATTTGAGTTTTTTTCATTTGAGCTTTATTTTCTTTTTGTACTAATTGAGTTGAATTTGAACATGTAAAGTATGGAGAATAGCAGATTAATGAATCAGTGTGATGACTTTTTGGGTGGACAATTACTCATAGCAATGCCTGGAATGAATGACAAATACTTTATTCGTTCTGTTATTTATGTTTGTGAGCATTCTGACGCCGGTGCTATGGGGATTATTCTTAATCAACTGCACCATATTAATTTTCCAGAACTTTTACTTCATCTCGGTGTAATAAATAGTGCGCAAAAAAGATATCTTTCTGAGCCAATAAAAAATTTTCCTGTGCGTTATGGTGGGCCTGTTGAGCCTTCACGCGGTTTTGTTCTCCATTCAGATGATTATATTAGCGAAGAAACCATTCCTGTTGCAGACAAGGTCTGCTTTACTGCAACTATTGATATCTTAAAAGCGATAAGCTGTAAGCAAGGTCCTCAACATGCACTTATAGCATTAGGTTATGCTGGATGGAAAGCCGGACAGCTTGAAGCTGAAATTTCCGCGAACAGTTGGTTGATTAGCCACACATCTCCTAGCTTTCTTTTTGAAAGCAACTTAGATCGTAAATATGATGAAAGCCTAACGCGCATGGGAATTAACCCTACTTATCTTGTTTCTGAAATGGGGCATGCATAAAGGGTTGTACTATTTTTCTTTTTAATACTCTGCAATTATCTATTGATTATACTTTAATTTTTATAAGGAAAGTGGTTTTGAATAAGAGTGATTAACTCTTCGATAGCGATTGGTTTGGTGACAAGAGTACTTTGGACATATTTACAGCCTTCTTGTCGTAGGAAAATAGCTGCTTTCTCATTTTCAACGCCTTCTGCGATGATTTGTAAATTAAGATCAGTTGCCATATTAATAATAGATTTGAGAACGAGTTTTTTCTTAGGCGAATCGATTGAGATAAGTGAGCGATCCAATTTAACCATATCGAATGGATAACGAACCAAGTAAGAAAGTGACGAATAATCTGTTCCAAAATTATCCAGTGCAAGATTTATTCCAAGTGCTTTAATTTGTTCAAAAAAATGTGCTGATTGTTCAGGGTTTTTTCTTAAGACAAATTCAGATATCTCTATCATTAAGCTTCCCTTGTTAAGTGGGTGGCGCAGTAGAGTAGAGCGTAGTTGACTTATGAAACTGGGATGAACCATTTCTGTACTTGGTAAATTGATCGAAGTGAAGAAAGATTGTTGGAAAAATTTTTCTTGTATATTTATAAGATCAACAACAGCATTATCGATGATGAATTGCGCTAAATCCATAACGATCTGTTCATTTTCTACTGTTTTAATAAAATCACTGACATTTAAATTCCCATAATTAGGGTGATGCCATTCTATAATTGTTTCAAAACCTATAACCTGTCCATCTGATAAGTTAAGAATAGGATGATAAAGGATTTTCATTTCATTACGCTTTATAGCGTGATGAATATCTTGTTCCATACTATTGTGCTCAAGACCAAAAGTGCGAAAATTAGGACGAAAAGGTTCAATATAATTACCCCCCTTTTGTTTCGCGTGGATCATGGCCAATTCACTATCATTTAAAATATCTTTTGCAGTTGATCTACTTTCATTCCATGTAACCAGGCCAATTGATGTTGAAAGTGTTATTTTTTGCTCTGAAAGTGAAATAGGTGCTGATATTGTTTTATGTAGGTGGTCTGCAAATATTGCAATTTTTTGCGGTTCAGTTTCGCTGAGTAAAATGATTGCGAAACGGTCTGCAGAAAGGCGTGACAAGGTATCTTGAAAATTAATGAGACGATTTAAACGGCGTGCAATTATAAGCAGCACAGTATCACCAACCGCTATGCCCAATTTGCGATTAATTTGACGGAAATTGTCAAAATCGATCATAAAGACGGTTGGCCTAATTTGTATATTTGCTTTTGCTAACGAAGTATAATTTTGTAATCTATCGAAAAAAATCTGTTTGTTAGGTAGACCAGTTAGGCTATCATGAATTGCATCATGCAATAAGCGTTCTTCAGCTTTTTTGTGGTTGGTAATGTTAACAATGGTTCCAATGATACGCGTAATTTTTCCATTTTTTTGCATAGCTGGGCGGGCACGAAGAGAAAACCAATGATAATAGCCTCCCCCAGAAGAAAGTCGAAAAATTTGGTCAATACGTCCTTTTTTATTTTTGAGAATGATATCTAATACAGCTTGAAAGCGCTCACGGTCATCGTAGTGCAAGGCTGAAATCCAGTTGCGCATAGTACCATTGAGTTTATGGGCTTCAGTTCCAAAAAGGGTTGCCATGTTTGGGTGAACAACAATTTTATCACGTTCTATATCCCAGTCCCAAATAATATTTCCTGCTCCTTTTGCTGCAAGAACTTGTTGTTCAAGGTCGGAGAATATACCTTCATGGAAAGCATCATTAGAAAAAGTTTGTTGCATAACAGTAAAGCTGATGAGAAGAACAATAAGTACTAGTCCTCCTGCCAAGGCTGGTTGGATAATATCGTTATTTAAATATCCTGCTATGCAGGCATACGCTCCAAGACACCAGAAGCTAATTAATAACCATGTTGGAATAAGCATAATGGCTCGATCATAGTTGCGTATTGAAAAATAACCAATCAAAAGCATACCAATTATGGTAGTAAGACCAACTGACAGACGGGCAATACCAGCTGCTCTTGTTGGATCATAAATAGCAAATGCTCCAAGACTGCAAAGAGCTATGGTCCATGCAATTGCACCATAGCTGAAATGATAATTCCAACGGTTAAGACGTAGGTAGGTAAAAAGGAAAATGAAAAGTGTAGCAGCAAGTGCTACTTCTGTACTAGCACGCCAGATTGGTTGCGTTGTTAGTGTCACTGCAAAGAATTTATTTAAAAAATTGAAATCAATACCAATATAAAAAAGAACCGCCCAAGCGACAGCGGCGGTTGCAGGAAAGAGACCTGTCCCACGAACAACAAAAAGAACAGTTAACAAAAGTGCTAAAAGACCTGATATCCCAAGAAGGATACCATGATAAAGTGTATAAGAATTGATTGCATCTTTATAAGCTTCAGGTTTCCATAAATAAATTTGTGGTAGATTTTCTGAGTTAAGTTCAGCAACAAATGTAACAACAGCACCAGGGTTAAGCGTAATACTAAAGATATCTGAATTTGCACTAGATTGGCGGTCGAGAGAAAAACCCTCGCTTGGTGTGATAGATTGAATCCGTGCTGATCCGAGGTCTGGCCAAAGAAATCCTGAATGAGCCATGCGGTAATGGGGTGCAACGATGAGACGATCAATCTGTTCGTTTGTTGGATTTGCAAGAGAAAATACTGCCCAGTTCCCAGAAAAATTTTCATTTTTTGCTTTTACTTCAATACGCCATACAATGCCATCTGGTCCTGGCGCCGTACTTGTTTGAAAAATGGAATTATTAGTATGATGAATTTCTATTGCTTTTGAAAGGTCAAGAGCAGCATCCTGAGAAGAAATTTTAACTGGTTCAATTGCTTGTGCTGATATAATATGGACAAAAGAGGTAACAACTACAACAAAAATGATGTCAATTATTTTACGCAAACTCTTCACAATGTACCACTTTCAGTATCTTAGGATGTTATACTTTTATTTAGATTTTCGAAAAAACGTGTCCACTTTTTATAATTCACTTTACATAACAAGCGGCTATTATTTTTTGAATAGTTTATATAATTTAATAAAGGCAGAGCAAATATCCATTTATCTTAATGAAGCTTAAAACTAACAGATTCTATACTTTGAAAGGTTAAAATAAAACTATTAATTTTCAGATTTTGCATACATATTTTTTCCGTATCAGATTATTTATCATATGAAGTGTAAATTAGATAGTTCTGTATATCTTTTTGAGAAATATTTTCCAAAATTTATTCAATAAGGAGAATTTTTTCATATGCCAGACGCGCACTAAAATATTTGGACAAACTGTATTTAATCTTATTTTGTACCATATGAAAGGTTTGATGTTAAATCATCAAAGTTAATGAGAGGGCCAACAGGGCCAACAGCTGCTAATGTTGGAACGGAATTGATAAAAAGGCGGTTAGCTAAGTCAGTTAACCTTGTAGGAGTAATAAGCTCTAAGCGTTCAATTGTTTCAGATATTGGAATTGGTCTACCATAAAGGAGCATTTGGCGGGCAATGAGGTGAGCCTTACTAGAGGGGTTTTCCTGTGACATTATGAGGCTAGCACGATATTGTGCTTGTGCTCGTTGGAGTTCATTGATATGGATGTTTTTACCTATTTTAGAGAGTTCACCAATAATTACAGGAAGCAGTTTTCTCAACCCTTCTTGTCCAGTTGCGGCATGGATGCCAAAGAGCCCAGTATCTGAAAGACCCCAGTGAAAAGCATAGATAGAATAACATAATCCATGTTTTTCCCTTACTTCTTGGAAGAGGCGCGATGACATGCCGCCGCCAAGAATAATTGATAAAAGCTGAGCTGCATAAAAGTCACGTGCGTGATAAGCGCGTCCTTCAAAACCAAGAACAACTTGTGTATCCATTAAATCACGATATTCACGAAAATCTCCACCGACATAGTTAGCAAGACTGGTGAGAGGTGCCGTTGAGTGAGAGCGAAAAGTGCTAAGACGGCTTTCAATTTCCTGTAGAAAGTTTGTGTGCTGTACAGCTCCTGCAGCAACTACGATCATACGATCTGCACTATATTGATTATTCATAAAATTATGAAGATCTGCAGATGTAAATGATTGAATTGTTTTGGGTGTTCCTAAAATTGAGCGACCAAGAGATTGATGACGAAAGGCTGTTTCTGTAAAATAATCAAACACAATATCATCAGGAGTGTCACGAGCAGCACCAATTTCTTGAAAAATTACTTGTTTTTCTCGTTCTAATTCATTTTCATCAAATTTTGAATACATCAAAATATCGGCCAGAATATCAATGGCAAGTGGAAGGTCATTTTTGAGTACACGCGCAAAATAGGCTGTTGTTTCAGCGCTGGTAGTAGCATTAATTTCACCGCCTACATCTTCAATATCAGCCGCAATTTGAAAGGCTGTGCGGTTTTCTGTTCCTTTAAAAGCCATGTGTTCAAGAAGATGTGCGATACCATGTTGTGTGAAAGATTCATTGCGTGAGCCGACTTTAACCCATATCCCGAGTGCTACACTGTCTATTTGTTGCATTGTGTGTGTGGCGATGGTCAAACCATTGCTAAGGCGACTAATATCTACACTCATGTATTAACGACTCCATTAAATACGTCAAATGCTTTACTGCAAGAGCATTGAAATATTTTTATTTGAATTAACGCAGCTAACTTTAATAAGATGCGTGCGATTTCAAAGAAATGTAATCTTTTACTATTTTTTCGTCATTCGCAAGACTTATAAAATTTTCTTCACGTTTCATTAAATCTTTTAAACAAGACGGCCATGGAGCACAAAGACCACAGGCACTTTTCATTGCATCAGGAAATTTGGCGGGATGGGCAGTAGCAAGAATGACCATAGGAATATGCTGTTGCTTATTTTCACGAGCTACTTTAAGAGCCACAGCTGTATGTGGATCGGCAAGATAGCCGTTTTCTTGATAAATATTGTGAATTGTTTGCGTTGTTTCAGCAGTACTACTTTTCCCAGCAGAAAACAGGGAACGAATATTTTTGAGTTGATTTTCATCAAGACTAAAATGTCCTGATTCTTGTAGATTTTTCATCGCATTGCAAATCCACGTTGAATTACGGTTATTACTTTCAAATAGTAAGCGTTCAAAATTAGAAGAAATTTGAATATCCATAGAAGGTGATATTGTGTGGATTATAGGCTGTGTTTCGTAAATACCGCTGGTTAATGTGCGTACGAGGATATCGTTATCATTCGTTGCAATAACCAATTTTGCAATGGGTAATCCCATACGAGCAGCAACATAACCAGCAAAAATATCGCCAAAATTTCCAGTAGGGACAGTAAATGAGATAGGCCTATCAGGGGCACCTAAGGCAAGTGCGGATGAAAAATAATAAACAATTTGCGCCATAATCCGCGCCCAATTTATAGAATTAACTCCTGAAAGCGATCTTTTTTGACGGAAGTCATGGTCATTAAACATTGCTTTAACAAGCGCTTGGCAGTCATCAAAATTTCCTTCAATTGCTATAGCATGCACATTCGAGCTCTGATTGGTCGTCATTTGTCGTTGTTGAACTGGTGACACACGTCCTTTAGGAAACAAAATAAAAACGTTTGAGTGTGTTCTTCCCGCGAAGGCCTGAATCGCTGCACCACCTGTATCACCAGATGTGGCTCCAATAATTGTTGCGCATCTGTTTTTTTTAGTTAGCGTGTAATCCATCAACCTAGCAAGAAATTGCATTGCAATATCCTTAAATGCCAAAGTAGGGCCGTGAAAAAGCTCGAGGATAAATTCATCGGAGTCAGTTTGCAGTAACGGACAAGTTGCTGGATGACGGAAAGAGGCGTAAGATTCTGCAATTATATTCTCAAAAGATGCATATTCGATTTCATTGTCCACGAAAGGCCAAAGAACGGTTTTAGCGATTGTTGTATAGGATTGTCCGCGAAGTGCTCGTAATGCTTCTCGTGATAATTGAGGAAACTTTTCAGGAAGATAAAGGCCACCATCACTGGCTAATCCAGCCATGATAGTTTCAGTAAATCCTAAAGCAGGAGCTTCACCTCTCGTGCTAATATACTTCATGTATTTTTTCCTTTGTTTATTTTTTGTAAGTTGGTGAAGTTATTTTTCACGTCTTTAACGATATAAAAATTATTTCATGAATGGAAGTTTTGTCTGTTTATTTTTATTATAAAAAATGATGATATTAAAATTGCCCAGTGTTCTATATAGATTACTGAAGTTTCATGAATAACTTAGTTTCAAGCGATTTATTTTTTGTTTATTGTGGGGTCTTGTTATAATTCATCAGATTTCTTTAAAATTTATGTCATAAGATAATAATGATTTCACAGAGGTTTCTTCGCCATAGGTTTAACTTTTAGAATCTCGTGTTATTTATACGGTAACAATTTATTACAATAATTTTTTCAACCTCAACTCTATGGTTTGGATAAAAACGTATAAGGCATCGCATTCATAATGTACATATCATACATCTTATAGACTCTTTCTAACGTAAGAGTTTACTGTAGGATATGTGCTTTCAGATCGCAGTTTAAAGTTAGTTGATTTCTGTAATATAGTACAGTCAGTGAATAAATAACACGATTTATAGCTTGATAATCTACTTTTCATCTAATCAAAATCAGGCGATATTAAAAGTGATTTTCCACGGTTGCAATCCTACCTTACCAATTGACTATGTTAAAGATATATTTAAATTCCAATCAATATATTGATTAAGAAGTGGTTGCTAAGTAATAGAGCTTATACGTTAGCTGTTAAATCTAAGAAATTATGATAAATCTTGCCATACAGCCATTGCTTCTAAGACTTCTGGTAAATGAGCGTGTGTGGTGATAGATGTTTCTGCTCCAGCATCTACAAGTGCATTAGAATGGCTAGGATAGCTGTGTGATCCTCCAGTGAAACCAACAACACGCATGCCTGCCGTTTTCGCAGCAGTTACACCATGAATAGAATCTTCTATAACGATAGTATTTGTTGGTTTTACATGCAATTGCTGTGCGGCAAAAAGAAAAACATCAGGAGCAGGTTTAGCTTTTTTTGTTCCCACTTCAGGTGCAGAAAATACTTTGTTTTTATCATCAAAAAGATCATAGAGATCACTGATGGTAAGCATCTCTTGTATATCTACGCTTCCTGAATTAGAACAAATGCAATAAGGATAGCGAGATTTAATAACTTCTAACGCTTCTCTTATACCATCGATGGCACGTAATTCAGTTTTTATTTGTGCTCGAAAAAGTTCTGACATTTGGTCTATAAGATGAGCAGAGATTATTTTTTTTGTTTCTTGTTCAACTTTTTTAAGAAGATCAATAAAGGTTAATCCTGCATAGTGTTTACTAAATTCTTCAGGTGATATTTCATAACCTATTTGCTTTAGCAATTGAGATCCAATTTTTACTGAGAGATATTCAGAATCTACTAAAACTCCATCGCAATCAAAAATAACGAGATCTATCTGAGGCATTAAATATTCCTTTATATGTTGCTTATAGCTTGAAGCTTTTGTGAATAAGGATGCGGAAAAGACTTTATTCATAAAATATATATTTCGAAAATGATTTCTATTCACTTAATAGAACAAAGAAAAGGGATATGTGACAAGGTGTTTAAGGAAAGAAAAATAAAAATTTGTGCGTAGAACATTGTTTTATTTTTTCTGAAGAAGAAAAAACAAGTATCAATTTTGTATGAGTTTAACGATCCATTTACTCTATTTTTGTAAATATAAAATCAATAATGCGGGCCTATATCATTCTGATTATAAGGCAATTTTGTTTTGTCTCGTTGGGTATTTTATGACAGTTGTTCAGATTCAAAAAGATTTAGTTTCCTCACAAATGCCGTGGCGTAATAAAATTTTAAAAGGCGATTGTGTCGCAGTATTGGAAAAACTTCCAAAACATTCAGTTGATATGATTTTTGCGGATCCTCCTTATAATTTACAATTGGATGGCACTTTATATCGTCCAGATCATTCACTTGTTGATGCAGTTAATGATGAATGGGATCAGTTTGAAAATTTTGCTGCTTATGATGCTTTTACGCGCGCATGGTTGCTTGCTTGTCGCCGTGTATTAAAACCCAACGGAACACTTTGGGTTATTGGATCTTACCATAATATTTTTCGGGTTGGTACGGCATTACAAGACTTAGGTTTTTGGGTGCTTAATGATATCATTTGGCGTAAAAATAACCCCATGCCTAATTTTCGGGGGCGACGCTTTCAAAATGCTCATGAAACACTAATTTGGGCTGTTCGAGATCAAAAGGATAAAAAGTACACATTTAATTATGACGCTTTAAAGGCTGCAAATGAAGATGTACAAATGCGTTCAGATTGGCTTTTTCCTCTTTGCACTGGTGCTGAGCGTTTAAAAGATGAAGCAGGACGAAAATTGCATCCAACACAAAAACCACAAACGTTATTGGCGCGTATTATTATGGCTTCTAGTAAGCCAGGTGATGTTATTCTTGATCCGTTTTTTGGTTCAGGAACAACAGGAGCTGTTTCTAAACTTCTGGGACGCGATTTTGTAGGTATTGAACGTGAGCAACGCTACATTGATGCAGCACATAAGAGGATCACTGCAGTTAAACCTTTAAATAAATCAGAATTAGCGATTTTTGATAGAAAAAAAGCAGAGCCGCGTGTAGCATTCAATAGTTTACTTGAATCTGGTTTACTTCGTGCTGGAGAAGTACTTTATGACAGGAAAAAGCAAGTATCCGCTATTGTAAGAGCTGATGGTACTATTATGCATGGTGGTGAAGCTGGTTCTATTCATGCAATGGGACGAAAGGCTCAAGATTCACAAAGCTGTAATGGTTGGACATTTTGGTATTATGAAGACAACAAACAGTTAAAATCAATAGATGAGTTAAGGATGATAATACGCTCACAGATGTTAAAAACTGGTGTCATGTGAAAATAAATTAGTTTTCTTTAAATTGGCTAATTTTATTGTTACAGTAGGGGTATTCTAACTCTAAAAGGAATTGGGGATTGCTACAGAAATGGCTTTTTTCATAACAGTGGGAAGTGCCTCTTCTGCAAGGTGTTGGATGTCACACCACCAGCCATTTTCATTTTTCATTTCGTAGATACCATTGACATAATAAATATCAAGTTTCAGAGAAAAGTGAGTAAAAACATGTGTAATTTGCCCTTTGAATTGCCAATTGGCAGGAAAGGGTGCGTTTTGAAGTCCATTTTCATCATTGCTCCCGATATTATTAGGTATTTGGGTCATCCCACCAAGTAGTTTTTTATTCTGTCGTTTTTCCAAATAAATTTGGTTATTTTCATTAAGGACAACAAAAGCAACACCAGTTTTTGAAAGGCGCTCTTTTTTAGGAGCTTTTACTGGGAAAGATTCTACAGCTTGCATTTTCGCTGCTTGACATAAACTGTGAAGAGGACAGAGTAGGCAAGATGGTTTCCTCGGCGTACAAATTGTCGCTCCCAAATCCATCATGGCTTGAGCAAAGTCGCCAGGGCGATTTAAAGCAATAATTTTTTGCGTTTTTTCTTTAATTTCAGTTTTTGCCTTATGTAAAACCGAGGAGATAGCAAATAGACGAGTTATAACGCGTTGAACATTTCCATCAACAACGGCTACAGGATGGTTAAAAGCAATTGCAGCAATGGCTGCAGAAGTATAGTCTCCAATACCTGGTAGAGTACGGAGTATCTTGACGGACTGCGGAAATTGTCCTCCATAATCGTTCATAAGTTTTTGAGCGCAATTTTTAAGATTGCGTGCACGCGAGTAATATCCAAGACCAGCCCATGCTTTCATAATATCGTCTTGTGAAGCTTTTGCCAAAGAAGGCAGATCGGGCCAAAGGTTCAAAAATTTTTGAAAATAAGATTTTACGGCTTCGACAGTGGTTTGTTGAAGCATAATTTCAGACAACCAAACTCGATAAGGGTCAGGGCTGATCCCTTTCATTTGTTCTTTAGGGCTAATCCGCCACGGTAAATGCCGGTGCTTTTGATCGTACCAAGAAAGAAGGCGTGATGAAATCTTATGCATGATTACCTTTAATCATAGAGAATATAAAATGCAAAAAAAGTATTTGTTTTGATATGTGGTTTATGATCCTTTTTGTATGATTACTAATTGTATCTATATTTGGATTAATTTTTTAGGATGATAATTCTTAAAATGGAATTTTGATAATTTAATAAGTGTTTTGGTAACGAAATAAAATGAGTACACAATTTTAAAATTCCATTCTTAATTTGTATTAAAGCTGTATCTTAAATGCTTGAACTAGTTGTCACAAGTGAGCGGTTTTAATGTAACGTTTAAAACATTAATCACAGATTGCAGGGCATGATATAGAAGGTCATTACACTACTCCTGCTGCAAATTATTTAGAAAAATCATGTAAATTAAAATGAAATTCTTTAACATGTAATATTTTTTACAGGTTGTAAAAAGCATACGATATTAAAAGTGATTTATGAAATCAATACCTCGTAGAATTAATGTTTTTGGGGTAGATATTACTATCAATTTCATTAAGATCGGACAAAAATATACACTCATTTTCATGGGTTTGGAAAAATTATAAGCGAAAAAGACAAAAAACGTATGAGAAAATATTGAGAGGATTAAAAACGAAAATTTGTACTAACCCACTTTACAAATTTGGTTATTGCATTTTTACAGAAAAGAATAATAAATAAAATAGAATCTCTAGCACGTTTATACTATAGATGAGAAGGCGTTGAGTTTTTGTTCATTTAATTAAGAAAAGAGAATTATTATTTTTATGATAAACTGTCGTACTTTTTTATCTTCCACGATAATTGTTATTTTGATGATAACTGTACAAATTAATACAACAGCTGCTTTAGCTAGTAAACCTAAGCCAGTTGCAACTGTTGATATGAGTAAGGTTCTTCAATCCACCAAGGTTAAGGATAAGATTGAGGGAGAAGAAAATGCACCAGTAACAATTGTTGAATATGCTTCATTAACTTGTATCCATTGTGCGCATTTTTATAACAATATACTCCCCGCGATTCGTAAAAAATATATCAAAACAGGAAAAGTAAGATTCATTTTTAGGGATTTTGCTTTTGATCCTCGGGCAACTGCAGGTTTTATGTTGGCAAAATGTGTGTCAGAAGATCGTTATTTTCCTTTGATAGAGGTTTTATTTCAGAAGCAGCAGGAGTGGGCCTGGAGGCAAAATGCTCTGAAACCATTAAAAAGAATTGCCTTAATGGCAGGCCTTACTGATGAAGGTTTTAATGCTTGCTTAAAAAACCAGTCCATTTTAGATGAAGTTAACGCATCTTTTGAACGTGGGAAGGAGCTTGGTATTTCTGCTACGCCTACCTTTTTCATTAATGGTAATAAATATGAAGGCGCAATGTCAGTAGAAACCTTTTCTTCGATTATTGATAGTTTTCTTTAAAAGCAATTTTCTTTTAGAAGATAAATATTGATGCTTTTTTCTACAAGAACAATAGGTTTTGTGCATCATTGCTGTTGACGATTAGTTCAGATCAAATGATGTTTTGATATGGGAGCAGTTGTATGATGACAAAGTGGGTTTATAGTTTTGGTGATGGCAATGCTGAAGGAAGTATGAATGAGCGTAATCTTCTCGGTGGGAAAGGAGCTAATTTAGCAGAAATGAGTAATCTTGGATTGCCTGTACCTCCTGGGTTTACTCTTACAACAGAAGTTTGTAATTTTTATTATGCACATGGAGGGGCGTATCCAAAAGAATTACAGGAAACTGTAAAACAGGCTCTTAAGCGCATTGGCGAACAAACAGGACGCGCATTTGGTGACAAAAAAAGGCCACTTCTACTTTCTGTTCGCTCAGGTGCTCGAGTTTCTATGCCAGGAATGATGGATACGGTGCTTAATCTTGGTATGAATGATGAAACTGTGCAAGCGATTGCTTTACAAACTAATAATGAGCGCTTTGCTTATGATAGTTATCGCCGTTTTATCCAAATGTATTCTAATGTTGTTTTAGGATTGGATCATTTGCACTTTGAAAAAATTCTTGATGAATCAAAGCTGCGTAATGGTTACGATTTAGATACAGAAATGACAGCAGCTGATTGGAAGGGTGTGATTGTTTCTTATAAGGCATATGTTGAAGACAAGTTAGGAAAACCTTTTCCTCAAGATCCTGAACAACAGCTATGGGGTGCGATTGGAGCGGTTTTTTCGAGTTGGATGGCAGCACGTGCAATTACCTATCGTCGTTTACATAATATTCCTGAAAATTGGGGAACAGCAGTTAATTTACAGGCAATGGTATTTGGAAACATGGGTGAGGATTCCGCAACAGGTGTTGCTTTTACACGAAATCCATCGACTGGGGAAAAAGAGCTTTATGGTGAATTTTTAGTGAATGCACAGGGCGAAGATGTTGTGGCAGGCATTCGGACTCCCCAAAATATTACGGAAAGTGCACGTATTGTTGCGGGTTCAAATAAACCATCTTTGGAAAAAATTATGCCAGAGGCTTTTTTGAAATTATGTCAAATCGCGCAGAAGCTTGAGCAGCATTATCGTGATATGCAAGATCTTGAATTTACAATTGAAAAAGGTAAATTGTGGATGCTGCAGACTCGCTCTGGAAAGCGAACAGCACGTGCAGCATTAAAGATGGCGATTAAAATGGTTGAGGAGGGGTTGATTAGCCGTGAAGAAGCGGTAATGAGAATTGATCCAAAGTCACTTGATCAACTTTTACATCCGACACTTGATCCTAATGCGACGCGTTCTGTTGTAGCCTGTGGTTTGCCTGCTTCTCCTGGAGCGGCAACCGGTGAGATTGTTTTTACTTCTGAAGAAGCTGAAGCTGCATCAATGGAAGGTCGTAAAGTTATCTTAGTGCGCATAGAAACAAGCCCAGAGGATATTCATGGGATGCATGCTGCAGAAGGAATTTTAACAACACGTGGTGGTATGACAAGTCACGCTGCTGTTGTAGCGCGTGGTATGGGAAAACCGTGTATTTCAGGTGCAGGCAATATACGAATTGATTATAATACGAACACAATGCTTGCTTCAGGGCATAGCTTTAAAAAAGGAGATATCATTACGATTGATGGTGGAAGTGGGGAGGTTTGTGAAGGAAAGATTGCAATGGTGCAACCTGAGCTTTGCGGAGATTTCGCAAAATTGATAGAATGGGCTGATGGAATGCGGCGTATAAAAGTTCGTGTCAATGCTGAAACACCATCTGATGCACGTATGGGGCTCTCTTTTGGAGCTGAAGGCATTGGTCTTTGTCGCACGGAGCATATGTTTTTTTCCAATGAGCGTATTGTCGCTATGCGTGAAATGATTTTAAGTAATGATGAAAGTGGGCGTCGTAAAGCATTAGATAAGCTTTTGCCAATGCAGCGCTCAGATTTTACTGAGTTATTTGAAATTATGTGTGGTCTTCCCGTTACTATACGATTCTTGGATCCACCATTACATGAATTTTTACCCAAAACAGATGCAGAAATTTTTGAGGTTGCAACAGCTATGGGAGTTTCTGCTGAAGCACTTATAGAGCGTGCTCAGCAGTTGCATGAGTTTAATCCTATGCTTGGGTTACGGGGATGCCGTTTAGCTATTACTTATCCCGAAATTGCAGAAATGCAAGCAAGGGCGATCTTTGAGGCAGCGGTGGAAGCTTCTCAAAAATCTGAGTCTCCTGTTATGCTAGAAATTATGGTGCCACTTGTTGCACTTAAGTCCGAGCTAGATTTTGTGAAAGCACGTATTGACCAGGTTGCTGATAAGGTGATGAAGGAAAAGGGAATCAATATTCAATACATGGTTGGGACGATGATTGAGCTTCCAAGAGCCGCACTTCGGGCAGGTGAAATTGCAGAGACTGCAGAATTTTTTTCATTTGGGACGAATGATTTGACGCAAACAACTTTTGGAATTTCGCGTGATGATGCTGCTCCTTTTTTGACAACTTATTTTCAAAAGGGACTTTTAGAGCAAGATCCTTTTATATCCATTGATCGTGATGGAGTAGGGGAACTGATTGCTATTGCTGCGCAGCGTGGGCGTTCACAGCGTGCGAAAATTAAATTGGGAATTTGTGGTGAACATGGAGGCGATCCTGCTTCGATTGCTTTGTGTGAAGAAAATAATCTAGATTATGTGTCTTGTTCTCCTTTTCGGGTGCCAATTGCACGTTTAGCTGCTGCACAGTCAGCAATTATAAAAAGGACATAAAGTTTTTGAGATCATTGTTATTATGTGACGGGTATATGATTAAAAAATTATTTTTTATTGATCTTTTTAAAAGAGAAAAGGAGATTTTTAAAATACATTGTTAGATATTGTATGCAGAGAAGAGAAAATAGTGCATGACGTATGCTATTCATAAATTTAATGTATTATAAAAAGAAATTTATTTTCAATTCAACAGACCGACTTCACGCATTTTTAGTAAAATTTGCTGATCAATTTTACCAGTGATAGGAAGATGAAACATTTTTTGAAACTGTTTTAAAGCATCTATTGTCTTTGGATCTTCTACTCCTGTGACAATTACTTCCTGATTTCCAAAAAGGCGTAAAGCTTTTTGTACTCGTACAATGTCTGCAACACGAGGCTTTAAAACAGCTGTTTTTGAATGAGCTAAATCTTTAGCCATTTCTCTTTCACTGCGTTTAATTAATATTGCAATTTCATCTGTTTCGGGTTTTGATAAAGTAGTGTTTTGTTTTTCATTGGTAGTTTGTTTTTTCCAGATAGCACGGCGTGTTTTAGGTTCGTCCACTCCATCTAAAGAACCATCGTAAAATTTTAATTTTGCCAATTTTTTTTGCATCTTCAGCGTGCTTTCTGACAGAGAACTTGAAGATGAGTTTTTGAGCAAATCATTTTGAGTAGATATAGGAGTAATGTGAGCATTCCCTTGAAGTTTTGTTCTTGGAGGAAACAAAGTGAGATCTTGCTCTATGCTTGAAATAGATGTAAACTTTATGGGAGGGAATACATCTTGACGCATTTCTGTTTGTAAAAACAAAGCATTAAATGACACAAATATAAAACTAAGAGTGAAAATAATTAATCCAATAACTAGAGAAGTATTTTTTCGCGTATAAAAATAGAGATGTCTTACTAACCAAAAAATAAAGCGAAAAATTATGAGAAAAAATATTATAACAATACTATAATGTTTACTTCGTTTTGCAGATTTTGATTTTCGTGTCTTTGGTTTTTTTTTCATTATTTATTTTTATTTCCAATTTCGAATGTTGAAATAAATAAGATTATTTTGTCAGTGCATAAAGTTATAAAGAAATAATAGCTTTTCATTCATTTTGCTTAATCTCATATTCTGCATACATTTTCAATGTGCACAAAATGTAAAGCACCGAATGGCACAGTACCATTTTTCCACTTCCAATTATATTATTGCACATAATTACTTAAATAATGGTACATACACTGTCTTATCATACCCTTTTTCATATACCTAAACGTTTGAAATTTTAATTAAGATACTTTATCATTGGCAAAGTTAATAACAGCATATGCTCTATACAAATGAATTTAGGTGCTCATACAAACAGTATGGTCAGCGCGGAGTTGCATCATATCTTGATATAAACCCGTTATGTTTTAAAAATTATTAATTTATTTAAATGACTATCTGTGTAATGAATACAGTTTTACATAAATGGATTTTTTTCCACTATATTTTATTAATTTATTAATTGTTTTAAAGAAAAATGAGATTTTATCTGATCTTTTATGGTTCTTCATAAGCTTTCAGAGAAGTGACATATTTTATGATCTTTTTGATGTTCAAAAATAATATATTCCGCTTGTGCGCAACTTTGTCGTGTATTTTTGCAACATATAACTAATGACACAGCTCTAGTAAATGTATGTTTTATTTTATAAAATATTAACTTTATAAATCTTTTATAAATAGAAAGAACATAGATTATTAATTTAGTTTTATTTACGACTGCGGTATGTTAGCTGCTCATGATACGTCTTTTAATTAAATTATCATTTTTTTTGTTTTTTATTTTTTTAGCCATTTCATTCTTTTCAGAAAAGCCAAATGGACATCATTTTTCTACACCAATAGAAAAAAATACAACAATAAGTGACGTAATTATTGCTTTTAAGGAAACTATAAGTGACTTTGGAACATTCTGTGAACGTAATACAGAAACCTGCAAAATTGGAAAATCATTTTTTAATTCATTGAGTGAACGTGCACGTTATGGTGCAAAAGCGGTTTACGAATATTTTAGACGCGTCTCGAATGATAAAAATAAAAACTCCCCTGAAAATAGCTCCTTTAAAGCCAACGCACAAAAACTAAAACTTCAATAAAAACATATTATCTTAAAAGAAAAAGTTTTGAACATTTTTTACTAGCTTTATGTTAAGAGTAAACCTTAAAAATTAATAATCATAAAATTAAATGAGGCTGAAATTATGGCAGAAACGATTGATGATATTATAGAAAACTTTTCTATTTTAGATAACTGGGAAGATCGTTATCGTTATGTGATTGAACTTGGCCGTGAATTATCGCCTTTCCCGGAAAGCGCTCGAAATGATGCCCATAAAGTACCTGGTTGTGTTAGTCAAGTCTGGCTTTTATCTTCACGTGATAACTCAGAAAACCCAACATTAACATTTCAAGGTGACTCGGATGCCCATATTGTGCGCGGGCTTATTTATATCCTTCTCGCCTTTTATTCAGGTAAAAAAGCTTCTGAAATCCGTGACGCCGATGCTGAAGGACTTCTTGAAACTCTTGGTTTAAGTGAAAACCTCACACCACAACGGTCGAATGGTCTTAAATCGATGATTGAACAAATTCGTAACGAGAGTCACTTTTGAATACCAGATTCTCATAAAAATTATACAAAACAAGAAACACACCTATTAAAAACACCTTGACATACTAAATTATGCAACTCTTAAAAAATATTATTTGTTTTTTTTCTGTTGGCTTTTGCGTCCAAGCCCCATTTCTTTTGCTAAAGCTGAACGTGCTTTTGCATAATTAGGTGCAACCATAGGATAAGAACTATCCAATTGCCACTTTTCACGATATTCTTCAGGCAACATTCCATAATGTGTCATAAGGTGCCGCTTTAAAGATTTAAACTTTTTTCCATCTTCAAGACAGATAAGGTAATCGGGAAAGATTGAGCGTTTTGGATTAACAGCAGGTCTTTGCTTTTCAGCTTCAACTTCTGCCAACTCCATATTACCTACTTTGAGAAAAGCAGCATGAACATCAGCAATTAAACTTGGCACTTCAGTCGGTCGGATCGAATTATTACTCACATAAGCAGCAACAATATCAGCAACTAATGTAATAATTAAATTGCTTTCAGTCTCTAAGACTGGACGATGTTCCATTCTTATTTCCTTTAATTTAAAGTCGATACATCATTCGCATTCATACTCATGATACAGAGATCCCATGCACGTAGGTTTCATATTGTACAAAAATCTTTTTTGTCAATTCAATTATTCTATAAAATTGCTTAAACACAAAAAAATCAAATAAATTCCTCTTTTTTGTCATAATATATAATAAGAAAAACTGAACTATTTTTATTCAAGTATAGTTTTTTATTACAGTATATAACATATAAAAATAGAATATATCGTAAACTGAGTTATATTATATAAAATTTAGAAATGAATTTATTAAATTAAAAACTGTAACATATAAAATAAGTCTTAGGTTTTATATGTTAATAATGTTACAATTTAATTATTTATTTTACAAATTTTTAATTTTTATATTATGAGATAATCTTTTATGAGCATAAAAATATCTTAAACGAGTTTTAAAACTTAGCAAAAAATACAGTCAACAACATAAAAGATCAAAATGTGTATAATAGACACAAAATATCATAAAAAAATTAACAGTGGATAATATATAACCACATATCAGAATAGAATTGAAAGACCTTTTCCTTTTCAGCTTTTAGCAAAGCTATCTTAAATACATTTTGTTATGTATACTCAATAATCGATTCTAGTGTTTGAAAAGTTCCATGCTATTGCAAAAAGATTGACTTAAAAAACTATTTATGAAATTTGCATCATGTTGCGTAGCTATTTGGTGATATTAGATAAATAGAAGAGCATAGTGTGGTTTAGGAATTATAGAAACCATATTTCTATAAGTAAGTGAAACTTATAAATTTACACTATTGTGTAATGATGGCATGATTCTAAAATATAAACGAAACCATAAACATTTTTTACATAGGACTATGTATGATCCGTCTTTCTGTACTTCCCCCTAAAGCATGCAAAATCATTCATAAGGAAATGTATCACGGAATTTGTCGTGAAGATCCTTATCATTGGCTTCGTGCATCTAATTGGCAAGATGTTTTTAAAAATCCAAGTTATCTTGATGAAAATATTAGGCATTATCTTGATAAGGAAAACGCGTATCAAGCTGCTCAGATGGCTGATACAAAACCATTACAAGATTTGCTTTTTGCTGAAATGAAAAGCCGTATTCAAGAAAATGATGATTCAGTTCCTATAAAACATGGATCTTTTGCCTATGGATTCTCTTATGTTACTGGAGGGCAACAGCCACATTATTTTCGTATGCCAAGAAATGGAGGAGAAAAAAAGTTTTATCTTAATGGTGATGATTTGGCTGAAGGTAAAGAATATTTTAACTTTGGGATGGTTCAAGCATCTCCTGATCATACCCATGCTGTGTGGACCTATGATGATAAAGGGTCAGAGTTTTACATAGCTAAAGTTCGCAACTTAGAAACATTGTCTGATTGCACAGATATAATTACCGATACATCCGGACAGATTGCGTGGGATGCTAAATCTGAAGGTTTTTTTTATATCAAGATGGATAAAAATCACCGACCATCTGAGCTGTATTATCACCGATTAAGTACTGATCAATCTCAGGATAAGTTGATCTTTCGTGAAGATAATCCAGGATTTTTTTTACATGTAAGCGGTTCTAAGCTTAATGATGTTATTTACATTAGTATTCATGATCATGAAACCTCAGAAGTTTGGCTTATTCCTGCTGAATCGCCTCTTAGTACTCCTCAATGTGTACGGAAAAGACAAAAAGGTATTGAATATTCACTTATAGAGGGTGGGGATGTCTTTTATATTCTCACCAATTTAGATAATGCCAAAGACTTTAAAATTATGGTAGTGCCTTGCTCATCTCCACAATCAGAAAATTGGTCTGAGCTTGTGCCACATCAGCTTGGACGCTTGATCATATCTCATGATGCTTATAAAGACTTTCTTATTTGGCTTGAACGCTTTGAGGGGTTACCTCGTATCCAAGTGATGGAGCGTACTACAAAGCAAATTCATTCTATTGCTTTTACAGAAGAGGCATACTCCTTAGGTTTACAAGGTGCTGCAGAATATAATAGCCAAACTATTCGCTTTTCCTATTCATCTATGACAACACCTGATCAAGTTTTTGACTATGATATGAAAAGCCGCAAACGAATGCTTTTAAAAACGCAAAAAATTCCTTCTGGGCATAATAAGGATGAGTATATAACACGACGTATTACAGCAACTGCAGATGATGGTGAAAAAATCTTTATTTCGCTATTTTATCATAAAACTACTCCTCTTGATGGCAGTGCACCGTGCTTGCTATATGGTTATGGAGCCTATGGAATCTCCGTACCTGCTAATTTCAATAGCAACATCCTTTCTTTGGTTAATAGAGGTTTTATTTATGCAATTGCCCATATTCGTGGAGGAAAAGAAAAAGGAGTTGAGTGGTATGAAAAAGGAAAACATCTATTTAAATATAATACTTTTACAGATTTTATCTCCTGTGGCCGCTATCTTGTAAATAATAAATTCACTTCTCATGATCGGCTTATTGCTTATGGTGGCTCGGCAGGAGGGATGTTGACAGGAGCTGTTGCTAATATAGCTCCACAGGATTTTGTTGGAATTGTTGCTAATGTGCCTTTTGTTGATGTCTTAACAACTATGTTGGATTCTTCATTGCCATTAACACCCCCAGAATGGCCTGAGTGGGGGAATCCTCTTGAATCACGAGAAGACTACGATCTTATCGCATCTTATTCACCTTACGATAACGTTAAAGCTCAAAGATATCCCTCTATTCTTGTCATAGCTGGATTAACTGATCCTCGTGTAACTTACTGGGAACCTGCAAAATGGGTAGCAAAGTTGCGCGATTTAAAAACAGATGATAATGCGATCTTATTACGTATTAATATGGATTCAGGTCATGCAGGCGCATCTGGACGTTTTTCAAAGTTAGAAGAAGTCGCATATATTTACGCATATATTCTAAAAACAGTAGGAAAAAATTTCTGTTAACTCGAACAATCTCTTTATATATGCTCCATAATCTATTAATTATGGAGCTATTAATGCAGTACAAAACTATGCAGAGAGCTTAAAATCCGCACTCTTCATAAAGTTTTAAAACATAATCCCAATTAATTAAATTATCCATGAAAGCTTCGAGGTATTTGGGACGTGCATTGCGATAATCAATATAATAGGAATGTTCCCACACATCTACACCCAGAATAGGCTGAGCATCATAAACTAAAGGATTTTCACCATTAGATGTTTTCATAATTTCAAGCTTGCCATCTTTAACCGCAACCCATGCCCACCCAGAGCCAAATTGGGTACTAGCAGCATTAATAAAGTCTGCACGGAACTTATCATAGCCACCTAAATCAGATTTAATAGCTTTTGCTAATTTTTCTGGCAGTTTTTGACCACCACCATTTTTTTTCATCCAATACCAAAAATGATGATGATTATAATATTGAGCTGAATTGTTAAACAAACCAATATTTTTGCCAAAGCTTTGTTTTATAATATTTTCAATACTTTCATTTTCTAAACCTAATTCTTTTACCAAATCGTTGGTCTTAAGAAGATAAGCAAGATGATGCTTATCATGATGATATTCAAGCGTTTCGCGAGACATATAAGGCGCAAGTGCGTCGTAATCATAAGGCAGTTCAGCCAATTGAAAAGCCATTTAAAAATCTCCTCGATTCTGATTATTAAGCTTACTCTATAAACTTAATCTGCCACTTACGACATTTAAAAGCAAATGTTGAATACTGATTTTCGTTAATTAATTTTAATGATTCTATTTTTCAAATAGCTTTTTCTGGATGCATTTACTTTACATAAATTCTTCTCTAAGTGCGTTATTGCTCTTATTCACCTGTAGTTAGAAATAAAGGTATAGGAGACTATTTTTCGCAAAGATTTTTGATTTTTTACACAGGCTTTAGCAATATTTCATCAGGGAAATTGTAATTGACAGTTTGTCCTATAGGCAAAAATCTTGTTCCCCATGATAATATGATTATGTTGATTATGCACTATCTGCCTAATTTATAAATTTAGAGTCATGTATCACTGTATGTTGAGTAGCTTAAAAACAAACGCTAAATCAAAGAAGGTGCAAAACATCAACGCATAAAAGGCTTTTTTCAGTCGTTTCTTCGCTTCATTTGAACGACTACAGGGTTTGAAAGGAAAATATATTGTGATAGCTTATACCGATGATATGTTAAGCCCATGGGTAAAGTGTAAAGCTTATATTTCATATTGTTAATGAAATAAACAAATATAATAACAAAAAAAATTACAATAACTGTTGGATAATCAGCACTTTTTTAGTTTATTATGTGAGAAATATCTGTTACCTGTTGCAAATTGTATATCGATGTGACACTAACAAGCTTTCAAAGCTTTACAATAAAAAGTAAAAGCTGTTATTTTCAGATATTGCGTACGATTACGGGAATCGCTATAAGGTGCAAAACGTTAGAATAAGCACGTTCTTTTTTGGGGTATAGCCAAGCGGTAAGGCACCGGTTTTTGGTACCGGCATTCCCTGGTTCGAATCCAGGTACCCCAGCCAAGCTTCATGGATCAAGCATTAGTAGGTTGTTTTGTGATTGATAGGAATCAATTCAGTGTACTTAATGGATGAGAACTAATCTTATTATTTTGTTATTTTGGGTGTTATCGAATTTTAAAGTAAGATATCGTAATAAGTTAGTATGCCATATAGTTTCCGTTTTTTACTCATTATCTTGAGAAAGGGGAAGAGAAGCCATTTCCGTATCAAGTGCGTTCATGAAATTAATAATGAAGGCAGCATTTACACCTAGATCTCTTGACATATAACGTGAAGTAGAGCGCATATCAACAAATGTTGTGTTCCCTTCATCGATTAAACGAATTACAATATCTGAAATAAAGCCAAGATAAAAAGTTTTTGCTATTGCTGCAATGTAAAGCTCATTTTCTTTATTTTTGAACTCCTGCTGAGCTAAAACAGGCCAATCATAAGCTTTTAAAACATTAAGAACCGATTGGCGAATATAATCAGATGAGCCATCATAACGACGTCCTGACATTTCAGGCCATTTTGACAGCTGTAATGCTGTTTGTTCAAGTAAAACACTTTTAATTGGTACAGCACTGCTGGGACGTATATTACGGAAAAAAGCTGGAGGTCTCTGAGTATCTGTAGAAACATCATGAATAGCTGGTAAAGTAAGCCAAAGTCCCCAAAATAATACCAATGGCGTGGCAGTTATTGATGAATAAATGATACCTTTTAAAGCTTGCATTCCTCCTTGAGCACCATACATCCATAAATTGTAAAGTGCTTTTACAGCAAGAAAAATAGAAACACCAACAAAGAAAGTAGAGATTGCTATTAAAATCATAAAATCAGCTACGTAAATTATAGAAAAATGCTTTAAAAGTGCAGAAAATAACAAAATCAAGAACGCAAGACCACCAAACCGGGGTGACCATATCGCTGCTCTTGAGATTAACCAAACATATTGCTTTCTCATTAAACTCTTTTTTCCTCAACTATAGATCATAAGAAAAGTTCTCCTCAGATTTTATATCTTGCAGGAAGTTTCTGGTTATATAACAAAAGTAAAGCACTTATTTTTTAGGTCAAGGAACTCTGATTACATTAATTGCTAGTGGTTATTTTATCTAATTTATGTGAGAAACTTAATCTTCTTTATCAGACTTATCATGTAACTGAATTAAATTTTGTGAGGAATAGTATTGAATCTAGGATAAATAAATTATTGAGATTAATAACTTTGATATTGAATTTATGAAGCTATTTTATATGTACAGTTATTACGTATTTCAGCAGGTTTATGCTTTAACAGAAAATCATTTAAATGGCTTTTTTCTCAATGAAAACTATCTTTCTAAAAGTTTAAATGACGGTACGTCTTAATCCCCGATGTTCAGTTGATTAAGGTTAAAGTTTCCGTTTCATTTTATGGAGCAATGAAATAGGTGGACAATTAAAGGCTGGAATGATTTTTATCCATTGAATATGTGACAAGTTGCAGATTCAAGGAAGGATTCACTTTCTTTCTTTGCAAGTAAAGAAGGGGTAAAGACACGTAAGATAGCAAAACCTTCATTCAAATTTTTGGCTACTAAAATTGAATCCGAATTATTTTTAGGTTTTAATTTCTTAAGCTCTATTATTTGTACAGGTTTTCCGATGATAAGATTGAGTTTAGAATGAGGAGCTGTTCGATCGTTAAGGCTATAAAAAATAATCCCATTACGTGTGTAGGCTGCTAGTGACCAAAATTGTGTTGTCTTGAAAGTTTTTAAATGAACAGGGCCATCTTTGAGATCAAATCTGCAAACCTTAAGAAGAAAGAGCGGATCAGCCGATTGTTGAATAGGGTTATTGGGATTCAAATCAAAAAATTGATAAGGAACTCCTGATTTTTTTAGCGGTATCCATATGTCATTTTGTGTCCAATAAGGAATTAAAAATAAAACACAAATATGAACAATAAGAGTGCCAATGCTTGTAAGAAGTATGGCATAAATAAACTTAGTCACAGTTTTTCTGTCCTGATGGAATTGCTTCTATAGATGGCATCGTGAGGCTTTTTAATGATGTCGCAGAGATAATTGAGGTATCATATAACGTTAGAATAAGTCCGAATTTTTTTTGACTAACCGTTGCAAGCCAATTGCCGATTTGCGGTTGTGGTGAGATATTGATGCGGAATGAGCCATCACTTTCATAGATAATATTGTTGGTGTGAAGTTCAAAAGGGATTGCTTTTGATGAAGTATAGGGTCTGAGGAATTTATTGGCTGTATAAAGAGTAAAAAGACGGGTTTTAGGAATATTACCTTTAAGCAAATAATTACAATGGGAGGACAGTGGATGTCCGTGGCTATCTTTCCAAATTTGAAAAATAACACCTTCTGTACGTCCAAGTGAAATATGGCCTCGTTTAGCAGCGTATGCTCGGGTATAGGGATCACCTTTAATGGTTCCTAAGTATGGATAAGCATTCCATCCCTCAATTGTGAATCGTTCAAAATTGCTGAAGGAATTGAGCATATAATTGACGCTAAGTGTTCCACATAAAATGGAAAATACAAAGATTAAAAAGAGTACATGAATATTAAGAAGCATTATTATCTCGACTTTAAAATGTTGAAGCTCCAATAGTTTCTGTCTTAAAAGAAATTGTAGATAGCTCTTTTAGATCTTTGTGAATCAATCGAACAATCTTCAATGTTTCAGGTGAAAGCGTGTAGGATATTTGGGGTGTAAGTTCGGAATCATTATTAAAGTGAAGTGTTTCTGGTTTATAAGGAAGCAGGGAATCTTTGACTCCATAAAGCTGTTTAATCATTATATTTTTATGTGCAGAGAGCATGATACGGTTCCATATCATGGCTGGAACGCCGCCGCCAAAAGCACGATTCATTGATGAAAAATCATCATTCCCCATCCATACAGCGCCAGTGTAATTACCAGTAAAACCAACAAACCATGCATCACGATAAGCTTGTGATGTTCCAGTTTTTCCAGCCACAAGAGTCATAGGTAAAGCAGCACGTTTACCTGATCCTCGTGTTGTAACGCCAACCATCATTTGGTTCATATAGGCTGCTGATTGTTTGCTTATAACCCGATGTGGCTTATTGCCGTTATGCTCCCAATCCCACAAAACATGCCCATCTGTTGTGCTTATTTTTATAAAAGTATGGCGATTTCCAGCCATGCCACCATTTGCAAAGACATTGAAGCCAGTTGCTTGATCCATTGGTGTCATATTAGATGTTCCAAGAACCATAGTTTTATGGGATAAAATATGAGCATTAATACCCATATTTTTGATCAGATTTATGATTGGTTGGGTATCCCGATTAAGATATTGATGTGTAATATAGACAGCCACTGTATTGATAGAAAATGCCAAAGCAGTTGCTAAATCGATTTTTCCGAGATAGCGACCAGAATTATTTCTAGGTGACCAATTTCCCCAGTGTATAGGAGCATCTAGAACTATTGTTGAGGGAGACAGACCACGTTCTACTGCAGCTGCATAAACATAAGGTTTGAATGAAGAACCAGGTTGCCGTCCTCCTTGTGTTGCTCTGTTAAATTGGCTTTTACTATAATCTAGTCCTCCGACAATTGCACGTACAGCTCCATTATTGTCTATAATAACGGTAGCTGCTTGTGTTGCACGATATTGTTGACCATATTTTTGTAGATAATATGTAATTGATTCTTCTGCTGCTTTTTGGATATTCGGATCAAGAGTGGTTTGAACAATCAAAGTACGAGTGGGAAATTGATTGCTCATTTTTTTGATTTCGTCAAATGCCCAATCAAGAAAATAACCAGACTGGTTATTTTCTATTTTTGTAATAGCTCTGGCAGGGTGACGGTAAGCATTGATAATTTGGCTATCTGTCATGAATTTGCTATTAACAAGGTTAAAAAGCACTACATTGGCACGTTGTTGGGCAGCAAGCAGATTATTATGAGGAGCATATTTTGTTGGAGCCTTGAAGAGTCCTGCTAACATGGCGGATTCACTAAGGGATACATTACGTATATCTTTACCAAAATAAAATTGTGCAGCTGCTGCGACACCAAAATTATTTCCTCCCATGTATGCGCGATCAAGATAAAGTTGCAAAATCTGTTTTTTGCTGAAATTTGCTTCTAGCCAAAGGGAAAGATAGGCTTCTTTAATTTTACGTGTTATGGTTCTTTCATTTGTTAAGAACAAATTTTTAGCCAACTGTTGTGTAATAGTTGAGCCACCTTGAACAACATTTTTGGCTTGCATATTTTGTAAAATTGCTCGGGTAAGGCCATACGGATCTATACCCCAATGATCGAAAAAACGGCGGTCTTCTGTTGCGAGAACCGCCTTAATAAGGTATTCAGGCATTTCTTCAATAGGAACAGGGGCAGCTGATCGTGCACCACGATGACCGATGGGGTTGCCATATCGATCTAAAAAAAGAATGGAAAAATCTTTAGGAAAGTACCAATCTTTTGAAGTTAATTTAAAAATAGAAATGCCACCTATGGTAAAAAGAATAAATCCAATCAATCCTAAGGTCAGTGTTTCATCAAGAACTTCGACTATAAATCGTTTCCATCCTCGTATATGAAGATATTGTGAGATAATTTTTGCTTTATTCCAGAAGCAACTGTTGGCAGATCGGATGTGATAGAGTGCTGTATCTAATCGCGCATCTAATTCAATAAGCGTAGGACTGCGGAATAGCTTATTGTATTGTGCTTGCTTTTTTTTAAAAAAATCAAACATATAAAGAGAACAAGCCTATGATAAAATGGTGCACTAATAAATCTAAAGTAACTATATGGAGTAAAATTATTTTTTTGCTATAGTCTTAACAAAGAAATAACTTATTTTATAATTACAAATCTTTCCCATATCTTATGATTTTTAAAATTTTTTTTTAATTACTGTGCAATACTTTAAAAAATCTTATTGTTAAATTTATATATTCATTATCCTGTTACATAAGGATATGTTATTCTCTTGTATGATTTTTGAATAGACATACAAAATGCTATTCATTTTATGTTCATCTAAAATAGATTATAAGATATCTATGATGAAAAAAGCTTTATTGTTTATAATTATAGTCATTTTATTAGGTGCAAATTCTGTCCTAGCTTCTGAGTGTGCTAGAATTGGCAGCAAGATTGCTTCCCAACGGCGTGGAGTGTTAGTGCGTTCAACACCTGTGATTCAGAATGGAAGAAATGTCTGTGTGGTTGTAGTTATTGTGCCTGCTCATGATGGTGAAAAGTTGCGTCGTGTTGAAATTTCTGTCCCCGTCTATTAATCGTGTTGAGCAGGTAATGTAATGCGTATTTTGATTGTTGAAGATGATAGGAAGCTCAATCATCAGTTAGTTGAAGCTGTAAAAAATGCTGGCTATGTTTCAGATAGTGCTTTTGATGGTGAAGAAGCGCATTTTCTAGGGATCACAGAATCTTATGATGCTGTGATTCTCGATATTGGTTTGCCCCGTTTAGATGGAATTTGTGTTGTGGAAAAATGGCGTAAAGAAGGGTATCTCATGCCTGTTTTAATGTTAACAGCACGAGATCGCTGGTCTGATAAGGTTCTCGGTATTGATGCAGGAGCTGATGATTATGTTGTTAAACCATTTCACTTAGAGGAAGTAATAGCACGGCTACGAGCACTAATCCGTCGCACCGCAGGTCACGGAACAAATATATTACATTGCGGTAATGTCTCGTTAGACACCAAAACTTTCCGTGTTTTTGTCGATGATCATTTGATTAAGCTAACATCACACGAATTCAGACTTCTATCATATCTGATGCATCATTGTAATAGGGTGGTATCAAGAACGGAACTTATTGAGCATCTTTACGATCAGGATTTTGATAAAGATTCTAATACTATTGAAGTTTTTGTAAGACGATTGCGTAAAAAGCTTGGGGTCAATTTAATTGAGACTATTCGGGGAATGGGCTATCGAGCAAGATCTCTGGGTGATTAATAATGGTTCTGAAGAAAGATAACTGGTTGAGGAAGATATTATTTCTTGTCGGTAGATCTCTCAGTTTACGCGTTATGATTTTGTCAACACTGTGGGTTGTTATTTCTCTTTCATCAATTTCTACAGTTAGTATATTATTTTATCGGCGCTCAAGTGAACAAAGTTTAAAGCATATCCTTTCTGCTCAGCTTTATAGTCTCATCGCAACAGTGACTGTGTCCCTTGATGGAAATTTAAGAGGGGGAGGATTTGGAGTTAATGATATTCGTTATTCAGATCCCGCATCTGGTTGGTACTGGGAAGTGGTTGCTATATCACCTAATTTACAGGGGAGCTTGACATCCCCATCTTTAGGAGATGGAACAATATTATCATCCAGCGATGCTAATATATCTGATATATCTTTTGATAACAAGTTCTTTCGATTTTATCGGATAAAGGGAAAAAATAATCAGAATTTACAAGTGATTGAGAGTGATGTTGTTCTTGACGATCAGAACCATATTGCGCGTTTTCATCTTGTGGGGAATATAGATGAAGTGCATGCACAAGTGCAGGAATTTAAACAAATTTTGCAAATTTTTCTCTGGTGTTTTGGTATAGGTAGTGTTTTTATCAACATTGCTGTCATTTTTTTTAGTTTTCAACCCTTGAGGCTTATTCGACAAGCTTTGAATGATATTCGCGAGGGTAGAGTTAATTACGTGAATACGGATTTAGTAAGTGAGGTCATGCCGTTAGTACGGGAAATGAATGCTCTTATTAATAATAACCAGAATATTATTGAACGATTTCGAACGCAGGTTGGTAATCTTGCTCATTCATTGAAAACGCCTTTGTCAGTTATTATGAATGAGGCCGATAAGATGTGCGGAGAACAGGCCGTTTTATTGAGAGAACAGACCAAAATGATGCAGGATCAAATAAATCATTATTTGCAACGCGCTAGGATTGCAGCACAATGCGATAGTATCGTTTATCATGCATCTGTTCGCGAAGCGGTTGACCGTTTAGTGAGGGTTATGAAAAAGCTTAATCCTGAAAAACAGTTTCAATTTGTAATGGATATTGATGATATTATTTTTTCTGGTGAAAGAGAAGATCTAGAGGAAGTGGTGGGTAATTTGATTGAAAATGCTGCTCGGTGGTCTCGAACCAAGGTAGTGATATCCTGCCGCTTATCAGATAATAGTAAAGAAGAATTTTTTAGTATTATCGTAGAAGATGATGGCTCTGGTTTAACAGAAGAACAAATTGATGAAGCTTTGAAAAGAGGTCGTCGGCTTGATGAAAGTAAGCCAGGAGCAGGTTTAGGCTTAGCAATTGTTTTAGATATGGCCAATGAATATGGTGGAAGTCTTTTCTTATCGCGTTCTGACTTAGGTGGTCTATATGCAAAAGTTGTTTTACCAAGGCAATAGATATTTTTCTTTTCTAAGAGCGCAATATATATTAAAACTGATAAACTAGGAGTTATGTCTGTATATAAAACGTACAGAAAAAATTATTTCATGTTTGTAATCAAAATATAAAAACAAAGTTTTGTTTTTGTGCCTTTATACATCTTTTAAAAATATGATAAACATTTACAATACTATACATGAAAAATACTTTTTATCATTTTCATCGTGTTTTTGCGAATAATGGTTGGGATGGTGGGATCTGACTTTTTATTTTGTTTTGGTATTAAAGTGATATGCTATTTTTAATTTTGGCTGCAATTTTTCTTTTATGTTTAGCAATTGTTCTTATTTTTTTGCTGAGTTCTAATTGTGAACCAAAAAAAGACAGATGCAATTCAGCCATTGATATTGGTGGAAGTTATATACATTTTGAAAATAAATATGCTCTTAAAGTTTTTAGTGCTTTGTTTGTTATTCTTATGACGTTGGGCATTTACAGTTTGACGGGTAATCCAGAAGCTAAAAGTTATTTTTTTAGAGAATTAATGGATAAAGATCCAGATATACTGAATAGGCATGAGAAGCTTGTTCGTCTACAAGTTCTTTTTTTTCGTACACCTCATGATGGTAAGCTAGCTGATGAGTTAGCGGTAGGATACCTTGAAGAAGGTCGCTTTCAAGATGCAGTAAATATTTATTTAGATGCGCTTCGTTTGAATGGAGAGTCGGCTCCAAGACTTGTGGGATATGGTTTAGCATTGGTTGGTTATGAAGAAGGAACAATTACACAAGAAGCTCAAAATGCTTTTCAAAAAGCGGCGGATTTGGAGCCAAATGATTTTTACTCTCGGTTATTATTAGCTGATGCATTTCGCCAAGCTGGAAAATCTAGACAGGCGGTAGAGTTGTTACAAAATTTCCTTGATACAATGCCTGAGGATTTTACAGGCCGATCACGTGTTGAAGCAATGATCATTCGGTTACGTGATTCACCTAATTAAAATGCTTAGAAAAGGATTGTTACTAGTTTATGATTATTAAGCCATAGGAAATTATTGGGGAGGGTGGAAATATTGGGTAAGAATTTGTGTCTATATGTAAGATATGCGAAGCTCTTCTCTAAAAGATGAAGCATATCAATAGTGAATTGATATTTATAATGATTTTTGTAGATAGTCTATGAACAGTCAATCTTTTAAAAACAGTTCTTCATTGAATTTAATTTTAACGCAGCGAAAAAGAAAGCGGTTGTTGATGGTCTTGTTATGCCTTTTCATTATGTTCGTTGCGACAGGTCTTATTATGTATGCAATGCGCCATACTGTGAATTTTTTTCGAATTCCGTCTGAAATCACAAAAGAAGATATCTTAATGGGGCGTCCTTTACGCTTAGGAGGCTTTGTTGAAAAGGGAACAGTTCAGCATATTGATAATATGAAAGTGACTTTTTTCATTACTGATCATACAAAACACCAAAAAGTTGTGTTCAATGGTATTTTGCCGGATCTTTTTCGTGAAGGACAGGGTGTTATAGTGGAAGGATATTTTGATAAGCGAGAGATTTTTATTGGTACACGTGTTTTGGCAAAACATGATGAAACTTATATGCCTAAAAAACGCTGCAATAGAGGAGGGCAATTAGATTGTGCTCGTTGAATTAGGTCATATTTTTTTAGCTGCAGCGTTTGCAATTAGTTTTCTACAGGTCATCTTATCTACTTTGGGTGTTTTGCGTAGAGATTATGCATTAATGAAGATAGGAGAACCACTGACGTATATTACCTTCATATTAGTTTTATTGTCTTTTTTAATCCTTGTTTTTGCTTATATGGAGTCTGATTTTTCTGTTTTAACTGTTGTCGAGAATAGCCATTCGGAAAAACCAATACTTTATAAAATTACTGGCGTTTGGGGTAATCACGAAGGATCCATGTTTTTATGGGTTTTAAGTTTAGCTTTTTTAAATACATTGGTGGTTTTATTTAGCCAGCATTTGCCTACACAGTTTAAGTCATTAATTTTAATTTGCCAAAATTTGATCACAAGTGCTTTTCTTTTATTTCTTCTTTTTTTATCTAATCCGTTTTTACGTGCTACCCCACCATCGTTGCAGGGAAATGGTCTTAATCCTCTTTTGCAAGATATCGCTTTAGCAATTCATCCACCACTTCTTTATTTGGGCTATGTTGGTTTTTCTATTTGTTTTTCTTTTGCAATAGCTGCATTGGTGATGGGTCATGTCGGTAGGATGTGGGCGCGTTGGGTTCGCCCTTGGATCCTCCTTTCTTGGTTTTTTTTGACATTGGGGATTATGGTTGGATCTTACTGGGCTTATTATGAGCTAGGGTGGGGAGGTTATTGGTTTTGGGATCCAGTTGAAAACGTTTCGTTTATGCCTTGGCTTTCAGGAACAGCTCTTTTGCATTCTACTCTCATTCTCGAAAAGCGCGAGGCATTGAAAAACTGGACTTTATTTTTAGCTATTCTTACTTTTTCTCTTTCTCTTATGGGCGCTTTTCTTGTGCGTTCAGGTCTTTTAATGTCTGTTCATAGTTTTGCTCTTGACCCAGCGCGTGGGTGGGCAATTCTTGCTATTCTATTTTTCTTTACAGGAGGGGCTTATATTCTTTTTGCTTGGCGAGCGCCTGTTTTAAAAATGTGCAGATTATTTCAGCCAATTTCGCGTGAAGGTTTTATTGTTCTAAATAATTTATTGTTGACAGTAATAGCAGCAACAATATTAATTGGTACACTCTATCCTTATTGTATTGAGGTTTTAACTGGGGAAAAAATTTTTGTCGGTGCTGCCTTTTTTAACCTTACCTGTGGGCCTTTAATGGTGTTATTGTTGTTGCTGGTTCCATTTGGATCGATGATGGCATGGAAACGCGGTGATTTTCTCGCAGTTTTTGAGCGGTTGTGGCTCGTTTTTGCATTAGTTTTTATCATCTGTTTTATAACATTTTATGTAGTATCTTTACGTGATATTTCTGCAGCTTTAGGAGTTGGACTTTCAGCTTTTGTTGTTTTAGGCAGTTTGGCTGATCTCTGGGGAAAGAGCGGATATCACAAGACAGCTTTCTTTATACGGATTAAGAGATTTGTTAGGTTGCCATGGTCAGCTTTTGGTACAGCAATGGCGCATATGGGGTTAGGTGTTACGTTATTTGGTATTGTTAGTGTTTCGACTTTCGCGCAAGAGCGTATTTTAACTATGCGCGTAGGAGACGTCATTACAATAGCGGATAAAGTCATTCGCTTTGAGAAAGTGCATGAAGGCGCTGGTTCAAATTATTTTGAAATAGAATTTAATTTTGCAGTATATGAAAATAGAAACACTGTACGCAATGTAACTGCATCAAAGCGGTTTTATCCAAGTCAAAATACGTCAACAACGGAAGTTGGTATACAAAGTCATGGCTTATCTCAATTATATATTGTGCCGGGACGTTTAGATGATCAAAGACTTGCTGTTCATATATGGTGGAAGCCTTACGTAATTTGTGTTTGGTTAGGTGCATTAATGATGGCTATAGGTGGATGTCTATCCCTTTTAAGTTCTTTGTCTCGCGTTGGGTTGCATCAACAAATAGCTTCCCGCTTTAAACTTGCTCTAAAAAGGCATTAAAATGAAAAAGATACTATTTAGGACTTTGCCTTTTTTAATTACTATCTTTTCTCTGTCGTTAGCACTAGCAGTAGAACCAGACGAAGTTTTAAAAGATACAGTTCTTGAAGCGCGTGCACGTGATATTTCATTAAATTTGCGTTGTCCCGTTTGTCAAAATCAATCAATTGATGAGTCTAATGCTCCATTGGCACGTGATTTGCGGATTTTGATCCGTGAAAGATTGAAAATGGGCGATAGTAACCAGCAGATTATTGATTTTCTTATTGAGCGATATGGTGAATTTATTTTATTAAAACCGCCTTTTAATAAAATAACGTGGTTCTTATGGCTCTCACCTTTGATTATTCTTCTCCTTAGTATAAGCGTTGTACTTTGGAGAGGACGAATGATAAGAGCTTTTAAAAGTGATCACTGGAATGCTAATAAAGATGGGCAAAAAGATCATTCAGGTAATAAAAATTTATAAAAAAATTAAAATTTAATACATTTAAATCAATTACTTAACTATATTTATAGTTATGAGTGTTGTCTATCTAACCTTACAAAACTTTAACAATTTAGACAGAAAACGGTAAGGTCTATTATTTTATATTAAGCGCAATCAAAAGATTACTAACGGAATAGGAGCGCATAGAAAATGGTAAAAAAAACTTTTTCTAGAACATTCGCTGCAGCAGGTTTTTATGCGGTTTTAGAGGCGGCATTGTTCTTTAGCGGAGGTGTTTCAAGTTTAGAGTTGGGGACGACAGCGGCTCATGCAAATTCTATATTTACTTCATTAGTGCAACAGCAGGGATTTGCAAATATTGTGGCTCAAGTAAAACCAGCTGTTGTTTCAGTGCAGGTGAAGGGTACTAAAAAGAAAGAAAAGCGTTTTTTGAGTGATTTGTTTAGCGGCCCAAGTTTTGAATTATTACCAGATAATCATCCGTTAAAAAGGTTTTTTAAAGAGTTTTATGAGCATGGTAAGCAGGGCAACAGGTCTTCACAGCACTCAGGTAAGCTGCGTCCTGTCGCTTTTGGATCGGGATTTTTTATATCGTCTGATGGTTATGTTGTGACTAACAATCACGTAATTGCTAACGGTACTAGTTATTCTGTTATTCTTGATGATGGTACAGAACTAAGTGCAAAACTTATTGGGAAAGATCCGCGGACTGACCTTGCAGTATTGAAAGTAGATGACAAAAGAAAATTTTCATATGTTGATTTTGGTGATGATTCCAAGTTGCGTGTTGGTGATTGGGTTGTTGCTATTGGTAATCCATTTGATTTAGGTGGAACTGTGACAGCAGGTATTGTTTCGGCGCGTGGACGTGATATTGGCGCTGGTGTTTACGATGACTTTATTCAGATTGATGCGGCTGTTAATAAGGGAAATTCTGGTGGTCCAACTTTCGATCTTAATGGAAAGGTTGTTGGAGTTAATACAGCAATTTTTTCTCCTTCTGGAGGCAATGTGGGTATTGCTTTTGCTATTCCAGCAGAAACAGCTAAACAGGTCGTGCAGCAACTTATTGAAACAGGTTCAGTTCAGCGCGGTTGGCTTGGGGTTCAGATTCAGTCAGTAACAAAGGAAATTTCTGATTCAATTGGTTTAAAAGAAGCTAAAGGTGTTTTAGTTACTGATCCTTTAGATGGCCCAGCAAAAAAAGCAGGGATTAAAGCCGGTGATGTGATTTTTTCAATAAATAGCGAAGTCGTTAATGATGTTCGTGGTTTAGCAAAACGTATTGCAAATATTAAACCAGGGGAAACAGTGACTTTAGGTGTTTTTAGATCTGGAAAAGAGAATATGATCAAGGTAAAGCTTGATTCAATGCCTGAAGATGAAGATATCAAAAAGAATTCTAAGGATTCAAGTGAGCGTGGTGATGCAGATGAGACATTGGAAGATTATGGTTTAATTGTTGCTCCTTCCGATGATGGTATAGGCTTAGTCATAACTGACGTAGATCCAGATTCAGATGCTGCAGATAAAGGAATACGTCCTGGTGATGTGATTGTGACAGTAAATAATAAACCTGTTAAAAAGGCATCTGATATTACCGATATGATTAATCATGCACAAAAGCTAGGACGACCTAGTGTACTTTTGCAAATGCGAACAAATGATCTAAATCGTTTTGTTGTCCTTCCAATTTTTAAAAAATAGCACTCATTGAGTAATAGGATGGAAGCTTTGTAAGTTTCTATCCTATATTTCTGTTTAATATAAAACGGAGACTCGCTTTATGAAGATACTTGTTATCGAAGATGATCGTGAAACGGGGCGTTACCTAGAAAAAGCTTTTTTAGAGGCAGGGCATTTAGCTGACGTTGCGTATGATGGAGATACGGGGTATGCTTTAGCTGAAACGGAAAATTACGATGTGATGGTTGTTGATAGGATGCTTTTGCATCGTGATGGTCTTTCTATTATCTCTGAGTTGCGCGCTAAAGGTAATAAAACCCCAGCTCTTATCCTTTCTGCTTTGGGGCAGGTTAATGATCGTGTGACGGGTTTGCGTGCAGGAGGTGATGATTATTTAACGAAGCCTTATGCTTTTTCTGAACTTCTTGCTCGTGTTGAAGTATTGCAGCGACGGAAAAATCATCAAAAACCAGAAACCGTTTATCGTGTAGGAAATCTTGAGCTTGATCGATTAGCGCATACAGTAAAGCGTGGTAATAGGAATATTACATTGCAGCCACGCGAATTTCGTTTGCTTGAATATTTGATGAGGTATGCTGGTCAAGTTGTGACACGAACTATGCTGTTAGAAAATGTATGGGATTATCATTTTGATCCGCAGACAAATGTAATTGATGTTCATATATCGAGGTTAAGATCAAAAATTGAGAAAGATTTTGATGCGCCACTTCTCCATACTGTGCGTGGAGCTGGATATATGCTGAAAGCACCAGATAATAGACATGAATCGTTTGATTAATATAATGCGCACAACTGCGCTAAGACTTTCAGCACTTTATATTTTATTGTTTGGGTTAGTTGCAATAGGGCTTTCTATTTATATGACGGCGTTTTCTGCCTCATTGTTAACAAAACAAACTGAGCAAGCTTTGCGTGAAGAGTTAAGACGGGTTGAAAATGCTTATAACTATGGTGGGTTGCCTTTATTGATGCGTACTATTGATTATCGTTCGCGACAGCCAGGAGCTTTTCTGTATCTTGTTACTGATCCTATGGGACGCATTTTAGCAGGTAATGTTGCACGCATCGAAGTTGGTCTTTTGAATAATAATGGTTTTCTTTCGAGTTCTTTTCTGTATTCGCGTTTTGGAGAACATGACAAAACAAGTGAACATCGTGCTTTAGCAATTATTGTTGATTTACCAAATGCCATGAAGATTCTTGTCGGGCGTGATTTAGATGAGCCAGAACGTTTTGCAGTAGCTATTCGTAAAGCAGTTATGATTGCTCTCGCAGCAATGGTTGGTGGAGCTTTATTAATTTGGTTTTTTGTTGGCAGAAGAGCATTGCAGAGGATTGATCGTGTAACAGCTGCCTCTCAGCGTTTGATGGAAGGTGATTTTAGTGGACGTCTACCCGTTTCTGGGGTAGGTGATGAGTTTGATCGATTATCGGCTAATCTTAATGTTATGTTAGATCGCATTGAAGAATTAAATATTGGTTTGCGCCAAGTATCAGATAATATTGCTCATGATCTCAAAACACCACTAACGCGTCTTAGAAATCGAGCTGAAGAAGCTCTTTCTGGGAAAAAGACAGAGCTTGAATATAGACAGGCTCTTGATGGTGTCATTACTGAATCAGACCAACTTATCCGCACTTTTAATGCTATTTTAATGATTTCGCGCATTGAAGCGAGTAGTGCAATTGAACATCTTGAGGTTATGAATATGAAGCTCATTCTTGAAGATGCTGTTGAGCTTTATGAACCTTTTGCTGAAGAATCAGGAGTTCTGCTTCGATTAGGAAATACATTTGATAAAGAGCTTAAGTTGAATCGTGAGCTCATTGCACAATCAATTTTTAATCTTATTGATAATGCTATTAAATATGCATCTAAAGATAAAGGAGATGCAGAGGTTTGTTTATCGATGGAATGTCGTGGCGAACATTTATTGGTAGTTGTTAGTGATAACGGCCCGGGAATTGCGGAGGATAAGTTTGAAAAAGTAACAGAACGATTTGTTCGTCTTGAAGAAAGTCGTACACAGCCTGGTTTTGGCATTGGTTTAAGTATAACAAAAGCTGTCATGAAACTTCATGGAGGTGAACTGTTGCTTGAAAGTGCAAATCCAGGGCTCAGAGCTGTTTTATTATTTCCTTAATTATATTTGCTTCCTTTTATTTGTAAACGTAACGACTATTTAGGAGCGAGCTAATATAATAAATGGAAGGTATAATGTTTCTTTAAAGAAATTTAGGTGTAAAGCCTATTTTGTAAAACAGAGTTTTCTATATATTCTTTTGCTGAAGTTAGCTTTCATTGACTAGAGGAAATTGAGGAATAAGTAAAAAAATACAGGAATAGTGAATAGTAACTTATTGGCTTTTCATAAAGAAAAAAGCAGATTAATTTTATAAGTGCAGTTATAATCTCATTGTTTTTTGATGAAACTTTGATTTCTAAATTGTATTATCTTAGTCTTTTCTTAAATGCTGATATAGATGTGAGATTAAATTATAGACGGTATGTCTTATTGATATGAGTGAATCCACTCATGAATATTTATTTCTAGTTGACCTTATGAAATAATCTGCATGATAAACAATTTCTATTCTAATAAGTAGTGTTGGAAGAACATGGTTTTCTTTGTTTAAAAATTGAATTAAAGAAACAGGAGAGTCGCTATCTTCAATTTTACGAAGGTACTGAAACAGTAAATGTATTTTTGATACTTATTAATAAAATATTATTTATTTTTTTAACTTTTATCTAGTCATCTATCTTACAGAAAGAGATGATTAAAGCTGTTTTCAATAAGTTTTTATAGTTAATTAAGGCAGTACTATCATACTAAATTCTCAAGCTTAAAAATATAAAAATGAGATTTTTTAAAATTTGAAATGAGCCATAATAACACATATCATATGTTTATATAGAGGTCATATCAGATCAGGCAGATTCATATATATTAGAAAGCTGATACAGAGTTTTTTTCATAATAGAACAAGTATTTATCTTTTTATGATAAATTTATATGAAATGATTTAAATATCATTCTGATATATAATATTTTTAATAATTAATGACAGAAGAATATTTAGCAAATTTATCTAAAATATTTCTCACTTAAGTAAAAAATATAATTTTATTACCTAAGTTATATTAAAATATTTATATATTTTTAAGTATTAATGATAAATATAATGTTTATAAAATCTTATAACACGATAACTTTTTTATAATATACAAAAAATGTGACTGATTTATACAATATGATATCTTAACGTTTAATTGATATTTTAAATTAGGTTTTATTTTTTTATAACTGTACCATTTTTACTATAGATTTTTTGAAAAAAATATGAAAATATTCTTCAATATGTGTCATTAGCTATTGGGGAGCAATTATGATTACAAAATACTTAAGTACAACATCTATTGTATCTTTAATTTTAGTTTCTGTAGCACAAGCAGCGGATATTACAGTTCCTGAACACTTAGTGCCTGTCGTTGTAACTCCATCTTTTTCTTGGACAGGATGGTATCTTGGGGGGCAATTGGGTGGTTTTTCAAGTAAGACCACTTTAAGTTACCTAAAAAATGAAAATACAGAGAAATGGGATTCAGCTAAAAAGGAGATTGTACCAAAACCTTCTGGTATTATAGGTGGTATTTATGTAGGCTCTAATATTGATATTGATAATAATTTTATTATCGGTGTCGATACAGATATAATGTGGTCTGATAAAAAAGATACAAAGAATATCAATCTTGTGGAAGTGAATCAAAAAAATCAAAAAAAATTGGTGCGAGCTGATGATAATGCGGAGTTAGAAGTAAAACCTCAGAATGGTGATCCGGTACCATTACCGTTGGGGATGATACATCATACTTTAAAACAAAAATGGTTTGGTGCCACACGGGTGCGCGTTGGTTTTGTTTCTGATCGTATGATGCCTTATATTGCGGGAGGTGTTGCCTATACGCATCTTCAAAGTATCTATGGAGTAGAATCCGATGCAGTAAACAGAGCAGCTGATTTTTCTGATACATTGTATGATGAGAAAAAGACAATGGTTGGTTATACCGTTGGGGGTGGTGTTGATTTTGCAATGACTGATAGCGTTATTTTACGTGCGGAATATCGCTATTCAGATTTTGGTAAGAAAAAATTTTCGCATGAAAAAATGAAAATTGGCTACAAAACGAATGATTTTCGTATTGGTGTAGCTTATAAATTTTAGTAGTTTGTTTACAACAGGATAAGATTTTAAAGAGTCCCATTTCAATGGGGCTTTTATTTTTGAAGGTGGAAAAGAGAGTAAACCAATACGTTTATAAATTTATTATCTACTTCCACAAGGTATCCTTTTATTTATATCAGTACTGTAGATGGTGGCTTATTCATTCAGATAAAATTTGATTATATGGCTTAAGATAGAGTGAATCTGAGATAATTTTAAGTTATTATTTTAGCGTTATGTAATAGATACCATGATAATAAAAAAATGTAATTTTTTTTTAAGATGTATTTTGTTGAATTGGCATGGTAATGGTTACAGTTGTTCCTTTCATCTCTTTAGAGGTAATTTCTAGACTTCCTTTGTGTAATTCTAACAGAGAGCGTGAAATGGCTAGTCCAAGGCCTGAACCGGTGTGAGTTTTAGTAAACTGATTTTCAACTTGCTCGAATGGTTGACCGAGTTTTTTGATTGCTGACTGAGGGATGCCAACACCTGTATCTTTAATTATAAAAATAAGATTATTTTTTTTCTGAAAAGCGCAGACATCAATACTGCCACCAGAAGGTGTAAATTTAACAGCATTAGAGATGATATTAAGAAAAATCTGTCTCATGGCGCGGCTATCAACTTCAGCATGCAATTCTGGAACAATATTAGTTGTGACGGAAATATTTTTCTCTTGTGCTTGTGGCGTGAGTGTTCGTACTGCTTCACTTATGATGGGTTCAAGATCTATATTTTTACAATCAAGGGTAAATCTTCCAGCTTCTATTTTTGACATATCAAGAATATCATTGATAAGGGTTAGAAGGTGGGTTCCTGAACTATAAATATCATGTACATATTCCTTATAACGTGGTGAGCCAAGAGAACCAAAAGTGGATTGCAACATGATATCCGAGAAACCAAGAATGGCATTAAGTGGAGTACGCAATTCATGAGACATATTAGCCAAAAATTCTGATTTTGCTTTGTTTGCACTTTCTGCGCGCTCTTTTTCTTCTTTCAAGCTTTTGTTAAGTTTTTCGACTTCTGTTGCACGTTGCTGAGCATTTCCTCTCGCACGTTTCAGTTCTTGAATAAAAGAAAAAAGGCGCTTTTCACTGTCTTCAAATTTTTCTTGTTGTTGTTTAAGTTCAGAAATATCTGTGCCAATACAAACAAGTCCTCCATCCTGTGTACGTCGTTCATTAATTTTAAGCCAACAGCCATCTGCAGTTTGGCGAATACTGGTTAAGTTACCAGCACCATCATCTTTAAGGAGATGCTCACTGATTGCAGGGCGCGCCATGGCTTCAACGGTTGCACGTTGAATACCTGATTGTAAAATTTGTTTAGGGATAGCTGCATATTCGCAAAATTTGCTATTGGACATAACTAAGCGTCTTTCTGAATCCCATAATACAAAAGACTCTGAAATATTTTCAATAGCATCGCGTATACGGAGGTCAGCTTGTGCTGTTTGTTCAGCTAATTGACGCTGTTCACTAATATCAAAGGAAATACCAACTAAATGTGGCTCTTCCTCTTCAGTAACTTCGGCACGGATACGCATCCATACATAATGACCATCAGCATGACGCATGGGAACATTAATATCGATATGTCTTTTTTTACCGCTCATTAATTCTTGAGCAAGATCAAAAAAATCAGCATCATTTGGATCAATAATGGCGGTAATTTGGGAAATTGATAGTAGTGCATCCTGAGGCACATAGCCAAGCATTTCGTACATTGCCCGTGACCAATACACACGTCCACTTGCCATATTCCAGTCCCATAGTCCACAGCGTCCACGCATCATTGCCATATCAATGCGGTTTTGGATTTTTTCTGAAATTATATCCGTATTGCGTGCTCGTACAATTTGATTGTAATAAGCATAAAGAAGAGCCAGAATAATACCAGCAGTTGCTATGAAGAGGGTCATATTTAATGAAAAAGTTTTGCGCCATTCCATATAGGTATGTTGCGTTTTTTCACCGACAAATACACCATATTGTCCATTTTTTGTTTGGCTAAAAGAAGCGAGTACTGGATTATCCTTTTCGATTGTGATTTGCATTGTGCCAGCATGTTTCCCTAAAGATCGTAAAGCAATACTATCAGAGATAAAGTCTTGTAAAGGTTTTCCTAAAATTATCTCTGAGTTTGATGACGCTAAAACGATCCCTTTTTTATCTACTATAGCGATAACAATGCTGGTATTAATGAGGCCTTGATTATAAAAATTAGTAAGGATACTCTGCAAATGATTGTGAGAAAGAACAGCAGCCTTTTCTGGTTGAGGAGTAGCAAGTAAGTCGCGGTCAATTAGGTTAGCAACATGAGTAGCTAAAAGTGCTATGGTCGAGTGCGTATTTTTATCAATTGTATGGCGCCAATCATAGATTAGAACAAAACGTATAATTGCGAGCACAACAAGGAATAAAATAATTACGATTGGAATAGAACGCCGCAGCCAAGGCTCAATAAATAAAAGTTTTTTATAAGCTGAACCAAAAAGCAGATTGACGTATGCTGCCCGCATCTTGCGGTTTTGAGCGCTCGATTTTGAAGCGGCATGCAATTCTGTTGGCGCATTATATGCGTCCAATTTAGCCATTTCTGGTTCCTCTAATTATAAAATAATGTGACTAAAAGACTGCTTCAACATTTATTAGTAACTCCATAGGTATAATGAATCAAAACAGGAGTCTTCTGTCCAGTCTTTTTTTTGGGAAAAATAATTTTACCCTTATGGGCATATGATATATGAAAATAGACACAAACATCAACTGTGACCCATAAACAAGTTTAAAATTCCTGTTTATGGGTTTACTGTTATCTAAGAACTTTCAAAGTAATATTATAACATATTGATTATAAATATTTTTTAAGCGAGTATACGACTGACTATATCTGCCACATCACTTGATAAATGAGAAGTATCTGCAATTGTTTTTAATGCAGTTTCAAGCTTTTGTCGCCGAATAGGTTCTAATTGTCTCCAAGAGCGCATCATTGTTAGCAATCGTGAAGAAAGCTGTGGATTTTTTTTATCAATTTCTAAAATAATTTGGCAAAGAAAATGGTAAGATGCTCCATCAACTCTGTTAAAGCCTGTGGGGTTATTAGATGCAAAGACACCGATTAAAGCGCGTACACGATTAGGATTATCTTGTGAAAAAAGCGGATGCTGCATAAGTTTTTTAACACGGTCAAGAGTTGATGCTCCAGCAACCATTGCTTGAATAGAAAACCATTTATCCATAACCAAAGGATCATGTTTATATCGATTTTCAAAATCATTTAAGGCATTTTGTGCCTGCTCACTTTCACTAAAGTGCTTCATTAAAATGGTTATACTGGCCATACGGTCAGTCATGTTATCAGCTATCGCATATTGTGTGGCAGCACGATTTGGTTTAGATTCTGCAATAGAAAGATAATCAAGTATAATATTTCGTAGTGCTCGTTTCCCAGCTTGCACAGTGTGTGGTGAATAGGGCTCTGTAATCTGCATTTGTGCATAAATTTTTGTGAAAAGCTCCTGATGGGTATGTGCGATAGAAACTAAAAACTGATTGCGCACATAATGAATGCGGTCTGGATCAATATTTTCACTAATTATGTTAGCGAGCTCAACTTCACTAGGTAAGCTTAAGCAAAATGCGCGAAACTCTGGCTCAAGTCTTTCATCTGTGACAATAGTTTCAATCAATTTTAGCAAAGTAGAGGGCATGGCCGCTTTTTCTAGCGTTTTATCTTGAATGACTTGAATTAATGCTTGTGTCATTAAACGGTTAAGCGACTGCCAGCGATTAACTTGATTACTATCATTTTGAGCAAGAAAGATCAGCTCGCTTTCATTAAATGGGGTTTCTAGAATGATAGGTGCAGAAAAGTCTCTGAGCAGCGATAAAACAGGTTTTTCACGAAGTCCTTTTAATGTAAATGTCTGGTTTTCTTTGGATAGAAGCATAACATCTGATTCAATATCTGTATCAGATTCATAAATTAGTGGCTCCCCGTTATGTCCTAATAGACCAAACGCAATAGGGATAAGCATCGCTTTTTTTATGCTTTGTTGTGGTGTTGCTGGTATATGTTGTTGTGCATGAATCGTTAGAACACCATCTTTATAATGGCTATCTATTTTCACATGGGGTGTGCCAGCTTGTTCATACCATAACATGAATTGTGAGAAGTCTTTACCAGAGACTTCAGAAAAACAGGCTATAAAATCTTCAATTATGCAAGCTTGTCCATCATGACGTTTAAAATAGAGATCCATACCTTTACGGAATAAAGTGGAACCTAAGATAGTGTGTATCATTCGGACGACTTCGGCTCCTTTTTCATAGACAGTCGTGGTATAAAAGTTATTGATTTGGCTATATTGACGAGGACGTACGGGATGAGCGAGGGGGCCAGCATCTTCGGCAAACTGTGTAGCTTTCAATGTTCTTATGTTTTCAATGCGCTGTAGGCTACGGACATTTTGATCTGAAGAAAATTCTTGATCACGATAAACTGTTAGTCCTTCTTTTAAACAAAGTTGAAACCAATCACGGCAGGTAATGCGATTTCCAGTCCAATTATGGAAATATTCATGTGCAATGACGCGTTCAACATTTCTATAATCCTGATCGGTTGCTGTTTCAGAATCTGCAAGAATATATTTATCATTAAAGACATTAAGTCCCTTATTCTCCATTGCACCCATATTAAAGTCTGAGACAGCAACAATATTGAAAACATCAAGATCATATTCGCGTCCAAAACACTGTTCATCCCAACGCATGGAACGTTTGAGTGCATCCATTGCATAGATTGCTCGTTTAATTTTTCCTTTTTCCACGTAAATACCAAGTTTGATACGGCGGCCAGATACAGTGGTAAAATGATCTTCCAATTTATCAAGGTTTCCGCCAACTAATGCAAAAAGATAGGATGGTTTGGGATGAGGATCTTCCCAGACAGCAAAATGGCGGTTATTATCAAGATTTCCCGCTTTGATAAGATTACCATTGGAAAGCAAAATGGGGATTGTTTGAGAATCTGCTTCAATTTCTACTGTGTAAGTAGAAAGAATATCTGGGCGATCGTAAAAATAAGTAATACGACGAAACCCTTCTGATTCACATTGTGTACAATAGACACCATTTGAAAGATAAAGTCCCATAAGTTTACGGTTGCGTTCAGGATTAAGTTCTGTGACCAATTCCAATGTAAAAGGAGTTTCGGGTGGAGATGTAATTTCTAGATTTGAAGGAGTGCTTTTATAAGCGCTTTTATCTAGTTTTTGCCCATTAATGGCGACAGAAATTAATGTAAGATCATCACCAGAAAGGACAAGAGGTTTTGTTTCTTTTGTGTTTTGACGAGGTTCAATCAGTAATGTTGCTGTCACATAAGTTTTTGTTGGTTCTAAACAGAAGCGAAGCTTTGTTTTTGGAATAACATAGGGGGTTTGCTGATAATCTTCCAAACGATAAACAGGTGTTTTAACTTGTTCCATAATATTTCCTAACTATATTTTAAGAGTATAAATAAAAAAGTGATTTATATTTTGAGGTAAAGTAAGATTAGATAATTATGAGAGCTCATTTAAATAATTTTTTACTTCTAAAAAATCTATCCAGGTTAGCTTTTTTTGACTGGGCGTTCGTAGAAGATAGGCTGGGTGAAAGGTTGGCATAACAGGAATTTTTATTTCTCTTTCTCCTACATAAGTGAGCCATTTTCCTCTCGTTCGGATAATTCCAGTTTGAGCTCCAGTAAGAAACTGTGTAGCAACTCCCCCTAATGCTATAAGGATACGAGGATTAGCGAGTTGAATATGTCGTTCAACAAAAGGGCGACATAAGGCGACTTCTCTTGGTGTTGGTGTGCGATTTCCTGGTGGACGCCATGGGATAGTGTTTGTTATGTAAACATTTTGCCTTGTTAGACCAATTGATGCCAATATTTTATTAAGCAATATACCTGCTTTTCCTACGAAAGGAATACCTTGTATATCTTCTTCGCGTCCTGGCGCTTCTCCAATAAGCATAAGTGGGCTTCCTGCTGTTCCATCTGCAAAACAGGTATTTTTGGCTGTTAATTTTAATGAGCAGTCATTAAAGGCAAGAAGTGCAGATTTCAATTCATCAAGTGTATTAGCATTTTTTGCCATCTCTATAGCTGAAAGCGTGTGCTGCTTAATATCGGGCTTATGCGGCAGATCATTATGCTTTTTTATGGCTGATGGAGCTTGTTGATGATGGGAAATATTAATTGCTGGTTTGAATTTTTTTTCGGAAAAAACAGCTTGGCCAAAGCGGTTAATAGGTGTATCACTTAAGACAGCATCAACACCACTTTCTTTATAAAAGCTTAAAAGTTCTTCATAGGAAATCGTGGACTGTGTTTGGTTTAACATTGCATTTTTTTGATAATCAATCCATCAATGAATAGACCAGACAGAACTATTCTTCAAGTCTTATGATAGTTTATTACCAATCTTTAATGAGAATAACTAATAAAGTATGCATTAAGAAGAGATATGACGCTAATTTAATGGTTTAAAAGCAATGTATGAACATATGTTTTTGCTTTTTTTACGGATTCAATTATAGATTCATTTAAAGCTAAATGTGCTGCAATAGCACTTGATAAAATGCAACCGGTTCCACGCATTGTTACTGTTAAGCGTGGAGTAGAAATGTTTATCACCTCAGATTTATTAACTAAACTATCAATGGCAAGAGGATCATTTGCGTGTCCACCTTTTACCAATATATAGCGTGAACCAAATGACAGAAGTTTTTTTGCTTGTTGTATCGCTTCTTCATGATGAAATGCTAATGAGTTTTGGCTGAGGAGGGCAAGTTCTCCCATATTGGGTGTTAAGAGATCAACGTGAGGAAGAAGTTCATTAATTATAACGTCTATAATTGTTTCTGTTGTCAGTTTTCCTCCTGAAGAGGCGACAAGCACAGGATCAAAAATAACTGGAATATGAGGATAGTCTTTTAATACATTACAGATTTCTTCTATAATCTCTTGGGTACCTGTCATACCGATTTTTATTGCACTGATCGGATTAGCTTCTAGAGCTATGCGCATTTGCGCGGCAATAAGTTTTCCACTCATTGGAACAATTTCAACAACATGATTATCATCTTGTACGTTAATGGAAGTTATAGCTAAACTTGCTTTTATTTGAAAGTGGGCAGCTGTTTCTATATCACGAACAACACCAGCTCCCCCTGTTGGATCAGTACCTGCTACAATAAGAATGGAAGGCATTATCGCCATGCTTGTGTTGCCTTTATCCACTGTTGGACACGTTTTTCAGGTTTTTTATGAAGAATAATATCAGTTACAACAGCAGCGCTATTTGCCTCTGCTTGTAAAACACCAATTGCGCGTTCCGGTGTTAAACCACCAATGCCAACTAAAGGTAAAACACCGATCCGTTTTCTCCATTTTTTGATTTTTTCTAAGCCTTGAGGCATCCATTTCATTTTTTTTAAAATTGTTGGATAAACAGGACCTAGTGCGATATATGCAGGATTAACAGACAATGCAATATCTAATTCATGTTCATCATGTGTGCTAAGGCCAAATTTTATACCATTTCTACGAATTGCGGAAAGATCAGCATTTTTAAGATCTTCTTGTCCGAGATGAATAAAATTGCATTTTTCATCAATTGCTATAGTCCAATGATCATTAATAATTAATTGTGCTTTGAATTTATCACATATATTTTGAGCTCGTTTGATGTGTTGACTGATAGTTTTGTGACTTTCATTTTTCATACGTAATTGTATGAGTTTGACACCAAAAGGAACTAAACGTTCAACCCAATCAGCATTATCAACTATCAGATAAAAAGGATCTAATTTCATGAAAACACTGCTTTGCCAATGACTGGTGTTGAAGGAACAGCTATATTGCGCGCTTCAAGAATGCCTGCTTTATATCCCATACGTCCTGCTTGAACAGCTTTAGAAAAGGCTTCAGCCATTAGGGCAGGGTCATTTGCTTTAGCAACTGCAGTGTTTAGTAGTACTGCATCATAACCAAGTTCCATAGCAATAGCAGCATGCGATGGGCGCCCAATACCAGCGTCAATAACAAGGGTAATATCTGGAAGATAAGCGCGGATAGAACGCAGTCCATCAGTATTTTGAGGACCTTTAGCAGAACCAATAGGAGCACACCAAGGCATAATAGCTCGGCAGCCCACATCTAAAAGTTTTTCCGCTACAATGAGATCATCTGTTGTATAAGCAAAAATTTTAAAACCTTCCTTGTTTAAAATTTGTGCTGCTTCAATTAAGGAAAAGACGTTCGGCTGTAAGGTATCGGAGTTTCCTATAATTTCAAGTTTAATCCAATCCGTTTTAAAAAGATCTCGTGCTAATTGGGCGGTTGTAACAGCTTCTTTAACGGTGTAACAACCAGCAGTATTGGGAAGTACTGTAACATTAAGTTCTGCAAGAAATTGCCAAAACTGTCCACTTTGCTTTCCTCCTGCAGTTTCCCGGCGTAATGAAACTGTCACAATTTCTGTACCAGATTTATGAATGGCTTCACGAAGAACTTTGGGTGAAGGATATTGAGCTGTACCTAACATAAGACGGGAAGAAAATTTGCATCCATAAAGATTTAGCATAATTTTAGCCTCCTTGCATTGGACTTAAAATTTCAATCTTATCTCCTTCATGCAAGATAAATTGGCGTCGTGCATCTACGGAAATAACTTCAGAATTAACAGCGGTGGCCAGCCAATCCCCTTCATAACCCAATTCTTCAAGCAATAAATTGAGATAAATAATTTCTGTTTGAATTATTTCACCATTGACAAATATTTGCATGTTCTACTCCAATGCCAATTTTATCGCTTGTTTTGCCATTTCTGGAGATAAAAGAAAACCATGTCTATAAAATCCATTAATAAAAATATGGTTATCATGTTTGTATACATGAGGAAAATTATCAGGGTAGCTGGGTCGTATGCCAACTCCAGATTCAATAATTTCTGCTTCACTAAAAGCGGGGTGTAAAGTGTAGGCAGCATTAAGTAATTCCATCATGGATCTCACCGAAATAGCACCATTGAAATCACTTTCAATCATTGTAGCCCCAACCATAAAAATATTATCTTGTCGGGGTACGATGTAGAGTGGAATACGTGGATGAAGAAGGCGAATTGGACGAGAAATTTTAATATCTGTGCTGCGGACGAGTAACATTTCCCCACGCACACCTCGTATATTTTTATCTTTCTTTAAACGCGCTATACCCGTTGCATCAATGATAATATCAAAATTTGTTTCAGATACTTCTATATCAACAAAATACGCTCCATTTTTTATGAGATTCTCTTTTAGAGTGATAAGCGCTTTGCGAGGATCAATATGTGCTTCACTTTCGTAAAAGAGAGCACAGTTGAAACGTTCTGCAAGATCTGGTTCAAGAAGAGCTATTTCTGTATTATTTATGGTTCTATGATTGTGTGTATGTGCCGAGAATCGTTCGAGTTCTATCATGTCCCGCATAGGTGCAACGACCAAAGTGCCTTTTTGTTCTACAAGATTGGGAAGTATTTCGCTCCACCATTGCACAGCTTGTATACCAAGATCTTCAACAATTTGTTCAGTATTTTCTCTTTCACAATAAGGTGCTAGCATTCCTCCTGCATACCAACTCGCAGTGCCAATAGGAGAATGAGGTGGAGCTGATACAGTAACAGAAACACCTTTTTGTTGTAACATAAAGGCAACTGTTAAACCACCTACACCTGCACCTTTGATAAGAATCTTCTTCAATTGTTTATGTTCTCTTTTTGAGTAGGAACAGTCTCTACATAAAGTTTACCATTCTTTTTATATTTTTCGGCCATTGCAACCATACCTTCATCTTTTGTTTTTTTTGCTGCTGCATCACGAATATCGTGAGAAATGCGCATAGAACAAAATTTTGGACCACACATAGAACAAAAATGTACTAATTTATGAGCTTCTTTAGGCATTGTTTCATCATGAAAAGCGCAGGCTGTTTCTGGGTCAAGAGAAAGGTTGAATTGGTCATGCCATCGGAAATCAAATCGTGCGCGTGAGAGAGCATCATCGCGCAATTGTGCTCTAGGCAAGCCTTTAGCAAGATCAGCAGCATGAGCCGCAATTTTATAAGTTATCACACCTGTTTTAACATCATCCTTATCGGGCAGTCCTAAATGTTCTTTAGGCGTTACGTAACACAGCATGGCAGTGCCAAACCACCCAATCATAGCTGCACCAATTGCTGAGGTAATATGATCGTATCCTGGAGCTATATCAGTTGTAAGGGGGCCTAAAGTGTAAAAAGGTGCTTCATGACAGAGGTCTAGCTGTTTATCCATATTTTCTTTAATTTTGTGCATTGCTACATGGCCTGGCCCTTCAATCATAACCTGTACGTCTTTTTCCCATGCAACTTTTGTTAATTCTCCTAATGTCTTAAGTTCGGCAAATTGAGCTTCATCATTTGCATCAGCAATGGAGCCAGGGCGCAATCCATCTCCTAATGAAAGAGAAATATCATACATGCGTGCAATGTCACAAATTTCATCAAAATATTCATACAGAAAACTTTCTTTGTGATGGTGCAGGCACCATTTTGCCATAATAGAACCACCTCGTGAAACGATCCCTGTTGTGCGATTAATGGTAAGAGGAATGAAAGGTAATCTTAATCCGGCGTGAATGGTAAAATAATCAACACCCTGTTCTGCCTGTTCAATAAGGGTATCACGAAAAATATCCCATGTTAAATTTTCAGCAATACCTTGTACTTTTTCAAGTGCTTGATAAATTGGAACAGTTCCAATGGGAACAGGAGAATTTCGAATAATCCACTCGCGAATATTGTGAATCCCTCGACCTGTTGAAAGATCCATAACTGTATCTGCTCCCCAACGAATAGCCCAAACCATTTTATCTACTTCATCTGCCATAGATGAAGTAACTGCTGAATTTCCAATATTGGCATTAATTTTAACACGAAAGTTGCGCCCAATAATCATAGGTTCACATTCTGGATGATTAATGTTTTGGGGGATAATGGCGCGTCCACAAGCAATTTCATTGCGAACAAATTCTGCAGTGTAAATTTCTGGAATTGATCCATTATATATTTCAGATGATTGTGTTTTTTGCTGGTCTTTTACTGCTAGTCCTTCATTTTCTCGGATAGCAACATATTCCATTTCTGCGGTAATAATGCCTGCACGTGCATAGGCCATTTGTGTAACAGCTTTACCCTTTTTTGCTCGTAAAATAGGTCGATTTTGTTCAAAAGTTGGTGTAGAATTTTTATTATAGGCAAATCCATTATCTTCAGGTTTGACCACTCGAGCAGGATAAGATTCAGTATCAGCACGCTTAGAGAGCCAAGATGAGCTAATTGCTGGCAAACCTTTTGTAATATCAATTATTATATTTTTATCAGTGTAGGGGCCAGAAGTATCGTAGATATTTAAAGGTTTTTCACCACTATTATCGGTTAATGAAATTTCACGAAATGGGACGCGTACATCAGAAAAGAGAAGACTCTGTTGATAAATTTTGCGTGAAGCGGGAAAGGGGTTGCAACTGATTGATGGAGTATTTTTTTGCACAAACTTTTTCCTTATAGACACATAGTTCAAAAACAGGTTAAGATGTTAATGGAAATATATTTAAAATATCGATCATGTGTGCTTGGGCTTAAAAGTGAATAAATATCTCACTATGCAAGAACATACTTTATAAAGTCTAAGAAATTTCACTGAAAATAGATGCAATAGTTTTAATAGTATTTGCATTAACATCCCCCCCTTAAAAATTTTGTTAGTACTGACATGTTTGGCTTAAATACCTATATTGTCAATCACAAAGACACATTTTAAACGATTTTGATGAACTTTTGTAAAAAAAGTGATTGTGTGGTTTAAAAGATATTTAAAATATTCAAAAAAATGTCTGTTTTCTTAAGTAAAAAGAGTTAGATTGAAAAGAAGGGAAGCGTGGAGTCGCTTTCTTTTGTTTTTATAAGATATTATCAAAATATCGTTAAACATCACAAAAATATTAAAAGTTAATCAAGCGACAGTTATTGCAGCTGTTGTTGTGTAAAAAATTTAATTTGAAACGTGAAAGTAAGCTGATCGAAAGAGATATCATTGGGATCTTTATAAGTCGTGAAAATAATAAAAAAGATAGAGATCAAAATGCTGCGTTGGAAAGTCAAAACAGAGGTATAAAATCTTTTGACTTAAAAATAGGTTTAATTTCCTGGTTATTTGTTTCCCTTTATGGCATTTTTATAAATTCATTTTGTGTTTCTAGATTAATAACGGTAGAAGCAGTTATAAGGATGGTTTGGTAAGCATTTACTTCAACATTATGTGATTAGGAAAAGTTCCAATAACTGCAGATGCTACTTAAAAGAATTGGTTTATTTCCCTTGCAAAAAAATTCTAAATATAGTAGAATACTTACAAATGATGAGCGAGATGTAGGATGAATAGGTGTGGTAAGCTAATCTTCGGGGAGAAGAGGCATATCTATTTCTTACAAGATTAGTATTGGGTAAGCGTTTATCATTATAATCAAATACTTTTAGTTTAAGAGGAAAAACGTGTGATGTGTCTTTCAAATGTTAAGTGCATCATTTCCATAAGTGTGCTTTACTTATAAGGTTTCTTCGGTATCTGTTAGATCGAAGAGAAAGAAGCGTTCAAGAGGGTGTAAACCAAGTGGAAGTTAGCCCTTAGGAAATAGGCTTAATGAAAAAAGGATATATTTGAAAGAGATATTTGCGTGTAGAAGCAAATGTGATCAGTGGTAATTTAAAAAGCTGAAGAAAATTTTCTTAGATTTTTTAATCCAAATAATTGTCAATAAAAGTTATAAGCTGTTTTGATAAAGACAAAGCGAAATAACTCATGAAAGTCTTGTTATGCAAAGTCAAGAGAGCGGGTTATTTATATAATTTTCAAAGTATATAGGTAAAACATACGCACAGACGGCGCCAAGATATTATTGATTAAATAGTTTTTGAAGCATTAAAAATGTCAGTAATACAAGTAACTTCATTAAGATTGTACCAATGTATTAAAGCTTCTTATTTGGATCATAGAAAAATACATACAATGATGATTATATTGTTATAGCAAGGAATTTTATAAGCCATATTGATAAGTTTTACAACAAGATTAGAAGATGTCAGAATGCTACTATGTAGCTCCAGTGAGGTAATAATAAGAAGTAAATACAAAATGAGACGATTATATTGTAAACGAATATATTCATATTAATTTTAGTAAAAAAGGGGGAGATGAGCTTAGTATTATTTATCGAAGAGAACAAAAATAAACCAATAATATACTCGGTATGACAGAGAATGATATACCACAAACCAATAAGAGAAGAAGTGTTTGCACTTTGATGCGTATTTTCGAGTAAACGCTATTATTTTTTATCTACTAAGAAGGCAATTGGTTGCCTCATATAATCAGAAAAAAGTTATTAGAGAATTATTAAGAAGAACGGGGGCTTTTATAATGTCTGATATTTACGATTGGTCGCTGATGGCTGATAAAAATGCTAATTCAGATGATATCATTAATTGGGCAGAGGGTCAGCCGCCTAGTTCTGTCAATGATAGTGCACGTGCGATGATGCAGCGTGTGCGTGAATATCTTGCAGATAATGGCGGTTCTATTGACTCAAAATTTATGATTAATACGGAAGAGAAGACAACATCGATCATCTTGAAAACGGTTTCACCTATAGCTCAATATAAAAATGATATCATTGTACGTTTTAAGGCAAGTGGAGAAAATATTGGTACGACGACAGTCGCCGTTAATAATTTAGGGGAGAAGCCTATTTATAAAGCAACCGATACAGGTGTTATACCATTAAAAGGAGGTGAACTACAGGCAGGTGGTATTTATGAAATGGTATATAATGATAATGCTTCAATGGAAGATCATGATGGTTGGTATTTATTAAATCCTACGCCTATTCCATTACCCAAAATAAAAATTTTTCCTTCTGGATTTATTGCCACATTTGCTATGCAAGAAGTGCCAGGAGGCTGGCTTTTATGCAACGGTGCTACCTATGAACGTGAAGATTATCCGGAGCTTTTCAAGGCAATAGGTGATCAATGGGGTAAAGACAGTGATACAACTTTTAAAGTTCCTGATTTTAGAGGGATGTTTTTACGTGGCTTTGATGATGGTCGGGGTTTAGATCCAAATAGAAACTTTGCAAATGAGCAACAAGATAGCATAAAATCACATACACATGATTGTACCATTGAAGAGGAGGGAGAGCATAAACACGACTATAGTGACACGAACATTAGTCGTAACCAATTCGGTGGTCCACTTGGTGGGAGAAATCCTGCTTTTAACTACAGCCCGTGGGCAAAGGAAACACATTCTTCTGGTACCCATACGCATAAAGCAACCATTTCTTCAACAGGTGGAGAAGAAACACGACCTGTGAATGCAACGGTTGTTTATGCTATAAAATCATGAGTTTTTTGATTAATAATTTATTGGCTGTTGAGATTATTAACGCGGAGCAAATTCGCGTTATTTTTATGTAAGCGCATAAAGATTTATGCGCTTTTAATCTTATGAAACGATATTTCAGTATTTTTTGCAATTGAAAACTGGAAATATCTATAATGGTGAATGTAATTTTATGAATGAACAGTAGAAAGTTATTTTTTGTAATGTCATGGGGAGAGATTAATGAAATCATTGAAAATTTAGCACTAAATGTTTCGTTTAAGATTTCTTTTTGGATAGTGTATTTCTTAGAGCTATAAAATAAAAGAAGCACACTTTTTATAATATTAACGTTGTTATAAAGAAGGAAGGGGTTAAGTTTAAAATAACACAACCTAGGTTGCATTTTTATATGAAAGACTATTTTTTGACATTGAACAGATTTTCACTCTATAGAAAGGATGCTGTCTGTGGCAATATAAAAGGAATATCCTCTTTGGGTAATTCAGATACTCTTAAAGAACAATGATAGGCATCGCGCAAATTTTTCGTTGTTAAAACATCAGAGACATTGCCTTCACAGTAAATTTTTCCTTCCCTAAATAATATGAGTTTATCTGCATAATGTGCAGAAAGGTTAAGGTCATGCAGCACAGCGAGAACGCCACCGCCACAACGGGCAAAGTTTTTAGCGATATCCATAACAATGAGCTGATGCTGGATATCGAGATTAGCAATAGGCTCATCTAATATCATCCAACGGGGGATCCCATTATAAACAGGTTTCCATATTTGGCACAGTACACGAGCAAGCTGTACTCTAGCTTGTTCTCCACCCGATAACTTATGATAATATTCGTTACCATAATTAGCTAGGCCAACATGCTCTAAAGCTTTTTGGGGGAGGCTTCGCAATTCAGTTTTTTCTATAGTAAATTGATTTGTGGAGAGGCCAAGTTCTACTACTTCATGAACTAAGAATGGAAATGCTAATGTTGTTGATTGCGGTAGCACTGCACGCATCATTGCCATTTTATAAGTTTTTGTCAGGATGATATCATGGCCATTTAAGGTCATTTTTCCGCTATAAGGAATTTCTCCACTGAGCGCTTTAACAAAAGTACTTTTACCGGATCCATTAGGACCAATAATGATGGTAAGAGCACCACTTTTAGCGTGAAGATTAATATTATTAAGGATTTGTTTTTTTCCGCGTTGAACGCAGATATCAATTGCTTCTATCATGGAGAATTTGCCTCTCGTTTGCATATGAGGATCCAAAGGAAAAAAGGTGCACCAAAGAGTGCTGTAACAATTCCAATTGGCAATTCTGCAGGGGCAACGATTAAGCGTGCAAACGTATCAGCAAAAATAAGTAATGATGCTCCCAAAAGAGCAGAACAGGGAATAAGGTAGCGATGATCAGAGCCAATCAGTTGACGTAAAATATGTGGAACAACAATTCCTATAAAACCAATACCACCACTGACCGCAACTGCACTACCACACATAAGTGCAACAAGAAGAATAGAAATATTTTTAATGCGCTGAATATGGAAACCAATATGACCAGCAACGGCTTCTCCAAGAGTAAGAGCATTAAGCGCTCGTGATAAAAAAGGAGAAAAAAGAAGACCAACACAGATAAAAGGTAAAACGAGCCAAACTTTCAACCATGTTGTACCCGCAAGAGAGCCAAGATTCCAAAAGGTAATATCACGTAATTGCTGATCATTTGCCATAAAAATTAATATGCCGATAACAGCACTGCTTAAAGAACCAAGCGCAATTCCTGCAAGCAGCATTGTTGCAATAGAGGTGCAATTATGACGCGTAGCTATTGCATAGAGAGTGATTGTTGATAAAAGCCCACCTAAAAAGGCACCTATGACAACTTTATATGACTCGAGAAAAGATATAAATGAAGAGGAAAGAAAAGATATAAATGAAGAGGAAAAAGTAATACCAACGACAATCGCTAAAACAGCTCCAAGACCTGCTCCTGCTGATACACCTACAATGCCAGGATCTGCAAGGGGATTACGGAAAAGACCCTGCATGAGAACCCCAGAGACAGCCAAAGCTGCGCCAACTAATACTCCTAAAATAATACGGGGAAGCCTTATCTCAATAAGTATGAGGTAATCACGAGTTTTACTGCTTACTGAAAAGTCTTGCGTAAGCATTACACGAAGCAGATCAATAAAAGAAGCATTTGATGCACCATTCAGGAGCCCGCTAAAAATACTAAAAGTCAAAAATAATATTAAGCTTAATAATAAAACTTTTCCTGAATTTGCACGATCTATCCTTTTATTTTCTCGTATTTCAGGTGTACGCACCATCGATGTACCATCTGCCATTTTATTAGCTCTTACCGTCTTCATTTACGCCATAAAGTATATTAATAACTTCTTTCGATGCATTTGCAGTACGTGGACCAAATCCTAAAAGATACATAGCATCCATTTGTTTAATGGCATGATTTTTTGCTGCAGTTGTTGCTTGAATTGCTGGTATAGCTAAAACTTTATCAATATTAGTGGATTTTCCACCATATTTTGTAAGAAGAATAACATCAGGATTTGCTTTCAATAATGCTTCATTATTTAAGAGTTTATATCCTTTATAATCTGATATAGCATTGATACCACCTGAAAGTCTAATCATACCATCGGCCGCTGTTCCTGTTCCAGATGCCATGACGCGCCCGTTTTGTACAGATAAAATAAAAAGAACACGTTTTGGTTTGGTTACTTTTGCCAACAGTGTATCGTTATCCAAAAAATCGCGATTCACTTTTTCAATTAATGCAGCTGCCTGCACCTCTCGGTTAATTGCTTTTCCAACGATACGGATCTTTTCTATTACACTTTCACGGGAATAATTTTCTGGCACAATAACCATAGGGATAGACGTTTTTTTGAGAATATCGATTGTTGAAGGAGGGCCACTTCCTTCTACAAGCAATATACCCTCTGGAGCAAGGGATAAAACTCCTTCAGGTGAAAGGGTTCGCATATAGCCAAGTACAGGAAGCTTGAGTGCTTCTCGTGGATAGACACTTGTACTATCACGAGCTACAAGCCGATCTTGAGCTCCTAATGCATAGACAATTTCTGTCAGTGATCCACCAATAGAAACGATTCGTGCGTTCTCAGGAAAATGAGCTGTGAGTTCAGCAATCGCTTGTTTGGAAAAGCAAGCAAAAGAGAAGAGCGCACAAACAAAAAAAAGGCTAGAAGATCTATGCAAAAGAGATGCGAACATATCCGGTTTCCTTTTCTAAGTTATTGCTATTTCTTGGCTTTTTGAAAAACTATCTAATAAAGAGCGCCAATCTTCACGTTCTTTTTGACCTTCCTTGCGAATGCCAAAGAATTGAATAATCATCTCATCATTTTTATTAAAAACTTCAAGTGAGCTAATATAGCCATCACGTGTAGGTTTACGAACACACCAGACATTCTCAATTTCAGAAACCAATAAATGCATGTGAAATTTTTCATCCAGAATATTAATCCAAGATCCCATTTTCTTAATGTTTTTGACTTGTCCACTGAAAATTTGTATACATCCCTTGTTTCCAACAAAGCACATAATCGGTATTTCCTGTCGCACAACCTGATTGAGCATAGTTTCAATAGCGTCTATTTTTACTTCGTTGGCAAATTCGTCTCCAACATATTTTACAGCATCGTGTCTGTTAATTTTTAGTTGAGAGATAATTTCATGAAGTTGGTGCACATCGGTCATGTTTCGCCAGGAATCTCGGAATTTTTCAACATCTAATTTTGTTGTGTTATACTGTGTTTGAGGAGGAGAAGATATATTTAGAACAGATGATTGCTCTTTATGAAGCAATTTGTTAACAATGTAGTTCCACTCTTCCATATTGGTTGTGTCTTTGGAATAAAGTTTGAAAACAGCTACACCATATGGATCAAAAAATTGCAAACTTTTCGTAGGCTTTCCAAGGATCATCATGTCGTACTCAAAACCAAATTTCCATTGTTTTAGGAAAATACGCAAGTCAATTTCACCAAGCGTGAGGGGAACATGTTGGCTTTGAACAATTTTTTCAAAACATCCTGTTATTTCGTGTACGGCGTGTTCGTTACGTGTCAACGCCATAACTGTTCCAAGTTTAGGCGCATTTTCTAAAAGAGTGTTGACATCAACGTCTAGTCTTTTTGCTTTCCCAATTGTACAATAGGCTGCAATAAGCTCTGCTTCAGATATGCCAATCGACACCGCAAAATCACGGTTACGCATTTCTTTTTTTTCTTTATGCAGGCTAATGATTTTCTCAGCTGTATATGACATAAGCATTCCCTTATATTATTACAAGAATTAACTTTTTAATGTTATAATTCAAAAATAACAAGTTGAACTATTATTAACTAACAGTTCAACCTATCACAAATACTACTATCAACAGCAGAGTAACCAGGAACCGATAAATCAAGAATAACTAAAGCTTTTGTCTCAATTTTTTGTAGCTACAAAAATGACAAAAACACAGTCAACTTATTTCATCGGTATGATTTTTTAAAATAGTCGAATGGTTGAAGAATAAAGACTAAAATCTTTGCACAAACGATACCTTAAAGTTCCGACCAGGTTGGGTGTAATAATCCTTTGGTGTTGTTCCTTTGCTACTAGGAAAATCTGATACATTCCAATATTTTTGATTAAATAGATTATAAACACCCGCTCTTATAATAAGCCCTTTTTCACCGAATGGTTTCCACCAACCTGAGATATCAACTACTTTATATCCTGGAATTTGATGATATTCAGATTCTTTAGCAGCAACCTTATCACGTTTAGCCGCGAAAGTAAGCATAACATCTGCTCCCCAAGATTCTTCTTTTGCATATCCTAATCCTACGATTGCTTTCAACGGTGGGATAGAGTTCAGATATTCATTTTTATCAAGATCTTTTCCTTGCGAATAGGAAACGGAGAAGTTGCTATGAAAACCACTATGCAAGACCCAATGCGCTTTTGTTTCAATACCCCAAATACGGACACTTGCACGATTCATGTAGTGTCGGCGTGAAAATTTAAATTCTTCTGATGGTCCTTTATCTAGAGTGTCGATAAAATCTTTATATTGATTGATAAAGGTACTGATAGAACCACCAAAATTTTTATCTCCATATTTTATACCGACATCATAGCCATTGCTTGTTTCTGGTTTAAGATCAGAAGCTCCCTTCACATAATAAAGACCAGGTTTGATATAAGAAAGGTAAAGTTCAGAGACGCGTGGTGCGCGGAAAGCTTGTGCCCACTGAACAAAAAATGTCACTTTATCACGAGCATCCCATTCTACACGTAATTTAGGAGAAAAATGAGAGCCATCTCTTTCTGGAGGATATCCATCAGTAACAAGGGCTTTTTCATAAGATGCTGTTTTTTGAGGGGTGTGCTTATACCAATCATAACGGATCCCAGGCGTTATACGGAAACGGTCATCCACAAAGCCTATTTTGTCTTCGAAAGCTAAACCAAAGTTATAGCTATCGGTATCTGGTGACTCTGATTGGTTGGCTGGCAAAAAAGCACATCCTTGAGCATTTTCTGGTAAATGACAATTATCTTTACCTAACATGTAATGGTGAAATTTAGATGATAAAGCATTTATGCCTAGCTTTATTGTATGAGTAACAGTACCAATATTCACTGTTTTAAGAGTATTTGCATTTAAACCATAATTAGTATCATGCACAATATTATCTCTAAGGTATTCTCCTTTGGGAGCTCTAACACGATGCCCGCTCAGGATATGGTTATTTGATTGCTTTTGCCAATAAATCTGTCCATGAAAAGCATCAAAAATAGTGTCTTCATTGCCATTATAATCATAAGAAAGAGAAAGGCGGCTACGGAGTTTATGGTCTTGATCATAAACGGAACCTGGGGCATATCTTGTAGACGCATTTAATGAGTGGGTGTTATTACTATAGCCAAAACGTTCTGCTGTAAAACCAAGCCTATGATCGTCTCCAAAGTATTGGTGAACTTTAAAAAGCAAATTATTTTGGTTAAAATTAGCGGGGTTTTTACGTGACCGATTTTCATAACCCTCTATGGTTCCCATATTTTTGCGTTCGTGTCCTTCTGAACGAGATCCTTGGAAAAGCAAGAACGTTTGGTGGCTACGCACTGCAACAGCTTGATCTACACGCCAACTGTTATCAACGGAATTATAACCCCCTTTTATAAGACCTCCCCAATTCTTTTCTCCTGTAATAAGGTCTTCAGGGTTGAGGGTGCGCAAAGCAACAACTCCTCCTAATGCACCAGACCCGTAAAGACTAGAATCTGATCCTTGAATAATATCAAAGGTAGAAAGCGCATTGAAGTCAAATGTTGTATTTCCACCTTGCCCACGCACTATATCTGCAAACCATGGAAGAGTAATGCCATCTATTGTTGTGAGGATACGGTCTGCATCCAAACCACGAATCACGATACTATTATTTTTGGGATTGTAGGATACAGATGGATCAAGCTGATTAATATCATAGATATCATTTATTTGCTTTGCATTAATATCCTTAGCAGTTATACGATCAGTTAGAATGGTCACTGAACCAAAAGCGTCTTCTGTTTTTTTTCCCTCAATAATAATTGGCTTGAGCTCAGTTACAGAATCCTTATCACTACCTTGTGCAAAAGCAAATGAAGGTATACAGACCGACAGTGCACTTAAAATCACGTAATTTCTGTAGATATTTTTTCGTTTCATTAGCATGATACATCATAACCTTTTCTTAAACGCCCCCCTCCATGGGCTTAAAATTTTAACATACAAAACATTTGACTTGCCGATGATAAAATTAGCCAGTCAAGCGGAATGATTTGAAATTAATACAAAATCACTAAAAAACCATATTAAACGTGAGGAAATCAATCAAGAAAAAAATTGCAATTTCGAGACAGCTTGTTTTAATAGTAGTGAATACTAGTTTTAAGCTTGGGTTAGCGGTGAAAAACTATGAACTTTGCAAATATTGGGCGATCATTAACTCTTTGGTTTGGCTCTTTTCTTGGCGCTTTTTCTCTGCATATTGGATTGGGAGCACAGTTTTATTTTTGGGATAATCCTAGTGTAAGTAATGGTATGCTTTCGCAGACGGTTATGCTGACTTTTGCACAAGATCAAGAAATAGCATATCCAGATACTGATATAACTTCAGAAAACACCGATACAGAAAATATATTTAATGCTGATTCAGATTCAAAAGCATTACCCTCTGATTTTTCAGAACAAGATCCAGAGGTACTGGAACCGAAAGAAGAAGTTCAAGAAGAATCTCAAAGTATTGCAGAAAAAAATGACTTTATAATGTCTATTCCTAAAATAGAAAAAAAGAAGCGTATCAAAAAAACTACACAGAAACCAAAACCTGTCGTAAAACAGCTCAATGCAAAAGTAATAAGTCAGTCTACTTTTAGTCGTGGTGGAGATACTGCGGCTCTCGAGAGTGCACTGTTAGCGGAATGGTTGGCAAAAGTACAGGCACAATTAGAAAAACAAAAAAACTATGTTGTGCGACAGTATACCAGCCGAGCAAAAGGAACGGTACAATTAGAGTTTAGAGTGCACGAACAAGGGGGTATTTTTTCTAGCCGTATTTCACTTTCTTCTGGTAACCAAGAACTTGATCGGTTAGCTATGGCAGCACTAAAACGTGTCGGAACTTTTCCATTTCCACCACCTTCAAAGGTAAATAAAATTATGAGAATATCCTTGATATTTAGCTAATTCGTGCAAGATTTTTTTTGCTTAATTTGTTACTGCTCATTTCGTGAATTGTTATGACACGGTGGTTGATAAATAGACAGAAAAATTAAAGCATTTTCCTAGTGAAAGAAGATGCTTTATAATTTTTTATCGGCCAGCAATAAGATCAGCCTTTATATCTGTTATTCCTGTAAGTCTAGCTTTGTAAACCTCATAATTCTCCATGACACGCATTACGTAATTACGTGTTTCTGGATAGGGGATGCGCTCAATCCAATCGATGACTTGATCAAGAGATTGCCCCCGAGGATCACCATAACGCTTTATCCACTCACTGGCGCGGCGGGATCCTGCATTGTAACCGATGAGAGTTAATATATAGGATCCATTAAAATGTTCCAATTGTTCGCCGAGGAAATGAACACCTAATGTAATATTATAATCCGCGTCACTGCTAAACTTTTGAGGTGACCACGCGATAGAATATTTTTTTGCAAGTTCTTTTGCCGTTGAAGGTAGCAATTGTAGCATACCTTGTGCACCTGCTCTCGATATAGCTCTCGGATTAAATTCGCTTTCTTGGCGTGCAATAGCATAAACAAGAGCTTGTTTTGTTGTGGAAATATTTGCTGACGTTGGAATGGCACCAATCGGATGAGCAAGTGCACCGACGTTTTTACCTTGGAAAACAGCAGTTTTCCCGATTTTAAGACTGGTATAATAGTCACCATTTTTTTCTGCCATGACAGCCAGAAGAGCTAATTCTCCAGGACTTTTTATTTTTTTTCCAAGATCTTTGTAAAAAATTTTGGCAAGATTTCCGTAGCCAGCTAATTCAAGCCGTTTAATTACTTTAATGGTTTTTCGTGCATTAAAATTCTGGCGTTCAGTGGTTGTTGGTTTGGGGAAAGAGATGTTGAGCTTTTTTCGGTTAAGACGTGAAGCAGCTAATTGGCCATAATAAGTTGTGTCAAAATGGGCGGCACGGTGAAAATAATATTGGGCATTTTTATGCTCTCCTAAGATTTCTGCTGTTTTGCCCATCCAGTAGTATCCACGAGATGCTGAGATAGGTGTGGAGGATAACTGAGGGATGCGTGAAAAATGGCGCATTGCCAATTTAGGATTATGAAGAAATCGTAGTGCATACCATCCTGCATGAAATTCAGCATCAATAGTTAACGAAGATGTTGTATCAATATGCGTTGCAACAAGTTGATAAGCAATTTGGGGTTTATTTAAATCAAGTGTTTCACGAGAAAGAACACGCCGTTCCACCCACCATGCATCAGGGTTAATTAAGCTTAATGCATCTCTTGGTGCTTTCATCATAAGTGCTGCTGCAGCACTATATTGCCCAGCTCTTCGAAGATAGCGAATTTGAGCAAATTGTAAAAGAGGATCTTTTCGCCATGAGCGATCAACAGATCGTAATTTTTGGGCAGCATTAGGATCATTTCTTTCAACGGCAGCAAATGCGTTAAAGAGAGATTGAGCATGAGCCAATTTGGCAACTCGCTTTGCTGAATCTATTCGCTTTGCATAAAGCATAAATTTCATGCGTTTCAAATGGTCAATAGGTTTTAATATAGAACTTACATTGTTAAGAATAAGCTCTTCTTCTTTTTCATTGAGCTTCGTTTTATGCCACCATGGTGCGATGATTTGTCGCGCACGTGTGATTTGCCTCGTTATAATAAGGGCTTTAGTGAAAACCACCATACCTTCTGCTGTAAGGGGAGGATGGTGAGAAAATTTTTGGATGATTGCGTGCGCAGAACGGGTTTCATTAATAAAAGCGCGTTCAGCATTGCGCTGCATAACGGTTATAGCTGGCCATCCTGGTAGCTCATTAATTGCATTGAATATTTCAGTACTCGGTATGTTGTCCTTGTTTGATAGACCGATTGCCCATGTTAAAATATGACGATCGAGGTTATCTCTTTGCATTGAATTACGAAGAGCTATTGTTTTTGTGATATTATTATTTGAAAGTGCATCCAGGCCAGCTTTCAGTTGAGTAAGTGTAGTAATATTGCCGATCGTAGGAGTATTATAAGTTATCCTGAGAATCTGTTTTCGTGGTATTTGAATTTTTTTGGGGGTAGGAAATGTACTAGGCCTATCCAAAGGGATTGGTGCTTTTTCGTGCAAAAGTATTTTTTGTGCAAATGCATTTGAAAACAAAGGTGTTATTATCAGCATAAATGCAGTAAAATTTGGTACGAAAAAGAGGGTGAAGAATGCACGCATAGAAAAAAGACCTTGAGACCTTGCTTTTTGTGAACACTCTAAAATGCTTAAAGTAGAAGCATGAAGAACGGGTTAATTTATGACTAATATCTTTAAGTTAAAAATTGAATAAAACACATGCTAAATCTTGTTGGGACTTTTTTGAAATTCATCTTGCTTCAATAATAGAGCGAGATTATGTTCTATTAAGGCCATTTTAGAATAAAGCTAACTATTACAAGGGAGTTCATCATGCTCAGAGGAGCCGTGACTGCACTTATCACACCGTTTGATGACAATGGAGCTATTGATGAGCAGGCATTTTGCAATTTTATTGAGTGGCAGATCGCACAAGGTATTAACGGCGTAAGTCCTGTTGGGACAACGGGTGAATCGGTGACTTTAAGTCATAAAGAACATAAGCGGATTATAGAATTATGTGTTGAGCAGGTGGCCAAACGTGTTCCTGTTGTTGCTGGAGCTGGATCGAATAGTACAAGTGAAGCTGTAGAACTTGCTCAACATGCAGAAAAGGCAGGGGCGGATATGGTTTTGGCTGTAACGCCTTATTATAATAGACCTAATCAGTCTGGTTTATACGCGCATTTTTCTTCTATTGCGAAGGCTATTTCTATCCCTATTATAATTTATAATATTCCTGGGCGTTCTGTTATCGATATGTCCGTAGAAACTATGGGAAATCTTCGTAGAGACTTTAGAAATATTATTGGTGTTAAAGATGCGACAAGTAGAATCGAGCGTGTCACTGAACAGCGTGAAAAATGTGGCAAGGATTTTATACAGCTTTCCGGTGATGATCGTACAGCACTAGGCTTTAATGCACATGGGGGTGTAGGGTGCATTTCTGTTTCTTCTAATGTTGCTCCCAAGCTTTGTGCAGAACTTCATACTGCTTGTGCCTATGGTGATTATAAAACAGCGCTAAAATTAAATGATCGTTTGATGCCCCTTAATCGTGCAGTATTTATTGAGCCAAGTCCTGCAGGTATTAAATATGCTGCTGCAAAACTAGGGCTTTGTGGTGATACTGTTCGTTCACCAATTGTGCCATTAACGGATGATACAAAGAAGCTTATTGATTCAGCTCTACGGTATGCGGGTCTTATTAAAGAGTAAAATATAATTAATGTAGCCATGAACAAAAAAAAGAGTGCTCCAGTATATAAAATAATTGCTGATAATCGTAAGGCTCGTTTCAATTTTGAAATTCTTGATAATTTTGAAGCCGGTCTTGTCCTTCAGGGAGCAGAAGTGAAGTCTTTGCGTTCCAATAACGCTAATATTGCTGAGAGTTATGCGAGCTTTGAAAATGGAGAATTATGGTTAGTTAATAGCTATATTCCTGAATATACACAAGCTAACCGTTTTAACCATGAACCACGTCGTTTGCGTAAATTGTTAATCTCAAAACGTGAGATGGCGCGTTTTTTTAATGCGACTTCTCGTGAAGGAATGACGCTTGTTCCACTCAAGCTTTATTTTAATAAGCAGGGGCGTGCTAAGTTAGAGATTGCTTTGGCGCGTGGGAAAAAGCTTCATGATAAACGAGAAACGGAAAAAAAGCGTGATTGGGGGCGTGAAAAAGCAAGACTTTTAAAAAGATATGGGTAACGAATTGAGTCTATACATCCCTGATTTTATAGGGTTGCTAAAAGGAGGGTGCTAGCATTGATCTAAATACGTTTTTGCTGCTTGAAAAATTTGATGAAACATAGCGTCTGTCAATCGACCAGTATTCGTATTATAGCGTGAACAATGATAGCTCGAAAAAATACGTAATTTGCCGATATTACTTATTTTTCCATGTCCAAAAGGATGATCTAAAACTTTTGCATTTAAAGCGCGGATGGTTGAATGATGTGCTATGGTGCCGAGAGTGATAACGGCTTTAAGTTTAGGAAGGCTTGTTAAAAGAGGAGAAAAGAAATATCGGCAAGTGTTAATTTCGGCACCAGTGGGTTTATTTTCTGGCGGAACACAACGGACTGAATTGACAATTGCTGTATCAATTAATTCAAGATTATCATCTGCTTTTTCTTCAAAGGTGCCTCTGGCAAACCCAAAATTCTTTAATGTAGAGTAGAGTAAGTGTCCAGCATAGTCTCCAGTGAAGGGACGCCCAGTTCGGTTCGCTCCACGTAATCCAGGGGCAAGGCCGATAATCAACAGGCGTGTTGTAACTGCGCCTTTATAAGGAAAGAATGGGTTGACTGGTGCGTTATGCCAAGTTGGTTCTTTTGTGCGCCAGTCAGCGATAAATTTGTTTAAGCGGGGGCATAAGTTGCAATTTTTAGGAGGTTCTGGGCAAAGCGATGTTAATTGGCTATTCATAGTGGCAGGCATAAATTTTTAAAATTTTTTTTTGAAATTCTTATGAGACATTACCTTTTTAAACGATCTCATCTTAATATAAACAAATTATAACATAGCTTAAACATAAAATCATTGCTGATTATTGTGCAAAAAGATGCAATTCTTAGCATTTATTAGAGGAAAAAGCATTAATTGATACCGTATGTAATAGAATTAAAATTTTTGATTTCTAATTTATGACATAAAAAGTGTGCGGGGAGTTTTTTGTTTGAATCCAGACTATGAACCTTTTGTTTAAAATCAGCATTCGTGGTCGATTTCAGTGGGATAAGTGTCTTTCATATATTTTAAGAGTTATAAAATTAAGTTGCTTTCGCAAAAAAAATATTGATAATCATACTGTTTTTCTTGTGTTTTATTTTGATTGTTGTATATACTGCGTACCCATTGAAATTTTTAAACCTTCAGAAAGAGGCATAAATGGCTCGCGTAACGGTAGAGGATTGTATTGATAAAGTTGATAACCGCTTTGAATTGGTGCTTTTAGCTGGCCATCGAGCACGTCAAATTTCACAGGGTGTGCAAATTACAGTTGATCGTGATAATGATAAAAATCCAGTTATTGCTTTACGTGAAATAGCTGAGGAAACGTTATCACCTGCCGATTTAAAAGAGGATCTTATTCATTCATTGCAAAAGCATGTGGAAGTTGATGAGCCAGAAGTAGCGAGTGAATTTATCTCTCACTCAGGTGAATCTGAAGGTGTTTTTGGTGTCTCATCAGAGGAAGAAGGATCTTCATTTGATTATATGTCCGAAGAAGATCTGTTAGCAGGTATTGAAGGTTTGGTTGTTCCGGAGAAAAGTGACGATTATTAATTTTTGCAGCTCATTATTATGAGATTAGTGTACGTTGTGATGGAATAGTCGTCTTCAAGGGTTAAGGTTTGACGATATAAGGGATATGCTGATATGATGCGTCAGTGTGAACTTGTTGGGCGTGTTCAGCGTTACAAGTCTGACGTGGATGAGGATCTGCTAAATAAGGCTTATGATTATGCGATGCGGAAGCATGGTCATCAAAAGCGTGCTTCAGGCGATCTTTATTTTTCCCATCCTTTAGAAGTAGCCGCTATTTTAACAGATATGCGATTAGACGAAGCAACAATTGCTGTTGCTCTTTTGCATGATACAATTGAAGATACGAGTGCTACGCGGGTAGAAATTGATCATCTTTTTGGGTCTGAAATTGGTAAGTTAGTTGAAGGGCTTACAAAGCTTAATAAGCTTGATTTTGTGTCGAAAAAAACAGTACAGGCAGAGAATCTTCGTAAGCTTTTTATCGCAATTTCTGATGATATTCGTGTTCTTCTAGTCAAACTTGCAGATCGTCTTCATAATATGCGTACCCTTTCGGTTATGCGTGATGATAAACGTCGACGAATTGCAGAAGAGACAATGGATATTTATGCGCCGCTTGCTGGACGTATGGGTATGCAGGATATGCGCGAAGAGTTAGAAGATCTTTCTTTTTTTCATTTAAATCCAGAAGGTTATCGTGCTATTACTAACCGGCTTTCTGAATTATCGAAGCGCAATCGTGATTTACTCTCCACTATTGAAAATGAATTGACAAAACTTTTTTCTGAGAATGGTATTAAAGCTTATGTTAAAAGCCGTCAGAAAAAATCTTATTCAGTTTTTCGTAAAATGGAAAGTAAAGCATTATCTTTTGAACAATTATCTGATATCTTTGGATTTCGTGTTATTGTTGAAACAGTAGATGATTGCTATCGTGCTCTTGGTGTGATCCATACCACGTGGCCGATGGTTCCTGGTCGTTTTAAAGATTATATTTCTATCCCAAAACAAAATGATTATCGCTCCATCCATACAACAATTGTAGGATCTTCGGGACAACGCGTTGAACTACAGATTAGAACTGCTGCTATGGATGAAGTTTCTGAATACGGTGTTGCAGCACATTCCATTTATAAAGATCGTGGTTCTAATTACTCGATTTCAAAGTTATCAAACGAAACCAATGCTTATGCATGGTTGCGTCAGACGATTCAATCTTTATCAGATGGAGACAATCCGGAAGAGTTTTTAGAACACACAAAGCTTGAGCTTTTCCAAGATCAAGTTTTCTGTTTTACCCCTAAGGGTCGGTTAATTGCCTTTCCTAAAGGTGCTACACCTATTGATTTTGCTTATGCAGTCCATACCGATATTGGGAATTCTTGTGTAGGGGTAAAAATCAATGGCCGCATTATGCCTTTAGTAACCAAATTAAAAAATGGGGATGAAGTCGATATTATACGTTCACAAGCTCAAATTCCGCCAGCAGCATGGGAGTTTTTGGTTGTAACTGGAAAAGCACGTTCAGCCATTCGGAAAGCAACTCGAGCAGAGGTTCGTAAGCAATATTCGGGTTTGGGATATCGTATTCTTGAGCGTTCGTTTGAATATATGGGAAAACAATTTTCAAAAGATCTTCTTAAGCAAGTTTTACCACGTTTGGCACATAAAGATGTAGAAGATGTATTAGCAGCTGTTGGTCGTGGTGAAGTGCCTTCTGTAGATGTAATTAAAGCTATTGATCCTGAATATCAAGATCACCGTACAGTACAAAAGTTGTCTTTTAAATCTGCAGAAGAAGGGTGGTTTAACATTGAAAATGCTCAAGGTATGATTTTCAAAGTTCCAGAAAATCAAAAGAGTGCAATTTCAGATAATAAACACCAATACAAAGCATTACCTATTAGGGGAATCCGCGGGGATGTTTCAGTTCGGTTTTCTCCTGAGGGAACTGTACCAGGAGATCGAATTGTTGGTATTATACAACCAGGAGAAGGAATTGTTATTTATCCGATACAGTCTTCAGCCTTGATGGCGTATGATGATCAGCCAGAGCGATGGATTGATGTACGCTGGGACATCGATGCTCAAATGAGTGAACGTTTTCCTGCTCGGGTGAATATTTTGGCTGTGAATAGTCCTGGCTCTTTGGCTGAAATTACTCAAGTTATTTCAGAAAATGACGCTAATATCCAAAATTTATCTTTTATATGTACTGCGCCAGACTTTACAGAAATCATGATTGATCTGGAAGTTTGGGATTTAAAACATTTAAATCGTATTTTTTCTCAGTTAAAAGAGGCCGATTCGGTTAGTTCAGTACGCCGAGTTTATGGATAAATGAGGGATTTGCCAATGAATACACAAGATGTGATTGATATTTTTAAACAGGCAGATGCTATTATGGAAGGGCATTTTATTTTAACATCAGGCCGCCATAGTGCTATTTATATGCAGAAAGCGAAAGTATTTATGCATGCTGACTTAACAGAAACATTGTGTCGTGGGTTAGCTGAAAAAATTAAGAGATGTGTTAAGAAAAAAATTGATTATGTAGTTGGTCCTGCGATTGGTGGTCTTATTTTATCATACGAAACTTCACGTCATCTTGGTGTTCCTTCTCTTTGGGTAGAACGTGTAAATGGTATATTTCAATTACGTCGTTTTGAAATTGAGAAAGGCGCGCAGGTTTTGATCGTTGAAGATATTGTGACAACAGGTCTTTCAATTCGTGAAACAATTGATGCTTTGGTTGCAGTTGAAGCAGATGTGGTGGCCAGTGCATGTATTCTTGATCGTTCTAACGGTAAGGTTGATGTCGGAGTTCCGTTGATTGCACTTGCTGAATATGAGATAGAATCTTATGCTAGTGATGCACTTCCTGCTGAGCTTGCTAAGCTTCCACCAGTCAAGCCAGGAAGTCGAAATATTTAAAATTTTTAATGACGTTACAGTTGTCTGTTTTGGTGCAAAAAACTAATACGATTAATTAAACTAATACGATTAATTAAAGTTACGCGGATATTTTATTTTAAGAAGGTGTGTAGTGAGAATCATATGCTTTTTCGTCGTCGAAAATCAATAGGTTTTATAAAGAGTATACGACTTTGGTTGTGGCCACGTCGTTCATTTTCTCGCTCATTTTGTTATATACGTAAACGTATTTTGCGTATATCAGCAACGCCTCATAAAGTGGCGTTGGGTTTTGCTATTGGAATTTTTTTAGCTTGTTCTCCTTTTCTTGGGGTTCATATAATTTTAGCAGTGTTTTTTTCTTGGGTTTTGCGTGGAAATTTTGCGGCAGCAATCATCGGAACTATTTTTTCTAATCCACTTACATTTTTATTCATCGTTATGGCAGACTATAAGATAGGCTATTTATGTTTATCATTTTTCAGCAATGTGGATGAAATTTCTCTTTCTCAAATCCGTACTGTGTTTGATGGTTTAACGCTTTCGAATATGCCTTTACTTTTTAAGAATGCTTGGAATTCGATTATGAGGCCGATGATTGTAGGAGGAACTATTTTAGGTTTTATTTGTGGTGGTCTATCTTATATAGGCGTTTATAGAGCGATAGCTCGTTTTCAACAAAAACGACGTCAAAAGATTATGAAAAAAAGGCGTTTATGGCAAGAAAATTCGGATCTTATCGTATGATCGTTGGTCTTGGAAATGATTTGATTGATATAAGGCGCATTGAAAAAATGTTAATTCGTCATGGTGACCGATTTGTTCAACGTATTTTTACGGATATTGAACAGAGTAAATCTAAAAATCTCCAAAAAAAATCTTCTTTTTACGCCAAAAGATTTGCTGCCAAAGAAGCATGTGCTAAAGCTTTAGGCACAGGAATCGCTCGTGGTGTGAGTTGGAAGGATATGGGGGTGGTTAATTTACCATCTGGCAAACCAGTTATGAAATTAACAAATCGCGCACAACTTCATTTACAAAAGTTGTTGCCTCCTGATTATCATTCTGTCATTCATCTCAGTTTGACGGATGATTTTCCTTGGGCGCAGGCATTTATTATTATTGAAGCTCTTCCACGTGGATAGATATTGTGGAAGAGTATAATATTACGATGAAAAGCTGGTTATATCTTTGATGGGAAGGTAGTCTGTAATGATCCAGAAAGAAGAAATTCATAAGCAGAAAAAAAAAGGCGGAATTATTGAATTTATTTCCGTTTTGATACAGGCTCTATTTTTGGCTGCGCTCATTCGTACGCTTTTTTTTCAGCCTTTTAGCATCCCTTCTGGTTCAATGCGTCCTACTTTGTTAGTTGGTGATTATCTGTTTGTTTCTAAGTATGCATACGGATATTCTCGTTTCTCTATACCCTTTTCTCCTCCTATTTTTTCGGGACGTATTTTGTCTTCTCAGCCTCAGCGTGGAGATGTTGTGGTTTTTCGCTTACCGAGCAATCCAGATATTGATTACATAAAGCGTGTTGTTGGCTTGCCGGGTGATCGTATCCAGGTTCGTCAAGGTGTTCTGTATATTAATGATAAGGCTGTTCCGCGTCACTTTATGGGAAAGGTTAATAATCCCGATATAACAGAAGTCAATTATCCTGTTGATGTTTATCGCGAAACAATGCCTAATGGTATGAGTTATGATACACTTGATTTAGGTTTTTTCCCGCAAGTTGATGATACAAAAGTCTTTGAAGTTCCTTTAGGGCATTACTTTATGATGGGTGATAATCGCGACAATTCAGATGATAGTCGTTTGGATGTTGGTTATGTTCCAGAGGAAAATCTTGTTGGTCGAGCAAGTTTAATTTTTTTCTCTATCAGTAATGGTTCAAGTGCTTGGCAAGTTTGGCGTTGGCCATTTGATGTGCGTTGGAATCGTTTGTTTTCTTTTATTAACACTGTTCATGATTTACCGCTTGATAAGCAGGAGATCAACAATGAATCGTTCAGTCATTGATCAACTTGAAAGACTAACGGGACATCGTTTTAAAAATGAAGATAGGTTAAAAAGAGCATTAACGCATTCTAGTGTGCAAGATTTTAAGCGAGGAAACTATGAACGGTTGGAATTTTTAGGCGATCGGGTTCTTGGGCTTTTAATTGCAGAAATGCTATATCAGTTTTTTCCTCAGGCAAGTGAAGGAGAACTATCAGTACGCTTAAATGGTTTGGTAAATGCACAGACATGTGCTGATATCGCACTAGAAATTGGTTTACCTGATATGATTCACGTTGGTTTTGAGGTAAAAAACTTAGAGGGTCGTCGGCTTACGAATATGCATGCTGATGTAGTTGAAGCTTTAATTGCTGTAATATATCTCGATGGAGGGTTGGAAAGCGTTAAGCCCTTTATTCAAAGATATTGGCAAAATCGTGCGAAAAAGATGGAAGCCGGTCGTCGTGATGCTAAGACAGAATTGCAAGAGTGGGCTCATATACAGGGTGGTGCACAGCCACATTATCGAGTTATAAAACGCTACGGTCCAGATCATGATCCTGTTTTTATGGTAGAGGTAAGCATTTCTGGCTTTGCGTCGGAAATTGGGCAGGGCAGCTCTAAGCGGTATGCTGAAAGAATGGCTGCTGAGAAGATTTTGCGACGAGAAGGCGTATGGGAAACTGTGGGGAAAAATGATAATGGATGATGCTATCAAAACACGTTCCGGGTTTGTTGTGCTTATTGGGATGCCTAATGCTGGTAAGTCGACATTGGTTAATCAGTTAGTTGGAACAAAGATTTCAATTGTAACACATAAGGTGCAAACAACACGAACTTTGATTCGCGGTATTGTCATTCATAATGATACACAGATTGTATTAATTGATACACCAGGTGTTTTTCGTCCCCATAAACGATTAGAACGCGCTATGGTATCTGCGGCTTGGAGTGGCGCTAAGAGTGCGGATATCCTTTTGGTTTTGATCGATGCTCAAAGTGGTCTTTCAGATGAGATTTGTACGATGTTAGATATTGTACAAAATATCGAACAGGATAAAATTCTTGTTCTGAATAAAATTGATACAGTTGAGAAGTCATCCCTTTTAGCACTGACGGCTAAAATTAATGAACGGGTGAGTTTTTTGCAAACATTTATGATTTCGGCTCTCAACGGTTCTGGTTGCAAGGATTTGCTTTCCGCGTTAAGTGCAATGATGCAGCTGGGACCGTGGTATTATCCAGAGGATCAGATTTCAGATATGCCCATGCGTCAGCTCGCTGCTGAAATTACACGTGAAAAGCTTTTTCTTCGTCTCCATGATGAGCTTCCCTATTCTTCAACAGTTGAAACAGAAAATTGGGAAGAACGTCCAGATGGTTCGGTTAAAATTAATCAAGTTATTTATGTAGAACGCAATAGTCAGAAAAAGATTGTTTTAGGAGCAAAAGGTCATACAATTAAAGCAATTGGTCAGGCATCACGTAAAGAGTTAATGGAAATTACGGGTCAAAAGATTCATCTTTTTTTATTTGTAAAAGTGCGTGATAATTGGGATACCGATCCAGAACGTTACCGCGAAATTGGGCTAGATTTTTTAAAATAAAATGAAATGGAAAGAACAAGCTATTATCCTTGGTACACGCCAGCATGGTGAAACGAGTGTTATTCTTGAAATTATGACGCGTCAACATGGTCGTTATATGGGAGTGGTAAAAGGAGGGCGTTCGCGCCGTATGGCGGCGATTCTTCAACCTGGTAATTTAGTAGAAGCTGAATGGTGGGCACGTTTAGATGAACATTTGGGACTTTTTCGGATTGAAGCACTTAATTTGCACGCTGCACGATTAATCCTCATACCAGAAGCGCTTTATACTTTGCAGTTGATAGCTTTTCATTTACGTCTTCTTCCTGAGCGTGATCCGCATCCCATTCTATATGATACTTTACATATTTTTATGCAAGACTTTAGTGAGCCGTTTGTAAATGCGGTATTACTTGTACGTTTTGAAATGCGGCTTCTAGAAGAGCTTGGCTTCGGACTTGACTTATCTCATTGTGCTGCAACAGGAACTCAAGAAAAGCTTTGTTATGTATCGCCAAAATCAGGACGTGCTATATGTGAGGAAGCAGGACGTCCTTGGAAAAAAAAGCTTCTAAATTTACCACAGTTTCTCGTACAAAGAACTGCTTATCCCGTTGATTTTAATGATGTAATAGATGGTTTTATTTTAACAGGTTTTTTTTTGATGCGCCATGTTTGGGAACCACGTAATATACAACAACCATCAGTACGCGTTAATTTGATGCAGTTATTTAAACGACGATTTTGTATGTAAGAATTTTCATATTGACTTAACTAAAATAAATAGAATGCAAAAATGCAAATTTTAAGAACAATTTCTGAAGTACGCCACTATATAGCACAAGATCGAAGTTTAGGATTTTCGATTGGTTTTGTTCCAACTATGGGAGCATTGCACGATGGTCATCTCGCCTTAGTACAACAAGCAAGGAAAATGTGTGATCGAATATTGGTTTCTATTTTTGTCAATCCGAAGCAATTTGGTCCTCATGAGGATTTTAATAAATATCCAAGAGATTTGATAGGTGATTGCGCCTTATTGAAAAAGGTGGGTGTTGAATATGTTTTTGCACCTTCTACAGAAGAAATGTGGCCACCAGGGAATGAGACAGTTGTGAAAGTAGAAAAATTGTCGCGTACTTTGATGGGAAGATTACGTCCAGGCCATTTTTATGGTGTTACCAGTGTTGTTGCTAAGCTTTTTAATATCGTTCAGCCAGATAAGGCTTTTTTTGGGGAAAAGGATTTTCAACAGCTTTTGATTATTCGTCGTATGGTAGAAGATATGGCTTTTCCTGTTGAAATTGTTGGAGTGCCCATTTTACGAGAAGCAGACGGTGTTGCCAGCTCTTCACGTAATCAATTTTTAACATTAGAAGATCGCAAAGCTGCCAGAATTATTCCTAAGAGTGGTAAAGCTGCTGGGAAACTTTATTACCAAGGGGAACGGTCAGTTGATAAATTATGCAAAATTGTTCGTGATATTTTACAACAAGAATCACGTGCGATCATTGAATCGATAGATATACGGGATATGAGAACTTTATGTGTGATCAAAGGAAAACTGAATAAACCTGCAGTTTTATTATTAACTGTTCGCTTTGGTGAAGTTCGGCTTATTGATCAATATATATTGCAACAGAAAGACTGAAAATGAGTGTGCATAAAAATAAAATCATAAAGCGTACTACTGCTTCTGAAATAAGATCAAGAAAAGGGCAAGAGCCGATCGTTTCTCTTACAGCTTATCAGGCTTATACTGCACGGATTGCTGATCCATATTGCGATATACTTTTGGTAGGCGATAGCGTTGGGATGGTTGTACATGGGTTTGATACAACGATTCCTGTTAATTTAGATATGATGATTTTACACGGGCAGGCAGTTATGCGTGGATCTCAGCAGGCGCTTGTTGTTGTTGATATGCCCTTTGGTTCTTATGAGGGAAGTCAAGAAAAAGCTTTTTCTAGTGCGTCAAGGATTCTTGCAGAAACAGGGTGTGGCGCAGTTAAGCTTGAAGGTGGTGTTTATATAGCAGAAACAGTTTCTTTTTTGTGTAAACGCGGTATCCCAGTTATGGGGCATATTGGTCTTACTCCACAGGCGGTGAATAGTCTTGGTGGTTTTAAAACACAAGGTCGTAAGGAGAGTGATTGGCAAAAGATTGAAGCTGATGGGATGGCGATTGAAGAAGCAGGTGCTTTTGCTGTTGTTGTGGAAGGGGTTGTTGAACCCTTAGCGGTAAGGCTTACAGAAAAACTCTCTATTCCAACTATTGGTATTGGTGCGTCTAATCAGTGTGATGGACAGATATTGGTTATGGAAGATATGTTGGGTTATGGTTCCTATGTGCCTAAGTTTGTGCGCCGTTATGGTGCTCTTGAACAAGCAGCACATACTGCGATCAAAAATTATGCAAATGACGTTAAATTACGTACTTTCCCAGGAGATACAGAAATTTATAAACTTAAATAAAAATTTAATTGAATATACAATTTTGAAAAGAAAGAGTATTTGTTATGAAGCTTAGGAATTAGTTATATTCCTTTATAGATATTTTATTTGTGCACAGCGTAAGTTATTTTTTTTGTGCTTTGTTTCAGTTGTATGTCATCAATAAATTTAGAAATTTTTTGGTATATTTTTGAAGTTCATTACAGGTTAGTGTTTTAATTTAGCTATGACCGCTCTTTTGCAGGTTTTGAGCTGCGATTCATTTTAAAAGGTAGCGATTGTAAAGTATCAATATTTGCAATTTGTATGATCATTATTAAAAAAATATACTTTCTGCATTTTTGTTATTACTATACTCAAGTAAATATGAATGGGGAAAAGCAATAGATAACTCAAATATATTCATAATCTTTATCTGCAGTGCAAAGGATAACGACAAGGAAAACTAGTATGCTCTTTGAGAGTCAAGGTCATAAAAACGGGTTAAAAAAGCATTTTCAATTTGTTGTGTGGAGTTCGGTTGTAGATCAAGTTGATCGGATAAGCTATGACTTGGAGATCCGAAATAATGAAGGGCTTCTTCTGAACTGAAGCCGGCAAGAGTAACAGCTTCGTGGAATGCAGCAATGCGATCAGCTTGTTTGATTTTTTTTAAAAGTTTCTGAGAAGGATCAATAGGCAGAGAAAAGCGCATGTGGATAGCATCTTGTATACGTTTTTCGATGAGCTCATATTGTTTTCCTATAACAGCTTTAAAGGGAGAAATCATATCACCAATAACATATTCTGGTGCGTCATGGAGAAGAGCACAAAGACATTCATTGCTAGGCGATTGTGGATAAAGGTTTTGAAATATTTGTTCCACTAAAAGTGAATGTTGTGCGACAGAATAAGCATGTTCTCCTAATGTTTGCCCATTCCAACGCGCAACACGGGACAGTCCATGAGCAATATCTTTAATCTCAACATCAAAAGGAGAGGGGTTTAACAAGTCAAGCCGTCGGCCAGAAAGCATTCTTTGCCAAGCACGTATTTCTCCATTTGGTGATAATTCAGCTTTAGCCATTAGTTAGTTTCCATATTACTTTCAGGAAAGGTAAAGTTCACATTTTCAGGAATGCTTATTGTGACAGGAGTATTTTCTACTGTAAATGGAATATTGTTATTCATAGCATCTTGAATATGGTCAATGCGCATGAGAGCTAAGGCTTCATTTCCAACACATGTTCCTAAGCTACCAAGTACTTTGGTTCCTGCTTGAACATTAAATTCTGGGTTTAATTTATTTTGTCCTTTTATTTTCAAGACACGACGACGCGCTGCGCGACGATGATGAACTCGTGAAATAACTTCTTGTCCAATATAACAACCTTTATTAAATGCTAATCCGCCAATTTGGTCGTAATTGATATCGTGAGGGAAGACTTTTCCTATTTCATAATCTTGATCACTTTCTGCGATTGCATAACGGATACGCAACAGGTTCCAATTATCGTTATATTCAGGAGCAAAAGAAGGTATTTCTCCATAGAATCGTAATATTTTTTCTTTTTGTGGAAATCGTTTATCAGTAAAAATTGAATCACAATTTAGAAGATCTGTTTCTTTATTCCAAAAAATCGTAACAATTTCTTGCAGGGGTTGTGTAATTTCTACTTTTGTACGTAGCTTATAGAGAAGAAGGCGTTTTTGTAAGCTATCAGCTAAAGAAGAAGTGATATCAATTAGATAGCCATCATTTATTTTACCTATTAAAAAGTCAGCGATAACTTTTCCTTGTGGAGACAAAAGAGCGCCAGGAAAAGTTTCTTGTAGACCGATTTTTTTTACATCTGTTGTTATAAGAACTTGTAAAAAACTTGTTGCATCTTCCCCCGTAACCCTAATAATTTTACGGTTTTGTAAGCGAATGGCATTTTGTTTTTCATTCATGGTTATTGCCTTTCTGCCCAAAGTTACATAATCGGTAACGAGGAGATATGTAGGAGTACGATTATGTTTAAAACATTTGATACAATTTTAAAAGGTGCAACACTTGTAAATCACGATGGAAATAGCAAGCGTGATATTGGTATCACGAATGGTCGTATTGCTGAAATTGGCGATCTTACATATGCATCTGCTGGTGAAATAATTGACTGTACAGGTCTTCATATTTTACCCGGTATCATCGATAGTCAAGTTCATTTTCGTGAGCCAGGCTATGAACATAAGGAAGATTTGGAAAGTGGTTCATACTCTGCGGTTTTAGGAGGGGTTACAGCAGTGTTTGAAATGCCTAATACCAATCCATTAACGACGTCAGAAGAAGCATTGACCGATAAAGTTAAACGCGGATTTCATCGGATGCATTGTGATTTTGCATTTTGGGTTGGAGGAACGCGTGAGAACATACACGAATTGGCTGAGTTAGAAAAACTTCCTGGTGCTGCAGGAATTAAGGTTTTTATGGGATCTTCTACAGGCGATCTTTTAGTGGATGATGATGAAAGTGTGCGTCTTATTTTACAGAATACACGCCGCCGTGTAGCTTTTCATTCTGAAGATGAGGCAAGACTCAATGAGCGGAAGGTATTGCGTATTAAAGGGGATGTATCATCGCACCCAGTTTGGCGTGATGAGGTCACAGCATTAAAATGTACTCAACGTTTGGTTAAAATAGCACACGAAACGAAGGCACGCATCCATGTGTTACATCTTTCTACAGCAAAAGAAGTTGACTTTCTAAAAAATCATAAGGATGTAGCAACGATTGAAGTTACTCAACATCATTTGACTCTAACTGCTGATGATTATCAGAGGCTTGGCACGTTGGTTCAAATGAACCCACCTATCCGTGAGAGTTATCACTGTGAAGCACTTTGGTATGGGGTTCAGCAAGGTATTGTTGATGTAATAGGATCTGATCATGCTCCCCATACACTTGAAGAAAAGAGTAAACCTTATTTTTTTTCACCTTCAGGGATGACAGGTGTGCAAACAACAGCAGCAATTATGCTGACACATGTCAATGCCGGAAAACTATCTATTGAACGCTTTGTTGATCTTACTTCACATGGTCCTAGTCGCATTTTTGGCATAAGCCGCAAGGGGCGTATTGCTGTTGGATATGACGCTGATTTAACTATTGTTGATCTTAAGCGGGAAGAGACTATTACGAATGCATTGGTTGGTTCGCGTGCAGGTTGGACACCTTATGATGGTAAAAAGGTTAAAGGCTGGCCCGTTGGAACTATCATTCGTGGTATGCGTGTTATGTGGGAAGGTGAAGTTGTCACACCTTCACAGGGAGAACCTGTTAAATTTATAGAATCTTTGGCGTAATCAGATTGAAAATAGATGTGCCTTACGAAATGATTTTGTGAGCCTAAAGATGCTGTAATGAGCTTTATCGCTCATGAATATGGATGATTGAGAATTTGATAATTTTATTTATGTTTTTAATTGCTAAAGTGCGTAAGAAGGTTTTCGGATAAGGATCTACCTTCTTTAATGTATCTGTGGTTTGCTTCAATTGCTGATAGTGTACAATGATGATAATTTATTGAGAAGGCATGATAAGCTTCGTTAAACGCTTCATAAAAATAAGCGCGTCTTTGTGGAGTTGGTTTTTCTGCTTCGATTAGTGTAGCCATGTGATCATACCATTTGTTTGTTGGAATACTACAAAGGTTTTGCAGATAGTGCAGGGAGCCCAAAATTTCTGCCAGTCTTAATAATTTTGTATCATATGGTGGATATTGCTGTGAAAAAGTTGGCGTTGAGGTTAAGAATAATATTAAGATATTGATTTGAATTAATTTATTGCGCATCATTTTATTATTCCCGTTTATTTTTTAAATTTTTGTGCGGTTATTATCGCAGACAAAATCATCTTACTATTGAGCTACAATGTTGAGGATATGACGCGAATGATCTGTGCATCATTACTTAATAGCAGATATACTAAAGATAGGTCATGCGAGGCGGTAAAAAATGCTCATGGGAAATTAAAAATTTTAATTTTTTGCGCGCAATCCATTTTTGAGTAAATTTACCTCGTATTTTAGCATGAAGATTTTTTTCTTTAATAATTCTGTTAGAAAGAAGAGTGGTATAAATTTTACCAATAGAAGATTTTTACTTAATAAGAGTAAAACAAAATTACTTTTATGAGATGGATACAGCATAAATAAAGTAAAATGGTTATAAAAATTTGACATAAGAGATATATAAATTTTGATCTGAGCCGGTGTAACTCAATGGCCTTAGATGAGGTTTAATTAGAAAAGCAGCGAAGAATATCGCTAATGGAGTATAATTATGAAAGAGCTGCGATTTTATAATACGCTAACACGTAAAAAGGAAAATTTTAAACCAATAGATGCTATGAAGGTGCGTCTTTATGTTTGCGGTCCGACAGTTTATGATTATGCTCACATAGGTAATGCACGTCCTGTAATTGTTTTTGATGTTCTATTTCGTTTATTGCGTTATACCTATGGTAATGATCATGTTATATATATTCGTAATATTACAGATGTAGATGATAAGATTATTGCACGAGCAGCTTGTGAGTATCCCAATTTAGCTCTTAACGATGCTGTTCGCCAATTGACTGAGCGTACATATTTTCAATTTCAACAAGATACACAGGCACTTGGTTGTTTATTCCCAACCAGCCAGCCACGCGCAACTGATCATTTAGAGGAGATGCGCTCTTTGATTGAGAGGTTGCTTGAAAAAGGTCACGCCTATAAAGTGGAAAATCATATATTGTTTTCTGTAAGCAGCATAAAAAAACATCCTCATTATGGTACATTTGCGAAACGATCGTTAGATGAAATGAGAGCGGGTGCGCGTGTTGATGTTGCGGCTTATAAAAGGGAAGAGATGGATTTTGTTTTATGGAAACCTTCTGCAGAAGGAGAGCCAGGTTGGGTATCACCTGCAGGAATTTCTGTTTTAGGTCGTCCAGGTTGGCATATTGAATGTTCTGCAATGTCAATGGCAAAGTTGTTAACTCCCTATGGTGGCGGTTTAATGTGTGATAATCCGACAGCAAATATTTTTGATATTCATGGTGGTGGTATTGATTTGATTTTTCCTCATCATGAAAATGAAATTGCACAGAGTTGTTCAGCTTTTGGGACTGAGCGAATGGCAAATTTTTGGATGCATAACGGCTTTTTGCAGGTTGAAGGTAAGAAGATGTCAAAAAGCCTTGGCAATTTCATCACTATTCGTTCTATTTTAGAGAGTAATTTTCTTGAATTTAATGATGCTGTAATAGATGAATTGAAGCAAAACTGGGCTGGTTTATCTGCGCGTTTTTCGATGCTACAAACGCATTATCGTGAACCGTTAAATTGGACAGCTCAACGTTTAGCTCAATCTAGTAGCGAACTGTATCGTTGGTATGAATTTTTGCGTTGTGAAAAAGAGTGCCTGGATAAGAATGAAAGTCTTGATGCCTCTTTCATAAAAGCATTAAGCGATGATCTTAATACTCCCAATGCACTTGCTCTTTTGCGAAAATTTTATAAAGCAGGTAATTCTGTATCTCTCGCAAATGGGATGAATTTATTGGGGTTATTGCGACAGGAATGGGTTAAAGAAGTAAAATGTCCACTATTTGTGAAGAAAATTTCCCTTGATGCACAATTTATTGATCAACGCATTGCCGAAAGATTACGGCTTATCCATAATAAAGAGTGGACAGCTGCAGATACAATTCGTGATGAGCTTGCAGTTGAAGGAATTTCTCTAAAAGACAGTAAAGATCCTAAAACTGGTGAGCGTATAACTGTGTGGGAAATAAGACGGTTTTAGTTTCCATATTCCGACGGCTTTTATAATACATAAAGGAAAAAGTTTTAATAGCATTTCATATCAATACGGGTATATCTCGCTTAAGTTTTTTACTTGCCTATTTTAAAACTTTAAGAACTGTAGATCATAGTAATATTTTTCAGAATAGCAGTGATTGGGTTGATAAATTTTTGTGATGAGTCATATTATTGAAGGTATTGTTTATAGATCCAAATGTTCACAGCATTTAAATTACTGTGAAAACTGTCTATTTAGTCAAATTTTGATGGCATTCTTATGTTTTTTAACAGTCTTATTCATCGTGTTTAATAATCTCATTTGTAAAGAAAAATGTCGATTGGTTTTAGGTGTTGTGTTTTAAATAATCAGATTAAGGGTTGTAGGTTCACTTAAAAAATTTGATTAATAGGTGAGCATACATGAATCTGCTCTTGCTTGTTTAGAAATAATGGCGATTGTTTTATTATAAAAAGGGAGAAAATAAAAAAGACGCGTCTCTGGTACAGGATGCAAAAATTTACAAACACCTTAAAGGGATTAGTAAGTCAAAAAACTGTTTCAAAAAAAATTAAAAAATCCTGAAAAAAGGTATGTAAAATAAGAGTTTGTCTTTAACAAATAGCATAAGTGTACAGGCAGAGTAATGTATTATAGCAGATTAATTCTTGTCCCTTTTTTAAAAACAGTCTAACCTGAGATATTAGTAATATAAGCATAGCTTTCTGGAAACGTATAAAAGAGTGTTCTGATCTGTAAAGATGCTAAGGGGAGGCTCGTTATGTCTGTTAAGTATATGATAGAGAAGTAAGGACTTTATGAAACAGAATAAAATGATGAAGACTGTGTCGTCAGATACAGGTCAGACTTTGCGCACAATTTATAATTTATGGCCTTATATATGGCCAGCAGATCGGAGAGATCTGAAAATGCGCGTTATGTGGGCAATGTTTTATCTTCTTTTAGCTAAAATGATTCTCGTATCTGTTCCGTATTTTTTTAAATACGCCACGGATACACTTGATGCGAGATCTCATCTGTCTACATGGTTACCATCCAGTTGGATTGTACCCATTATGCTGGTTTTGGTATATAATATTGCACGTATTATTCAGAGTGGACTTGATCAGTTACGCGATTTCCTTTTTGCAACCGTTGGTCAACACGCTATTCGTCGCTTAGCTTATAAGACCTTTGTGCATATTCATGAGCTCTCTTTACGATTTCATGTAGAAAGACGAACCGGTGGGCTTTCCCGTGTAATTGAACGTGGTACAAAAGGAATTGAAGCTATTGTGAGATTTTCAATTCTTAATACAGTACCAACGATTTTGGAGTTTTTGCTGACTGCACTTGTATTTTACATAAGCTATGGATGGCATTATTTTCTCATAATTGTGATAACGATTGCTTTATACACTTTGTTTACAATCAAAGCTAGTGATTGGCGCATCGGTATTCGAAAAAAAATGAATGCAGCAGATACTGAAGCTAATACGCGTGCTGTTGATTCTCTTTTGAATTTTGAAACAGTTAAATATTTTGGCAATGAAAATTTAGAATCACATCAATTTGATTCGGCTATGGCAGATTATGAAAAAGCTGCTACAAAAATTTGGACATCATTAAGTTGGCTTAATTTTGGTCAGGCTCTTATTTTTGGTATTGGAATGACTATCCTGATGGTGATGTCGGCTTATGAAGTTCTTCGTGGAACGCAAACTTTAGGAGATTTTGTTTTTATTAATGCACTTTTAATGCAGCTTTCCATGCCTCTGAATTTTATTGGGTCAATTTATCGTGAAGTTCGACAGGGTTTGACTGATATTGAAGCTATGTTTGATCTTTTAGATGTTCGGCAAGAAATCGTTGATAAACCAGATGCCAAACCATTAGCGGTAGATGTTGGAACTATTCGGTTTAATAAAGTAAGATTTTCTTATGATTCGACCCGCCAGATTCTCAAAGATATTGATTTTGAAGTTCCTGGAGGTAAAACAGTAGCAATTGTTGGTCCATCGGGTGCTGGTAAATCAACTATTTCTCGATTACTTTTTAGATTTTACGATGTTGATGAGGGTTCAGTCACAATTGATGGACAGGACATTCGTGATGTAACTCAGAAAAGTTTACGTGAAACCATTGGCATGGTGCCACAGGACACAGTTTTATTTAATGATACAATTGCATATAATATTCGTTATGGGCGCCCAAGTGCTACAGATGAGGAAATGCGCAAAGCTGCTGACATGGCACAGATATCGAAATTTATTGAGACGCTTCCAGAAGGTTTTCAATCTATGGTGGGTGAGCGTGGTCTTAAACTCTCTGGTGGTGAAAAACAACGTGTGGCTATCGCGAGAACATTATTAAAAGCTCCTCCACTTCTTATCCTGGATGAAGCAACTGCAGCTCTTGATACAACGACGGAGCAAGAGATTCAGCAGGCATTAGACATAGTAAGTCGGGGACGTACGACATTGATTATTGCTCATCGTCTTTCTACTGTTATTAATGCTGATGAAATTTTGGTTCTCAAAAATGGTCGTATTATTGAAAATGGAACGCATGATGAGCTCTTATATAAGAAAGGTCTATATGCTTCAATGTGGAATAAACAACTTGAGGCATCGCAGGCTGAAGAAAAATTACGTAAAATGCGTGAAGAAGATGAGTTAGGTGTTGTTGATCGTAAAAAATAAGTCACATAAAACGGCCTTTATATGGAGTAGTTAATGCAATACATAAAGGGAGAGGGAAAAACAAAAATTTATTACTTGTTAGTTTATATCTGTGAATAGGAAATTATATGAGTATTCTACAATCTATCCATAATAGTGTTGTGCCAGTTCATAAAGAAGGTTACCCTTTTATTGTATTGTTCTTTGTCGTTTCTCTTATTCTTGGTTGGGTATGGGGTCCCTTGTTTTGGTTCGGTCTTGTTTTAACGGTTTGGTGTATATACTTTTTTCGTGATCCAGATCGTGTAATCCCTCTTAATTCAAATTGGGTTATGTCTCCTGCTGATGGGCGTATCTCATTTGTTGGATCATCCGTTCCACCTGAAGAGTTAGGATTGGGTAATGAAGAAATGATCCGTATCTCTATATTTATGGATGTTTTTTCTTGTCATATAAACCGTATTCCTATAGGTGGTACAGTAGAGTCTGTTGTTTATCATCCGGGTAAGTTTGCTAATGTAGAGCTTGATAAAACCAGTCAGTTTAATGAGCGGAATGGCGTGGTTATTAACAGCGAACATGGTAAAATTGCTATGGTACAAATAGCAGGAATGATTGCTCGTCGGATTGTCTGTTGGTCAAAAGAAAATGATTCTGTGATTACTGGACAACGCTTTGGGTTGATTCGTTTTGGTTCTCGGCTTGATCTTTATATACCAATCGAAGTTAATCTGCGTGTTGCAGTTGGCCAGACGGCAATTGCTGGAGAAACTGTTTTAGGATCTTTTGACGATAAGAGCGCTGCAATTAATTTCAGATTTGATTAAGGTGGATGATGAAAAATTTTTCGCCATTTTCTTCATTTAATCCTGAAGGACATCATGATGATATTGCAAATCGATGGCGTTCATCTACATCAATGCGGTATGTTATTCCCAATATTATTACCATTTTGGCTATTTGTGCAGGGATGAGCAGTATCCGTTTGGCTTTTGAACATCGCTATGAAGCTGCTATTTTAATGGTATTGTTGGCAGCCATTTTAGATGGTGCTGATGGTCGTATTGCTCGTTTAATGGATGGAAGTTCATCTTTTGGAGCGCAGATGGATTCTCTTGCTGATGTTGTAAATTTTGGCGTTGCTCCTGCATTTATTGTGTATTCATTTATTTTGACTCAGGTTCACCATGTTGGTTGGATTGCAGCACTTGTTTATTGTGTTGCTTGTTGTTTGAGGCTAGCGCGTTTTAATGTGATGTTGGATAATATTGATATACCAAAATGGCAGGGCAATTATTTTGTCGGAGTTCCTGCGCCAGCAGGGGCATTATTACTTTTATTTCCTGTCTATCTGGGAGCTCTTGGTTTGATACCAAGTTGGAGGTGGGCGCTATTTTTTAGTCTTTATACTGTGGTTATTGCTTTTCTTTTGGTCAGTCGCTTGCCAGTATGGAATGCAAAAACTATTGATCAAAATCTGAGGCGGGATATCGTTATACCCTGCATGTTGATCATTGTGATTTATGTAGGTTTTCTCGCAACTTATACATGGTATACTTTATTAATCACGGCTATTGGCTATATGATTTTTCTACCCTGTAGTGTTTTAGCATATAATAAACGAGCTGCTTTGGAAGAAGAAAAGACAAATGTGAAAGCTATCCAAGAATCATAAAGTCTTTATATTTTTCTTGTACAAATATAAAGAAGGATAAAGGTTTAGAAATAATTTAGAACAGCGATTATTACAGCTGTAAATTAGTCGGGTGCGTGATAATCTGTAAACCGATTTTTTCGGACATTAAAGAGCTTCCCTGTTTCATTTAGATCAGGTGATAATAAGTGGACTATCTTTGCTGCAACTTCTTGCGGTGAGGGCAGGGTTTGAGGGTCTTCATCAGGTGCGGCTTGTGCACGCATGGCAGTACGTGTTGCACCTGGGTTGACACAATTAACTTTTATATGAGTGTGTTTTAGTTCTTCTGCCCAGCAGCGAGCAATAATTTCTAAAGCAGCTTTAGAGGCTGCATAAGGTCCCCAGAAAGCACGTGCAATATGGGCAACGCTTGAGGACAAAAAAACAGCTCGTCCAGCATCAGACTGACGCAATAACGGCTCAACTATTTTCATTAAGCGCCATTGGCTGATAAGATTTATTTGAAAAATATCTTCAAAAGCCGTATTTTCAATGTGAGTTATTGGTGAGAGTGATCCAAGGATTCCTGCATTTGCAACTATGATATCGAGTTTTTTCCAGCGTTCAGCAATAGAAATACCAAGAGTATCAATACCTTCCATGTTGTGTAAGTCGAGTGGGGCGAGCGTTGCAGAAGCACCTATTGCTTGGATTTGATTATTAAGTTCAGTTAATGCACTGACTGTTCTTGCAAGGGCAATAACGTGAGCACCACGCGCTGCAAGCTCTAAGGCTAAATAATAGCCAATTCCTCTTGAAGCACCTGTAACCAGAGCAACACGGTTATGAAGACTAAAATCTTTTATCAATATTAATCTCTTGTTTTAAGAACAGATGATTGACTAATTCTCGGGATGCTTTCTTGATCAACCAGATGCGTAGGGTAGTGTCCAGTAAAATAATGGTCAGTAAATTGTGGGTCTGCATTATTCCGTTTTTCACCTGCTACAGCAAGATATAAACCATCTGTTGAAAGAAACTCTAATGAATCTGCTCCTACAAAATTGCACATAGATTTTAAGTCTGGATATTGATTAGCTAAAAGACTTTCCATTTTAGGTGTATCAATACCATAGAAATCAGGATAAAAAATCATAGGGCTAGCAATACGCATATGAACTTCTTTTGCCCCTGCCTCTCGGAGCATTTGGACAATTTTGACGGACGTTGTTCCACGTACAATAGAATCATCAATCAGAATAACGCGTTTCCCTTCGATAATTGGGCGATTTGCAGAATGCTTTAATTTAACTCCAAAAGCACGAATTTGTTGTGTTGGTTCAATAAAAGTACGGCCGACATAGTGATTACGAATAATCCCAAGTTCAAAAGGAATTCCAATTTCTTGTGCGTAGCCAATCGCTGCGGGTGTTCCACCATCAGGAACAGGAACCACAACATCACCATCACAGGGTGCTTCCCGTGCTAAATGGATTCCCATATTTTTACGTACCGTGTAAACACTACGCCCCCCAACGATTGAATCAGGACGAGCAAAGTAAACATACTCAAAAATACAAATTTTTTCTGGTTTTTCTATCTCTGATTTTATCACTTTTTTAGTGATTTCCCCATTTTTTTGTATTTCACATATAATGATTTCTCCATTTTTAATATCGCGAATATATTTAGCTCCGATGATGTCGAGTGCACAGGTTTCTGAACAAAAGATTGGTTTGCCATCCAACTCACCCATTACGAGAGGCCTAATCCCTGTCGGGTCACGTGCAGCAATAAGTTTGGTGCGCGTTAACGCCAGCATGGCATATCCACCCTCTACTTGTCGAATGGCATCAACAAAGCGATCAGATGACGATTCATAACGTGAGCGGGCAATAAGATGAAGAAAAACTTCAGAGTCTGATGTTGACTGACAAATAGCACCAGAGGCAATAAGTTGGCGACGTAATGTAAGACCATTTGTAAGATTACCATTATGAGCAATAGCGATACCTCCAGCTTTTAGCTCAGCAAAAAGAGGCTGTACATTACGTAACGCTACTTCTCCAGTTGTAGAATAACGGGTATGCCCAATAGCGAGATTGCCAGGTAAACGAGCGAGTGTTGAGGGGTTTGTATAGTGATCACCAACAAGACCAAGATGTTTTTCTTGATGAAATATTTTATTATGATAGGAGACGATTCCAGCTGCTTCTTGTCCACGATGTTGAAGTGCATGAAGCCCAAGAGCTGTTAACGTTGCTGCATCTTCATGCCCAAGAATCCCAAAAACCCCACATTCTTCATGAAGAGTATCGTCATCCAATGAAAATTCATGAGAGGGAATGTTGATTTCTGTCATTATATTCTTTCTGTCATGATGTAGCGAACGGTTAATATCATTATTGTACAATTATTTGAACTTTTGTCCTAAAATAAACTATTTTTTGTTCTGCAGAGATATATTTTCATGAAAGTGTTTATCATTTATGCTTACACTATTTCTTTTAAAAAGTTTCTCTGCTTGTTCGAGGATATAGTCGAGATCTTTGGGAAGTATATTCCAAACTTGTGTGCCCAACGAATCTAAAATGGATTTTGTTTTTGCATTTTTCAGCCAATCAGCTTGTTGTTCAGGTTTAATGAGTGCATTAATGAGCAACATGCCAATAACCATAATTAATAAGCCACGTAGCGCTCCAAAAATAAAACCGATAGTGCGGTCAAGTATACCAATTCGGCTATCAATGATAAAATCGGAGATTTTTACTGTAATAATAGAAGTAATAATCAGAATAATAACGAAAATTGTAGACAGTGTTGCGATTAATGCAATCGTTTTATTAGATAGATATTGTTCAAAGAAGGGTAATACGGGTTTAAATAAAAATAACGTGGCAACAGCTGCAACTGCCCAAGAAATTAGCGATAACACTTCGCGTGAAAATCCTCGGAGCATAGCAAGAAAAGCAGACAACAGGACGATCGCTACGACAATTCCATCAAGGATTGTTACAGTCATTTGTTTATTCCTTATACCTAAAATTGCGTTTTATTTGAGCAGTTAGCATACAAATATATTCCGGTTATGCTATTTTCTAATCTTATAGCAAGGATATTTTGTAGTTTGTAGAGTTTTTTCAGTACTATCACGCGCATAGGCGCAGGGTTATTTTTTATTTGCAGCAATAGAGGCAACGAGTTCAGCAAGGTGAGAAAATGTTTTTTGTTGAAAAGCTGGTAATTTTTCCATTGTAGTTGTTGCTGTAGGTTGAACAGATCCTTGAAAGCCAAGCTTTTGTGCTTCATAGATACGCTGTCCTGAATGAGCAACGGTGCGAATAGATCCTGAAAGACCTATTTCCCCAAAATATACATAATCAGTTGGTAGAGGGATGTTTGCGAGAGAAGAAACCAAAGCTGCTGCAACGGCTAAATCTGCTGCTGGTTCTGATATGCGATATCCACCCGCAACATTAAGGTAGACATCATGTTGCACAAAGCGAACGCCGCAATGAGCTTCTAAGACAGCTAGAATCATTGAAAGACGATTTCCATCCCACCCAACAACAGCGCGCCGTGGTGTTCCAAGTGATGAAGGAGAAACAAGCGCTTGAATTTCTACTAATATTGGACGTGTTCCTTCCATTCCTGCAAAGACAGCAGCTCCAGGCGCTTTTTCATTGCGTTCACCCAAAAAAAGTTCTGATGGATTGACAACTTCACGTAATCCTTTGTCAGACATTTCAAAAACACCAATTTCATTAGTTGGACCGAAGCGATTTTTTACAGTTCTAAGGATTCTGTAATGGTGAGCACCTTCACCCTCAAAATAAAAAACACCGTCAACCATATGTTCGACAACTCGAGGCCCAGCGATTTGTCCATCTTTTGTAACATGGCCGACAAGAGCTACAGCCGCTCCTGTTTTTTTTGCAAATCGGATCATTGCTTGAGCGCTAATGCGCACTTGTGTGACGGTACCAGGTGCTGAATCTGCCGCATCTGACCATAGGGTTTGAATTGAATCAATAATAACCATATCAAGTTTTTTATGCTCGCTTAAAGTTGCAAGAATATTTTCGACATTTGTTTCAGCTGCAAGTTTAACTTCTGTATTTGCTGCACCAAGCCTTTGTGCACGTAAGCAGATTTGAGCAATGGCTTCTTCACCTGAAACATAAATGACATGGTGTCCACTGCGAGATAAAGCGGCTGCTGCTTGCGTTAGCAATGTTGATTTACCAATACCTGGATCGCCACCAACAAGCAATACTGATCCACGAACAAAGCCACCTCCAGTAACACGATCAAGCTCAGCAATACCAGATTGGATGCGTGGAACATCTTCAACACCTTTAGAAAGGGATGTAAGAGTGATTACACATCCTTTACGAGCATTTTGTACAGGCCCACTGCCTATACCATTATTTGTATCTTCCTCTATAAGGGAATTCCATTCTCCACAAGAGTTACATTTTCCAGCCCATCGTGAATGAACAGTACCGCAATTTTGGCAGATAAATTGAATACGTATACGTGCCATAGTGATTTAACCAATTTGTTCTGGAAGGTATTTACTGTCTGCTAAATCGCTGAAACGCGTGAAATCAGGCTGAAAAGCAAGCTTAATTAATCCAGTTGGCCCATGACGTTGTTTTGCAATAATAATTTCAGCTTGTCGCTCAAGGAGATCCATTTGATCTTGCCATGCTTCGTGTTTTGTTTTTTCATGTTCGGTAATTCCTATTTTAGGTTCTTCATTTTTGAAGTAATATGCTTCACGATACACGAAAAGAACAACATCAGCATCTTGCTCAATGGAACCAGATTCCCTTAAATCTGAAAGTTGTGGTCGTTTATCTGTCCTATTTTCAACTTGGCGTGAAAGCTGTGAGAGAGCAATAATGGGAATATTGAGTTCTTTAGCTAATGCTTTGAGACCTGTAGTAATTTCTGTAATTTCTTGAACACGGTTTTCATATGAACGCTTCGATTTACTTGTCATTAACTGTATATAGTCAATAATCAATACATCTAAACCATGTTGTCTTTTCAAACGCCGTGCGCGTGCCGCCAATTGCCCGATTGATATCCCTCCTGTTTGATCAATATAAAGAGGTGCTTTTTGTAAGCGATGCATTGCACGGATTATTTTTGAAAATTGTTCATCCGAAATATTACCGCGTCGAATATCAGCAGAAGAAAGTTCTATTTGTTCAGAAATAATACGCGTTGCAAGTTGTTCTGATGACATTTCAAGAGAAAAAAAACCAACGATGCCTCCTTCGTTTGTTTGTGAAGAATCGTTGGCTTTTGTACTACGATTATAAGCATTGGCAATATTAAAGGCAATGTTGGTAGCAAGTGAGGTTTTCCCCATGCCAGGTCGTCCAGCTAAGATGATCAAGTCAGATGGCTGTAATCCTCCCATTTGTTCATCAAGAGTTTTAATGTGGGTGGCTATTCCTGATAATCGTGAAGAACGTTTTTTTGCAGAACCTGCCATGTCAACGGCTTTTTTGATAGCTTCATCAAAATTCTCAAATCCACCACCGTATTTTCCTTTTTCTGCCAATTCAAACAAGTGATGTTCAATAGTTTCAATTTGTTGAGCTGTGGTAAGTTCTGTAGAAACATCAAAGGCTGTATTTACCACTTGGTTGCCAAGATTAATCAGAGATCGTCGGATAAAAAGATCGTAGATGACCCGTCCATAATCTTCAGCATTAATGATTGTTATCGCTTCTTTGGCTAAACGAATAACATAATTAAATACGGTGATATCCCCAATTTTTTCTTCAGCTGGAATGAAAGGCTTTATAGTGACCGGATTTGCAAGCCTTCCTTTTTCAATAATTTGCGACAAAATATCGTAGATTTTTTGATGTAATGGTTCAAAAAAATGCACTGGTTTCAAAAAATCCGAAACAAGATCAAGTGCATCATTGTTAATGAGAATTGCACCAAGCAATGCTTGTTCAGCTTCAATATTATGTGGAAGCTGTTGAAAAGAAGGGGGATCTTCTTTTTGTGAAGAGCTGAAATTGATAACGCTTGTTTCTTCCATAACAGTTTTTCCACCATTATTTTAAAAGGATAGGATTAGAAATCTTTGTTTGAAATTAAAATTACAGTTTTAATTTTTCAGGATTTTGTATCCAACCACTCATTTGATAATATGTCTACTGTCTATATGTAACATATTCCTTTACATTTTATAGAGTGATTTTTGAAAGTTGCATTTAAGTCTTTAAGAGCACATATTATATCTTGGTACTACGTGATTTCAAAATTTCAATATTAGCGCTAATAAGGTTTTTTATAATCTAAATCATATTTGATGTGGGAATATAAAAATTATAGTATGTAAAAATCTATTCTTCTTAATTTTAGGATTATGAGCGATTCTTTTTTCTTCTTTGAGGAAGTAATATATTAAAAAATTTCACCATTTTTTATAATGTTTTATAGGTACAAGAAGTACCAATTTTTCTACAAAATTCAGTTCTTGGATTGTGGGCACATAAAATACTCAACTCTGTGAGCTGAGTATTTTTGATATATTGCTAATATGTTAGACGAAAAAATAAAAAATCGAAAACAGACAAAAAAAACAGCAATTAGGAATCTTCATTAACGACGTTTGCATCTTTGTCAGTTGTTTTTTCTGAAAATAGTTCTTCTTGATTCTTGGTTGAAGAGTCATCATGAATATCATATATTGCTTCAGCCGATGTAAGAGTTTCACCTTCTTCTTGACGTTGTGCCTCACTGGCTGAGCGTGCAACGTTGATTGTAACAAAAATTTGAACTTCAGGGTGGAGACGAATAGTGATAGCGTGGAGACCGATAGTTTTTACGGGCTGATTTAACTCAACTTGATTGCGTCCAATAGAAAAGCCTTCAGCTGTTATAATTTCAGAAATATCGCGTGTTGATACAGATCCATAAAGTTGTCCCGTTTCACCAGCTGAACGGACGACAATAAATGATTTACCATCAAGTTTTTCAGCAATTTTTTGTGCTTCATTTTTACGTTCAAGATTACGAGTTTCGAGTTGTACACGCTGTGTTTCAAAATGTTTTTTATTAATTTCATTGGCGCGTAAAGCTTTCCCCTGAGGTAAAAGAAAGTTGCGTGCATAACCATCTTTAACTGAGACAATATCACCCATCTGACCAAGACGGGGAATGCGCTCAAGTAGAATAACATCCATAGTTTTTCCTTTCGAATAAATGAATTTAGCGAAGTTTGTTAGGTGATTGAAATTTAGATTGAATAGTTGCCCAAATCCCCATTAACAGCATCATGAAAGTAATAGGTGGAGCAAAAATAACTGTTAAAATAGCAATATATACAAGAGAAAGTATAATGATCCGCCCACTTACCCCTTTTGTAATGTTATGGAGATATGCTAATCCGCTGATTGATATTACAACAGTATATGCGGTGGTAAAAACTCGCACCCCTAAATTAAGGGCAAACCCCAATTCAATCATTGATGCTATACAAACAATGATAAAAATAATAAGCCCATAAATTGGGAGATGGAAAGAGCATCTCCAATCATCACGGGGTCTTTTCAGCCATTTTATATGTTGTGCTGTTATCGTAGAAAAATAAAGATTACCAATGAGAAAAATTAAACTATAAACAGTCAGCGCAATAGCCGTTAAAGTCGCGGTGTGCATCATTAAAAGTTCGCTAAAGGCAAGTATATCAACTTCTTTTATAGACTGAGATTGTTGCATCGCTTGTACTATGTTTGCAACGATTTTTTTTGCAATTACAGGCGTGGATGGGCGAGTCTGAATATAGAGTCCGATAAGGCTTGATATAAGAGCGATAAAGTTGGTTAAATGAAAAATAACCGATGATAACGGATACCATATCAATGAATTTTCTTTTTGTGCAGGTCTTGCCAACCCCAGAAGCCAAGAGGCATAGACTGCGGGGAGAAAAAGCAGTAACATAAAGCCAAAACCAAAATAAGCATTAGTAGTTATGACAAGAACAAGAGTGGCACTTATTAAGGCAATAATGCTGGCTAAAGTTCCGTAACAAAATGCAACAATAAAGATTGGTAGTGAAAGAAAGCAACCAAGAAGGAAAGAGAAATAAGGCGCAATATTTGCAATGCTAACGATTGCCATGCTGATAACAACAACAAACAGCCCCGCTAAAATACCGGCCATTATCTTATAAGCATTAAAATTTTCCATCCGCCGCTGTCCTGCTTACTGCAGTTAGGGGCACTGTAATGCCCCAACTCTAATATCTTAGAACATATATACAACTAACCAATATACTTTTGAACTACCAGAGAAAAATAGCTAAAAAGATACTTTCGTTGCTCAATGTACTTCATAGTTTATTTTACAACATATGGGAGCAAGCCAAGAAAACGAGCACGTTTAATAGCATTAGCTAATTCGCGTTGTTTCTTCTGGCTGATAGCTGTAATCCGTGAAGGAACAATTTTTCCGCGTTCTGAAATATAACGCTGTAATAATTTGACATCTTTATAATCGATCTTTGGAGCATTTGCACCGGAAAAAGGACATATCTTACGGCGACGATGAAAAGGGCGACGCACTGCAGTTTGATTAATCTCAGTCATCATTCTACTCCTTTTACGACATTTTCACGTTGCTGACGCGAATAACGAGACCGCTCTTCATCTTGACCAATATGATTATTGCGATCAATACGTGAAAGCATAGCAGACTTTTCTTTCTCATGCTTTTCTACACGAATAGTCATATAACGCAAAATATCTTCATTAATACGCATTTGGCGTTCAACCTCGAAAATTGCTGCTGCTGGTGCGTCAATATTCATTAATACATAATAAGCTTTACGATTTTTGCGAATACGATAAGCGAGGGAGCGAAGACCCCAATTTTCTACACGCCCAACTTTTCCACCATGCGCTTCAATAACACCCTTGTAAACACTCACAATTTCATCAACTTGCTGCGGTGCAATATCTTGTCGAGCAAGGAACATATGTTCATAAAGAGCCATTATTTTTCCTTTCTTCAAATTAAACTTTACCGAGTTCAGCGCAAAGCCTCTGCAACTTGTCTTTTTGGTGATCCAAAGAAGAAAGGATGCTTTTGCGATTCGAGACATTCGAGAGCGGAGACACGGGAGGCCGGAAGCATTGTACTTCCTACTGATTATTTTTCAGTCCTCCGTTCAACCCCCAGCCAAAACACCGGTAACGAACATTTGATACTTACAGCTTATCTTTTAAAATAGCAAGTTTACCCTTATAAAAAATGTGATTTTAAATATGATTTATTGAATTCTGATGTATTTTTATGCGTTGTACGATTTCTCCAGAGAATGATGATGTAACTGTGAGATTAAGGAGATAAGAATGAGTTTTTTAAACAAGATTGATGTTGCGCTTTTTGAAGTGCTCTCTAGTAATCATCAATCATGGTCAATTTTAGTTCCTTTTGGTATCTTTTGTGCAAAATTTTTGATTTACAGCATTCCTATACATCTTTGTGTGTTGTGGTTTTGTGGAGAAAATATGGAACGACGCGTAGTGTTGAGCATTTGCGTAAGTATTTGTGCAGCTCTTTTCGTAGGCTATCTTATTTCTCTTGTTTATTTTCATCCACGCCCATTTGTTGTGGGCTTGACATCACCGTTAATTAGGCATCGTGCAACAGCTTCTTTTCCTAGTAATCATGCTTTGACTATTGCCTCCTATATGGCAAACCTTTATTTATATCGATATAAAGTTGCCTCTAAATTTGCAGTGGTATTTTTGTGTTTAATTTGTTGGGCTCGTATTTTTGTAGGTGTGCATTATCCGTTTGATATTTTAGCTGGTGTGGTTTTAGGAGTTTTTATAAGTTGGGGAGTTATCCGGTTTATAGCACCGTATTTTCCAAAGTTTTTGTATCAAATCCCGCCATTGAGATATAATTTCAAAATAGATATCCGTTCTAAATAAGCTACTTTGTCTTGATTCGTGCTTATGAATAAAAAAGCACATGATTAAATAAACAATTTAGGAGATGATTGATGGTTGCAGCGTTTACATTCCCAGGGCAGGGGAGTCAATTAGCTGGCATGGGCAAAATGCTTGCGGAGCAATTTATTGTAGCGCGTATGGTTTTTGAGGAAGTAGATGATGCTTTAAATGAAAAATTATCAGATGTTATTTTTGAAGGACCAGGGGATATTTTGACATTAACTGCAAATGCGCAACCAGCATTAATGGCTGTATCCATGGCGATCATTCGTGTAATGGAAAATTTAGGTCTTAATTTAGAATCAAAGGTAAAGTTTGTTGCAGGTCATTCTTTAGGAGAATATTCGGCTCTTTGTGCTGCTGGCACATTTAGTCTTGCTGATACTGCAAGGCTTTTGCGGATTCGTGGAAATGCTATGCAGAATGCTGTTGCCGTTGGTGAAGGAGCTATGGCCGCACTTATTGGTTTAGATGAACAAGACGTTGAAGAAATTTGTGAAGCTGTTTTGAAAGATGGGTTATGCCAAATCGCGAATGATAATGGTGGCGGGCAAATTGTTGTTTCAGGTGAAAAAAAAGCAGTGGATGCAGCAGTACAGATTGCATCAGAAAAAGGTGCTAAACGTGCTCTTCTTCTTCCAGTTTCTGCACCTTTTCATTCGTCTTTAATGCAGCCTGCTGCTGATGTCATGAAGGATGCTCTTTTGTCTGTTAAGAAGATGGCTCCTACTGTTCCTTTGGTGGCAAATGTTTCTGTTACACCAGAAAGTGATCCAGAGCGTATTGCTATGCTTCTTGTTCAGCAAGTAACAGGAAGAGTTAGGTGGCGTGAAACAATAGAGTGGGTCAGTGCCAATGGAGTTGATACGCTTTTTGAAGTTGGTTCTGGAAAAGTGTTAACAGGTTTAGCTCGTCGTATTAATAAAAATATCAAGGGATTAACAATTAGTACGGCTGAGGAGATAGAAGGGGCATTACAAATACTCGGCATTTAATCTGTAAGGAGTTTAAAAATGTTTAAATTAACAGGTCGTAAAGTTCTTGTGACAGGAGCATCGGGAGGAATTGGTCAGGAAATTGCGCGTTGCTTCCATGCGCAAGGAGCAATTGTTGGGCTCCATGGAACGCATGAAGATAAATTAAAACAAATAGCAACAGAGTTAGGGCAAAACGTTTTTGTTTTTCCTGCTAATCTTTCTGAGCACGAATCCATTAAGCAGTTGGCTGAAACAGCGGAAGAAGAAATGGGCGGTGTCGATATCCTCGTGAACAATGCTGGAATCACGCGAGATGGTCTTTTGGTGCGTATGCAAGATAAAGATTGGGATGATGTATTAGCAATTAACCTGACTGCTACTGCCCTTTTGACACGTGGACTGGCACAATTTATGATGCGGCGTCGCTATGGGCGGATTATTAATATAACATCTATTGTGGGTGTTGTTGGCAATCATGGGCAGACAAATTATTGTGCTTCAAAAGCTGGTTTAATAGGTTTTTCTAAGGCATTGGCACAAGAAATTGCATCACGAAATATTACTGTCAATTGTATTGCTCCAGGATTTATTAAATCTGCAATGACCGACAAACTTAATGAAAAGCAAAAAGAAAGCATTATGGCAGCAATTCCAATGAAACGTATGGGAATGGGGCAAGATATAGCTTTTGCTGCTGTTTATTTAGCGAGTGATGAAGCTGCATATGTGACTGGCCAAACAGTGCATATCAATGGCGGTATGGCAATGATTTAAGTATTTGCTTTATTCTACATTGATTTATAGTTCGTATTATTTTAGTAATAACGAATAAAATGAAAGGGTGCGTCTGTTTTTTTATTGGTAGTTTAATTATGTCAGAATATCAGGCTAATTCATTTTGTAGAGGATATCCACAGGATGTTTCTAATTACCACTGGATTTTTTAAAAGCAATGCATCTATCGCTTGATTAGGTGACCCGATATAGATAACCAATTATAGAAAGATAATGTAAAATTTTGAGGATTTCAACATGAGTGATACAGAAGAGCGCGTTAAAAAGATTATCGTGGAGCATCTTGGAGTTGATGCGGATAAGGTAGTGGAAAATGCAAGCTTTATTGATGATCTAGGAGCTGATAGCCTTGATACGGTTGAGCTCGTTATGGCTTTTGAAGAAGAATTTGGTGTGGAAATCCCAGATGAAGCTGCTGAAACAATTTTCACAGTTGGTGATGCAGTCAAGTTTATTGATAAAGCTTCCGCATGATTAAGGAAAAATCATAAGACACTCTTGCTTGTATTCTTTAGAGTTTTTAAAAATATAGCTTTGAGAGGTATATACTCTCGATTCAGGGGTGGAAGTATGAAGCGTGTTGTTGTTACTGGTTTGGGGTTGGTATCTCCATTAGCTGGTGATGTTGAATACAGTTGGAAACGGCTTCTTGAAGGAAGAAGTGGTGTTCGGCGTATTAGTGAATTTGATGTATCTGATTTACCGTGTCAGATTGCAGCGCGTATCCCCTTGGGGGATGGGACAAATGGTACATATAACGCTGATTTGCATATGGATCCAAAGGAACAGCGTAAAGTTGATGCATTTATTGTTTATGCGATGGCTGCTGCTGATCAAGCGCTTGCAGACGCTGAATGGCATCCAAAGAGCGATGAGGATCAAATTCGTACAGGTGTATTAATTGGTTCGGGGATTGGCGGTATTGAAGGCATTGTGGAGGCTGGTTATACGCTTCGTGATAAGGGTCCACGGCGTGTTTCTCCTTTTTTTATTCCTGGGCGTTTAATTAATCTTGCCTCCGGCTATGTTTCTATTAAATATGGTTTACGCGGTCCTAATCATTCGGTTGTGACAGCTTGTTCAACGGGTGCGCATGCAGTTGGTGATGCAGCACGTTTGATCGCGTTTGGTGATGCGGATGTAATCGTTGCAGGAGGCACTGAATCTCCAATAAATCGAATATCCCTTGCTGGTTTTTCTGCTTGTCGAGCTCTTTCTACGAGTCGTAATGATGATCCTGAGAAGGCATCTCGCCCTTATGATATTGATCGTGATGGTTTTGTTATGGGGGAGGGAGCTGCGATTGTTGTTTTAGAGGAGCTTGAGCATGCAAAAAAACGGGGGGCTCGTATTTATGCTGAGGTTATAGGCTATGGTTTATCTGGCGATGCTTACCATATTACAGCTCCTCCACAGAGCGGTGAAGGTGCAATGCGCAGTATGATGGCGGCTCTTGAGCGCGCGCAAGTAAATGTAAGCGATATTGATTACATTAATGCTCACGGTACTTCAACGATGGCTGATACCATAGAGTTGGCAGCTGTTGAGCATATTTTTGGACAATATGCATCACAAGTGTCTATGTCATCAACAAAATCGTCTATTGGTCATTTACTCGGTGCTGCTGGTGCGGCTGAGGCTATTTTTTGTATTTTAGCTATAAGAGATAATATAGCTCCGGCAACGCTTAACCTAAATAACCCATCTATTGAAACAAAAATAGATCTTGTTCCGCATAAACCGCGTGAACGAAAAATTGATACGACTCTTTCCAATTCTTTTGGTTTTGGAGGGACGAATGCGTCTTTGGTGTTTCGACGTTTTGAGGGAAAATAGTTATTTAAGTCTTTTTCTCTGCTTTTTAGTTTTCTTTTTATTTATAGTTTGGGTAAAATTATAGTATAGTATCCGAAAGTCTTTGAGGTTGATGGTTATATCCGATATAAATGAAGCAGCCATAAAAGGGCATAAATAATTCCTTTCCGGGGTATTTGGTGGATAATAATGATATGTCGACGCATAAGAAAAGAAAAAATTCATATATAGTACGCAATCCACTAGTCATTCTTAGTCATTTTTTTCTGATGCTAATTGTGGTGGTTATGTTAGGCATAGGTATTCCCCTTTATATTGGAAAAAGTATCTTTGAAAGGGAGGGGACAGCTAAAAAAGAACAAGTTGTTCTTATCTCTCCTGGGATGGGAATTCGTAAAATTGCTTCACTTCTTGAAAAACATGGACTCATTGGATCAGCAGATATTTTTGTTTATGGAGTTGGTTACCATCAAAAAACAACGCATTTGAAAGCTGGTGAATATTTAATTCCAGCACACGCTTCAATGCGGGATATTATGGATATTTTTGTTAAAGGAAAGTCTATTGAGCATACATTTACGGTACCAGAAGGTTTGACGGTTCAGCAGGTTTTTGATCGATTAGCTGCTAATAAAGTGTTGGTTGGAGATCTTCCAGAAGTTTTGCCACCGGAAGGCAGTTTAATGACTGATACTGTACGTTTTATTAGGGGTACAACGCGTAAAGAAATTATAAAGAGATTGAGTGAAGGACAGACAAAATTAATTAATGCAATATGGGCTACTCGCTCTCCTGATTTGCCTATAAAATCCATTGATGAATTTGTTATATTGGCGTCGATTGTTGAGAAAGAAACGGGGATTGCAGCGGAAAGATCGCAGGTTGCTGCAGTATTTTATAATCGACTGGCTAAACATATGCGTCTTCAATCCGATCCCACAGTAATTTATGGTCTCTTTGGTGGAAAAGGGAAGCCTTCAGGTCGTGCGATTTATCGCTCAGATCTTGAGAAGGAAACACCATATAATACTTATAAAATTGATGGTTTGCCACCAACAGCTATTGCTAATCCAGGTCGAGATTCTTTAAAAGCAGTGGCACATTCACCGAGTAGTGATGCACTTTACTTTGTAGCTAATGGTTTAGGAGGTCATGTTTTTTCTAAAACTTTGGAGGAACATAATACGAATGTTCGTAAATGGCGTGCATTTAAGCGAGCACATTAAATTTTGATAAAGAAAATTGATGAGTAAAGTTAGGATGTATAGTTTTAGAGAGAATTTTAGAAGAGTAGAGTGGTGTTATGACATTCTTTGAGAGTGGGTTGAATGTAAAAAAAACAGAGCGACGTCGTGGTTTTTTATTTATTCTCTCTTCACCTTCAGGAGCTGGTAAATCAACTCTTTCTCGATTACTTCTGAAAAATGGGCAATTAGAGCTTTCTGTGAGTATGACGACACGACAAAGACGTCCTAGTGAAGTGGATGGTCTTCATTATCACTTTGTTTCAAAAAAAGAATTTGAACGTAGGCGTAATGGAGATGAGTTTATTGAATGGGCAGAAGTCCACGGAAATTATTATGGAACTTTACGTGAAAGCGTTGAAAATGCTTTAGCTGCCGGCCGAGATATGTTATTTGACATAGATTATCAAGGGGCTGAGCAGCTTCAAAATAAGATGCCGAGGGATACTGTATCTGTTTTTATTCTTCCACCATCAATGAAAGAGCTCACCTCTCGTTTGCATCGTCGGGCAGAAGATAGCCAAGATATCATTGATCTGCGATTAAAAAATGCTCGAAAGGAGATGCAGCATTGGAATTCTTACGATTATGTCGTGGTTAATGAAGATTTAAATCTCTCCGTATCACTTATTAAATCAATTTATTTAGCAGAAACAATGAAGCGTGAGCGGTGTTATTTCCTTAAACCCTTCGTTGATGGGCTTATTACTGAAAAGATTGATTAATATATTTATTATTGAAAAAAAAGAGATTTCGACTTTTTAAGTCATTAAATTAGCTAAAGTCACAAACTCAGAAATCGATAGTGTTTCGGCTCGGCGTGTTCCGTCGATTCCAGCTTTTTTTAAAAGCATTTCACCTCCGATAATTTTAAGATTTTGACGCAGCATTTTTCGCCTTTGTCCAAAAGCAATTTTTGTTATAAAGCTTAATTTTTGTGTAGAGCAAGAAAGAGGGTGTGTGCGTGGAATGATATGAACAACAGAAGAAGTTACTTTAGGCGCTGGTATGAAGGCTTGAGGAGGTACATCAAAAGTAATTTTAGCAATAGTGCGCCAACCGGCTAATACACTAAGACGCCCATAATGATGAGATTTAGGCGTGGCGATAATACGCTTTGCCACTTCACGTTGAAACATCAATGTCATTGATTCATAAAAAGGAGGCCATGGTTCAACCAAAAGCCAATTTAACAAAAGTTGTGTTCCAATATTATAGGGAAGATTTGCAATAATATGTGGTTTTTCTGGATATGCTTTAAAAAGCTGTGAAAAATCTTGTTTTAACGCATCGTTGCAAATAAGTTTTAGTCTTTTCGGATAGTGCTTTTCTATATCCAATAAGGCTGGTAAACAACGTTCATCTCGTTCTATCGCCGTTACAATAGCACCCTTTGCAAGCAAGGCACGTGTAAGTCCTCCAGGTCCTGACCCAACCTCAATAACGTGTTTTCCTTCTATATTTCCTGCTTGATGAGCAATTTTAGAGGTTAAATTAAGATCAAAAAGAAAATTTTGTCCCAAAGATTTATGCGCTCGCAATCCATATACATTAATTATTTCACGGAGAGGCGGTAAGTTATCTATTGGCATGGTATCAAACTATTTTCTGCAAGTTGGTTTGCAAGTTTAAGAGCAGCAATGAAACTTTTTGGAGAGGCTATACCTTTACCAGCAATATCAAAAGCAGTTCCATGATCTGGAGAAGTGCGAATGAAAGGCAATCCTAAAGTGACATTGACAGTAGTATCAAAGTCTAATGTCTTAACAGGGATAAGAGCTTGATCATGATACATACAAAGCGCAACATCATATGCTTTTCTCGCACATGCATGGAACATTGTATCAGAAGGCAGTGGGCCTACAATATTTAGCCCTTTATTTTTAAGATATTCAATAGCAGGAGTAATAATTTCTATATCTTCTTTTCCTATAGCACCTTTTTCTCCAGCATGGGGATTAAGACCAGCAACAGCTAGTCGTGGTGAAGCAATTTTGAATCGTTTTTTCAAATCATTTTCAATAATAAATGCAGTCTGAATGATGAAGTTACTAGTAAGACGTGAAGGAACCTCATTAAAAGGAATATGAACAGTAATTGGAACTGTCTTCAATTGAGGTCCAGATAACATCATGACTGGATGATAGTATTTATCATAGGTTTTATGAGCTAGATGAGCCAAAAATTCTGTATGGCCTGGAAATTCAAATCCAGCTTCATAAAGGCTTTTTTTTGCAATAGGACAAGTAACGAGCGCGCATGCATGATTACTTTGAACCAATTGAACACCACGTTCAATTGCTTCAATTATTCCAGCAGCATTGTTCGGGGAAGACATGCCTAATTGATGACTTTGCCTATTTTTTAGTGGTATTATTGGAAGAGCTGTTTGAAAATTTTTTACAGCATTATCCATAAAAACAGATAATTCGAGTTCAACATGAATCTGTAAAAGGCGAGCACGCGAGCGAATAACATCTGGATCAGCTAAAAGAACAAAAGGAGGAACCTGGTACATAGAGCGTAAGCTCCATGCTTTTAAAGCTATTTCAGGACCAATACCAGCAGGATCGCCACTACTAACGACAAGTATAGCCATTATAAACTTTGAATATGGGCTTCACGTTGCAATTCTTTCAAATATTTTTCGCTTAAGTTTTCAAGTTCTTTTACACCCTTTTTCTTATTATCTTGAATTGAAAATATTAATTGGGCAACATGATCATCAGAAACTCTTTTTATTTTACAAATAGCAAGAGCTTCAATGCCGTATGATGTTTCGCGTAGTTTGGTCATTTGTCCAGTAGCTGTTGCTCGGATATCCTGTTCCCATTCCGTAGGAAGTTGGGGCTCCAAAAATCTTCCTAAATTGCGTATAGTAACATCTAAAATACCTTTTGCTTGTCTTTTGGTATTAGCACATCCTTGGAAATGTGCGCGAAAATTATTTGCCTCTTTCTGACGTCTTTCAAAGATTTGTGAGCGGCGATGTGAAGGAATGACAAAAATAATTTGTTGTAGTGTATACTCATTTGTTGAAGGTTTTACACCACCATTTTTTAATATTCTACGCACAGCCTCTTGTTCACTAATCATACCAGTTTCAGCTTGGTAACGAGCATTAATAAGACGTCCCCATCCTATTTGTCCACGAATGTAATTTTTAAAGTGCTGCACTGTGATATCATTTTGAATCAGAATCTGACTGAGTTGATCAATGGTCATATTATTTTGCATTGCAAAATTCTCAAAAGCATTATCAACTTCGTTATTGCTAACCTCAATATTACGGCGCTTTACCTCGTTACTTTTAAGCACTTCATTAACAAGCTCATCTTTAGCTTGTATAGTGAGATTACCTTGCTTTTGTTGCAATTTTAGAAAAGCAACACGTCTTTGAATGTCGTAATTTGTGATAGGACTGCCATTAACAGTAGCAACGACTGTGACCTGCGCAGAAACCGGCAAGATAAAATTATTCACCATTAAACCACTTATGCTAAAAGTGGCGACATAAAATAAAGCAAGAACGCCTTTTTTAAATTTGTTCATGTGAGTAAACTTTCGCAGTGCTTATCAATTCTTATTGGTTCCTTAAGATATATGTTTTTTTGTATAAAAACAATGATAAGTTAAATTCTCTATATATCCTCTTTTTATAAATTTGGTATCTTTTTTCCAATATCTGCAATAGTACGTAATGAAAGAGAAAAATTAAAATTTTGCAAAGGCGTTGTTTTTCCTGGATTGATTACTTGCTGATAGCCTAATGTCAAATCGAAACATTCATTTGCATAATTTAAGTTTATTCCCCTTTTAATAAAATTACCGGAGACCAAGTCGTAACCAGCATTGCTACCTATAGACCAATAGTTTGCCAATTTAATACCGGTTTGAAAAGAAATTTCTTGGCGATTTTGTGAATATTCATAATTATGTTGGCCTGGAATATAAGCATATTGTGCAGATGCCCAAAAATTTTTCCATTTTTGCGACGCTTCAATTTCACTACGGCGGATTTTTCCTGTTTTGTGGTCGAATCGTCCACGAAACTCCAGAGAAAGGCCACTCTTATGGTTTGCACCAAGCATTGCAACATAATCTGAACGTGTTGCTTCAAGACCAGAATGAATCCCTACATTAATAAAGTTTTTTCTTGAGAAAGAATTTTTTCCTGCAAGATGAAAGGATTGTCCAATGAGGCCATTAAGAGACCAATCATGGTTTAAGTTTCCGGAATATCTCAGACCTATATTGGTTCTTGTTCCTCCTTCTACACGATCATAACCAGAAAATTTATCGCGTTGAAATAGAGTAGTTGCGTCAAATATAAAGCTTTGTGCATCTTCATTTGGAACTTGCCCAATATTTTGTTCATTGTTGCGTATAAAAATTTGTACTATTGGTTCAACTATATGCGTAGAGCTGCTAGATGTAATAAGGAAGGGATATCTTAATTCTAAACCTGCAGTTGCCATGCCGCGAATAGTTGATGAAGAACTGTTTATGGTATGATTAGCATGGTTTTCGTGTGCATTTGTTGTAATAATATCAGTACGTAAAGCTAAAATAGGGGTTAATATTAATCCACTGTGGGTATTGAATCGCTTTTTCCATTCGAGTTCACTTGTTAAACGAAAATTATTTCTAGCTATACCAGATAGTCGAGCAGCTTGAATCGGATGATTGTTCCAGTCAATAGAGCTGGGATCCGTATGCCGACGGTAAATTGATTGCATATTGCTATGAAAGCTAAGCAATCCAGTATAAACCGAATCGTTTGGGATAAAAGAATAGTTTATGCGGGGAAAAACCCGCGCTTGTTGAGAGCTACGTTCATTGTAGGTATTGTTTAACATATCTTGAATCTTAAAGTGATAAAATCGCATATCAAAGTAGTTTTTACCTGCAAGACCATTTAAATAAAGCTGAGAAAGTTGCGTAGGGTTATTATAGTTTTCAAGTTTATATGTCCGACTAAAATCTCGATCGGACTGTGTCAGAATATTCCATCCATAAGTCCATCGTGAATTAATGCGAAAATCACCCTTTGTTGCTAGCATATAACGGTTTTTATATTGTGCATCGATCGCGTTATTGTCAAAATTATGAGGTCTGATTTGATATATATGCGCGAAACGAATATTGTAATTGCCTGTTTCTAAACGTTGACGCCATTCACCCTCAGTTAAAAGCCCTTGTTGGGTATAGACTGTCGAGGAAAGCGTAAAATCATAATGAGGAGTTAAATTCCAAAAATAAGAATTTTTTATGCCTATGCCGAGATAGTCAGTATAAAAAAAATGAGGAATGAGAACACCACTAGCCCGCTTCACAGTCGGATCATAGATCTCAAAAGTAGGAAGTTTTATAATTGGTGTACCGAAAACTTCAAAACGACTATTTTCAAATCGGATTTTTTTGACAGCACCATTCCATATAATTTTTCTTGCTTTAATTTTCCACAAGATTTCTTTATCTGTTTTATATGAACAAGGTTCACACGCTGTATAGCTAGCATTATCGAAGATTGTTATTTGGCTATTATTACGTCTAGCGCTTTCTGCTGCAAAATGAATATTGCTGGCTGTATCAATGCGCAAAGAACTTACGAATCCTTCACCAAAATCTTTAGTCATATCAATCTGGTTAGAATAGATCTTATTTCCATTTTTTTGGATAATTTCAACATCTCCCTGCGCTATGATACGGCCTGTTTTTTGGTTATAAGTGACCTTTTTGGCGACAACTTTATTGCCGTCATATTCGATTTGAACATTTCCCTGTGCGGAGATAATATTGGTATCGCGATTGTAGATAAGTTCATCTGCAGCGAGTAAGAAGGGGCTTATAGGGTTTTTAATTAAGCTTTGATTAAGAGGAGTAGGGTTGTGTGCGAATGCATAGCAGGACAAGAAAACATTTAGCAATATAAAGCCAATAAAATTCTTAAAAGTTAAAGTGCTCAGTTTCTTTGTGATTCTCTTATTTATTGGTAATCTCATTTAGCCATCCTCTTTATGAAGTAAAAAGGAGATTCCCAAGAATAATGCAATAAAAACTGGTGACCAGGCAGCTATGATCGGTGGAATGTATCCAGCATTACCAAAAGCTTGAACAAGTACAGAAATGACATAAAGTATAAATCCTGCTATTACTCCACCAAGAATCAATAGCTTAGATTGTCCAAAGCGCGTAAAATTTAGGGATACAGTCGCTGCGATGAGAGTCATTGCTACAAGCAATGCTGGTAATGCAATCAAAGATTGTAAATACATATCAAAGCTATTAGCAGAATAGCCAAATGAGCGTGCAATCATAATTTTAGTTGGCAATTGGTAAAATGGGATCGTTGCGGGATCCACTAAATATTCAGTTAAGAATTCTGGTTTAAGATTTGTTTTTATTTGCAATTTATCAAATTTTTTAGGAGCATGACCTGTTTTATAGATTGTTCCGTTGGTTAATAGCCAAGCACCGTTTGTTAGGGTTGCTTTTCTGGTATTAATCCAATTTTTGATAGTTGCATTATCGTTGTATTGTACAAAGGTTGCATCGATAAGAGAAAGCCCTTGATCTGCGATAGATCTAGCACCAATAGTTGTTCTGCCTAAATTTGTACGTTGCGTTAACCACGGGATGCGAGGGTTATGACGAGATGTTAATGTACTATTACTGCGTAACTGAGCCATCATTTTTTCTACTTGAGAAGATCCCCATGCGGCAAGCGGATTAATAAGAACAATAGAAAATAATCCAAAAAGGAAAGCACCAAAGCAAAACGGCATAAGAAATTGCCATGCAGAAATACCAATTGAACGGGTCACAACAAGTTCAAATTTCCTATTAAATGAGATCAATGTTGCCATTGCTGAAAATAGCGCAATAAAGGGGACAATTTTTTGCATGATAAAAGGAGTTCGCAAAAGTGAGATAAAAAGCGCATTTTTTGCCGTATAGTAGGGAAGATAGGCTAATCGACCGGAATTTTCTGTAAAATCTATTAGAAAAGCAAGAATAAAAGTACCTAAGAAAAAATAACAAGTCACCTTTAAATAACGTATAAAAAAGTATCGCCCAAGCGTCAATCCAATCATGATAGATCACTCGGTGGATATTGAGATTTACGTTGTTTAAATTTTTTCAGCATTTTCTGAAAAATGTTTTGAATAATTTCATTAAGTGTTGTGAAGATATCAATTCTGCGATTTGTTAAGAGCATGAAAAAAATTATCGCACTCACCCCTATTGGAGTCATATAAAGAAGAGGGACATACGCTAGATCACTTTTTGTTTTTTCAGAAAAAAAATACCCTACCCAATAAACTAGTAAAGAAAAAGCAATCGCAGAAAAATTTGCAGATATACGCGCTTGTCGATATGAACTTGTGTCTCCTGCTGCTGCTATTGCAATTAATGCAAAAACAATTGGATAAAGCCATTCCGTAAGTCTGCGGTGGAACTCGGCTCTATATTGGAGTGGTTTGCGCTGATAGTAGGAATCCATTGGGTCAGGATGTAGCAAATAAGAAAGAGGTCTATCTTTAGGATAAATAGTAGCTGTTTTATCATTGGGGATAAATTCACTTAGGCTAAATGTATAAGAGCTAAATTGAATAATTGAAGCACTATCATTGTGGTAATTAACTCTCTCTATTTCACCATTATTAAGGAGTAAAAAACTACCGCTTTTATTATTAACAATGGATGCTTTTGTTGCATAATAAAAGGTATGAATATTGGGATCGCGTTGGTCAACAATGAAGAGACGTTCAATGGTTCCATTTGGATTTCGTTCACCAATTTCTATGTAAAGGTTATTTGTTAATTTGTGAAAGCTTCCTTCACGAATAAAAATATTAATGAGGTCAGAGTTAGCGTTCGCTAGCATTTGTCGCATATTAAGACGTGCTTGAGGAGCAACAAAATTTGCTATAAAAAAGGATGTGCACGATGCAATAATAGCAAGAAGAAGAATTGGTTTCCAAATGGTACTTTTAGGAAGACCAGAGGCACTAATGATAGCAAGCTCTGAATCTTGATTCATTGTTGAAAGGATGGTTGTGATCGCAATCACCAATGCAAATGGGATAACAAGAAAAATAACAGAAGGAACCAATGAAAATGAAAAGTGCAAAACTGTTAGGAATGTCTGTCTGCTTGTTGTAAGAAAATCAATGCGTGCGAGAATTTGTATAGTCCAACTAATAGCAATTGCTACAATCATTACGGCACTAAACAAAATAAAAATACGTTTCAGGATGTATAACTCAATAATACGCATAGATTAGGTAACATCCTCAATCTTAAAAACTAATACTCTAAAAACGTCTTAGGTTAACTCTTTGGTTTAAAAATACAACAAATTAAAATTGCTTTTATATACGGTGCACGTTTGTGCCAAAAAGTAATGGAAGACAACCAACCGATTGTAATTCATTTTGCCAGATATTATTGTATTTTCAAGTGTAGTTCACAGAAAAGCTCGGAAAGAGCTCTGTTATTAACTTGAAAATAGTGATTGTTCCATCTTTATGCACATGAAATGTGATACATATCAATAATTAGAAAAGAAGGAATCATCTATTGTAACAATTTTTTATATTGGGGATATAGAATCTTGTTTAGGATGTTGGCTAATTTATAAAGATTGATAAGGGTGAAGAGGGTGGATATTCTTTTTTATCATATGATGCAATCAACGTTGGAAGATATTTTACCAAAACTTGTAGAACGTGCATTGGCATGTTTTGGTAGGGCAACAATACAGTGTGTAAGTAAAGAGCAACGTGATGCTATAGATGTTCGTTTATGGATCTATGCTGATGATGCATTCATCGGGCATGGGACTGAGTGTGATCAATATCCAGATTTGCAGCCCGTATTCATTACTACAACACAGGACAATCCTAATGTTTCAAAGATACGCTTTTTAGTAGAAGGGGCAATTTGTTCTGATATCAATGTTTATCAACGGCTTGTGGTGATATTTGATGGCCGAAATGATGAGCAGTTGAACTTGGCTCGTATGCAATGGAAAAAATATAAAATGGAAAATTATAATTTAACTTATTGGCAGCAGACTGAAGATCGCTGTTGGAAAAAGCAAATTTGATGTACATCACATCTATTATTTTAATTTTTATTAAATAGAAACGATGAAGTTGACACCGCCTTTATCGAGAAAAATCTGAAGAGTGTCTGGAAAGTGATAGAGTCTTTTTAGTATTTTATCTTTGGAAGAAACAATGTGTGATCTATAATCAAAACGTTTGAGTAGAATAATGATAATCATTGATCGAATTTTGCTTATTTCATGGGCTGTGATATTAGCCTTTTTATGCGTTTCGTGGTTGGGTACAACGCATATTCTATCACAAATCTTCTCTGTTGCATATATTAGCAACATTGCGGATACGTTATTTTTTGTTCTCAGCGCGCTATTTTCCGGAATATTGTGGTGGAGTGTACCTCAACCTATGTCTTTGAAAATGAAACTGGCAGCATTTCTGCCGCCAGCATTTATTTTATTTTTCTTCATTGCATACTTTTAGTTGCTTAGTTGGATATTTCATCATCTGTAAATCCAATGAAGCAAATTAGTGAAATAAAAGAAGAAAGAAGCAAATAATAACCGATATAAGAGGTATCAAAATGTTGTACCAGGTATTCTGCGATATAGGGTGCAAGAGATGCACCTAAGATGCCAGCTAAATTAAAGGTTATAGAGGAACCGGTGTACCGAACTGACGTTGGATATGGTGAAGCCAAAACAGCACCTAAAGGACTATATATCATACCCATGATCGATAGACCAATGGCAGACATTGCAAAAACTCCCAAAATTCCAGAATTTAAGAAATAAGGAATTGCGAAAGAGTAGATACCAGTAATTATTGTAACCCAAATCATCAAAGTTCTTCGCTTAATAAGATCAGAAAATTTCCCAGTTATGATGGTAAAAATTCCGCAAAAAATAGCACCAATTCCTTCTACTTTAAGAGCTTCCTCAAACGGCAATTTTAAATGGTGCGTTGAATAGCTTAGCAAATATGCGGTGACCAAATAAAATAAAACGAATGTTGTCATGCCTGCAAATGTGCCAAGAAATAAGATTCGTGAACATTTAAAAAAGACGTCTATTACAGGTAAGTTAACACGTTCTTGACGTATAACAGCTTTTTTAAATTCTGCTGTTTCATTGATTGAAAGACGAACCCATAACCCTACAATCATTAAAATGATTGAAAAAATAAATGGAATGCGCCATCCCCATGCTAAAAGTTCATCCTTATCAAGGAAGTACATAAGACCTAAATACACTATAACAGATAAAAACAAACCGATTGGAACGCCTAATTGAGGAAACATCGCATACCAGCCGCGTTTTTCTGGCGGAGCATTTTCTGTTGCAAGAAGAACAGCTCCACCCCATTCGCCTCCTAATCCTATTCCTTGTCCAATACGACATACCGTTAAAAGGATAGGTGCCCACCAACCAGCTGTTTCATAAGTAGGAAGAATACCAATTACAGCTGTTGATAGACCCATCGTGAGAAGAGCGGCTATAAGGGTTGCTTTTCTTCCAATTTTATCTCCAAAATGTCCAAAAAGAATTGATCCAAATGGGCGCGAAAAAAAAGCTGTTCCGAAAATAAGGAAAGATTGTAAAATGGCTAATTCATCACGTTCAGCTGGAAAAAATAAATAGGGAAATATAATAGCTGCGGCGGTTCCAAAAACATAAAAATCAAAATATTCGATTGTTGTGCCAATAAGGCTTGCAAACAAAATTCGATAAGGAGAATTTCTCTTGTTTGTGTCTTGTCTTTCTAAGTTTGTAGACATGAATATAATGTCCCTTTAAATGTATAACAAATCAAATTACAAAACCGACATCCTAACTATAAAAACTTCATATGAGTGTCGAGTCAATGTTATCATGGTTCCAGCGCATTAAAGCAATTTACAATGTACTAAGCGCGGATAATTGTGCTATAGACTGCCTGATTTGAGTGCAATAAAGACGCTGTATTTAATATAATGAAAAATAAAATATATTCTTATAGACGGTGCAATAACTCCTTTAATCTAATGTTTTTTCCTTCTTTAGTACACGACACTATTTTTATCTGTTAAAGATTAATCTTAGTTTCGTAGATTTTTGTATCTCTAAAATGTCTAGAATTTTACGAGTGTAATTAAAACACTTTTTAGTTTTTTTTGAAATTTTTCCACCACTAGTTGTATTTAAGTTTTAAAGTACACACGCAATATACATTATTTTTATATATGCAACTTTAAAATTTTAAGTATGCGAATATACGAAACTCTCTTTAGAATATGAAACAAAATAATACAATACGTATTTAACATTGATTTTATAATATTAACGACCAGTAATTTTTTGTATAGGCTGTAGGTATGAGATAAAGATAGCTTATCAGAAAAGTTATCAACATTATTAATATAATAGCTAAGAGAAATAAAAAAATCTCATACCGAGAGTAATAAAGTTGAGATTCTCAAGGATGAAACTATTTTAACTGGTGCCTTTATTACGTATATGAATTGCAAAATATTAAATATGAATGAGAAAAAAATGATAAAATTTATGGAGATGGTAAACTGTTTGTCTTAAGGAGAATGGCTTGTACCTATAATGCGATAACTTATGATAAAATAGCCGCGTTTTTTATGATGGTAGAATTGGCGGGTGAAGATTATGAGCGGAGAGCTACAAAATCTTACGAGATATGGTTTTAGATCTAATGTTTTTATTATCAAAAATAGTATTTTGTCATAAAGTACTAAATTTTCTGGCGATAAACTATGATATCATTACAGGAAAAAGGCAAATAATGTAATATACAGATTTTATGCAAAAAATTTAATGACTGAATATAAAATTGATTTATCAATTTTACTGATCCTATATTAGAAAAAAACGTGAAAATTTATGATTGGAGTTATCCCTATCTTTACGCGGGAGAAAAAGAATTATCAAATTATAGTAAAAACAATGATTTAAATAGAGGGATTATTCACTATATTTTATTTCTGTTAGTGTGATGACAAAATGTATAAGATTGAGAAACTGGCGGTGTGGGTGAGTTTATTTTTATAGGATGATTCTTGATAGTACTATCCTTAAATTTATGTTAGCGATCTTTCAAGAAATATACGTTTTGGTTTTAATGCTAGTCTTGCAAAAAAATATTTCTTTATCCAGGATAGCTTCGGTACCGATACAGTGCTGTAACAGAATTGAGTAATGAGATTGACAATTCTGTTTATTAGAATAAATCACGATTTAATTATTGATAAAAGTGAAGAATTGCATTTACTTTGGCAATTCTCTTAGAACCACAAATCGTAGTTGTCGATGTTGGTACTCGTAGAATTTGCAAAAGAAATAAAGGCATAATCTTAATGGTAATTCTACAATCTGACATTTGGTAAAAAGACTGGTTTGAAGTTTTTAATGCTTGTTTTAGGTGCGTGGATATAGGAAAGATTCCTGTTTTATCTCTGTGTAAGTAAGAGAAGGTAAGAGTTTTGTAGAAAGTCTCTTCATTTTTAGGACAAAAATCGTAGAATAAATGACGTACAGAATAATGATAGCTCTAAAATAAAAACTCAAGAGATGATTATCACGGTATTTAAATCTGCTGGATTCTACTTTTATTTCTTCTTCTGAAGAGAATAGAGGGATAAATCTTTTAGTGATGATCATAGATATTTTGATCTGAAGCAGGAACTTCCTGTTTGCCTATTATCTTATCTCTGGAAGGATCAAGCTGAGAGAGGTATTCGGTTTGGGCAGTCGTTCTCAGTTCTCAAGTTAAAACAACCATCAGCTTTTTTCCCCTTTTCATTTGATTTAAAATTTTTGGGGAATGTTAATAAAAGCAATGTAAGTGTTGTTTTTATTAAAAAACGAGAAATTTGGTATAATGTAAAATTTATTTTTTCAATTTTAACAATTTATTAGAATTAATTTTTAAAATTTTAGATTTAAGGTGCATTTTGCAAAGCTAATGACGCTTTAGCCTAAATATGAAGGGGAAAAAATATAGCCATGCAACATAAATGGAAATTAAATTGTTGGGCTATCATGCTCAGCAGCTGTTTTATGCAGTCCGCGGTTGCGGGTAATGGTAAGACAGAGAATGCAGAAAAATACAGCGATAACACGGTTAAGAATAATGCGGTAATTTATGGTGATGCAAAAGGCTTCAGTGGAAATAGAAAAATTGAAAATGATGGAACTAAAATTATTCAGGCACAAAAAGGAAAACAAGATTTTTCAAAAAATGCTGTAGTCAAAAAAGATTGGAAGCAAACTGTTCGTGATGGAGGAACAGCAGATAGAGCCAAAATTTATGGTGATGAACAGCATATTTTAAAAGATATTAATATTGGAGAAGAGGCCAAAAGTAGCATTTCCCCTGATGCTGTGATTTATGGTCAAATACAAAATCTGATGGTTAATGATAAAGAAAAATTATTAGTACGTTCTGGTGCTGTATTAAAAAGCACGACAATGATAAACAGGTCGGGAGAGCTTTATCTTGATGCTGGAAGTGAGCTGAATCATACTACAGCAGAAGAAGTCATTTTAAAGGGAAAAGATACAAAACTGTACTCTGTTACCAGTGAATCTGATGGGAAACGTTCTCTGATTAAGAAATTAAGTGGTAAAGGCAGTGTTATTTTTTCATTTAATGGATCTGATCCTTATTACTCTCAGCTTTATGTTAATAACCTTTCAGGGAATTTACATTTCAAGTTCAATACTACTATTGCTCATGATCGTGGTGATTATCTCTTTATTCAAAATGGGGAAGGTAACCACACAGTGAGCGTTTCTGATTCTGGAGTTGAAATTACAGATCCTGTTTCAAAAAAGCGTGATTTAATTACTGATCAAAGTGGGGGCGCTCATTTTATTTTAACAGATTTTTCGGGTGCAGAAATTAATGCAATCGATGGTGGAACCTATATGTATAGTTTTAAAAATAGAGAGGATGACAATGGAAAAACTTGGTTTTTGTCTGCGGACTATGTCAATCAGCCAAAACCTTTTATTCCTAATCAAGCAGTTTCCTCTTCTAATAGTTTGTTAACAACTCCTTCAACTGATGCAGTACTTTCTACAGCAGTATCTCCCGGAGCTATTTTCAATAATGAGCTGCAAACTGTTCGTGCCGGTAGAGGGCTTCTGAATAAAAGCAGAATAGATACTACTATGGGTGGCGGTAGTAATGGTAGAGGATTTCTGGATAAAAGCAGAACAGATACTGCTTTGTGGACATCTGCAATTATGAGCAAAGAAAACGTTGCTACAGGTCATACAAACTTTAAGCTTGAACAAACAGGTGTAATGTTAGGAGCTGATAAATTAAATGAATTAATGCATGGAGACTTGTATATTGGTGGTTTCGGCAGTTATGATCAAGCTCGTGTTGCACATGCACGGGGTGGTTTGAGCAATTTAAATACTTATAGTATTGGAGCTTACGCAACTTATTTTGATGATCACGGATGGTATCTAGATGGTGTTTTAAAATATAATCATTATCAAAATGATCTTCAGGCCATTTCGACAAATGGCTCAGCTATTCAAGGAAACTATGGTCAGTGGGCAGTGGGTACATCCTTTGAAACAGGTTATCGCTTCAAGGCTTCTCAAGACAGTTGGATGCAGCCTTATATTAAGATGACTGGGTTACAGGTTGAAGGTAAAAAAATCAATCTTTCCAATGGAATGATAGGTGATATAAACCCATTTACTTCACTTCGTAGTGAAGTTGGATTATTTGCGGGGCATGAGTTTATTGTTGGTACAGGTATTCCGTTAACGGCTTATATTACTGCAGCTTTTTTGCGTGAAAATATGAATAATAATTATACGATTATTAATAAAGAGAATCAATTTATCACTGATTTATCTGGAAATGCGGGGGAATTAGGAATTGGTTTGAATAGTTTCATAAATGATAAGTTAACACTTCATACGGAAGCTCATTATTTAAAAGGACATAAAATTAAACAATCTCTTCAGGGGATTTTAGGCATACGCTATAGTTTTTAATATGTTTCACTTTCTGAGTGATCTGAAAGTATAATTATTTTTATGAGCTAAAGCTGAAAATATTTAGGCTATATTTCTTGAGAGCGCATAGATATCGAAAATAATTTTATGCTCTCATTCTTTAAAGACAATCTAATTTTTTTTACTATTTTAAATTTTTGCAAATTATGTTTTGGGTAGAGGACATAATTTGCATTTTTATTAAGTTTTCATCGCATATTAAGCTATTCATGCACACATTTATACCGGATAATTAGAGATTATGATGTTGCAGAATAAAATACATTAAGATACAAATGTATTTTATACGACATAAATAAAACACATTATAACAGAAACTAATTGCAGTCACCTGTAGAGTTGCAGGCTTCTTATCTTTATTAACATGGAGTGTGGATTATGCGGTGTGAATGCAAATTAGGTTTTTCAATATTAATGGTCAGCAGTTGTTTAGTGCAAGTTGCGGGCGCTGATGAAAGCAAAAATTGGAATGAGGGATTAAAAAATATATCGAATAATGTCGGAATGATGAACGGAGTCACGGTGGAGAAGGGATCAGCATTGATCAGTAAGCCGGTAAGTCAGAATGTGAAGATTTTGAACGGTGCTGCTGAGATTGTTGAAGGGAGCTCAACGGGAACTGCTGTTGAGGAAGGAGGTATGCAGGTGATTACGCGCGGAGGGTCTTCCATAAACGCTACTATCAATGGCGGTTGGCAATTTGTTTTTGAGGAAACGGGTGATATGGATTTAGGTATCAGTACTGGGAGGAAAAGCTCTGCTTATAATACTAAAATCTTGGGGACGGATGAGACGAGGGGACAGCAAAATGTGTATGATGGTGGGCAGTCTTGGTCTACAGAAGTTAAGAAGGGAGGAGAACAAAATCTTTATAAGGGAAGTCAAAAAGAGGGTGGTTTTGCATCGGGTACTAAGATTGTAGGTGGTAGGCAAAACGTTTTAGACGGAGGAAAAGCTGAGGATACTACTTTGCAAGGTGATGGTTCTATTCAGGTTGTGTATCCTGGTGGGATAGTCAATGGTCTTACAATTGGCAACGGTGCAAGCTCTTGGATATATCTGGGAGCAAATTTATCACATGGGAAGGTCAAGGTTGAGAGTGGTGGGCATTTATATTTGTATGCCGGAGATGACACAAATCGCATTACAAAAGGCAAACTTTCCATAAATGGCCGGAGTGATGAAAACTTATTTTTTGTTGGTGTGCGGAGTGGCAAGAATGCTCCTTGGTTTTTGATTGAAAACTTAGATGGTCAAGGAGATGTTAGTTTTCCTTCTGTTCAATATGATAAGCGCCATTTTCCGCTTCGTATTGAGAACCTTTCAGGTAGTCTGCATTTTAATTTAGATGTCATTAAAGGAAGTCATCAACACAGGAATTATTTATTGATAGGTAATGGGAGTGGTGATCACAAAATAAGTGTTACAGATTCTGGTTCTGAAATCACAGATATCCAGCATCCTCTTGTTTTAATTACTGATAGAAGCAGAAATGGAAGAGCTCAATTTTCTTTAGCGAATTCTTTTGGTCAAAAAACTACAGCTATTGATGGTGGGACTTTTATGTATGGTTTATATAGTAGAGAGGAAGAGATTAAAAACGGAGGAGGTGGTAGTAGCCGTTATACGATTTGGTATTTGGGTTTAAAAAGCCATGGGTCGGATTCTTTGGATAGTCGTTCTCGGCGTGTGAGTACAGGAGAGAGAAGTCTTCCTACTGTTCTTTCTGGTGCAGGTAAGAGTGAGGGATCTCGTAGAAAATCACCTTCTCGTTCTCAGGAAAAAAATAACAACAGTGGTGCATACGGTAACACGTCAACACAGAAGAAGCGTCCTCCACGGCATTTAAAAGAAGATCAGCATCCTTCTGTTTCTATGATTTCTCTTTCTTCGGAAGGTCAGACTGATGAAGCGTCACATATAAACGGTGGTTATAAATATCCTGATTTGGAGCAGATACCTCCTGTTCCTCCTATTATTTTACCTCTGAGAGATCAAGTTCATGAAGCATCGGGTGTGGATAGTCGCTCTCAGTCTTCAAATTCAAAACGGCCACCAGTTCCTACATCTTTATTTGATCAAGTTGTGAAGCGTTCAGATGATCAGGATCAACGTCTTTCACAAGCAAAGCAGGAGATTCAGGGGTCTGGCTTTTTAACAACTCCCTCTACGGATGCGGTGTTATCTATGTCTGTGAATCCTGGTCTTATTTTTGGTAATGAGCTACAAGCTGTTCGTGCTGGGAGAGGAGTTTTAAGCGGAAGTAAGAAAAATTCTGCTTTGTGGACACAAGCGATCAAGCATAAAGAACATATTGCGACAGCTCATACAGATTTCAAGCTTGAGCAGACGGGAGTCGTGTTAGGTATTAATGGTTTAAGTGAACTGATAAGTGGAGAGCTTTATATTGGTGGTTTTGGTAGTTATGATCAGGCACGTGTTGCTCATGCACGAGGTGGTACAAGTGGTATAAAAAGTTATAGTATAGGGACTTATGTAACGTATTTTGATCACAGTGGATGGTATTTAGATGGTGTTATAAAATATAATTATTATCAAAATAATCTTCAGGCTGTTTCAACGAATGGTTCGGCTATTAAAGGTGATTATAATCAGTGGGCAGTGGGTACATCCTTTGAAACGGGTTATCGCTTTAAGATGGCAGAGAGCAGTTGGATGCAGCCTTATGCTCAATTAACTTGGCTGCAAGTTGATGGGAAGGAAATAAAGCTTTCTAATAGAATGATAGGTAATATGGGTCGATCGACTTCGTTGCGTAGTGAGGTTGGGTTATCTATAGGGTATGAATTTGGATCGGGTTCAAATACTCCATCAATGGCTTATATTACGGGAGCGTGGTTACGTGAGAATATAGATAAAAATCACACGACGATCAATAAAGAGCATAAATTTATCACAGACTTATCTGGAAATGCGGGCAAATTAGGAATTGGTTTAAGTAGCTTTATAAATGATAAATTATCGTTTTATGTGGAAGCTAATTATGCAAAAGGTCATAAAATTAAACAGTCACTTCAAGGTATTTTGGGCGTACGCTATAGTTTTTAATGCTTGTTTTTTGTTAAAGCTTAATGTGTAATTGATTAGGGGGCTTAAGCTCACAGTATTTGGAAAGCATTTTGGGGAGGTAAGTTCTGTTTGTACGGGGAGAGTTTATTTATACTACATTTTTTGTTTTAAAACTTTGGGATAAGATAAAGGATGTAATATTGTTTTGCAGAAGGTGTATTGATCTGACTACGATAGGCCAATAATCATAGTGTTGGATTGGTGATTCTGATTGAGATTTTCTCTATAATTTCTATACTTTTTAAAATTAGTGCGGATTTTTTGTTCTAATTACTTGGCAAGAGGTTGCCTGCTCGCTATAGAACGGCCAGATTATTATAAATAAAGGTGATCAAATGGCTGTAGAACGTACTTTTTCAATGATTAAACCGGATGCAACACGTCGTAATTTGACAGGAGCAATTACCAAAATGCTCGAGGATACAGGGTTACGTGTTGTAGCTTCTAAGCGTGTATGGATGAACCAACGCGAAGCTGAAAAATTTTATGCTGTTCATAAAGAACGTCCATTTTTTAGCGAATTGGTTGAGTTTATGTCTTCTGGTCCAACTATTGTGCAAGTTTTAGAAGGTGAAAATGCAATAGCAAAAAACCGTGAAGTGATGGGTGATACAAATCCTATGAATGCAAAGGAAGGGACAATTCGTAAAATACACGCTTTGTCGATTGGCGAAAATTCTGTTCATGGTTCAGATAGTTCTGAAACTGCAAAAATAGAAATTGCTTTCTGGTTTTCCGAGATGGAAATTGTTGGTTGACAGAAATAGAATAAAAAGCAGAAAATCCCGAGCAGTGTGTTTCGGGATTTTTTAAAAAAGTTATAAAATGCTTTAAAAGTGCGTGGAGATCATTCTTTTATGTGATAACATGTTTTAATCCTGCACGAAAATAATCCCATCCTGTCCATAATGTGAGAAGAGCTGCAATCCACAACATAGTGATCCCAAACTCTATTGTGTAAGGGATAATTTTGTTGCCAGCTGGTCCTGCTAAAAGAAAGATAATAGCTACCATTTGTACAAAAGTTTTCCATTTTGCAAGACGAGAGACAGGAACACTTACTTTTAATTCAGCTAAATATTCACGTAATCCTGACACAAGAATTTCTCGGCAAAGAATAATAATGGCTGCCCACAGTGTCCACCCAGCAATAGTGCTGTCTGCGGCAAGCAGTAGTAAGCAAGCAGATACGAGAAGTTTATCTGCAATTGGATCTAACATGCGACCGATATTGGATGTTTGTTCCCAAATACGGGCAAGATATCCGTCAAAAAAATCAGTAATGGATGCAATCACAAAAATGGAAACAGCAACCCAACGTGTGATATCGCTTGATTGTAGCCGTCCTTCTAAAAAAAAGCACGCAACAACCATTGGAACTGCAACAATCCGAGCATAAGTCAGAATATTAGGAAAAGAAAAAGTATGATTTTTCATAGAGCTATTTTCAGTTCTTTGTGAAAGACAATTTATTTTATAAACGTAACAAGGCAAAGATTATGAAACAAGTCCTATTTTTCATTAAAATGGTTGTAAATTTTTTGTGCAATCGCGGAAGAAATTCCTGTAACTTTTGTTAAATCTTCGACGGAAGCCCCAGCAACAGCTTTGGCACTTCCAAAATGATGAAGGAGTGCTCGCTTTCTTGTTGGGCCAATATTTTTGATTTCATTAAGCGGATTGTTGAATGCTTCTTTTTTTCGTTTTACTCTGTGAGTTCCAATTGCAAAACGGTGAGCTTCATCGCGCAGACGCTGTAAGAAATAAAGGGTAGGGTCACGCGGAGGAAGTGTAAAGGATGGTTGACCTTTTATAAAAAAACGTTCACGTCCTGCTCCACGGTCGGCACCTTTGGCGATCCCAACGATTTTGATGAAATCGTCTAGTCCTAATCCAGATAATACCGTGTGAACACTGTTTATTTGTCCTTCACCACCATCGATTAACATCAGATCAGGCCAAATAGGAAAAGAATCATCACCTTTATTTTTTATGTCGTTGCTTTTATTAGGCCGTCCATGCTCTTTTATAAGGCGTGAAAATCTTCGTTTAATGACTTCTTTCATCATACCAAAATCATCTCCAGGCGTGATATCAGTTGAGCGAATGTTAAATTTGCGATATTGACTTTTTATAAATCCCGTTTGACCTACAACAATCATTGCACCTACTGCATTTGTTCCCATAATGTGGGAATTATCATAGACTTCTATTCGATATGGAGTATGAGGTAATTTGAATAGTTCAGCAATGCTTTTAAGCAGTTTTGTCTGTGTAGCTGTTTCAGCAAGCTTGCGTCCAAGCGCTTCATAAGCATTGGTATAGGCATGATTAACAAGAGCTTTGCGCTCTCCTTGTTTTGGTAAAGATAGGAATATTTTACGATTTGCTTTTAGGCTGAATGCTTCTGTAAGAAGTGTTTTTTCCTCAATTGATTCAGATAAAAGGATAAGTTTTGGAATAGGCTTATTATCGTAGAATTGAGCAAGAAAACTTGCTAGAATTTCAGCACTGGAAAAGGATGAATCCGCCTTAGGAAAATAGGCTCGGTTTCCCCAGTTTTGCTTCATACGAAAAAAGAATACTTGAATACAGGTGATTCCCTCTCGTTGTACAATTGCAAATACATCTGCTTCTTCTACTGTTTGAGGATTAATATCTTGGTGGCTCTGTACGTGAGATAGAGCTGATAAACGGTCACGATAGGCAGCAGCTTGTTCAAAATCAAGATTTTCTGCAGCTTTATTCATAGCTTTTACCATATCGTTTTTGATTGATTGGCTTTTCCCTGAGAGAAACGCTTTTGCATTTTTAACTAGCTCCATATAGTCTCTGTCCTTAATTTTATTTGTACAGGGTGCAGAACATCGCTTGATTTGATAAAGCAAACAGGGGCGTGTACGATTTTCAAGAACTGAGTCAGTACAGGTGCGTAATAAAAAGGCGCGTTGTAAAACATTGATTGTTTGTGTCACAGCACTTGAAGAAGCAAAAGGACCAAAATAATGTGCTTTTCGTGTTCGGGCACCGCGGTGTTTGTAAAGTGCGGGTGATCGATGATCATCGGTAATAACGATATAAGGAAAGCTTTTATCATCACGCATTAACACATTAAAACGTGGATTTAACCTTTTAATGAGATTAGCTTCTAAAAGTAACGCTTCTGTTTCTGTGTGGGTGATGACAAATTCCATATGATATGTTGCACGAATCATGCTGGCAATACGGTTACTGTGTCCCTGTTCACGGGCATAGTTTGAAACGCGTTTTTTTATATTACGTGCTTTGCCAACGTATAGAACATCACCATTCTCATCAAACATGCGATAAACACCTGGTTTATGAGGAAGGTGTTTCACAAATTCTTGTATCAATTTTGATCCATTGAGCTGGTTTTCATTTTTTCCTTGGTTGGCATTGTCCCATATAATATTAGAGAGAAAAGGTAGATTTTCTCTTTCATTTTTAGGGGAGCCTATACTGTTTTCAGAATCATTTAACTGATTCAGAAACATTTTGTGTTGGTCATATGAAATATTTTTTTCCATTGGATACTGTTATTTTACGTCTATACCTTTTATCATAACGCATTATGACACGAGATATCATGATTTTGGAGGATCACTTTTTTATAAAAAGGTGAAGATCACTCTAAAGAAGAATTTTGTGAAGCCACTGACTTTGCCTATTATATTAATTGATTAGAATAATAAATTTGTGATAGTTAAACATTATTTACTGCTTTCTTTTGCATAAACTTAAAATCCATCTTTTTTGTGGGAGAGGTTTTTACGCCTAAAGTTGGAGTTTCTTCTAAAAACCTTTAAGTAATTTCATATAATGTAGGCAGTTATAGGTGTTTTTTATCGTTTAGTTTTTACCACAGTGTACAATTCTTAGACTAGTCTGCGGAATATTTCCTATGAAGTTTAAAAACTCTTTATCAAAGTAGTTTTTATCTTTGTATATTGTGGCTAGGTTATGCAAGTTATTGCAATTACAATGTGATTTAATTAGTCATATAAATAGAACCTTTAACAATTTTTCTAAATTAAATTAGTAGGATGAGCTTCTGAAATATTTCATAAAGTAACTAAAAAATATTTACTTTTTTATCACTTACATGTGTGCGCTAATTGTTATTTTTTCTTCATTGCATGTCTTTGAAAAGAAGCTGAGAAAGCTTCTTTAACTAACTTAAAATATGCAAATTTTTTATCTGTAAGGGATGATGAGTTCACTATATCTAAAAAGCCAAATTATTATAAAGCAAAAAAATAAAAATCTACAAATTGCAAACTAAAAACAATAATGGCTATTAATAATATAGATATTGTTTTTTCAATACAAAGGAAAATTAAGACACTGTTGGATAGTGGCAAAATGAGGATGATTTTGGTTGAATTAGTTAAAAGAGAAATTCTATCTTATAAAATAAGAAACTGTTGATATGACTAAATACTATCTATCGTGGTATTTTTTAAATAAGAAAGTGATCTTGAAGAGGTACTATACGAATTCATTAACCAATGAATAATTGTGATATGCTTCTAAGTAATTTGATTGAACTGTACAATATGCAAAAAAACATTCGCTGATTCATAGAAACATCTTCATTTATTATAATAAAATAAGGCATCTACAAATTAGAGATGATCACCTGTATTCAAAACAATATTGCTTAAATTTCTCTAGGTCATAGTTCTAAAAATGAGATCCTATTAACTAAACAACGATCTGTGAGGCAATAAAAAAATGTTCTCATTATGTATATTGTACAGTAATAGTTTTTATAGAGTTTTTTTTATTGTTGTTGCTTTAAAGAGAGCGTGTAAGATAAAATTAACCATAGAAACACTGAAATCAGTTGTAAATTATAAATTAAATTAACACATTTAATAAACTTATCAACTATTTGAAAAATTATGAATTTTTAATATTTTATATAAAATATTTTGAACTTATTATTTCCTTATTTTAAGAAAATTAGTATACTCTTGTAAAAAACATTGCCAAAAATATGTGTTAATGTGCAAACAGATTTTTACTAATCGGAGCACAAATATATGATAAATGATGAGGTTATTTTATTTGTTATCGCAATATAGCTTTTAAAAATTGATGTAAGGTGTACGAGCTATCTCAATTAAACTAACAATATTGAAGCATAAACAGCAAGGTATTACAATAATGTCAGAAATAAAAGCGATGATTACTGGTATTTCTGGTTTTTTTCTAAGAGATGATGAAAAAGCGTTCATTATTGAGCATCGACCTTGGGCTTTTATTTTATTTGCACGTAATATTGGTACGGAATCTGATGTCAAGGCTCTTACTACGTCTTTACGCGATGTAAGTGAGCGTGATGATATTTTTATTTTTATTGATCAGGAAGGTGGGAAGGTACAACGTCTGCTTCCACCTTTGGCTCCTCGTTATCCAGCAGCGGAAGTTCTGGGGAAACTTTATAAAAAGGATCAAGATAAGGGAATTCGTGCTGCATGGATCATGTCTCGGCTTCATGCTTTTGATTTAATGAAGTTTGGCATAAATGCCAATTGTCTTCCTGTTTTAGATATACCAGTGGTAGGAGCACATGATATTATTGGAACGCGTGCTTATGCACAAGAGCGAGAAGCAGTTACAGCTTTAGGGCGCGCCGCTGCTAGGGGTCTTTTGGATGGGGGTGTTTTACCAGTGATGAAACATATTCCTGGACATGGTAGGGCATTTTCTGATACTCATTTAGAGTTAACACGTGTCGATGTGCCATTTAATATCTTAGAAAAATATGATTTTTTCCCATTTAAAAATTTGGCTGATTTGCCAGCTGCGATGACTGCTCATATTGTTTATGAAGCAATTGATAATACGCTTCCTGCAACGCTTTCTAAGAGAGTTATTGAAGATGTTATTCGTAAAAATATAGGTTTTGATGGTCTTTTAATGTCAGATGATGTGTCAATGAAAGCTCTTTCAGGGAGTACATTCTCAGTAAGTTTATCAGATTTAACGCGTAAAATTTTTGCGGCAGGCTGTGATATTGTTCTTCATTGTAATGGTAATTTGGAAGAGATGCTTGCTGTTGCACATGCGGCTTCATTTTTAAAAGGAAAATCATTGGAACGCGCATATAGTGCTTGCACCAAAGTTTTGCAATTTGATAAATCAGATGAGACTGATCTAAGAGAAGAATTTTCAAATCTTTTAGCTTTTATATAAATTTTTATAAATAAGTCTGTCATTGTTGTCTTATTTAAATTTATTGTAATGCACTGAAAAAGCGGAGACAGATTAAAAATTAATTTGCAAGAAAAAACGTGTAATTGCCTTTAACTAAAGAATAAATGTACAAATAAGCTTAGGGTTGTATTTGCTATATTTCTTACAAGTTAAATATAAGCGGATGAAGTCAAACGTAAACGCATAGAGAGAGAGTAATGGGTAATATTTTTTCACCAACACATTTAATTGTAATTCTATTGGTTATCTTTGTGCTTTTTGGGCGTGGTAAAGTTTCTGAATTAATGGGTGACATTGCTAAGGGTATTAAAGCTTTTAAAAAAAATATGCAGGAAGACGAAAGTAGTGCTGAGGATAAGCTTGAAATGGATGATTATTCCAAAACAATTGATGTTGAATCTCAACAGTCTCAACCGTTATCGGAAAAGCGTACAACAGCACGTAGAAAAAAGTCTTCTTCTCTAAAATAGATGAGATGTTTATTGTTAAAAAACAGCATGTAAAGTAATAAAATGCAACAATAGCAATAATAATTGTGCATTATTTTAAAAATAAAGAAATGGGCGTGAGTAGTGTTTGGGATTGATGGATCAGAGTTTTTTGTAATTTTACTTGTTCTTATTGTTATCGTTGGGCCAAAAGATTTACCAAAAATGTTGAAAGCAATGGCTAAGGCGATAGCCTATATCCGTTCAACAACGAATGAATTTCGCCATCAATTTGATGATGCAATGAAACAAGCTGAGCTCAACAGTTTGCAAAAAACATTATCAGAGATCAGAGATATTAACCCACGTAAGGAATTAACAGAGATTTTAAATCCAGTCCACGACGCGGTGGAGGATATGAATAACAGTTTTGATGTAGACATAACTCATCATAAATTAGGAAAAGACAAAGATACTTTGGGATATGATAAAAATGAAGCTATTGATCTCCGTAACTCTGGAAGAGTTTCTATAATTTCTAAACGTAGAGAAAATACGTTATGAATTCTGAGAAAGAGCAAATTGATGCTAATATGGCGCCGCTTTTAGAACATTTAATTGAGCTACGTCAGAGGATTATTGCTGCTTTGATTGTATTTTTTATAGCTTTTATTATATGCTTTTTTATAAAGGATTATATCTTAAATTTTTTGATATGGCCTTATCAATGGGCAATGAAAATATCAGGTGGTGATCCTGAAAGTATTCGTTTACAATCGACGCAAGTATGGGAAACTTTTTTAACGAAAATGAAGCTTGCTGCTTTTGGGGCAGCTATTTTATCATTTCCCTATACGGCTTTTCAGTTATATAGTTTTATCGCACCAGGATTGTATAAAAATGAGCGGATGGCTTTAGTTCCATTTCTTATTGGTGGGCCTGTTTTATTTTTTATTGGGGGTGCGTTTGTCTATGCTCTTTTGGCACCTATAATACTTTTGTTTAGCCTTTCTCAGCAATTTCTTCCAGATGTTCATTTAAGAATAGAATTTGTAGTTCGTATTTCTGATTATTTAAGCTTTATGACATCATTTATTTTGATTTTTGGTTTTATTTTTCAACTTCCACTTGTGATTGGTCTTTTAACGAAAGTCGAGCTTTTAACATCTCATACGTTGGTATCCATACGAAAGTGGGCTATGCTTATTTCTTTTATAATTGCAGCGATAGTAACTCCGTCAGATTTTGTCACTATGTTTGCAGTGGCCTTACCAACGATAGCTCTTTACGAGCTCTCAATTTTACTTGCCTATTACATAGAAAGGAAGAAAAATCCTCTTCATAATTAATATCTTATGTGGTAGGAACTTAACGGACATAATACGAACAAGGAATTTTTATGCTTGATATTAAGTGGATTCGTGAACATCCTGAAAAGTTAGATAAAGCGCTTAAAAATAGAGGCATGAAACCGCAAGCTAAAAAGTTAATAGAACTTGATCTTGAACGTCGGTCGTATGTTTCTAAAGTGCAAGTTGCACAGGAGCGTCGCAATACCGCTTCAAAAGAAATAGGGCAGGCTTTAGCTGCATCTGATAAAAAAATGGCTGAATGCCTTAGAGCTGAGGTGGAAGAGATTAAAGTCTTTCTTTCTTCTGCTATGGCGGAAGAGAAGCGGTTAACTGAAAGCCTTGAGAAGGTTCTTTCAGAGCTTCCAAATATTCCATTGGATGATGTTCCGGAAGGCAAAGATGAGAGCGATAATGTTGTCATTCGGCATTTTGGTAAACCTCGGGTATTTGATTTTACACCAAGGCAACATTTTGATCTTGGTCAAAGTCTTAAGCAGATGGATTTTGAACGGGCGAGTCGTTTATCGGGCGCACGCTTTACAGTTCTTTCAGGTGCATTGGCACGGTTGGAGCGTGCATTAGGCCAATTTATGCTTGATATGCATATTGATGAGCATGGTTATACAGAGGTTTCAGGACCTTTTATTGTTCGTGATGAGATCGTGTATGGGGCAGGGCAATTACCTAAATTTGCTGATGATCTCTTTCAGGTAACAGATGGTCGATGGCTTATTTCTACAGCAGAAGTGCCGTTAACTAATTTAGTAAACAACGAAATTCTTGATGCATCAGATCTGCCGTTGCGCTTTTCTGCCCTAGCACCTTGTTTTCGTTTAGAAGCAGGATCTGCAGGTCGTGATACACGTGGTATGTTTCGTCAACACCAATTTTGGAAAGTTGAAATGGTATCTATTACCACTGAGGAACAGTCTTTAATTGAATTAGAACGTATGACAGAGTGTGCAGAAAATGTGTTGAAACGACTAGATTTACCTTTTCGTACGATGGTTCTTTCGACTGGTGATATGGGGTTTTCTGCACGTAAAACTTATGACATTGAAGTTTGGCTTCCTGGTCAGGGGCGTTATCGTGAAATTTCCAGTTGTTCAGTTTGTGGAGATTTTCAAGGACGACGCATGAACGCTCGGTATCGTAAAAAAGGTGATAAAATATTACACTTTGTTCATAGCCTGAATGGTTCTGGTACAGCGGTTGGCCGTTGTCTTATCGCTATTTTAGAAAATTATCAACAAGCTGATGGATCAATTATTGTCCCAGATGTCTTACAGCCCTATATGAAAGGAATACGTTGTATTACTGCTTAATTTTGCAGAAAGAGAATTGATATGCATTTATATTGGAGAGATGTAAGACGTATAAGTGCAAGGTTTTCCGTTTCTAAAAGAAATGGCTTGCGAATACAGCGAGATAGCTATTCCATGCAAGTTTGATAAAATTATGGGGCAAAGGAGTATTTTACAATTTCGTGAGGAGCTGGCGGGTCTTGTCCTGAAGATGCGCAGCAAAGGAATTGATGATGTTCGCTTTTTTGCAGCGTTTGAAAAAATTCCGCGTCAGCAATTTGTAACTGCTCCTTGGCTCAACAGTGCTTATGATAATAAAGTTATTCCGATTGAGTGTGGTGAATATATTGAGCGTTTGGAAGAGCAGCTTCTGATTCTTTATGCTTTATCGTTGAAAAAACAACATCGTGTCTTAGAAATAGGTACAGGTTCTGGTTTTTGTACTGCCCTGATGGCGTGTCTGAGTGATCGCGTGATAACAGTTGATCGTTATAAAACACTTGTCGATTTGGCGCGCCAGAAATTTCAAAATTTGGGACTTGAAAATATCATTGTACAGCAGATTGATGGAAGCCATACTGTTACAGGGTTTGGATTATTTGATCGCATTCTTATTTGGCCATCACGTTCTGATGAACCAAAAAAAATCTTAGAACTTTTAACTGAAAATGGAATTCTCATTCAAGCTATAGGACCAGATGAAGGGGTGCAGATGGTTACACGTTATGTAAAAACTGGTAGCCAATTTCAGTGCTCAAAAATGTTTCAAGTACGCTATCAACCTTTTATTGAAGGTATTGCGGAAGTGCTTTAATTTTTTAAGCTAAGGCGTTGAATAAGATATTTTGTCTTTCTATTTAATGGTAAAAATCTCTATTGATTTTATTCAGGATATTTATTGAGCGGAATATCTAATTTTAACTCTTAGGTAATACTAAAAAGCTTTAATAAAGTAAGTTGAGTGTTGGTGAGCGAGCAAAACTATGTATTTAGAAGTTTTGGGTAATATTCTTAGGTATAACTTTCAAGGGATAGTGCTGGGGGTGATAATGATAGCGCTTGTAGGATGTAGTTCCGGTACGCAGCGTTTCTCTCATATTTTTTCTGAGAGTACAGTTTCGACTCAGTCAAACGTTTCAGCAACTACGCCTGCTAACGTGCAAGCGCTATCGGATGGTGTGATACAAAGTACTGAATTACCACCTGCTGAGCCAAGTTATAATTCATGGGCTTATAATGATGTTCCGTATAATTCTTCAAGGCACGGTGGGGTACTTTCTCCTGATGGGCGGATTATGGGGGAACCACCACGCAATCTTGGAACGCTGTCTCGTTCACAAATGAATGATTCTCGTGTTGTTCGACAAAACTCCTATATTGTCCAAAGCGGGGATACACTGTTAAGCATTGCGCAGCAAACAGGAGTTAGTATTGACACATTAAAATTAGCAAATGGTATAAACAATAATTCTATTTATATCGGTCAAGTGCTCATGATTCCGGATAAGCGTACAGTAGAAACTCTAAACACTCAAAATGATAATTCTTTTGCATCTACAACAAAATCCTCAGTGCAATCTCAGGCTATGTCATCCATGAAACACAAGAAAGGCTCATCTGTATATACAGCTCCTATAACAGCTATACCTTCTGCAAAAGTTAACAGATCAAGTATTGAGAAAAAGTCTTCTAGACAGACGATAGTGTCAAATCGTGGAGCTAATTCTTCAGATAAAATGATGAATGGAGATAATAATACACATACCCCGCAAGCTACAGGGATTTCTAGAATGCGTTGGCCGGTAAGAGGGCGTTTATTAAGCAGATTTGGCCAAAAAAAGGGAACGGCAACTAATCGAGGAATAGATATTGCTGCACCTGAAGGATCATCGGTAAAGGCAGCAGAAAATGGTATTGTTATCTATGCGAGTGATGGGTTAAAAGAGCTCGGCAATGTTGTCATGATTCGGCATGAAAATAATATTATCACTATTTACGGGCATAACAGTAAGCTCGTTGTTGACAAAGGACAAAGAATACGGCGTGGCGATGAAATTGCTAAATCTGGTATTTCAGGAAATGTTAAAACGCCACGTGTTTATTTTGAAGTACGCAAAAATACTGTACCTGTCGATCCAAATGAGTATTTAGAAAATTAATGAATGATGGATCATAAAAGTAATAGATGAATTGAGTTTATAATATTTATAATCTGGGGTAAAAATTTGATAAGTGTTATAGCGGTGATTTATTGATTAAAATTGGAAAGGTAAAAAATAGTTTTGCGTTATATATAATAACAATAAATTTATTCTTTAAAGGTTTTTGTCCGTTGCCTTCTATTTTTTAAGGATTTATTGCTTCTTAATAAGGCTATGGCTACAGCCGTGTGGTTATCGCTATGTCACGATAATTCTAAAAAAGGCTTTTTTCTTTCGAGTGAGAAGCTTATTTTAGTAGAGTAGGAAATATTAGAGCTTAATCTATAGGAGATCAAAATGTTTATTACCAACGCTTATGCTCAAGCTGCAGGCGGTGTTTCTAATGGGGGATCACTTGTTACATTTGTTCCTTTTATTCTGATTTTTGTAATTATGTATTTTTTTATCATTCGCCCACAACGTGTGCAAATGAAAAAGAGGCAAGAAATGCTTAATGCTGTACGCCGCGGTGACACAGTTATAACGGGTGGCGGTATTATCGGTAAAGTTACAAAGGTTTATGATGAAAGCGGTGAATTAGAGGTTGAAGTTGGTGATGGTATGCATATTCGTGTTATCCATTCTACATTGACTGATGTTCGTGTTAAAGGTAAACCAATTCCGGAAAAAAAATTAAAATCTAACTCTAAAATAAAAGAACAGAAAAAGTCCAAAGTTACAATGAAGGAAGATATAAGTGCATCTAACGAGAAAGAAGCTGCACCAAAAGAAGATTAACCATAAAATGTTGTTGCTTATTTATTGAATGTTTGACAAGGTGTATTAACCTGATCACAGGTTCATTATCTAACAAAATATATTTATATAAGCTGCTAACTTTATAAAAGATGGTTGATTTTTCTATAGAAGCCATTGTTTTAGGTGAATGGTTTTATATAGTCTATAAACAGTGTCATAATTTTTGTTTATTTCTGTAGGATTACTTTTAAAAGAGTTGTTTCATTTTAGGAGTATTACAACAATTTTTGACACTCTTTGAGTTTAAAATAATATCACTGTTCCGTACGATAGATAACATTTATTGCTTGTTTATCTAAAATCAATTCTCCTTTTTAGATTAGATAGGATATGTTCATAGATGAACATAACATTTAATCGTGTTCATTGTAGACTTTCTTCATACTGTCTGAAATAATAATTTTTATATGTTGTCTTTTGTATTATTAGAACGGTATTTGGGGGGTGAAAGATTTTGTATCAATATTGCTATATTGGTTAAGATCAATATATTAATCGTTTGTTATTGGTTTTTTGGTGACTTTTAGGGGGATAAGAAAGACGCAATTGGGTTTTCAAAAATAAAGGACACTTAAATATGTTTCATGCAATTCAAATCCGTGAGGCTCATTTTCCAGGGCGTGCCCCTATTGATGCTTATGGAAATGGTGGTTTTCGTTTCGCTGATATGTCTCATAAAGGTTCTATTATTTGTGTACCATCAGGTATTTACGGTATTGATATGGTAGCGCCTATTCCTACTCAAGGGGATATATCTCGCGTTTTGGAAGAAGCAGATGAGATTGAGGTTTTTTTAGTAGGTACTGGAGCTGAATTACTACAATTACCTGAAAAATTACGAGTACTTTTAAAGGAAAAGAGCATTTCATCAGATACAATGAGTACGGGAGCAGCAGTGCGTACATTTAATGTTCTGTTAGCCGAAGATCGTGCAGTTGCTGCATTATTGTTTGCAGTAGAATGATAAGCTATCTTCCTTACAGTTTAGATATTTTACGTGCTACAGATCGAGATCGTTATATATCGGTTTTATTTGCTCCTAAAGAGAAGCGCAGAGCATTGGCTGCTCTTTATGCTTTTAACGTAGAAATTGTTCGTGTTCGTGAAAGTGTTCATGATCCGCTTATTGGTGAGATGAGATTACGCTGGTGGTATGATTCTATCGCTAATGATGAAGTGCAAAATAATAAAAGCAATCCAATCTTGAATGATTTATTTACAGCAATTACTTCCTTCAATTTACCCAAGGCAGCGCTGTTACGTTATTGTGATGCGCAGATTTTAGATCTTTATCAAGATCCAATAGCAACTATTGTCGATCTTGAAGCCTATTGTAGTAAGACAGTGAGTATAATTTTACAGCTTTCTTGTCAGATATTAGATTCTGATAGTGCACAAAATTTTACAGATGCCTGTAAACATGGGGGAATCGCTCAGGGATTAAGCGGTGTATTGCGTCTTTTATCATTTATGAGATCACGATATCAATATTATTTTCCTGTTGATATGCTACAAGCTCTAGGAGTAGATAGAGAAGACTTAGAGTTTAATCGTATTAATGAAGAGCAAAAACGCTGTATCATTGAAGCTATGGTAGCGTTATCGCGAGATCATTATATTAAGTTTTATGAGCATCTTAATACTTTGCCTAAAGCGCTTATACCAGCATTTCTTCCGTTGGCAATTATACCAGAATCTCTTCAAAAAGCGACACAATTAGGGGAAGAAGTTTTTCAGAAAAATGCAACTCTATCGTTACTTCATCGCTATTGGTTAATCACAAAAGCGGCGATGAGTAGGACTTTTCCGAAAATATAAGGAAAAAGATTGTTCCTGAAAATAGAAAAATCAATAAAATATGGATATATTTCCTACATTGGAATAAAATTGACTTATGAATCTAGATAAATTGATGGGTATAATTTAAAAGATTATTAAAGTTGAATTTATGATATTAATAAAAACTCCATGTATTTCTTCATTTTTTGTCATTTTTCTTAGTATTATGCATTAATGAAAGTTTCGAAAAACACAGTAACATAAAATAAAATTTATGTACTATATTAACTATTTTTTTGGAGAGAAAAGTCTCTCTATTTATTGACAATATAAGTTTATATTTGTTGATGAATGTTGTGGTAGACTGTTAATTAAACTACAAGAGATAATACTTTTTATCACAGTATAATATCAAAAGGATTACTTTCGTGGATAGCGTTATTTTTGATAATATATTGTAGAACTTGTTTTCAAAATTTTGTGCACGATCTTCTTAGAATTTGCAGAATATCTGGATATTTATACAGACGTTAATCATCTCAACATTAGCAAAAATCGCACTTTACTGCTATTATTAATGTCTAGAAGTATGATTATAATTGTTAAAATAATTTCTCTTAAACTTTCTTATAACATGTTACTGAAAAGCATTGAAAATTCTATTATAATTATTGCTGTTAATATTCAAAGGATATTCCTTATTGGCAGCCTTTAACATTTCCAATCTAAGATCTTCTCTTATCTGTATATCTAAATTGGTACGGATATCGTGCGAAAGGGTGTGGGCAGTGATATTAGGTATTGTCACTGTCTTTACTTGATAAATGATACGGTTTGTTGCATCTGAGCCTTTTACTATACCATAATGATTTTTAGAACTAGAAAATAACGCTTTGATGCCTTCAGATCCAAAAAATTCAGATGAATCTTGGCGACGCAAGGCTTTTGTCGTTTTCTGAGTGATTCCAAGTTCATGCGCAAGAGAAACAAAGCTCTTTCCTTCATTGAGCTGTTTGAGAGAATTTTGGGCTTTTTCATCAAGAATCTGTTGGATTTCTCCACTTTTCCACTGTGCAATAGCATCCTGCTTAGCTTCTTGGAGAGTTTTGTAACGAGATGGTATGATTTTATCTACTTTATACCAAAGATATCCACCTTCTTGAAGAATGAGGGGATCAAGATCAGTTCCTTCGCTTGTTTGATAGATGGAGTTTAATAAGACGTCTTTTTGGGGTAAATCCGTAAGCGTTTTTCCTTCAATGGTTTTTCCTGTTTTATCAAGAGTGATAGTTTGCAGAGACAATTTATATTGGTTAGCAAGCTCTTTAAAGGAAGCTCCTTCAAAGCGAGCATTTTCAATTTCTGTATAATTGTTTCGTATATCATCTTCTGCAAGGCTTTGAGCAAGTTTTTGACGAATATCATTTTTAACGTTTTCAAAGGGAATGGGGCTTGGAGCTGCAATATGTGTAACTCGAATGATTACAGGTCCTTGTAAATCATTGATCACATCGCTGACTTGTCCTAGCTTAAGTTCAAAAACCTCAGATGCTAAGTGATTAGGAAGTTCATTTTCTGCTAAAGGACCTTTTGTAATATCATCGAGCTTCTTTTTTTCAGCTTTAACCAAATCATCAAAACTTAATCCATCAGCTATCTTTTTTGCCGCCTTATCAGCAGCTTCACGTGTAGGAAAGCGCAACTCTTCAATAGTACGTTTTTCAGGAGTTATAAAGCGTGAAGAATTTTGTGCATAATAAGCTTTAGCTTCATCTACTGAAATATCATTTGGCTTTAAAAATTCAGAAAGTTTCATAGATAGGAAAGAAACAGTACGATATTCTGGAGTACGAAACTCATCCTTATGAGTCTCAAACCATTCTTGCAATACGTCGTGATTTGGGGCAGAAATTTCTTCTTTTCCTTTAAGATCTATAACTATATAATCCGCGGTACGCGTTTCTTCACGATAACGAGCAAGTGCTTTATAAAAGGTATCTGGTGCCTTCATACCAGATAAAGACGCTAAAACTAACTGATTACGCTTTTCATTTTTAGCATAATAATTAAGGAAATTGTTTTCGCTGATATGTAATTGCTGCAGATAGTTAAGAAATAAATTTTTGTTAAAATTTCCATTTATCTGAAACATATTATCAGTGCTCATTCGATAAGCTATAGCGTCTTTTGAAAGGCTAATTTTCATTTTTCGTGCCTGTTCATCAAATAATACATTTTGTTGTAGCTGACTAAAAACAAAAGCAGGTATTCTATATTCCTGCATTTCATTTGGTGTAAACATGCGTCCAAGATGATAAGCAAATGCTAAGCGTGAGCTGTGATCAGTGAGTGCAAGATAATAATCGTCGACTGTTGCTGTGGATTTTCCAGCAGTTATAAGATCTCTTTCACTTTTTGTGTGTAATTGCGGTATGCCCCATAACAAGACGAAGCATAAGAGCAAAATTACAAGAAAAAATCTGGCGATCCAGGAATTTGTGGCATTTCTTATGATGTCAAGCATCTTTCAATCCCGTTTGCTGTTACAATTATTATCAAAGCAGTGATGAAATTTGCAATAAAGACGCATAAGATGCAAGTCTTAAAGACTTGCTTTCGTTTTTTTATTTGTTACTAAAGATAAAAAATTGTCATAATAGCTTTTGAGGTAAAAATATGTCTTCAAATGTTAAGCCTTTGATCGCTGGAAATTGGAAAATGAAGGGAACCGGTGAATCTCTTGGGGAATTACGCGCTATTGCTGCTGGGATTAGCTCTGATTTAGGTCGTTTATTGGAAGCTCTTATTTGTGTTCCAGCAACGCTTTTATCACGTGCCTTTGATATACTGGGCAATGAAAATCTCCTCTTAGGTGGGCAAAATTGTCATTTTGATGATAGTGGCTCTTATACTGGAGATATTTCGTCTTTTATGCTCAAAGAGGCGGGGGCAAGCCATGTCATTATTGGACATTCAGAACGTCGCATAGCTTATCATGAAAGTAATGCAATTGTTTGTGCTAAAGTGAAAGCGGCGTGGCGAGCAGGTCTTATAGCGCTTGTTTGTGTTGGTGAAACATTGGAGGAGCGTAGAAGTAATAAAATGTTAGATGTCCTTACGCAACAGCTTGAGGAATCTTTACCAGATGGTGCTACATCGCAGAATGTAATTATTGCTTATGAACCTGTGTGGGCTATAGGTACAGGTAATGCAGCTACTTCGGCGGATATTGCAGAAGTACATAATTTTATTCGTCATCAAGTGCGCTCTCGCTTTGGTAGTCATGGGAGCGATATCCGCTTACTTTATGGTGGGTCAGTCAAGGCATCCAATGCATTTGAGATTTTGAGTACTGCCGACGTTAATGGTGCTCTTGTAGGGAAAGCAAGCCTAAAAGCAATTGATTTTTTAACTATTTGCGATGTTTATCGTAAATTATAACGACGGAACATTGGTTTTTCCTTGGATTCTGTATAGTTTACGTGTAAATAGCTATAAATAGTTATTATAAAGAGCAGGATTTATGCAAACAGTACTCATTGTTATTCATTTTTTAGTTGTCATTGCTTTAGTTGGTGTTGTGTTGATCCAACCTTCAGAGGGCGGCGGACTTGGCGTTAGTAGTGGTTCAGGACTTATGAGAACTCGTGGCGCTAAAAACGCGTTAACGCGTTTGACAGCTATCTTAGCATTCTGTTTTTTTGTAATATCCATTGGACTTATAGTGGTTGGGAATTTATCAAACTCCAATTCTGATATTCTCAAGAGGATTGATACAGAACAAAATTCAATAAATAAAGGAATTTCAGAGGGTATACCTTCATCGGAAAGTAGTTCTCAGCCTTCTATTCTTGAGCAGCTGGGCGGCGGTACGGTTTCTACCGAACAAAACGATCCTGCTGTTCCAGTAACTGAAAATCCAGTCCCATCACTTCCTGAAAGTCCAATTCCTGACGATAGTACAAAATAGCTTTTTAAAAAGGTGATTTTCACCTTTTTTATTTTTGTGAAGAAAAATTGTTTTTTTGCATTTTTTTTCTGGAAAAATCATCATAAACTGCTTATCACCATAAGCCCATGGTGTATTATGTTTTTATTACTGGTGGTGTAGTCTCTTCTCTTGGGAAAGGCATCACAGCGGCGGCTTTAGCCGCATTATTGCAAGCGCGCGGGTATCATGTACGTCTTCGCAAGCTTGACCCTTATTTGAATGTTGATCCAGGTACGATGTCACCTTATCAACACGGTGAAGTGTTTGTAACCGATGACGGTGCTGAGACCGATCTTGATCTTGGTCATTATGAGCGCTTTACTGGCTGTTCTGCAAATAAAGAAGACAATATCACAACAGGTCGTATTTATCGCAATATTATTGAACGAGAACGACGCGGTGATTATTTAGGAGCAACAGTTCAGGTCATTCCTCATGTTACTGATGAAATTAAGAGATTCATTACGACGGGGAATGAAGAATTTGATTTTGTTATATGTGAAATAGGTGGTACTGTTGGTGATATTGAAGCAATGCCTTTTCTTGAAGCGATTCGTCAGCTTCAAAATGAATTGCCAAGAAAAAGTGTTGTTTATGTACATCTTACATTGATGCCTTATATTTCTTCAGCGGGTGAATTAAAAACAAAGCCTACACAGCATTCGGTCAAAGAGTTACAGTCAATTGGTATTGCTCCTGATGTTTTGCTGGTGCGCGCGGATAGACCTATACCAGAAACAGAGCGATTCAAATTATCACTTTTTTGCAATGTTCGTCCAAGTGCGGTTATTCAGGCACTTGATATGCCAACAATTTATGATGTTCCTATGGCCTATCATAGAGAGGGTCTAGATTCAGAAGTTCTTGCTGCATTTGGTATTGATCCAGCGCCTAAGCCTAAAATGGATCGTTGGAAAGATATTACACATCGAATTCACCATCCTGAAGGAGAGGTGGTGGTTGCAATTGTTGGAAAATATACTGGTTTGAAAGATGCATATAAATCTCTCACGGAAGCTGTTGCGCATGGCGGATTAGCCAATAAAGTGAAAGCTAATATTGAATGGATTGAAGCAGAGCTTTTTGAAAAGGAAAATCCTGCGTCTTATTTACAAAAAGTTCACGGAATTTTGGTGCCTGGTGCTTTTGGAGCTCGCGGTGCAGAGGGTAAAATTAAAGCAATTCAATTTGCTCGGGAGCGTAAAATTCCGTTTTTAGGTATTTGTTTAGGAATGCAGTTGGCTTGTATAGAGGCTGCACGCAATATTGCATATATTGAGAATGCTTCATCAAGTGAATTTTGTGAGACAAAAAATCCAGTTGTAGGCTTAATGACAGAATGGCTCAAAGGAGATATTCTTGAAAAACGTACACAGTATGAAAATCTTGGTGGCACAATGCGTCTTGGTGCTTTTGCAGCCGAACTAAAAAAAGATAGTCATATTGCTAAAATTTATGGGGTGACAAAAATTTATGAGCGGCATCGTCATCGCTATGAAGTCAATATTGATTATAAAGACAAGCTGGAAAAATGTGGTTTGATTTTTTCTGGTATGTCCCCAGATGGTATTTTGCCAGAAGCGATAGAATATGCAAATCATCCATGGTTTATTGGTGTACAATATCATCCAGAATTAAAATCACGTCCTTTTGATCCGCATCCACTTTTTTCTTCTTTTATTGAAGCCGCTATAGAACAAAGTAGATTAGTTTAGTTTATAAATTTAGTTATTTTTTGAGGAGTATAATGTGTTTAAACCAAATGCTATTGTACAAGTTGGAAATGTTATTTTTTCAAATAAAGCGCCTCTTTCATTAATCGCGGGTCCATGTCAGATGGAAAGCCGAGATCATGCTTTTGAAATGGCTGGTCGGATTAAAACAATTGCTGATCAAGTAGGTATTGGATTTGTTTATAAATCCAGTTACGACAAAGCCAATAGAACCTCTCTTAATGCGGCACGTGGTGTTGGTCTTGAAAAAGCAATGGCTATTTTTTCTGATATAAAGAAGGAGTTTGGCTGTCCGGTATTGACTGATGTGCATACAGAAGAGCAATGTAGGGTTATTGCTTCAGCAGTAGATGTTTTACAAATACCCGCTTTTTTATGTCGTCAAACAGATCTTTTGGTAGCTGCAGCCAAAACGGGATGTATTATCAATATTAAAAAAGGTCAATTTTTGGCTCCATGGGATATGGAGAGTGTTTTAAAGAAAATCACTCAAAGCGGCAATCTTAATGTTATGTTGTGTGAACGTGGCACTTCATTTGGTTATAATCGACTGATTTCTGATATGCGTTCCTTGCCTATTTTACGGTCATTGGGGGCTCCTGTTATTTTTGATGCAACGCATTCTGTGCAGGAGCCAGGTGGTCAAGGAGATTCATCTGGTGGGCAACGTCAATTTGTTGAAGTTTTGGCACGTGCTGCTTGCGCTGTTGGAGTTGCGGGTATTTTTTTAGAAACACATCAAGATCCAGATAATGCTCCTTCTGATGGACCTAATATGGTTAAGATTGATAATTTGCAAAAATTACTTGAGACTTTAATGGAATTTGACAGTGTGTCGAAAAAAATAAATTGAACATACAATTATAGAGAATGCTTTATCGCTATGAAGTTTAAAATAAATCTTTTGTTGGATAGGGGGCGCATATGACTATGATTATCGATATTATTGGGCGTGAAGTACTTGATAGCCGAGGTAATCCAACAGTAGAAGTCGATGTTCGTTTGGAAAATGGAGCTTTTGGTCGTGCTAGTGTTCCTGCAGGAGCATCAACGGGTACCCATGAAGCTATGGAACTACGTGATGGCAGCATGCGCTATCAAGGTAAAGGAGTTGAAAAAGCAGTTGCTGCAATAAATGGGGAAATTTTTGAGGAACTTGGTGGACGAGATGCAAGAAACCAACTAGCTATTGATAAAGCGATGATAGCCTTGGATGGGACAAGAAATAAAGCGCGTTTGGGTGCTAATGCTATTCTTGGCGTTTCGTTGGCCGTTGCAAAAGCTGCAGCAGAATCATTGCGTTTGCCCTTATATCGTTATATTGGCGGTACACAAGCGCATATTCTTCCGACTCCAATGATGAATATTATTAATGGTGGCGTACATGCTGATAATCTAATTGATTTTCAAGAGTTTATGATTATTCCTGTAGGAGCTCCTACATTTAAAGAAGCAGTCCGCTACGGTGCTGAGGTTTTTCATACATTAAAAAGACGTTTAAAAGACGCAGGTTATAATACTAATGTTGGTGATGAAGGTGGTTTTGCGCCTCAATTTAATGATGCTGAGCAAGCAATTAACTTTATTTTAGAATCCATAATAGCATGTGGATATAAACCAGGTGAGCAAATTGCTATTGGTTTGGATTGTGCTTCAACAGAATTTTATAAAAATGGTTCATACTTTTATAAAGGTGAAGGGAAGTCCCGTGATGCTCAGGAGCAAGTAGATTACTTGACGCGACTTGTCGACACTTATCCAATCATTACCATTGAAGATGGAATGGCTGAGGATGATTGGGAAGGTTGGAAGTTGCTTACTGACTCAATTGGTAAAAAGTGTCAGCTTGTTGGCGACGATTTGTTTGTAACCAATTCTACACGTTTGCGTGAAGGTATTAAAAGGGGGGTTGCTAATTCTATTCTTATTAAAGTTAACCAGATTGGTACGTTGAGTGAAACGATTGATGCTATAGAAGTTGCTCATAAGGCAGGTTATCGTGCTATTATATCTCATCGTTCAGGAGAAACGGAGGATTCTTTCATTTCTGATCTTGCTGTTGCAACAAATTGCGGGCAAATAAAAACTGGTTCACTTGCGCGTTCGGATAGGTTAGCAAAATATAATCAATTGATTCGTATTGAAGAAATGTTAGGAGTGCAAGCCAATTATATTGGTGATTTTTATCGCTAATGATTGTAAGAAAAAGTTGCGTTAATTTATATTTATATATTATTAAATCGTCTTTAACAAAAACTGTGGAGATGAGAGAATGAAAGGTATGATTATTAATCATAACCAAGGGATTTATCTTATTTCTGGTGATGATGGTAAGCGTTATAAATTTGCGTTATTGGATTGGTTAGGAAAGGTTGCACCGAGGATCGGTGAATCTGTTGATTTTATATGTAATGATGATCTTGCTAGTTCTGTTGTGCCATTAAGTCCTGTTGTGCCGTCAGTGGAACAAAAGTATTCAAGGGTGGTGCTTTTGTTTGTCTGTCTTTTTCTGGGGCCAATCGGTGTGCATCGTTTCATAGTTGGTAGAATTTGGACGGGTGTTCTAATGTTGGTTTTATCTATATCATTTTTTGGAACGCTCATTAGTGGGGTTTGGATGCTTGTTGATTTTATATGTATTGCGACTGGACAGTTTTCAGATAAAAATGGGAATAAAATCACAGATTAGCTGTTGTTTATGTGATGCATGAATAATAATTTTTTAGGGAGTAAAGATGAGAGGTATAATTATTAATCAGAACCAAGGGATTTATCTTATTTCTGGTGATGATGGTAAGCGTTATCAATTTGCGTTGTTGGATTGGTTAGGGAAGGTTACACCGAAGGTCGGTGAATCTGTTGATTTTGTATGTAATGATGGTATTGCCAGTTCTGTTTTTCCGTTAATTAGGCAACAGCCGGAACAATTAAAAGTAATGTTTGCACTTCTTTGTTGGTGTACAGGTCTGTTTGGCGTTCATCGTTTTATGGTTGGTAAAATTTGGACTGGTGCTTTAATGTTGATTTTATCTATATCATTTGTTGGATTGCTCATTAGTGGGGTTTGGATGTTTGTTGATTTTATACTTATCTTAGCTGGGCAATTTTCAGATAAAAATGGGAATAAAATTACAAATTGAAATCTATTGTAATGTAAAAGTACAAAAAGTAAAAAATATAGTTTTTATAAACAGCGTGTTGATATTAGTATGCAATAGCAAGTTGTTGGAGTATGAATATTTTGTAACAAAGTGTTAATAAAAATATGTATAGTTAGAAAATGATATTAAAAAAGACTGTGCTATTTTATGTGGACAAAGCAGAAACGCAGATCGACTAAAATTCGCTTTGTATTGCCGCTTATAACAGCGGGCGTTCTAAGTTATTTCGGTTATCATATGTATCATGGTGAGTATGGACTGTATTCTCTTAGTGACGTTAACCAGCATATTATCGAATTAAAAGAGGAGCTTCAGAGAATAGAAGCTGAACGGGCATTCGTTGAAAAGCATATTTCTCTTTTGCGTGACGGACACATTGAAAAGGATATGCTGGATGAATATGTGCGTAAGAATTTGAATTTCTCTAAGCCAAATGAATTGACAATTTTAAGTCCTCTTGATGATATTAAAAATTAATAAAAAGTCGTTTGTTTTTAAAATAATTTTTTATGATATCATTTAATCTTATTGATAATGCTTGTAACTTTTGCTCGTAAAGGTTATTCCTGGCTAATCATAAAAGGGAGTTTAATATGGCAGAAAAGCTGAAAAAAAATTCTGCGTCGGTAGCGCATTCTGCATTATCAAATACCACGAAAATAGCACAAATAGCTAATTTGACTAAAGAAGAGGAAGTGGATGCCTACCGAAAAATGCTTTTGATTCGGCGTTTTGAAGAAAAAGCGGGGCAACTTTACGGCATGGGTCTTATCGGGGGGTTTTGTCATCTCTATATCGGGCAGGAAGCTGTTGTTATCGGGACGCTAAGCGCAATAAAAGAAGGAGACCAGGTTATTACATCTTATCGTGATCATGGTCATATGTTAGCAGTTGGTATGAGCCCACGTGGTGTAATGGCAGAACTAACAGGACGGCGGGGTGGTTTTTCTAAAGGAAAGGGCGGCTCAATGCATATGTTCTCTAAAGAAAAGAATTTTTATGGTGGACATGGTATTGTTGGTGCTCAGGTTCCAATTGGTTCAGGTTTGGCATTTTCTAATCAATATCTCGGTAAAGATAACGTGACATTGGTTTATTTTGGGGATGGTGCTGCAAACCAGGGGCAAGTTTACGAAAGTTTTAATATGGCTTCACTTTGGAAGCTTCCATGTATTTATATTATTGAAAATAATCAGTATGCTATGGGGACATCAGTTGCGCGTGCATCTGCAGAGATAGATTTTTCTCGCCGTGGTCTTTCTTTTGAAATTCCAGGTATTGTTGTTGATGGTATGGATGTGCGAGCAGTGAAAGGAGCTGCTGATGAAGCCATTGCTTGGACACGTTCCGGCAAAGGGCCGATCATTCTTGATATGCAGACTTATCGCTATCGGGGTCATTCTATGTCTGATCCAGCAAAGTATCGATCAAAGGAAGAAGTTCAGAAAGTAAAGGAAGAACATGACCCGATTGATCAGGTAAAAAGTCGGATTTTGAAGAACGGCTGGGCGAATGAAGATGATTTAAAATCTATTGATAAAGAGGTGCGTGCTGTTGTTTCTGATGCGGCAGATTTTGCGCAAAGTGATCCAGAGCCAGATGCTTCTGAGCTTTATACGGATGTTTTAGTTTGATGCGAGGGGAGCAAGTATGTCTATTAATATTTTGATGCCAGCACTTTCGCCAACAATGGAGGAAGGTACACTATCTAAATGGCTTAAAAAAGAAGGCGATAAAGTTAGCTCTGGTGATGTGATTGCCGAAATTGAAACCGATAAAGCAGTGATGGAAGTAGAGGCTGTTGATGAGGGCGTTATTGGTAAAATTATTGTACCTGAAGGTTCTGAAGGGGTGAAGGTCAATAGCGTGATTGCAGTGTTGTTAGAGGAAGGGGAAAACGCTGAAGATATTGTCCAGCCTATAGATACTTTAAATTTTCATAAAAAGCCTGCAGAAGGATCTTCATCTCTTTCTATCCCGAAGCCTCCTGCTGTTGATATCGTTCGTGATTTTGATATTCCAGCGGGGACGCAAATGGTTGCGATGACAGTGCGTGAAGCTCTCAATCAGGCTATGGCTGAAGAGATGCTGCGTGATGAGATGGTTTTTCTTTTAGGGGAAGAGGTAGCAGAGTATCAAGGTGCTTATAAGGTTAGCCAAGGTCTGTTAGAAAAATTTGGTGCACGCCGAGTAATTGATACTCCTATCACAGAACATGGTTTTACAGGATTGGCTGTTGGAGCTGCATTTGGAGGGTTACGCCCCGTTGTAGAATTTATGACATTTAATTTTGCTATGCAGGCAATGGATCAAATTATAAATTCTGCAGCAAAAACCCGTTATATGTCTGGTGGACAAATGTCGGCTCCTATGGTTTTTCGTGGCCCTAATGGCGCGGCTGCGCGTGTTGGTGCTCAGCACTCTCAGTGTTTTGCTTCTTGGTATAGTCATGTGCCAGGTCTTAAGGTTGTTATGCCATATAGTGCTGCAGATGCAAAAGGTTTGCTAAAGGCTGCTATTCGTGATGACAACCCTGTTATTTTCCTTGAAAATGAGATTTTGTATGGTCATCAATTTGATGTCCCCAAAATAGATGATTTTGTTTTACCTATTGGTAAAGCGCGTATTCATAAATCTGGTCAAGATGTTACGATTGTTGCGTGTGGGATTGGGATGCATTACGCTGTTCAAGCTTTGCCCGAAATCGAAAAACTTGGTATTGATATCGAATTGATTGATTTACGGACTATTCGTCCAATGGATCTTCCGACAATTGTTGCTTCAGTTAAAAAGACAGGTCGTCTGGTAACAATTGAGGAAGGGTATCCTCAGTCATCTGTTGGAACTGAAATAGCAACGCGGGTTATGCAACAGGCTTTTGATTATCTTGATGCTCCAGTTGCTACAATTGCCAGCAAAGATGTTCCTATGCCTTATGCTGCTAATCTTGAAAAATTAGCTTTGCCTAGCATTTCTGAGATTATTGAAGCCGTTAAGGCTGTGACTTATAAAGCGTAACGGAGGAGAGCTTTATGCCCATTAAGATTACGATGCCTGCGCTTTCTCCTACGATGGAAGAAGGAAACTTGTCAAAGTGGAATATTAAGGAAGGTGATAAAGTTTCCTCTGGGGATGTCATTGCTGAAATTGAGACGGATAAGGCGACAATGGAAGTAGAGGCCGTTGATGAAGGAACGGTTGCTAAAATTGTTGTTCCTGCTGGGACACAGGGAGTTAAAGTTAATACTTTAATTGCTATTTTAGCGGGAGAAGGTGAAGATTTAGCTGAAGCTGCGGAAGATATAGAAAAAGATTTTACATCTTTACAAAATAAAGAGTCAGAAGGTATGAAACAAGCGGATTCAAAAGTGATACAGATATCTTGTTCATCATCAGATTCACAATTTATACAGAAAGATAAAAAGGGTGAACGTCTTTTTTCTTCTCCTTTGGCGCGGCGATTAGCAGTTCAGGCGGGGCTTGATTTATCTCTTATTTCTGGCAGTGGTCCACATGGACGTATTATCAAGCGCGATGTAGAAAAGGCTATGAGCGATGGTCTTGTGGAGTCTTCTTATTCTTCACAAGTTGGAAAGTTAATGGCTGCAGATTCTTCTGATAGGCAAATACTGAAACTTTTCAAAGAGAATGAATATACACTCGTACCCCATAATAATATGCGTAAAACAATCGCTAGACGTTTGGTTGAATCAAAGCAACAAATACCGCATTTTTATGTGACGGTAGATTGTCAGCTCGATGCGTTATTGGAGTTACGTGCGCAATTAAATGCTTCTGCTCCAACGGTTACAACGCAGGAAGGATCTAAGCCTGCTTATAAGATTTCAGTGAACGATATGGTTATTAAGGCTGTAGCGTTTTCTTTAACAGCTGTTCCTGATACTAATGTTTCTTGGCTTGAAGAAGGGATACTTCGACACAAGCACTGTGATATTGGAGTTGCTGTTTCTATCCCAAATGGATTGATTACACCAATTATCCGTCATGCAGAAGAAAAGTCTTTGTCAACTATCTCTGATGAGATGAAGAATCTTATAAAGCGTGCACGTGAGCGCAAGTTAAAAGTGGAGGAATATCAAGGGGGAACAACAGCCGTATCAAATATGGGGATGTATGGTGTAAAAAGCTTTTCTGCTATTCTTAATCCCCCACATGCAACTATTTTTGCTATTGGTGCAGGTGAACAACGTGCAATTGTTAAGAATGGTGCATTAACGATTGGCACCGTCATGTCTGTTACAATTTCCGTTGATCATCGTGCTGTTGATGGTGCATTGGCTGCAGAACTTGCTCAGACATTTAAGAAGATAATTGAGAATCCATTCGCAATGTTGATTTGAGCTATTTAAAAATGCTTCACGTAATTATGTATAATAGTGATATGTTAATATGATAAAAGCAGATTTAAAGAGTTTGAATGGCGATGTTGCTGCTTTTTCTGATGTAATAAAAGCCGATAGATGCGAGAAAGTTTTATTATATCGGTTTTCAGTTTTAAGATCAGAGAATGGATATCCGTTTGGTGTATATCCATGGAGGAATTACTGTGACAAATCTTTATGATGTAATTGTAATTGGCTCAGGGCCTGGCGGATATGTAACTGCGATTCGTGCAGCGCAATGTGGCTTTAAGACCGCGGTTGTTGAACGTGAACACTTAGGTGGAATTTGTTTGAATTGGGGTTGTATTCCAACAAAGGCGCTTTTACGCTCGGCTGAAATGAAGCATTTTGCTGAACATGCGAAAGATTATGGATTAAAACTTAATGGTTCAATTGAAGCAAATATTAAAGATGTTGTAGCACGTTCACGTAGGGTCTCAGAACGGTTGAATGCCGGTGTTGGTTTTTTGATGAAAAAAAACAAAATAGATGTTATCTGGGGAGAGGCAAAGCTCACTAAGGCGGCAAAAGGAAGTCAGCTTGCAGAAATTATGGTTTCTTCATCATCTAAGCCGATTATGCAACCGCAAAATCCAGTGCCTAAAGAGACGTTAGGAGAGGGCATTTATCAAGCAAAGCATGTAATTGTTGCAACTGGTGCACGCCCTCGTTCTCTTCCTGGTATTGAACCAGATGGAAAGCTCATTTGGACCTATTTTGATGCTATGATCCCAAGTGTAATGCCAAAATCACTTTTGGTCATGGGTTCTGGTGCAATCGGCATTGAATTTGCTTCTTTTTATCATGATATGGGAGCCAAGGTAACTGTTGTTGAGATGATGCCTTACATTATGCCAGTCGAAGATGTTGAAATTTCCAAATTTTCTCGTAAGCAATTAGAGAAAAAAGGTATTCGTATTTTGACTGAAGCAAAAGTAATGAAGGTTGAAAAATCTTCTGATTCTGTCACTGCATATGTTGATGTTAAGGGGCAGACAGAAACGATCGTATCTGATCGATTGATTTCAGCTGTTGGGGTTCAGGGTAATATTGAAAATCTTGGGTTAGAAGCATTAGGTATACAAACTAATCGGGGGTGTATTGCAACCGATGAATGGAGTTGGACAGGCGTGGAAGGTATTTATGCTATTGGTGATGTGGCAGGTCCTCCTATGTTAGCTCATAAAGCCGAAGAAGAAGGTGTGATATGTATTGAACATCTTGCGGGTTTAAAGAATACTCATCCGCTTGATAAAAGAAAAATTCCAGGGTGCACATACTGCACACCGCAAGTTGCGTCTGTAGGACTTTCAGAGGCAGCAGCAAAAGATGCTGGTTATGATGTGCGTGTTGGTCGTTATTCTTTTTCAGCTAATGGTAAGGCTATTGCTTTAGGTGAAGACCAGGGATTAGTCAAAACTATTTTTGATAAAAAAACAGGGCAGCTTCTTGGTGCACATATGGTAGGTGCAGAAGTGACAGAATTGATTCAAGGTTTTGTTATTGCTATGAATCTTGAAACAACCGAGGAAGAATTGATGCGTACCGTCTTTCCACATCCAACATTGTCGGAAATGATGAAAGAAAGTGTATTGGATGCTTATGATCAGGTTTTAAATGCTTAACGGCTGGATTGCATGAAAAGCTTTGTATTTTGTGATTTCATTGGCGTTCCATATATACGGATCAGAGGCTTAAATGGTTACGGTTGTTGATAGAGTTACAAACAGACGCTTGCGTCACCCTGAAAAGGCGCATCGTCCGGATACAAATATTCAGAAAAAGCCGGATTGGATTCGTGTAAAAGCGCCAACGTCACAGGTATATAAGGAAACGCACAATATTGTACGTATCAATAAACTAGTGACCGTATGTGAGGAAGCGGGTTGCCCAAATATCGGTGAATGCTGGAGCCAGAGGCATGCCAGTTTTATGATTTTGGGTGAAATATGTACCAGAGCTTGCGCTTTTTGCAATGTTGCAACAGGTATCCCGCTTGCAGTTGATGATGAAGAGCCAGAGCGTGTGGCAGATGCTGTTGCGCAGATGAGATTAAAACATGTTGTGATTACGTCTGTTGATCGCGATGATCTTACTGATGGGGGAGCGCAGCATTTTGCGAAAGTTATTTATGCAATTCGTAAAAAGGCACCTACGACAACAATAGAAGTTCTTACCCCTGATTTTCGTCATAAAGATGGTGCGTTAGAAATTGTTGTTGCTGCAAAGCCTGATGTTTTTAACCATAACCTGGAAACAGTTCCATCTAAATATTTGAAGGTTCGTCCAGGGGCGCGCTATTTTCATTCAATTCGGTTATTACAACGCGTTAAAGAGCTTGACCCAACAATCTTTACAAAATCAGGAATTATGGTGGGTCTCGGAGAAGAGCGGAATGAAATTCTTCAATTAATGGATGATTTACGCTCTGCTGATGTTGATTTTATGACAATTGGACAGTATTTGCAGCCTACACGCAAGCATCATCCGGTTATTCGTTTTGTGTCTCCTGAAGAATTTGAATCTTTCGCCAAAATTGGTAAAGTAAAGGGCTTTTTGCATATGGCTTCTAATCCTCTGACGCGTTCATCTCATCATGCAGGGGATGACTTCAAAATTTTGCAAAAAGCGCGTGATGAAAAATTTGCTTTACAGAGATAACCATGCCGACTTTCTCAACACATCGGCAGATTGCCCATAGCGCCCATGAAATGTTTGATCTTGTTGCAGATATTGAACGCTATCCCGAATTCTTACCGATGTGTGAAGCTTTAACGGTGCGTTTTCGGAAAAAGTGTGAAGAAAAATCATTGCTTCTCGCTGATATGACAGTTGGATATAAAGTTATTCGAGAAACTTTTACAACTCAAGTAGTTCTTCAGCCCAAGGAAAATCTCATAGAGGTTCAATATATTGATGGTCCATTCAAATACCTTGAAAATCGTTGGATGTTTCACCACACTGAAGATAAAAATGCGTGTGATGTAGAATTTTTTATTGATTATGAATTCAAAAGCAAAATGCTTGGATTATTGATGGGGTCAATGTTTGATATTGCTTTTCGTAAATTTACTGACGCTTTTGAAATGCGTGCTCATCAAATTTATGGTTATCCAATAGTGTAATGTCTTCGGGTTAATATTGTTATATGAATAAAAGCATCCATAGTCTGTATAATTATATCTCACTATTTATCCTGCTAAAACACCAAGATTGATTCCTATCCAAAATATTAGGCATATTTGTCGTTACTGTATATGTGACACAGTGATGAGTTGACAAAACAACAATTTCTTTTTGTAATCTTGTATTAAAGTACTAGTTTATTATGCACTACTTATGTTGTTATTCACATAAAAGTTATGAATTGTATTTTTGTTGAATAATGAAAATCTATAAAGATTTTTATAAATTGCTGATATTTCTTAATTTATTTACCAAGAAACGTAAAAAAGTTCATTATCTCTTGAGCACTTAGCTTATGTATTATTTTGTGTTTTAATATGGAGATTATTGTAAATTCAGTTATCTATTTCATTGTTTTTGTATGCGAAATATATAAAAAATTAAAGAGAAAAAAATGATTATTTGCAGCTTGTTAATGATCATATGATTGATAAGTAAAGATGATCAAACTAATAATCAAGGTGATTAAAAATTAAATACATCTTAGTTGTTTGTAATTCTGCAAAGTCATTTATTTTTATACAGTATGTAAAACTTCTTCCTAAAAGTTTATTTGTTCTTTTAAAATTAGAGTTTGGAGGAAAAAAGTTGCTACTTTTGACATTCAGCTAAAACACATTAATCTTACTCCCCTAAAATACCTGGAAAGGGTGTTTGTGAGTTTGGCTTTTTGCTCATGAAACCTTTACAGGGAAGAGAATTCGCCCTTAAAATAGGGTTTGTAGATAAAGAAAAATTAAAACAGCAAACTCCTATTTACTTGATTGTAGAATATAATCATAAAATGATTCAGAGAGAACACTTAACGATAAGTTGATATTGGATTTTTTAGATGCGCTGATATTAGTTTTCTTAAGAGTTTTATGATGCAAGATGAAGAAGAAATAGAATCAGACTAGTATAATGATAAAGGTCATATGCTTGCCTACATTTAGAATATTATTGCAGATTATAAAACTGAAAAGCTAAGAACTTACAATCCAATAAATTCGTTTGTAATACTAATAAACATTTCTGAGAAATTATTTAATTGTGATTTCTTTATAAATTAAAGGCAAATTTGAATTATAAGATTATGAGTTGAAATGAGGTTTGAAAATTGGATAAAAGGGATTTACTGAAGAGATGTTAGGATCATTTTAAAAGCATTTTCAACAGTTGCATAGCGAATAGCATTGCGTTCAAAATTTTTGAAGCGCATTTCTGTGTGCAGGCTTTCATAGTTTTTGCGAGCGACGGCAAAATGGACAAGCCCCACAGGCTTATCAGGACATGCTCCTTTCGGTCCTGCAATTCCTGTTACAGCAATTGCAATTTGAGCTTGTGAATATTTTAATCCACCCTCAGCCATTGCAATAGCAACTTCTTTTGAGACTGCACCATATGTCTTTATAAGTTCAGCACACACACCAACAAGACGTGTTTTAGATTCATTAGAATACACAACAAATCCACAATCAAGTACATCTGATGATCCTGAAATACCAGTAAGGTTTGCAGCGATAAGTCCTCCTGTACATGATTCGACAGTTGTTAAAAGCAAGCCTTTTTGGCGACAAGCCTTAAGAACTGCATGTGCTTGTTGTTCACAAAAATGCATCATGTAAGAATTTCTCCTGGATAAAGAACGCTAGCAGATGCGAGAGCAGCAATGCCTTCTTCACGACCAATGAATCCAAGTTTTTCATTTGTTGTTGCTTTAATGGACACTCGATCAGATGAAACTGTGAGTATAGTCATGAGGTTTGTTACCATTGCATGGCGATATGGGACAATTTTAGGGTTTTCAGCTATCAGTGTGATATCAACATTGACAATACGACCACCTGCTTTCTTAATAATATTAATGGCATGACGCAGAAAAATTTCTGATGATGTATTTTTCCATTGAATATCAGAAGGAGGGAAGTGTGTGCCAATATCTCCAGCACCTTGAGTAGCGAGCAGAGCATCTGTGAGTGCGTGGAAAGCAACGTCGGCATCCGAATGCCCACTTAATTTTTTGTGAAAAGGAATTTTTATACCACATAATGTAATGAAAGTTCCTTCCTCGAAAGAATGAACATCATAGCCATTTCCAATGCGGATATCGGGAGACATTTGTAATTTCCTTTGTAGATATGAATATGCAATATCAAAATCTTCGTTCCATGTGATTTTTATATTGTTCGGATCTCCAGGGATAGTACGCATGGGAATACCAAACCATTCTGCAATTGCCGAATCATCGGTGAATTCCTGATCGCAGATTTGTCTTGCTTTTTCATGTGCGGTTAAGATGCGCTCAAATGGAAAACACTGTGGTGTTTGTACGTTATAAAGATTAGTTCGTGAAATCGTTTCTAAGACATGGTGCTCTTTATTTACGCGTTTGATGGTATCAGAGATAGGAAGAGCAGGGAGAACCCCTTCTTGATGGTTTATAGCTGTATGGATTTTTTCGATGAGCTTATTTTCAATAAAAGGACGTGCGCCATCATGAATATGAACATATGTAGGCTTAATATTTTTAAGTGCTCGAAGTCCATGTAAAGTGGACATTTGACGTGTAGCACCTCCTTCTACGATGATAAGGTGTTCTTGAAAATCAGCTATAGCTTGTCTACAGATTTTATGATCTTCTGGATGAATGACTAAAACAATTTTTGTGATCGCTGGATGTTGCAAAAAACAACGTACAGCATAATAGATGACCGGCTCTCGTCCTAAAAGTCGGTATTGTTTTGGAACTTTTTGTGAAGATTGTGCTCTTTCACCGCGCCCGGCGGCTAGTATTATAGCTGCAATAGAAATGCTTAATCTCCTTATTCTATTATCCCGACTGATTGTTTTGTGGTTGTTTAGTTGTAAATTGATTTTGAAATGATGGTCTTTTCAGATCTGCAATAGATGTAACCGATAATACATCAAAGAAAGCATTTAATGCTTTTTTTAGTGCGGTATTTAAGCTGCAAAAGTTAATTAATGGGCACTCAGGCTCTGCAGTATCAAAACATTCGGCCATCGAAAAGTTATCTTCCGTTACTTTTACAACATCTGCCACCGAGATTTCTGCTGCAGGCTTTGCCAATTTAACGCCTCCATTGCGCCCCCGTACTGTTTGTATAAAACCTGCTTCAATGAGTGGTGGAAGAATTTTGAATAAAAAAAGCTCAGAAATAGCATATGCTTTAGCAATTTCTGGAATACGATTCAGAGAATCTTGATTATCCGCACAGTACATAAGCATCCGTAGGGCGTAATTTGTCTGTTTGGTTAATCGCATTTCACCTCCTTAATATAATTGCTGAACGCGCTTTATTTTTAATATACCCTGAGAAGTATAAAAAATTTCCCTCTATTTATTAAATAGCTGTCCCTAAACATGGTATTAGTATTGTCAATTTTTATCACAAGAGGTTATATGGGAGCAACCGGGTAAAGTAATGTAAGCTGATCATGAATACAACATCTGTAATAAATTGCCAAGACATGGATCAAGATGCTCATAATGATGAGCAATATCGTTTAAGCAAAATGCATACATTTTTAGGTATTATAATTGTTGCGTTGGCGTTATTAACGGCTGCTGTTTCATTTATCATTCTTATCGGATTAACGCCTATTGTTCCCAGTAGAGTTGTAACACTAATTCTTATAGGGGTTAACAGTGTTTGGGTTTTAGGGCTTGTTGTAATCGTTTTTTACGAGATGGTTCCTATTATTAACGCGTGGCAATCAAAGCGTGCTGGTTCACGTCTGCATTTTAGACTTATTTCATTGTTTGCGCTTGTTGCGACGGTACCAGCCGTTGTTGTAGCTCTCGTATCAGGTCCTGCTCTTAATGTGGGGCTTGATCGATGGTTTGATACGACAACTCGGCAAATTGTAGGCTCCTCTATAGATTTAGCAAACGCTTATGCGGATGAAATGCTTCAAAATTTGAAAAATTTATCTTACTCTATGGCATTTGCGCTCGATAATAAAAAGCTCTTGGAGCGCAACCTAGCTGGATATCGGGTACAATTAACACGTCATGCTGCGGGGCGAAATCTTCGTGGTGCATTTTTATTAAGCTCGAGCGGAACTGTTTTTATATCTAGCGATTTTGGCGATGAAAGTGAATTGCCTATCCCACCGTCCAGCCTTATAAAGCGGGCAACTAGCACGAGCCCTTTTTCTTTTCAACCGGGGGTTCACGATTATTTTGGTGTTATTCTAAAATTTACTAATATTCCAAACACGTTTTTGTATTTGGTACGTGACGTTGACAAAAATGTTTTATCTGCTTTACGGTTAACAGAGATTAATACAGATCGCTATAATGATTTAAATGCGAATCGTCTGCCTACGCAAATTGCATTCGGGATGCTCTATTTGTGTCTTTTTTTAAGTTTATTCTTATCAGCTATTTGGGCTGGTATTGCTGTTGCTGATCGCTTGGTGCGTCCTATTCGTCTTCTCATTAGTGCAGCTGATGATGTTGCGTCTGGGAATATGGAGGTTTTTGTACCAGTACGCGCGCGCGATGGGGATATTGGGCAATTATCAAAAACTTTTAATTACATGGTAAGTGAATTAAAAAGTCGGCGCAATGAATTGATTGCAGTTCGCGATCAAATTGATGAAAGACGGCGTTTTTCTGAAGCTGTTTTGTCTGGTGTAACAGCAGGTGTGGCTGGAATTGATAATAACGGTGATATTACAATTATCAATCGATCTATTGAAGCAATGTTTGGTATTTGTTCTAAACAGGTTATTGGATGCAGTCTTCTATTATTGAGTTCTGAAATTTGGCAAGTTTTTAAGTGTGCACGTTCGTTGGGTCGTAAAAATCACCGTGAGCAAGTAACTTTAAATGTTGCGAGTCAAGAGCGCTTTTGCAATGTACAAATTACGATGGAAGAGGATGACGGGCAGAGACAATCTTGGGTTTTAACAATTGATGATATTACAGATCTTGTTGAAGCACAGCGTTCATCAGCATGGGCGGATATCGCGCGCCGTATCGCACATGAAATCAAAAATCCGCTTACACCTATTCAGTTATCTGCTGAACGTATTCTTAAACGTTACAACAAGTTTATTACACAGGATCGCGAGGTCTTTGAGCGGTGTATTGATACAATTATTAGACAAGTTGGGGATATTGGGCGCATGGTTGATGAGTTTTCTTCTTTTGCTCGTATGCCTAAACCACGAATGCGTATTTTAGATATACGTGAATTGCTCCGTGAAGCGTGTTTCTTGATAGAAGTTGCCCGACATGATATTCATTTTGAGCAAGATTTAGGAAATATACCACTTGTAGGTGCATTTGATAACCGTCTCATTGTTCAGGCTTTTTGCAATGTTATCAAAAATGCGAGTGAGTCTATTGATTCAGTGATGCGAGAAGAAAACATTAGTGGTCATATTCTTATACGTTCTTATCAGCAAGAAGGGTTCTTGATTGTGGATGTCGTTGATAACGGTAAAGGTCTGCCTAAAGAGCAAAGGCAAAAATTGTTAGAACCTTATATCACCACACGAGAAAAGGGAACAGGACTTGGGTTAGCTATTGTGCGAAAAGTTATTGAAGATCATGGTGGTTATATGGAGTTACATGATGCACCAAAAGATTTTTATGGAGGTCGTGGTGCAATGATCCGTTTGGTATTTTCAGCGGATGGAACAGTTGTGCAAGACGTCAGTATGCAAGCTACAAGTTATAAAATAGGGGAATAAGGATGGTATCAGATATCTTAATTGTTGATGATGAAGCGGATATTCGTGAGCTTGTTGCTGGTATTTTAGATGATGAAGGCTATGAAACACGTGTTGCATGTAATTCTGATGAAGCGCTAGCTCAAATTAGTGAACGTATTCCAAAGCTCATTTTTTTGGATGTTTGGTTACAAGGGAGCTGTCTTGATGGTTTAGCGTTGCTTGATGAAATTAAAACGCGATATCCTGCTCTTCCAGTGGTTATGATTTCTGGTCATGGTAATATTGAGATGGCTGTTTCTGCTATAAAACGAGGAGCATATGATTTTATTGAAAAGCCTTTTAAAGTTGATAGGCTTTTGCTGGTTGCTGAACGAACTCTTGAAAATTCAAAATTAAAACGTGAGCTTTTAGAATTACGCAAGCGTTCGAATGAAACACCAGAGTTGCTTGGAACATCATCTGTTGTGAAACATTTGCGTCAAACCATAGAAAAAGTAGCGCCGACCAATAGTCGCATTATGATTACTGGCCCTTCAGGCGCCGGAAAAGAGACAGTAGCGCGCGCCATTCATGCCCTTTCAGCACGTTCAAATGGATCGTTTGTTACAATAAATGCAGCAACGATCACTTCAGAAAAGATGGAGGTTGAATTATTTGGCAATGAAATGGAAGGAGGTGAACGCAAGATTGGTGCATTAGAAGAAGCACATGGAGGAACACTATATCTTGATGAAGTTGCTGATATGTCGCGTGAAACTCAAAGTAAAATTCTTCGTGTTTTAACAGGGCAGGCATTTGAAAGAGTTGGCGGCACAAAGCGTGTTAAAGTCGATGTTCGTGTAATTTCTTCAACCGCGCAAAATCTTGAAAATCTTATTGCTGAGGGATTATTTAGAGAGGATCTTTTCCATCGTCTTTCGGTTGTTCCTGTTTCTGTTCCACCACTTTCTACACGTCGTGAAGATATTCCAGAACTTGTACACCATTTTGTGAAAATAATATCTCAACAAGTTGGTATTAAGCCACGCGAAATTAGTGATGATGTCATAACTATTTTGCAGACTCATGCTTGGCCAGGTAATGTAAGGCAGTTACGCAATAATATTGAACGTCTTCTTATTCTTGTCCGTGATGGTGATGGTCCAATAACAGCGAATCTTCTTCCCCCAGAAATGAGCGATTCCTTGCCACGTTTGCAAATGGATGCCGATGAGAATATAATGGATTTACCATTGCGTGAAGCACGAGAATTGTTTGAAAAGAGGTATTTAGCAGCGCAAATTGGACGTCTAGGTGGAAATATATCTCGTACAGCTGAATTCATAGGTATGGAGCGTTCCGCTTTGCATCGTAAGCTGAAGGCACTTGGAGTTTCGTAGATTATGCGTGTTATTATTTGCGGAGCGGGGCAGGTTGGTTATGGAATAGCGGAGCGTCTTGCTGCTGAAAATCATGATGTCACTGTTATTGATATTGAAGTTAAGTTAATTGAAAAAATCCGTGATACGCTGGATGTTAGGAGTTTTGTTGGTCATGGTTCGCAGCCTGAGGTACTTTTGGCAGCAGGTGCGGATAAAGCTGATATGTTGATTGCAGTAACTTTATTTGACGAGGTCAATATGGTGGCTTGCCAAGTGGCACACTCATTATTTAATGTTCCGACCAAAATAGCACGCATTCGCTCACAATCTTATTTAGAGCCACGTTATAAAATCCTTTTTGCTAGAGAAAATATTCCTATCGATGTGGTTATTTCCCCAGAAATTGAAGTTGGGGAAATGGTTTTACGTCGTATTGCTTTACCTGGTGCGATAGATGTTCTACATTTTTGTAATGACGATATTGTTGCATTAGCTTTAGAATGTATGGAAGATTGTCCAGTTATTAATACGCCTTTGCGTCAGCTAACAGAGCTTTTCCCAGATCTTCGAACAACAGTTACTGCTATAAAACGCGGGTCAGAATTATTGGTAGCGCACTCAGAAACACAATTACGCGTTGGCGATGTGACATATCTCGTTGCTGCTCGTGATCAGATACGCCGAGCAGTTGGACTTTTTGGTCATACAGAACAGGATGCTCATCGCATGATTATTGCTGGGGGCGGTCATATTGGGCTTTATGTTGCTCAAGCTATTGAAAAACGCTTACATAAATCAAAATTGAAAATTATAGAATCACACAAAGAAAGAGCTCTGACAATCGCTGATCAACTTGAGAGAACAACAGTTTTATACGGTAATGTCTTAGATCCAGTGATTCTTCAAGAAGCTAGAATTGGTCAGGCTGATTTAATAATTACTTTAACTAACCAGGATCAGGTCAATCTTTTAAGCGCTATTATTGCTAAAAGACTGGGATGTAGAGCTAATATGGTATTAATCAATAATGTTGTCTACCAAGAGTTTAGTCGCGCGGTTGGTGTCGATGCATATCTTAATCCCCATAGTGTTACTATATCAAAAATTTTGCAACAAATGCGTCGTGGGCGTATACGTGCTGTTCACTCGGTTTTTAATGGTCAAGCAGAGATTATTGAGGCTGAAGTTATGCAAACATCTTCAATGGTTGGTAAGACATTGTCTGAATTAAATTTATCAGATGGTTTGAGAATTGGTGCTATCTATCGCAATAAGACAATAATACAGCTTTCGGCAGATACACGAGTTTTACCTGGTGATAGGATAGTGATTTTTGCTCTTGCTGATAGTGTTCATGATGTTGAGCAATTATTTCGAGTGAGTTTAGAGTATTTTTAATTTTCCATTGTAATATTTAACTTTTTGATGTGGTGGGCAATTAAGATTAGTATACAGCGCTTATTCTTAAGGATTGAAGTTGTGTAAAGCTCTAGGCATTTAAACTATTATATAAAATGAAAATTTATTTATTGATATTGAGTTGCATGAAGCTAAATCAAACCATCAGGTTTGGTTAGTTATATTTTCTTTGATTTTAATTTTTGGCGTTCAACGAGGGGATTTGCCCAGTTTTAGGACTTTTTTCATGTTATATTGTGTTCTATCGGAGATAGATATTTACCTAGTTCAAAGGTTTTATTCTTAGGCGGATAAAGACACTCTGTAAAGAGTAAAAACTTCTGTGTTTTTATTATTGATAACTCTTTATAAAGATGTTTGATGATTATTGGATAGGCACAAAACTGCTATGATTAGCAAGGTATTAACGTTGTGGTTAATAATTGTTTTTCTTGAGATAAGGAGAATGTTAGTTTTTTATAATAATTCTATAAGTTGCAGTATTTGGCAGTGATAGTATGCTGTCGTTAATCAAACGGCATATTTGTATAAGCTAATTGAAAAGGAAGCGTTATTATATTGAATTGGGCAAAAAATTGAATGTACTTCTCATCTGGCCTTTGTGCTGAGGTATGTGCAAATTTACTTTCGTTGATATCTTACACTCATAGAAAGGTAAAGGTTATTTTAAATATCAAAAAAGAAGCTCCCCCTCCCTTTAGGAGATCTATTTTTGGGGCATTCATGAATTTATTTAAATATGGTCGTTATTGTTATTTAAACTAATGAGATTTTAATTTTTCTTGAATAGCTTTGATTGTAGTTTGTGTAAAAGAGTTATGTTAGCTTATAAATACAAGAATTGAATGAGTAAAGAGCGATTGTTATACGATTGGAAGTGGAAAAATGAGTAATTCAATGAAAAAAATGTTAAGTCTTGTTCCTATGGTTGTTGAACAGACTAACCGCGGCGAGCGAGCCTATGATATTTTTTCTCGTCTTTTAAAAGAGCGAATCATTTTTATTAATGGTCCCGTTGAAGATGGTATGGCGATGCTCGTTTGTGCGCAATTGCTTTTTTTGGAAGCTGAAAATCCTAAAAAAGAAATTAATCTTTATATTAATTCTCCAGGAGGTGTAGTAACGTCTGGTATGGCGATTTATGACACTATGCAATTCATTCGTCCCCCTGTTTCTACGCTTTGTATGGGACAGGCAGCATCGATGGGGTCATTACTTTTAACAGCTGGAGCGAAGGGTCATCGTTTTACATTGCCAAATGCACGTATTATGGTACATCAGCCATCAGGCGGTTTTCAAGGTCAGGCTTCGGATATTGAACGGCATGCTCAAGATATTATAAAGATGAAACAGCGTTTAAATGAAATTTATGTTCAACATACAGGTCAGGATTATGAAGTCATTGAAAGAACTCTCGATCGCGACCATTTTATGACAGCAGAAGAAGCAAAACAATTTGGTTTAGTTGATGATGTTATACAATATCGTGCAGAAACTGAAAAAGAAGAAAAAGATTAAAGGTTTTTAAAAATATAGCTATTTAAAATAGAAAATTTCGTAAGATATTTCAAAATAAGATAAACACCTAAAGGTACTGTGATACGTGTGGTTTTGTCCATGTCTTTATAATTGTTATTATGAAAAACTTCCTTTGAAAAGACGAAGTCTTCATATATCGTGGTGAAAGGAAAGTGAAATGAGCAAAATTGGCAATAGTGGGAGCGAATCAAAGAATACTCTCTATTGCTCGTTCTGCGGCAAAAGTCAGCATGAAGTGCGTAAGCTCATCGCGGGACCTACCGTATTCATCTGTGATGAATGTGTAGAGCTGTGCATGGATATTATTCGTGAGGAAAATAAATCTTCTGGGGTTAAGGCGCGTGATGGTGTTCCTACTCCACAGGAAATTATAACAGTTCTCGATGATTATGTGATTGGTCAACAGTATGCAAAGCGCGTTCTTTCTGTTGCTGTTCATAACCATTATAAACGGCTTGCGCATCAGTCTAAGAGCAATGATATTGAATTAGCGAAATCGAATATTCTTCTTGTTGGTCCAACAGGGTGTGGTAAAACTTATCTAGCACAAACGTTGGCGCGCATCATTGATGTGCCTTTTACCATGGCTGATGCGACTACTTTGACTGAAGCAGGATATGTGGGTGAGGATGTTGAAAATATTATTTTAAAACTTCTTCAATCTGCTGATTACAATGTAGAACGTGCACAGCGTGGTATTGTATATATTGATGAGGTCGATAAGATTTCGCGTAAAGCTGATAACCCTTCTATTACAAGAGATGTTTCTGGGGAAGGTGTTCAGCAAGCATTATTGAAAATCATGGAAGGGACGATTGCTTCCGTTCCTCCGCAGGGTGGGCGCAAGCATCCACAGCAGGAGTTTCTTCAGGTTGATACAACAAATATTTTATTTATTTGTGGAGGAGCTTTTGCTGGTTTGGAACGGATTATTTCGGGACGTGGTGAAAAAACTTCTATAGGTTTTTCTGCTACTGTTAAGGCGCCTGATGAGCGTTGTGTTGGTGAAATTTTTCGTGATTTAGAACCTGAAGATCTTATAAAGTTTGGCTTGATTCCGGAGTTTATTGGTCGTCTTCCTATTGTAGCCACATTAGAGGATTTGGATGTTAATGCGCTTGTTAAAATTTTATCGCAACCAAAGAATGCTTTGGTGAAGCAATATCAGCGTCTTTTTGAAATGGAAAGTGTTGAATTAGCTTTTCATGAAGATGCTTTGCGAGCTATTGCTAAAAAAGCAATTGAACGAAAAACTGGTGCGCGTGGTTTACGATCTATTATGGAAAAGATTCTGCTTGAGACTATGTTTGAACTACCCTCTCTTGAAGGAGTACAAAAAGTGGTAATTTCAAGTGATGTTGTTGATGGAGAAGCTCGTCCTCTTTACATTTATTCAGAACGCACAGAAGATAAAGAAAACGTATCGGCATGAAATTGTGCTGCGCTGGTGTGGAAAGTAGAAATGATAATCATTTGAGAGTAGATGTTTCTGAATATTACAGATATATAATGATTGATTTATGTGTTCGCAGTTACCACTTCGTGCATTGTAAAGAATTGGAGGATTTTATAAAGGCGGTTTGTGTAGTGGGTAGACCATAGCTACAGAAAGGAAAATTATGCAATATATTGATGAAAAAACGGGTGAGGTGAGAGAGGGGCTTTATGCTGTTTTACCTCTTCGCGATATTGTTGTCTTCCCGCATATGATCGTACCGCTTTTTGTAGGGCGAGAGAAATCAATTCGTGCTCTTGAAAAAGCAATGGCAGCCGATAAGCAAATACTGCTGGTCACGCAAAAAAATGCTTCTGACGATGATCCAAAATCAGAAGATATTTATGATATTGGTACGTTTGCCAATGTTCTTCAATTTTTAAAACTTCCTGACGGAACTGTGAAGGTTTTGGTTGAAGGTACAGCACGTGCAAAAATTAGTCAATTTACTGAAAGTAAGGATTACCATCAGGCTCTTGCCACTATTCCAGAAGAACTTGAAGAAGATGCCGTTGAGATTAAAGCGCTTTCTCGATCTGTGATTTCTTATTTTGAAAATTATGTAAAGCTTAATAAAAAGATTTCTCCTGAAGTTGTCAATGCAATTGGGCAAATCGATGATTCTTCTAAGCTTGCTGATACGATTGTTTCGCATCTGGTAATTAAGCTCTCGGAAAAACAGGAAATGTTAGCTTTATTGCCTATACGTGACCGTCTTAAGCGTATTCTGTCTTTTATGGAAGGAGAAATTTCTGTTTTGCAGGTTGAAAAGCGCATCCGTTCGCATGTCAAACGGCAAATGGAAAAGAACCAACGAGAATATTATCTTAATGAGCAGATGAAGGCTATTCAGAAAGAGTTGGGCGCTGGTGATGATAGTCGCGATGAATTATCTGAATTAGAGGAACGTATTACAAAGACTAAATTTTCGAAAGAGGCACGTGAAAAGGCTGTAGCAGAGTTAAAAAAATTACGGAATATGTCTCCTATGTCTGCAGAAGCAACCGTTGTGCGTAACTATCTCGATTGGCTTTTAGCGATACCTTGGGGTAAAAAGTCGAAGATTAAAAATGATTTGAATTTTGCTGAAAAAATCATGGACAATGAGCATTTTGGTCTTGAAAAAGTTAAAGAGCGAATTGTTGAATATTTAGCAGTACAAAGTCGAGCATCAAAGATCAAAGGCCCTATTATTTGTTTGCTAGGCCCTCCTGGTGTAGGAAAAACATCTCTTGCACGTTCTATCGCAAAAGCGACAGGTCGTGAATATGTTCGTATTTCATTGGGTGGGGTGCGCGATGAAGCAGAAATTCGTGGACATCGTCGGACTTATATTGGATCTATGCCTGGAAAAATTATCCAGTCCATGAAAAAGGCTAAAAAGTCTAATCCACTTTTTTTACTTGATGAAATTGATAAGATGGGGCAAGATTTCCGTGGAGATCCTTCTTCTGCTTTATTAGAAGTTCTTGATCCTGAACAAAATGGCACATTTATTGATCACTATTTAGAAGTGGAATATGATCTTTCTGATGTAATGTTTGTTGCGACGGCAAATACGCTTAGTATTCCAGGGCCGTTAATGGATAGAATGGAAGTTATTCGTATTGCTGGTTATACTGAATGTGAAAAAGTGGAAATTTTTAAGCGGCATCTTTTGCCAAAGGCTTTGAGAGATCATTGCCTCTCTAAAAGAGAGTTTAGTGTTTCTGATGATGCTATAAGCTCAATTATTCAATTTTATACGCGTGAAGCCGGTGTTCGTGGTCTTGAACGTGAATTAATGAAGATGGCACGTAAATCTGTCACAAAGATTTTTAAAACAGATCAAAAGTCTGTGAAAATTACTGGAGACAATATTGGTGATTTTTTAGGTGTTAAGCGTTATCGTTGTAACCAGATCGAAGGCGAAAGCCAGGTTGGTGTTGTTACTGGGCTTGCATGGACTGAAGTTGGTGGCGAATTATTAACCATTGAAGGTGTTATGATGTCAGGCAAAGGAAAGATGACGGTCACGGGGAATTTGCGTGACATTATGAAGGAATCAATTTCTGCTGCAGCATCTTATGTGCGTTTTCGTGCTATCGACTTTGGTATTGAACCACCACTTTTTGATAAACGCGATATTCATGTTCATGTTCCAGAAGGTGCTACGCCAAAAGATGGACCATCAGCTGGAATTGCAATGGTGACAGCAATTGTTTCGGTATTGACGGGGATAGCTGTGCATAAAGATATTGCGATGACTGGAGAAATTACTTTACGCGGGCGTGTTTTACCGATTGGTGGGCTAAAAGAAAAACTCCTTGCGGCGCTTCGGGGGGGGATAAAGAAGGTGCTCATTCCTGAAGAAAATGCAAAGGATTTGATTGATATTCCTGATGATGTCAAAAATAATATGGAAATTATCCCAGTCAATCATGTAAGTGAAGTCCTTAAACATGCTTTGGTTCGTTTTCCTGATGCTATTGAATGGACAGAATCTCCTGATGTTTCTGCAACTGTCAGGACAGAGAGCGATAATGGAGGAATACAAGTTGCCCATTGATTCATTATTTAGCTTGTCGATGTGGCATTTTTAAAAGCTATAGCAACCTATTTTTGAGTTTTTGTTTTGTTTTTTGTGAAAAAAAGTGAAAAAAACCGTGAATAACTGTGATTTTTGCTAAAAAACAATGTTTTGGATAAAAATAAGACTTCTGTTTGCTGTACTTTTAAATAAACTAATCAATGACGGGTTGGGTTATGTCGTTCGGTAATATAGGGAAAGGAAATATTCAATGAATAAAAGTGAATTGGTTAGCTCCGTTGCAGAAAAGGCAGGTGTTTCAAAAGCGCAGGCGGGTTCTATTGTCGACGCTTTTATCAATTCTGTAACAGAGGCTTTGGCTTCAGGAGATGATGTTCGTCTTCCGGGTTTTGGTTCTTTTGAAGTTTCTCATCGTGCAGCTACGAAGGGGCGTAATCCCTCAACCGGTGTTGAGATTCATATTCCAGCACGTTCAGTCCCTAAATTTTCTGCAGGAAAAGGTCTTAAAGAGGCTGTTAATAAAAAATAATTTGAACTGTTTTTAAAAAAACCCGGTTTACTTAAGCGGGTTTTTTTACGGCGTTTCTATTATATATAAAATTTTTAAGCGTGTGTTGGATTCAATTGTGATGAGCACTTTTTGAGTATATTTTTAGCGGTGAGATTTGTGTAGCAGTGTGTCATTTATTTCTGCATTGCAAAGTGCAATATTGGACTGTATGGGAAGTCTGATATTGAAAATATAGATTTTTATTACGCCAGAGGTTTCTTCTGCTTCTTATAGAGGGAGGAGTTAATGGTAACAGTTAAAAATATCAGTTATAGGATTTGATATATATTTAATTTGTACTGCTATAGGAGCGTACTTTGTATCTTTCTTTTTATATTACGTTTATTTGAAAGCCGTTTATATAATGTTCATTGTAGTAAAAATCTCTGAAGTTGCTCATACTATTCCAATAAATGATAGGCTATGCAGTAGTTTTATTGTTAAATAAGTCTGCCCATACCATAGGAGTTTTTGTATGGTAAATACGGGGTTTTTATGAGGTTAGAGGTAGATGATTGTTATCTAGATAAAATTCATAAAAATTTGAGACGACAATTGGTTTCGGAGCTATTTTTTTTCATTTGTTAACCACTTATTACAATCACTTAGAGCTCTGACAGTTATAGCTTGCCTTTTTGCTGATTTTTTTTCTTTGCTCGATAAGCGTTTTTCTGAGGGCTGAATAAAAGTAATAGGTGGAAAAAGACCAAAATTGATATTCATTGGTTGAAAAGATTGCTTTTCTGTTTCTGCAGTTGCGATATGTCCACCAGTAATATGGTTTAAAAGAGCTCCTAATGCTGTTGTTGAGGGCGGTAAGGAAGGGAAATTATGGTTATACTCAGCGGCAGCAAAGCGTCCAGCAAGGAGTCCTATTGCAGACGATTCTACATAGCCTTCACATCCTGTAATTTGTCCTGCAAAACGTAATTTAGGTCTTTGTTTTAAACGAAGGGCTTTATCAAGAATAATTGGGGAGTTAAGATAAGTATTGCGATGAAGCCCACCAAGGCGTGCGAACTCTGCTTTCTCAAGACCAGGGATCATTCTAAAAATGCGAACTTGTTCACTATATTTTAGTTTTGTTTGAAAGCCGACCATATTATAAAGAGTTCCAAGTTTATTATCTTGGCGTAACTGAACAACAGCGTAAGCTTTAACTTCTGGATTATGGGCATTCGTTAATCCGATAGGTTTCATGGGACCGTACCTTAGAGTTTCAAGTCCACGTTCAGCCATGACTTCGATTGGCAGACATCCATCAAAATAGGGTGTTTTTTCAAAGTCGCGAAACTCTACCTTTTCTGCATCTTTTAATGCTTGAACAAAAGCCTCATACTGTTCTTTATCGAGGGGGCAGTTAAGATAATCTTTTCCTGTACCTTCAAAACCAATTTTATCATAGCGAGATTGATGCCAACAAATATCCATATTGATACTATCGGTATAAATAATAGGTGCGATAGCGTCAAAAAAGGAAAGTTGTTCTGTCCCGATTATTGTTTGTACTTCTTGAGCGAGTGCTGGTGAGGTAAGGGGACCAGTGGCAATGATAATGTGATCCCAATCATTAGGAATTTTTCGAATCTCTTCACGTTTTATAGTTATAAGAGGATGAAGTTCAAGTGCTGTGGTTATGTGTTTTGAAAATTCATCTCGATCAACAGCGAGTGCACTTCCTGCTGGTATTCTATTAGTATCTGCGGCTTGCATAATAAAGGAGTTTGCTAATCGCATCTCAGCATGCAGAAGCCCTACAGCGTTTGATGATGAATCATCAGAACGAAACGAATTGGAACAAACTAGTTCTGCCAGCTTATCGGTTTTATGAGCATCACTTTTTTTGTGAGGCCGCATTTCATGTAAAATAACGGGAATTCCTGATTGAGCAATTTGCCAGCTTGCTTCACTGCCTGCAAGCCCGCCACCTATAACATGAATTGGAGTATTGAATTTATCTAACATAATATACTTTTAGCGAAAATGGTTTCTTCAGAAAAGCATAGATTTTGTTTCTTTTATTTGCAATAAGAATACATATTTATATTTTTGAATATATTATTTGCTTTTTTTCTCTAATTAATGGTATAGAAACGCCGCCTATATGAGGTTATCGGTTTATAAATTGGAGCGGATGTGGCGAAATTGGTAGACGCACCAGATTTAGGTTCTGGCGGGCGACCGTGGGGGTTCGAGTCCCTCCATCCGCACCAAAGAAATTCTTTTGATATTATGGATTTCTGCGTATTTGTAAGTCTGCTTCATGGTGATTTAACACGTGAGTGTTAAGATGTAATTGTTATCAGAGTGGATTATCCCTCTTTAGAAAAATGAAGGTTGTTTGATGCAGGTTACCGAGACGCTTAATGAAGGACTGAAGCGCGAAATTAAGATCGTGGTTCCGGCGAGAGATTTAGAAGAAAAATTAAATGAGCGATTGGGTGATGCCAAGGGTAAAGTCAGGATTAATGGCTTCCGTCCAGGTAAGGTGCCTACCGGATACTTACGTAAAATGTACGGCAAATCTTTTATGGCGGAAATTTTAAATGAGATAGTTAGTGATGCTCCCCGTTCTATTTTAGCTGATCGCAATGAACGCTCGGCAATGCAGCCGCAGGTTGATATAAATGAAGATGAAAAAATTTTAGATGGTCAAGCCGATTTTATTTTTAGTTTAAAGTATGAGGTTTTGCCAAAATTTGAAATTAAAGATTTTGAGCATATCGAAATTATTCGTGAAATTGCGGCTATTTCCAACCAAGAAATTGATGAACAAGTAGAGCGCGTTCTTTCTTCTACACGCAGTTACTCTGTGAAGGAAGGGTCTTCTGAAGAAGGTGATCGTATTACAATAGATTACCTAGGTAAACTTGACGGTATTCCATTTGAGGGTGGAGCAGATAATGATGCGCAATTAATTCTTGGGTCAAAACAATTTATTCCTGGTTTTGAAGAACAATTGGTTGGTGTAAAAGCAGGTGATACGATAACAATTTCTGTTAAATTTCCTGATAATTACAGTGCGGTGCATTTGGCTGGTAAAGACGCAGAGTTTGATATCACTGTTAAGTCTGTCTCTAAACCTGATGAGTTAAAGATTGATGATGAAGCAGCTAAAAAAGTTGGTTTGGAGTCTCTGGATCGTTTACGTGAAGTTGTTCGTGGGCAGATTGAAAGTCAATATGGCTCAGTGACACGTCAAAAAATTAAACGTCAAATTCTTGATGCTTTAGATGCTGATTATAATTTTGAGATTCCTGAAGGTCTGTTAGAAGTCGAATTTAATAATATTTGGAATCAGATTAATGCAGATTTTAAAAAGGCTGGTAGTAGTTTTGAAGATGAAGGCGTTACAGAGGAGCAGGCACGGGAGGAATATCGTGTGCTTGCACAGCGTCGTGTTCGTCTCGGTTTGGTGCTTTCTGAAATTGGCATGAAAATAGGTGTTCAAGTCAGTGATGAGGAACTAAAAGCGGCAGTTTTTGATCAGGTTCGTCAATATCCTGGGCAGGAAAAAGAGATTATGGATTTTTTCCGTAATTCACCAGAAGCTGTTGCAAATCTACGTGCGCCAATTTTTGAAGAAAAAGTTATTGATCATTTGCTGGCACATATAAAAGTTATAGATAAAGAAGTTACAGTTGAAGAGCTGATGAAAGAAGATGAAGAATCAGATTTAACTGAAAAAAAAGCTGTAAAGAAAAAATCAGCAGCTAAAGAAAAGTCAGCAGCTAAAGAAAAAAAAGTAGAGAAAGAAAAGAGTGTAGAGGGCGTTGTAGCTAAGAAAAAATCTCCTAAAAAAGGTTGATCTTTATTTTAACCTAACAAGCCCATTGAACTTGGGCTTGTCATATTAGATTTTTATTATGAGCTTGCACTTATAGTGTAATCTTAGGTAGCCATCGGGTATATTAAAAATATTGATAGTGGATTAGCAATGAGCATCATTGATACGCGTACACCTGATTCTAAACGTTTTATTTCTGGAGTTACAGGTGACTGGGAAGTCATCATTGGCATGGAAGTTCATGCGCAAATCATATCAAATTCAAAGCTTTTTTCAGGTGCGTCAACTGAATTTGGTGCTGAGCCGAACAGTAATGTATCGCTCATTGATGCTGCTATGCCTGGTATGCTGCCTGTTATTAATCAGGAATGTGTTCGCCAAGCTGTTCGAACTGGTTTAGGGTTAAAGGCTAAAATTAATCTGAAATCTGTTTTTGATCGTAAGAATTATTTTTATCCAGATTTACCGCAGGGGTATCAGATTTCCCAATTTCGATATCCGATTGTAGGTGAGGGGAAGGTTGTTATATCTGTTGGTCCAGATTCAAATGGCCAGTTTGAGGATATTGAGATTGGCATTGAAAGATTGCACCTTGAACAAGATGCAGGAAAATTAATGCATGATCAGCATCCCACCATGTCTTTTGTAGATCTTAATCGTTCTGGTGTAGCTCTGATGGAAATCGTTTCTAAACCAGATATGCGTTCATCTGATGAAGCCAAAGCTTATATGACAAAATTGCGTACTATTGTTCGCTATTTAGGCACTTGCGATGGCAATATGGATGAAGGTTCCATGCGTGCGGATGTTAATGTATCAGTTCGTCGTCCCGGTGAAAAATTTGGAACGCGTTGTGAGATTAAAAATGTTAACTCTATCCGCTTTATTGGACAAGCGATTGAGTATGAAGCGCGTCGTCAAATTGCGGTTTTGGAAAGCGGTGGTGTAATAGATCAAGAGACTAGGCTTTTTGATGCTTCTAAAGGTGAAACGCGATCTATGCGTTCAAAGGAAGAAGCGCATGATTATCGTTACTTTCCTGATCCTGATCTTTTGCCATTGGAATTTGATCAAACATTTGTGGATGCTTTAGCAGCAGGGTTACCGGAATTGCCTGATGAGATAAAAGCGCGTTTTATCAATGAGATGGGATTGACCGCGTATGATGCTTCCATTCTCGTAACAGAGAAAGCTATCGCTGATTATTTTGAAGAAGTAGCGTGTGGGCGTGATGGAAAAATAGTTGCGAATTGGGTAATTAATGATCTTTTAGGCGCTTTAAATAAAGATAATCGCGATATTGAAGAGACACCAGTGACGCCAAGTCAATTAGGAAGTATTATTGATCTTATTAAAGAAGGAACTATTTCTGGCAAAATTGCTAAAGATCTCTTTGAGATTATTTGGAATGAGGGTGGGAACCCGCGTCAGATTGTAGAAGCGCGTAATATGAAGCAGGTGACAGACACAAAAGCTATTGAGAAGGCTATTGATGAAGTCGTTGTCAACAATGCTGATAAAGTTATGCAAGCAAAACAAAAGCCAGCTCTGGTTGGCTGGTTTGTTGGACAAGTAATGAAGGCAACAGGTGGTAAGGCAAATCCTCAAATTGTTAATGAATTAATCAAGGTAAAACTTGGTATAGATTAATATAAATTTATAGGGTGGAGCAAAATTTATAAATATGATATTTTTAGAATTAGAAAATAAAATAGGATTTTCTATCAAATAAAATTATGACGCATTTTATCAATAGTTTTTTATTTTAAGCTCTTGTCAGGGTCATACTAAAATTGATTTCGAGGATTTATTTTTAGGTATTCTAAGAAATGGAATAGAGGATGGTGGGTTTTTTAAAGAAAATCTTTACATGGTGGAATGGTAGTACCGTTAGTACACGCTTCTTTACGTGGTGTGAAGGTAAGCGTATAGGAGAGGATCAATTCGGGAATACTTATTATGAAGGTAATTATCATAAAGATGGTTATCCGCGTCGTTGGGTGATTTATAAAGGCTATTCTGAAGCTTCCAGTATTCCACCAGGTTGGCATGGGTGGATTCATCATCGCTGTGATATACCACCTACACAAGAAAACTATCAGCCATATGAGTGGGAAAGATCCCATGTTGCAAATATGACAGGAACAAGTGCCGCTTATCGACCAAAAGGATCCATTATCCACAATAGTGATAGTTCCCACATGCATGAGGATTATGATGCATGGTCACCTACTAAAAGATTAGGAAATTAAGTTGTGGTTTGGACTGTTTTTTTATGCAATTGATTTGATATTATGGATTTTTTTGTATTGTCAGGATTGAAACGCGCTTATTATATTTCTTTAGTGGTAATTATAATAGCTCTATCTTTAATCAATGGGGTATGTGCTAAACGTGTTAGCAATGGAGTTGCTGTTTTTGCAGGTCTTGATAAAATTACTGGTCGGACTACTCGTTTTGAAGTTTCTCTCGGTGAGGTTTATCAATATGGTGCTTTGCAGGTGACACCACGAGTGTGTTATACGAGTTCTAAGGATGAACCAGCTCGTACGACTGGTTTCGTTGAGGTCAAAGAAGTTTCTCTAGATAAAAAGGTACGCCGTATTTTTACTGGTTGGATGTTTGCAGATAGTCCTGGCTTGAATGCTGTAGAGCATCCTATTTACGATGTGTGGTTAAAGGATTGTAAGTAAAATTTCTAAATTTACTAGTCTGATAATTTATTAGCCAGAATTAACACTAAAGCTAAAATTAATTTTTATTTTGTTGATTTTATAAGTCTTTCTTAGAAGTATTTTTAATTACAGGATTCAGGTTCTGTAACTTAAATTTCAGTCTGTGGTTCTTATGGTTGTTTTCGCGCACATCTAGCTATTAAAGGCAAATGATAAAGCCGTTATGAGCTGGCGTGTTTTTTAATAACGGCTTGGCTTTTTTATTTTGATGGGGAGATGAATTAATGAATTCGTACCTCGCCCATATCATGTTTACAATAGAAGTTCCATCTAATTTAAGTGAGAGTAGTTGAAGTTTTAGGATGGTATGGAAATTTTAAGGATGATGTTCTTGATATCCAGTTCTTAGAATATTTTTTATAAGCTATCGAATATTTTACGTAAAAATATTTGGTATTTAGGAGGTGGAGTTACAGTAATACTAGGCTGAGAAATTTTTTATTATCAAAACTGATATATCTGTTTTGTACAAAAATTATGAATTCTACAAAAATTATGAGATTTTATACAATGAAAGATACTGATTTCCCGGATGACAATAATTTATTATTACCAAAAAAGTATAAAGAATCATTATTAAATGTTCCGTTCATTATAGTTGCTTTAATAGCACTTTGTTTTTTGATTTATTTTGTTTCTCAGTATTTTTTTTCTGACCAGCTCTTCATTGAAAGTTTTAAATTTTTTTCATTTACACCAATGTTATTCAAAGGCGATCCTTTAGCTTTTTGTCATACCATTGTTAGTTATTCATTTATGCATGGTAGCTTTGAACATATTGCCATTAACATGGCTTGGCTTTTGGTTTTTGGATCTCCTTTGGTTAGACATTTTGGTAGTTTGCGTTTTTTATTTTTTTGGATATTAACAGCAATTATTTCTGCGTTAACTTATTTTATATTTCATCAAAATAGCATAGTATCGCTTGTTGGAGCATCAGGAGCTATTTCTGGAATGATGGGAGCGGTTGCACGTTATGATTCTTTTTTTACTCATTTGGGAGCTGCCAGTCCAGAGAATGAAAAAAAAATTGGAGCTTTATTATCTATTAAAAAAGCGCTTTGTTCAAGGAATGTCTTGAGTTACATTAGTGTATGGCTGATTATCAATTTTATTGTAGGTGTTTTTTCTTCTGTATTTGAAAGGGATAATGTCTCAATAGCATGGGAAGCTCATGTTGGTGGGCTTGTTTCAGGCTTTTTGTTGGTGGGTTTTTTTAATATTTCACAGGACAAATCAAAAGTCACTGCCTAAGGTATTTATGAGCTGCATAGAGTGCTAATGTTGCTGCATTCGAAACATTTAACGATTTAATATATCCAGGCATATCAAGGCGCGTCAATGTGCAAACAGTTTCACGTGTTTTCTTGCGTAGACCTTTACCTTCTGCTCCTAGGATAAGGGCAATTTTTTTTCCTCTTAACGCTGATTCTAAAGGTAAACTACCCTCTGAATCAAGTCCAAAGCTAATAAAACCTGATTTATGGAGCTCTTGAAGTGCTTCTGAGAGGTTTCGTACGGTGATATAATTTAGCAGTTCTAAAGCTCCAGAAGCTGCTTTAGCAAGAACGCCACTTTCTTGAGGAGAATGACGATAAGTGGTAATAAGTGCTTCAGCTTTAAATGCGACTGCAGAACGCATAATAGCACCAACATTATGTGGATCGGTAATTTGATCCATCACAATGACAAGATCGGTGTGTGTAAGTTCAGATAATTGGCATGGTTTAAGGGGATCAGTTTCCACAACAATGCCTTGATGAACTGCATCACTTCCAACAAGGGAATCAAGTTGTTTTGGTGAGCATAATGTTACTGGACAGGGTAAATCTGATTCGGGTATGCTTAAGCGTTTTAAGGCGTTTGGTGTACTATAAAGATGCCAAAAAACTCTTTTGGGGTTTTTTAAAGCCGCGCAAACCGAATGAATACCATAAAGGTGGACTCGTCCTTGTTTAAAGGAAAATCCTCTCTTCTTCGGGTGCGTTGCAGATGTGGAAAACAAACCTTTGGCATCGCGATATCGACGACGCAAACGAGCGTAATGAGAATTTTTAGATGTTTGTTCTTTCATATTTTTTTTATAGCGTATTAAGGATAAAAAGGGATAGAAAAAAATTATAATTCTAAATTATTATCAGGAAATTTGTATAAAATTGTATTTATTTTGTTGACAGATACGATCCTAATCGTCATAACCGCTCGGCAACCAGTTTAAATTAATTGATATTAAGTTTGGTTGTAGGTGTATTTTATCGTACAGCTTTATCGATGTAATGGAGGGGTGCCCGAGTGGTTAAAGGGGGCGGACTGTAAATCCGTTGCGTATGCTACGTTGGTTCGAATCCAACCCCCTCCACCATTCATCGAAGGAGAGTTTGAGTTAATTTATGCGGGTATAGCTCAATGGTAGAGCAGCAGCCTTCCAAGCTGAATATGCGGGTTCGATTCCCGCTACCCGCTCCAGAAAACATCTATGACAGTATAGATATTTTACCGGAAATTAAGCGGGATTTTCATTTAATAGTTGTAATTACTGGGTGATATATTAAACTGTTTGAATTCAATTATAAGGGTCTATTTTAGGTTCTAACAGACAAGAGATTGACAGCCATGGCAAAGAGCAAATTTGAACGTACGAAGCCGCATGTTAATATAGGTACGATTGGTCATGTTGATCATGGTAAGACTTCGTTGACAGCAGCGATCACGAAATATTTTGGTGAATTTAAAGCGTATG
>NZ_JAYMZJ010000002.1:0-338223 GCF_037070875.1 Bartonella occidentalis
ATGGTTTTCAAAATTAGGGGTATAGCTCAGTTGGTAGAGCGGCGGTCTCCAAAACCGCAGGTCGCGGGTTCAAGCCCTGCTGCCCCTGCCAAATGTGGAATAGAGGTATTTCAGTGAGAAGGTAGGTTTGCTGCCTTCTTTGCTTTTTTTTGTGTGGGGCTTGTTTTTTTATGTGTGAATCGTTATTGAATGTATTAGAAGGGTTGTGTGAGATTAGAAATTAGCTTTTGCGTTTCTATAATATTTGTTTTGTAGTATAAATCACAATAGGGTTTAAGAGAGATATAGTGTGACTGATGGCATTTAAAACCAATCCAATTACTTTTTTAAAGCAAGTGTATGCAGAAACAGCTAAAGTGAAGTGGCCTACACGCCGTGAGACGGTAATTTCCAGTGTTATGGTGTTGTTGGTGACTGCATTGGCTTCAGCTTTCTTTTTTATTGTGGATCAGGTTATGCATTTTAGTGTGTGGCAGGGTATTGATCTCCTGAAGTATCTTTTTAGTTGATAGTGTAAGGAAGTGTGATTGTGGTTGCTCATTGGTATATCGTCCAGGCGTATTCAAATTTTGAAAAGAAGGTAGCAGAGGCTATTAGCAAAGAAGCAAAGCAGAAAAAGCTTGATCATTTATTTGAAAAGATTTTTGTTCCAACCGAGCGTGTTGTTGAGATTCGTCGTGGTCGTAAGGTTGATACTGAGCGTAAATTTTTTCCTGGTTATGTTCTTCTTCGAGCTGAATTGACAGATGAGGTTTATCATCTTGTTAAAAATACTCCTAAAGTTACAGGCTTTTTGGGTTCGGATTCACGTCCTGTTCCCATTTCTGATCGGGAAGCCGAACAAATCCTTAAACAAGTTCAGGAAGGTGTTGAATCTCCAAAGTCCTCTGTGTTGTTTGAAGTTGGTGAGCAAGTTCGCGTTGCTGATGGACCTTTTATTTCGTTTAATGGTATTGTTCAAGAGGTTGAAGAAGAACGCTCGCGTCTTAAGGTTGAGGTGTTAATTTTTGGGCGTCCTACACCTGTTGATTTAGAATTTAGTCAAGTTGAAAAACTTTGACGAAGCTTGAAGTGATTTGGTTACTTTAAGTAATTGGTGGGAGGTGATGTTGGGCTTTTGTCGTCCTAATGATCCGAACCACGAAACTGCAGAAGATAACTGGCAAGGTGAGTTGTCAGTTTATCAGTTAAATTGAAGGCAGATTATTATGGCAAAAAAAAGTATAGGTCAGCTAAAATTGCAGGTTCCTGCAGGAGCAGCTACTCCGTCTCCACCGATTGGTCCTGCTCTCGGTCAGCGTGGCATTAACATTATGGAATTTTGTAAGGCGTTTAATGCGGCTACACAGGAAATGGAAAAAGGCTCGCCGATACCAGTAATTATTACTTATTATCAAGATAAATCTTTTACGTTTTCTTTAAAAACACCTCCTGTATCATTTTTCTTGAAGAAGGAAGCGAACTTAAAGTCTGGTTCAAAAGATCCTGGTAAGGTATCTGTTGGGAGCATTTCTCGTGATAAAATTCATTCAATTGCGGAAATTAAGATGAAGGATCTTAATGCAAATGACATTGAGGCAGCAATGCGTATGATTGAAGGTTCTGCTCGCTCTATGGGCTTAAAAGTGGTGGATTAATGTTATGGGAAAAATAGCAAAAAGGATAAAAAATATCCGTAAAGATATCGATTTTAATGAGCTTTATGCTTTAGCAGATGCTGTTTCTATGATTAAAGAGCGTGCGGTTGCTAAGTTTGATGAAACAATTGAGATTTCAATGAACTTGGGTGTTGATCCCCGTCATGCAGATCAAATGGTTAGGGGTGTTGCTCATTTGCCTAATGGATCTGGGAGAAACGTGCGTGTTGCGGTTTTTGCACGTGGAGACAAAGCAGAGGAAGCCAAAGCTGCTGGTGCGGATATTGTGGGAGCTGAAGATTTATTTGAAAGCGTTAATAGTGGGATAATCAATTTTGATCGTTGTATTGCAACTCCAGATATGATGCCGCTTGTTGGGCGTCTTGGTAAAATTCTTGGTCCACGAAGTTTGATGCCAAATCCCAAAGTTGGTACTGTGACACTTGATGTCTCTGGTGCTGTAAAGGCTTCTAAGGGCGGTGCCGTTGAGTTTCGAGTTGAGAAAGCCGGTATTGTTCATGCTGGTATCGGTAAAGCATCTTTTGGAGTTGAGAAGATAGTAGAAAATATTAAAGCTTTTGTCAGTGCTGTTGTTAAAGTTAAGCCGCAAGGTGCGAAAGGTGAGTATATTAAACGTGTTGCAGTTTCTTCAACGATGGGTGTTGGTATTAAAGTTGACCCTGCGACGATTCGTGTAGAATAGACATAGGCTAATGTATAGTTTTGTTTTTGGTATATGAGTTTCAAGTTTTATTTAAAGTGTTAGGTTTTTATTGGAATTTTTCTATCTAAGCTTTATTGAGCTTAGGTTACACCGAAAGAAATTTCGGAATATCCTGTCCGAGATTGTGGGCGATACGTTGAGTGTCTTAATCATAAAGCCTACATGAGACTGGGGTAAAAGCTATAGAGTTAGAAGACTTAAAGGGTTTGAGCCAAGGTTGCCTTTTGTCGCTGTGCGTAAAAAGGGGACAGGATCCTCATCGATAGTATGAAGTACATGCTATCAAAGGTAACCAACAGATTTGTTTTAATCAAATCTGTTATATGGAGAGAGACAGTGAATAAAGCGGAAAAACGCGAATTTGTTACATGGCTGAATGAGGCTTTTCAAAAGTCTGGTTCCGTTATTGTTGCGCATTATTCTGGTCTGACAGTTTCACAAATGAACGACCTTCGTTCAAGAATGGGTGAAGCTGGCGGTGCTATTAAAGTCGCCAAAAATCGTCTTGCTAAAATCGCTCTTCAAGGCACGGAATCTGAATCAATAATGGATCTGTTCACTGGGCAGACTCTTATTGCTTATTCGGAAGATCCAATTACAGCACCAAAAGTTGCTGTTGATTTTGCAAAAAGCAATGATCGATTTGTCATTCTTGGTGGTTCAATGGGTGCAACCAATTTAAGTGTGGATGCAGTGAAGTCTTTGGCTTCATTACCTTCATTGAATGAATTACGAGCTAAACTTGTGGGTATGGTTTCTACCCCTGCTACTCGTATTGCGCAGGTTGTTAATGCTCCTGCTGGTCAGATTGCGCGTGTTATTGGTGCGTATGCTCAGAAAGACGAGGCAGCTTAAGACTGTTTTGTGTTCATGTTGATGGAAGGGCTTTAATGCTATTCTATTTTTTATGAATAAGTTTTAAATGTGGTTCAAATTTTTTAATTAAAGGAATTTAAAATGGCTGATCTAACGAAAATCGTAGAAGATCTTTCTAGTTTAACTCTTTTGGAAGCGGCAGAGCTTTCTAAATTGTTAGAGGAAAAATGGGGAGTTTCTGCTGCAGCTCCTGTAGCAGTTGCTGCTGTTGGTGGCGCGGCTGCTCCAGCTGTTGAAGAAAAAACGGAATTTGATGTTGTTCTTGTTAATGGTGGTGCCCAGAAAATTAATGTCATTAAGGAAGTTCGTGCTCTTACTGGTCTTGGTCTTAAAGAGGCTAAAGATTTGGTTGAAGGAGCACCTAAACCTATTAAAGAGGGTGTTTCTAAAGACGAAGCAGAGAAAATTAAATCTCAACTTGAAGCTGCTGGTGCTAAAGTTGAGCTTAAATGAATTTAAGTTTATTGGCGAGCATTAATGTTCGCCATTTTCTTCTCTTTTTGAGAGGGAAGGAGATTCATAAAGCCCTTTTAAATGATTTCGTAGCTGTAGTGGGTGTTTGTTTTATTTAATATCTCATCTTTAAAGCTAAGTGGATGAATTAGTTAGTGTGAGCGGGGCAATATGGTGATGCTCATTATTGGGTATCAATTAAACTGATCTGCATATGCAGGTTAATGATGTAAGGCTTTCAAGGTTTAGTCTGCCTTGAAGAGTAAAGATCGAGGAGCGACGATGGCTCAGACTCTAGCGATGACGTCTCAATTCAATGGTCGTAAGCGCGTACGCAAATTTTTTGGTAAAATTCCTGAAGTGGCAGAGATGCCAAATCTTATTGAAGTTCAAAAAGCTTCATATGACCAGTTTCTAATGGTTAAGGAGCCAAAAGGTGGACGTCCAAATGAAGGCTTGCAGGCTGTTTTTAAATCTGTATTTCCTATTTCGGATTTTTCCGGTACGGCTATGCTCGAGTTTGTTGGTTATGAATTTGATTTACCAAAATTTGATGTTGAAGAATGCCGTCAGCGTGATTTAACTTACGCAGCGCCATTAAAGGTTATATTGCGTTTGATTGTTTTTGATGTTGATGAGGAAACCGGTTCAAAAGATATTAAAGATATTAAAGAGCAAGGCGTTTATATGGGCGATATGCCTTTAATGACTGCAAATGGTACTTTTATTGTTAATGGTACTGAGCGTGTTATTGTTTCTCAAATGCATCGTTCTCCAGGTGTCTTTTTTGATCATGATAAAGGAAAGTCGCATTCATCAGGAAAACTTCTTTTTGCTGCTCGTGTGATACCTTATCGTGGTTCTTGGCTTGATATTGAGTTTGATGCTAAGGATATCATTTATGCTCGTATTGATAGACGGCGTAAAATTCCAATTACGAGTTTTTTGATGGCATTGGGTATGGATGCATCAGACATTTTGTCGACTTTTTATAATAAAGTTACTTATGAACGAGATGGAGATGGATGGCGTATCCCTTATTCTGTTGAGCGCTTTAAAGGAATGACACTTGTTTCTGATCTGGTTGATGCAGATACTGGTGAAGTAGTTGCTGAAGTTGGTAAAAAGTTAACAGCTCGTGTTGCAAAGTCATTAGCTGAAAAAGGTCTGAAAGCAGTTAAAATCAGTGAATATGATTTATTAGGATCTTATTTAGCAGAAGATATAGTTAATTATCAGACAGGTGAAATTTATCTTGAAGCTGGTGATGAAATTGATGAGAAAACATTAAAGATTTTGTCTGATGTTAATGCTGACCAAATTGATATTCTTGATATTGATCACATGAATATCGGGGCATATATCCGCAATACTTTGAAGGTAGATAAAAATGAAAGTCGTCAAGATGCATTATTTGATATTTATCGTGTAATGCGTCCAGGTGAGCCGCCTACAATGGATACGGCAGAGGCTGTATTTCATTCATTATTCTTTGATCCAGAACGTTATGATCTTTCTGCTGTTGGGCGTGTTAAGATGAATTTGCGTATGGATCTTGATTGTCCGGACACAGTTCGTGTTTTGCGTCAAGAAGATATTCTTGCTGTTGTTAAAATGTTAGTTGAATTACGTGATGGACGTGGTGAAATTGATGATATTGATAATCTCGGTAATCGTCGTGTTCGATCGGTTGGAGAATTGATGGAAAATCAATATCGCATTGGTTTACTTCGGATGGAGCGTGCGATAAAAGAACGGATGTCATCGGTTGAGATTGACACGGTTATGCCGCAAGATTTGATTAACGCAAAACCAGCGGCGGCGGCGGTTCGTGAATTTTTTGGTTCTTCACAATTATCACAGTTTATGGATCAAACTAATCCATTATCAGAAATCACTCACAAGCGTCGGCTTTCTGCTCTTGGTCCAGGAGGTTTAACACGCGAACGTGCAGGTTTCGAAGTCCGTGATGTGCATCCTACACACTACGGTCGTATTTGTCCAATTGAAACACCGGAAGGTCCTAACATTGGTTTGATTAATTCTTTAGCGACGTTTGCGAGGGTTAATAAATATGGTTTCATTGAAAGTCCATATCGTAAAATTATTGATGGTAAAGTGACCACAGAAGTTGTTTATCTTTCTGCAATGGAAGAATCGAAACATTATGTAGCACAAGCTAATTCTTCATTAGATGCTGATGGGCGTTTTATTGAAGAGTTTGTTGTCTGCCGTCATGCTGGTGAAGTTTTGATGGCGCCGCGAGATTATGTTGATTTGATGGATGTTTCGCCTAAACAGTTAGTTTCAGTAGCTGCTGCTCTTATCCCGTTTTTGGAAAATGATGATGCGAATCGTGCGTTGATGGGATCAAATATGCAGCGTCAAGCTGTTCCACTTGTACGTGCCGAAGCACCGTTTGTTGGTACGGGTATGGAGTCAGTAGTTGCTCGCGATTCAGGAGCTGCTATCGGTGCAAAACGTGGGGGCATTGTCGATCAAGTTGATGCAACACGTATTGTTATTCGTGCAACAGAGGACTTGGATCCTTCAAAATCTGGTGTTGATATCTATCGTTTACAAAAATTTCAACGTTCTAATCAGTCCACTTGCATTAATCAGCGTCCTCTTGTGCATGTTGGAGATCGAATAGAGAAGGGTGATATAATTGCGGATGGTCCATCTACAGATCTTGGAGATTTAGCTCTTGGACGGAATGTTCTTGTGGCATTTATGCCTTGGAATGGTTATAATTACGAGGATTCCATTTTACTTTCCGAGCGCATTGTTGCTGATGATGTTTTTACTTCGATTCATATCGAGGAATTTGAAGTTGCTGCACGTGATACAAAGCTTGGACCAGAAGAGATTACTCGGGATATTCCCAACGTTGCGGAAGAGGCGTTAAGGAATCTTGACGAGGCTGGTATTATTTATATTGGTGCTGAGGTTCAACCTGGTGATATTTTGGTTGGAAAAATTACACCAAAAGGTGAAAGTCCCATGACGCCAGAAGAAAAACTTTTGCGTGCGATTTTTGGGGAAAAGGCTTCAGATGTTCGTGATACTTCTATGCGAATGCCCCCTGGAACTTTTGGAACTGTTGTTGAAGTTCGTGTTTTTAATCGCCATGGTGTGGGAAAAGATGAACGTGCGATGGCTATAGAACGTGAAGAAATTGAACGTTTGGCTAAAGACCGTGACGATGAGCAGTCGATTCTTGACCGCAATGTTTATGCGCGCCTTTCTGATATGTTGACAGGGAAGTTTGCTATAGAAGGTCCGAAAGGATTTTCAAAAGATAAGAAGCTTGATAGCGTAATTATGGATCATTACCCACGCTCACAATGGTGGCAATTTGCTGTTGAGGATGAAAAACTTCAGAATGAAATTGAAGCTTTACGTAAGCAATATGATGAATCGAAAGAAGCTTTACAACGTCGTTTTATGGATAAAGTTGAAAAGGTTCAAAGAGGCGATGAAATGCCTCCTGGTGTTATGAAAATGGTAAAAGTTTTTGTAGCAGTAAAGCGCAAAATTCAACCAGGCGATAAGATGGCAGGACGTCATGGCAATAAGGGTGTTGTGTCGCGTATCCTTCCAATAGAAGATATGCCGTTTCTTGAAGACGGAACACATGCTGATATCGTGTTGAATCCGCTCGGTGTTCCTAGTCGTATGAATGTTGGTCAAATTCTTGAAACGCATCTTGGTTGGGCTTGTGCTGGTATGGGCAAGAAAATTGGTGATTTAGTGGAGTTTTATCAAGAGACTGGGGATATACTTCCTCTACGTCAGCGTATAGAAAATTTTATTCCTGATAATGGCCGTAATGAACCAGTACGTCAGTATGATAATGATAGTCTTTACAAATTAGCGTTGCAGATGCAGAAAGGAGTTTCGATTGCAACACCTGTTTTTGATGGAGCTCATGAATCTGATATTAATATGATGTTGGAAGATGCAGGTTTGGATAGTTCAGGACAAGTTACGCTTTATGATGGTCGTACTGGAGAGGCTTTTGATCGTCCTGTGACAGTAGGTTACATTTATATGCTTAAATTGCATCACCTTGTTGATGATAAGATTCACGCTCGTTCGATAGGGCCTTATTCGCTTGTTACACAACAGCCATTAGGTGGTAAGGCACAATTTGGGGGGCAGCGTTTTGGTGAAATGGAGGTCTGGGCGCTTGAAGCATATGGAGCTGCATATACTTTGCAGGAGATGTTAACAGTTAAGTCGGATGATGTAGCTGGTCGAACAAAAGTCTATGAAGCAATTGTTCGTGGTGACGATACATTTGAAGCTGGTATTCCTGAAAGCTTTAATGTGTTGGTGAAAGAAATGCGTTCACTTGCTCTTAACGTAGAACTTGATGATGCCCGTGAGCTCATTGCACAACGAGCATTATCCGATACGGCAGAACAATAATTTCTGGGGCGCGCTAAATTGGCGTGTTCTTACTGTGCTGAGAGGCTAAATAAAAAATTTATTAAGATAGCGCAGATACAGTGTAAAAATGACAACAGGTTTTAAATTAAGATCTGTATAAAATTGATATTTATTTTAACAGGTTCTAAGAATCTTTGAAGGAGAACAGCATGAACCACGAGGTCATGAATCTTTTCAATCCTCAGGCGCCAGCGCAAACATTTGACTCTATTCGTATCTCAATTGCTAGTCCTGAGAAGATTCTGTCTTGGTCGTATGGTGAGATTAAGAAGCCTGAAACTATTAATTATCGGACTTTTAAACCAGAGCGTGATGGTCTTTTTTGTGCACGTATATTTGGCCCTATTAAAGATTATGAATGTTTATGCGGCAAATATAAGCGCATGAAATATAAAGGTATTATCTGTGAGAAATGTGGTGTAGAAGTTACTCTATCGCGCGTGCGCCGTGAGCGTATGGGGCATATTGAGCTTGCAGCACCAGTTGCTCATATTTGGTTTTTGAAGTCTTTACCAGGTCGTATTTCTACCCTTTTAGATTTGACTTTGAAGGATATTGAAAGGGTTCTTTATTTTGAAAATTATATTGTAACAGAACCAGGTTTGACATCTCTTAAACTTCACCAGCTTCTTTCTGAAGAAGAGTATATGCTCGCTGTTGACGAATTTGGAGAAGATCAGTTTACAGCTATGATTGGTGCTGAAGCTATTTATGAGCTTTTAGCTGGTATGGAATTAGAGAAAATCGCGAATGATTTACGTGTCGAGTTAGCTGAAACGACTTCGGAATTAAAGCAAAAAAAGTTAATTAAACGACTCAAGATTGTTGAAAATTTTCTTGAATCTGGCAATAAACCAGAGTGGATGATCATGAAAACAATTCCGGTCATTCCGCCTGATTTGCGTCCATTAGTTCCTCTCGATGGTGGTCGTTTTGCAACGTCAGATTTGAATGATCTTTATCGACGAGTTATAAACCGTAATAACAGATTAAAACGGTTAATTGAACTGCGTGCTCCCGGAATCATTGTTCGTAATGAGAAACGTATGGTTCAGGAGGCTGTGGATGCATTATTTGATAATGGTCGTCGTGGGCGTGTAATTACTGGAGCGAATAAGCGTCCATTAAAATCGCTTTCAGACATGTTAAAGGGTAAGCAAGGGCGGTTTCGTCAGAATTTATTAGGTAAGCGTGTCGATTATTCAGGTCGTTCTGTTATTGTTACAGGTCCTGGATTAAAGCTGCATCAATGTGGTCTTCCTAAAAAAATGGCTCTTGAATTATTTAAGCCATTTATTTATGCGCGGCTTGATGCAAAGGGATATTCATCAACTGTGAAGCAGGCAAAAAAACTCGTTGAGAAAGAACATCCAGAAGTTTGGGATATTTTGGATGAGGTTATCCGTGAGCATCCTGTTTTGCTAAATCGTGCGCCAACACTGCATCGTTTGGGCATTCAAGCTTTTGAGCCTATTCTGATTGAGGGAAAAGCTATACAACTCCATCCGTTAGTGTGTACTGCTTTTAATGCGGATTTTGATGGTGATCAGATGGCAGTTCACGTTCCGCTTTCTCTTGAAGCACAGCTAGAAGCTCGTGTTTTGATGATGTCAACCAATAATATTCTTCATCCAGCTAATGGTGCGCCAATAATTGTCCCCTCACAGGATATGGTTCTTGGTCTTTATTATCTTTCAATTGTTTTGGAAAAAGAGCCAGGTGAAGGGATGGCATTTGCAGATATAGGTGAGCTGCATCATGCTTTGGAAAATAAGGTAATAACTCTTCATACGAAAATTAAAGGTCGCTTTAACAATGTGGGGCAAGATGGGAAAGATGTTCCTAAGCTTTATGATACAACGCCTGGTCGTTTGATTATTGGTGAGCTTTTGCCTAGAAATCCAAATATTTCTTTTGATATTGTTAATCAGGAAATGACTAAAAAGAATATTTCAAAAATAATTGATCAAGTTTATAGGCATTGTGGGCAAAAAGAGACAGTTATTTTCTGTGACCGTATTATGCAGCTTGGTTTTTCTCACGCTTGTCGTGCTGGAATTTCATTTGGTAAAGACGATATGGTTATTCCCGATAGCAAGTCGCGTTTAGTTGCAGAGACAGAAGCCTTGGCTAAAGAATATGAACAGCAATATAATGATGGTTTGATTACACAGGGTGAAAAATACAACAAGGTTGTAGATGCTTGGGGTAAATGTACTGATCGTGTTGCGTATGAAATGATGAAGCGTATTCAGGCTGTTGAATTTGATCCTAAAACAGGTCGTCAGCGACAAATGAATTCAATTTATATGATGTCACATTCTGGTGCGCGTGGTTCTGCTAATCAGATGAAGCAGTTGGCAGGTATGCGTGGGTTGATGGCAAAACCGTCAGGTGAAATTATCGAAACGCCAATTATTTCAAATTTCAAGGAAGGTCTGACTGTTAATGAGTATTTCAATTCGACACATGGTGCGCGAAAAGGACTTGCTGATACTGCGTTAAAAACTGCTAATTCTGGTTATCTAACACGACGTCTTGTGGATGTTGCGCAGGATGCTATTATTTCGGCGGTTGATTGTGGTACTGTAAAGGGTCTTACTATTCAGCCAATTGTTGATGCAGGACAAATTGTTGCGTCACTTGGTCAAAGAATTCTTGGTCGTACAGCGCTTGTCGATATTTTGCATCCAATCTCTGGGGAAGTTATCCTTGAGGGTGGCGCGATGATTGAAGAGCCTGATGTTATTAAAATTGAAGAAGCTGGAATTCAGTCTGTTCAAATCCGCTCTGCTTTAACATGTGAAACGCGTCTTGGTGTTTGTGCTAAGTGTTATGGGCGCGATTTGGCGCGTGGGACACCAGTTAATCAAGGAGAGGCAGTTGGCGTTATCGCAGCTCAATCAATTGGGGAACCTGGAACTCAGCTTACGATGCGTACTTTCCATCTAGGTGGAACGGCTCAGGTTGTTGATTCATCTCATTTAGAAGCATCTTATGACGGTGTGATAGAGATTCGCAATCGTAATGTTGTTCGCAACTCTGAAGGACATCTGGTAGTTATGGGTCGCAATGTGGTTATAATTGTCAAGGATGAGACTGGGAAAGAGCGTATAGCACACCGTGTTAGTTATGGTGCACATATTTTTGTTGATGATGGTGATATTGTTAAATGTGGTCAGCGTATAGCGGAATGGGATCCTTATACACGTCCAATTCTAACTGAAGTTAATGGTTACGTGGGCTTTGAAGATATGGTTGATGGCTTATCAGTCACTGAAACGACTGATGAATCAACAGGTATTACAAAGCGCTTAGTCGTTGATTGGCGCGCTAATCCACGTGGTGCTGATTTAAAGCCAGCTATTATCATTCATGCAGATGAAAAGAGCAAAACTATAGCTAAATTACATAAAGGTGGGGAAGCTCGTTACATGATGTCAGTGGAAACCATTCTTTCTGTTGAGCCTGGTTCCTATGTTAAGGCAGGCGATGTTATTGCTCGATTACCAATGGAGAGTGCTAAGACGAAAGATATTACGGGTGGTTTGCCGCGTGTCGCTGAGCTTTTTGAAGCACGACGTCCAAAGGATCACGCTATCATTGCTGAAGTTGGTGGTACAATTCGGTTTGGTCGTGGTTACAAAAATAAGCGTCGTATTATTATTGAGCCGCATGATGAAACTCTAGAGCCAGTAGAATATTTAATTCCGAAAGGTAAGCTATTTCATTTTCAAGAAGGTGACCAGATTGAAAAAGGAGATTATATCCTTGATGGTAATCCAGCGCCTCATGATATTTTAGCGATTAAAGGTGTTGAAGCTCTGGCTTCTTATCTTGTTAATGAGATCCAAGAAGTTTATCGTTTGCAGGGTGTTTTAATCAATGACAAGCACATTGAGGTAATCGTTCGTCAAATGTTGCAAAAAGTCGAAATTACTGAATCTGGAGATTCTGGTTATATTCCAGGTGATAATGTTGATCGTATTGAGTTAGATGAAATCAACGATAATTTAAAAGCAGAAGGGAAGAGACCGGCATCTGGTAATCCTATCCTTCTTGGAATAACAAAAGCATCTCTTCAAACACCGTCGTTTATTTCTGCTGCATCATTTCAGGAAACAACTCGGGTACTGACTGAGGCAGCAGTTTCTGGGAAAATTGATACTTTGCAAGGGTTAAAGGAAAATGTGATTGTTGGTCGTCTCATTCCTGCAGGTACGGGCGGCACAATTGCTCAAATTCGTCGTATTGCTGCAGTTCGTGATGATTTGATTGTAGATGAGCGGTATAAGTCTAGTCATAATGAAATGGCTAAAGTTATGTTAACTAATATGGCTACAAATAACACAACTGCTGAATAACTTCAGTGCGTGCTAGAATAATATGAGAACGTCTATAATATAAATTTTAGGCGTTTTAGGGGGCGATCTCATGCAAATGACGAAAAAATTTGTTTTGCGCTCAAATTTAAAACGCACGAAATTAGTTAGTATAGGCCGATATGTTGTGGACGAAAGACTATATTGTATTGGGAAAAGTGAATTGTATTTAAAGCATCACAATAGAATGATAAAAAATCTTTTTTAGCAACTCAAAAACGCATTAATTTTTGCTACATAACACTTGTGTTATTGGAAAGATCTTTTATTTTTTAGTAAAAATAGAGAGCAAGATGGAAACTAAAATTTTTATGAAGGACATACACATTTTTGATAAAAATGTTCTATGAGAATAGAATGATAAAATGTATGGATATTATTCAATTAGTGAACTGACACGGGAATTTTCAATAACTGCTCGGACTTTGCGTTATTATGAAGAAGAGGGGCTTCTTACACCTTTTCGTCGCGGGAGCACACGGTTTTATACACAAGCAGATCGTTATAAATTAAAACAGATATTGCGAGCTAAAAGAGTGAATTTCTCTTTATCTGAGATATCTGATATGTTAATTGTGGTAGAAAAATTGCCTAGTGATGTAAAGAAGCTTAAAGAGTTAATTGCTGGGATTAATAAAAAGCGTGCACATTTACAACAAATGCAGCGTGATATTGATGTACTTTTGCATGATTTAGAGTGCATTGAGGAGACCTTCTTTGAAAATTTAGCAGAATTGGGAGTGAATCATTAAAAAATTATTCACTCAGTGATCGTCTTTCATTTCCAGGATGTACATCTACCTTAAAAAAACGCAATCAGGCGTTGGATGTAAACCTTTAAGGTAGATAAGCAATTTGAATGAGAAAAGCAGGATAAAGTTTTTTGGCGGCAGATTCTTTCATCAAGAAACAGTATTCAAATTTATATTTATATGAAAGATAAAAAATGACAAATTCGCCTGTTAGTATTTTTGAGTCTATTTTGTCAAGAAGGTCAATTAGAGCTTTTACTGATCAGCCAGTTCCACAAGAAACGGTTAAAGAGATTTTAGAATTTGCAGCACGTGCTCCCTCTGGAGCAAATCTTCAGCCATGGCAAGTGATTGTTCTTACAGGAGAAGTTTTACAGCAAGTAGGACATGAACTCTCAAAATTAGTATTATCTGGTGTAGAAGGGGAGCGTGAGCATCATTATTATCCACGTCAATGGCGCGAGCCTTATATTTCTCGACGTAGAAAAATAGGTTTAGATCTTTATAAAAGCCTTGGAATTAAAAAAGGTGAGCAAGAAAAAATGCTTCTCCAGAAAGCTCAAAACTTTTTCTTTTTTGGAGCACCTGTTGGTCTTTTATTCGTAATAGATGATGATATGGAAATGGGGAGTTGGCTTGATTTAGGTATGTTTATGCAAACTATTATGTTAGCAGCACGTGGATTTGGATTAGATACGTGTGCTCAAGCTGCTTTTGCTGATTATCATCAACAAATTCGTTCACTTTTATCAGTGCCTTTTGATAAAAAAATTATTTGTGGCATGGCGTTAGGGTATCGTGATGCAAGTGCCCCAGAAAATAATATCGAAACTGAACGCGAACCAATTGAAAGTTTTGTACGTTTTATTACTATGTCTTCATAGAATAATTTTGTATAATTAAATGTAAAATTAAAGATTTAATACATTATAAAAAATATTTCATGAAGAATTTATTGTTTTTGCTTAATTTTAATATTGCATATTAACAGTTATTTTACTACGTTTGACAAAGGAATATAGTGATTGTTTGGGGATTATTATAAATTTTTCAAAGGTTTGCTATGGAAAGCGTTGTAGAAAGAAAGTGTTGGATAGTTGCAAGACGGGCAACATTAGTGTTCATGATCGTTATTTTTTTAGCTTATCTCACAACTTAATTTTGAATGACATAGAAGAGTTATGGGAAATGTATACGCTAAATTTATATTCAGTTTCAAGGTGATCAGTGTTTTTGTCTGTTTTTGAACTTTTTAAAATTGGCATAGGTCCTTCAAGTTCACATACAATGGGGCCTATGACTGCTGCTAATATGTTTTTGCAAGAAATTATTGCAAAAAAAGTTTCTTTGTCATCTCATGTAAAGATTTCTCGTATACGTGTTTATCTTTATGGCTCATTGGCTTTTACCGGAGTTGGTCATGCCACAGATAGAGCAATTATATTAGGGCTTTTAGGAGAACAAGCATCAACTGTTGATCCTGATCGTGTGGGTTCACTTTTAGAAAAAGTTGAGCGCGAAAAAAAGGTACAACCAGAGGGTCATCCTGCTTATCTGTTTAATTCGCATAGTGATCTTATTTTTGAACGAAAAATAACTTTACCAGGACATACCAATGGACTTGCATTTGAGGGGCTTGACGCTGATGGAAATGTTATTTTGCGAAAAATTTATTATTCTATTGGGGGAGGATTTGTTGTAACAGAAGATGAATTGAGCCGTGTAAATAGTGATACAAAAGTAGAAGAGCCTGAGGTTCCATATCCTTTTGATTCTGCTAATAACATGTTGTTAATGGCAGAAAAATCGGGGCTATCAATTTCTGAAATGAAGCGCGTAAATGAAGAAACAAGGATGAAACGCTCTTCTCTTGATAGTGGGCTTGATAAAATTTTTTCTGCAATGAGCAGTTGCATTGATAGAGGTCTTACACAAGAAGGTGAGCTGCCGGGTGAATTGCGCGTTCGAAGGCGTGCTAAAGAACTACACGATAAACTTTTGGAAAATCGGAAAAAAAATAAAAGTCATCCGTTTTTGGCAAATGACTGGCTCTCTGTTTATGCTATGGCCGTAAATGAAGAAAACGCAGCCGGAGGTCGTGTTGTTACTGCGCCGACAAATGGTGCAGCTGGTGTTATCCCTGCAGTTTTACGTTATTATCTTCAATTCAATGATTGTTCAGATAGAGAAGGGATATATAATTTCTTGTTGACGGCAGCGGCTATTGGTGGTGTCATCAAACATAATGCTTCCATTTCTGGTGCAGAAGTTGGTTGTCAAGGTGAAGTTGGAACGGCATCTTCAATGGCTGCAGCAGGACTGACAGCAGCATTAGGTGGTACGCCAGCCCAAATTGAAAATGCTGCAGAAATTGCCCTTGAGCATCATTTAGGAATGACCTGTGACCCAGTTGCAGGTCTTGTACAAGTTCCTTGTATTGAGCGTAATGCAATAGGTGCTGTTAAGGCTGTAACTGCTTCTTCTCTGGCACTGCATGGCGATGGGAAGCATTTTGTTTCTCTTGATGCCTGTATAAAAACCATGCGTCAGACCGGACTTGATATGAGTGAACGCTATAAAGAAACGAGTAAAGCTGGCCTCGCAGTTAATGTAACATCTTGTTAAATATGCAGAGGTATGTGGTTTGATAAATTGTGTATAATCTTTATCAGTGAAATGATTGCATTTTGGAGCTGTTTTATGCTCAAAAAAACGTAAAAAATATTATACGATACTTTTGTATTGTTTGAGAAGATTTTTGGATTATTAAAAAGTTTTTTATTTATTATTTATGGCAATATTTAATTAGGCTGTCAAAAGCTGTGAGGTGTTCGTGTTGTATTCAAAAAATAATGAAGTGGGATCTTTAACACTTAATGAGTTATGTAGTAGAATACGTGTGGGAGCTATGCCAGGCAATTTGAAAAGGGTTTTTATTTAAAAGGTAAAGGTGCTCAAGTAATTAATTTAAAAACTTACAAAGCAATTTTGTAAAGGGAATTGAGATTGTAAGTGACACAGGGGTGTTTTTATTAACTGAATCACTTTTGTAACGGTTTTGTTTATGAAGTTAAACATTTGTTGCTCCTAAACGGATTTTAATAGGTATGTTACCAGTTTGGCTTACAACGCGTAAATGGATACGTACGGGAGGGGTGGCTAGACGACGGTTTCTAATTGTTTGACAAATAAGAAGATTAACAAGAGACTGAGTGTTTAGCGTAGCTGGAGTGTGCTTTAAGCCAGTAAGTTTTATCATAGCGTCATGAAGAGAACGTAATGATAAAAGAGATGACTGCTTCAAAAATTTTTCTTTTTCAGGGAATGAAGCAATAGCATCATGTGTCATGGCTCTGTCCTTAATGCAAAATCTACAAACTTTTTAATAGGCTACAACATAGCAGTTAAAATTTGCTTTCTTTAAAGCAGAACATGCACCAGACGCAGCTTTTTTTGACGAAAAGCCTATAAATCTAGCACGATAATAATGATATCCGCTTTTTTCAAATAGCTGCATGTGTGAAGATACATATTTCAAAGTTGAATAAGCTTTACTTTTTGCTTTTAAAAGCAAGTCTTTTGCTTGTTTTTGATCAGAAAGCGAACCAATTTGAATAGCCCATCCAGTATTTGTAGATAAAGATGCAGGTATGACTTTTGCTACTGTGGCTTTTTGAGGGTTAGGGATTGGTATAATTGCTTGATTTACAGCAGCTATTGCTGTGTCAAAATTTTTAGGTTGTTCTGCGAGTGCTGTCAACATAGTAGAAACTTCATCATCGAAATCAGTTGGATTCGCTTTAATGACTGGTATAGGAGTATTCACGCCAATAGGTAAATTGTAGTGTGTAGAAGCCATTAAATGTCCACCACTTTCCATTCGGCTTGCTTTTGGAAAGTACTGGCTTAGTAAGCTAGCCATATGTTCATCACGTGCAGCAGATGATTTTCCCCCCATGACGACAGCAACGATAGAACGTCCTCCGATACGCATTGATGTAGCTAAATTAGAACCTGACATTTGTGTGTAGCCTGTTTTAATTCCGTCGACTCCCCTCATTATTTTGACTAATTTATTATGGCTATTAATTGTATGTCCATGGAAAGTGAAACTTGTTATTTTAAATAATTTATATTGCTGTGGAAAATTTTTACGCAGAGCTAATGATAAGGTGGCCATATCCTTTGCTGTAGAATAATTGCGCACATCTGGGAGTCCAGAAGCATTTGCAAAATGAGTATTGATCATGCCAAGCTTGCGTGCTTTTGCTGTCATCATTCTAGCAAATTTCCTTTCATTACCACCAAGGTACTCGGCAACAGCAGTAGCAACATCATTTGCTGACTTTGTAATAAGTGCTTTGGCAGCCGCTTCTGCAGAAATTGTTTGACCTGCTTTAAATCCAATTTTTGTTGGTGGGCGCGCTGCTGCATGGCTTGAAATAGGGATTGGCGTATTTGGTGTTATACGGCGCGCACGCATAGCCTCAAAGAGTATGTATAATGTCATCATTTTTGTTAATGAAGCAGGATAACGTTTTAATGTTGCGTTTTTTTGAAATAAGGTTTTTCCTGTATATGCATCTATAACAATAGCTGCATATTTATCGGGATAGACCCCTTGAGGAGTAGCTAATGCCCAAGAATAAGAAAGAGCCAAAACAATAATAGAAATTGTTAGCTTTTGGTAATAACTCAAAATTTTTCTGCAATTAATATACACTTGCTGTATCCCATTTCTCTATTACTCTGGAATTCTGTCAAGGCTTTCCCCTTCGCTATAGTTTGGTGCAGTCTAAATGAAGGGTGTTACTAATTTATTTACAGAAATCTTGTTGATTTTCGTATTTAATCTCACATAACCATAAAGGAAAACATTTTTCTTGATACAAATGAATGTTGCAATAGTTATGAAAGAGTTTGAAATTAATAACAACACGCCCCACGAAAAACAACAGCGGCACAAAAATCAATAACAATTCATAATTATCATGTCCGATGAAAAGGGCAAAAATTGGAAAGTAAGCGAGCGTGATTCTATAAATGCCTGAGATTAAGCAAAAATCGCATTATATATTTGTTTATGAAGTGGTTGAAACAAAAGATATGCAGATTAGGGAATATGCAGACCTGATTAATATCCATTACAACGAGCAATGAAATGGAAGTAAGAGGATAAGCTATCTTTTACACCAAATCTTTAAAAATCTTTGCATCGTGCCTTAACAATTGCTGTTCCATCACAGCATGAATATGCGGTATTATTGTATCTCCTGTTTGCTTTGCCAGATGATGTTGGTGTAAGCTCGGTTGTTTAGGCTTGTCAGGTTAATTTAGAAGAACTGCGAAAGCGTTTAACTAATTATATCCAATCCGGATTGGATGTATAAATTAGAGCTGGTAAAGATACAAAACCGACAGCGTTTTTTCAGCACGTTATTCAACGTGCAGTGATACATGCTCAATTCTCCGGAAAAAATGAAGTATCAGGGGTAAATGGTTTCGTTGTAATTTTTTCGAGCATGAAAATCATGCAGCGTATTTTCTTCAAGAGATGGCATGACGCATTATGATGTTTTGAGTCTCATTTCGCTTGATGATGGATTATCTGTATTGTTTGAAGAGAAATTGGATCAGCAGATTTTGGTAATAGAGAAAGAGTAACGAGTACATTTGCTTCTTATTGTATTGATCTAAACTGGAAAGCGAGTAATAGAAAAATTTATTGATTGATTGGTTGTGATGTAGAAATTTCACGGATGATTCAGATTTTATGTAGAAGATCAAAAAATAATCCACTTTTGGGTAGGGAATTCTGGCGGTGGAAAAGTAGCTATAATTGAGGGGTTAGCTCAACGTATTATTGCTGAAAAGCACGATCGTAGTGATTTTGAAGAACAATTAAAACAGGTTATTAAAGGGTTTGAAGATATTTTGTTTATCGATGAAATTCACACATTGATTGGAGCATAAGCGGATCTCAGAGGGGAATATGGATACGGCAAACTTTTTAAAGCCTACAGTGTTCTCGAGAACTGTTTGATGTATTGGTTAGACGACTTATAGAGAATATCAAAAAATTTTTGAACAAGATCAAGCGATTTGAGCGCTGGTATCATCAATTAAATTGGTACGAAAGGGGGGTTACGTGGATCAAAGAAATTATAATAGGAGGCTATTTATTTTTAGGATCAACAGGTGTTGAGAAAACTAAGGTTGCAAAACAGCTTACATTTTCTTTATGGGTTGAATTATTACGCTTTGATATGTCGTAATATATGGAATGGCATACAATGGTGCGCTTAATAGACGTCCCTCTAGGTTTCATAGGACTTGATCAAGGAGTCTCTTTACAGATGCTATTGATCACAATTCTCACGCAGATTCGTTATTAGATAAGGTCGAGAAAGCTCATTCAGAGTTGTTTAATAAATATTATTACAGGTTTATGGATTATGATAAATTAACGGATCATAATGGCAAAAAAAAAATGATTTTCGTAATATTTTTTAATTATGACAACCAATGCTGTTTTTTCAAATATGGCAAAATCAGCTATTTGCTTTGGTAGAATATATTGTGATGGTGATGATATAGAATCTATAATAGATTTACATCGGAATTTCGTAATCAGCTAGATTCTATCATTCTGTTTGACCTTTATTTCAGCCAATAATCAGCCAAATCGTACAAAAATTCATTCCCCAACTAGAGGAGTAATTGGCCGATTGAGAAATTTATTTCGGACTAAGTCTTTCTGCAATTGTTTTTTTTATAAAGAAAGGGCACGATTCTCATATGGGTGCACACCCATTGAATCGCATCATATAAGAATACATTAAGAAATTGTCAGTTGATGAAATTTTATTCGGAAAGTTGTGTAATGGAGGCGTAGTTCACATACTAACACACAAATCAAACGAAAAAAAAGTTTTGAGTTAAAAAAACTCTCTCACACAACGCCTATTTATTCAGAAGATAACAACGCTAGATTTTTTTAAAAAGGTTGATAGGAAGAGAGCCCTAAAACTTAAGAGCGTTTTAAAGGGCAGCTCGGATTTTTTTTGCATTTTCTTCAAGTTCTTTTGTAGGCGTTATAACATTATTGTGAGGGGTAAGATCAATGCCTTCCATGCGTGGTATAATATGGAAATGAAGATGGTAAACAGTTTGCTCACTAGCTGCTTCATTGGATTGCATAATCGTTATGCCATCTGCCTGAAAAGCCTTTTTAACAGCAATGGCAATTTTTTGTACAGCTTTAATAACTGGAAATAACGTTTCAGTGTCTGCATCCAATAGGTTTCTAGAGCCTTTTCGAGGAATAACCAAGGTATGACCTGGTGCTTGTGGCATAATATCCATGAATGCAATGACATCATCATCTTCATAGACACGAACAGAGGGGATTTCATTACGAATCAATTTTGCAAAAATATTGTTACCGTCATAAATCTGTTCCATAAAAACGTTTCCTTTTTTGAGCTTTTAGTTAACCTTAATTATAAAATAAAAGGATGCAACAGTTTGTAGAATATCAGTTAAAGAGCGTATTATATTTAGTTTTATTTGAATAAGTGGAAGGTGCATCATCATTTATAAAAGATTTAGATCTCTATAATAGCTTCAACTTCTACTGGAACGTTCATAGGAAGAGTGGCAACACCAACGGCAGAACGAGCGTGTTTTCCAGATTCTCCAAGAATATTAACTAGGAGATCAGAAGCTCCATTAGCAACAAGAGGAATATCGGTAAAATCAGAATCAACCGCAACAAAAACGGTAATTTTTACCACCCGCTTTATTTTATTTAAATCACCAAAAGCTGCTTTTATTTGTGCAAGAATATTGATAGCACATATTTCAGCTGATTTTTTTGCTTGTTCGGTGCTAACGTTTGCACCAACTTTACCGACTGCAATCGGCTTTCCATCAAAGAGAGGAAGTTGCCCAGAGATAAAAACCTGGTTTCCACTTTGTGATGTTGTTACATAATTTGCAATGGGTTGCGTTGCTTTAGGCACAGTAATACCCAACTTTTCTAGATTTTTTTCAATAGAGTTGGTCATAATTTAAATCCCATATCTGTTCTATAATTCTATAATAGGTATATTGCATAAACTATTTTTCAGTTTAAGAAAATGCACGATTCATTAAAATGTTGACCTGTGTTGCCTTATTGTATGAATGGTGTGCAACAGGATGAGATTGGAAATTAGGAATGATTAGGTCATTATGTGTAATAATTTTATATGTTGTTTTTTTATGTTCTGCGAGAGCTGATGAGGATATTTTTGTCGCGCCTCATAGAGCGGTTTACGATTTTCAGCTTGATAGTACTTCTAATGAAATGGCAATTTTAGGAATGACTGGGCGGATGGTTTTTGAGCTCAAGGGTTCAGTATGCCAGGGTTACACCACGCGTTTCCGTTTTATTAGCCGCGTTCATATTGAAGACATGCCAGCGCGTCTAACTGATCAACAGACGACGAGCTATGAAACAGGTGATGGTCGTAAATTCCATTTTAGCGTTACAAATCAAGTTGGGCAAGATATTACGCATAATTCTGAGGGGTTGGCTGAACGTACTCAAAATGGAATTACAGTTAAACTGCAGAAACCAAAAGAAAAAGAGTATAAGCTTGCAATAGCCGAGTTTCCAATTATGCAGCTAAAGAGTATCATTCGGCATGCGAAAGAAGGTCATAATTTCTATAATACCACTGTATTTGATGGAACAGATAAGGCAGATAAAGTCATAAAGGAAAGTGTAATTATTGGAAAAATGAAGACGCAAATATCTGATGATGAAATGAAAAAAATAGGAAAATTGGGGGGAGGAGGATATTGGCCAGTTACAATTTCTTATTTTGATGATGTAGAGAATAAAGATGGTTTGCCTGTTTACCGTACCAGTTTTCTCTTACATGAAAATGGTATCATGCGCGATCTTCGTGTAGATTATGGAATTTTTGCAGTGCGTGCGAAATTAAATAGTCTTGAATTATTCGATGTTGGAAAGAATTTTGGTCAGTGTAAACATTAGATAATAGCAGAAAATAACTTGAAAAAGAATCAAATATTAGTATGGTTGCATCATTCCACACGCGGAGTTTGGGTGCTGAAAGAGCAAATCTAGCGAGCATCCTCCGGTAATAGGGTTTCTATTTTTTTCCGCGGAGGTTAAACCGGAAAGGATAAATTATGGCATTACCAGATTTTACTATGCACCAGCTCTTAGAAGCAGGTGTTCACTTTGGTCACCAGACTCATCGCTGGAATCCAAAGATGTCTCCATATATTTATGGGCAGCGCAATAATATCCATATTATTGATCTTGCCCAGACTGTTCCACTTTTGCATCAGGCACTTAAACTTGTTTCTGATACAGTTGCACGTGGTGGGCGTATTTTGTTTGTTGGAACCAAACGGCAGGCCGCTGATATTATTGCTGATGCAGCGAATCGTTCAGCACAATATTATGTCAATGCGCGTTGGCTTGGTGGTATGCTGACAAATTGGAAGACGATTTCTAATTCAATACACCGCCTGTGTAAGCTTGATAAAATTCTTGCTGCTGAAGCTCAGGGTTTCACTAAAAAGGAACGTTTAAATCTTGAACGTGATCGTGAAAAGCTTAACCGTGCGCTTGGTGGCATTAAAGATATGGGATCTGTTCCAGATCTTATATTCATCGTTGATACCAATAAAGAAAATATTGCTATTCAAGAGGCAAAGCGTCTTAATATTCCAGTTGTTGCTATTATTGATACCAACTGCGATCCTGATGATATTGACTATCCTATCCCAGGTAATGACGATGCTTCACGTGCTATTGCTCTTTATTGTGATCTTGTTGCTCGTGCAGTTCTTGATGGTATTGCTCGTCAGCAAGGTGCGATGGGTATTGATTTAGGAGCTCAAGCTGATGCGCCTGTGGAGCCTGTTTTAGAAAATGCGGTTCCAGTTTCTGAATAGTAATTTAAAACGCCTGTTAAGGTAGTTGTTTTTAAAAAAAAAGAGTGTGGGCGTGTGATATTTTTTGCACGCTTTCATTGTCACAGAAAACAAAGAGGCAAACAAATATGAGTATTACTGCTGCACAAGTAAAGGAACTTCGGGAATTATCTGGCGCTGGCATGATGGATTGCAAAGCAGCTTTAGCAGATACTAACGGTGATATGGAATCTGCGATTGATTGGCTTCGTAAAAAAGGGATAGCTAAAGCAGATAAAAAGGCCGGTCGTACAGCTGCTGAAGGACTAATAGGAGTGGTATCAAAGGATTTGAGTGCTGTTTTGGTTGAGGTTAACTCTGAAACAGATTTTGTTGCTCGCAACGGTGTATTTCAAGATATTGTACGTAATGTAGCAGTAGCTGCTTTAGACACTGAGGGTAGTGTTGAAGCTGTTTCAGCATCTTTTTACCCTGATTCTGAGAAGACTGTAGAAGTAACAATCAAAGATGCGGTTGGTACGATTGGTGAGAATATGACATTCCGTCGTTCTGCTAAGTTATCTGTTGATGAAGGTGTAGTTGCTACTTATATACACAATAGTGTAGCTGAGGGGCTGGGAAAACTTGGTGTTTTGGTTGCTATTCAAACTACGGGGGATAAGGAAGCTGCTGCTGCTTTTGGTCGGCAGGTTGCAATGCATATTGCTGCAACTAATCCGTTGGCTCTAACAGCGGAGGATGTTGATGCAGGTGCTGTTGAGCGTGAGAAAGCAATTTTTTCAGATCAGGCACGTCAGTCTGGCAAGCCTGAAAATATCATTGAAAAAATGGTGGAAGGGCGCATGCGTAAGTTTTATGAAGAAGTTGTTTTGTTATCTCAAGCTTTTGTTATGAACCCCGATATTACTGTAGAAGCAGCCTTAAAGGATGCTGAAAAGTCGATTGGTGCTCCAGCAAAAATTACAGGTTTTATTCGTTTTGCATTGGGTGATGGTGTGGAAAAACAGGAATCTGATTTTGCTGCGGAAGTTGCGGCAGCTGCAAAAGGTTAGCTATTTTTTATTGGCTATGAATTTAAATTTTTACTACTGGTGGTAAAAATTATTTGTAAAGAATATTGATTATTGAGAGGGCGTCACGTGATAAAGTGGTGCCCTTAGTAATATAGAAAGCAAAAAATGTGCTTTTGGGGAGATTATAAATGACATTAGCACTTCAGTATAAGCGTATTCTTTTAAAAGTTTCTGGTGAAGCTCTTATGGGAGGACAGAGTTTTGGAATTGATGTTTTAGTTGCAGATCGTATTGCTTCTGATATTGCTGAAGTGCGGATGATGGGTGTAGAAGTTGCTGTCGTGATAGGTGGGGGAAATATATTTCGTGGAGTTGCAGTTGCTTCGCATGGTGGGGATCGTGTGACTGGTGATCATATGGGAATGCTTGCAACTGCTATTAATTCTTTAGCGTTACGAACATCATTAACGAAATTAGGGATTGAAACAGTTGTATTGTCTGCAATTGCTATGCCACAAATTTGTGAAAGTTTTTCACAGCGTAAAGCGATGAATTATATGAATCAGGGAAAAGTTGTTATTTTCGCTGGCGGCACAGGTAATCCGTTTTTTACTACTGATTCTGCGGCTACTTTACGTGCAGCAGAAATTGGTGCAGATATTTTAGTGAAGGGAACTCAGGTAGACGGTATTTATTCTGCAGATCCCAAAATAGATCCTACCGCTAAGCGTTTTAATCAGTTAACACATGTTGAGATTTTGCAACAAGGGTTATCTATTATGGATACGACAGCAGTTACTTTAGCGCGCGAAAATAATGTACCGATTATTGTGTATTCTATACACGAAAAAGGCGGTTTAGCTAAGGTATTGACTGGAACGGGACAATTTACAATTGTATCGGAATGAATATAATCTTCCAGGCGTAATTAAAGGAGACAGAAATATGAGTGTTGCGTCAATTATAGATGATCTAAAGCGTCGCATGGATGGAGCTATTTCAGCATTTAAACATGAATTAGGTGGTTTACGGACTGGGCGAGCATCTTCTAGCTTATTAGAGCCATTGACAGTTGAGGCTTATGATTCTGTTGTTCCTATAAATCAGGTAGCGCATATCTCTGTTTTAGAACCGCGGATGCTTTCAGTTTCTGTATGGGATAAAGCTATGGTGGGAGCTGTGGAGCGTGCTATTCGCGATTCTGGACTTGGTTTAAATCCTATTACTGATGGTATGAATTTGCGTATTCCTTTACCTGAACTGAATGAAGAACGTCGTAAAGAACTTGTAAAAATTGCTCACCAATATGCAGAGCAAGCTCGTGTTTCTACTCGCCATGTTCGTCGGGATGGTATGGATAATTTAAAAAAGTTAGAAAAAGAAGGCGAAATTGGAAAAGATGAGGCACATAGCCTATCCGAAAAAGTTCAAAAAATTACGGATGAAACTATTGCTAATATTGATAAAATTTTAGCTATGAAGGAATCTGAAATTATGCATGTTTAAAATTATTTTGTTTTCAAGAAAAATATTATAATTGCGTTATGAGGTTATTCTTCTTGATAAGCATTTCTTAAGTAAAAATAAAAGTAGAATACAATATGTGAATTTTATGATATTGTGTGATATATGCAAGAGTTATGTGAAGTGTCTGTTATTTTAAGTTTTTATCTACGAATTGGATAAGGTTGAATAAAGGTTATTTAATGAATGATTAGAGTTTTTCAATGGAGCTCTGTTTTCTTGTATGATAGGCGTGTTTTACATTATAATGGTTGCTTAAATTCTACAGAGTGTACTTAGGTAAGGAGTGTGATATAAAGAGCAACAACGTCAATTCTTCAGTTGATTTCAGTTATGTAAGTTTAGTAGAATAAATGAAATGAGTTGTCTCTCTATCATATTGTAATTTTGGGGTATATTATTGAATTCGATAAAAATGCTCTAGTACAAAGAGATAAATATGCGTTATAGTTTTAACACTTGCACAGATTGTAAAAAGCAGTCTTTTAATTTTAGGGTTGGAGATATATTCAAAAGCGTATTTTGGAATTAATTTTAATTAGAGTTATTATAGCTGATTATTGATTTCACGAAGAGATTTTTAGTGTATCAGATTTTTAAGATAATACAAAAAGTTTTGTAAAATAAAAATGTGAAAATATTTCTTAGGAGATTTTTTGCGTGCACTTTTTGGTTTGTATTTTTAAATTTGGATGGTGTCTTGTCTAATCTTATTTCTCGTACTTTAACGGCTTTTGTTTTTGGCGCTATTGCTTTATTTTTAACATGGTTTGGGGGAACTTTATTTTTTTTATTTGTATGGCTAATAGGCGGTCTTATTCTGTATGAATGGATCAATATTACTAGAGAAAAGTGGAGTGTTTTACAAAAAATATTAGCAGGTATTTTTTATTTTATTTTTGGTTTTTTTTTGTTTTTGGACGTATCTGCCTCGTTGATTTTTTTTGTTGTGGTAATTATGGCAGCATTGTTAGCTGTGTGGTCGATTAAAAATATTGGTTGGGTTTTTTTCGGTTTTTTATATGTATCTTTTCCGGTTATAGCTTTATCCTTTTTACGAGGCCATGGAATGTTAGGGTTCTGGGTTGTTATTTTTTTATTTGCAATCGTATGGGGGACAGATATTGCTGGATATTTTAGCGGGCGTATTTTAGGTGGTTCTAAATTAGCACCGCGATTTTCTCCAAACAAAACATGGTCAGGGGCAATTGGTGGTACATTTGTTGGAGTTTCTTGTGGTATAGCGATTGCTTTTTGGTTTTTAAATGTAAATTTAGCAAATTTTTTTGTTCCCTCGCTTGCTCTTCTTTTATCGGTTGTTTCGCAAATAAGTGATTTGGGACAATCATGGTTGAAGAGACAGTTTTCTGTTAAAGATTCTAGTTCTTTATTACCTGGACATGGTGGATTTATGGATCGTATGGATGGGCTGGTAGGAGCTGCTTTTATTCTTTATTTAATTGGTTCTTTTATGTCTGATATGGATACACCTTTTAATCTTTTTTATATGATTTAACTAGGAGGAGATATCTTGGAGTTTTTAAGTCATATATTCGTTATGAGCGATTGGCTTGTAAGAGGTTTGAGCATTTTGTTCGTCACTATGATTATCATTTTTGTGCATGAAACAGGGCACTATCTCATTGGTCGTTGGTGTGGTATTAAGGCATCGGTTTTCTCGCTTGGTTTTGGGCCGCAAATAGCGGGTTACACAGATAAGCACGGTACACTATGGCGTTTAGCACTCATTCCTTTAGGGGGTTATGTGAGGTTTGTTGGGGATGAAGATGAAGGGGGTGTACACCAAACTCAGTCATCTTCGGCTATTCATGGTTCATTTTCGAGTGCGCACGCTTGGAAAAAAGCAGCAACGGTTTTCGCTGGCCCTTTATTCAATGCTCTTTTTACCGTTGTTATTTTGACGTTTTTCTTTTTTACTTACGGACGTGTAGCCGTTGAACCTGTTGTCGGTTCTTTGCTAAAAGATTCTCCTGCTGCTCAGGGGGGAGTGGTATTAGGTGACCGTTTTGTAGAAATGGATGGTCAAGAGGTTAGAAGTTTTGAAGATTTGATGGCTTATGTTACCTTTCATGGCGGAGATCCTATAGAATTCAAGATAAATCGCATGGGTCAAACATTTACTACGGTGATTACACCAAAAGTGATAGAGCGAGATGATGGGTTTGGTAATAGGGTTCGCAGTGGAATGATAGGAGTAGGTATTCCTGTTGATCCGGATAATCCTACGCGTTTGGATCCGGCTTATGAAAAACGTATTGATTATAATTTTTACGAGGCCATAAAAGAAGCTTCAGAGCGTACAATGTCTGTTGTCACGCAAACAGTTCTTTTTATTAGTCGTTTAATAGAAGGAAAAGAAGATCATTGTCGGTTAAGCGGTCCTTCCAAGACTGTGAAAATTGCTTGGCAGGTTAGTGAAACTGGTTTTATGTCTTTGTTGAATTTCACGGCTTTCCTTTCGATTGGTATTGGGCTTATTAATCTTTTTCCTATTCCACCTCTTGACGGTGGGCATTTATTATTTCATGTCATTGAAGCTCTTGTGGGTAGACCTATTTCAATTAAAATTCGAGAAGTTATTTTTTATTTCGGTTTTTTTGTGGTTTCCCTATTTATGATTTTCGCACTATTTAACGATTATTTTTGTTGGTTTAGCTAATAAATTATGGAAAACATTTTAGAAATTGAGTAATAGTAAAAAAAACATAAATTTAGAAGTCGTTTACCACATCCATAAAGTATTGTGGTGCTGTACTCTGTGATTAATAATTAAGAGGAGGTGGGAGGTCTCTCGCTATAAATTAAGAATTGTTATGGCAGTGAGCCTTTTGAGGTGTCGTGTCCAGGGAATAAGATAAGGTAAAAAAAGCCAATGACTACAAATTCAAAGTTTTTAAGTACTGTGTCTGTATGGGTATTAACTATGGGTGTGGTTGCTCCAACAACAGCCTTTATGTCTATTGCGATGGTTGGAGAGGTGCGGGCATCTGTGGTTAATTCTATTGAAGTTCGGGGAAATAAATTTGTAAGTGCTCAGGCAGTTCGAGACAATATAGACATAAAGGCTGGACAGAGTTTTTCTAATGGCGATATCGATGCCGCAGTGAAGCAGCTTTTTAAATTTGGTTTGTTTTATGATGTTAAAATAAATCAAGTAGGTGATAAGCTGGTTGTGCTGGTTAAAGAATATGAGGTGGTGAACCAAGTTTTATTTCAAGGAAATAAGTCCTTTAAAGACCCTGATCTTAAAAGATTCATTTCTTTAAAGCCAAATGAACCTTTTAATTCTAATAAACTTTCGTCTGATATAAATGTGATTCGTGAGGCTTATAAAACCATTGGCCGCAATAACGTGACTGTCACAGTTCAAACCATTAATCTTGGAAAAGGGCGCGTAAATGTAGTTTTTAACGTTGTTGAAGGCCGGAAGACGAAGATTAGTAATATCACATTTAAGGGGAATAATGCTTTTGGAAGCCGGCGTTTACGCGATGTGATTTCAACGAAGCCTTCAGGGTTATTTGCATTGTTGATGAGAGGTGATGTTTATAGTGAGGAGCGTTTAGCTGCAGATGAAGAAGCTTTACGCCGCTTTTATTATAATCGTGGTTACGCGGATTTTCGGGTTATTTCATCTAAAGCAGTTTTTGATGCTGCAAGTAATGCATATAAAATTGATTTCGTCCTTGATGAGGGAGTGCGCTATAAAATTAGTGATATTCAGATTGAGAGTGATATTGATGGAATTGATGTGAAATCTATAAAAAGAGCTCTTAAGACTTATTCGGGTGATATTTACAGTGCAGAAAATATTGAGCAGTCTGTCGCTATTATCAACAACAAGGTCGCTGACTTGGGGTATGCTTTTGCTAAAGTTGAGCCACGGGGAAATCGTGATTTGTCAAATCATACAATTTCTATCTCGTTTAATGTGGAGCAAGGTTCACGAGCTTATATTCAGCGCATTGAAATACGTGGAAATGAAAAGACACGTGATTATGTTATTCGCCGTGAGATTGATTTAAATGAAGGGGATGCTTTCAATCAGACCTTACTGCAGAGAGCAAAACGTCGATTAGAAGGTTTGGGATTTTTTAAGGCAGTTAATATTTCAATGGTTCCAACCGATCAATCTGACCAAGTTGTTGTGGTTATAGATGTGTTAGAAGCTCCGACAGGAGATCTTTCTTTTTCTGGGGGATATACAACGGGTGGTACAAGTCCTGGAATGTCTCTTGAGGTATCTGTCACTGAGCGCAACCTTGGAGGGCGTGGTCAGTATGTGCGTTTAGGTTTAGGTGCTGGGCAAGAAAAGTCTCGTAATTATAATTTATCATTTGTTGATCCCTATTTCTTGGGTTATCGTTTATCCACTGGTATTGATATTTTCCGTAATACTTATCGTGCTGATAAAGCGTATGATGTTCGCCAAACAGGTGGTTCTCTTCGGTTTGGGGTTCCTATTAGTGATCAGTTATCTGCTAATTTAGCCTATTCTTATGTGCAGGAAGAGTATGATTTTGGTGGGGATTACGACTTAACCAATGAAGCTGTTGTAAGAGAATTATATAATCGATACTCTGGTGCTATTGTTCAAGCTGCAAAGAATAGTCCTTGGAAACGTTCCTCAATTAGTTATGGTCTGACTTATAATTCTATTGATGATATGAGAAATCCGCATGATGGATTATATGTGCGTGTTCTTCAAGAATATGCTGGACTTGGTGGAAATGCAAAATTCTTAAAAACAACTGGTAAAGCGATGATGTATAAGACGCTTTCTGATCCAATGGATCTTGTCGGTTTACTTTCTTTTGGTGCCGGTTATATCCACGAGATAGGTCAAGAAGGTGTTCGTATTTTTGATATGTTTAAAAGCTCTGATCTCATTCGAGGTTTTAAATACAATGGGATAGGTCCACGTCAAGTTTCCAATAAAGGTGAAGTATATTTCTTGGGGGGTACGACATACATGAATGCAACTGCTGAATTGCAGTTTCCTATACCTGTTGTTCCTGAGGGTCTTGGGTTGCGTGGTGCATTATTTGCGGATATTGCAACGCTCTATGGCAATAATTATAAACCGGTTGTTCAAGGTGAAATGTTGGTTACAAATGTCAAAAGTGCATGGCGTACATCTGCAGGTGCTAGTTTGATGTGGGAATCGCCGTTTGGTCCACTGCGTTTTGATTATGCTTGGCCAATAACGAAGCAGGAAGGCGATCGTGTGCAGCAGTTTAACTTTGGTATTTCTACTAAGTTTTGATTTTAGTTTTCTCCAGAAGGAAAAATTTTGAAGAGAATGACTTAGGCTGGGAGAGTTGAATGGCGGGTACATTTTTCTTTGCGCCGTCCCGGCGGTTAACAGTTGCTAATGTTGCGGAGTTGACGGGTGCAAAACTTCTTAATCCAGAGTTTTCTAACACAGTTATAAATACTCTTTCTTCACTTGAAGGTGCTAAAGAAGGATCTCTTGTTTTTGTGGAGCATCGGAAGTTTTCCGATGCTTTATTGAAAAGTTCTGCTGTTGCAGTTTTTTGTACAAATGAAATTGTTTTTAAAGTTCCTGAATCTATGGCAATTTTGGTAACATCAACACCGCAGCGTGATTTTGCACAGATTGGTCGTATATTATTTCCTGCTTCTGTAAAACCAATGCCTTGGTTTGGTCAGAAAGAAATTTCTCCCTATGCGCATATTCACCCAAGCGTTAAGCTGGCACATGATGTGTGCGTTGAAGCAGGAGCTGTGATTGGTAAAAATGTTGAGATTGGGTCGGGAACTCTTATTTCGTCAACTGCTGTTATTGGTGAGAATTGCCGTATAGGGAGTGAGTGTTATATTGCCCCCAAGGTAACAGTGCAATATTCTATAATTGGTGATAGAGTTCAGCTTTATCCGGGTGCGTGCATTGGACAAGATGGTTTTGGTTATGTCGGTGGTGTTGATGGAATTGAAAAGATTCCACAACTTGGTCGTGTTATTATTCACGATGGTGTAGAAATTGGTGCAAATACAACAATAGATCGCGGAACATTTGAAGATACTGTCATTGGTGAAGGGAGTAAAATCGATAATTTAGTACAGATTGCTCACAATGTAAAAATTGGTCGCTACTGCCTTATTGCCGCTAAATGCGGAATTGCTGGAAGTACGTCTGTAGGCGATATGTCTCAACTTGGTGGGGGTGTTGGAGTCGCGGATCATATTATAATAGGGAAATGTGTTCAAATTGCTGCTGGTAGCGGTGTTATGAATGATATTCCAGATGGTGAAAAATGGGGAGGTAGCCCAGCGCGACCATTTAAACAGTGGTTTCGTGAAGTAGCGGCATTACGTAATATTGGCCGGGCTAAAAAGGAGAGACGCTAATATGATCGAGACTGGAGAAATTAGAAATTTAGAAGTTATGGATATTGAAAAATTGCTTTCAATATTACCACATCGGTATCCTTTTTTATTGATTGATCGTATAGTTGAAATCGATGGAGAACAAGAAGCTGTTGGTATTAAAAATATAACGATTAATGAGCCGCATTTTACGGGACATTTTCCTACAAAACCAGTTATGCCAGGAGTCTTAATTCTAGAAGCTATGGCACAAACAGTAGGAGCAATTTCGCTTTTAGGGGTAGGTAATAAGGAAGAAAGTTTAGTTTATCTTATGACGGTTGATAATGCTAAATTTCGTAAACCAGTTGTGCCTGGTGATCAGCTCAGAATTCATGTTAAACTTTTAAAGAAGCGCTCTAGCGTAAGACGTTTTTCATGTGTTGCAGAAGTAGAGAGTGTTCGTGTCGCTGAAGCAGAAATTGCTGCGATGATTAGTAAATCAGAAAAAATAATACAGTAAGGATTGTAAAATGTCCGGGATAAAAATCCATCCAACTGCTCTCGTTGAGAATGGAGCACAGCTTGGTGAGAATGTATTGGTCGGGCCGTTTTGTCATATTGGTTCAGAGGCGATTATTGGCGATGGATGCAGCTTGATGAGTCATGTTGTGATAATGGGAAAAACAACGTTAGGAGCAAACAGCAAAGTATTTTCACATGCAGTTTTAGGTGCAGAGCCGCAAAATAATAAACATAAAGGAGGCCATACAGCTCTTTCTATTGGTAAAAATTGTACGATTCGCGAAGGTGTAACGATGCATAGAGGATCCGACTCGAGTGTCGGCATAACAATTGTAGGTGATAATTGCCAATTTTTTTGTTATGCTCATGTCGCTCATGATTGCCATGTAGGAAATCATGTTACATTTGCAAATAATGTAATGATTGCCGGTCACGTTACCATTGGTGATTATGTGATTATTGGTGGGGGTTCCGCTGTTCATCAATTTGTTCGTGTTGGGCATCATGCGTTTATTGGTGGTGTATCTGCATTGGTTGGTGATCTTATTCCTTATGGTACAGCTGTTGGTGTTCAGGCAAGACTTGCCGGATTGAATATCATTGGTATGAAGCGTTCAGGACTTGAGCGTAAAGATATTCACGCGCTGCGTCACGCGGTTGCCATGATTTTTGATCGTAGTAAACCGTTTAAAGAGCGTGTAAACGATGTAGCTTCTTTTTATTCTACTTTTAAGTCTGTTCTTGACGTGGTTCATTTTATTCAAGAAGAAGGGAAACGCTTTTATTGTACACCAAAATTTGAAGACGACAGAGTAAAGTAAAATAGGAACTCAAGATGTCCGTCTCCGATGCTAGAAGTTTTCTTTCCGGGCGAACTGCTATCATAGCAGGGAATGGTGTTTTGCCCATAACTGTTGCTCAAGCACTTGAAAGACATGGGCAAAATCCTTTTCTTATTCTTTTGCGTGGTGAGGCGAATGCGGCGCTTTATCGCTATGAGCATTGCGAATTATCAATTGTGGAGTTAGCGCGGCTTATTAAGGTTTTAAAAGCCGCAGAAATTTGTAATATTGTTTTGGCAGGTGGTGTAAAAAAACGACCACTTCTTACGCAATTGCGACCCGATTGGACAACCTTTTTAGCACTGCCGAAGTTGCTTATGGCTCTAAGAAGTGGTGATGATGCGTTATTAAAAGCTTTTATAAGGATTGTTGAATCGTACGGTTTTTGTGTTATCGGTGCGCATGAGATAGTACCAGATTTATTAGCTCCGATAGAGTTTAAGTTAACGTTGAGGCGTGCCACTCAAAAAGAAAAAAGTGATATTTTATTAGCAGCCGAGGCTGCAAAACTTTTAGGTCGATTAGATATTGGGCAAGCGGCCGTGGCTATTGATGGAAGAGTGATTGCGGTGGAGGGCGCAGAGGGAACTGATAATATGCTATGGCGTATTTGTGAAATGCGAGAAAGAAAGCAAATTCCGTCTAAAGGTGGTGTTCTTGTTAAATGCGCAAAACCACAACAAGATCATCGAGTTGATTTGCCGTCAATTGGTCCTGGAACAATAATAAATATAGCAAAGAGCGGTCTGTATGGTGTTGCGGTGGAAGCAAATAAAAGTCTGATATTGTCAGCTAAGGCAACAGTAGAAAAAGCTAATAAACACTCACTATTTATAGAAACATTTGAAAATCTTGATCATGAATGATTTTTTTTTAAAAATTGCTGTTGTTGCAGGTGAAGAATCAGGAGACTTTCTTGGAGCAGATTTGATTTCTTGCTTATCTAAACAGATAGGGTGTAATATTCGTTTAATTGGCGTTGGTGGTAGGCATTTAAAGGCATTAGGTCTAAAAAGCATTTTTGATTCAAGTGATATTGCTTTAATAGGGTTAGGTGCAGTATTAAAAAAGCTGCCATCATTGTTATTGCGTATTCATAATTTATCAAAATTTATTGCACGAGAACAACCTGATTGTCTAATTATCATTGACAGTCCTGATTTTACTCATCGTGTTGCAAAAAAGGTGCGTATTTTAGCGCCTTCTATTCCTATTGTTAAATATGTTGCGCCAACCGTTTGGGCATGGCGCCCAGAGCGTGCTAAAGCTATGTGCAAGTTTGTTGACCATGTTTTAGCAATTTTTCCTTTTGAAGAAAAAGTTATGAAGGATTTTAAAGGACCTGCTACAACTTATGTTGGACATCGTCTTTTAACTTATTCTCCGCTTCTAACGATCCAATCAGAAAAAAGACGTTTATGTGGTAAACAAACGTCATCGCCGACACTGATTATTTTGCCAGGGTCACGTAATTTAGAGATTCGTTATTTAATGCCCATTTTTGGAGAAACCGTTAAAATTCTCGTACAGCGTATCCCTAATTTACGTATTATTTTGCCGACATTGCCACGTTTGGTAGATGAAGTTCACTGTTTTGTACAGGACTGGAAAAGCAAAGTTGAAATTGTTTCTGATGAGGATGCTAAATGGCGCGCTTTTGCGGATGCAGACGTTGCGCTTGCAGCGCTTGGGACGGTTTCTCTTGAGTTAGCATTGGCAAAAATCCCAATGGTTCTTTGCTATAAGCTTGACCGTTTCTCTAAATTATTTATTTTACCCAAAATGATGCTATGGAGTGCTGCGCTTCCAAATATTATTTCTGATAAACCTATTGTCCCGGAATATTTTAATGAATTTCTACGACCTGGTATGTTGGCAAGGCAAATAGAGGAGCTTTTGTATAATCCTTTATTAAGGCAGGCACAACTTGATTCTTTTGATACAATGGAACAAAAAATGAAGATTGATGTACCATCGGGGATCATTGCTGCCCAAACGATTATTACACTCCTCAAAAAAAATCCGAAATATTCAAAAATTTTTTAGATTAAACACTTATTGGTATGATTAATATTGATTTTTAGCAAGAAAATCACGGGCGCGCTGGCTTTTAGCATTAGAAAAAAATTCTTCAGATGCTGTATCTTCGATAATTTTTCCATTTTCTAAAAAAAGTATTCTCTCTGAAACTTTGCGGGCGAAACCCATTTCATGGGTAACGCAGAGCATTGTGATTCCTGTATTTGCTAATCGAGCCATAACGTCTAAAACTTCTCCAACACTTTCTGGATCAAGAGCTGACGTTGGCTCATCAAAAAGCATTACTTCTGGCTCCATACAAAGTGCACGGGCAATCGCAACACGCTGTTGTTGTCCTCCAGATAATTGTAACGGATATTTGTCACAGTGTTTTTCAATACCAACATGCGTAAGGTAACGAATTGCTCGTTCTTTTGCTTGCTGTTTGGAAAGTTTTTGAACTGTCATAGGTGCTAAAATACAGTTTTGCATAACTGTCATGTGAGGAAATAAATTAAAATGCTGAAAAACCATTCCTATTTTGCGTAAAACATTTTTTTGCTGATGTATAGGAGCAGTGTGAATATCAATATTATAGAGACAAATCGAACCTTTTTGTGCTTGTTCTAATTGATTAATACAACGAATCAGCGTTGACTTTCCTGATCCGGAAGGGCCACAAAGTACAATGCGTTCACCGATTCTGATATCTAAATTAATGTCATGAAGTACCTGAAAGGTTTTATACCATTTATTCAAATTTCGAATAGAGATAACTGGTTTTTTTGCGGGATGGATAGATTTATTATTCTCTAAATTCATCTTATTGTATTCTCTCATTGATGAATAAATTCATTAATTGAAATTTTTAGTTTGGTAAAATTTGTCATTAATTATCTACCGCAAATATCGGGTTAATCGATGTTCAATAAAAACGATAAAACGATGAATAAGCTCAACAGTGAAAAGATAGATAAAAGCAGCCCAAACGTAAACTTGGAAATCAAATGTACGCGAATAAGTTAGTTTAGCAATCCCCATTAAATCATAAACAGTGACGAGTGAGGCAATAGCGCTAGACTTAATCATTAAAATAACTTCATTTCCTAAAGGGCGTAACGCTACAACCATGGCTTGTGGAAGAATAATTTTAAAAAATGTTACAGAGCTGTTCAGTCCCAGAGCTTTTGATGCTTCACGTTGTCCAGTTGCTACTGACAGAAAGCTTCCCTTAAAGATTTCAGACTGGTAAGCAGCAGAATTAAGTGCAAAAATAAAAAGGCAGCAGTACCATGCGTTTTGGAAAAACCACCATAAGCCAACGCGTTGCCAGAAATCATTCATTGAACCAAGGCCATAATAAAAAAGGAATAATTGAGCCAATAAGGGTGAACCACGGAAAAAGTAGACATAAGAACGTGCAAAATACTGCAAAAACTTATTATTTGATAAACGCGCAAACGTAATCAAAATACCAAGGAAAAAACCAACAGAGCAAGCAATAAAAACGAGCTCAAGAGTAACAATTAATCCATCAACAAATTTTAGCCCATAACGATCTAAAAGAACAGGATTAAAAATAAAATGGAGCCATTCAGGAATCATTTTAGGTTAACACCTTTCGATATCCTGCTTGAGTACATATTTCCAGATAACGTAATAGAATAGAAAAAAACGCTGAAAATAATAAATAGAGTAAGCATGCTACAAGATAAAATAGCATTGGTTCATTGGTGGATGCTACTGCTAGATTAGTTTGCCGCATAAGGTCAACAAGAGAAATGGTTGAAACGAGAGATGTATCTTTAAGTAAAGTGAGCCAATTGTTAGAAAGACCTGGTAAAGCATGACGTATTAATTGAGGAAAAACAACACGAAAAAACGTAGTTGAGCGTGAAAGTCCTAACACTTTAGCTGCTTCATATTGACCTTTATCAAAGATGTTGAATGCCCCAAGCCAAACTTCACAAGAAAAAGCTGCGAGAACCATACTGAATGCAATAACACCAGAAAGAAAGGCGTTTATGCTAAACGTTATTTCAATAGAAAAATAATCAAAGATAGTTTGAATAATATTTTGTAAGCCATAATAAACCAAAAATAAGGTTAAAAGCTCTGGGAGTCCACGGAATACTGATGAAAAAAGTGTGGCTGTCACCTTAGCTATTTTTGTATTGGATCGAATCATCACTGCACCTAGAAGTCCTAAAGGGAGTCCCAAGAGTCCGCAGCATAGAGCTAATGACAATGTCATTCCCGCGCTATAAAGTATAACAACACCCCATCCACCATTGCTAAATGATAGCAATGCTAAATTTTCAATCATTCTAGAGCTCCTCATATAAAGATTTATAAATAGCCTTTTAAAATAAACAGTTTGTTGAATTTTAGTTTCATATTGATATTCAATGAGTATCTAATATGAAATATTTTCTCATAATGTTATCATAAGTTTTATCTTGGCGGATTTCCTGTATTGCTTCATTAAATTTATTTTTAAGGTCATCATTATTTTGGCGTAATCCAATCGCGATAGGAGATTTTGTTCCTGGAAGAGTCCCAAGAAATTGGCAACAATCTTTTCCTTCATTTTTGAGCCAGTTCAGCGCTTGCAGTTCGTCAAAGATGATTACATCAAGCCGATGACTTAAGAGATCGCGACTAACTTCTATTGCTGTAGGATAGAGCTTGATATTTACTCCTTCAGAGGCATAGTGATCTTCTGCATATGAAGCTTGCGTTGTATTAGATTGTACACCAAGATTTTTTCCTTTAAAGGCTCCTGCAGAAATTTCTTTAATTCCTGAATCCTTGGTAACAATAACGGCTAATGCTGTGTTATAGTAAGCATCTGTGAAGTCTATCTTTTGTAACCGCTCTTGTGTAGGAGCGAGTGAAGCAATGATTGCGTCGTATTTTTTTGCGAGAAGGCCAGGGATAATTCCATCGAAATCTTGAATAGTGATAGTGCACTCAACTTTCATTTTTTTACAAAGTGCATAAGCTATATCAATATCAAAACCATGGAGTTCATTATTTGAATCAATATAACTAAACGGAGGATAAGAACCTTCGCTTGCAATTTTTAGCGTTTTAGCATTAGTCAATTGGATCAAGAGTGTTGCACTTATTATAAAGGCTACAGCTAATAATCTCATTATGTTCTCCTATCGCATAATCGGAAAAATATTAGATCATCATGTGTTTTATAATCTGTAAAATCTTTTGAGAGCAATGTAAAAATTTTATTGTTGCCAATTTTGCTATCATGAATAAATTTTATTATCAAAAAATTATTTATCCTTATTAAATATAATTATGATAAACACAGTAAAGATAAATATCTTATTGATTATATTGAAATTTTCATAAAATAATTCATTTATGCCATTTTATTCATAAAAATCGAAAATTTTGAAAAACAGTTATTAAATGTAGGCTTAAAAAGCGCTTAGATATTACGAGGATAAAAAATATTGTTATCGTTATTCCTTAAAATGTCTATGTATTGAGTAATGTGCAAAATAAATATCAAGCAGTATTTCAATAAATGTTCTATTTCTTCATAAAAAAGTGGATTGCTAATGAAAGTTTTAGTAAAGAGTTTGCCATTTGATGATAATAGTCATACGAATGACCATGGGTTATTTTGTAGAAAAAAACCTTTTAATTTAATAAGAAGGTTGTCTTATTTTCTTTACTCATTGATACAGAAAAGTAAGAGGTTTTCAGCGTATAGCAGCGCTTTAATAATTCTTTTGCGATATTGCTTTAGGGGAACCGGAAAGTGACGGTTGCGTTATCATCTTTCATTTCCATAAGTGATAATGATTTTAAGTTTTTACAAGGAATGACAGATGATACATGCCTCATTTAGGCACAATCATAGATAAGATTTTTCGTATATTTAAAAACTCACCCTGCTGATCTGCAAAAGGGCAGTGCAGATCTATTTATTGAGCAGAGGCCACTGCTTAATTAAAGAATTTTCATTGTAACCGTTACGATGGTATATGGCTACAAAAATCTTTTAAAACAAAAATTATAAAAAGCCCTATGCCTTGTTATTTGATTAAGCACAACAAAACATTAGTTCAATTAAAGCCTTACGTGGTCGATTATTGTGTTTTTAATTTATACGTTGGTCTACAGGAATATATTGGCGTACATCATAGCCTGTATAAAGCTGGCGTGGTCGTCCAATTTTATGTGCAGGATCCTCAATCATTTCTTTCCATTGTGCGACCCAGCCTACACTGCGTGCTAATGCAAAAAGAACAGTAAACATTGTCGTTGGAAAACCTAAAGCTTTTAACGTAATTCCAGAATAAAAATCGACATTAGGATAAAGCTTTTTTTCAATAAAGTATTCGTCATGCAGGGCAATGTTTTCAAGTGCGACAGCGATATCAAGAAGCGGATCATCTTGGATGTTCAGCTCTTTTAAAACTTCGTGACAGGTCTGCTGCATAATCTTTGCACGTGGATCATAGTTTTTATAAACTCTGTGACCAAATCCCATAAGGCGGAAAGGATCATTTTTATCTTTTGCACGTGCAATAAATTCAGGAATTCTGTCAACAGAACCTATTTCTTGTAGCATCTTTAGACATGCTTCATTCGCTCCCCCATGAGCTGGCCCCCAAAGACATGCAACACCTGCTGCGATACATGCGAACGGATTAGCTCCAGATGATCCTGCAAGACGTACAGTAGACGTAGAAGCATTTTGTTCATGATCTGCATGAAGGGTAAAGATTCGATCCATAGCTCGAGCAAGCACGGGATTGATTTTATACTCTTCGCAAGGAACAGAAAAACACATATGAAGAAAATTTGCAGCGTAACTAAGATCATTACGGGGATAAACAAATGGTTGTCCGATACTATATTTATAAGCCATAGCTGCAAGAGTTGGAACTTTAGAAATGAGACGAATAGAGGCAACCATTTTCTGTTGAGGATCAGTTGAATCAATAGAGTCATGATAGAATGCAGACATAGCACCCAGACATGCGATCATGACGGCCATAGGATGAGAGTCTCGACGAAATCCGTGAAAAAAACGTGTAAACTGTTCATGCACCATTGTGTGCTTCATGACACAACGGTCAAAATCCCTTTTTTCTTGCTTTGTTGGCAATTCACCATAAAGTAACAGATAGCAGCTTTCAAGAAAGTCTCCCCTCTCAGCTAGTTGATCTATGGGATAACCTCGATAAAGCAATATTCCTTTATCGCCATCGATATAGGTGATTTTAGATTCACAAGAAGCGGTTGAAGTAAAACCAGGATCATAAGTAAAAGTATCTGTTTTTTTATATAGATCAGCAATTTCAATAACATCAGGACCAACAGTGCCTTTGCGCACGGACATCTCTACTTTTTTACCATTTACAGTAATGTGTGCCTTATTTTCAGACATTAAATACTCCTTTTAGATTCTCCGCCCCTAAAAATAAGAGCCTCTTCATTAACTTTCATTCAATATGGAGGTATATATTTGAAGATTTTTAAACTATATTTATAATAGATTTACTATAAAAACTGGTTTATGCAATATAAAAATATTTTTTAAATTTATTATTAAAAATATATATCTTAATTACTTAAATATATATCTTCCAATTTTCGTTTATACATCTACGATTTATAATTATTCATCTTACATACCTATATGCATACGAATTAGTATGCGCTTATATTAAGTTGATCATGGATACGGTGGAGAGATTCTTCCCTTTCTAATAAAACGAGGACATCAAAAACTCCTAGCGATGTTGTTCGTCCTGTAAGAGCTGCTCTCAATGGTTGGGCAATATCTCCAAATTTGAGATTTTGTGTTTGGGCATAATATCGAAGAGTTTCATCTAAGGTTTTTGTGTCCCAATTGGGACATGCTTTTAGTGCAAGATAGATATCTTTTAATATAGTTTGATTATTTTTATTTAAGAGTGCCTGTGCTTTTTCATTAAGAGATAATGGCCGCTGCATAAAAATGAAGGAAGCATTATCAATCAGTTCGCGTAAAGTTTTGGAACGTTGTTTTAAATTTGGTATAGCTGCTAGAAATTTAGCACGGCGTTGTTCATCAAGCTTTTCAATTATTTCCGATCCACCTTCAATATCTGGTAAAATGTCAAGAGTAGCATTAAAAAGATCTTTATCATTGCTCATGCGTATATAATATCCATTGATAGCATCGAGCTTTTTGAAATCAAAACGAGCTGCACCTTTATTAATATCATCAATATCAAACCAAGAAATCATATCTTCGATTGAAATTAGTTCATCATCTCCATGACTCCAACCCAGACGAACCAGGTAATTGCGTAAAGCATCGGGGAGATATCCCATTGTTCGATAGACGTCAACACCGGTTGCACCATGGCGTTTTGATAATTTTGCACCGTTTTCACCGTGAATAAGTGGAATATGTGCCATCACAGGAATATCCCACCCCATGGCGTGAAAGATGATTGCTTGGCGAGCTGCATTTGTAAGATGATCGTCACCGCGTATGATATGCGTTACTCCCATATCGTGGTCATCAACAACAACTGCATGCATATAAGTTGGAGAGCCATCAGAGCGCAAAATGATAAAGTCGTCTAGATCTTTATTAGGGAAACGAACATCACCTTGAACGCGGTCACGCAAAACTGTTTCTCCATCTTGTGGTGTTTTGATGCGAATAACAGGTTTAACATTTTTAGGAGCTTCAGAAATATCACGGTCACGCCAACGTCCATCATAACGTGGCGGACGACCTTCTATCCGAGCATTTTCACGCATTTCGGCCAATTCTTCAGGTGAAGCATAACAATAATAAGCTTTGCCGTCTTTTACTAATTTTTCAGCGACTTGGCGATGACGTTCTGCTCGTTCAAATTGTGAAATAGGATCGCCGTCATAAGTAATACCCATCCATTTCAAGCCATCTATGATGGCTTTGACAGCTATTTCGGTTGATCGTTCTCGATCTGTATCTTCAATGCGCAAAAGCATTTTTCCACCAGTGTGTTTTGCATAAAGCCAATTAAAAAGAGCAGTACGAGCACTCCCAATATGAAGGAATCCTGTAGGTGAGGGGGCAAAACGGGTAATAACAGACACGGATATCTTCCTTTAGATTAAGATATTACTTATAGCGCTTTTGTGGGACTTTATGGAAATGTTATGCTAACATAGGTGATATGGTGTAATAATTACATTGTCAAGTAAAGTGAAAGGTGCAAATATTACATTAAAATGAAATTATATATAACTTAAAGATAATTTACCAAAAGTAATTTTATTGAAAAAATTAAGCTTAATAGGGCAAAATATTTTATTGACTTTAAATGATACAGATGGGGCAAGCTGTCAGAAACAAAAATTTTTTTTTGAAAAAAGAAATAAGCTTTTTCTGGCAGTGGTTGGTGGAGTGTGTCAACAGAGAAATTTCCTTTGGAATTCTCTTTTTATTGATTTTAGTATTTTTTTCTACAGGTATCATTTTTTATTTCAGTTTAGATCAAGAACCAAGTTGGGAACAATTTGCGATATTGGTTGGTGTATTTCTCGTTCTGTTGTACTTTTTACGTCTACACAGAGGGATATGGCTTATCTTGGGATTCTTGTTCTGTATTATATTAGGCGCCTTGTCCGCAAAAATAGAAACGTGGCGTATGTCTACACCAATGTTGAGTAAAGATGTTTTTACTACATTAACAGGAAGAATTGTTTCTATTGATCCAATGAGGGGAAAGGGGTTTCGTTTAATTTTGGATGTTTTGAAAACGGAAAAGTTAACATTGAAACATATGCCTAATCGTGTTCGTTTATCGGTAAGGCATTTGCCACATGGATTAGCGATTGGCGATGATCTATATGGGAAAGTTAAACTTCTTCCATTGTCTGGTTCGGTGCGTCCAGGAAGTTATGACTTTAGTTTCCATAATTATTTTAAAGGGATTGGTGCCAGGGGAGTTTATTTGGGAAAACCAACCAAAGTATTTGTTTCTCAGCCCAATACAATATCGGATGTAGTTCTCCAAAAAATTGAAAATTTACGAACGAATATAGCTCGGAAAGTCAATATAGAGATTGGTGGAGAAAATGGCAGTATTGCGGCTGCTCTAATAACGGGACAGCGAGGTGGTATTTCAAATGATGTAAATAAAGCATTGCGTGTGGCTGGATTGGCACATATTTTATCAATATCAGGATTGCATATGGCATTGCTAAGCGGTATAACTCTTGCCGTTGTCCGAGGTTTTTTGGCATTTTTTCCAGTTTTTTCGTCCTATTATTCTGCTAAAAAACTCGCTGCTATTGTTGCATTAATAATCACAGCTTTTTACTTGATATTATCCGGTGCGGCGGTGTCTGCGCAAAGAAGTTTTGTGATGGTTGCTGTTATGTTAGTGGCTGTATTGTGTAATCGTTCTGCCATAACAATGCGTAATTTTGCTATTGCTGGTTTGATAGTTTTAGCTATTAGCCCACATGAAATATTTAGTCCTAGTTTTCAAATGTCTTTTTCTGCAACGGCAGGTTTAGTTGCTTTTTTTGATTGGTGGAGTGGAAAACTATCTCCTCGTATAAAGAAAATAACGCCATCTCATATCGGAGGTAAAATAGTTTATTTTTCCTTTTTATCAGTTATTACAACATGCGTATCTTCATTGGTAGCAGGAGCTGCGAGCGGAATTTATGCTGCTTATCATTTTTCCAATCTTGCATTTCTGAGTGTTGCTAGTAATGTTTTAGCTCTCCCTATTATATCATTATTGATCATGCCCTTTGGATTACTAGCGGTGCTCGCAATGTTTTTAGGTCTTGAGTGGTTTCCGTTACAAATTATGGGATTTGGTATTGGTCTTGTAACAAAAATCGCTTATTTTATAAGTGCTATTTTCCCCTCTTTTAATCCTGGATTTATGCCATTATCTGCATTGGTTTTATTTAGTGTGGGTTTGGTTGGAGTTACTTTTTGTAAAACAAGTATCAGGCTCTTTTTTATTCTTTTCTTTTTGGTTGGTCTTTATATTTGCTTAATGCACTCACCTGTACAATTGATTATTGCAGATAATACAAAGCTCGTGGGTATCATAGATGATGGAAAATTATATACGGATCGCTATTATACCCCTAAATTCACAACATTTATATGGAAAAAATCATTTAATGTGAATGATATTATTAAACCAGTAAAATATGGTCCTCCGTTTAATGAACAATTCATTTGTGATGATCATGTTTGTACATCCATATTAAAAAATGGATTAAAAGTTATCGTTCTGCGTGGAAAAACAGAACAATGTGTAAAGGCAGATATAGTAATTGAAGCATCTGCAGTGGACAATCAAACATGTGATCAAAAAACACAAATAATATTTACTCACCAACAATTATTATCACGAGGGAGCGTTATGATGACCAAAAATAAAAAAATTATTTGGTCTTCTACGGGGGTTAATAGACCATGGAATATGTATAAGCAGAGCTCGTAAAAGTCCTAAATTTATTGTAGTCTTATCAAAATGGATGGGTTCCAAACATTTATCAAAAAAATAGATACTTTTTTGATATTTAAAAAAATTAAATTTGCAAAAGTTATAATTAATGCACATTTTCGCTAATAAAAAATCAATTAAAAGCATTCATTGAATATAAAACAATGTAAACAACTTTTAAAAGAGACAAAATATTAATTATTTTATATTACAATGTACTTCTCAAACCAAAAATGGTGAATAAATTTATGGCTGAGTCAGGCAAGAAACTACTTTTATTATCAGTTTGTGATGGATGTTGCGGGTTGGTGAAAGGGTAAAGTGATTCATGGATGTTCAGCAGTTAAAAAAAATGGCAGCCGCTAAAGCGCTTGAATTTGTTCAAGATAATATGAAAATTGGTATAGGAACCGGTTCTACAGCAAATGAGTTTATTCGCCTCCTTGGTGAGCGTGTTGCAGATGGTTTGCGTGTAACGGGTGTTGCCACTTCATGGTATTCTGAGCAATTATGTCGCAAATTTGGTATCCCTACTGCTACTTTAGAGCAAATCTCTGAACTTGACCTCGATATTGATGGGGCAGATGAAATCGGTCCTGATATGACTTTAATTAAAGGTGGGGGCGGGGCATTGTTACGTGAAAAAATTGTAGCAGCAGCGTCTCGTACGATGCTTGTTATAGCTGATGAAACAAAGATAGTAAAAACGCTTGGTGCTTTTGCGTTACCAATTGAAGTCAATCCATTTGGTGTTCAAGTTACACGAAGAGCTATAAAAAAAGTTGCTGATGATTTGGGGCTTTCGGGGGAAATTGTATTGCGAATGAATGGAGAAAATCCTTTTGAAACCGATGGTGGTCATTTTATTCTTGATGCATTTTGGGGATGTATTTTGCAGCCAAAACTATTATCAGAGGCTCTTCTTGCAATTCCTGGTGTTGTTGAGCATGGCCTTTTTTTGGGGTTAGCTTCACGTGCAGTTATAGCGATGAAAAATGGCCAAATAAAAGTTTTAGAATCATTTGATTTTTAAGTGTCGATGTATCAACTTAATAAAAGGAGCTTTAAGGATTTTAAGTAGAGTAACAAATTTAAACAACTAATCATCAGGGTTATCATTAAATGAAAACAATATTTTCTTTTCAGCGTTTTGTAGCATGTTTTGGGGCAGTTGCCGTTTTGGTTGTAAATATTGGAATGGTTTATGCACATGATGTGAGCGATAAGCATTTAAATTCAGCTAAAAAGGCTATCAGTGCTATTCATGCAACTGATCAATTTGATAGCTTTTTACCAACCGCGGCACGTGATCTCAAAAATGAATTAATAGGTGACGATCCAAATTTAGCAACTGCTATTTCTGAGATTGTTGATAAGCAAGCTCTTGCTTTAGCCAAACGGCGTGCTAATTTAGAAAGAGAAATTGCTCAGGTGTATGCTAAGTATTTTACTCAAGAAGAACTTGATGCGATCACTGCGTTTTACAGTTCTGATACTGGTAAAAAGTTTTTAGTAGAAGTACCAAATATCGCGCGTGACGCTTATTCTACATTTGATATATGGCGTTCTGTTATTATGCAGGATCTCATAAAAAATGTAAAAAAGGAGATGTCTGAAGTACTTAATTTGGACAAGCCGATTACTCCACCTAAAGCATCCAGCTCTCCAGTGAAGAAAAAATAGCTTAATTGATATGTTTAATAATTAGGAACTTATTGTTTAGTTTGAAAAGCGGCGGTTTTCCGCCGTTTTTAATAAAAATGGATCTTTTTAATTATTACTTTATATAAAAATAATATTTGGGAACAGAAAAGGCTTTTATTCGATGATTAATGGCAATATCCTATTGTTGTAGATATATGAGAAGGAATAATTTGTGGGATCTTTTGACTTTGATTTGTTCGTTATTGGTAGTGGTTCTGGTGGAGTGCGTGCTGCGCGTCTTGCTGGGGCACTTGGTAAGAGGGTCGCTATAGCAGAAGAATATCGTATAGGGGGTACTTGTGTTATTCGTGGTTGTGTCCCTAAAAAGCTCTATGTTTATGCATCACAGTATGCACGAGAATTTCGTAAAAGTGTTGGTTTTGGTTGGGACTATGCTGATCCAATTTTTAGCTGGGAAAAATTAGTTTCTGCTAAGAATAAAGAAATATCAAGATTGGAAGAGCTTTATCGCAAAGGACTACAAAATAATAATGTTCATATTTATGAAAGCCGTGCTGTTTTTGTGGATGAGCACACATTAGAGCTTTGTACGACAGGTGAAAGAGTAAGAGCAGAAAAGATTTTAATCGCAACGGGAGCGAAAAGTGTACCAAACACTATAATGGAAGGTAGCAATTTGTGCCTCACTTCTAATGAAGTTTTTGATCTTAAGACATTACCAAAATCAATAGTAATCGTCGGTGGTGGGTATATCGGTGTTGAATTTGCTAATATTTTTCATGAATTAGGTGTAAAAACAACATTACTTCATCGCGGTGATTTAATTCTTCGTAACTTTGATTTTGATTTGCGACAATTGCTTAGCGATGCAATGATTGAAAAAGGGATTTCTATCATTTATGGGGCAAAAGTTTCTCAAATTCAAGCTACAGAAAGTCATTATGATGTTGTTTTATCAAGTGGGCAAAATATTAGGACTGATCAAGTTATGTTAGCTACAGGACGTGCGCCTAATACGACGTGTTTAGGACTTGAGCGGGCAGGAGTTAAGTTGAATGAATCTGGTGCAATTATTGTTGATGAAGTGATGAGAACAAGTGTGCCCCATATTTGGGCTGTTGGTGATGTAACAGGTCATGTTCAATTAACGCCTGTTGCTATTCATGATGCAATGTGTTTTGTTAAAACTGCGTTTGAAAATACCCCCACTATACCTGATTATGATTTAATTCCGACAGCAGTTTTTTCACAGCCAGAAATTGGAACGGTTGGTCTCTCAGAGGAAGATGCGGTACGCTGTTATGAGAGTCTTGAAATTTATCGTACGTCCTTCCGTCCTATGCATAACGTTTTTTCTAACAGTTCGGAAAAAATGTTTATGAAGCTAATTGTTGATGGTAAAAGTCGTATTGTTGTGGGTGCTCATATTTTAGGGGATGGTGCTGGTGAAATGGCGCAGATTATCGGGATATCTGTGAAAGGAAAGCTAACAAAAGATGTCTTTGACGAAACTATGGCGGTGCATCCAACGGTAGCTGAAGAATTAGTGACGATGTATAAGCCAAGTTACGTATATGAAAATGGAAAAAAAGTGGAAAATTGAACAGAAAGATCGCTATAAGAAATAGTACTTTTAAATATTATAAGTTGTGAGCTGAAATTCTTGGAGAGAGTACAATGGTAAAAGAATGGGCGCCTGACTCTTGGAGAGTAAAACCAATTAAACAAGTTCCAACTTATCCAGATAAATCTGTTTTAGAAGATGTTGAGCAGAAGTTGCGTAGCTATCCTCCTTTGGTATTTGCTGGTGAAGCACGCAATTTGAAAAATGAGCTAGCTGCAGTTGCAGAAGGACAGGCTTTTTTATTGCAAGGCGGAGATTGTGCAGAAAGTTTTGCCGAACATGAAGCTGATAATATTCGTGATTTTTTTCGCGTATTTTTGCAAATGGCAATTGTTTTAACTTTTGGAAGTTCTAAGCCAGTTGTTAAGGTTGGACGCATTGCGGGTCAATTTGCAAAGCCACGTTCTTTTGATATGGAAAGAAAAGACGGAACTGAGCTTCCTGTTTATCGGGGAGATATTATTAACGGTATAGAATTTAGCACGGATTCTCGTGTCCCTGATCCCAGACGTATGTCTATGGCTTATCGTCAGTCTGCAGCAACACTTAATTTATTGCGCGCTTTTTCACAAGGAGGGTATGCTAATTTGGAAAATGTTCATGCGTGGATGTTGAGTTTCATTTCTAACAGCCCACAGGGTGAACGTTATGAGTTATTAGCAAGACGTATTTCTGAAGCAATTAATTTTATGCGTTCTATAGGGATTACGCCTAAAACAAACTCTGTATTACGTGAAACATCTTTTTATACTAGCCATGAAGCACTTTTGCTTGGCTATGAAGAAGCTTTAACGCGGATTGATTCAACTTCTGGACATTGGTATGCGACGTCTGGTCATATGCTGTGGATTGGCGATCGTACGCGTCAGATTGATCATGCCCATATTGAATATTGTCGTGGTATTAAAAATCCTATTGGGTTAAAGTGTGGCCCTTCCATTGAGCCTAATGAGCTTTTAAGTCTGATTGATATTTTAAATCCTAGAAATGAACCAGGTCGGCTGACACTTATTGCTCGTTTTGGTTATGATAAAATTGAGAATCACCTTCCAAAACTCGTTCGTGCAATTAAACGCGAAAAACGTAAAGTTATATGGTCGTGTGACCCAATGCATGGTAATACGGTTACCATAAATGGCTATAAAACGCGTCCTTTTGATTATGTTTTAAAGGAAGTCGAAAAGTTTTTTTCAATACATCATGGAGAAGGAACTTATCCAGGCGGCATTCATATTGAAATGACGGGTCGTAACGTAACTGAATGTACAGGCGGTGCACACGCTATTTCTGTAGAAAATTTAGCTGATCGCTATCATACGCATTGTGATCCACGATTAAATGCAGATCAAGCGCTAGAGTTGGCGTTTCTTGTTGCTGAACTCCTTAAAAAAAATCGCGACACTGATCCCGTATCTATAGCTGTGAACGGCTAAACAGAAATTACATGATTTTGTGGAAATATGAAAAAATATTTTTCTGTATTTAAAATATCGAGTTACGGTCGCTAATTGATGAGATGATACAAGCTTATGAGAAATGACTTTCGGGTAGCTGTTGCCCAATTAAATCCTATTGTCGGTGATATTGAGGGAAATTTTTCTCTTGCGGTAATGGCGCATCAAAAAGCTAAAGAAGATGGCGCTGACCTTGTTCTATTTACTGAGCTTTTTATAAGTGCTTATTTGCCAGAAGATCTTGTTCTTAAACCTGCTTTTACAAAGGCATGTGAAGATTCTATTAAGGAGTTAGCAAAGGTAACGAAAGACGGGCCAGGAATTGTAATTGGTATTCCACTAAGGCATGATAATAACGTCTACAATGGTGCTTTGCTTCTTGATAATGGCAAGATAGTGGCTGAAACCTTGAAGTTTGATTTGCCTAATTATGGTGAATTTGATGAAAAGCGTGTATTCGCTCCAGGTTCGCGTCCTAAGCCTGTTGTCTATCGTGGGATAAAATTAGGTATAGTCATTTGTGAAGATATTTGGAACGATTCTTGTGTTTGTACAGATCTCCGCAATGAAGGAGCTGAAATTATTCTTGTCCTTAATGGATCTCCCTATTGTCGTAATAAAATGCTAAGACGTATAGAAGTTGTTCAAATGCAAGCAATTCAGTCTGGTATACCGATTATTTATGCTAACCAAGTTGGTGGCCAAGATGAATTAGTTTTTGATGGGGGATCTTTTGCATTAAATCAACAAGGCAAAATAGTATTTCAAATGAAACATTTTGAAAGCCATATCGCTTTAAGTCATTGGAAACGGGAATCCACAGGATGGCAGTGTATTTCTGGCTCAAATGAAAGTCTTCTTGACGGGTTAGCTGCCGATTACCAATCTTGTGTTTTAGGTTTAAGAGATTACGTTAATAAAAACCGCTTCAAGGATGTTGTGCTCGGTCTTTCAGGAGGAATTGATTCGGCACTTTGCGCAGTAATGGCGGTAGATGCTCTTGGAGCTGAGAGAGTTCGAACTGTAATGATGCCCTATCATTATACTTCACAAGAATCATTAAAAGATGCTAAAGATTGCGCTTATCTTTTAGGATGTCATTATGAAATAATACCGATTGTACAACCTGTCGAGGTACTTTTGGATACAATGAAGCCCGTCTTTTTAGAATTGCCGTCTGATGTTACAAAAGAAAATCTCCAAAGTCGTGTACGTGGACTTATTTTAATGGCTATTGCGAATAAATTTAGCTCTATGGTGGTAACAACAGGTAATAAATCGGAAATGGCTGTGGGATACGCAACACTTTATGGAGATATGAATGGAGGGTTTAATCCTATCAAAGATATTTATAAAATGCAGGTTTATGCATTAGCGGAGTGGCGCAATAAAAATTATTTACAAAATTGGAAAGGTCCGGAAGGGGTTGTAATTCCGCAAAACATTATAGAAAAAGTACCTTCTGCAGAGCTTCGAGAAAATCAGAAAGACGAAGATTCTCTACCTCCTTATCACATTCTAGATGATATTTTGCAATCTCTTATAGAAAATGACATGAGCGTTTCTGATATTGTTAAACGTGGGCATTTACGGGAAACGGTTGAGAAAGTTGAGAATCTTCTTTATTTAGCTGAATATAAAAGACGACAATCTGCGCTTGGCGTAAAAATCAGTTATAAGTATTTTGGACGTGATCGTCGTTATCCTGTTGTCAATCGTTTTCGTGATAAAAGTTGAGTATTATTTTATGATAAAAGTTCGTTTTGCCCCATCTCCAACAGGCTATATTCACGTTGGTAATGTTCGCATTGCATTATTCAATTGGCTCTATGCACGGGCGAATAATGGAACATTTATTTTGCGCTATGATGATACAGATATTGAACGTTCTAAACAAGAATATGCTGATGCAATTATGGTTGATCTTGAATGGCTTGGAATAAAACCAAATGAGATTTATTATCAGTCTAAACGGATGGATCGATATCATGAGGCTGTGGAACAGTTAAAAAAAATAGGTGTACTTTATCCCTGTTATGAAACTGCGGAAGAATTGGAACGGCGTCGCAAGATTCAGCTTTCACGCAAAAAGCCTCCTATTTATGATCGTTATGCATTAAAGTTGACACCAGAAGATAAAAAGGCACTTGAAGCTCAAGGTCGGAAGCCTTATTGGCGCTTTCTTTTACCTAACTTTGAAAATCATCCTTTGCAAACCAAGAGAACGGAAATTCATTGGGAAGATATGGTCAAGGGAAGGCAGGTGATTGATTTGGCTTCTCTTTCAGATCCTGTTTTAATTCGTGAAGATGGAAGCTATCTTTACACGTTGCCTTCTGTGGTTGATGATATAGACATGGGTATTACACACATTATTCGTGGTGATGACCATATTACTAATACAGCTGCTCAAATCGCTCTTTTTGAAGCTCTTAATGTAAAGCCACCGATTTTGGGTCATATTAATTTATTGACGACAGCATCAGGGAAAGGGCTTTCAAAACGTGATGGTGATCTTTCCATTCACTCTTTACGGGAAGAAGGGCTTGAATCTATGGCTGTTCAGTGTTTTGCTGTTTTGATTGGGACTTCACAAAGTGTGCACCCATATTCTAATCAGGAAGCTCTTTTAGAACATTTTGATCTTAAAGATACGTCAAGATCAATTGCAAAATTTAATGCTACTGATCTTTTTGCTTTGAATAGTCATTTTGTGCGTGACTTAACCTATGATGAAGTTAAAGAACGACTTGAAAATCTTTCGATTAATGGAGAAAAGGCAGAGTATTTTTGGAATGTGATAAGGGATAATATTGATAAAGTAAAGGATGCTGTTTTATGGTGGAAAATTATTCATGATGATCAAACTTTTGATACAGTTGCACTTGAAGATCGTGCATTTGTGCGTCAATCTGCTAACTTCTTGCCTGAGGGTATACTGAATAATGAAAGTTGGAAGATATGGACAATGGCATTAAAAGAAGAGACGGGGCGTAAAGGAAAAGCTTTGTTCATGCCATTGCGTCAGGCACTTACAGGAATGGATTACGGTCCTGAAATGGGAAAGCTTTTACAGCTTTTAGGGCGTGATAAAATAATAAAAAGATTGACTGTTCAAGAAGAAATAAATGACTGAACTTGAGGTGTCTTATTATTTTTCTTGCATTATAAAAAAGAGTCAAAAACTTTTAATTTAATTACGAGTTTTTATAAGCATGAAGGCTGGGATATCGTCGCCAAATCCGATGAAAGTGTGATTTTTATCTTTTAAGAAGGGCTTTTTAGTTTGCATAGCACGACTTTTTTTAGTCGTTTTCTGTGAAGGTTTTGTGGGCTTTGTTTTTAAAACAACATTATCTTCTTGATTATGATCATCAGTTACTAAAGTAGATAAATCCCCATCAAGCCATTCAATTTTTTCATTACTTATTTTTTCAATAGCGTTGATATAGTTTTGATCAGCTTTTGTGACAATTGTAAAAGCTTTTCCGCTACGGTTTGCGCGCCCTGTACGACCAATACGATGGATATAGTCTTCAGCATGTGTAGGAACATCATAATTGAAGACATGGCTAACATCTGGAATATCAAGTCCACGAGCAGCAACATCAGATGCGACTAGAAGTGTGAGTTTATTATCTTTGAAGTCAGCTAGCGTATTCATGCGTGAATATTGATCCATATCCCCATGAAGTGCGCCTACACTAAAATTATGTTTAACGAGAGATCTAAAAAGTTCAGAGATATCTCTTTTTCTGTTACAAAAAATAATAGCGTTTTTCAGTTCTTTGCCTTCATTGTGGATAAGATTTCGTAAAACAGCTCTTTTATCCCATGCTTTACTCGTAGATTTAACAAGCCGTTGTGTGATTGTCTTAGCTGTTGAAGATGCTTTTGTGACTTCAACAGATATAGGAGAATATAAAAATTGTTTTGCCAGTTTTGTAATTTCTGGAGCCATTGTTGCTGAAAAAAACAAAGTTTGGCGTGTAAAGGGAGTCAGTTTACAGATGCGCTCAATATCAGGAATAAACCCCATATCTAGCATACGATCAGCTTCATCAATAACGAGAATTTCAACACCCATTAGGAGCAATTTCCCGCGTTCAAAATGATCAAGAAGCCGCCCCGGCGTTGCTATGAGAACATCAGCGCCTCGTTCAAGTTTACGATCTTGTTGTTCAAAAGAAATACCACCAATTAAAAGTGCAACATTTAAGCGGTGATTTACTCCATATTTATCAAAATTTTCTTCAACTTGAGCTGCAAGTTCTCGTGTTGGCTCTAATATGAGAGTACGAGGCATTCGTGCTCTTGCACGGCCTTTTTCAAGTAATGTGAGCATAGGCAAAACGAAAGAGGCTGTTTTACCAGTTCCAGTTTGGGCAATTCCTAAAACATCTTTTTTTTGGAGCACATGAGGAATAGTTCCACTTTGAATAGGAGTTGGAACCGTATATCCGGCTAATTTTACTGCTTGAATAACCTTTGCGGAAAGGCCTAAATCATCAAAACTGTTTAAAGGTGATATCATTTCTTTGTCAATTGCGTTGCAACTTTAACCTAGCTACTCAACTCATTAACGAGATTAAGTATTTTATCTTACTAAAGATGGTTAAGACGCATTTACAAAAAAGTCAACTGTAACGGCTATATATATAAGTATAATACAATCATTAATAGCGAAACTGTTCTGATAAAATACGCTCATCCCACGAATGGTTAGAGTCAAAAAGAATAGAGACTGTTACTTCAGAGGCAGATGAAATGGTAACTGAATAGACGGACTTAACTTCAACGTTATCAGCCGCGGCATTTACGGGACGTTTATCAGGTTCCAACATATCAAAGTGTACTATTGCGGTATTTGGAAGTAATGCACCATGCCAGCGCCGAGGGCGAAAGGGACTAACAGGGGTAAGTGCCATGAGGGGAGCCATGAGGGGTAAAATCGGTCCTTGTGCTGATAGATTATATGCAGTAGATCCCGCCGGTGTCGCAACGAGGATACCATCACAACATAGTTGCTCCATGCGTACACTGTGATCAATGCTGATACGAATCTTAGCTGCTTGATAAGATTGGCGAAATAGCGATACTTCATTGATTGCAAGTGCTTCAATATAGTCTTGACATTCAGTTTTAGCAATCATACGCAGTGGATGGATTTCCTTTTTATGTGCGATAGCAATGCGGTTTGGCAATTTCCGTTCATGAAATTCATTCATAAGAAATCCTACAGAGCCTTGATTCATACCATAAATAGGTTTTCCAGTACTCATAACATTTCGAGCGGTCTGTAACATTGTTCCATCGCCACCGACTGCGACAACAACGTCAGTTTCCTCAAGGGGATAGTGACCATAAATAGAAATTAATTTATTGGTAGCCTTAATAGCTTCTTCGGTTTCAGCAGAGATAAAATGAAAGCGGTTTGGTACTATAGTCATTAAGAATTATCCTAATACTTATAATCTATTTCTTTATTTTACTTTTTTAGCATTTTAAAGCTGTAATAAAACTTTTTTTACAATAAGATAAAATATGACTGCAAGGCAGAATAATAAGCTTGTATAATTGCATAAAGCATAGCCATAATGTTTTTTATATTTTTTTAGAACGATAATTCATTCTTGAAGCTGAAAGCATGATCAGTTAAAAGGTTGCAAATTGATTTTTTTAATTTTGTTCTAAGCACCCGTAGCTCAGCTGGATAGAGCGCTGCCCTCCGAAGGCAGAGGTCACAGATTCGAATTCTGTCGGGTGCACCAAGCTTTGTAATTTTGTTTTGTATCATTTTTAGGATAATATTCTCCATAAGAGACGGATTTGTTTTTATTAAATGGGCTTTAGAGATTGAGCAACTAGAAGGTTTTAAGAGAAATGAAGCTTGTTGTACTTTACACTCTTTTCAGTTGATTATTTCAGATAGATTATTTTAAATATCTGAAGCAGACAGGGGAAGGAGCAATGAAAATTTATCAGATAAAGTCATTTTGTTTATCATTTCTGCAACGGGTAACTTTTTCCGATATTTTGCACTTTTCTATGAAATGGAGTGAATATCGCTTACGAGTGTAAGTGTAAGATGAGGTTTCATAAAAATTACCATAAAGTTATCAAGATAAATTCTTTATATTTTTATTGTGGGATGATGATAAAAAAGGGAAATGGTCATATTTCTGTTTTCTATTTGAAAATAAAAATTGGCAGAATTTATTTATCTAATAGGTACGAATTTATCTTACATAACAATGTTATAGAGCGTCTGTATCTTTTTTGTTTTATAAACAAATCTGTGAACTATTACGCTTTCAACAAACAAGAAAGAAGATTATGACTATTATATTAAATCCTGGCAGAGTAACGCTGAATGAACTTAAGTCTGTTTATTTTAATGGCGCAGTGAGCAAACTGCATAGTGATACGTATTCAGCTATCCAAAAAGGTGCAGATCGCATCGCTGAAATTGCTACGGGAAGTGAGCCTGTCTATGGTGTCAATACTGGTTTTGGAAAATTGGCATCGATTAAAATCGATGCAAACGATGTAACTGCTTTACAAAGAAATCTTATTTTATCACATTGTTGTGGTGTAGGAGCACCTTTAGCTGAAAATGTTGTGCGTTTAATGATGACTTTAAAGCTTATTTCATTAGGGCGAGGAGTTTCTGGTGTTCGTTTGGAACTAGTGCATTTATTAGAAAATATGCTTGCAAATGGAGTTATTCCTGTCATCCCTGAAAAAGGATCAGTTGGTGCATCAGGAGATCTTGCTCCACTTGCTCATATGGCCGCTGTTATGATGGGGGAAGGAGAAGCATTTTTTCAAAACATTCGCATGAGTGGAGCAGCTGCTTTAAAAAAAGCAGGATTATCTCCTATCACTTTGCAAGCAAAAGAAGGTCTGGCTCTTATTAATGGCACTCAAACATCGACAGCACTTGCTCTTGCAGGTCTTTTTCGAGGTTATCGAGCATTATGTGGTGGGCTTCTTTCTGGAGCATTGACAATAGATGCGGCTATGGGATCAACAGCGCCATTCCATCCTGATATCCATCTTTTACGTGGCCATTATGGGCAAATTGTAGTATCGCAGACATTGAAAAAGCTTGTCGATGGTTCAGAAATTCGGGCAGAACATTGTTATGGTGATGAGCGTGTACAAGATCCTTACTGTATACGTTGCCAACCACAGGTTATGGGTGCATGTTTGGACATTCTTATAGCGGCAGCAAAAACTCTTATTATTGAAGCAAATGCAGTTACAGATAATCCATTGATTTTAAGTGATGGTGATGTTGTCTCGGGCGGAAATTTTCATGCCGAACCTGTGGCATTTGCTGCTGATCAGATCGCCCTTGCTTTATGTGAAATAGGCTCGATTTCTCAAAGGCGCATTGCTCTTATGGTTGATCCAGCAATTTCTTATGGACTTCCAGCGTTTTTAGCAGAAAATGCTGGTCTTAATTCAGGTTTTATGATTGCTGAAGTAACAGCAGCTGCTTTAATGTCTGAAAATAAACAAATGGCACATCCTGCTTCAGTTGATTCAACGCCAACTTCAGCAAATCAGGAAGATCATGTTTCAATGGCTTGCCATGGTGCTCGTCGGTTATTGGCAATGAGTGAAAACCTTTTTACTATCGTTGCTATTGAAACACTTATCGCGGCACAAGGAATTGAGTATCGTGCTCCTTTAAAAACAAGCTCTTTATTGCAGTCTGTTATAGAGTATATACGCAAAAATATTGCTACTCTTAAGGAAGATCGCTACATGGCTTCCGATCTTCATAAAGGGCATGTACTCGTGAGTGAAGGGCACTTATTATCCATTTTGCCAGAAACAATTTTTCCACTATTAAAGTCCCAATAATATTTATTTTGAAGTTAAATGAGGGGGACAGAAATTTAAATTTTGGAATCCCCTCATAGCAAATTATTTTTTGGATTATATTGTGAGCTGATTTATCGTCATCAGTTTATGGGATGTAAATATTATTAATGGTTTTATATTGTTTTTTATCTAAATTTATAAATTACATATTGTAACTTTATGTAGTCAGAAATTTTATTATTTTAGATTCTTTATGAATTTTATAGTTATTTTTCATGTTTTTGAGTTTGAAAAATGGGGATACTGATATTCTCTGTTTGTGCAGCTTCAAGGGCATGACATATTATTTATTAACAGCGTTATTTTTTGCAAATTGTGGAGGTTAATGCAAATCTTTGGAAAGGTAGCCCTTAACGGCGGGATTCTTATGACCATGGTTACACAAAAAATATCCTTGTTCAAGGAACAAAGATAGTTGTAATGAATATTGTAGGTTAAAGTGCTAGGGATACAGACAAATCTGTTCTCGAACAAAATATCGAAAAGGCTATTTTTACTACAATGACTATTTTAGGAAAATTTGCTTTGCAAGTAGCTGAAGCTCTTAAAAATGAGCTGTAGCTGATATTGATCAAGCCTTTGACAATTAGTGAGATTTATTTTCTCGCTGACTAGTGTTTTCAATTAGCATTAAAAGATTGGTTCATATGCTATTGTTGTAATTTATGATTGTTTTGAGCTCTGTAGTGGTAATGGAAAGTTTTAAGGTAGCCAAAAATTTAATACATTCTCTCTCAAATTTCTCCGTACAAATTTTAAGCTCCTATTTCAAGAAGCTGAAAAGAAAATATGGGGGGATAATTCTGCATTAGATCGAATATTTTTCTGTAAAAAAATAGAGAATGTGAAAATGAATTAAACAACAATAATAAAAAATTTAGGCTATAAAAAAGCTGAATAATTCAAAATAAAAGTGTTTTTTCCTTGTATAGGATAGAGTATCTCTGTCCATTGGTTAGTGTTTTAAAAAAATATAAGTGAAAGAAGTATAAAGCTTTATTTATCATAAAGCTGGCGTTGTGTATGAGTTTAGTCAAAACATTTCAGTGAAGAAGGACAAAAATGGTAACAAATGAACTGAAACGAGGCATGAATAAGCGCCAAGTTATCTTTTTAGCTCTTGGCTCTGCTATTGGTACAGGTCTTTTTTACGGATCTGCGCAAGCAATTAAGCTTGCTGGCCCAAGTGTTTTGATTGCTTATTGTATTTCTGGTTTAGTTATTTTTATGGTTATGCGAGCTCTGGGTGAGATGATTATTCATAATCCATTACCTGGCTCTTTTGCTCGTTATGCTGCAAACTACATATCGCCATTGGCTGGTTTCTTAACGGGATGGACATATGTATTTGAAATGATTCTCGTTGGTTTAGCTGATATAACAGCTTTTGCAACTTATATGGGCTTTTGGTATCCTGATGTTGCTCCTTGGATATGGGCACTTAGCATTACATTAATTATTACCGGTATTAATTTGGCAGCAGTAGAAGTATATGGTGAATTAGAATTTTGGCTGTCTTTTATTAAAATTATTGCCATTATTGCTATGATCATTCTAGGCGTAGCAATTATCTTATTTGGTTGGGGGTCAAGTTCAGTTTCTTCTACTGTTAACATTCATAATTTGTGGAACAACGGTGGAGTTTTTCCTAATGGTTGGTTTGGCTTTTTAGCTTGCTTTAGTGTTGTTATCTTTGCTTTTGGTGGCGTAGAAATTATTGGAATGACTGTGATGGAGGTACAAAATCCTAATGATACTATTTCAAAGGCAATTAATTCTACTCCAGTTCGTATTTTGCTATTTTATATTATGACCTTAGCTATTTTGATGTCGCTCTATCCTTGGAATAAAATTGGCCTTATGGATAGTCCTTTTGTTTCAATTTTTGAAAATCTTGGAATTTCATTTGCAGCAAATATTCTGAACATTGTTGTTGTTACAGCAGCTATTTCAGCAATGAATGGTGGAATGTATGGTGCTTGTCGTATGATATATGGGCTATCCCAGGAAGGCTATGCTTTAAAGAAGTTTCAATATTTATCAAAAAACGGTATACCAATTTTTGTTATTTTAGTGATCTTTATTATCTTTCTCCTTGGTGTTCTCCTTAATTATTTCTACCATGAGGGACTTTTTTTTCTTATTGCAGCAATGGCAACATTTGCAACGGTTTTCGTTTGGATGATGATTCTGCTTTCTCAAATTTTTATGCGGTTTAAAATGTCTAAAGAAGAGCAACGCGATTTAAAGTTTCCAATTCCATTTTGGCCAATAGGATCAATTTTGTCTATTTTGTTTATGATTTTCATTTTTGTTTTATTGTGTTTTTTTGATGATACACGGCCAGTTTTAATTATAGGTATTAGTTGGATTACTGGGCTAGTGATTTGCTTTTACGTACTCAAATTTTCTCATTTAAAGAAAAGGCAGGGTACATAAAATACCAATAAAGTTCATTCAAGAATAAATGATTGATCATTTTATAAAAGTCTTAGCAATCTATTTTTATCACTTTTTTGGAAGCTATTTGTGTATCATTTATAATAGTAATAATGTTAAATTATGTAAAATAGAAACAAAAAATTAAAATATTATCTTGGTAGTTTACAATAATGATTAATAATATTTTGTGATATATAATATCATTATACTTTATTAAATAAAAATATAATAATTTAAATATTATATTATAAGTTTTTTATTTACAAATTTATAAATATTTTAGAAAAATTTATTAAGTTCTTTCTATATTTTATTTATTATTGATTTTTTATTAAGTAACAGGATAAATCAATAACAATAATAATTGTAATGGCATAATTTATAAATTAGTCTGGCTATTGATATATTCCAATAATACTTAGATAAATAAAAAATCGACTACTTTTATAGTAATTTTGTATGTATTTTATCGATGCAAGAGTCTGAAAATTTATTCTCGCATCTTTATGTTATTTCTTCTAATTTTTATTAAACCAATAAAATAAATTACTATGTATAATAAGAAAGGAATGGTGGGCGTGACAGGGATCGAACCTGTGACCCCTACGATGTCAACGTAGTGCTCTCCCGCTGAGCTACACGCCCATCCACTGATGTTGCATACACCATATAGCACCATAAACGTCAATGCCTAATTTAACTTTCTATTTAACTAAGCACTGATATTTTTGAAAAATATCTTTTTCAAGCAGCTATAAGTATTTTTTCTACCTCATTCACGAGTTCACGTAAGTGAAATGGTTTGGAAAGCACTTTTGCATCCGGAGGGGCATCACTATTTGAATTTAATGCAACTGCTGCAAAGCCCGTGATAAACATCACTCGTAGATCAGGGTCAATTTCAGTAGCGCGTCGTGCTAATTCAATCCCATCCATTTCCGGCATTACAATATCAGTAAGTAGAAGAGAAAATGGCTCTTCTTGCAAACGTTCATATGCGCTAGCACCATTATCAAAATCAGCTACTTCGTAGCCTGCACGTTCTAAAGCTTTTGCTAAAAAGCGGCGCATATCGTTATCATCTTCTGCGAGCAAGATTCTTTTCATGACTATGTTCCAATTGCTCCATTTTCAGAGTTTTTGCTACACCAATCTATACAATATAGAGTATTTATAAAAAAAGCGATAAAATGCTCATAATTAGAATGAATTGCAAAATGGTTAATTCTTGCGTATTTGTAGAGAATACAGGATATTAGTTTTAACTTAGTTAAATTCGAAATGTACGTGCTCTAAAAAATGGAAGGGGAGATGTAAATATTTTTAGATAGATTGATGGAAATTGGCACATGCTGTTTTACTTTTTTATGAGAATATTTACTTGAAGTATGATCAGCATGCTAAAATAAAAAGAGCATTATAGAAGTTCATGTTTTTTGAAAAATTATACGATAACTTATTGATTAAACATATTATTTTATTTATATGTTATAATCAATAATTAATTTATACTTATAATTAAAATTTATCATTTTAAAGTTATTATAATAGAGTTTATGAAGTTTATTGAAACAAGCTTTATATACATAAAGTTTGCTATTAAATAGAAAGTATAATTTTTCACTTTTAAAATTAAATAAGTTTTTAATGATATTGTTTATATAGACTTGTAAAGAGATGTTACATTATGGACTTATCATTAGGGATAAATGCATCAAATATAGCCCAAAATTGTTTTTTGTAATTCTCTTCGCGCATAACTGTGTCAAGTTCAGCACCCATAATTGTGATACTATCTGTCAAACGTGTGTGTTGGCACAATTGTCGCACTTCAATATTGTTCGCCATATTGTTTTGATTGGCAAGAATAAATAGTACTGGGATCTTTAACTGTTCATTTAGTATATTTTTTTTCATTATATCAATTGTGTTGAGTGCCGATGCCATCCACCGAGACGTTGGAGGGCAGATAAAAGGTGGAGAGGGTAGAGATGCTTTATTATTGCTCTTAAATTGCACATTTTTCTGTTTGAATTTTTTTCCTCCTTTAGCTGGTAAAAATCCAAGACCTATATCGGAAAGAAATTGTGTTAATTTATGTTGGAAGCCATTTGTTCTGTTCCCAAATGGAGCAAAAAGGGGTGAAACACAAAGTATTTTATTGAATTTCTCATTAATAATATCTAATCCGCTAAGAGCTATAAGCCCACCCATACCATAGGCTAACATAGAGTAGGGTGACGGATAATTAGGATAAATAACGTTTTGAAGAAATTCATTTAAGTCATTAATATCATTATTAATATCAAAATAATTATGTCGGCTCTTTTTCATTATATTGGGCTGTGATATTTCTCTACCAAACCAATCAAATATTGCTGTATGAAAACCGCGTTTAGAGATTTCATTCATTGGTAAGAAATATTCTTCTATAGCATTTGCATAGCTTTCGAGAATAACAATTGTTCCCCTAGACTTTTTTATTTCAGGATATGTTGTTGCAAAACGGATTTCGCGATTAGTAGCTATTTTAAAGTAACTGGTATGGATACTAAGAGGAGAAGAATCGCAATTCATAGGATAAACAGGTGTTTTCAATTTATATCCTTTATAGTGTATCTGGGCAATTTAATGAAAAGTGGGGATAGCAAGATATTCAATTAATGTCATGACGATGAATGGTTAAGAAACGATTTCATTGATTTTACGTGTTTTACGAATTTAAAAATAAAAGAGTTGAAATAGGAAAAAATGATTACCAAATAAATAGTGCGGTCGCCATGATGGGATCGCTTGTTCACGGGAAGTTTGCCATTTGGGAACTTTGTGAGTCAATAGAGAGTCGCTCTAAAGGAGGGCAAATATTATGCGTCAAGTAGATTTTTCACCGTTTTATCGTTCAACAGTAGGTTTTGATAGTCTTTTTAATTGGTTTGATTCCAGAACACAACCAGATGATGTCTCATCTTATCCTCCGTATAACATTGAACGTTTAACTGAGGATTCTTATAGGATTTCTATGGCTGTTGCTGGTTTTTCTCAGGATGAAATTGATATCGAAACACATTGCAATCAGCTAATTGTTAAAGGTGAAAGAGTGCCTGAAAGCGATAATGAGGAACGAGAATTTCTTTACCGAGGTATTGCTTCTCGTGCATTCGAACGGCGTTTTCATTTAGCTGATCACGTTAAGGTCATTGGAGCAGAACTTGGTGACGGTTTGCTACATATTCAGCTTAAAAGGGAAATGCCAGCTGAACTAAAACCTAGAAAGATAGTTGTACATGCGTCTCCATCTGCTGTAAAAAACGGTAAGGATCACATTATACATAATGTAAATTCAGAAGTTAAGCAAGCTGAATAATTATAAATTCTTTTTATAGATAAATGACGCGGGATGAAAGTCCCGCGTTTTCGTTCTTTTATTGAAAAGAAAGTTATTTTAATAATACGTCGATATAAAACTACACTGATGATACTGTGGCATATAAAAATTTTAGTGCATCACCTAATCGAATTATGATTTTGATTCAATTAGGTGATTCACTGTCTATTTTTAAGCACAGAAATGGTCGGAGCGGCGGGATTTGAACCCACGACCCCTTGACCCCCAGTCAAGTGCGCTACCAAGCTGCGCTACGCTCCGAGCTATGCAAAACGACTAAACGAGTGCTTATTTAAAGGCAAGCAAAAAATAAACATAGTAAAATCTGAAATATTTCTATTATTACAATGAGTTTATGAAAATCAAAGTAATGTTTTGTATATCAACATTTTTATTTATAAAAAGCGGAATTCTTAAACTATTAGCCTATTTTCAATTTTTATAGCTGTGATACGTGGATATTAAATTATTTCATTGGATTGCTAAGCAATGAGATAAAATTTTGATATGTTTATAAGAGTTAATTTTTTTGCTATTTAACTTTTCATGAAAGGGAATGTCCTTTTAGTATTTTTTGTTTATTATTAGAAATCTTAAAAGGTGAGTAATTTTATCTCACATAGTAAGTAATGGAGTACGGTGTTGAAGGGTTTTATCTGTTTTTATTGCTATGAAATGGGCTTTTACCCATTAATATGGCATATAAAATAGTAAAAAAATCTGAATAAAGATGCAGTCACAAATCTATTTTTAAAATATGATCTTTTTATTTCTACAAAAAATAATCAAAATATTTTATTATAATTTGCTGTTTCTTTTTAACACACCAGATAATAATTAGGTAACATTATAAAAATCTTGATAAAAAAGAGTAAATGATGGGTCGTTTTTCGATAATAAAGTTGACGGAAGTAGCAGTGGAGCGCGTTAAGGCTATTATGGATACAAAAAATGCGCGTGGTATCCTTCTTGGTATCAAGAAAGGTGGTTGTGCAGGTATGGAATATACAATTACTCTTGTAAAGGAAGAGATTCCAGATGCAGATGTTGTTGAAGTTAACGGTGCTCGAATTTTTATAGCACGTGATGCATTATTATTTTTATTAGGAACGCAGGTAGATTATGAAGTGACAACACTTCGATCCGGCTTTGTATTCAAAAATCCTAATCAAGTTTCAGCATGTGGATGCGGTGAGTCAGTAGAACTTCGCCCCGCTTCACAAAGAGAGTTAAACAAAACATATGAATCCAATTTATCTTAGTAAAATTATATTTCATCAATAGAGAATTTTCGTGCTTAATTAAATCTTAATATTTTTTATCTTGCTCTCTTAGTCTTGTTTAGAACATCTTTCATTTTATTTGAGGGAGCTTTTGAGAGTGATACACATCAATATTTTTTTCGATATAGGTGAAGTGATTTAGAAATTTTATATTTGTTTTTAAAAATACTCTCTGTTAGTTGATATTTAAGTGGTTTATAATGTTAAACAGGTAAAAAATTATCGAATTTTTTTTTATATTTTAAATTAAGATTATTATTCTGTATACCGTCTTTGAACTCATTGAGTTGTTTTTTGATTTTTACGCAAATTTTATGATTTTTATACCAATCAAAACCTATTTTAGCGGCTGCTTTTGTGAAATGCGTACTTTCTCGTTTTATAATTGAATCTATTTTATTTCTGCACCATTTTTTGTCAGTTAGTACATTATATTTTATGATATGTTTATATTTATTCTCTAAGGCTTCTTTTTTTCATTCCACAGTTTTAAAAACATAATGATAGCAAAGAATTATTTTAACAATAATTGGTCACGGTATCTTTCTCTTTAAAAATCTTTACTTCTTTCGCAATTTTAGCATGGTAAAAGACTTATAAAGAAGCTTATTAAGTTTTGTTTAAAATCCTATTCAACGGTATCCAGCAATATGTAAAATAAATTCCTTTTAGGAAGATAAAGGATAGTGTTTATTTACACTCTAAACAAACCATATAACAATTTCATAATAAGATCAGTGAAATCATTGATATTTTAAAATTCTAACCACATTATGCTTTTTATAAATGATCATAATATGCTAGCTGTCCCAACGTCTGTGCAACCACATCCACTGATCAGGATACTCACGTACCCAAGCTTCAACAATATCATTTAATTTCTGCGTAGAAGCAGCTATATCGATTTCATTTTTTTCATTAAGTGGAAGCTCTAGACGCTCATATAGTTCTAAACGATGACGTCCTCCAGACAAACGAATACAGCGCGCTGGGTAAATATCACAATTATATTGTCGAGCAAGCTTTATAATTAAGGGGTTTGTTTTAAGTGGCCTTTTAAAAAATGTTCCCCAAATACCACGACGAAACTTTTGGTCAACAAGTGCACCAACGTTTTTACCCTCGGCTAATTTAGCTGCTAATACCCAAGCTGAACCAGCCTTGGATGGAACAAGATGTCCCATAGAAGTTTGCCGAGCTTTAAGAACTTGTTTTGCAATATAAGGGTTATTGGGTGGTCTAAACAATACTGTAACATTAAGCCCAAAACTTTGTGCGCATATAGGAAGAAGTTCAAAATTTCCAGTGTGAGCTGTAAAAAAAATATGCGGTTTTTTTTCATTTCTTAATCGCTTGAATATTTCAGCACCGCTGACTTCAATAAGGCCTGGTTGGTCGGCATTAGGATCAAAGTCGAAAATTTTGTCAAGAAAAACATATTCGGCTAGAAGCCGTCCTATATTTTTCCACATTCCTATTGCGATTTTATGAAGTTCTGGCTCTGTTTTTTCTGGGTACGCAGCTCGAAGATTGGCAAGAGTAATTTGGTGACGATGCAAAAGAGGACCAAATGTTTTTGTTACCCAAGAAAAAAAAGAAATTCCAACTCTAGCAGGAAAACATTTTAGAATAAATAAACAACCAATTAGCAGATGTGCCCACAACCAATAAAATGAATTTTTAGCTATAACTTTAATACGATAGATAAAATTTTTAATATAAAACTTCATAATGATTTAATCAATTCTTAGAATAATTTTACCAAAAATATCACGGCTTTCCATTCGTTTTAAAGCTGTATCAATTTCATCGAATCCGATAATTGTATCAATAACGGGGTGTACGACTTTTTCTGCCATTTTTTGCATGGCGTTTTGCATATTTTCTATACGACAGCCAAATGAACCAAATATTTTAAGTTGCTGCTGAAACAATTGCATTAAATTTATAGGTGTAGAAACACCAGAGGTAGAACCACAAGTGACCAGACGCGCTCCTCGTTTCATACATAACATAGAACCACTCCATGTATCGACACCCACATGTTCAAAAACAACATCAACACCTTTTTTGTGAGTTAATTTGCGAACAACACCTTCAAAACGATCTTTGCGGTAATTAATAACATGATCTGCCCCAAGAGAGTGTGCTTTTTTGACTTTGTCATCGGAGCCTACAGTGGTAATTACGGTACATCCCATATGTTTTGCCAGTTGGATAGCAGCTGAGCCAATACCAGAACCACCGGCATGTATCAAAATTGTTTCTCCCATTTGTAATTTTGCATTATCAAAAAGCATATGTTCTACAGTGCCAAAAGTAATGGGAGCAACAGCTGCTTGTAGTTCATCACATTTATGAGGAGCTGGAACCAATAGACGTGCTGGCAAATTGACAAACTCACATGCAAATCCATCAAGATGAAAACCATAAACCCCCTTTACGTCGCTGCAAAGGTTGTCACGCCCTTCATTGCAAGCTTTACACAGCCCACAGGTCTGTGCACCATAAATAGAGACAATCTGCTTCAGTTGTAAATTGTGAACATCTCTCCCTAATTGAACAACCTCACCAGAGGCTTCTGCACCAATTATGATTGGCATTTTTCTTTTCGCAAAAGCCATGCCCCGCCATCCCCATACATCAATATGGTTAAGAGCAACAGCCTTTATACGCACTGTGACTTCATCAGGTTTTGGTGGTGGAGGTGGAGCAACATTGGTGATTTCAAGTTGGCGCTCATCTAATAATTGCAGTGCACGCATTCCCATTCCTTTTAAAATATATTGCTGTCATGTTAAGTACGGATAAAGTTTGATTATTAAAAGGATTATCCTTTATATGCTGTAATCACAAGACTAGTATTTTGACCGCCAAATCCAAATGAACTCGATAAAACTGTGTTGACACAGGCTTTACGGCTATAGTTAGGAACAACATCTAAAGGGATCGTAGGATCAGGATGATTATAATTGATTGTAGGGGGGATAATCCCCGATTGAATGGTTAAAAGTGAAAAGACAGCTTCTATGGCGCCTGCAGCAGTTAACGTGTGTCCAATCATTGATTTGTTAGAAGAAACTGGAATATTTTTTAAAATATCCCCAAAAACTGTTGATAATGCGAGGTATTCCATTTTTTCATTTTCAGGTGTTGAAGTTCCGTGCGCATTAATATAGTCAACCTCATTGATGGTTATTTTAGCATCATTTAAAGCTTTGCGAACAGATTCAATTGCTGGTGATGCATCAGGTTTTGAACGCGTACGATGAAAATCATCTGCTGTTTCTCCACAGCCTGCTAAGATTCCCAAAATGGTTGCATCACGATCTAATGCGCTTTGAAGGTTTTCAAGGACAAGAGCACCTGATCCTTCTGCCATAACAAAGCCATCTCGGTCACGGCTAAATGGTTTTGCTGCTTTTTCTGCGGGATCATTTTGAGTTGAAAGAGCAGATAATAAGGAAAAACGGATAAGAGATTCTGCCGATACTGAACCATCTGTAGCGATGGTGAGAGCACGATTTGTTTCTCCTCGTCTAATAGCTTCAACACCTAATTGAATCGCTGTTGCGCCAGACGCGCAAGCAGTTGAAAGTGTAACAGGGAGTCCTTTTGTTCCAAATTTTTTCTGAAGCTTTTCTGCAATTGCACCAAATTGCGTGGTTTCAAATAACGTACTATGGGGTTTGTTACTGCAGACGTCAAGAAGATTCTTATAAGAAGGTTCACCATTTAAAGCTCCATCTTGATCAAGAGTAAAACGTGCTTTCCATTCAAGCTCAACAGGAGGAGCCGCCAAAAATAATGGTCCATTAAAATTTGTTTTATCAAGCGCCGCTTGATCTAAAGCTTCTTCTGCTGCGAGCTCTGCTAGCTTTTCAGAAAGAATTGAAGCACCAAGCGTACTTTCTTTAAGAAAGTCAACTGTTCCAGCAATACGCGTATTTAATCCTTCAACAGGAAAGCGCGTTATTTCATGAATACCGCTAACACCACTTATTAATTTTTGCCAATTTTCATGCTTACCTTGTCCCAGTGATGTTACAACTCCTGCTCCAGTTATTGCTACAAGTGGATATCCAAAATGATCGTTATATTTCACTGTAAAAATTTCCCTTAAGCAGCAGTTAAGTGTACTATACCCTCAGCCCTTTTAATACCAATGGCAGTAGCGAATGCTTCATCTATTTCTTTAGAAAAAGGTTTTTCATGGACACTTAAGGCTGGAAAACTGCATTTTTTACTAACAGAAATAGCGGAAAGCGCAAGCGCTAAAGGAAATTGCGCTTCCCGCATATAACCAAATAATGTTGTAATACCGCGATAAAACATGTCTGCATCATCAAGAGCGCTTCGTTCTGCTTCTGTTACTCCATGAAAGCCAGAAGCAGCTGAGATGGTCAAGGCAGATTTAGCCTTTATTTTTTTCAACATGGTAGAAATTGATTTTTTAAGCGGAATTTTTGTTCTATCTGTTTGATCTGTAATGATTTTGCTAATTTTAGCGTAAACACGCGCGTTACGTTTTTTTGCGTGTTCCTCACTTTCAAGAACTAAAAAAACACCACCAGAGCCAGTTATAACACCACCACCTAGGCAGTTTTCCCGATCCCACACTGGCCTCCATCCACTGCGGGTTAAAAGACGTCCAAGTTCGTGTGCCAACAACATATCATAGCCTTGTGCATTGTAGGAGCTTCCCACCAATACATGTGTACTCTGTCCTGATCTAATACGAGCTGCAGCAATTTGAATAGCAGAAAGTCCGCTGCCTTCTTCTCCCATGAAAGTACGGGAAGACCCGGTTACTTTATGAACAATCGAAATATTTCCAGCTAAAAGATTTGAAAGTTGTGCAAGAAATAAGGTTGGACGAAGATCGGTTGAAAGAGCAGAATTTAATATGGAATCATGATCAGCTACTGAGCGTGCTTTAGAAAGAATTTGTGTATCAACATCAATATCACGTTCTCCCCCACCTGCTGCAACAATCATATCCATTGTAGATGTTAATTGCTCATTATTTTTCATTCCTGCATCATCAAGAGCAAGACCAGCGGCATAAACACCAAGACGCTGCCATGTTCCCATCTGCCGTTGATCACTTCGTTTGGGAATCTGCACATTCCAGTCTATTTCAGATAATTTATGAACAGTATAGGGAGAAAAAGTTATACAATCAAGATTTGGCGTGATTGCAGGGTCATTTAAAACATTCCAATGACAATCAACTCCTTCACCCAAAGAGCTTATAAGACCTATCCCAGTAATGAATACAGCTTGATCATACATAATAAAAAATTAATCAGCTTGTTTTAAGGCAATGAGTTCATCAATTTTTGCACAAAGATTCTTTAGAACAAAGTATTCTTCGGTTGCAACTGAGCCTTCATTAATATCTTGAGTCCATTGCTCTAGTGGAATTTTAATTCCAAAGGCTTTATCAATTGCAAAAACAATATCAAGAAAATCAAGGCTATCAATTCCCAAATCATCAATCGTATGGCTTTCAGATGTGATCATGTTGCGATCAATTTCGCTGATTTCTGCGATAATATCAGCAACTTTATCAAACGTAGAGGACAATGTATAATTCCTTATCTTTATTAATTATGGTTATAAATTTAAAATACACCTTGATATTATTCTTTTAGCCTTTTTTCCCTTAAAAAAAAAGACTTAATATGGAATATAGTTGTATTTTAAATGTGACAAATATTAGTTTACATTATGGGATAATCCGCTTTAAAATTTTTAAAGCAGATTTATTTACTTTTATTTTCTTTAATTGCAATTTTTTTTCTATTTGCAGCAAGTACTGCAAGAGCTGTCATATTGACAATGCCCCGAGAAGTTACGGAAGGCGTTAATATATGCACGGGATGTGCGGCTCCAATCAAGATAGGACCGACATGAAGCGCATTAGTTAGATCTTTAATAAGGTTAAGTGCAATATTAGCAGCATCGAGTGTTGGAAAGACGAGTAAGTTAGCTTCACCTTTTAGGCGTGAATTAGGAAAAACACGATTACGAAAAGTTTCAGAAAGAGCAGCATCACCATGCATTTCTCCATCAGCTTCCAAATCTGGATATAATTTGGCGAGAATTTCAGTTGCACGACGCATTTTTTGTGCACTTTTCGTGTTTTTTGAGCCAAAGTTTGAATGTGATAATAATGCTGCTTTTGGTGTTATACCAAATGCTTTAATTTCTTGCGCTGCTAAGACTGTCATTTCTGCTATTTCTTCTGCAGAAGGATCTTCATTAACGTAAGTATCTGTGAAAAAAAGAGTCCGGTGTGGAGAAATAAGCAAACTAACAGAAGAAAAATGACTAATCTTAGGATCGAGGCCAATAATTTGTTCAATCAGTTCAAAATGACGCTCATAACGCCCTTCTAAGCCGCAAATCATTGCATCAGCTTCTTTACGCATTATTGCAAGGGCCGCAATAGCTGTCGTTGAAGTTCTCACGATTGTTTTTGCTACGTCAGGTGAAACGCCATGTCTTCCTGTATAATGAAGAAATAAATTAACATAATCACGAAAACGTGGATCATTTTCTGGATTTGTAAGTTCGAAATCTACACCAGGGCGAATTCTTAAACCGAAGCGTTTTAATCTTGCTTCTACTACATGTGGACGACCAATGAGGAGAGGAACTGCTGTTTGTTCTTCAATAACAACTTGTGCTGCACGAAGTACGCGTTCATCTTCACCATTTGCATAAATTACACGTTTGCGTTTTGCTGTTTTTGCTACTGCAAAAATGGGTTTCATCGTTAAACCAGAGCGGAACACAAATCTAGTAAGGGTATCGTAATATGCCTCCATATCTTTAATAGGCCTAATTGCTACACCAGTTTCCATTGCTGCTTTAGCAACAGCAGGAGCGATCCTTAGTATTAAGCGTGGATCAAAGGGGGAGGGGATAAGGTGCTCTGGTCCAAAATTGGATGGTTCTTTTGAGTATGCACGTGCAGCAATATCTGAAGATTCTTCACGGGCAAGAGCGGAAATGGCATAAACTGCGGCCATTTTCATTTCTTCATTGATTGCAGTAGCACTGACGTCTAATGCACCTCGAAAGATATAAGGAAAACAAAGAACATTATTAACCTGATTCGGGTAATCAGAGCGTCCTGTGCAGATCATCGCATCTGGTCGCACAGAACGCGCTTCTTCTGGCATAATCTCCGGTATTGGATTAGCAAGCGCTAAAATTAATGGATTTGGAGCCATTTTTTTTAAATACTCAGGTTTTAAAACACCGCCTGCTGAAACACCTAAAAAGATATCCGCATTATCAATAATATCGGATAAAGTTCGTGCATCAGTTTTTTGTGCGTAAGTGATTTTCCAACGATCCATAAGCACTTTACGCCCTTCATAAACAACTCCCTCTAAATCACTAAGCCAAATATTTTCAGCTTTTGCTCCAAGACGAACCAAAAGATTAATGCAAGCTAAAGCCGCAGCTCCTGCACCTGAGGTAACTATTTTTGCATTTTCAATTTTTTTCCCAGCAAGATTTAACGCATTTAGTACAGCTGCAGAAACAATAATGGCCGTTCCATGTTGATCATCATGGAAAACTGGAATATTCATCTTAGCGCGAAGTTGTTCTTCAATTTCGAAACATTCAGGAGCCTTAATATCTTCAAGGTTAATACCACCAAATGTAGGTTCTAAGGCAGATATAGTTTCTACCATTTTCTCAATATTTTGTGCGTCAATTTCAATATCAAAAACATCAATATTCGCAAATTTTTTGAATAAAACAGCTTTCCCTTCCATGACCGGCTTTGAGGCAAGCGGACCAATATTTCCTAATCCAAGAACAGCGCTACCATTTGATATAACAGCTACTAAATTGGCACGAGACGTATATTGGGCGGCAAGATTGGGATTTTTATGAATTTCAAGACATGGTGTAGCAACACCCGGGGAATAAGCAAGAGCTAAGTCACGCTGATTATCGAGAGGTGTTGTTGCTTGGATTTCTAATTTTCCGGGTTTGGGATGCTGATGATAAAAAAGTGCTGCACTCTCAAATTCAGTTTTTTGTGAACTGAAATTATTCTTTTGTTCTGTAGACATTTTTACGAAATCCAAGTTAGTATACGTTTATTAAGGTAATGTGTCATCTATGGTGATGTTTTATTTATTGATAGATTATGGTTATTTAAAATACAAAAATGTACATGCATTAAAAAAGCTTCCTAGAATATAGAAATAGTTTTACGACCATTCTATTTATACTATCTAATAATATATTTATACCAGAACTATTATTTTATTTATTTAGCACAAATTTTTAAAAATCAGTCAATATTAAAATTTTACTGATAACTATCTTGTCAAACAATTATTTTGTATGATTATGAACAATGGTATGAAAAGATAATTATATTTAATTACTTATAATATATATTAATTGTAAAGATAGTTTTAGTTATTATTTTATACAATAAATTCTTTATAATTAAATATAGAATAAAATTAGTATTAGTAAAATGAAGAATGTATTTATATAGGGGAATTAAGTTAATTTTATTTACAATCAATAAAGTGAATCTTTATATTTTGATATGAAATAGAATAAAAGTAGCGCATAGAGAGCAACACTTCTTACATAAACTAACATATTATTTGATGATTGACCATTATTATTTTAAATATGATTACTTAATAATATAAATACTCGATTTATTCAATCTCAAGATACACTATACATAGACATAGTTACCTTGAACTATGTTGATAATTTTAATGATGAATACAAACGAATAAAGTGGAAAATGATCTCTTTTCCACTTTATGTATTATTTTACTGAATGCGTCCACTGGCATGAGCAAGCATGGTATAAACTTTTCCAGTATCTGATGTTAGATATTTTCGAACTGAGCGGGAATCTCCAGAGTTACGAGATACGTCGCGTAATAATTTTTCAAAATCTGCAATATATTGATTGACTGAGTGCTTAAAATTGACATCATTTATATAATTTTTCTTAATTGTTTCAAATATTGCTTTCCCATTTAAAGTATAAAGACGTTCTGGAATAATATTTATTTGTTCACGTCGATAATGATTCCACAAATCAACAATGGCATTATGATTAATGGCTCGCAATATACCAGTTGCCAATGAATTAAGAGATCCATTGGTAGGCTGAGGTTTTGTTTTTAGTGGAGAAAAAACAGGCTCAGCACTTGTTTCTTCATGCAGCCCTTCTTCATAAGAGGCTCTTTTCAGAAGGTTTGAAACCCACTTATTTTGTCTTTTTTTGCCTTGTTCCTGTTGAAAAATTGGCTTAGGTGGCACTATCTTTTTTATAGGCTCAGGAGAGGTGCTGCGATCCTTACTAGGTATTGATTCCGTAGAGGTGTTTGAAATTAATTGATCTTTTTCAATCTTTTTACCATCTTGTTGTATAACATTTGTTAAATCTTGTAATGCTGTAATTTGTTCATTTAAAGCAGAGCGAATTGTTTGGGTTGTTTCTTTTGTTTTTTCTGGCAGTCTTTGCACACTGTCATTAATATCGCTACTAATTTTTGAGATTTCTGAACGAATTTCATCAGCCGAACGACGTATATTTTCTGCTGCTCCTGAAAAGCGTGTTGAAGCTTCGTTAATAAGTTGATTAAGAGACTGTTGAAGCGAATATGTAGAATTACGCGCGTGTTCGTCGGTACGTTCAAATGCTGAATTAAGAACATTTTCATAATGTTCAATTAATTGGTGGATTTCTCCTGACTTTGAAACAAGAGCACTGCTTAAAGCGGAAAGAGCATTATATTTTTCTTCAAGTGTTATATTAAGCGTATTTTCAGACTGTTCAAGGATATGAATAGTTTTAGAAAGTGTGTCAACATGTTTCCCAAAATTGCTTGTTATATGACTGATTTGTTCAAATGTATTTTGTGAAAATCCTTGCAAAATATCAATGTTGTTATTAATTTTCTGACCTGAAGCCGATAAATGCTCTATTACTTGATTAGTCTTGCGGAAAAAGTTGTTCGTAGTCTCACTAAACTGACCGTCGATATTTTGAACTGCTGATATCAAAACATTACTATTTTCATGAATATTATAAATTGAGCGATTCAGTTGTTCAAGAACAGATGAGACATTATTAATAAGGTCTTCCTTTATAGCTGTAACAGTTTGAACAGTTTCAGAACTGGTTTGTGTCAGGGTATTCACTAAAGATTCATTCTGCACATAAAATCTTTGTTCAGCATCTTGTGTTGAGATAGAAAGTTGCTCACTAACATGCTGTGTTAAATTGCTAATTGATTCTGTTGTGTTTTTTGCAGCTTGATTTAAATGACTTGTCAATTCTGTAAGTTTTTCAATATGCCCTGAAAGGTGAGTAGCTGTCTGATTTTGGGCTTCTTCTAAACGATTGCTTACATCAGAAAGTTGATATCCTAGGTTATTTTTAAAATTTTGCATAGAATGATGAAGAACATTACAGCGTTCATTGAGTACTTGCTCAATCGCCGTTGTTGAAGTATGAACTGTTTCATTTAATAATGTTTGTGCATTATGGCTTGCTACAGTGAAAGCTTCCACAGTCTGAGCCATTTGCTTAGACAAAACAGAAGAAACTTTTTCACTAGTATCATAAACTGTTTGTTTAACATTGGACACAATACGATTGCCAGATTCTGCAATAATATTTTCTGCTTTTGCCGCAACGTTAGAAACAGATGAGATTAACTGCTCTCCCGTAGAAGAAAGAGTATCAGAGGCTTTTATAATTTTATTATGTAAATTTCCTGTGATTGTATTAACGGAATCCTCCAATGTTAAGCGTATATTATCGACACTGGTTGATAATGCTTGCTGAACTGCCTGGCTTTGTTCATTATTAAAAGTGATAGATTTTTGTAATGTATCAGAGCGTTCTTCGAGAACAGATTTTTGCATCTCGATGGTTTCACATACTTGCCCAAATTTTTGGGATATCGTATCTTCTAGCATGGCTGCACATTCGAAAATTTTGCGTGCTCGAATTTCTAAATTTTCGTCAAATGATCCCATATGGGTCTCAAGAGCTTCAAAGAATATACTATTGGATTGAGAGAGAGTCTGCTTGATAAATTCAGCATGATTTTCAATATTTTTGATATGGCTTTGAACAGTTTCAGTAATGCTCGTATTATTGGCAAGAATTGCTTTTTCAACAAAATTTATCTGTTTCTTTAAGGCTACATCAACACTTATATCGCTTTTTTCAATGAGATCATGGATTGTTTGCATTCGTTGTTCGAGGGTACGTGTTTGATCCGCAAGAACTTCGTTAAGAGAAAAACTATTAATGGCTAAAGAATCGCGTAAAGCATCAGCACGTATATCAATATTTCTAGCTTGTGCATTTAAAGCGTCTGTAGTGACATTGCAGCTTTGTGCAACGACTTCTTGAAGTTTTTCTGCACACCGAACTATATTTGTAACATGTTTTTCAGTATGTTGGTCAACTGTTTGAGCATTGTTAATCAAAACATTTTCAATATTTGAAGTGTTTTGAATCAAAGAATCAATCTGATCTTTAAATATACCAGCGATTTTATTCTTTTCTTCATCGAGCATGTTCGCCATTATATCTCTTTGATCTGAAAGCTGTAATTTAAAATCGTTTGATCGATCGTGTATTATATCAACTATTATATTATCGATATTTTGAATTTCTTCTCTGATAGTTTCTTTACTTTTGTTGATTGCAGAAAGGATATTGTTGTGTCCGCTTGTAAATACATCGGCAATACCAGCTGCTCTTTCTTTGAGGCTTACATCAATTTGTGAAGCACGAGCCTCTAAAGAATCACTAATCTTTTCAGCACTTTCTTCTAGAGCGTGGCTACGAGCAATGAAAGATTCAATTATAGAATCACTGTGTTTTTTAAGAGAAAGATCAACAGTCGCCAAACGATTTTCAAAAGCTTCGATAGCTTCTGAAGTTATGTTATCAAATTTTAATGAGAGTTTACCTGCTTGCTCGTCAAGCTGCACAATTTTCTCATCAAAACCTTGTAAAGATTGATTATTACGATCAATAATGGTTTCATCTAGTACTCTGAATTTTTTATCAACATTGTCTAGAGCTTGATCTGTTGCAGCCTGTATGTGCGTTGCAATTTGAGCAATATGCGTTTCAGCTTTAGCGGTTGTGTCATTAAATATTTTCTCTATTCGTTTTTCATTATTATCGAAACGTTCTGAGAAATTATCAAAGTTTTTTCCTAATTCATGGAAAAATTCTGTATTTCTTTGCTGAATCTGGGTTGTAGTTTCGTTAAATTTTTCAAGGAGCTGATTTGTTACGCCATCACCTGCATAAGAGAGCTTTGTGATAAAGTCTTCCCCTTGTTTTTGTAAAGTTTGGGAAAGAGTTTGTGCAAGTTTTTCAACATTGGTTACAACGTTAGAAGTAACTAAACCAAATTCATCATTAAGCTGTTCTTGTGTTCCCTTAATGACCGACTGAACGCGATCGGCATGGTTTAAGATAGCAATACGTTCATTGCTCAATTCCTTTATTAATGCGTGAATGCGCGATTCATTTTCGGCGTAAGCTTGTTCTAGATTATGAACTTCTCCTTGTATGATAGCTTCAAGTTCAACAGCACGTCCAAGGGTACGTTCAATTCCCTTGTTCATTGCAGCAACTTCCTCACGAATAGTTTTCCCTATAGCAACAGCTTGTTTTTCAGATATATGCTGTGGCTCACTGAGGCGTTGTGCTGCATTTGCCATGAGGATAGCAATATTATGCAATTCACTAGAGCGTTTTGTTAATTGAGCAAATCCCCAAGACATAAGAGTAGGAATAGCTGTTGCTGCTGCTACCGCCAATCCAGTAGGAGATGTAAAAAAAGCAGAGATATCCGATAAAGAGGTTAGACCAGCAGGTGCTAATTTATGAGCAATAAAAACACCTCCCATTGTCCATAAAGCACTGAGTGCTGTTGTGCTCCAATAGAGCCGAGAAAAAGATTTCCGCTTTAGTAAGCTTAAAGGAGCTGTTGCATCATCATTTGCAGGAAAAGGTTGTGCAGATAACAATGTATCATGCACGGTTCCACCTGAAAGTTCATGGGAAGGTTTCTGAGAAAAAAGCTGCTCAACAACTGATTCGTCAATAACAGCGTTATCATGAACAGTAGAGGGGAGAGCTGAAGAGCTGTTTTCAGAAAAAAATTCTTCTTCTGCTGTTGTGATTTTTTGAACCAAATCATCCACATTAACAACATTCTTAGAATCATTTGATGATACTACATCAGTCGTTGTGTTATTAAAATCAAAGTCCATAGCTTTTGTTAAAGCTTCTTCAACTTCAATTTCAAATGTCTGTGATTTGGTTCTGCGTGCCATACTCGCCTCGTACTCTACAAACGGAAAAGGATATGTCTTCCTTTAGATATTTCCGCATACTAACCGTTAATTATTTAGAAAGGAATATGTTCAAGGTAAATTTTTCAAAACTTATCAAGATAAAGTTAACGCGCATTTTTTTCTTTATGCAAAAATGATAAAAAATAAAATAAAAACAATATAGTAAGCTATTTTATCAAAATAAAAATGCTGTTTACAACTGCAGTTGATTGCAGATAAGAAACTTAAATATACCTGATTACAGAGATATTATGGAAAATTTTAGTTGTACACGGCATTATAAAACCTCTTTCGTGTGCAAGTCATTTATGCACAATCTTTATCATTTCTTGTATCAGTTAAACCGATGAATCATATCTTAATCCCATCAATCTTTATGAGAGTAATTAAAGAAATTTTCTATTTGTTCTCCCTTAAAATATTAATATTTTTTTCTATTTAAAAATGTATTGTGCATGCTTTATACTAATATCTTTGGCAATATAAAGACCGATAGTGAGCTTTTCATATTTGGTAATTGATCTTATCATTGCAATGCTCATTGCTTCAAATAACGACTTTTTTCTTAATATTAGAAGGTATTTTTCTAAATTTTAGTGCTACTACGTTGACAATTTGGTATTTTTCAGTCGATATGCATGCACGAATATTTTATGCAATTCGAAAAAAAAGGTGCAAGAATAATGGCAGAACGACCGCAACACCTGCAAGATGTATTTTTGAATACACTTCGCAAGCAAAAAATTTCCCTTACAATTTTTCTTGTGAATGGTGTAAAGTTGACAGGTATCGTTACGTCATTTGACAACTTTTGTGTCCTTTTGCGTCGTGATGGACACGTGCAGTTGGTCTATAAACACGCCATCTCTACGATCATGCCTGGACAACCCGTACAAATGTTTGAAAGTGAAGACCAAGAATAAAAACCACCTTATGATATATCTATTACTCTTTTTAAGGTACTATGTCAATTACCATGATAGATGAAAATGGGAAAGAACAGGAGAGTTTTTTACAGGTCAAAGAACGAGTGCGTGCTGTTGTTTTGGTGCCGATTTACCATGAAAACAAAAGTGAAAAGATTTTACACAAGTGCTCAGTCTCTTCTCGGGTTCAAGAAGCATTAGGTCTGGTACGTGCTATAAGATTAGAAGTTGTTCATTATGAAATAGTTAATATTGTTACGCCGCGTCCTGCAACGTTATTTGGAACAGGAAAGGTGGACACGCTGGCTCATTATGTTTATGAACATCATGTTGGACTTGTGGTTGTCGATGCTTTTTTAACTCCAATACAACAACGTAATTTGGAAAAACTCTGGAACTGTAAAGTTATCGATAGAACAGCTTTGATTCTTGAAATTTTTGGGGATCGTGCGCAAACAAAAGAAGGGGTTTTGCAGGTTGAATTAGCGCATTTATCTTACCAAAAAAGTAGGCTTGTTCGTAGTTGGACGCACTTGGAAAGGCAACGTGGAGGTCGCGGTTTTTTAGGGGGACCTGGTGAAACTCAGATTGAAGCCGATAGGCGTATTTTACAAGATAAAATTCTTCATATTCGCCGCGAGTTGGAAACAGTTGTTAAAACTCGTGCTCTCCATAGAGCGAAAAGAAAAAAAACATCTCATCCTGTTGTTGCTTTGGTAGGCTATACTAATACGGGAAAGTCAACTCTTTTTAACCGTTTAAGCGGTGCTAATGTATTAACAAAGGATATGTTATTCGCAACGCTTGATCCAACTTTACGCAAAGTCATTCTTCCTCACGGAAAAACTATTCTTTTATCTGATACAGTAGGTTTTATTTCTAATTTACCAACACATTTGATCGCAGCTTTTAAAGCAACCCTTGAGGAAGTAGTTGAAGCCGATTTAATTCTTCATGTGAGGGATATATCAGATCTTGATCATCGTGCTCATGCTCAAAATGTTTTAGAAGTGCTTTCAAGTCTTGGTATAGATATTAATGACACCGAGCGTATTATGGAAGTTTGGAATAAGATCGACAAACTTGACGAGTATACATTAAATATTTTGCAAACAAGTTCAAAAACACTATTAAATCCTACTTTAACGGTATCAGCACTTACTAGAAAAGGGTTGAACCAACTATTAATAGAAATTGAAAGGCGAATTTTTGGAGAAACGCAAAGCGTTGAATATATTTTAAAACCTGATGAAATGTCGCTTATTAATTGGTTTTACAAAAACTCTAGTGAAGTTATTCAGAAAGGCCATGAAGATGGCTCTATTACCGTTAAAGCAGTGCTTACTTCTGAAGCGAAAAAACAATTAGAACATATTAAACAAAATATAAATTAAAGATTCTTTAAAAATATTTTTCTTATTTCAAAACAATATGATTAAAAATTAATAGTATAGTTACCACTTTTTTTTAATAAAAGTGTAAAGTATTTTGTTGGTTGAAATAAAGATGAATTTAAAATTCGATAAGAACCTTTTGGTACGTGTAGTATTGCGAAGTATTTGTATTGTTTTTACATTAGCAATATTATGTACAATTTTGATTTGTTCATATTATTTTATTCAGCCACGAGCTTATCGAGCAACTTTAACATTTTCGATATCTGATTCTATGGGAAAATCGTTGCCAATTTGTGAACAAAACAACGATGTTGCATTTCTAGCTTTACAGCCCATAGTTTTAAATTATTCAAGATTTCAGAATTTTTTCTCAGACGGTTTCTATAAAAAAGATACCCATGAAAATATCCATTTATTCCGTAATGGTAATTTAATCAATCTGACATTTGAAGCTTCAACTGCTGAAGCTGCTCAATACGGATTAAAAACCTGGTTTTCTGCATTTTCAGAGATAATTATCAAACAGAACCAAAAAACATCATTACCAAAACAACAACTTTACCAACAATATGATAATACCGTTGCACTAAATAATATAGTGCAAGAGTTTAGGTCATCGATTGATTCTTTCATTCGACACAATGCAAAACAAACAGAGCTTAATGACCTTTATGTACAGCTAACTGAAGCAACTTTAAAGCGTATCCATTTAATGAGTCAGAACTCAACTATTCAAAGGATGCAGGAAAATGGGCAGTCTTTATTGTCGTTATCATTTATTGCAAATAATTCAGCAATTGTTGCATTAGAATCAAAACGTGATCTTTTAGAAACACAGAAAGCGCATATGGCTGCACAATTGGGTTGGGATCACCCTCAAATCAAAGCGATGATTGCAGAATCAGAAGAGCTTTCTCATCAATTGGAAAATAAAACTTTGCAAATAGCCAATCAAATTCATTTAGATGAGATTATTGCAAGGGATTTTGAGGAAAATTTAAGAAAAAAAATTAGTCTTTTTGGAAAGGATCAAACTCAATCCTTGAGTAAAATATTTAATCAGTTAGAAAGTAAAATAAAAAAGATCACTACACAGAATAAAGTCGTAAGTGAATTTTCTCCATTACAGAATGTAAATATACATGTGATTATTCCAGCAACAATAGTACCAGTTTCCCTTATGACGCTTTACGGAAAAAGTATTGTAGCTAGTATGCTTGGTCTAATGATTCTTTTAGGAGGCTTTTTACTATTCAAACAATGTTTTAAAACAAAAAACAATCAACTCAAAAAGGCGGACTTAAAAACAAGTCGAAATGTTTTTTTATCTGAGAAAGTAAAAGAACTCGAAACTTTTATTACAATGGAAGAGTTATCTGATTTTTTGAAGCGGCGTGCTTCAACAGTTATCTCGATAATTGGATCAGAGGCTGCACGCACAGCGGCAAAATTATCCCTTCATCTTACAAAAGAACATAAAACAATTTTGTTAGTGGATATTTCTGGTCAACAAATAAAGAAGGTGATTGGTCCACATCGAGGGTTGAGTGATATTTTGACAGGAAATGCGCAGCTCCAGGATGTTATCTACCGTGATTATGATACGGGAGTTGATATCCTTCCTCAAGGGTTAACAAGTCCGGCTTATGCGCAAAATTTTTCAAATAATATTCCCAACATACTACAAGAATTTAAAAAAGAGTACAATTTTATCATTTTAGAAATAGCGAGTGAACCTCAATATGGATTTGAACAATTCGCAGAGCTAACAGATTATTATATCTGCAATGCTGCTCTTAATGAACAAAATTGGATAATGAACATGATAAGCAAATTCCCTAAAACTATTTACCGAGTCGTTGCATCTTAAAAATTGCAAAGTATGAAATGCTCATTGCATGTGATAGATAACATGATTATCATTTGCTAAATGATATTGTTGATTGAAATAGATAAGATTGAATGTTTAAATTCAGAGATTATTTGTAGTTGAAGGTAGATGTGGGGGATCGAAGATGACAGTAAAAAGATTAAATAATCTTGTTTCGATACCGTTGCAAAAAAGATATCGGAAACAGATTCAGGTATGGCTTGATTCTATTTTATTTCTGTGTTTAGCCATTGTTTTAGTGGGGGGAGCTACTCGTCTAACGGGATCAGGGCTATCGATAACGGAATGGAAGCCAATTCACGGTGTTATTCCACCTATGGGTGTAGATCAATGGCAAGAAGAGTTTTTGAAATACCAACAGATAGCACAATATAAACTACTTAATCACGATATGACATTAAGTGCATTTAAAGAAATTTTTTGGTGGGAGTGGGGGCATCGGATTCTTGGACGCATAGTTGGTCTTGTGGCTTTTTTAGGTTTAATTTGGTTTTGGGCAACAAAACGTATTGAAAAAAATATTTTGCTTCAACTCATTATTGTGCCAGTTCTTATCGCCATTCAAGGTGTTATTGGTTGGTGGATGGTGGCTTCAGGTATTGGAGAGAGTAATCTGACAAGTGTGAGTCAGTATCGTTTAGCATTTCATCTTATCACAGCGTGCTTTGTTATCATTTTTGTTACTTATTTATCTCGAGGATTTGCAGAATATTCAGAAAAACCAGCAAATAAAATAATTCAACATTTTTCTGGTTGGCTTGTTATTTTTATTTTGGTTGAGATTTACCTGGGTGCTTTAGTTGCAGGGCTTCATGCGGGTAGAGTTTATAATACATGGCCATTTATGGATGGTCAAATCATCCCTGATGGATTATTAAATCATAATCCCATTTGGCTGAATTTATTTGAAAATCCGTTGACAGTTCAGTTTATTCACCGTTTTTTTGCATATTTTTTATTCATTATAGTTGTTATTCACGCTTTGTATGTGCAAAAGAGTGTTCCACACTCAACACATGCACGTCGTGCATTTTTAATGTGCGCTCTGATAGTTGCTCAGGCATTTTTGGGAATTATTACATTATTAAATGAAGTTCCAATAATCCTTGGATTGATTCATCAAAGTGTTGCGCTAGCGATACTATGTTTTTCTGTTGCTCATTGGCGGGCAACAAAAGGAGCATATCCTGTTATTGAATGAGAGTTTTTTATCAGAAAAGTTAGCTATTTAAAAGCATTAAATCGAGATTTTGAACAGCAGCAGCAGCAGCGCCTTTTCCCAAATTATCTAATACAGCACATAAATTAAAAATATTTTCGCCTTCATTTCCAAAAACAAACAGCTTCATACCATCTTTATGTGCTAAGCATTCTGGATTGAGTTTAGTGAGGGTGTCAGTTTCTTCTTGTGATGCAATTGATATAGTATTTTGTTCACTATAATGGTTGTTAAAAATTTCACGCAGATCAGAGAGATTAGCTGATTTTGTAAATAAATGACGATGCAATGGAAGACTTACAATCATTCCTTGAGGGAAATATCCTACACTTGGTACAAAAACTGGTGTTTGATTGATTTGTCCATATACTTTAATTTCTGGCACATGTTTATGCTTGAGATTAAGGCTATACATAAAATAATTAGGCAAAAGATCATCTTGGTTATATTGATTTTCCATTTGTGAAATCAATTTTTTACCACCGCCAGTGTAGCCAGATATTGCATTAATTGATATCGGATAGTAAGCATCTAGAAGGCCAGCTTCACGGAGTGGTCGAATTAGGCTAATAGCTCCAGTAGGGTAGCATCCAGGGTTAGCTACGTAGTGTGCCTCTTGGATACGTTTTTTTTGTCCTGCAGTCATTTCAGGAAAACCATAAACCCAGTTTGGAGCAATACGATGCGCTGTTGAGCTGTCAATAATTCTAGTTTTTGTATTATTTTTTACCCAATTAACTGTTTGACGTGCAACATCATCTGGAAGACACAAAATAGCAATGTCGGTTTGGGTAAGGTAGTCTTGCCGGATATTAATATTATGCTTGTCTGTATGAGGAATAGAAAGTAATTCTAAATCTGCGCGTTTTGCTAATCGTTTTTGTATCTGTAGTCCAGTCGTTCCATGCTCACCGTCAATAAAAACTTTGGTTACCATCATATTTGCCTTAAATCAATTTCTTCTGCCATACTCAGCTTATTACATAATAAAGCTTGTTACATAATAAATTAGTTTAAATTATTGAATGTATTTCATGATTATAGATCGTTTTATTTTTAAAATAGAACACTATGCAGTGTATTAATAATTAAAGTGTTTTGTCTGTATGGTTTATTGTGTTATCACTTGCTGGTTTTGTTTTTGAAATGTTAGGACATGTTTTATGACTAAGCAAGAAAATGACGCAAAAAAGCACTTTTTTAATGATAATTTACAAACTATTGATGTTGCAGTCTTTGATGCGATCAAGAATGAGTTAGATCGTCAAAAACATGAAATTGAGCTAATTGCATCAGAAAATATTGTTTCAAGAGCGGTTCTTGAAGCTCAAGGGTCAATTTTAACCAATAAATATGCTGAGGGTTATCGAGGAAATCGCTATTATGGTGGTTGCCATTTTATTGATGAAATTGAAGGACTAGCAATTGAAAGAGCTGCAAAATTGTTTGGTGCTTCCTTTGTGAATGTTCAACCTCATTCAGGGAGTCAAATGAATCAGGCTGTATTTTTGGCTTTGCTTCAGCCTGGAGATACATTCATGGGTCTGGATCTAAATGCTGGTGGTCATCTCACACATGGATCTCATGTTAATATGTCAGGGAAGTGGTTTAATGTCGTCTCTTATGGTGTGCGTCAAGAAGATCTTCTTATTGATATAGATGCAGTGGAAAGCCTTGCAAAAAAACATCGACCAAAGCTTATTATTGCTGGTGGGACAGCTTATTCGCGTATATGGGATTGGAAACGGTTTCGTGAAATTGCAGATGAAGTTGGCGCGTATTTGATGGTTGATATGTCACATATTGCAGGCTTAGTTGCCGGTGGTGCACATCCTTCTCCTGTTCCACATGCACACATTGTAACAACAACAACCCATAAGTCATTGCGTGGTCCTCGTGGTGGTATGATCTTAACGAATGATGAAAATTTAGCCAAAAAGGTTAATTCGGCAGTTTTTCCAGGTTTGCAAGGGGGACCTTTGATGCATGTGATTGCTGGTAAGGCAGTAGCCTTGGGGGAAGCTTTACAGCCTTCATTTAAAGAGTATATTGCTAATGTTGTTGCTAATGCTAAGACTTTAGCAAAGAGATTACAGAGTAATGGTTTTAATATTGTATCTGGTGGTACAGATAATCACTTATTATTAGTTGATTTACGTCCTAAAAACTTAAAGGGAAAATTTTCAGAGTTAGCTTTGGGGAGAGCCGGTATGATCTGTAACAAAAATGGCATTCCTTTTGATCCAGAAAAGCCATTTATAACCTCAGGTATTCGTTTGGGTACACCTGCTACAACGACGCGTGGTTTTGCAGAAAATGAATTTATCCAAGTTGCTGATTTTATTTCAGAGGTTTTGGAAGGTCTCAGGTTAGCAAAGAGTGATGAGGATAACAGTGCGGTTGAAATGGCTGTTAAGAAAAAAGTAAAAGATATAACTGATAATTTCCCTCTTTACACTTAGTTAAATTAAGGACATAAGATATGCGTTGTCCTTATTGTCAATGCGAGGATACACAAGTTAAGGATTCTCGTCCTGCAGAGGAGGGGGCAGTTATTCGTCGTAGGCGTGTGTGTTCGGTTTGTGGTGGCCGTTTTACGACATTTGAACGTGTTCAGTTGCGTGAACTCCTGGTGTTTAAAAAGAGTGGTCGGTGTGAGCCATTTGATCGTAATAAATTAATGCGATCAGTCGATGTAGCTGTGCGCAAACGCAATATTGATCCAGAGTATATTGAACGAGCAATTTCTGGCATTGTGCGTCAGCTCGAAAGTTTAGGTGAGCCTGAAATTTCTTCAGAAAAAATTGGATGTCTTGTAATGGAGTCTCTGAAAAATATTGATGATATTGCTTATATTCGTTTTGCTTCCGTTTATCGGGATTTCCGTAATGCAAGCGATTTTCATGATATTATAGATGAGTTGTCAGAAGGCGTAACGGATACAGAATCTTGTTTCCATGAGTAAAAAAATGCAAGATGAGCGGTTTATGGCTGCAGCTATCCGTTTAGCAGAGCGTCATGTAGGTCTTACTGGCGACAATCCTTCTGTTGGTACGTTAATTGTGCGGAATGATAGTGGTGCCAATGCATCTATAGTTGGTTATGGTATAACAGCTGTTCATGGGAGACCTCATGCTGAAGTACAAGCTTTACGTATGGCTGGCTCATTAGCGCATGGTGCTACGGCTTATGTTACTTTGGAGCCTTGTTCACATTATGGAGAAACTTCCCCGTGTGTAAATGCTTTAATAAGTTCAGGTATTTCAAGAGTTGTTATTGCTCTTACGGATTTAGATAAGCGTGTTGATGGTCGTGGGATTGCTCTTTTGCGTGCTTCTGGAATTGAAGTTGTTGAAGGAGTTCTGGCTGAAAAAGCTTTTGAAGCGTTGTGTACTCATTTATGCATCAGAAAATTACAACGGTGTGCGGTCACTTTAAAAATGGCAATTTCTACAGATAATGGTGTGGGAAAAAAGGGGCAAGGTGGGGTCAAAATTAGTGGAACGATTTCTCACGCACACACTCATATTTTACGCTCTCAAAATAATGCTATTGTTGTTGGTGTCGGCACTATATTAGCAGATGATCCACAACTAAATTGCCGTTTACCAGGGTTGGAGATGCGTTCTCCTGTACGTGTTATTTTGGATAAAGATTTATGTATTCCGCTTGATTCACAAGTTGTCAAAACCGCAGCAACAATTCCTACATGGATTATTTGTGATGAAAGCTTTTCAAAAACAAGTAAAAAAATAGCATTGGAAAAGTATGGTGTGTCTGTATATTTTGTCGAAATGGGTGATAGTTGTATGCAGCCTCTTGCTATTTTACAGCTTCTTTATAAAAAAGGAATCAATAGTATTTTACTTGAAGGGGGAGTCAAAACAGGGGAACAATTTTTAAATGCTGGTTGTGTAGATCATTTAGTGTGTTTTTATGCTCCTATTATTTTAGGCGAAGGCCGTATTGAAGCTCCACGTTTTGAAAAATATCTTTCCGACTTTCACAAGGTTGAAACCAGAATGTTTGGGAGTGATCATTTTTGTAAATGGAGGCATAAAGCATTATGTTCACCGGAATTGTAACAGATATAGGTTGTGTTGAAAAGGTTAAGTCTTTAAAACAAGGGGTGCGTTTAAATATTTCTACTCACTATGATATTGAAAGTTTAGAAATTGGTGCATCAATTGCGTGTTCAGGGATTTGTTTGACAATTGTTGAACGAGCTCCAAAAGAATCAGCTAATACGTGGTTTGCTGTAGAGGCATGGGAAGAGGCACTACGTTTAACTAATCTTGCTCAGTGGACAACAGGGACTTTTATTAACTTAGAACGTTCGTTACGGTTTGGTGCAGAGGTGGGTGGACACTTAGTTTCTGGCCATATTGATGGTTTAGCTGAAGTTATTGAGAAAAAAAGTGAAGGTGATGCAGTTCGCTTTTTCTTACAAATTCCAACGCGATTTACACCTTTTATTGTTAACAAGGGTTCTATTGCACTTAATGGTACATCTTTGACTATTAATTGTGTTAAGGATAATATTTTTGACGTTCTTATTATTCGTCATACACTTGACATGACGACTTGGGGGCAGGCGAAAATTGGGGATCAGGTTAATTTAGAAATTGACCAGCTTGCCCGTTATGTTGCTAAGCTTTCTGGTTTTAAGATGAAAGCCGAATAAGCTGAAAATTTATCATAGTTTTCAGGGTCTTATGCTTTGTAATTTCAACTACTTTATTTAATTTTTTGTGAGATTCCGTTATGATAAAAGAAATGCGTAGACAGCCACATGTATTGATTGTTGAAGCCCGTTTTTATAATGAAATTTCCGATGCGCTTCTTGAAGGTGCTGTAAGTGCTTTACAAAAATCGGGGTCAAGCTATGATATTGTGACAGTTCCAGGAGCATTAGAGATACCAGGAACAATAGCTCTTGCTGAAAATAATAGTAAGGCATCATACGATGGTTATATAGCGCTTGGTTGTATTATTAGGGGGGAAACATATCATTTTGAAATTGTTGCTAATAATTCTTGTCGAGCATTGATGGATTTAACTGTTTATAAACACTTAGCGATTGGAAATGGTATTTTAACCGTTGAAGATGAAAGTCAAGCGTGGGTGCGTGCAAAAAAGGACGAAAAAAATAAAGGTGGTTTTGCTGCTGAAGCTGCTTTATGTATGATTTCTCTGAAAAAGAGATTTGGAGATAATCATTAAGTATGGCTGATATAAAAGGAAAATATTCTCCGCGTGCAGCCAATAAACGTGGCGCAGCGAGACTCGCTGCAGTACAAGCACTCTATCAAATGGATATAGTTGGTACTGGTGTTATGGAAACAGCTGCTGAGTATGAAACGTATCGTTTAGGAAAAAGTATTGATGGAAACCAGTATCTTGATGCTGATTTTCAATGGTTTTTTGCTATCATATCTGGTGTTGTACAAGATCAAAAACAGCTTGATCCTATGCTTCATCAACAGCTTTCCTCAGAGTGGTCGCTTTCACGTCTTGATTCTATATTACGAGCAATTTTGCGTGCAGGTTTATGGGAATTAATTAATCGTCGGGATGTCCCTGTTGCTGTTGTTGTAAATGAATATGTTGATATAGCAAAAGCGTTTTTTGAAAACGATGAACCAAAGCTTGTTAATGCAGTTCTTGATAGTATGGCGAAAGAAGTTCGTCTCCAAAAATAACTATATAATCCCGATATTTTCGGGATTATTTTTAGGGGGATTTAGTTATGAGGTAAATTCACGGAACCTTTGATCATTTGGAGCAAAAAAGGTTGTTCTTTGGTCGCGGTTGGTGTCGTTTGTGCAATAAAATCAAATATTTTACCGTCTTGTAAACCATAGTTAGCTATTTTAGTAACCTGATCATTTTTATTAAAGTAAATGGCTAGAACTTTGCGATCTATAATTTTAGTTTTCATAAACTGCATCCCACGGTATCGAGTTTGTGAGATATAATAGAAGATATCATTATCATATTTAGTCTTTAGGGAAGGGGTTCCTAAAGCGAGGATAACTTGCTCTTGACTGGAACCAACAGAAATAGAATCAAGAGCGCTTTGATCAAGAACATAGCCCTCTTTATAGATCTGGCTTGATCCTGAAGAATCAATTAAATGACAACCAGCAATTGTTACTGCGCTTATTATTAGCAGCCCGATAGATAATTTATACTTGGTGAATCTCACTATGTGGGGTAATTGGAACAACGATACCTCCCTTAAATTTATATGACAAATCGTAATTTAATTATATGACAAGGAGTTAACTTCAAGCTTTTTTCTAATTTTAGACTAATCTACCATAGCTTACATTGAGTTTCCTTGTTATAAGCTAAATATGCCATACAGAGTTTCTCTAGAAAAGAAAAAAGTGAATAACAATGTAATCTGACTCAAAGTGCGGTACGTTGTACCTTCTCATACTCAGGAGCTGTTAATGAATGTTCAAAATGTTTCTCAAATGACATTTGCTTTGGCTTATCCGATATCAGTTCGTTCATTACCTGCTAAAGGTATAAAGGTTCATATTTGTGCAGATCAACAAGAGTGTGCACATTTGGCTAAGAATCACGGTTTAATTGAGGTAAAATTTTGTGATGGAGAATTTAATATTTTACCGTCAAAAGAGCGTGGAGTACGTGTTAAAGGTTTATTGCGAGCTTGTATTGTACAATCATGTGTTATCACATTAGAACCGTTAGAAAATATCCTACATGAGAATATTGATGTTATTTTTGTTCCTGAAGATTCAAATCTGGCTAAACCAAAAATATCAGAAGATACAAATGAATTATTTTTAGATGCTGATGGAATGGATCCACCAGAGGTTTTTTATGGAGATAAAATCAATATTGGTGCAGTGATGGAGGAGTTTTTTGAGTTGTCTATTGACCATTATCCGCGCAAGGCAGGCGTAGACATAAGTGTAATTCAAAATTCAGATGAGGTTGAGCAAAAAGCATCGCCATTTTCTATTTTGAAAAATTGGAAGTCGCTGTAAATAAATAAAAAAATTATCTATTGTGCCCTAGCGTAAAACAGTATTTTCTGCGAAGCTATTTTTTATGATACGTTTCGGGGGGTTGTTTGGAGGCAAAAAATTGCAACATAAACTTAATATGAATTAAAAGATGTAGGATATGCAGGTGTGATTAGAATTTCTGTGGATGTAATGGGCGGTGATTATGGTCCAGAGGTGGCTATTGCGGGAGCAGCAATTGTACAAAAATATTTGCCGAATGTTTATTTTCTGTTTTATGGGATAGATGAGGCTGTTAGGCCTGTTTTAAAAAAATATTCTTGTTTGGATTCTGTATCACGCTTCTATCCTACAGAAAGCTATACACGTATGGATGAGAAGCCTAGCCAAGCGCTTCGTATTGGGCGTGGTAAATCATCAATGTGGTATGCGATTGAAGCTGTTAAAAATGGTGAAGCCGATGCTTGTATTTCTGCCGGTAATACTGGTGCGCTTATGGCAATGTCCTATTTTTGTTTAAAAATGATGGCAGAGGCCGAACGCCCTGGAATTGCTGGTATTTGGCCAACGCTTCGAAATGAAAGTATTGTTTTAGATATTGGTGCAACCATTGGTGCATCTGCTAGTCAGTTAGTTGATTTAGCGGTGATGGGGGCAGGCATGTTTCGCGCCTTGTACCACACTGAAAAACCAAGTGTTGGGCTTTTAAATGTAGGTGTTGAAGAGGTTAAAGGACTTTATGCAATTAAAGAGGCTGGAATGATATTGCGTAAAGTGCAATTAGAAGGATTAGAATATAAAGGTTTTGTTGAAGGTGATGACATTGGAAAGGGAACAGTAGATGTTGTTGTAACAGAGGGATTTTCTGGTAACATTGCTTTAAAAACTGCAGAGGGAACTGCAAGACAGATAGCGGAAATCTTAAACACAGCCATACGTAGTTCTCTTTTTTCATGTCTTGGTTATTTTTTATCACGGAATGCTTTTCGTACGCTGAAACATAAAATGGATCCTGATAAAGTGAATGGGGGAGTACTTTTAGGTTTGAATGGTGTTGTCATAAAAAGCCATGGTGGCGCGAGTGCTAGTGGTTTTGCTTCTGCTATTCGCGTTGGTTATGAGATGGTTAATAATGAACTTTTACAAAAAATAACTGCTGATTTGCGGCGGTTTCATGAAAATAAAGCGATACTTTTTGATAAAGATGATGAAGCAATAACGAATGAGGGTACAATATGATCAGTATTTATAATGCAAGTGAAAAAAGTCAGGAAAAGGTTATGACCGAATGATTCGATCAGTTGTGTGTGGTGTGGGAAGTGCCTTACCCAAAAAAAGCTTGTCGAATGATGAGATTGCAAAATTTGTTGATACTTCCGATTCGTGGATTGTGCAACGTACAGGAATACATCAACGTTATATCGCTAATGAAAATGAAACAACTGTTTCCTTAGGGATTGAAGCTGCGCAAGCTGCTCTTATAAATGCTGGTTTAACAATCCAAGATATTGATTGTATTATTTTAGCAACTTCAACGCCAAATCGTACTTTTCCTGCTTCTGCTGTCGAAATTCAGGATGCTTTGGGGATGAAGCATGGGTTTGCCTTTGATCTTCAAGCTGTTTGTTCTGGTTTTATTTTTGCTTTAACAACGGGAGATGCATATTTGCGTTGCGGGGCAGCCAAAAGGATTTTAGTTATTGGATCTGAAACTTTTTCTCGAATTTTAGATTGGAAAGATCGCACGACATGTGTTTTGTTTGGTGATGGTGCAGGTGCAGCTATTTTAGAAGCTCAGGAAGTGGAAAATGATTTTACTTTTAGCTGTGGCATATTGTCTGCAAAATTACGTTCTAACGGTGCGTATGTGAATAAGCTGTACGTTGATGGTGGTCCTTCGACAACGCAAACAACGGGTTATTTACGCATGGAAGGACGAGAAGTTTTTAAATATGCAGTTGGCATGATAACTGATGTGGTTGATGATTGTTTTGCGTCTGTTGGTATGGATTCTTCGCAATTAGATTGGTTTGTACCTCACCAAGCTAATAAGCGCATTATTGAAGCATCCGCTAAGAAATTAGGAATTTCTATGGATAAAGTTGTTATTACTATTGATCAACACGGCAATACATCCGCAGCATCAGTTCCATTGGCTTTAACGACAGCTATTTGCGATGGAAGGATTAAAAAAGGAGATCTTGTTATGTTGGAGGCTATGGGAGGTGGGTTTACATGGGGGGCAATTCTTATTCGTTGGTAGGCTATAGTCGCTTGACCATATCTGAATAAAACGTATAAATCACTTTATAATTTTAAATATTAGAATAGGTGGTTATAATGACAAGTAAGACAGTAACGCGTGCAGATTTGGCGAGCGTGGTTTGTAGAAAAATAGGCTTGTCACACAGTGAATCAGCAGCTTTAGTTGAGTTAGTTTTGGATGAAATTTGCAATTCGCTTATAAGAGGTGAAGCGGTTAAATTATCTTCTTTTGCAACGTTCCAAGTTCGCAGTAAAAATGAACGAGTTGGACGAAATCCAAAAACTGGTGTAGAAGCATCTATTCCACCGCGGCGTGTTGTGACATTTAAGGCTGCGAATGTGCTTAAACAAAGAATTCTAGATTCACATCGTGCAAGAAAAAATAGTGCCACATAAATGAGGATTATTACGGTTTATAGTGTTTGTTCAGAAATTTGTATAAAGTAAATGTTACGACTCTGTTGTACGTAGGAAATTTTTAATTTAAATGTGGTATTGAGTATAGCTTATTTAAAGTAATCTTATTGAAATATTAAAAGTAAATCAATAAGTATAAAGCCGTTTATATAATTTAGATAAGGTATTTGAAAATGGATAAAAGCTCCGATGCTTTTCGCACAATTAGCGAAGTAGCCGAGTTATTGGGGCTGCCGCAGCATGTATTGAGATTCTGGGAAACACGTTTTACACAAATTAAACCAATGAAGCGTGGGGGTGGAAGGCGTTATTATCGTCCAGCCGATGTTGATTTACTCAACGGTATCAAACAGCTACTGTATGATCAAGGTTATACTATAAAGGGTGTACAGCGTCTTTTAAAGGAAAACGGTATCGCTTTTATTGTTGCATTTGGTAATGGTGATCTTGACGCTATGAATGTAGTAATGGAAAAGAAACATGCGGGACAAACACCTGAACCCATCCGTAATAAACCTAAAAAGTCTTCTTTTGGGCTTTTAAGTTTCATGAAAAATGAGGGAGATGCATCTGTCGGTGCCGTTAATGCTTATAAAAATAAGACTGATAAAGAATTGTTACAGGAAACACTATTTGAATTAATTGAATGCAAACGCGTTCTTGATAGAGCACGATAGAAATAATGGGTTTTTCCCATAATTTATTTTCATCTTTTGGCACATTTTAGGAAGTTTACATTAAACGACGCAAATCTGGTGGTGTGGCTTCATCTGAAAGCTGTTTAATGACTTCCTCTATAGATAAAGAGATCTGATCTGTACTTCCTAAGCGGCGCATGCTGACGCTGTTTGTTTCAGATTCACGTTTACCGCATACCAAAATTACAGGGACTTTTTGTAAAGAATGTTCACGTATTTTGTAATTAATTTTTTCATTACGAAGATCTGATGTTGCTGAAAGCCCAATAGCTTTAAGTCTTGCCGTAATCTTTTTTGCATATTCATTTGCTTCTGATGTAATTGTTGCAACAGCAACTTGTTCAGGTGCAAGCCAAAGTGGCATGTGCCCAGCAAAATTTTCAATTAATATACCAAGAAAACGTTCCATTGAACCAAAAATAGCACGATGAATCATGACAGGTTGATGTTTTTCTGAGTCTTTTCCAATATAGAATGCACCAAAGCGTTCGGGAAGATTAAAGTCTACTTGTGTTGTTCCACATTGCCATTCACGACCGATAGCATCTTTTAGCGTATATTCAAACTTTGGTCCATAAAATGCGCCTTCACCGGGAAGGATACTTGTCTTAATTTGTCCTGCAAATTTTGTCTCAATGGTTTTAAGAACTGATGCCATGATATTTTCTGCATGATCCCATAATGCATCAGATCCGACGCGTTTTTGTGGGCGTGTTGAAAGTTTAAGGGTAATCTCTTTAAAACCAAAATCAGCGTAAGTTGATAAAATCAGATCATTGATTTTAAGACATTCATCAGCCAATTGCTCATTGGTGCAAAAAACATGCGCATCATCTTGTGTGAAGCTACGCACGCGCATAAGACCGTGTAAAGAGCCTGAAGGTTCATAGCGATGAACAAGACCAAATTCAGCGAGTCTAATAGGTAAATCGCGATAAGATTTTAAACCATGTTTAAAAATTTGTACATGACCAGGGCAATTCATTGGTTTAAGAGCATAAAGATAATTATCATCCCAATCATCAGCTGCGGGAATTACTTTAAACATATTTTCTTTGTACCATTCCCAATGACCAGAAGCCTCCCAAAGTGATTTATCGAGGACTTGAGGCGCGTTAACTTCAGCGTATTGATGATCATCGAGGCGTCTACGCATATAGCTGATCAAATTTTGGAACATTTTCCAGCCTTTGTTGTGCCAAAAAATCATTCCTGGTCCTTCTTCTTGAAAATGGAATAAATCCATTTCACGTCCTAGTCGACGATGATCGCGTTTTTCAACTTCTTCTAGCATATATAAATAAGCTTTTAGATCATTTTCGTTGGCAAATGCTGTACCATAAATTCTTGTTAACATCGGATTATTTGCATCGCCACGCCAATAAGCTCCTGCGACTTTCATCAATTTAAAGGCATTACCAATTTGTCCTGTCGATTGCATGTGCGGACCACGGCAAAGATCAAACCAATCACCTTGATAATAGATTTTCAAATCTTGATTCTCAGGTATATCATCTATAAGCTCAACCTTATAAAACTCGTTTTTTTCAGAGAATATTCTTTTGGCTTTTTCACGAGACCAAATTTCTTTTCTGAAAGGTTTATTCCGGTTAATAATTTCACGCATTTTCTTTTCAATAATGGCGAGATCATCGAGTGTAAAAGGTTGTTGGCGTGCAAAATCATAATAAAAGCCATTTTCAATGACAGGGCCGATTGTAACTTGTGTTTCAGGAAAGAGCTCTTGCACCGCTTCAGCTAAGACATGCGCACAATCATGGCGTATTAATTCAAGAGCGCGTGGATCTTCACGAGTGATGATTTCTATCTTCCCAGACTGTTCTAATGGATCTGATAAGTCTCGCATAGTTCCGTTGAAGCTATAAGCAACTGCTTTTTTGGCAAGTGATTTAGAAATGGATGTGGCCAATTCTAAACCAGTCATTTCTGCGGGATAATCACGTTTTGAACCATCGGGAAAAACAAGAGAAACAGAAGAAGACATAAGACACCCCTTTGATTCAGTTCCGCTAACGATTGCGGATGATCTACAAAAACTTAACAGTATGATATAATTATAAAGCAAATAGGCTCATTTTCTTATCAATAAGCATAAAAAAAGAAAAGAATTATTTATTATGTTTAGTAGAAATTTTCCAATAGCGCCAAGGCTTATAAAAGCAGTAAAATTTTCCAAGTAAAGTAGGCACTGGATCAAAACCATGTGTTCCAAATGGACCACAACGTATAATACGAAAAAGTCCCATCCATGCACCAGTCCATAATCCATGACGTGCTATTGCTTCATAGGCATATTCTGAACACGTTGGTGCATGGCGACATTGATTTCCTATAAGGCTTGATAAGGTTATTTGATAGAAACGTATTAATGAGATACCAAGTAACCGTCCAGGTGTTTTTTTCCATGACCCTGTGTAATTGCGGGTTTGTTTCTTTTTTTTCTGAGAATGTGGTTCAAACATTTATTTTTCTTCAATTTGTTGAATACAATCTATAACGGCATCAAAGCTAAGCATTGTTGATGCATGGCGCACTTTATAGTCTTTAATAGGCTGCAAACAAGAAAATGCTTCAAATGGAGCTGGAGGAGGGGGGCCGTTTTTTGTCAGCATATAATAGATCATTTCGCGTAACATTTTAAGATTTTGCGTTGTTTGGCCGATGATATGATTTGCTAAAAGCGAAGCTGAAGCTTGTCCCAGCGCACAAGCATGTACTTCATGGGCAAAATCTGTAATGATATAATTTTCTACTTTTAAATCCACAGTAACGGTTGAGCCGCAAAGACGCGCATATTTTTTTGATGTTGCATCTGGATGATAAAGACGCCCAATTTTGCTAATATGCGCAGCATATTCAAGCACTTTATCATTATAGATACCATCAATCATAAGCTATAGCCTAAAATTTTAAAAACGTGATTGTTTAAGCTTTTAATTCTATTATATAGAGATTATACAAAATAAAATAAATATAACAAATATTTTGTATATAGTAAGCTCGGAGTTTTTTAATGCATGATATTAAAGGAGGTTCCACAACCCTGTGTTTATCTGAAGAGGGGCGCCCTAATCTTGAAGAAGTCGAAGCAGCAATCCACACGTTGCTATTATGGATGGGGGAAGATCCAAATCGAGAAGGGCTTTTAGATACTCCAAAGCGTGCAGCGAAAGCGTATCAAGAGCTTTTTACTGGTTACCGCGAATCAGCGGAAGAGGTTTTGAATACGGTTTTTGAAGAAGTTTCAGGATACAATGAATCGGTAATATTGAAGGATATCGCTTTTTATTCACATTGCGAACATCATATGATCCCAATCGTTGGTAAAGCTCATGTTGCTTATCTTCCTGATACAAAGGTTGTTGGTCTTTCAAAAATTGCACGTGTTGTAGATATTTTTTCCCGTCGTTTACAGACACAAGAAGCTATGACGGCTCAAATAGCTAATGCTTTAGAGAAATATCTAAAACCTCGTGGTGTTGCTGTATTAATTGAGGCTGAGCATATGTGTATGGCTATGAGAGGAATAAAGAAACAAGGAGCGACAACGATTACAACAAATTTTCATGGCTGTTATGAGAAAGATCAAACTGCACAAGCGAATTTTATTATGATGGTTCGTAAATCACCATAAGGGTACTTAGTATATGTTAGCAGTTCTAAAATAAATTATGGATGAGCGAAAAGGGACTTGTACCACGCGTTGTGATTTGTTAGATTGAAAGAAATAGTTTTTTATATAAGAATTTATATAAGCAGCGTGTGGTCGTGGCGGAATTGGTAGACGCGCAGCGTTGAGGTCGCTGTGGGGCAACCCGTGGAAGTTCGAGTCTTCTCGACCGCACCATGAGTGCGGTATAAATTTGAATTAGGGGAGGGGTTGTGTATAGTTACGGGTTTTTTGCGTATTTTTTTAGTGCGTTTCAGTAACTTTATTTCAGGTCTTGGAATTGTCTTTTGTTTCCGTGATCCTAAGTGTTAGTTCTTTTCAACAAGATTGAGTATTCTTCCGTGAAAAGTACAATATTTTTAAAGTATTTAACGTTTTTCATTTGCTTTATTTTATTAACCGCGTGCACTAGATCACGTGCTGTGCTCTGGCATGGCGTACATGCGACACCATCTATGGTTGCAGTGCAAAGGGAAGTCGAAGGTCCACCAATTCCTCCAAAAGCTGTCGTTCCAGTATATGTTGCGACAAGTCGTAGGATGCAAAATAATTATTCTCAGCCTTATGGAGCAGAGCGGTCGAGTAAAGTGCACTATAATCGGGTTGATGTAGGAATCCCTCAACAGCATGTTAAAGGTGTGGTTGAAACAAACGCTTATAAACCTACTAATGATAAGTATTTTGCAGCAGTGGCATTGCAAAAATATGATAATAAAGAGCAATTCAAGGAGCAATTAAATGCTGCTTTAGCTAAAAAGCCAAAAGGAAGAAGAGAAATTTTTCTTTTTATTCATGGCTATAATAACAATTTTGCAGACGGTACGTTTCGTACAGCTCAGTTGACCTATGATTATTCCTTAAATGTTGTTACTGTGCATTATTCATGGCCCTCTGCTGGATCAATACCTCTTTATATTTATGATCGTGATAGCGCCAATTTTGCACGTGATGGATTGATAGAACTTTTGACACTTATTAGCGAAACTAATGCTGATCAGATTTCTGTTATTGCACATTCTATGGGCAATTTTGTTACGATGGAAGCATTTAGAACTTTAGCATTACAAGGAAAGTATAGGCCAATTCAACGTATTACGAGTTTTTTAATGGCCGCACCGGACATTGACCTTGATGTATTTGAGCGTCAGCTTAATGATATTAAGCAATTACCTCGGCCAACAGCTATTTTGGTATCTCGTGCAGATAAGGCACTGGCTGTTTCAGGACGTCTTACAGGTGGACATCCTCGTGTAGGAGATGGTTCAGATATTGAAATGTTGCGTAAAAATGGAATAGCTGTTTTTGATTTTTCTAATATCGATGGTGGAGCACATAATGTATTTGCATCTTCACCAACGTTGATGGCTCTTTCTAAAGAAGGTTCTTTGGCCTCTACGATTATGCAGGGTACAGAACTATCGCCTAGTCAGGCTATCCTTGCTGATAGTAGTAGTGTTTTGGAGAAAACAACGCATCTTATACTCTATGCACCTATGCGTCTTTTATCACCATTAACTGGAAATTAAATGTGAAGGGAGTACAGTGGATCATCTAATATAATTAAGGACAATATTTTATTTTAGTATTTTCTTTAGAATGATTCTATAAAATATAAAAGAAATAGTGGAATAAATGTAAAAACTTGTCATTAGGTGATTTTATGATGGTTGCGCAAAAACACTATGCCAGTACGCCTACATTAGTGGATTATTTGTCTCATTCTGCAATGAAGTTATTAGATATTCATGCCATGCTTTTGAAGGCAAAAAAAGATAATATAGGGGGAGAACCAAATTTATTGCGGAAAATTGATTCTACTAAAAAGCAGTTGGATGAGATAAGCCATGCTCTTATTTTAGAATATCGCAAACGTCAAGAAAATGAGCGTTTCTTAAAACAGATTTTAATATCAATTTCCAATCAGCTTTTTTCCCTTAATAATGACTTCAAAGAAACTGGACGTCTTTTTTTTCAAGAGATTAGAATGATTCAATCTCAGATGCAGTGTTTTTACAAAGTCAGAGAGAGGCAACATTTATTGAATAATCAAGATTCTTCATTTTCTCCGTCAAAAATTGATGAAGTCATTCAACGGCTACAAAAAGCGCGGGAAAAGCTTGTTATCGAAAGCCCACATCTTTTTGAAAAAGAATACTAAGCAAAAGCGATAGTTTGTCATTGTCTATCTTTTTTTATGTAGATTAAAAAGTTATTATTTGGCTCTAATTATATTGTAAATAGAGGTAAACGGATAAATGGATTTATACTGTACCATGAGTGCAGCAATAAATTAAAAAAGATTATGGATATGAATAAACAAAAATAAAAAGAAGAGTTCAAAGTAAGGTTAAAACAAATGAATATTATGTTTTGATTTCATGCAGATTGCTTGAAACAAAGTTGCAGGTGATAAGACGCTATCATTTAATATGAACAAGGTATTTTGTCTTTACTTTATTAGGCATTGCTCAATCTACAGGGGCACCATAACGGCTTTTAGCTTTATTTTACAGTGAAAAAATCAGTAAAACTTTAGAAAAGTATTAAACAGATTCATTTTTATGTACAGTGATTTTAGTTTTTAAAATGATAAAAACACACAATTCAATTACAATTTCTGAGTGGAAATTTATTGTGCATAAGTAGAAGAAAAGCTTAGTTATAGTTTTTAGCAGTGCTAAAAACTGCAAGAAAAATATAATTAATAGAGTTTATGGTTGTCCTCTCTTCAAATAATGAATCTTAAGGTTATTTGAAAAAATAGAATTATTATTTTCCAAGTTGAACAGAATTATAAATCGCGAATGTATGCCGAAAAAAATGATTCTTAAGTGGAGTATGTTTAGTATAAGAGAAACAATAATATTAATGACACATTTGTTATTTGTATTGTATCATGTAAAAATAAGATGCTTCTGTGATAAAGGTTTTCCAATTATCAAAAAAATATTCTTAGCCACGAATAACCTTCTTAAGCATTATAGCCCGCTGTTTTAAGAGCTTTTGTTGACGAACCTTAGTTTATTCATAGTTTACATTTTTTCTATTATTTTGTTTTAACTAGGCGGGGGATGTATTTAAGCTTCTTGTATAAGAAAAGTGGAGTTATACTGATGTTAAAAAAAGTCATGATTGTGGAAGATAATGAACTTAATATGAAATTATTCCGTGATCTTGTCGAGGCTAGCGGTTATGAAACCGTTGAAACACGTAATGGTCTTGTTGCATTAGATTTAGCTCGTTCATCAATGCCTTCTCTTATTCTTATGGATATTCAATTGCCTGAGGTATCGGGAATAGATGTCATTAAACAGCTCAAAAAGGATAAAGAACTTCAATCTATTCCTGTTGTAGCCGTAACAGCTTTTGCTATGAAAGGAGATGAAGAAAAAATTCGCGCAAGCGGATGTGAAGAATATATGTCAAAGCCTATCTCAGTTCCTCACTTTATTAAAATGGTAAAGCGTTTTTTAGACTAAAACTTTATCACTTTATTAAATGGAAATGAAAGTTGGGTTGTTACAATTATCTTAATATTAAAAAAGCTCCGCTGAAACGGAGCTCTATGCGATGTGTAAAAGTTATAATTATCGCTTTGAAAACTGGAAAGAACGACGAGCCTTCGCCTTACCATATTTTTTACGTTCAACAACACGACTATCACGCGTAAGAAAGCCATCTTTTTTCAAAATTGTGCGGAGTTCAGGTTCATAATAGGTCAAAGCTTTGGAAATACCATGGCGTACTGCGCCCGCTTGTCCTGAGAGACCACCTCCTGCAACGGTTGCAACAATATCAAACTGTGTATCCCTTTTTGTTGCAACTATTGGTTGGCGAAGAATCATCCTAAGAACGGGACGAGCAAAATACTTATCATATTCTTTATTATTGATTGTGATTTTTCCAGAGCCTGGTTTTATCCAGACGCGAGCAACAGCATCTTTACGTTTCCCTGTTGCATAGGCGCGCCCTTGCGCATCAAGTTTCTGCACATGAACAGGAGCGATATCTTCATTAACTTTCGTAATATTTGTTACTGTGTTAAGTTCAGAAAGAGAATTAATTTCAGCCATAATTAAGCAATCCTTTTGTTTTTGCGGTTTAGAACACCAACGTCAAGAGCTTCGGGCTGCTGCGCCGCATGCGGGTGTTGATTTCCAGCATAAACACGTAGATTCTTTAACTGACGGCGACCAAGTGGCCCACGAGGAATCATGCGTTCCACAGCTTTTTCAACAACACGTTCTGGGAAACGGCTTTCAAGAATTTGACGAGCTGTGCGCTCTTTAATTCCACCAATATAGCCAGTATGCCAATAATACTTTTTATCTGTATATTTTTTGCCAGTGAGAGCTATTTTTTCTGCATTGATTACAATAACATTGTCACCATCATCAACATGGGGAGTAAATGTGACTTTATGTTTTCCACGCAGACGATTCGCAACGAATGTGGCAAGGCGACCTAAAACAATGTTCTCTGCGTCAATAATAACCCATTTTTTCACCACTTCAGTTGGCTTTTGTGAAAAAGTTGCCATAGAAGTATCCTTTATTGTGACCCTCAAGAGGGTATTTTTTGTTTCTTTTTTGCGTTGAAATTATCATTATAGCAAAATATTTAACGCACACTGCGTCTCCTGATATAATGTCTTTTGATTTGCGTCAAGAGAAAATAAAAACTTATAAAACAATACTTTACAAGTAAGGTATTATAATACCTCATATTTTGTTAACTTACTTCTGTTTAAAAGTTAAGATAGATACTGGAAGAAAATGATTTATTTTAAACTCGTAATTGTATTTTATTTATTTTCATTGTAGACAAATAAAAATGGAGCAATCTCGTTATTTTCTGAATGTTGAATCTTCTGCGTGTGGTCAGGCATGGGTGGATGCTCTTGATGTTCAAGGGGCGATTAATGCTCGTACGATTTCCCAAAAACTTGGTTTTCCAGATCAGTTAGCCAGAATTCTTGTTGCAAGAAATGTGGACGAATCTGATGCTATTACATTCATTAATCCAACATTGCGTGATTTAATGCCTGATCCAAAAAGTTTTAGGGATATGCAATGTGCAGCGGAACGCATTGTCAAAGCTATTATGAATAAGGAAAAAATTGCGGTTTTCGGTGATTACGACGTTGATGGTGCTTGTTCATCAGCCATTATAGCACGATTTTTGCATTGTTTGGGTATAGAGGTAAAAATTTATATTCCTGATCGTATTGTTGAAGGATATGGCCCAAATGAACAAGCAATGATGATGTTAGTACAAGAAGGAGCTCGTTTAATTATTACTGTTGATTGTGGTGCGAATAGTCCTGATGCAGTAAAAGCAGGAAGGCTTGCAGGTGCTGATGTTGTGGTTTTAGATCATCATCAAATGACAGAGATTCATCAAGAGGCTGTTGCTCTTGTCAACCCTAATCGCCCTGATGACTTTTCTGGGCAAGGGCATTTATGTGCTGCTGGTGTCGTATTCATTACATTAGCATGGGTTAATCATTTATTGCGGAAAGAAGAAAAATATAGAGAAAATCTTCCTGATCTTTTAAGTATGCTCGATCTTGTTGCATTGGCTACCATATGTGATGTGGTACCACTACAAGGTGTTAATCGTGCTTTTGTAGTCAAAGGGCTTCAGGTCGCTCGTTCCATGTATAATCCTGGGATAGCCGCTTTAACAAAAGTAGCACGTATAGGTGAACCGCTTAACAGTTTTCACTTAGGTTTTTTGTTAGGCCCTAGAATTAATGCGGGCGGACGTATTGGGGATCAAGCATTAGGAGCACGTTTACTTAGCTGTAATGATAAAGATGAATCCAATAAAATAGCAGAACAATTGGATCGGTTGAACCAAGAACGTCAAAAAATGGAAGAGGTTCAATTAACTCAAGCAGAGGTCTACATTGATGATCTTTATGAAGGGCAGGAAGCACCATCGTCTCTTGTGATCGCTCATAAAGAATGGCATCCTGGAATTGTTGGTATTCTTGCATCCCGCTTAAAAGAGCGCTTTTTTTGTCCTGTTTTTGCAATTGCTTTGAAAGCAGATGGAAGCGGTACAGGATCAGGTCGGTCAATTAGTGGAATAGATTTAGGAGCACTTGTTCGTGAAGCAGTCACATTAAATTTATTAGAAAATGGTGGGGGACATAGTATGGCAGCTGGTATCACGATTCAATCAACCAAAATAGAAGTTTTTCGAGATTGGCTAGAGAAAAAAGTCTCTTTAGTGGTTTCTCAGTTACGTGCTAAAAAATCCCTCAGTATAGACTGTTGTCTTTCTGCTTTTGGTGCTAACAAAGAGCTATTCGATTTGGTCGAAAAAGCAGGACCATTTGGTTCAGGGAATACTACTCCTGTTTTTGCTTTCCCTTCTCATCAATTGGTTAGTTTGTGTGAGGTTGGGAGAGGGCATCTTCGCCTCGTTATCTCTAATATTGAGGGAGAAAAATTACAAGGAATAGCTTTTCGTGCGGTAGGAACACCACTGGGGTATTTTCTTTCTCAAAATATTGGTAAAATGATCCATTTAGCCGGCAGTCTTAGTTTGAATTATTGGAACGGCACTGTTACTCCACAATTACGAGTTATTGATGCTGCTGCAGTAGTTTGAGGGAAAAATTTTTTTAAAATTTAGATACTAAGATTAGAAGCAAAAGTAGAATTTTCTTGTATAAACCGAAATCGTGCTTCTGGTTTGCTACCCATTAAACTTTCTACTGTGTCTTTAGTTTCTTGTATTTTTACTGCATCAATAGAAACGCGTAAAAGCGTACGTTTTTGAGGATGCATAGTTGTTTCTTTAAGCTGTTCAGCACGCATCTCACCAAGGCCTTTAAAACGTCCAATTTCAATCTTAGTTTTTCCAGTAAATACAGTTTTTAATAATTCGTCTTTATGAGCATCATCACGTGCGTAAGCGACCTTTCCTCCTTGTGATATTCTATAAAGGGGAGGCACAGCGAGGTATAAGTGTCCTTGACGAATAAGGTCAGGCATCTCTTGAAAAAAGAAAGTAATGAGAAGTGAAGCAATGTGAGCACCATCAACATCTGCATCCGTCATGATAATAACACGCTCATATCTGAGATTTTCTTCACGATATTTAGAGCGCGTTCCACATCCAAGAGCGAGTACAAGATCGCCAATTGTTTGACTCAAGCTCATTTTTTCGCGTGCGGCACTTGCTACATTTAAAATTTTTCCACGAAGCGGTAAAATTGCTTGGTTTTCCCTATTTCGTGCTTGTTTAGCAGAACCACCAGCAGAGTCACCTTCCACAATAAATAATTCAGCGCCTGCAGCTGAGTTTTGACTACAGTCTGCTAGCTTACCAGGCAAACGTAATTTACGCACAGCAGTTTTTCGATTTACTTCTCTATCTTGGCGTCGCTTAACGCGTTCTTCAGCTCGTTCAATAACCCAATCAAGAAGTTTTGTTGCTTCTTGTGGAGAGTTTGTTAGCCAATGATCAAAAGGATCACGTATTGCATTTTCAACGATACGTTGTGCTTCTGTTGTCGCTAGTCTGTCTTTAGTTTGTCCAACAAATTCGGGTTCCCTTATAAAGATTGAAAGTATTGCGGCTGTTGAAATCATAACATCATCTGATGTAATGATAGCGGCACGCTTGTTTCCTATTAACTCAGCATAGGATTTTAATCCGCGTAAAAGAGCTTGCCTCAGCCCTATTTCATGTGTTCCACCTTCTCTAGTAGGAATAGTATTGCAATAAGATTGTATACAAGAATCTCCACTATGCCAGGCTACTGCCCATTCAACTGAGCCATGACCGCTGCGTTGTTTTGTTTTTCCAGAAAAAATTTCTGATGTTATTCGATATTCATTTTTTAATGATGATAATAAATAATCTTTAAGTCCATCTGGAAAATGAAAAACAGCCTTTTCCGGAATATTTTTTGTGTTTTCAAGTATGATAGGATCGCAACTCCAGCGAATCTTTACTCCACCAAAAAGATAAGCTTTGGAACGCGCCATTTTATAAATCTTTTCTGGATCAAAAGCTGCTTTTTCACCAAAAATTTCACTATCAGGATGAAAACGAATTCTTGTCCCGCGGCGATTATAAACATCACCTAGATTTTCTAATTCAGATTGAGGAATGCCACGCGAGAATCTTTGCCGGTAAAGTTTGCGATCTCGCGCAATTTCAACTTCTACATCGTCGGAAAGGGCATTGACGACAGATATTCCTACCCCATGCAATCCTCCTGAAGTTTGATAAGCTTTTCCATCAAATTTTCCACCTGAATGGAGTTGTGTCATTATGACTTCAAGAGTAGATTTTTCAGGCATTTGAGGATGATTTTCAACAGGAATACCGCGACCATTATCGGTAACTGTCAAATATCCGTTTCTATCTAATGATACATCAATTAAGTCTGCATAACCGGCGACGGCCTCATCCATTGCGTTATCAATAACTTCTGCAAATAAGTGGTGAAGTGCTTTACTATCTGTTCCACCGATATACATTCCAGGCCGTAAACGAACGGGCTCTAAACCTTCAAGAACCCGAATAGATGAGGCATTATAGTCATCTTTTTGCATATTTTCTTTTGAAGTCATTGCTTCTTTGCTTACTGGAACTTGTAGATTTTTTTCTTTTGTTGTTATCCTAGATTGAGCATTATTTAAAATACTAAAAAGATCTTTATTATTATCGTTCATGGCATTTGGATTATCTACCTGATTAAAATAAACTCTCTAATTAAAATAGACTCTATGCCCGTTTTTTATTGAAAAATCAATGCATTTAGGAAACATCAATTGTTGATCCAAAAATTTCTTCAAATGTTTGTTTCAAAGCAATATCAATATCATGCATTGTTACAGAAATACCTAAATCACGAAGGCTGGTTACACCATAATTAGTAATTCCACAGGGAACAATTCCTAAATAGTGTGTTAAATTAGGATTGATATTAATGGAAATCCCGTGGAAGCTCACCCACTTGCGTACACGTATTCCAATAGCAGCGATTTTATCCTCAGAAAAAAGGTTATCTTGTTTTTCTGGGCAATCGGATCGTCTAACCCAGACACCAACTCGATCTTCACGACGTTCTCCTATAATATTAAATTTTGCAAGCACCTGTATGACCCATTCTTCTAGTGCGCTAATAAAAGCACGAATATCTTGTTTGCGGCGCTTAAGATCAAGCATAACATAAACAATACGCTGTCCTGGCCCATGATATGTAAATTCACCACCCCGACTCGTTTCATAAACAGGAAATAAGCTAGGTGCTAAAAGGTCTTTTTTGTTCGCACTTGTTCCTGCTGTATAAAGGGAAGGATGTTCAAGAAGCCAAACTTGTTCACGCGCTGTTTTTTCTAGAATTTTTTTTACACGCTCTTGCATATAATGGAGTGCATCAGGGTATTTGATTAAATCATCACTTATTTTCCATTCAACCGGTGGGCTGTTGTGAGTTGTTTTAAAGTGATGGGGTAAGTGATCACGACTAATCTGTTTTAATTCAAATGTCATTAGCAATATTTATGTTAGTGTTTTAGTTTTTATTGTAACTGATAGAAGAGCTGTAAAGTCAAATCATAATATTATTTATTAAAATTGAGATAATGTAGCAACAAATTTCATTGTAAAAAAATTTATTACTCAACTATTTTCGTGCACTTGGAAGTGATTTGTTAGTGTTAGATGGCAACCAAAGATTAAAGCCGCTCAATTCCTTTTGCTGAGAAGGGTTTTGAGGGAAGATACTGACGATCAATGAAAAGTATCTGTCGTACTTATCGCTATAAAAAAGCCAACAAGTGTGCAACAAAAATTACCTTAGAAGAAGCAGAATAAGAAAACAATAGCCATTATATGTAGCTATATACATTGCGGGAGGATAATTCTATCATAATCATATTAGAGTTAGAAGAGGAAAGGCTTTTGAGTGATTTTTAGAAAAGAAAAATGTAAGCTCTTCAAATATCTTAAAAAAACATTTAAAAGTTTTTTTGTAGTTTGAACTATGTTTTTGTAAATAATTTTTTCTTAGTATTTTAGCCAAACTAGGTCGCTGGAACATAACCTTAGCGGAGCTTACAAAAACTTACAAAATACCCTCTTCCAGTGTCACCACATTTGAAAAAAACTCAATGAGAAAACTGAACATGATATTGTCGATTTTATAGGTTTTCCTGTTGAACAGTTTTTTCAACAGCTATCCAAAAGCAGCAGTCACATTTTCAAAGCAGTGATATATTCAAATACAGATCTATAGTGCATTCTTACATTACTTAAAAGCATCGTCTTGAATTTGATGATAGAAACGCATGTATCAAACGCATTTCTCATAATCCGTAGATTAAATATATTTTTCAATTTAAGTTTACACAAATATTGTTTTTTAGAATTTACCTAGGTACCAGTTTTTTTAAGAAAGTTCATCTAATAAATATCACAGAGACATCTTAGCAGCATTAGCATTTGAAGTAAAAATGACATCTATATGGTGATCAGAAACTATTTCCAAGCCCATCACGCGTTCAATCAATAATTTTGATAAGTCTCAATTTTCTACTCTAGATAAAGTAAAACACAGAAAATAACTTTGAATAAAAGATTAATAAATATCCTCTAAAGGTGCAGATATCCCTAAAGGATTAGCCAAACGTATCGGCAGTGATATTCTGTTCAATTTCGTAAAGCTGAGTATGAATTTTTTCTCAATTCTATAATCTAAAGTATTTCTTTTCGTAGTAAAATATATTCGCTTTGGTGTAAAGTAAATATACTTATAGTGTAAAGCTAAGAAATTTTCTTAAATTGAAAAGGTAAAATTCTCATCCATTTGAAGGGTTTTATAGCATATTATAACATAAAAAATTTATAAAAATGTCTCGGATAGTATCTATTAAAACACCCTTTATGAAAGTTTAAAAGGTTTTAGGAGTTTATATTTTAGCCAAAACAAATATTTTAATGGTGACCATTAGGATAAAAATAAGAAAAATTTTATGCACAATAAGCTAATAATCATTCAAGACTAGAATAAAGAGTTAATGATCTGTATAAGAATTTTTTCTTTGAAAGCTTCTAATTAGCTCCTTCGTTTTTACCGCCTGATAATTAATAAAACATAAGTGTCTTTTGTTCATAAACCCGACTCTTCCGCACATTGATTAATAGGCTCTTTGAGTCGTTTTCCTTTTACTTTAGTTCATTTCTGAAATTCAGCTAGCACTATTTATAATTATCCTTTAAGCTTTTTAAGCGGTGTAAAATTTGGAATATCTTATTATATCTACATTATAACAATAAGAATACTAAACCGTTTGTCATAAAATTTATACAAACGGCTTTCTCTATTCTCCGCTTATATTGACGCAAACCTCTTAAAAGTATGGTTTGGGCTTGTATCCATTATAATCATACCCTTAACAACCGCTAGCTTACTAGCTGTTTCTATATATCCATAACTAAAATAGCTCAAATAACCAGTATCTTGATAAGTACGTAATCACAAACTTTTCCTATTGTTTAGTGAAAATAAGTAAGCCCTCTTTGGAATTTTTATTGTGTGATAAATTAATTTTTGCATCTTTAAAGATAGAGAATATAAAAAAATCATAGTTAAGATTAAGCCACTTTCTTAATAAGCTTTTTTAGAATAGGAGCTAATCTCCCCATAAAGGATCAACATTTTAAAGGAATTATAAATTCAAAAGTCTGTAAGAACTTCTGAAAGTTTAGAGATATGCAGGATTTTTTTCTCAAGATCTAACATTATAAAGCGTTTTTACTTCACTCACAGCATTAAGTTACCGTATGTTTAGCACGAGATGTATCGCTGATAGCCAAATCATATTTACAGACTTAATAATTAAATCTGTATGCAGAAGATTAGATCCTTCTCATTCATTCGTTTTGGATATGTTGTATCTATAATAAAAGCTTAAATGATGTATATATACGACAATTATAATTTAATTGAATTTATTGTATAGCATGTTTTTTATTATTTTATTGTCAATTAGATTTGGAAAGTAAGTTATTATACATTTAAGTTTATTAAATTAAAATAAGAATTATAAGTATAAAAAGTTATTTAATTTATTGAAAAAGATAAAATTAAATACAACATGTTTTTATAAATAATCACTTTTAAAGTACTTTTTATAACTTAAGTTTCATAAACAATCAAAAATTGTTTGCTAATATAAAATTTTGATATATCATAAAGTATATGTGCGATTTTGCAGCATAAAATTTTGCAGTGTTTTGCGTAATGTTTTTATTATGTTTGAACAATAGCATTGGGGTATGATTTTATGATTACAAAATATTTAATAGGGGCATCCATCTTCACTATTATATCAGCTTCTCTAGCACAGGCAGCAGATGGTATGATCTCTCAAAAGTCTGAACAGATTGTTTCACCAAGTATTTCTTCTTCTACCTTTTCTTGGGAAGGTTTTTATCTTGGAGGACAAATAAATAGCTTTTCGAGTAAACTCTCTGCAACTGCTCGTGACAATGATGTTCCTCTCTTGCCGTATGAAGATACTCAGGCTATAAAATGGGTTCCGGTTGAGAAAAAATATTTGCCTAAACTTTCTGGTTTTGTAGCTGGTGTTTTTGCAGGCGCTAATATAGATCTTGGTCAAGGTTTTATATTGGGTGTTGATACGGACGTGCTTTTATCTGAGCGAAAGGGAACAAAAATTTTTGTCACTTCTGTTGCTTCTGTCATGGGCAATAATGAACCAGATCCAAGTGGCGTTAAAAATGATAACGATAAGGACGAAAAACTCAATGATATAGCAAAGAGTATTATTAAAAACTCACTGATAGGTGAAAATAGTAGAGGTTCTCGATCTATTGTGAGAAGTCCTAAAAAAGTGGAAGAGGATCATATAACTTTTGATCATACTTTTAAGCAAAAGTGGACTGGTGCTACGCGAATGCGTATTGGCTATCCTTTTGGTTATATTATGCCTTATATCTCTGGGGGTGTCACGTATGGGGGCTTCCAAGATATTTTATCAGTATCGATTGCAGGAGCGGAGTCCTCTAATACTAAATCGAATGATACAAAGACAGTGATTGGTTATACTCTTGGTGGAGGTATCGATTTGGCAATCACGGATAATGTTATTGCTCGTGCAGAATATCGTTATTCAGATTTTGGTAAAAAGAAATTTGGAAACACGATTGAGCTTGATTATAAAGTTAACGATTTTCGTGTTGGCGTGGCTTATAAATTTTAATTTTTACAGCAAATTTTTAAGAGGTTCCATTTTTGATGGAGCCTTTGTTTTTCCTTCTTAATTTTATATTATATAGAAGCGTGTTATGTGCTATTTTAAAGAATAAGCATACGTGATAGGTCATTTGTTTTAGCGATAAAATTTGCAAAAAGATAAATATATCAAGGGGATGACTTTGTGGCTCATCAAAGTGACATCTTGGACTAGGGGCATTGGTTTTTTTTATATTATATAAACCAAAAGGCTCCGTAAAATGGAATTAAAATTTTTATGATACTGTAATCTTTAAAAGAAGCAAGACTCAAGGCTTAGAATTAAGAAATTGATTAACTCGCGAAAGAAAAAAGGAAAAATTGTAACGTACTAGTACTGATGTTTTTTTTTTACGAGAAATTACTCTAAGTGCTTTTGAAGAGAAAAAAAGAGAGAGTTAAAAAATAAAAAAGCACTAAAACAGCTAGCACCTTTTGCGTTTCATATTTTTCTTAAGCTCGGATGCAGTGCACAGTTGGTACCATGGATGCCACGAGCCTAAAATGGGAAATATTGTTGCAGTCGCACAAACCCTTGGTTTGGAAATTATCTTACAAAAAGAACAAAAAGAAAAAATTTTTCTAAAATAACTTAACTATTACCTAAAATTAGATATTGATTTGATAGCTTAGTAAATCAACCATTCAGATATAGCCATCTTTATAAACTTTCCAACAATCTCGCTTAGGTGCCCCGTAGGGTGCCGTAGTGCTTTGCTAAAAGGCTTCGCATATTAAAAAAGTGCCAGAGCCCTTGTTGGGGCATAAGCAATCACCTCTTGATCAGTAAGGAGTTCATTATTACCATGACTCAAATTATATTTTCCTGCAATTGTGCTTTCTACCACTTTGCGCAACAATATTTTTCCATTTGCCAACCAGAGAAGGTGAACATGGCCAACTATTGCATCGTGATTGATGGGTTGCCGCTCATCAAAGACTGCAACTGCGCCGTCAAGCACCGACAAAGCACTATTAGTTGTTTCATAGCGCAGTGCAAAGGTGCCGCTAGCTGGTTTAATGTCAACAGTGGTCGTTTCATAAGAATAGTCCGTTGGATAAAAGACAACTTGCATGCGATCGTCAATTGTTCCTCTTATTTGCAGTGGAGCAGTATCACTTTCATCAATGGCGATTAAAAAGTCTTTTTGTTCGCCACCAACATTTTGGATAAGTTCTCGAAGTGGAACATGGATAGTGGAAGCTAATTTCTGTAAAGATTGAAGCGAGAAAGGGCGGAGCCCACTTAAAAAATGATACATATAAGTGCGATTTTGTACACCAATTCTACGACCAAGTTCGCTGATATTTTCAATACCAACGTCAATCATTTTATCTTCAATCCATTTACGATTAATGTTGTGTCGCACAACAGCTTTTGTCATAGAATCATCCTTTCAAGTTTATAGAAAATGTATTCATTTTTATAAATTTGTCAACATATTGCGCATTATTTAGTCACTATTTCAATCATAAGATTATCATGATGTAATCATTTTAGAGTAATAGAAAGTATAAATTAAAGAAAGGTAATTACATAATGGAGAATAAAAATTGATAATTCTAGTATTTTTTTGTTAAGATATTTATTAAAATATAATCAAATAAGTTGCTGTATTTGGTATATTGTTTAATTTATGGATAAATTATATAAAATTTTTATTATTTTATAATCTTTATGTAGAGTTATGAAAATTCATTGATATGCAACTCATAAAGATGTGTACGGAGAAGGAGCCATTTTATGGCATTTTATTTACGTCCTTATCAAATAGAATGTATTAACGCTTTACGGGAGGCATTGCGAAAACATCAATCTGTTTTGCTTCGTTTGCCAACAGGTGGTGGAAAAACTGCTTTGTCAGCATTTATGGCGGGTACTGTAGCTAGCCGTGGTGGTCGAGTGGTATTTGGTGTTCATAGGCGAGAGCTTATACGTCAAACAACTGAAACCTTTGATAGCGTAGCTTGAGTTTTAGCAGTTGGAATGGCTCCAACGATAACTGCTTGTGTTAAATCACCAGATGGTGAAGCTAGTAATACTTGCTCACCGATATCACGCCCACTCCAATTTGCGTTTTGCCAGCACGCACTTGGCAGTCCGGTAACCAATTAGTTAAAAGTGCACCTGACTGAACACGGTAGCGACCGCTTTTGTAATCAACTTCGCTAATGTGGCCGATAACAATTTGCCCAGAAACACGTCGCTCTAAATCAGTTATTTGCGCTGCCGTTTTTTCAAACATTTATTTCCCTTGCATCACTAGGGTCGTATTCAGTCAAATAATCAAACTCAAAGTTTAAATCTACGGCATAAATCGGAAGTTCTCCCTGCATGCTAAAGCTAAATTCTGTTGATACAAATTTGCTTGCAGAAACCAATCCACTAAGACGGGGATTCTTATAAAAAGCTTGTTCTACGATCATCGCTAATTTATCAGCGACATCATCCCCTGCATGTTCAGCAACGCGGCATTCAATTGTAATTGTCGTGGTACGATTGCGTCCGCCATTATCAAGTGTATATTGCTCATCCATACGTTCACTATCACTACGTACTAATATACAAGGTAATACCTTTTCGTGTACTGGTGCAGTCCGATTGCAAAAAATTTGCACGTCCGTTAGTGAATCTTCAGCCTTTAGCATCTCAACAATATAGTGACGTAACTTTGTACGATGATGGACTTTATCATTTAATGTCATAGGCGATAACTTTCTTTGTTAAGAGTTACTTTAATGAGGTCTGAGGTGGACTGGAAAATATCAGTAACGCTATAGGTTACTCCTTCAATCACAATATGGTCACCAAACATGGGCTGATGACCGCCAATATCACTCACGCGAATGTCAAGTGCTTTTATTTGAATATTGGTTAGCGTGTTGCCGCTAGAGTTATCCAAATAATGGCTGATTTTTAAAACGGCGCAGATATTTCGCGCTATTCCATCATCTTTTCTGATATAGGTGACAGGCTGACCGAATGTATTCACTATAGTTTTATTCATGGTTTTGACAGCGTCATCCCACATTACTGTTCCTTTGCGATAACCTCTTAAAAAGGAACTGTATAACAAACATGCCTAAATCACAGCAGACAAGTGTCATGGGTTGAATAATATTAAAATATAGCTATTATAATATTATTAGAATAATATTATCTGGAGTAGACAATGCCAAAGGCTTTATATATCCCTGATGAGACGGTAAGAAAGCTAGCTGACGAAGTGAAAAAACAATTTCATTTTAAAAGTTATCGTGAAGCTGCTGAAGTTGCTTTTCGCAAGCTTTTAGATGAAAAAAAAGAGCAAGAAACACCTGCACAAATTGTTGCTCGTTTACAAAACTGTACGAAAGAATTTTTAAGCGATGATTATCGCCTTTTATCTGAAGCAGAAAAAAAGCAATTTTTTGATGATTTAAGTGGGGGAATTTAGTGTTATTTGTTGAGCCATCGGCTATTTTAGCTATTTTATTAAATGAGCCTGAGGCTGAGTTATTTTTTCTCAAAATCATCCATAGTGAAGCGCTATATTGTTCTGCTATCGGCAAATTTGAAGTTGTGGCAGGGTTATGCCGAATAAAAGCGGGTTTGGGTAAACCAGTATCACGTCAAAAAAGTGATGAAGCTGTAAAAATAGTTGATGATTTTTTTGACTCTTTCAATATATCATTATTACCATTAGACGAAAATGTAGCGATGAATGCTATTTCGGCTTATCAAACTTATGGCAAAGGAACAGGGCATAAAGCTAACTTAAATATGGGTGATTGCTTTAGTTATGCTTGTTGTAAAGTGCTTGATGCAGCTTTGCTCTTTAAAGGAAATGATTTTATTCATACTGATGTAAAATGCGCATAAACCCTTATCCTTCTCGCCCTTTGTTATGACGAGAAGGGTGGTGTTCATCTTATTATTTTTTAGCCACAGATACGCCTTTCATCAACATTTCTGGGCGTAAGCAAATAAATAATGGGTAAGAAAAAACCTCAGGCTGTACCCAAAATTCACGATCAAGATCATGTATCATTGTGGAATAAAGGCTCAGACCAATTTCGTTAACATGAGACCAGCTTTCACCAGGTGCAAAAATTTTCTGAAATACGCCGTCTACATTAACAGGCACAAAGTGCGCTTCATTGGGTTTAACCCCTAAAGCTAGTTTTGTTCCCTCTTTTGCTGTTTCATCATAATCATCAATAGAGTGATAATTATAGAAGAAAATGCCTCCGTAATAAAAATAAGCAAAACTATCAGTGCCTACAGGACTTTCTGTAGCTACACAAAATGCTCTATTAAGATTTTGAACTTGTGTTGTATTAAGATAAGTTTCGCGAACCATTTTATGACTTGTTAATTTATCAAAGAATTTATCTCCACAAAGCGCAATGATTTGAGAATTAGGCATATATTTATTGCCTGCTTTTCTCTTTATGCTGTGTACAATTTGGCGACAAATCCCCTCAACATTTGTGCTTTCAGTATCTAGATCAAAGTTGATGGCTTTTGGTCTTGGTATTCCCCATTCTTTAAACCAGTCATAAGTCACCGTTCCATCAGCATCTAGGACAGCTCCTTTAATGGCTCCTAATTGCATGTTTTCCCAAGTCATCTCAATTTCGCGAACGAGTTTATTTTGATATAAGCTTATAAGATTTATAGCTGTCTGTAATTCATTCGGTTTACCAAACGCTCGCATATTTTGAATTTCTGAGGCGTGGAGCGTTGCAGATTTTGCTATGCGCACCGTTTCAAAATTTCGCAAATTGCGTTTACCGACTTTAAGTGGAGTGCCTCTAGGAGAAGTTTTAATTAACTCCAACCCTATATCACGACGTTCAACAGTGGCTATAGTGGTGTCTGTTTCAACGTTTTCAAATATATTTAACGAACCGATCAAGTCTGGCTGAAATTCATAAAGCTCTAAGGCTTTAGTCATAGATGTATTGGAAAACGCTTCATTTTTAAAAATACTGAAATTCATAAAAAGCTTCCTTATCGCAAAATAATTTGACGTTCTGCCAAATCATTAATGGCTTTAATTTTTTGTTCAGGAGTTATATCTCTTGGGCAAATTAATGCTTCTGTACTGACAGCAGATATACGTGCTGTTAAGTGGCTGGCGTGTCATTTTCGCAAGAATCGACATTATCGTAGCAAATTGCACAAGCAACATCTGATCCGTCGCTTTTAGATGGTTCATCGTCCTTTGATGATTTTACTGATGGTTTAAGAGCTATATATTTTCCAGTAGTATGAAGCCGTGCCAACACGGTTTCTGCTTCTAATTCTTGTCCCTTTGCAATGATTACTTCTTCGCGAGAAATTGCAATAGAGTCTTCAATTAGATATTCGGCAATCCAAGATCCTTCAGTATATACATGCGACATTTTATTTTTTCCTTTTGGCTTTAGCCCACATATTGTTAATTTTAGAAGCACTTACAGACTGAGATGATGAAAAACGATCGCTCCTCTGTGGGGGAATGTTGGTAAGTGCGTAGCTTCCTCTGTTTTCACGAGCAGCCCGCATAATCGCTTTTGCAGCATTTTGTACACTCAACCCATCTGCAACAGCTTGCTTTACATTAAATGATACACCCATCCTGTTAGCGATTTTGCTAATATGGGTGAGTTTAAGGCATCGTTTCCGCTCTTTTAGCGTCGCATTTTTTGCCAAACTTTTTTTCAATTTGGCATCTTTTTTGCTTTTTGTCTGTTTTCTTTGTGGTTCGTCGTCATCGTCATTGTCAGTGTCTGTGGCTAAAATTTCTTCATCATCTTTCACGTTTATGTTTTCATTATCTTCGACCTCACTGGCTTCTTCATCATTATCGGAGTGACTCGCATCATCTATATCGGCTTCAGCTGCAATGCTCTTTAGCTCTTCTTCATTTTCGTCAAGTTCTTCGACGAATTCATCTTCGTTTTCATCGTCTTCTGCATTGATGTATGGATTGCTTTCGTCTTTTCTCTCGTCTTCTTCGAGGCGTTTTTTTCGTGCGTATTTGTTTTCTGCCATTTTGGATTATCCTCTTTATGTTGGTTTTTATTTATGAGCTTCATTAAGGCATGAAGCGCCATCATTTTGGTGCCAATACGGTCACATAGTCCAATATTTAGGGCTTCTTCACCCATAAAAATTTGTGCTTGGGTAGCGCGAATTTTGTTAGCTGTTAGCGGACGACAGCTTGCTACTAACTCAACAAATTTTTGATAAAGCGTGTCACAATTAGCTTGAATTTTTGAACGAGCATCATCAGACAAGGGTTGATGAGGGTTGGCATCAACTTTATTGGAGCCTGAGTAAATATATGTCCAATTTAAGCCAGCCTTTTCATCAGCTTTAGATTGGTCAACATGAGCAGATACTACACCAATAGAACCAAGATCAGCTGTTTGTGTTGCCCAAATTTCTTGTCCAATACAAGCAATTGCATAGGCTGCGGAACAGGCCTGTTCATTAGCAAGGGAGAAAACTGGTTTTTGATATTTTTGAGCCATAGTACGCAAATCAGTAACGAGATCGAATACACCGCCAGCTTCACCACCACCACTATCAACCTCTAATAGAACGCCTTTGACATCTTCATCGCGCGTAGCTTTGTAAAATCCTGCACGTAAATTTTGATAAGAAGTCAAACCTGATTGTGCCGCTAAAAAGCTATGTCGACGCACCAGTGTGCCAAATACGGGAATAACAGCGATACAGTGAGCCTTTTTGTATAGAACCGTGATTTTTTGTTCAATTTTATCAAATTTATGTTCTCCCAAAATGCGAGAACTCAAACTTGCTAAAACAACATCTAGCTTTGCTCTTGTTACCATGAGCGGATGATTAAACAGCATTTGATAAAGGTGAGGTACATCAATCATCTTTATCTCCGGTATTTTCTAGCTTTTTTTGTTCTTTATTTTTCCTATCATCTTCATTATTATTAGATATTGAGAAGGTTGGTGCAGTAAGCATATGTGGTGAAAAATCTAATCCTAAACGGTGTTCATTTTCCCTATCTGATGCTATTTGACTATCAATGTCGCTAATATCCATGCCTTGTTCGCTTAACAGCTTTCTACGACTGGTAAGACCAAGACGCAGAGCCATTTCATTTGCTGCCATGTCTTTAGATGGATCAATCATTTCTAAGGGAGGTGCATGACTTTCAGATTGTAACCAGGGCGTTGGATTTTCATAAAAATTAGGCAAATTAATAACGTTTGCCATCTGTGCTAATAGGACAAACCGCTCCCATACAATACGATTGAGCTGAAAAATCAAAACGTTAGCGCGCCATTGTCCAACGCGTCGTCTAAATTGAATAATAGATGTTCGCACATTTGAGAAATTACCACGTGTAACATCACCCGTGACAACAGAATAGGGGACTCCAAGCGCTGAGCAAATCTTTAACAAATTGCAATATTGGAAGGCATCATAAGAGCCCCCCACTTCTGCGGGATTTGAAAATTTAATATCACGGTCAGCTCCAACATCTGTTATTGTTCCTGGCTTCCAATTCGGAATGGACTTTTCATGATTTTCGCCTTTTTCTTTTTTTGCAGCATCTGAAAATGGACTTACGGTATCATGTGAAGGTTCGACTAAAAAACCAGCCAACAACGCTACTGTTTTTTTACGCTCTAATTCAGCTTCATCATAAAAATCGAGATTAAAGATTTTTGTAAGTACACGTGTTACCCTTGGAATGCCGCGCAATTGTCCGCTTTGGCGCATTTCTTTTATGTGGATTATATGATTTGCTGGAATCCTTACGCGTTCATTACTATTAAAATTTAATTTAAAGATTCCTGTTTCATCATAGGGATGTTCTTTAAAGAAATGATAAGCAACTCGATGCCCTTTTTGGTTAAACTCTATACCCATCCGGATATAATTTCCTGACTTTTCTGCGGGGCAATCATACTCGACATCAAGCATTTCGCAGGCTAAGACTTCAAGTTTTAGTGGAACATAATCTAAAGTTAAAGTACTTTGGTCGCTGTCTATTTTGTCTTGAGGAACCATCAACAAATGGATAAAACATTCACCTGTTAAAAATACTTCACGCGCGACCTCTTCTTGGATACCGTAAAAATCGTAATTTTGACGGTAATCGGCTTTATCACACCACTGCCACCATAAATCGTTCAAACGGTTGGTTTGCTTTGTAAATCCTTGGATGCGTGGGGAAGGCTTGACACCATCACCCACTGTGGCAGAAACCCACTCATCAACTGCGGATGAGTAAATAGGATCATTATCGTAAAGCCAGCGTGATCGAGCAACAACAGTAGCTCCTGCAGCTTCAATGACACGATTAAGATGCTCTTGTGGCGTTTCAAGTCCAGAGAGGCGCTCACTATGACTATCTGCACGTAATCGTGCTTCTTGGTCATTTGATTGTTTGGCAAATGGATTAAATTTATTAAAAAAAAATGCCATTAATAGCCACTTCTTATTTTAGGAGAGAAGTAGCGAGGATAACCACCTGTGTTATTCAAGGTAGCAATCTCTTCATCCAAAACGCAAAGTGCTTTTTTGAGATCATCAATAGAACGGTACATTACTTGTGTTTCACCGTGGCGAACCATCAGTTCGCCAGAAAAAATGGTTTCTTCAAGTTTTTTGCGTTTTTCTAATAATGTCGTCAGCTTTTCCTTAATAGAGTCTGCCATTTTTTCGATTTTCCCCATTTTTTATGAAAGAACTGACCCTTGACGGGTAGGGGTTCTTCTGTTTTTTCGTCGATACTTTATCAACTATAGCAGGGTTAATCGGGAGATGCCTTTGACTATTGTCCATTTCTTTTAATCTGTTTTCGAGCTTTTCTGCATCTCGGTTTAAATCTAATCCTAGAGCAATTAAGCCTTGCAGAGCAGCATAAGCGTATACGCGGCAATCAAGTGCTTCATTGCGATCTTTGGCTGCTTTTTCCCAACCAACGGTTTTGAGTCCTTTGTGATAACGGACAACTTTATATTCACTGGTCAATTGAGCAAAATATTCAAGATCACGATCTATATGGAAATGGCATGCACCAGATCCACTTACATTGGAACCCACTTTTTTGAGGCGTGCAGTTATAATCTCTTTTGCAGAGTCTACACCAACGATATAAAGATTAATTCCACCTTTGTTGTTTAACGAGGGAGCCTTTGGCCAAACAGGTTTTGACCCAGGGTTACCTTTAATTCCCCATATGGGATAATTTCGCTCACGCGCTGCTACGTATTTATAAACAGATTGGGTGTTTAGTCCTCCTGTATCAATGCAGGTAGCTGATACGGGAAATCCGTTTTTAAAAGCAGGATGAGGCCAAAGTCTTTTTAAATAAATATCTAATCTTTCCCATACCTCTTCACTTGAAGCATCTCCTTCAATGACTTGGTAATCAATATTCCAGCTTTCTTCACCAGCGCCCCATGCCACTAACTCTAATTCTAGACGATTTGGTTGGACATCTACACCACATGTTAATGCTAGCGTTTGTGGCGGTAAAATAGGGTATTCTTAGTGCAAAGCGTGAAGTGTGTCGGGTGGGATTGCTTCATCTTCACGTTCTGACCAGACTTCACCAAGAACGGTATTTACAAATGGCTGAATAAGGGCAGGGTCATGGCGCGCACTAAGAAAATCTCGTGCACATTCACTCCATTTAAACCAAGGGGAGTAAAGCGCTGAAATATGATAAGATCGTAAATTAGGGCGGCTGGATTCCTGTGTTGCTATCCAACAAGCACCATTCTCTTCCTTCATTAAGTGTCTTTTGCGATGTTCGGGATGCTCGTGTCCGCATTCACGGCAAACAAATACAGCTTTTTCAGGGTTTCCTTTTGGCCACTTGATACTCGTCCACACAATAGGCTGGAGTACTCCACATCCTTCACAGACAACATGATAAAGCCTCTTATCGCCTTTGTTGTATTCAGCATTAATACGACTAGTAGCTTGATTTGCTGGCGTTGAGAGAAGAAATATTTTTCGTCCAATAAAGTTTGCTGTACGCTTAATAGCAAGCTGAACGGGATCGCCTTCGTTATCGACGTTTGTTGGATAAGCATCAACTTCATCAAGGATCAAATATCTAATTGGCATAGAACGTAAGCCAGCAGCTGAATTTGCACCCGTTAAGAGCAATACACCGCCGTCAAATTCTTTAGACAACATGGTATTGCCTGAGTCACGCGAGCGGGGTGGTGCAATCCGTTCTGACAAAACTGGACTGTTTCGTATCATTGGCTCAAGTCGGGTTTTTGAGAGTTTTTTGACTGTATCAACGGTTGGCATCACATAGAGTGCAGAACCAGGTGCATGATGAATTGCATAGCCACAAAAATTCATTCCTGCTTCTGACATTCCAATTTGTGCACCTTTCATTACTACTGTCGTTTCAACAGGTGAATAGACAGACAAATTGTCCATGATCTCACGCAAATAAGGCGTCCGTGATGTTCTCCAGAGTCCAGGTTCAGGTGACGATACTGTAGCCAAATGACGGTTCTTGTCAGACCATTGCGATACTGTCCATGGTGGGTTTGGTTTTCTTGCCTCCAGCGCATATTCTAAAAATATATTATAGCCATCAGCTGTAATAGCGTCTAAACCGTCTACTTCCATTTAATCTTCCTCGTTCTCACGATCAAGAAATGGTTCAGGAATATTAAGTGCTTCCGTCAAAGATGAGCGCACAAATTTCTCTAAAACTGGAATTAAAATTGCAGGATCAATACTAACCTCGGCAGCAATCTCAGCACCATAACGGGCAGGGAAGGCTAATGCAGCATCACGATGACTACGAGCAAAGCTACGAGCCGCTTTTCGCACATCAGCAAGTTTTACAGTAGTTCTCTGTTTTTCGGTTAACTCAACTTTTGCTAATGCTATATCGATAAGCTTCTTTTTAAGATTAGCTGAACTAATAGTATTTTGGTCAAGCTCTTGATCAATAACACTATCAGTAGTGATAAGGTTAGGATTTGCGCGTTTTGCTTTAGCAATTGCATCAACAGAAGAGATTTGAAGCCATACTTTAGTGGCTATATCTTCATTGAGAGAACCGTCTGGATAAAGCGCTTCATCTAAGTAGCCTTTCTCAACACGTGAACGTACTGCATTAAAATGAACTCCCATCTTTTTGGCAAACGCATTGGTTGAAATACCTTTACGATCTTTAAGTTTTTTACCAGTTGTCCCTGAGCTTTTTTTCCGACCTATCATGTTTAAACTACTTAGGAGTGATGCTTATAGCTCTTTGATTTTATCTGGTCTAAATCCCGCCCAATGTTGAGATTCTGTTACAACAACAGGGAGGCGTGAATAACCAAGAGATTGGATATATTCGTAAGCCTTTTCATCCTTTGTTATGTCAATTATTTCAGAAGTTAGTTTACGTGCATTCAATGCCTTATAAGTCATCGTGCATTGCACACAATCTGGCTTACTATAGATTTTTATCATTTATTGCCCCTTTATTTTTTGGCAAAAATTCGAGCCAAAAAAATCAATAAAATAAATATTTTAGCAATATAAAAAATTTCTAAAGGTAGAAGAATATCGCGCTGCTCAACCGTGTTCGACCCTACCCCCTCGAGGAAGTACCTTTTTATTAAAAACTCTAAATAAAAATTGAAATTTATCGCTTTTCATACTTTATCGATTGCCTTATTCAGCTTGTTAACAACATTACGTTCAAGTATATTATAAGTATAATTACTTAGTTTTTCTTGTGATGTAATTTTTTCAAGTACATTAGTCACAGAAATTCCTTTAACTTTTCTTATACCATATCCTAAATATGTTCCATTTTTACTTTTAATTCTTCTAGTTTTACTTTCAGATTTCTTAAAAATATTTCCTCCTCCAACTTTAAGTGGCACTCTGTTTGGGAATTTTCCGCCCATATGGAAAGCCCCCCTATACATACGATCCTCTCCTGAAATTTTTATAATGGTACCGCTTTGGAGTTGTTCTTGATGCGGGAATATTCGCAATGGCAATCTGTTGGTATCACCGGTAACCGTGGCATTCATTTTATTGGCTGTGGCTTTTTTCGTTACACTGATTTCTTTTGCCACACGATATTTGTTTTCTTTAGGCACACCAAGTTTTTCAGCAACAAGGTTCGTAGATTTGCACTTTAAAGCGGTTGCAGTTGCATTAACAGCGTTAATCAACGTGTGTTGAAGTCTAGGTGTTTGAAGTTGGTACATCAAATCCTGAATGTCGTCATCATCGATTGTGAGAGTAATTTCCATACAGTGATCTCAGTCATGATTTCAAATAAGTAATTAATTTACGATATTGATAACAAAAAGTCAACAAAATAACCAAATGTATGAAATTTTTTTGTTGTATGAAACCAAAATCAATTTCATACACATTTCCATACATCAAAAAAATCCGGGTTTTATAGGTTTCTAGCCCTATATGTATAAAAATATATAAAATAAATAATATATATGAAAATGCGTATGAGATAAAATGTATAAAAATTTTAGCTATAATAGGGGGATAATAAAGATACTATGGGTAATAATTATCTTTATATGATATGAAATATAAAATAGGTAAAAATTTTGATTGCTAATTTTGTTATTAAATAGTAATCATTATATATGAAAAGATTACTTGAATTTATTCCATACCCTGATGTAGCAAATTGGTTTGCCTTTGATAATGAAGCCGAATGGTTAGAAAATCGTGCACACCATATTACTGCGACTGCAAGTTCTGCGCTGTTTGGTGTTTCACCTTATATGACGGAATTTGATTTATATCATCAGCTTGCTGGAAATGTGTTACCAAAATTTGTTGAAAATGAACGCATGTTATGGGGAAAGCGCTTACAAAAGGCCATTGCTCAAGGTATTTGTGATGATAATGATTGGATAATTGTTGGTGATGATCCCTTTCTTTATGCTGAAAGTATTGCACATCCGCGTGTTGCTTGCTCACCTGATTACATTATTTGGGATGACAAAAATCTAGAGCGTGGTTATGGATGCTTAGAAATAAAAAACGTCGATAATTTTATTGCCTATCAACAATGGGAAGATGAAGAAGCGCCAGCTCATATTGAATTCCAATTACAACATCAAATGGGGGTCTGTGGGTTTTCGTGGGGAGCTATTGGTGGATTAATTGGTGGCAATAAAGCAAGAGTGCTTATTCGTGAAGCAGACGAGGAGGCAATAGAGGCTATTTTTTTTCTGCATGTAATGCTATGTTGACGAGAGTAAAAGTCAGAAATCCTCCGTTGGCAGATTACTTAGCGGATCACGATACTATCCGTAACATTTATCGTCATAGCGAAAAAGGCAGATCAATTGATCTAGATATACCAGCCCAAAATATTGACGTTGATGAAATAGAAATATTGATAGCAAAAAAATATCAAGCAGATGCAGCTCTTAAGCTAGCAAAAAATGAACAAAAACACGCTAATGCCGCTTTGCTTAATGCCATTGAAGATGCTGAAACGGTTGTTGGGCGGGGGTGGAAAGTCAGCGCCCCAACGATATCCAAAGCTGTATATACAGTGAATTACCCAGAAACAACTTGTCGTTATTTACGTGTCTCTAAACTTAAGAAAAAAGGAATTTACGCATAATGAGTGTACAATCACGATCTGTCACTCTAATTTCACAAAATGAAGTTCAAACAATTGATCCCTTAGCTCCACCACAATTGAAAGGAGCAGGCATTTTTTCAGATATGCAATTTTTTGAAGATGCACAACGCATATGTAAAATGCTTGTAACTTCAGCTTTAGTTCCGAAGCAATATCAAGGAGCTGATAATCTTGGAAACGCCATGATTGCGCTTGATATAGCCAAACGTATAGGCATTTCGCCTCTTATGGTTATGCAGAATTTGCATATCATCAACGGTCGACCAAGTTGGTCATCAAGCTTTATTGTATCTGTCCTTAATGTTTCAGGACTTTTTTCGCCACTTCGTTTTCGAGTAAAGGATATTTGGGCATTTAAAAGTCATCAAGCTCAAAAAATTGCTCATGCAACCAATAAATCATACGTTGCTTATGCTGTTGAAAAAAGTACAGGTCGAGTTCTGGAGGGAACAGAAGTTACCCTAGAGATGGCTATTATGGAAGGGTGGTACGGTAAAGATGGTTCTAAATGGAAGACAATGCCAGATCAAATGGGCTGTTATCGTGCCGCAGCATTCTTTGGGCGTCTTTACGCACCGCATCTTCTAAATGGAGTATATGCAGAAGATGAAGTATTGGATATCTCAGATGATACATACCAGGTTGTTACAGTGGAAACGGAAGAAAATCACAAAAACAGTCAGCAGATAATTAAACGTTCTAAGGGTGTGCAGGCAGCTTTAAAAAAGAAAGATGCTTCCCAATATACACCGTCTATCCCATAAAATATTGTAGAAGCAACGGTGGAAGAGATTCTCCCCATTCAAAAACAGATTGCGCCTGAAGTATCTGTAACAGTGGTGAAAGATATCAACGATGACAAAAATGATATTTCATCTGATTTCATCATTGATGACTACTAGCTCTATAATGCTGATATTCTTTTTTAAGATATTAATACTGAATAAGAGATTTAAAAAGGCTAAAAGAGAAGGTTAATTGCAGCAGCAGTAAACTTGTCTACATTAAGCAATTACCAAATTCTATATTTAATTTTTTTAAAATGATGTTAAGAGAGCAAAATTTGAATAATCTTTCCATTAAAAATGAAAAGAGTTTTCAAGCATCATTAATCCAGCCAGTTTCACTAGTACCATTTTCTGATGTAAAAGAAATTAAACTGACTGATCGCCATGAAATTATGAAAGCCATTATGCAGGCACGCATCGAAAAGAGAATGACGCTTATAGATGTCGCGTGGACTTCAGGTGTATCATGGGATGCAGTACGCAGTTGGTATCATGGGCGCCGCGAGCCTAAAATGGGAAATCTCGTTGCAGTTGCGCAAACTCTTGGTTTGGAAATTATCTTACGCAAAAAACTTGAAGAAACTATTCTTTCTAAAATAACTTAACCATTATAACGAATCAAAGTCACAAATGATTATGCTCATCCTCATAACTATTGCCTAAAATTAGATATTGATTTGATACCTTAGTGAATCGACTATTCAGATATAGCCATCTTTATACACTTTCCAACAACCTTGCTCGGGTGACCCGTAGGGTACCCCGCAGCTAAAAAATCTTTTTTCATAATTGAAGAAAAGCCGCTAAGTCATTGATTTTATTGGTGCCCCCAGAGAGACTCGAACTCCCGACCCCCTGATTACAAATCAGGTGCTCTACCAACTGAGCTATAAGGGCACTCCCACACGGGAGATAACACAAACTTACAAAAAGGAAAATAAAAAATTATTAATTTTAATAGATATTTCAAAAAATATATGACAAATTAACAAAATAATCAGTTTCTTTATCATCTTATTATTTTTGCAGCCGTATTAATACCATTTCCGTAGAGTTATTTAATAAAAATGTTTTATTTGGTTTATCAAGCTATGCATCTGGAGAAAAAGATTGATCAGAAATATATTTTTCCAGCCAGTGAATGTTATAGTTACCATCTGCAATATCCTTATTGTTAATGAGATCTCGAAATAAAGGTAACGTAGTTTTAATTCCATCGACTACAAATTCATCTAAAGCACGCCGTAAACGCATCATGCACTCTAAGCGTGTACGCCCATGAACAATAAGTTTTCCAATCAAACTATCATAATAAGGGGGGATACGGTAACCTGAATAAGCACCTGAATCAATACGAACTCCTAAACCGCCAGGCGTATGAAAATGTGTAATAGTCCCTGGTGATGGCATAAAACTAACAGGATCTTCAGCATTAATACGGCATTCAATAGCATGACCAGAAAAGCATATATCGTCTTGTTTCACTGAAAGCCCTTGACCAGATGCAATATGAATTTGTTCATGTACTAAATCTATGCCAGTAATTGCTTCAGTTATAGGATGCTCGACTTGTAAACGAGTATTCATTTCGATGAAATAGAATTCACCATTTTCATAAAGAAATTCAACGGTTCCTGCTCCACGATACCCAAGTTTAGCACAAGAGCTCGCAACGATATTACCAATTTTTTCCCGTTCTATTTCATTGAGTGCAGGCGAACTAGCTTCTTCCCACACTTTTTGATGGCGTCGCTGTAGTGAACAATCACGTTCTCCTAAGTGGATAGCGTTTCCTTCTCCATCACCTACAACTTGAATTTCAATATGGCGTGGTTTCTCTAAATATTTTTCAATATAAACTGCATTATTTCCAAAAGCTGCTTCAGCTTCTGAACGGGTTATTTTTAAAGCTTTCGCAAATTCTTTTTCAGAGTAAACGACTTTCATACCGCGTCCACCGCCGCCTGCAGAAGCTTTAATAATAATGGGGTAACCAATTTCACTAACAACACGTAAAGCATCTGCTTCTTCAGTGATTTCTCCATCTGAGCCTGGTACTGTTGGAATTCCAAGCTTTTTAGCAGTTTTCTTTGCTTCAATTTTATCGCCCATCATTCGAATATGTGCAGCTGTTGGGCCTATAAATGTAATATCATGAGCTTCTAAAACATCTACAAATTTTGCATTTTCAGAAAGAAAACCATAGCCTGGATGAACAGCATCCGCTCCTGTAATTTCACAAGCAGCAATAATTTGATGGATACTTAAATAAGAATCGCGAGTTTCTGGGGGGCCAATACAGACACTTTCATCAGCAAGACGAACATGCATCGCATCTGCGTCAGCAGTTGAATGAACGGCTACAGTTTTTATCCCAAGTTCTTTGCAAGCTCGCAGAATGCGAAGAGCAATTTCTCCTCGATTAGCAATGAGAATTTTTTGAATCATAGCTGCGCCTCACTTTATTCAACAATGACAAGTGGTTCACCAAACTCAACTGGTTGACCATCTTGAACTAAAACAGCTGTCACTTTACCTGAGCGCGGTGATGGAATTTGATTCATCATTTTCATTGCTTCAATGATAAGTAATGTTTGTCCTTCAGAAACATTTTGGCCGACTTCTACAAAAAGTTGTGCACCTGGTGAAGGTGCAAGATATGCTGTACCAACCATTGGAGATGTTATCGCATTTTTTGATTTATCTTCTTGTCTAAGAGCTTCAGTTGTTGGGGTTGAAAGAGAAGTTAAATCTACGGAAACAGGAGGAGTGTAAATTGTTTGTTCAGAAGGAGTGATGGAGGTGTTTTGACGTGACACACAAATGCGCAGTTCACCTTGTTCAAGTTCAATATTGGTTAAATTTGTATCGTTTAAAATTTCAGCAAGGTCGCGAATGATCTTTGTGTCTATTGTCGTATGTTTTGTCGCGTCCATTTTTTTTGTGGTCATTTTATTTTTAACTCCCTGATCAATGAAGATCACCATTATTTTATTTTATGATTCAACATTTTTAGATTACCGATAACCTTATTTTGAAGCTTTTATGAAGACCTATTTATTTTCTGATAAGCTTACACTCACTAATGTAAATCCCCCAACCTAAACCAATTAATTGCTATAAAAATTGCACTTATAAGTCTATTAATAAAAAAGAGAAAGAAAAAAATAATTCATTCTGCACCATTTTTTATATGATACAATAGAGAAAATATTTTACTGCATATTTTGTATTTCCTCTTTCAGAACATCTTCACCCACAGCTCCAATAAATAATTTGTTTCCAATAATATAAGAAGGGGTGCCCGTCATATTTAGCATAGAAGCAATCTGAATATTTTGTTTAAAGGAGTTTTGCAGATTAGGATCTTTCATAGCATTGCGTAGTTTTTTTTCATCTGCTCCTAATGAAACCGCTATTTTTATAGCTGTAGATTCGTTTGCACGACTTTTATTTGTTAAAAGCATTTTATAAAATTGGGAATATTTTTCTGGAAATTGTTTTCTAAAAGCGTAGGCAACAGTGTGTGCTGCTGTAGAATCATGTCCCAAAATTGGCAAATCTTTAATAACTACTCGCAAATCTGGATATTCTTTTATTAAATTTTCTATGTGTGAATAAGATCTTTTACAGTAGCTGCAATTGTAATCAAAAAAATTAACAAGTACTATCTTTCCCTTTGGATTTCCCAAAACAACATCATGAGGAGATTGAAAAATTTCCTTTTGCAATGAGTTAATAATAAAAGCTTCTTCTTGAGCTTTTTTCTTTCTCTGTTCTTCTATTTTTTCTTGAAGAACAATCTGCATTTGAATCATAATTTCTGGGTTAGTAAGTAAATAGTCTCTTACAATGTTCCGAATATCATTATCATTGATATGCGGTGTAATTTTTTCTTTAAGTTTCGATAAAAAGACAGGATCCTCTAAGAGTTGTATTTTAAGGTTTTCTGAGTTCGAATAAGTTGGCGTATTTTCATTTGATAAAGAAGGAAAGCAGACTAAAATACTCAATACGGCTGCAGCTGAGAATTTTACAATTGACATTGTTTTTGAATATGGAGGCTGATAGGTCATCTGTATGCCTTCGTATTTTTATTGTGAGGTCGATTAAACTGGTTAGTTGATAAAATATATGAAAACCATTGCATATATGCAACAAAGCATTTAGCTGTAGTTGTAAATTTAGTTAATTACAGAAAAAACATCAATTTTATAAAACAAATTATGTAACGTATACTATGAGATGATTATGTTTTCTATGTATTTGAATTTTTTTCTTTGTTTATAAAGTATTGTTATAATTTATAATTATATAAAGTGTGTTTTTATGTGCATTTACTGTAAAAAAAACGATTTAATAATAAAGTTGATAACATTGATATTTATTTTTAGCTATAGCTTTATTAAGGACATAGGAAAAATAATAAACTTAATATGAAAAGTAAAATTATGAAAACCACAAAGCATTATGATCTGTTTATTATAGGAGGGGGAATAAATGGGTGTGGATTAGCAAGAGATGCATCTGGACGTGGGTTTAAAGTGGGGTTGGCTGAGATGAATGATCTTGCATCAGGTACGTCAAGTGCATCGACAAAACTTATCCATGGTGGTCTTCGTTATCTTGAATACTATGAATTTAGGCTTGTTCGTGAAGCATTGAAAGAACGAGAAATCATTTGGCGTATGGCGCCCCATATCGTACGTCCTTTGCGTTTTATACTTCCTTATCATAAAAAAATGCGTCCTGCTTGGATGTTACGGTTTGGACTTTTCATTTATGATTATCTCGGTGACTGGAATCAGAAATTATGGCGTAGTAAAACTGTTAATTTTTCAAGAAATTTTAAGAATACACTTAAAAAAAAGTATCATAAAGGTTTCGAATATTCCGATGCAAGAGTAGATGATGCACGTTTAGTAATTGCTAACGCACGCGATGCTCAAAAATTGGGTGCTGATATAAAAGTACGGACAGAGGTTCTATTCTTAAAGAGGAAAGAAAAAAAATGGTTTGTAACTCTTCGAGATAAATTAACTGGAAAGGAATATTGTATTACAGCTTCTTATATTGTGAATATGACGGGTCCTTGGATTAATCATGTTTTGACAAATTTATTAGATTGTAAAGAGTATTCACCAGTACGCCTTGTCAGAGGTTCTCATATTATAGTTCCTAAGCTTTATATCCATGATCGTGCTTACATTTTTCAAAATGGTGATGGGCGTATAATATTTTCTATTCCTTATCAAGAAGAATTCACACTGCTTGGAACAACAGATTGTGGCTACCAAGGTGATCCTGCTAATGTTCATATTACGGATGCGGAGATTGATTATATTTGTGCAGCAGCGAGTGAATATTTTATACAGCCGGTATTACGTGAAAATATTGTCTGGGCTTATTCTGGTGTTCGTCCGCTTTATGATGATGGAGCTACAAAAATACAAAAAATTACACGTGATTACGTTCTGAAAGAAATGGGTGAAGAAGATGAGCCTCGAGTTCTGAATCTTTATGGCGGTAAGATTACAATTTATCGTAAACTGGCTGAAGATGTGATGAAGTTTGTTGAAAAAACTCTTGGAAGGAAGGGAAGTCCGTGGACAGCTCATTCAACCCTTCCTGGAGGGGATTTTCCATATAATAAGCTAGATGTAATTGAAAATGAGATTGCTCTTTTGATTTCAGGTTTAGATACTTTTACGCATCGCAGGCTTGCTCGATCTTATGGTTCTGAAGCATTGGTGATATTTGAGAATGGTAAGGCAGATAAGGGACAAAATTTTGGGCATGGGCTTTATGAGATAGAAGTACAATGGTTAATGAAGAATGAATGGGCTAAGACGTGTGAAGATGTTTTATGGCGCCGTTCAAAACTTGGACTTTTGTTTAGTCAGGAAGAAGTTGATGTTCTTGCTGCTTATATGCAAAGTAAAAAAGAAACTGGACAAACTTTATAATGACGCGCTCTTTATGAAATCTATATTGGTTCATTACGGTGTTTATTCATATAATACATTGAAAGAGTTAGAAAAATATAAGCCATAATTTTACGATTGGTATATGTATTTATAGTTAATAGTATTCCAGTGATATGTTTGGTAAGTTTATACAATGTTAAAAGAGAAATATGATGAAAGTTAATATTTGTTTTAGTAAATAATTTATATTTATATTTGAATTTTATAAAGTATATTTAAAAGTAAGTTATTAAAATAGAATATTTATGCTTTTTTATTATTTAATTTTAGAGTAACTAAAAACAATTAAATATAAATTGTATTTTTATGTCCTCAATTTTTAACAAAAGCGAATAAAATTTTCTGTGAAATAAAAATATGGATCGTAGTATGTATGTATGGAAAACTATTAATAAAAATGTAGTGTTAATAATCCTATGATATCCTATAGTTTGCCATCACATGTAAAGTTTGCAGTAGCACCAATGTTGGATTGGACTGATAGACACTGTAGATTTTTTTATCGACTTTTAACAAAAAAAGCACTGCTTTACACTGAAATGATTGTAGCTGATGCTGTAATTCATGGTGTTCGAGAACAGCTATTAGCTTTAAATTCCAATGAGCATCCAATTGCACTGCAGTTAGGTGGATCAGATCCTCAAAAATTGGCAGAGGCTGCACGAATTGCAGAGGATTTTGGTTATGATGAAATAAATCTCAATGTTGGTTGTCCATCAAATCGTGTTCAGGCAGGTATATTTGGTGCTTGTTTAATGCACGATCCTGGTATCGTGGCAAATGCTGTGGAAGCGATAAAACGAGCTGTTACTGTATCTGTAACTGTAAAATGTCGAATTGGTGTGGATGATCAAGATGAAGAGTTAGCTTTAGATTTTTTTGCTGATCAAGTTTGGAATGCTGGCTGTGATGCACTTTGGGTACATGCGCGCAAAGCATGGTTACAAGGATTGAGTCCGAAAGAAAATCGCGATATTCCTCCACTTAATTACGAAAGAGTTTATAAATTAAAACAGAGATATTATAATAAATTTATAGGAATAAATGGTGGCATTAAATCTCTCAATGAGGTCAAAGAGCATCTGGGTTTTTGTGATGCTGTCATGATTGGTCGGCAAGTTTATCATAATCCCACCTTATTAATGCATATTGATTCTGAAATATATGGTGAAACACAGAATGACTTGAACTACTATGATCTTATTCAGGTCATGTGTGATTATGCTGCACAACATATAGCATCAGGAGGGAGGCTTTCTCACGTGACGCGTCATATGATTGGTTTGTTTTATGGTAAGGATGGAGCACGTAGATGGCGTCAAATCTTATCAAATGATGCCATAAAAAAAGATGCAGATGTGCATGTTTTGAAGGAAGCTTTTTCTGCTCTTATGTGACAGCAGCTTTACTACATTCATACACCCAAGTTAGAATTTCTTAAAGTTTGATTTTAAAAAACTTTAAAATAATTCAGATTTTATAAATTTCAGTAAGTTTTTACCTCGATCATGAATAAAATGTTCATTACATAAAAATAATATGCGGGTCAATGTTTATTCAATATAAAATGTAGATAAGCAATTGATAATATTGCTCATTTTAAATAAGTGAAAATGATAATTTTATTTTAAAATTTAATACACAAATAATTTTGTTAATAATCTTTAACCTGTTAACGTGTTAAAGGTTCTTAAAAAATAATGAATTATTTATATGACCAGGTTTTAATTATGCATTGTAGATTTAAAAGGTGTCTTAATGACCGTTAGTCCATTTGATGATTTTCGTGCTTTACTCACAAATTTACCTGTCGCTGATGAGTTCTCTATAATTTTGGCAAAAAAAAGACAAGAGGACTTACAAAAAGTGCGAGGATCGCTAGGAAGATTGGGAGATATTGCAGTTTGGTATGCAGGATGGAGGGGAGGAGAAAAGCCTATCGTAACGCGGCCTTTGGTTGCTATTTTTGCGGGGAATCACGGAATTACAGACGAGAGTGTTACACCATTTTTACAATCTATGACACAAAAGATGGTGCAAAATTTTACAGCTGGTGGTGCTGCTATTAATCAAATTTGCATGGCTTATGATCTTGGATTAAAAATATTTGATTTGGCACTGGAATATCCAACAATGAATATTACCAGAGATGCAGCAATGGATGAGCGTAGTGCTGCTGCTACAATGGCATTTGGAATGGAATCTATTGCCGGTGGAACAGATCTCCTATGTATAGGTGAAATGGGAATTGGAAATACAGCTATAGCTTCAGCTTTATGTTTAGCATTGTTTGGTGGAGAAGTTGAAGAGTGGCTGGAGAGTGGCGGTGTAGAATCTGAAAAAAAATTTTATGAACGTAGAATAAAAGCAGTGAAGACAGCCGTTTCTTTACATAAGGATCGTTTTGATGATCCTTTTGAAATAATGCGTTGCTTAGGAGGACGTGAAATTGCTGCTATCATAGGTGCTATTTTAGCTGCAAGAATGGAAAAAATTCCGGTTATTTTAGATGGTTTTGTGGCAACAGCAGCAGCAGCAATACTTTATAAAATGCATCCAAATGCTCTTGATCATACTATTGCTGGGCATGTTTCTTCTGAATTAGCACATCATAAACTTTTAAAAAAAATTGGGAAAAAACCGCTCTTAGATTTTGGGATGAATCTTGGTGAAGGAGCAGGTGCAGCTGTGGCTGCTGGTATTGTCAAGGCTGCTGTTTTAACTCATGCACAAATAGCTCCTCTTAAACAAGAAGATTTGATCGTTTAAAATAATGGCATAATGATAAAAGATTAAAAGTATTGTTAATTTGGTCTTTTTGTGCGGTTTATATCACTTAATCTATTGCATTGTAAAAGATGGGTGAGACGTTACGTAGGTCAGTTTTATGGTAATTTATTTTGTAAAAAGATTACAAATTAAGTATTGGGAATGCTAAGAAGCAGTAAATATTTTATACATCTATTTATTCGATAAAATTTTATTATTTTATGAAATTTCTGCATAATTTTTGAAAAGTGCTTAAATTATTTATGCTTTTATGTTGTGTAAGTGAAATAATATAAAAAATATAATGAGTATTGTAAAAAATGACGGTAATACATTGTTAAACGGCACTATTCTTATAAGTTTTTAGTTTATTGGTATTCTAAAAAAAATATTTTTTATTGAAATGGTTTTTAGTATAATTCGAAGCGGAACTCAAAACAGAATAGCAAAGATGGTTTTGTTTAATAAGATAAAGCTTATAGTTTAGTTGGGACTAAACAACTACTCTTTTAGACAATTACACAGTAATTGATAGCTCTGACAAAGGCACCTCTTGCCACAATGTGGATTGTTAGCTACATTTGGCTGATTACTGGCGAAAGGGGAATGTTGGCAGTCATGGATATAGCAAAGCAAAATTATCCAATGGATTGATATAAAAATCTTGGATGCATAGCTTAACAGATCTATCGCGATGCAAATAAAATTATCTCCTGAAGATATAGTTGAACTTGTCGCTGAGCTTTCTGAAAAGTTGCAAGAGCTCGCTCAAAGTGTCAACCAATGGAAGACGTTGAAGGGTACTACTTTATCCCTTGTAAAGTAAAGCTGCATTTGAAATGTCAAATTGAATCCGACAAAGTATGCCTAGACACTAGATAAGATATGATTGAACAATCTTCGCTAAAATAAAAAACGGAATGTGCAAATTTTTTACATTAAAAAAAACATTGAAGATCTTGATTTATATTTATAAAGTTACAATAGAAATAGATTATCATCAACAGCAAAAATTTTTTGTTTTATTTTAGCTTTACTCTTTTCTAATTTTAAAAAACACCTTTCAGAGCTAGCTTTCCGGGATTTTAAAAATTTTCAAAGACCCTTTCTTTTTTATTACCAAACTATCATGTTTATTGCTTTTAACATTTTTTTAATTTTGGTGCCGAAATCGTATTGGATAAAATGCTCATTGAATGGTAAAAATTGTTCATAAGACATGAAAAATTGATAGTATTTCATAACTTTACCTTTTCATACAGCATTTAATATAAAACATTGCCTTAAACTACATTTACTGTAAAAAAGCCATAAAAATTCAAACTTTTAACTCTTTCAACAATAGAAAATATTATACTTTTTGCAAAAGTTGAAAAAGAAAATTACTCCAAAATTTTTAGATTTAAACATCTATATTTTTCTTTTTTAATATTTAGTTGATAACAATTTACGCACTAGAATGCGAAGATAGATAATAAGCTCATCATTAAACCATGGATTTTTTTGTAACCAAGAAGTGTTCCTCCATGATGGATGGGGTAAAGGCATGACATTGTAGCCTCGAGGCTGACGTACGGAAAGAATGTTTTTCCAGTCACTGACGGTTTCTGAAACGGTTCTATGTTTTAATTTCGTGATATGCCATTTTTGTGCATAACTTCCAATAGCAAGAACAAGTTTTATCTGTGGCATAGCTCGAAATATATGTTCATGCCATATTTCTTGACATTCACGTCTTGGTGGTAAATCAGATTTATTTTTATCATAGCCTGGAAAACAAAATCCCATAGGAACAATGGCAAATAGAGATTTATTATAAAACTCATCACTCGTTACGTTGAGCCAACTACGCAACCTTTCTCCAGAGCGGTCATTAAAAGGGATAGAACTTTCATGCACACGCAACCCTGGTGCTTGGCCGGCAATCGCAATTGAAGCCGTATTGGATAAATAAACTACAGGTCTCGGTTCATGAAGAAGAGGGGGAAGATAATGGGGATGTTCATTACAAACACGACAAAAACAAATCTCTTTCTCAAGTCTAGCAATATTGTCCTCTTGTTTCATGAAAAAATAATAAACTCTAAAATACCTATAGAGGGGAAATATTCATCTTTTTAGATTCATTCTCCGCCATTCTCTCGGTTGTTGAAACTCTGATCGCCATATACCATTTTTTCTTTTTTTAGCTTCTTGCTCTTCTTTCGAATAATCATAATAACTTACAGCCCAGCCCTCTCGTACCATAGTTGCATTGATATTATGTACTTCCTTTGTTTGGCATGTTGCAAGAAGACGATTATACCTGTCTCTCTTTTCCCAATAACATGTAACAGGTTGGTTTGCTATAAGTTGTGTTAAATATTTTTTTGCCTCAAGTCCGCACGCATATTGCTCTTTTTTCGTTCCACAGAGTTGGCGAGTCTCAGGAGCATCAATTCCTATAAGCCGGATCTTAACAAAAGAAATCACTATTGTATCACCATCAGTAATTGATGCCTGTCCCCTGATGGATGCATGACCTTTAATAGATGTTTGAGATAAAGAGTCTCCTTCTTGAGAATATGCTTGAATACACTGAAAGTAAATTGCGCCAAAAACGAAAAGAGTAACAGATCTAAAAATGTTAAACTTAACCGTCTTTGTTTTAATTAGATCAAAATGAAAAAATTTTTTTGTCATGATATGTTGCTTTTTAATACCGAATGATAAAAACACACCTTGCGTGAGAAAATTCACCACCTCAATCCTTAATTCATCCCCCAAAAGCTCACATAGTGTGACATATAATGACGAAAATAGAATTGTGGAAAAACTAACCTCACAACCTCATTATGTTACGCATAACTTACGTACATATCTGCATAACAATGTGATAGATATATGACAAAAATACGGTATTATACTTAATTTTAAAAAGCAAAAAACGCCTTATGAAAGCAATCTTATGACAAAGCTATCTTCGGAAATATAATCTATTAAGTAAAGATAACTTATTATATCAATTATTTAATTTTTGTTTCTTTAAACTCAACATGCTTTTTTACAATTGGATCGTATTTGCGCTTGCTCATTTTATCCGTCATTGTACGACTATTTTTCTTTGTTACATAAAAAAAACCAGTATCCGCAGTCGATAAAAGCTTGATTTTAATGGTTGCTGCTTTGGCCATAATTAAGGAGTCCTATTTATGCTTTAAATGATATCATTTCACTATTAAAATTTCCGATACGATCAGACTTTATCGCACACTACGGATGTTCTAAAAAAAGTCAAGAGCTGATTAACCTGTTCGTGAACTGAACATGTGTAATAATGATCGATAAGTCAAAAAAAATTATTTTAGATTAAAAACTAAATAATTTAAAAATATCAACATCTTATATAAAAACATTTGTTTATATGATTAAATTAATTTTTCGTCAAAGATAAAGGAAGAACTAAATGTAGAAAATAAATATACTTTAACTGTGTAAGTTTTATCGTATAAAGGTAGGTTAAGCAACCTTTTAAGGGGAAACAAATGTTTAGTTAGTGCTGTATCATAAGAGTTTCAATTCAGCTTAAGATACACACTTCATAAGTGGATAGAATTGATCGTTTGAGCTTATTATAAAAATGAAAATATAAAATCATCCAGCATAAGCGTTATCATGAATGTGTTGTTTTATTTATATGCAAGAATCAGCTAAGGGGTATGAGTATTAATGTTTTCATTTAAAAGCGTTTTGAATATACTGCATCTCGTGATGGAGATGGTCAGAACAATAACGGGAGAGAAAATAGCGCGCTTTGGCTATTACAGTTTGGGTTATTTTATGCTTTGTGAATTTTGTATGGTGTAAATACACTATAGATGAGATAGCATAAAGTATATTTTGATATTGACAATAATTTTGTCTTCTTATTTACCAGCAAAAAACTTAAAAAATTAAATATACAATCATAATAAACAATATTGATTTAAATATATAAATAATTAATTGTTTAAATTAAACATTTGTTTATAATTATTTTATGAATTTTGCTAGTTAAGTGCATAATAAAAGTAATATTCTTTAAAAGATTTTTATAAATTACTGATATAATAATAAATTTTTATAATTTAAAAAGTATTTTTATTATATTATAAATTAATACATATAAAATAATTATAAAATATTACAATATGAGTTATTTATATCTATAATCATTTTATGAATATAAATTATAATATAAGAAAACCTTAAATATCTTAAACTAACTTTAAAGACATAAACAAAATTATTTTTGCTTATAGCAAAAAATTTCTGATAGAGTAGTAATTAATGATAAAAAACAAAAAGTTTAATATCTAGGTAAAAAAATGTGAAGCGAACGTTAGAGGAAAGGGTTTTGGTTAAGTTTATAGAAAAAAAATTTTATCAAACAGAAAGTATATCCAAATTTATCTCTTTCAAAAACAGACAACGTTTTCATCATACACGGCGGTGATTTTTATGGCAACATGGTTAGCTATCATTGAAACTCTGGAATTTACAGATTAGCTAGATAGGGTTTGATATCGTGCTTTCACTTGATGATGTTACTCGTTTTAAGAATAGAATTATTAACTTATGATATATGTGAAAAATGCTATTGTGGAAGAGAGATAAATTCTTTACATTTTTTAAGTATATATATTAAGTATATATATGCTGTTCACTTTAACTTTAGTTGGTATATAAATAGTTTTATTAGATTAAATTACCACTTATATTTAAATAAATAATTATCTATAATGTTGTTTTAATATTTTATATCGTAATAAAATTGTGATAATTAGTTTAAATTTACATAATTATTTCATATTATTTTTAATAATACTTCTTTTATAGCGTTTTTTTGTTATAAGTTTATTTTTATGATGCGATAAAGACGAAAAAGTTATTGGGCGAGGCTCTGTTAATATTTCAAAGCACAGAGATCCAGAAAAAGACTGTGCTTTTATAAGTTTTATTTCTACTGCATCACTGAGTTGATAACCTTTATGGCTACGGTTTCCTATGAGAGTGTGTTGTGCTTCATCATAGTAATAATAGTCATTTTTTAATTTAGAAATAGGCACAAAACCATCTGCACCTAATTTATCAAGTGAAATAAAAAGCCCTGCTTTTGTAACTCCGGAAATTCGACCTGTAAAGGTATAGCCAATTTTGTTCATTAAATATTGGGCAACAATACGATCAATAGTTTCTCTTTCAGCTATCATTGCACGACGTTCATATAAAGAAATTTGTTTAGAGATTTCTACAAGATTTTGTTCTTGTGCATCTATTAATTGGTCATTTCCTAATTTGAGTGCTTTAATGAGAGCTCGATGAATAATCAGATCAGCATAACGGCGGATTGGTGATGTGAAATGTGTATAATTACGCAGATTTAGACCAAAGTGACCGATATTTTTAGGATTATACTCCGCTTGAGATTGTGAGCGTAGAATTACTTGGTTAACTAATTCTTGTTGTTGGGTATTCGTAACTTTTGCTAAAATACTATTAAGATGTGCAGATGTAAGTTTTATTCCTCGAGAAAGTGATATTCCCAAACTTTTAAGAAAAGTTCGCAATATTTCTTGTTTTGCAAGGGAAGGTTGATCATGAACACGATAAATGAGAGGCTGATGATGTTCTTTTAATGTTTCAGAAGCTGCAATATTAGCTTGTATCATGAACTCTTCAATTAAGCGATGTGCTTCTAGGTGTGCTTCTATCACAACATCTTTGATACAACCATTTTTATCAAGAATAATCTTTTTTTCTGCTATTTCCAATTCTAGTGGTTGTCTACGATTACGTGCAGGTTTAAGGGTAAAGTAGGCACCCCACAATGGTTGTAAAACGGTTTTAAGAAGGGGAGCCATTTTTTCATTTATATTTCCATCAATGGCTGACTGTACTTCTTGATAAGATAATTTTGCTACTACGTGCACCATAACACGGTGAAAGCTATGTTTTTGTTTATTACCATTTGCATCAAAAATCATACGAACAGCTAAAGCTGGTCTGTCTTTTCCTTCACGCATAGAACATAAATTATTAGAAATACGTTCTGGAAGCATTGGTACAACGTAATCGGGAAAATAAACAGAATTTCCTCGTTTGAACGCTTCTTTATCTAAGGGACTACCCGTTTTAACATAGTAAGAAACATCTGCAATTGCTACGATAACAATCCACCCACCACTATTTGCAGGGTCTTCATCTCTTGTTGCATAAACCGCGTCATCGTGATCCTTTGCTTCTGGTGGGTCAATTGTAACAAGTGGTAATTGCCGCCAATCTTCACGATTGTCTATATTGGCAGGTTTTGTATTTTTTACCTGTTCAAGAACATCTTCAGGGAAAACATAAGGAATTCCTTTAGAAAGAAGAGCAATCAGTGAGAGTGTTTTTTCGTTATCAATATGTCCTAAAACATTCTTTATTTTTGCACTGCTCGGTTTATAACCAGTGTTTTTTTTAATTTCAACTTCAACGAGATCACCAGATTTTATATCAAATTCTAAAGGTGTATCAATAATCAGTTCGTTAATTTTACGTTCTATGGGTTCAAGCCTCCATTGGCCATTTTCTAATTTTTTGACTACACCAATTGTATTTTTGGGGGGTACATCGATTTTGCGAATAATCTGTCCTGTATAAAGAGCGTCTTGAGGAGATTTATTTCTAATAATTTTTGCAAGGATGTGATCTCCAACACCAATTTTTATTTCTTTTCCACGGGAGAAAGGGAGTATTTCAATTTTTGGTTTTGGCTCAGTTTTCCATTCAAGAGGTTGTGCAATAAGACTGCCATCTTTATCGCGTCCGCTAATTTTTACCAATGCAACAGGAGGTAACTTTTCTTTAGTTATTGTTTTCTTACGCTTTTTAGGGATTAAGCCATCATTTTTTAAATTGCGCAATATATCTTTTAACCAGATACGAGAATTGCTTTTTAAGTTAAAAGCTTTGGCAATTTCACGCTTATTTGAGCGGTCAGGGTTATCATTGATAAAGGCAAGAATCTCTGCTTTATCAGGTAGATATTCTATATTACGCAATTGAAAATATTTTGTTTTTTTTTCGCCTTTAGCCAAAACCTATGTCTCTTTTGTTTTAGAAGAATCTTTTTTCAAAGTAGCTTTTTTATCGGATGCTTTAGCTAATATAAGTCCTAATGCTTCTGAAAGAGTAAAACTAACGGGATCTCTATCTTTTGGCAATGTTACATTAATTTTATTCCAATTAATATACGGGCCGTAACGTCCATTACGTATAGTAATAGTTCCTCCATTTGGATGTTCTCCTAATGTTACTAATGCTGCAGATGCAGTCTTACTCCGCTTTGTTTTAGTTTCTTGTTTTTCGGCAAGCACTGTCACAGCTCTATTAATGCCAATATCAAAAATCTCATCCACATGAACAAGAGGTGCATATTGCCCATCATGACTAAGGTATGGACCATAGCGCCCAATTGTGGCTGTGATTATTTTACCTGTCTCAGTATGAATTCCAATTTCACGAGGCAGAGATATTAAGGCTAAAGCTTTATTAAAAGTGATATTTTCTGCTTGCCATTCTTTTGGTAATCCTGCACGCTTCGCTTCTTTTCCTTCACCAAGTTGAATATAGGGTCCAAATCGGCCACTACGAAGAGAGATATCCTTTCCTGTTTTAGGATCGACACCAAGTATGATAGGTTCATCATTACGAATGGCTTCATTCTCTTCTTCTGTATCTGTGCCAAGTTGGCGTGTATATTTGCAGTTGGGATAATTGGAACAGCCAACAAATGCACCATAACGACCTAGCTTTAATGATAGCTGCCCATCTGAGCAAAGAGGGCAAGAACGAGCATCACTTTTATCTTCACGTGAGGGAAATACAAGAGGTGCTAATGTCACATTTAAAACGTCAAGAACGTTTGTGATACGTAATTCTTGGATGTTAGCAATAGATGCATTAAACTCATCCCAAAAATCACGTAAAACATCTTTCCAGGAAAGCTTTCCATCCGATATAAGATCTAATTTTTCTTCGAGATCTGCTGTAAAACTATATTCTACATAACGATTAAAGAAATTTTCGAGAAATGCTGTGACAATACGTCCTTTTACATCAGGAATAAGCTTTCTTTTATCAATCATGATATACCCACGATCACAAAGCGTTGCCAATGTGGACGCATAAGTTGAAGGTCGGCCAATTCCTAATTCTTCGAGCTTTTTAATTAATGAGGCTTCAGAATAACGAGGAGGGGGTTCTGTGGTATGTTGTGTAGCTTCAACCTTATTTTTTTCAAGTGATTCGCCAGTATTAATTTGTGGTAGATGTGTTGATTCATTTTCTTCATCTTTTTCTTCATCTTTTTGGTCAGTATAGACAGAAATGAATCCATCAAAACGAATCACAGAGCCTATTGCACGTAAATTTGCGTGATTGTCTTCTTGTTGTGCTTCAATTTCTATAGTTGTACGTTCAATTTCAGCAGAACGCATCTGGCTAGCAATAGCTCGCTTCCATATCAATTCATACAGTTTTGCTTGATCGCTATCAAGAAAACTGCCTATTTCATTAGGTGTACGTTGAAAGTCTGTTGGGCGTATGGCTTCATGTGCTTCTTGTGCGTTCTTTGCTTTTGATGAATAAAAACGTGGTTTTTCAGGAACATAATTACTACCAAAAAATTCATTTATCATTTTTCGTGCTGAATCAATGGCCTCTGGTGCTATTTGTACACCATCCGTACGCATATAAGTAATAAGCCCTGCCATTTCTCCATTAATTTCTACCCCTTCATAAAGTTTTTGGGCAATCTGCATGGTACGAGAGGCAGAAAAACCTAATTTTGAAGAGGCTGCTTGCTGTAAAGTAGAGGTTGTAAATGGAGGAGCCGGATTTCTCTTTGTAGGCTTTGATTCAACGCTTAATATGCGATATTTCGCCTTCTCCAACGCAAGCAGAATCTGATCTGCTTGTTCTTGAGATTTAATATCAAGTCTGCCAATCTTTTTTTGATTGAACATTGTTAGTTTTGCTTGGAATCCGTCATTTCGAATAGTTTTTAAGTGTGCTATAAGCGACCAATAATCTTCTTTGATAAAGTGCTCTATTTCTAATTCACGGTCACAAATAATGCGTAAAGCAACTGATTGAACGCGGCCAGCTGAACGTGCACCAGGAAGTTTGCGCCATAAAACAGGTGAGAGCGTAAAGCCGACAAGATAATCGAGCGCGCGACGCGCAAGGTAAGCATCGACAAGTGATATATCAATATCACGTGGATTATTCATGGCATCAAGTACGGATTTTTTGGTGATTGCATTGAATACAACCCGTTTGACGGGTTTATCATTGAGAACTTTTTTTTGGTTAAGAACATCTAAAATATGCCATGAAATAGCTTCTCCCTCGCGGTCGGGGTCTGTTGCTAAGATAAGGCTATCAGCCTCTTTAACTGCTTTTGCTATTTCATTCAAACGTTTAGCAGCAGCAGTATTAATATCCCATTTCATAGCAAAGTTTTTATCAGGCAAAACGGAGCCATTTTTCGCAGATAAGTCACGCACATGTCCAAATGATGCAACTACCTTATATTTAGATCCAAGGTATTTATTAATTGTTTTTGCTTTTGCTGGCGATTCAACGATAACGATATTCATAATTTTACCTGAATGTTGAAATATAAACTTACTCTATAAATTCCTTTCACAGGAATAGCTAATAGCAATTGGTTAAGAGTACGTAATATTATACAACTTTTTGTTGTTATTATTTAAATACGCCCTATATGAGACTGTATAATTTATTTTCCACGGTTAATACAAAAAATACGGCGAAATAATAAGATGACGTCTATTGAGAGGTGGGGGGAAAATACTCAAGGATAGAGGATTATGTTTGTAAATCATTTAAAAGTTATCCAATATATCACGGATATGTCAAAACAAATGAACTTGATGGCACGTCAAACTCGTAGTCCACTTCTAGCGCTGCTTTTAGATATGGTGGCTAAAGAAGGACAGAGCATTATTAATAGTGCTGAGGCTCTTAGGGAGGATCCGAATTCGACAATGACACATAACCACCAGAGTGTCGAGTAAGCTTACCAGCGAGATCGAGTTCAACCAATAGGAGATAAAGGTTTTGTAATGAAACACCTGAATGGGTACTGAGTGTATCTAAATCTATTGGAGTTGTTGATAGGGATGAGAGGATAGCCGCGCGTTCTGCTTCATTGCCAATTGAGGAAGGATTATTGGTTTTTTGGTCGTGTGATTCCAAGTTCGCATTTTGAAGCTGAAACGGGGTTGATTCTGCAAAAAAATTGAGCTGAGGATTCACAGAATTTGGAATAAGTGGTGTAAGTGCTTCTACAATATCAGAGGGATGAGTTGTCAGAGAAGCACCATCTTTGATGAGGTTATTTGTTCCGACTGATCTTGGGTCAAGTGGAGAGCCGGGAATAGCGAAAATTAATCGTCCTATTTCGGCGGCTTGGCGCGCTGTGATTAAGGATCCTGATTTCATAGCAGCTTCTACAACTAAAAGACCAAGTGATAAACCTGCGATAATACGATTTCTTCTCGGAAAGTCGATTGCGCGCGGCTTCCAATTAATCGGCATTTCACTGATAATTGCTCCATCATTTGCGATAATATCTTCGTATAATTTTTTGTTTTCAGGAGGATAGATTTGATCAACTCCACCAGCCATAACTGCAACTGTACCTGTTGGCAGACTTGCTTGATGAGCAATGCTATCGATTCCACGAGCTAATCCAGAAATAATAGCAAAGCCGGCATTCCCAAGAAAATGAGCAAATTGAGCAGTTAATTTTTTACCAGCGGCTGAAGCGTTCCGAGAACCAACAATTCCAACAGAAGGTTTTTGAAAAGCTGAGACATTACCTTTTATGGCAATAAGTGGTGGTGAAGCTTCTGTTACCTTGAGAAGTGGTGGATAATCTGGTTCTCCTATACAGACAAATCGAATACCTAATCTTTCGGCTTCTTGCATTTCTTTTTCAGCGTCTTCTAATGTTGCGATGCGGATAGGTGTAGAAAGACCGCCATTTTTACTAAGCTCAGGAAGTGCAATTAGAGCATTTTCTGCTGTTTTATAATGATCAATTAAATTACGAAAACTAACTGCCCCAATATTTTGGCTACGCAACAATCTTAACCAATTTAGGCGTTGACGATCAGTGAGCAAGATCCCCTTCTTTATCCCCATTTCAAATGCCAATCTTACTTTCTTTTCCAGTTAATAACCTGCCAATATTAGCGTAATGTTTTATAATGACGAGCACACTCATCACTATCATCATACAACAGGTATAAAAATGAGTATAGGAAAAATAAAAAAATACGGGAGTTATAATAACCGCAACGAGTGCAGATAGTGAAGAATAGCGTGTAAGTAGAAAAAGCATCATCCACGTAATGACGAAAACAACTGCTGCTGGCCAGTAAATTCCCAAACACACGCCCAAATAAGTAGCAACACCTTTGCCACCTTTAAATTTAAGCCATATTGGAAAAATGTGTCCCAAAAAAGCACAAAATCCAGCTAAAATAATAAAGATATCATATTTTGCTGGATAAATTAAAGATTTTGCAATGAAAATAACAACAGTTCCCTTCAATACATCACAAATAAGAGTAAGAGCAGCTGCTTTTTTATTTTTTGTTCGCAAGACATTTGTTGCTCCAATATTTCCAGAACCAATTGTTCTCACATCGCCAAGTTTGCAAAACCGTGTAACAAGTAACCCAGATGGAATAGATCCAATGCAATAAGATATCAAAAAGATTAACCATATATTAGACTGAAAAAAGGTTATTGCTTCATTCATTAAAAATCTCATTTAATTTTATTGATCCAATTTAAAAACTGACTGCCCTTTAACAAAGGTTTGAAGAACTTTTCCCTGAAAGCGTGCATTATCAAAAGGTGTATTTTTTGAATGTGAATAAAGTTTATCTGCAGAGACTACCCATGGCTCATCAAGATCAACTAAAATAAGATCTGCATAAGCACCTTTTTTCAGTGTTCCTGCATTGAGTCCAAAAAGCTTTGCAGGTGCTGTTGACAAAAGTTCGGTTAATCGTAGCAAAGATATGCTTGTATCATGATAAAGGCGTAAGGCTGCACTCAATAAAGTTTCCATGCCAATAGCGCCTGTGGTTGTTTCACTAAACGGTAAATTTTTTTTATCAGCATTTTGAGGGTCATGGGAAGAAACGATAATATCTATCGTTCCATCTTTTATCGCTTCAATCATTGCGATACGATCTTCTTCTGCGCGTAATGGAGGCATTAAACGAAAAAGAGTACGGTATTCACCAATATCGTTTTCATTAAGAGATAAGTGGTTAATCGATACAGCTGCAGAAATTTTTGCATTACGTTTCTTTCCTAAACGAATGGCATCCGCAGACATAGCTGTCGATATTTGGGCAGCATGATAGCGCGTCTGTGTTAGTGCTGCCAGTCGCAAATCTCTTTCAAGAGGAATGACTTCTGCTTCACGAGGTATTCCAGAAAAACCAAGCCAGCTCGCTAACAAACCTTCATTCATAACACCTTGCCCTGTAAGGTCACTATCTTGCGTTTCGTGTATTAATGTAACGTCAAAATCGCGCGCATAAGTCATCGCACGTCGCATAACAGATGAACTTTGAAGTGTTTTCTTTCCTTCACTAAAAGCAATTGCTCCTGCGTCTTTTAATAATCCAAATTCGTTTATTTGCTGTCCATTAAAACCTTGAGTGATAGCAGCAGTAGGGTAAACATTGACCAATGATTTTTCATTTGCTGTGTAGGTAATGAATTTAATAAATGCAACATCATCTGTGATAGGATATGTATCTGGCATTATGAGGAAGGAAGTAATTCCGCCTGCTGCTGCAGATTGGCTTGCTGATGCAATTGCTTCACTGGGGTTTCCGCCTCCTTGCCCAATAAAGACGCGGGCATCAACAAGTCCAGGTAAAATTGCTTTGTTTTGTGCATTAACAACCTCTGCTCCTTCTGGAGCTCCTTGATTTTGGGCTTCTTTTCCAGCGGCTGTTATCAGTCCATTTTCAACAATAACTGTACCGATTTCATCAATTGTACGAGAAGGATCAACGATACGAGCATTTTTAAAAACGATTGGCTTGGTCATTTTTTTCTCTACTTCCGTTAAGGCGTGAATCCAATAAAGCTTCTATGACAGCCATACGCATAGAAACTCCCATCTCTACTTGAGTATGAATCATGCTTTGCAATCCATCTGCTATATCAGATGAGATTTCTACACCACGATTTATTGGGCCAGGGTGCAGAATAATGCAATCACTTTTAGCATAAGCTAAATTTTTTTTATGTAAGCCAAAATAATGGAAATATTCACGAATAGATGGAATAAAGGCTCCTGTCATGCGCTCATGTTGTAAACGCAACATCATAACGACATCAGCATCTTTAAGGCCTTCTTTCATTGTATTAAAAACTTCAACACTCATATTTTCGATTCCTGCAGGTAAAAGTGTTGAGGGAGCTACAACGCGTACACGTGCTCCTAAAGTATTGAGACAGAGGATATTGGAACGCGCGACACGTGAATGTAAAATATCACCACAAATTGCAACAGTTAGTCCTGCAAGATAACCCTTTGTTCTCTCAATGGTCAAAGCATCTAATAAAGCCTGTGTTGGATGTTCATGTGCACCATCACCAGCATTAATTACGCAACAATCAACTTTTTGAGTTAACAAAGCAGCTGCTCCAGCACAACTATGACGAATGACAAGTATGTCTGGCTTCATTGCATTGAGGGTTGTTGCTGTATCAATTAATGTTTCTCCTTTGTTTACAGATGAGTTGCTAATAGCAATATTTATAACGTTTATTCCTAACTGTTTTCCAGCTAATTCAAAAGAAGATTGTGTTCGCGTGGAAGCTTCAAAGAAAAGGTTAATTTGTGTGCGCCCACGTAGTGTAGATTTTCTTTTATCACTTTCTGTAGAAAGGATGACATTTGCATTTGCACGATCTAGTAATATGCGAAGATCTTGCACATTTAGATCTTTAATGCCTAAAAGGTGTTGGTAGGGAAAAATCGGAAAAAAATTATTTTGAGTCATAGCAGTCTTTTCTATCTCTGTTTAAAGAGATTAAGCAACATTTATCACATTGTTTGAGTGTGATAAATGTTTTTTAATTGCAAAAAAATGAATAATCTATGATATACGAATGATTTAAATAATAGGAATATGCCTATGAGTGCCGCGTCTGCGCAAAATATCCGCCGAAAAAATGCATTTCTTAGTGATACGCTTATGTTTCGTATTGCCTCTACTTTACCTTCATTTTTATTAGCAAGCTTTGAAGAAATGGGAGACTTTGTAGCTAGTCATGAAGCACGAGATCTTTCATATTTGGCAAATCGTTATCGGCCAATATTGCGTTATAATGATGGGTGGGGAAAGCTGACAGAACAATTGGAGATACACTCTTCTTATCGAGCACTACAACAATATTCCAGACAAGCTGGTTTAATCACTTCACTTTGGGAAAATACGGCATCAGAAAATGGGGTACGCTATCAAGCCCGTGCTATTCGTTTGGCTTTATCTGCTAGTTTAGAAACAGGGCATTTGAATGAGGCGATTATAACAAGTGCAGCTATTGCAGTATTAATTAGTGATGTTGAGTTATTCAAAAAGTGGCAAAATTCACTCCTATCACGTGAATATGATGTATCACCAAAACCTATTAATGACAAAAAGGCAGCTTCGCTTACCTGTGCTTTTGATAATGTTGAGAAGCATGAAAAATATTTTTTCAATTTTCCAAGTGTTCAAAAGGTTTCTTTTGATGAAAAAATGGGACGCGATCTATATCGTTTGAATGTCATAAAAACTAATGTTATTAACCCTATAGTTGATGGATATCTTGTTAGCGCGGAGTTAAAAGGTCATTTAAGCTGCTTTCTAGTTCCACGTTTTCAGGAAAATGGTGCATTAAATGGTGCCATATCGGTTCGCCATTTATTACAGCGTTCTGGAGAAACCTCAATGCCAGAAGGTGTTGTTGATTTTCAGGGAAGTTATGGCTGGCTTTTGGGGAATGCTGGAGAGGGCACTAAGGTCATTAAAGATATCGAAACTATGATGCGTTTTGATCAATCAGTAATATCAGCAGGTGTTTTGCGAGCAGCTTTACAATTTGGCATAGATTTTTTTCGACAAAAGATGCAGGATCAGCCTTTACCACCATTAACAGAACGTATTTTTGCAGATATTGCACTTGATATTGCCGCTTCACAAGCATTAGTTTTTCGTTTGGCGCGGGCGTTTGATAATGCTGCAAATGATCGATTTGAAGCGGCTTTTGCACGCATTATGACGCCTATCATTGCTTATCATGTGAGTCAGTTAGTTATACCTATTATTGGTGAAATTATTGCCCAGCTTGGGACAGAGGGCTTTATAGAGGGCAATCCGTTATCACAAATGTTGTGTAGTGGGCCTGCACGAATTGTTAGAAATAGCTCTGCTAATCAATTGGTAAAGGATGCAATCCTAATAGCTGAAAAAGCACCTGGGTTGTTCCAGAAATTATTAGAAAAAATTGCACTTGATATTGGACCAGCAGGGCCTCGGGCAATTGAAATTATCAAGTCTGCAGTAAATATGGCATCGACAAATGAGGGAGCAGGCAGGTTTTTTGTTGAACAAGTTGCGTACGCAGCTGCAGCTGCGTCGTTAAATAATGTCGATATAGAGCATGTTGCAAATGCCTATATGGAAAGTCGCCTTGGAGGGCAATGGAGATCTTCTTACGGTATGCTCATTGCACGATATAATGCAGGGCATTTGCTGAATGTCCTTTATCCTTCCGTTTGATGAATGGCTTTGATTCTATGAAGAGCACCCTGTAATATAAAAGCAGCTGCCGCTGAGTCTATACGGGCTGCTCTTTTTCTGCGCGATACATCCATTTCTAAAAGGTAGCGTTGTGCAGCAATCGTTGATAAGCGTTCGTCCCAAAAAATAAATGGAACTTTTGTGTAAGCAGCCATGTTACTGACAAACGTCTTGGTTGCTTGAACACGAGAACCGCTACTTCCATCCATGTTAAGGGGTAAACCAATAACAGCAACACCCACATTTTCTTTATTAAAAATTTGTACAAGTGCGTGAGCATCCAGTGTAAATTTTTTTCTGTGGAATGTAGGACGTGGATTTGAAAAAGTTAAACTGATATCAGAAATTGCAATTCCAATAGTCTTTGTGCCCAAATCCAAGCCTGCTATTGTTTGTTTAGGCAAAAGATATGTAGTAGCTTCATCTATGTTAATAATGGTCATGTGATTTATAATTTAAGTTTTTTAATATTGAAGATTTGAATTTATATTTTTTATTTGAGATATCAATGTTCTTGCGCTTGCAAACACAGCCTTGTATAGCCAAAGCATGAATATATAAACGTCGAAATAAGAAAGAAGAAAGGCGTAGTATGTCTGTTAATCAAGAAACAGTCAAGCGAGTGGCACATTTAGCACGTATTGCTGTCCATGATGATGAAGTAGAACGTATGACAAAGGAGTTCAATGTTCTGCTAGATTTTGTAAAACAACTTAATGAAGTTGATGTTAGTGGAGTTGAGCCGTTAATATCAATGATTCCGATGGTTTTGCGAATGCGTGAAGATAGTGTCACAGATGGTAATAAAGCGGAGGATATCGTGGCAAATGCGCCTGTTACCGAAGAACACTTCTTTCTCGTCTCAAAAGTTGTCGAGTAACTTTATTATATTTTAAAAATTTGAGAATCAATATGACTGATTTAACAACCTTAACAATTGCACAAGCCCGTGATTCTTTAACAAAAAAAGATTTTAAAGCAACTGAATTAACAGAGGCTTATTTAAAGGCTATTGATTTGGCCAACCCGACTTTGAATGCGTATGTGGCGATAACAGCAGAACAAGCAATAAAAATGGCTACCGAATCAGATAACCGCTTGACTAAAGGGCAGGGTGGTATCTTAGAGGGAATCCCATTGGGAATTAAGGATCTTTTTGCAACAAAAGGTGTTCATACTCAAGCCTGTTCATATATTCTTGATAATTTTAAACCAAAATATGAATCAACCGTGACTGCTAATTTATGGAAAGATGGAGCAGTTATGTTAGGTAAGCTCAATATGGATGAGTTTGCTATGGGCTCTGCCAATAAAACATCATGTTATGGTTCAGTTATTAATCCATGGAGAAAAAAAGGATCCGATGATAAGCTTGTTCCAGGTGGTTCTTCAGGAGGGTCTTCAGCTGCTGTTGCGGCGCGACTTTGTGCAGGTGCAACAGGAACTGATACTGGAGGATCAATCCGTCAGCCAGCAGCTTTCACTGGCAGTGTTGGGATAAAGCCAACCTATGGGCGGTGTTCACGATGGGGAATTGTAGCTTATGCTTCCTCACTTGATCAGGCAGGTCCTATAGGGCGTGATGTACGTGATTGTGCAATTATGCTTAAATCAATGGCATCTTTTGATGAAAAAGATTCAACTTCCGTTAATTTGCCAGTCCCTGATTATGAAAGTTATATTGGCCAATCTATCAAAGGAATGAAAATTGGTATTCCAAAAGAATGTTATATTGAAGGAATATCAAATGAAATTCTTGATCTGTGGAAAACAGGTATGAATTGGCTGAAAGAAGCAGGAGCAGAGATCGTCAATATTTCATTACCCTATATAAAATATGCTTTGCCCGCTTATCATATAGTAGCTTCTGCAGAAGCGTCTTCTAATTTAGCGCGCTATGATGGTGTTCGTTTTGGACTCCGTGTTCCAGGAAAAGATATCACTGAAATGTATGAAAATACTCGTTCGGTAGGTTTTGGTGATGAAGTTAAGCGGCGTATTTTAATTGGCACTTATGTTCTTTCGGAAGGGTGCTATGATGCATATTATCTTCAAGCTCAGAAAGTACGAACATTAATAAAACGTGACTTTGATCAATGTTTTGCAGATGGTATCGATGTTATTTTAACACCTATAACACCAACGCCAGCTTTTGGTATTTTTGATGAAAAAGTAAAAAATGGTACTGTAACAATGTATCTTAGTGATATTTTTACTGTGCCAGTTAATATGGCAGGTTTACCAGGAATTTCTGTTCCTGCAGGTTTGTCATTAGATGATTTACCCCTAGGATTACAATTAATTGGGAAGCCTTTTGCAGAGGAAGTTCTTTTCCAAATGGCTTATGTTATAGAACAGGCAGCAGGTACGTTAAGTGCTAAAAACTGGTGGGGATAAATTAAAAAGTCTGGTTTTTTGTCTTAAACAACTTGGTTTTGAGGAAGTATTTCCTTGAAAGTGCGAGGAGATGATGAATTAAAATCCTTAAATAAAATCCACGCTGCAATTTAATAAAAGCTTATTAGAATGTCATTTAGGTGCGTGATCCCTTATAAACTAATGCTGCACGCACATAAACTTTATGAAAATCATCAACCACCAAGATAAGCTTCTTTGACACGTGGATCAGAAAGCATGGCTTTTCCTTCGCCATGAAATAGAACTTGTCCGACCTCTAGAACATAGGCATAATCAGCAATGGAAAGTGCTGCAAATGCATTTTGTTCAATAAGAAGAACCGTCTTCCCCATATCATTAATTTTTCGAATAATTGAAAAAAGTTCCTGTACAAGAAGTGGTGCTAAACCGAGGGATGGTTCGTCTAAGATTACAGTATCAGGATTACTCATAAGTGCACGCCCTACAGCTAGCATTTGCTGCTCACCACCTGACATTGTTCCACTTAACTGCTTAGATCTCTCGCGCAAACGTGGAAACATATCAAATACCCATTCTATATCGCGAGCAATACCTTCTTTATCATTACGAATATAAGCTCCTAATTGCAAATTCTCCAAGACAGTAAAGTAAGGTATAATACGTCGTCCTTCAGGACTAAGGGCAATGCCTAATCTCAAAATTTCTTCTGACTTTTTTTTGATAATAGACTGATTTTTATATATGATGTCTCCAGTAACAGATCGGTTAAGTCCTACAATAGAGCGTGCAATACTACTTTTCCCAGCTCCATTAGCCCCGATTAAAGTGACTATGCTTCCCTTTTTGATGGACATAGAAAGATCATAAACAGCTTGAATGCTACCATAATGAACATGAAGGTTTTTTATTTCAAGAATATTCATGTATATCTCCACCAAGATAAGCTTCAATAACTTTAGGTTCATTGCGAATTTCATCGGGTGTTCCACCAGCTATGCAGCGTCCATAGTCTAGCACATAAATATACTCGCAAAGCCCCATAACAACTTTCATATCATGTTCAATGATTAGAATGGTAAGATTAAATTTTTCTCTTATTTTTTCTATAAATTGTCTTAATTCTTCGCTTTCTTGCGGATTCATACCTGCAGCAGGCTCATCAAGAAGAAGGAGTTTTGGTTTTGTTGCTAAAGCACGAGCAATTTCTAAACGCCGTTGCGCACCATAAGGCAGAGTAGTTGCTAACTGGTTAGAAAGGTGATCAAGTTGAAACCATTCAAGAAGTTCCATTGAGCTTTTATAAATCTCATTTTTCTCCTTAACAGCATTTGGTAAAAATAAGGCTGCAGCAAACCATGGCTGTTTTTGCCTAACGTGGGCACTCACCATAATATTTTGTAATACTGTTAATCCTGAAAAAAGCCGAATATTTTGAAATGTTCGTGCAATGCGGCGTTTACAAATGACATGCGGCGAAAGTCCACAAACCTCTTGTCCATTTAAAAGAATTTTTCCACTTGTAGGTACATAAAAACCAGAAATCATATTAAAAACAGTAGTTTTTCCTGCACCATTTGGACCAATTAACCCAGTAATTGTTCCTTGTTCAATTTTCATATTAACATTATTTACAGCAATTAATCCATCAAAATTCATTACGATATCATGAAGAGAAAGGATAGTATTTTTCATGGCTTTTCCTTATTAAGAATTTTTCTCTTTGTTAAAAAACAGTAAATCCCATTCCATGAAAATTCACGTTGACCTAATAACCCCTTTCGCCAAAATAAGATAATTGCTAACAACAAAAGTGAAAAAATAACCATACGCAGACCTGGAACTCCCGGAATATGTATGAAGCCTAAGTCTATTGGGTTTTCGATGGCGCGAAACCATTCAAGCGTTATTGTAATAACAATACTTCCTATAACACTGCCTGTGATAGAACCAAGGCCACCAGCAACGACAATCATCAAAATATTAAAAGTTAATAAGAAATTAAACATTTTAGGATCTATAGATGAAATAAGGGCAGCCATCAATGCGCCCCCGACACCTGCAAAGAACGCACCAACAGTAAAAGACATGATACGATAGAAAAAAGCATTGATTCCCATTGTTTTTGCAGCAATTTCATCATCGCGAATAGCACATAATACATTGCCAGTATTACTTCGTAATAAAAGAACAATAAAAACGATTGTAAATGCCAACCAACCATAGTTCCACCATAGTGTAGCGCTTTGAGGTATACCCTTGACCCCCAAGGCACCATTCGTTAGGGAAGCAGCATTGACAATAACGATACGAATAATTTCCGCAAAGCCTAATGTTGCAATTGCGAGATAATCACCACCGAGACGTAATATTGGGAGAGCAATTAATAAACTTACAACTGCTGCACATAAACCGCTTACAATAACAGCGGCAAAAAACGGTAATTGCATATAATGCAATGGTGCAGCTATAGGCTCGAGAATCCACATTATCTCTTTTTGCTCAGGAGAGAGAAGTAAAATTGCACATGTGTAAGCGCCGATAGCAATAAAGCCAGCATGTCCAAGAGAAAGCATGCCTGTAAAGCCATAAATCAAATTAAGTGAAATAGCGAGTATAGCATTGATAGCTATAAGATTGATGATACGAAGCGTATAGTCATTGAAATGACTATCAGCATAAAATAAAAAACCTATAAATGCTACAATACTGATAAATGATAAAAAAATCTCTGCTGACTTGGGCATCAAACTTTCTCCTGATTTTTTTTGCCCATTAAACCATTAGGCATAAACAATAGGATAAGAATTAATAAAACGAAAGCGAAAGCATCTCTATATCCGGATAAAACGGGAAAGAAGGCAACAATCATAATTTCAATAAAGCCTAACAGTAGCCCTCCAAACATTGCTCCTGGAATTGATCCAATGCCTCCGACAACAGCAGCTATAAACGCCTTCAATCCAGGAAAAACACCCATATAAGGCTGAACCTGAGGATAGCGTAAAGCCCACATAATTCCAGCAACAGCTGCCAACCCTGAACCTATAGCAAATGTGAACGCAATAACCTTATCGACTGAAACACCCATTAAGCGAGTAACTTCAATGTTATGAGAGATCGCTCGCATGGCAAGACCGGGCTTTGTATTATTAACAATCCATAATAATAAAGCAACAAGAATGAATGAAACAATAGGAACAATAATAGACATGGGAACGATACGAACTATACTATCTGGATCTTGCCCTAAATGCCATTCAATTGGTATTACAAAAAAACTTGGCTGTTTCACACTCTTAGGAACACCGCTAAAGAGAACTGTTGCTAAATTTTCAATGAGGAAAGAAACACCAATGCTACCAACAAGCGCTGAAATACGAGGGGCATCACGTAAAGGTTTATAAGCAAATCGATCTATAGAAATACCTATCGCACTTGTAATAAAAACTGAAAAACAAACTGCCACAATCCAAATAGGCGCAAAATCTTGAGGGGAGATTTTAAAATAATAAATAAACCCCAAAATAAGAATAAGAAAAACACCAACCCAATGAATTTGGGGGCGTTTTTTGAATCCTATAAATATCGAATAATAAATGAGAACGGCCAATGATAGAAGAAGGACAGCAGTCCACGCAGGCATAAAGCTAACTGTAGAGAAAAAAACAAAATATGCGCCTAGCATAAAAATATCGCCATGGGCAAAGTTAATGAGCCTCAAGATACCATAAACCATGGTATAACCAATTGCAATAAGCCCATAAAGCGATCCTAATGCAAGCGCATTAAAAAAATACTGGATGAACATTTCAGTGCTCATCTCTCATCCTTCCATATTTCACATTATCAAGATGGAATGCTATGTTTTTGCTTAATTTGTTTTTTTATAATTCTTAAAATACATAGCATGTTTTTATCTAAATGATTGTTTTCCCAAAATATCTTTTAGCCGTCAGATTCCACTTCGCCTAAATAGACACGTTTTCCACCTTTTATTTCAATCACACCAACAGGCATTATAGGATTGTGGTTTTTATCAATAGATATTTTACCAAAAGGTGTTTGAAAATCTTTCAATTTTGCAAGTTCCCTAGTAATGTCTTCCCGATTAGCACTGCCTGCATTTTCAATGGCCTTCATAATCATCGTATAGCTTACATAGCCAGCAACGGAATTCATATTTGTTTTTTGATTAGGGTAAAGCTCTTTCCATGCTTCAGTAAATTCTTGTGCGGCTTTCGACATATTTGGCATATCCTCATCGTAGGCGAGTGTTGTGTGTAAAAAACCTTCTGCAGAATCCCCCGCTATTGTAACAGTTTCCGGATTATCCATAGCGTCGGCTCCCATAATACGGAATTTCACTCCCAATTCACGTGCTTGCTTCAAGATAATAGCACCCTCAGAAAAATAAGATGTGATAAATAAGATATCGGGTTTTTGTGCTATAATTTGCATCAGAGCGGCTGAGAAATCTTGATCTCCAGAATTATAGTTTAAATTTGCTACAATTTCTCCACCCAATTGTTTGAATGATTTACTGAAGTAATTCGCTAGACCAACACCATAATCACTCGATATATCTTTTAGTATAGCTGCTTTCTTTGCATGCAAAGTCCGAATCGCATAAGTTGCAGCACTTTCACCTTGGTAAGTATCAGTGAAAGATGCTCTAAAATAATACTTTTTACCTAATGTTATTAATGGGTTTGTTGCTGAAGATGCAACAACGGGAGTCTTAGCCTTTTCAGCTACTTCTCCACCAGCTAAAGATAATGAAGAGCCATAACTTCCGATGATAGCGCTAACTTTATCATTAGCAGTTAAACGCATGATGGCATTAGCAGCTTCTACCTTATCAGATTTGTTATCAACTACAATGAGTTCAACCTTACGTCCTAATACTTCTGGAATTTTTCTGTGTGCTACCTCTATACCTGCACCTTCAAGTTCTCCTCCAAACGCAAACGGACCCGTTAAAGGCAAGTAAACGCCAATTTTAATAGGCTCATTTGTTTTAACAGACTCACTCGCATGAACATTTGCTCCAAGTATCATTATAGCAGCGACTATAGAAAAAAATTTCCTCAATTGCATTGAACGCTTCCCTTATTAGTTGCATTTTTTTCACTTTATCTTGAACTTATTCATTATGCAAGTTTCATTCATGAAAATATCACAGTGTAAAAATATTTCGTATCATCTCTCTGTTAATAAGAATGTAAAACATATTCTAAAATGTTTTTATGGATCTATATAAATATTCGAGATGATTAAACACACGAGATGCGACAATATGGGGAAATCTTATCTTGGGACTTGCGTGTTAATGTAGGAACGATATTTACTTACACGAAAGAATCAATGTGGTGTAATTTAGACCTAACAGGATCACGTTTTATTATGACGAGTAAGGATGCATTAAAAGATCATTTCATGTCCGAAGACAGCTTAGGCGCTTGTGGTGAAATTATTGAGATTAGTGGCGTCATTAAGTGGTTTGATGGAAGTAAAGGCTATGGGTTTATTTTACCTGATTTGCCTGGATTCTCAGATATATTATTGCATGTTACTGTGATGCGAAGAGATGGCTTTCAGACAGCATTGGAAGGGGCGAAGATTGTTTGTGCTGTTGAAAAAACTGAGCGAGGGTTGAAGTGTGTTCAAGTGAAGTCTATAGATTGCTCATCAGCTGTTCATCCATCAGAAATTCCAGCACGTACGCATGTTATTGTGACTCCAGAGAGTGGTTTAGAGCGTGCAATTGTTAAGTGGTTTAATCGCGATAAAGGATTCGGTTTTCTTAGCCGAGGACAAGGAACAGAAGATATTTTTATACATATGGAGACGTTGCGTCGTTTTGGTTTGGCAGAGCTTCGTTCTGGTCAGGTCGTTCTTATCCGTTTTGGTAAAGGGGAGAAAGGCTTGATGACAGCAGAAATTTATCCAGATATTGGGATTCCTTTTGCTACACACTGAATTGTCTATCTTATTTTGATTTAGCTTTTAAAAGTCTTTGGGTTTTGTTTTATTTAAAGGCAGTGTGTGGGTGAAGATGAAAATGTTGAGGATTCTAAAAAAAGGAAAAATTCTTCAGTTGGCACTGCTTTTTATACTAATAACTGGTGTGGCTATGATAAAAAAGCCTATAAATATTCCTGTTCACCCAGTTCTATTAGTAATACAAACAAAAGAAGATATTTTTTCGTATAAAGTAGAACTTGCTTTTACCGCATCTCAATCAGCAGCTGGTTTAATGTATCGTACTAATTTTCCACGTGACCGTGCCATGCTTTTTAGGAATCAGGTCAATGATAATTTAAGGGATGAGAGGGAAATGCTTATGTGGATGGCGAATACACCTTTACCCTTAGATATGATTTTTTTGAACGCTGAAGGATTAATCGTTTCGATTGTTGAGAATACTTCCCCATTTTCGAAAGATATAATTTCGTCAAAAGTTCCTGCTGCTTTTGTTATTGAAGTTAATGCTGGTGAAGTTTCTGAAAAAAAGATAAAAAGGGGGCAACGAGTTCTTCATCCCGTTATTTGTGGAGAGTGTGAAAGTAATAAGAATGACAGCTGAAAATGTTTGTTTTTTTGAATACGATGGTTTGCGCTTTGCTTACCGAGAAGAAGGAGAGGGTTCTCCTGTTTTATTAATTCACGGTTTTGCTTCTTCTGCACGTATAAATTGGTATGCGACGAGTTGGTTTCGTACTCTTACTGAAGCAGGATATCGTGTTATTGCTCTTGATAATCGTGGGCATGGAGATTCAGATAAGAGCTATGATCCTTCTTTTTATACACCTCAAGCTATGGCTGGCGATGCGGTTAAATTGCTACAACATTTAAAATTATCTCAAGCTCATGTTATGGGATATTCTATGGGTGCTAGAATCAGTGCATTTATGGCTCTTTTGTATCCAACATATGTACATAGTGTTATTTTTGGTGGTTTAGGTATTGGTATGGTAACAGGGGCAGGGGATTGGAGACCTGTCTCTGAGGCTCTTTTAGCAAAAGATATTTCTACTATTACAGATCCGCGCGGTTTAATGTTTCGTAAATTTGCAGATAAAACTAAAAGTGATAAACGTGCTCTTGCTGCGTGTGTTATCACATCAAAACAAGAATTAACGGCAGATGAAGTCTACAAAATTAAGCAACCTACACTTGTTGCTGTTGGTTCATCGGATGAGATCGGTGGTGCGCCAGAGCCGTTAGCTGCATTATTGCCCCATGGCGAATCGCTATCAATACCTGGTCGAGATCATATGCTTGCTGTGGGAGATAAAGTCTATAAAAAAGGCGTTATTGATTTTCTTTCTCGTTATCCTATTGTTTGAAAATTATTGAGTTTGGATCGGTAATAAAAATAATCTGGTATTTTTATTTTGAAAACGCCTATTTAAAACTTTTATTGTATCTAAATAACTTTAAAAGTTTTAACTATCTCACTTCGTGGAAAGTAGCTTTTACATATTAATTTATGTTTAGCGCAGTCACTGAAAGAGCAGTTTAAAAATTATAGTGATTGGTATTCACTGTTTTATTTTTAGAATTATCCGAGTATATTTTAAAATAATTGGCTTTTCAATAAAGGATATTTCATAAAAGGTTAAGTTGATTTTAATCTTAGTATAATAAAATCAAGGTTTTTATGATCTTTATAAAATTTATGAATGCATTTTATGTGCCAAAAAGAAATTCGTTGATAATTTAAAAGATAGGAGAGTGTAGTGAATGCTGATGAAATAAAAAAACTCGACAATTATTTTAAAAATACATTCCAAAATTCAACATTACAGGTAAGAGAACGACCTAAAAAGGATGATTCTTGTGAAGTTTATATTAGGGATGAATTTTTGGGTATCATCTATCGAGATGAAGATGAGGACGGATTATCATACAACTTTTCAATGGCTATATTAGATATAGATTTAGAAAATTAAAAAACTACAAGTAACTGAATGAAGTTTATTTACATGACCAGAACTCTTCTAATGTCTTGTTCATAATTTATACTACAAGAATCTTTTGAAAAAAATTGGGTGGGAGATATTAGTGGTATCTAATAGGTTGGATGGGTTAGAAAACTTCATATAAGTTTCAATGCTTTAAAGCTTGTGTAGTTGTTACGACCGATAATAAGATGATCATGAATAACAATGCCTAATGCATTTGCGGCATCTTTTAGTCTATATGTCATTGATATATCTGCTTGAGAAGGTGTAGATTCACCAGAGGGGTGATTGTGAACTAAAATGAGTCCTGATGCTGACAATTGCAAAGCTCGAGAAATTACTTCACGAGGATAGACAGGAGTATGATCAATAGTTCCAGTTTGTTGTACTTCGTCAGCAAGTAATCCATTTTTCTTATCAAGAAATAAGATACGAAACTGTTCGCGTGTTTCATGAGCCATGACAGCTTTACAATAAGCTAATACTTTATCCCACGATGAAAAAATATCACGTTTAAACAATTGCGCGCGAGCAAGACGTCCAGCGACATCTGAAATAATTTTTAAATCGATTGCAGTCGCTGGGCCACATCCATGAACTTCTTGAAGCAGGTGAATATCAGCACCCAACACATCAGCTAATGAACCAAAACGTTTTATCAAGTTCTTAGCTATTGGTTTTGTGTTTGCTCGAGGGATAGTACGAAAAAGCAATAATTCAAGATATTCATAATCTTCAATTGCATCTCCTTTTGTCTTTAAATAACGTTTTCGCAGACGTTCACGATGTCCCTGATAATGCTTATGTGTCTGCGAATTCTTTTGAATCTTCGCATTTTTCTTTTCTGGTATTGAGCTAAGTGGGGAATCCAGTGTTAGCGCAATGTTGCTGCTTTGGCTGTTCTCCTTATTATTTCCTTTTTTAGCCATAATATTTCTACATTTATTTAGGCATATGAATTTGAAATATAAAAAATGTCTTTAGGAGATTGGGTAAATATCTCACACCCTTCATTTGTTACACCAATTGTATGTTCGTATTGTGCTGTAAGAGATCTATCACGCGTAACAGCCGTCCAGCCATCAGATAAAATTTTAACTTGTGGTTTTCCAAGGTTGATCATGGGTTCAATTGTAAACATCATGCCTTGTTTAAGTTCTATCCCTTCCCCAGGGTTTCCATAATGTAGAATATTGGGTACATCATGAAAAAGTTGACCGATACCATGTCCGCAGAAATCTCTCACGATTGAGCAACGTTCAGATTCTGCATAGCGTTGAATTGCTGCGCCAATGTCACCTGTAGTTGCTCCAGGTTTAACTACAGCAATTCCTCTCATAAGACATTCATGGGTTATTTTTAGTAAACGTTCTGCAGCTCGTCTAATTTTTCCAACAGGATACATGCGGCTTGAATCTCCATGCCAACCATCGAGAATAAAAGTTACATCAACATTAACAATATCACCTTCTTGTAATGGTCTTTTATTAGGAATGCCATGACAAACAACATGATTGATCGATGTACAGCAAGAATGGTTGTATCCATGATAATTCAAGTCAGCCGGAAGAGCTCCTCGCTCAACACCAAAAACAAATACAAAATCATCAATTTCTTGTGTGGTAACACCAGGCTTAATGATATCTGTAAGAGCATCAAGACATTCTGCAGCAATGCGACCAACCTCACGCATTTTATTAAAAACGTGGTCGTCGAAAATGCGGATTTGTCCATTAAAACTTAAGGGTATTTTGTTATATTCAATATAATTAACCATTATTTTTTCTATTTTCTATTTTTACGCGATGAATCGGAAAAATACCTTCTACACTTACGTGACATTTTACAGCATAAAATTCTACCCCTGATTTTAGTGCTAAATCAAATTTGCTTCCATAAGTAGGATCGATGTCATGGCAGATTGCAAAAGCGGAGCAGTCTTCACGTTGAATTATGTAGAGCATAGCGGCTCGTTTTCCTTGTTGCACGATTTTTATAAGCTCATCAAGATGACGCGTTCCGCGTTTTGTTTCAGTATCAGGAAATTCTGCTAATCCTTTTGTGCGAATGAAATGGACATTTTTGATTTCTAGGTAACAATCAGGAAGGATGCTATCACGCAAGAGAAAGTCAATACGTGACTTTGTGCCATAGCGTTGTTCCTTCAAAATCGTTTTATATCCACTTAATTCTGGTAATAGCCCATTTTGAATTGCTTCCAATGCAAGTTTATTGGGTAAAGCCGTATTAATACCAACCAAGGTATTATTAGCTTCAACGATCTCTAATTGATATGAATATTTTCTCTTGGGATTATTGTTATATGAAAGAAAAACATTCGAGTTGAAAGTTGTTAATCCAAGCATTGATCCTGTATTAGGAACAAAAACAGTAAAGATATGTTGATCATCTTGTTTAACATCCGCAAGAAAACGTTTATAACGGCGAATAAGTTTTGCAGGAAAAAGTTGAGGAGTAAAGAGCATGTTTCTTTTTAAAGTGCATGATGTCATAATTCAACACAAATTATGACTTGTAACAATCATATAGTGTGTTACTGAGGCTATGTGGATGTCAGAAAATATTACAGCAATTTATATAATTGCTATAAACACAAGTGCTTATTTTAAGTCTTTTTGAATTTTTTGTTTCAACTCATCAGTACTGAGTACAAAAATACAATTGATTATAATTTTTTTAAAGAGCTGCTTTTAAAAAACAGCAATAAAAGCATAATTGATGAAATCAGGTGAGATCGATGGCCGGAACAAATAAGAATCGTAAAAATTTAATAGATGGCCCAGTTATTATTTTAGTTGAGCCGCAATTACCAGAAAATATTGGTATGGTGGCAAGAGCAATGGCAAATTTTGGGCTTTCTAAGCTTCGATTAGTCAAACCACGAGAAGTATTTCCAAATGAAAAAGCTAAAGCTGCAGCGAGTAAAGCAGATCATGTTATTAATGATGCAATGATTTTTGAGACTTTGCGTGATGCAATTGCAGATTTACATTATGTTTTGGCTACAACAGCACGTGAAAGATGTGGTTTTAAACCTGTAAAAAGTGCTGTTGAAGCAGCAAGTATATTACGTCAACGTGAAAATATTGGGCATAAGACAGGTATTTTATTTGGAAGAGAAAGATGGGGATTGGAAAATGATGAGATTAGCCTTATTGATGAAATTGTTACTTTTCCAGTTAATCCTGCTTTTGCATCACTTAATATAGCACAAGCAGTTTTACTTATGTCGTATGAATGGATGAAATCGGGTTTGTTAGATATAAACGATACAGCTTTTCGTGCAGCAAAGATGAAGCCAGCTAATAAAACAACATTTCACGGTTTTTTATCTCAATTAGAAGATGCTTTGGATGTCCGTGGATATTTTAGACCCAGAGAACGCAAAGAAGTGATGGTTGCAAACATGCGCTCTGTTTTTACACGCGCTAATTTTAGCGAATCTGAAGTTTGTTTGCTACGGGGAATTATATCTTCATTGGATCATTTTTCTCCTCAGTTTCCGCGAGGAAGTGGAGCACCAGAAGGTCGTGATCGTCGAAAAATTAAAATAAGTGTACACACTGATGGTTAAGAAGCCTATCCTTTTTTTTGATAGTGGAATTGGTGGCTTAACTGTTCTGAAGGAAATGCGCGTTCTTATCCCTGAGGCTCAGTTTGTTTATGTTGCTGACGATGCAGGTTTTCCTTATGGAAGTTGGGAAGAAGATGTTTTGAAAAATCGCATTTTTAGAATTTTTACAAATATTTTAAAACGTTATAATCCTGCTTTGTGTGTAATTGCTTGCAATACCGTTTCTACATTGATGATTGGGGATTTACGGCAAAATTTTCCACATATAGTTTTTGTTGGGACGGTTCCTGCAATAAAGTCAGCGGCTAAACAAACAAAATCGGGGTTTATTTCCGTTTTAGGAACTCCCGGAACAGTTAAACGTGCATATACACATGAATTAATCAATTCATTTGCTGGTCAGTGCCATGTTCAACTTGTTGGAAGTAAGAAACTTGCTGAATTTGCTGAAGATTATTTGCGTCGCAAACCTATCAATTCTGAAAAATTACGTCATGAAATTTTGCCATGTTTTGTTGAAAAAGATGGCAAATATACTGATATTGTTGTTTTAGCCTGCACGCATTATCCCTTTTTGATTAACCTATTTCGTAAACAGGCTTTATGGCCAGTTAAATGGATTGATTCAGCAAAAGCTGTAGCGAAACATGCGAGATCTTTGTTACCAGAAAAAATGCATCATCAAGATATAAATCAACATAAAAATTTTGCTTTATTTACATCACAAAATATAACGGCTTCAACCGAACATTTGTTTAAAAGATTTGGCTTAGACGTTATGAAAGGAGTTGACTTTTTGATATAAGATCAATAAAGCTAACTCAAATTTTCTTTCGAGAAAATGGCATTCATTGACGTGTCCCGTGGATAACTTTGCATATTATATATTGAGGGGTGTCCTGTCAGTCTTTAATACTTGAAGACAGAGGAGGGTGCGTTTCCTTGAGATCTGTAGGGTCTTGTGTTTTATTTTGTTAAGGAAATGCGATGAGTAAACGCGAAACAACGAAGTATAAAATTGATCGACGTATGGGGGAAAATATTTGGGGTCGCCCTAAGTCTCCAGTTAATCGTCGCGATTATGGTCCAGGTCAACATGGACAACGTCGTAAAGGAAAACTTTCTGATTACGGTGTGCAATTGCGTGCTAAACAGAAATTAAAAGGATTTTATGGTGATATTTCAGAAAAGCAGTTCCGTAAAATTTATGAGGAAGCTGCTCGTCGACGTGGTGATACTGGTGAGAATTTCATCGGACTTTTGGAATCGCGTTTAGATGCTATTGTCTATCGGGCAAAATTTGTTCCTACAATTTTTGCTTCTCGCCAATTCATAAATCATGGTCATATCAATGTAAATGGTCGGCGTACGAATATTCAGTCATATCGCTGTAAACCAGGTGATGTTATTGAAGTTCGTGAAAAGTCAAAACAGCTCGTTTTGCTTTTGGAATCTGTACAATTAGCAGAACGTGATGTGCCTGAATATATTGAAGCAGATCATAATCAGATGAAGGCAACATTTACTCGTGTTCCTGCTTTTATGGATGTTCCTTATGCTGTGCAAATGGAGCCTAATTTGGTTGTTGAATTTTATTCTCGTTAAACTTTTGTAGGGAAAAATATTTCTCTATTTTGTATATATTTAAAGGAACTTTGTTACTTTATATTTTGTGAAGTTGCGGGTATTTTGATAAACGGTGCTGTATTATATTTATCGTTATGATTTATAACGATATAAAATTTATGCAGCTCTGTTTTTTATTTTTGTATTATAGTTCAAGTAAGCACCAGTCTATGCTGTCTTTATATCCGATGTACTTTATCATTATCATTGCATGATAAGTTTTTGTTTTTATTATGCAGGTATATGGTATTATAAACACTCTTTCAGTTACGTATCAGGCAATGAAAAAGAATATAAGTGAAGTTGATCCTTTCGTGGAAGAAATTGGTGATTGTCATCCGATATTTCGGGTTGCGCCTTCAACTGTTGAGTTTAATAAATTGCGTAAACGACTTTTACGCCATATGCGACAGGCGTTAGATGATTTTTCGATGTTTTCTTCAGGAAAAAAATGGCTTGTTGCTTTGTCAGGTGGAAAAGATTCTTATGGTTTATTGGCGCTGCTTTTAGACTTAAAATGGCGTGGCCTTTTGCCTGTTGAAATTTTAGCTTGTAATCTTGATCAAGGACAACCAGGATTTCCAAAACATATTCTTCCAAACTTTTTAAAATCTTATCAAATTCCACATCGTATTGAATACCAAGATACTTATTCAATTGTTACAGATAAATTGGAATATACACAAACATATTGTTCGCTTTGCTCTCGATTGCGACGTGGTCATTTATATCGTATTGCGCGTGAAGAAGGATGCTCGGCATTAGTTCTTGGGCATCATCGAGATGACATTTTAGAAACGTTTTTTATGAATTTGTTTCATGGTGGCCGATTAGCGGCTATGCCAGGAAAGCTTATAAACGATGAGGGAGATCTTTTTGTTTTGCGTCCCCTTGTTTATGCTGCTGAGGAAGATATGGAAAAATTTTCTCAAGCAATGCGATTTCCCATTATTCCTTGTAGACTTTGTGGTAGTCAGGATGGTTTACAACGCAATGTAATGAAGGAAATGCTACAAGATATCGAAAAAAGAATGCCCGGACGTAAAGACACTATGATCCGTGCCTTAACGAATGTACGTCCAAGCCATTTGCTTGATAACAAAATTTTTGATTTTAAAAGTTTATTGAAATGTTAAACACTAACAAAAAGATACGCCTAAAATTTTCTTTATAATTTTAAACAGTGATTCTATAAATATTATAAGCATCATACTACTAATTTAGTAAAAATAAATTGCTCTATATGTAATAATCATAGTAGTATTGTGTGAATATAATATTTTTATATATTAGTTTTATAGTTATTTTGATAAATATATTATTTATCATAAATACATTTTTTGTTTATAATAAAATAATTTTATTTATATTAGATGCAAATAAATATTAAATTTTTACTTTCTTTAAAACAAACATAATAACTTTCATTTATTTTTTTTGAACAAACAATGAAAGTTGGCAAAAAATAATATTTGGATAAATTACCTGATATCTTTTAATTTTATAGTTTATTTTTTCATAAGAGAAAGCAGTTTTATGTTACGCAAAATGGGTTAATAGTAGTATTAAAAAAGGAAAATACATAGCTTTCAAAGCCTTATCAAAATGAGGGTAAAAAATATAATGCTGCAATTAATATTATACGCCCATATTATCTGCTTAAGTTATAAAAGTATTCCAAAATTTAATTTTTATTTGTAATAATTTCATACTATTTGACCTTTATCATAAGCATTTATGATTTTTTAAATCAAGGTTCTTTTATAATTTTCTGTATAATATTTTAGATTTGCAAATAATATCGCTAATGAAATATAGAATACAATTCATGCTCATCTAAAAGCTATACCGATTAGAATATTGTTAAAAACTTTTAATAAGCATCATGCATGGTCTTAGAAAAATATTTTATAGAAATTGAATCAATAAAAAAATCATAGCTGTAAAGAGATTGCTTTATAAACTACTTGTATATGTTTGTTATCTGATAATAATCAATGCACTCAATGTGTTTGGTGAATAAGACTATTTTTATGATTATTGCAGCTATTTTAAAATAATAGAGTTTTATTTTTTACGTTCTTTTAATAAAATTGAAAATAAAATTTATGTATTTTTTCTACAGTATTTTATTAATGTACATAGTAACATATAAATATTACTAAATAATATTTTATCATATGAAGTATATATATAATTAATTATGTTCATTTTTTAATATTTTCGAATAAGTCCAATAAGTTTACCTTGTATTTGTATACGTTCAGGCTCGTATATACGTGTTTCGTAATAAGAGTTTGCAGCTTCTAATGTAATTAAAGCTCCTTTGCGCCGATAACGTTTTAAAGTTGCTTCTTTTTTATCAATGAATGCAACAACAATTTCACCGGATATTGCTGTACTTTGAGATTTAATAATAATAGTATCTTTATCAAGAATACCAGCTTCAATCATAAAATCACCTTTAACTTCTAAAGCATAATGTTCTCCCGAGCTGATCATGTTTTGTGGCAAAGAAAGTGTATTTGTTTGTTGTAATATGGCAGAAATAGGGACATCAGAAGCAATACGACCCATAATGGGAATGGTAACATTTTTTTCATCTTCTGAATCAAAATTACTAAAATTTTTTGATAGTTTTCTTTTATTTTTTTCCATTACACTAGGAAAAATTTTACGTGCTGAAGAGAGATTGAATGTTATTTTATCGGGGAAGCGGATAACCTCCATTGCACGAGCACGGTTGGGCAAACGATGTATAAAGCCCCGTTCTTCTAAGGCAGTAACAAGCCTATGAATTCCAGATTTTGAAGCAAGCTCCAACGCAGTTCTCATTTCATCAAAAGAGGGAGGAATTCCAGTTTCTTTTGTATGATTGTGAATGAACAAGAGTAGCTCATATTGTTTACATGTAAGCATTCAACATTCCAATCAAAAAATTGAAAAATAAATAAAAATATATTTTACTTTAAAATTTATAATTAAAATAAAATTTTTTATTTTAATTAATTATATTATTGATAATTTTACAATAAATTTTAATAAGAAAAGTTTGCATTTCTTAAAAATGCAATTGCATATTTTATAATATATATCATACATAGATCAATGAAATAGAATTTTCATTATTATATAATACATTTTTATAATAACTTTATTATTATTTATTATTTAAATGATGTATTTTATAATATTATAACTATAATTATTGCTAAATTATATAATAATAAAGATGTATTCTTCTATAATAGCATAGAAAAGCACTTAAATTACGTATTAATGTTAAAAATTAGTGTATAAATACTACTAAATATGAGAATAATTTTTTTAGGAAAAGGGTAATATTGGTATTTCTCAAATGTCCTCTTGTGATGAGCTGTAATTTTTGTTTAAATTTGGACAAGATAAAAATTGTATCTAATGATGAAAAGGGGAAACTAGTCAGAAAAATATTGATAACTTAAATAAAGAGCAATATTTTTTTTAAAAGGTGTTGACCAAATCAAAAGTCGACCGTATGTTTCACTCACTTTCTACAAGCGATATAGTTTGTTAGGGAGCGCGTAGCTCAGCTGGTAGAGCAACTGACTTTTAATCAGTAGGTCCAGGGTTCGAATCCCTGCGCGCTCACCAAAGTGTCATAAGATATCCTATAAAATAGCATATAAGTATTTGAATTGTGTTTTTTTCTGCACTAATAAAAGCAGCTTTTTACTGTTTCATAAAATATATTTTATTTATTCACAATTTATATTCCCTTTCTTTATTTTATTAACACATTGATTTTTTTATATTTTAGTGTGTTTGGACGTCTTACGAGATAACATTTACTTTTTTCTGCATATAATAAAAAATTAATATGTATTAATCTCTTGATAAAAAGTAAATTTTAAGGATACCATTGGTGTTTAAAGAGACGTAATTTATGAATAGATTTTCTTAGCGCGTGTAGAAGTATGATTCGTCTTTTTGTTATAAATAGTCAACGAAAATAAGCGGGATGACAAATGCTTAACAGCACAAAAAAAATTATTTCAATTATTAATATTAAATCGACATTTCAATTTGTTTCTGTAGCAGCTGTTTCTCAGATATTAATATCCTGCAGCACAATTAATACAGCACACTTTGCAACAAAAAAATCTGACCATAATAAAACAACGAATGAAAAAACTGTCTCTTTACCTAAAAAAGTTTCAAATGTGCAAAACAAATCCAAAAAAAGGGTAGCTAATTTGCAACCTTATCAAATAAAAGGAAAATGGTACTATCCTAAAGATGATCCAACTTATAAGCGTATTGGACAAGCATCATGGTATGGCTCATATTTTCATGGACGTTTAACTGCAAATGGTGAAATCTATAACATGAACCTTTTGACTGCCGCTCATCCTACGATGCCTTTGCCTAGTTATGCTCGTGTTACTAACCTGGAAAATGGATCTTCTATAATTGTTAGAGTGAACGATCGCGGTCCTTTTATGAAGGATAGAATCATTGATTTATCAAAACAAGCAGCGATAATGCTTGGTTATGTAAATGAGGGTTTAGCAAATGTTAAAGTAGAATATGTTTCTGCAGCACCAGCTGGCTATTATGATGGTGCTTATTTAATGGCTTCTTATACGATTTGGAATAATGCTCAGTCCTCATTGGCATTGGCAGATCTTCATAAAAAAAGAGAAAGTAGTATTTTAAGTAAGTTTGGTGCGAACAATCAGAATCACTCGGCTCAGGATATACATAAACAAAAACAATTGAATAATATTGTATCAGTAGAATTACCAGAAATTGGTCCTGTTTTGGTTAATAAACCTATAGTGTTTGATCAAGTAGCTTTCATGAACGAAGCGAACAAAAAGATAAAGTAGAGTAATTAGCTATTGGTTTTGAAAAAAGGTAGTACTATTTTTAATTATGCAAATATTATAATAGTCACAGCTGCTTGAAAATGACAGGTTGTAGTGAAAATCTTATTCATGATACAGGAATTAAGTGCTGTTATAAATAGAGAGTTCCTAAAGTTTTTATTGTATTTTGAGTGCGTTTGTAAAATTTGAATAAGTTTTATGCTAAAAACAGAGAGTAATGCATTATTTGGGTCTCTATAAACGAAAATGGTCATAAGTTTATATGTCGATTCTTAGTTTATAGAAAATAAACAAGTCTTTTCTTATGAATGAAGATTCTTTATGCTGATCCTTTAGGAGGGTCAGCTATGTGTGTAATGTTAAGGGTTTTATTGACCTTATCTTTAGTGTTGGCCTCGAATGGAAGAGGAGGGGCGGCAAATTTTCAAACTTCTGCTCCACAATTATTATTACTAGATGATAATACGGGTACAGTACTGTTTGACAAACGGAGTGATATTACTTTTTTTCCAGCTTCATTAACAAAATTGATGACAGCTGAGGTGGTGTTTCACCAATTAAAGGAAGGAATATTAAGCAGCACACAGATATTTAAAGTTAGTGAAAATGCTTGGCGTAAAGGTGGAGCGCCTTCTGGTACAACCACTATGTTTGCAAAAGTAAAGACAGGAATTAGTGTTTCTGATCTGTTAAGGGGCTTAATTGTTGTCAATGGAAATGATGCAGCTATTATCCTTGCTGAGGGAATATCAGGGAGTGAGGCTAATTTTGCAAAATTAATGAATCAGCGAGCAAAGGTGCTTGGGTTGTCACATAGTCACTTTGTTAATGCAACAGGATTTCCTGCAAAAGGGCAGTTTGTGACATTGCGCGATATGATTACATTAGCACGTCATATTGCTCATGAATATCCTCGTTATTATGCAATGTACCATGAACCCAATTTTACTTGGAATAAAATTTTTCAACGCAATAAAAATCCGCTTATTTTAAAGACAACAGGTGTCGAGGGATTTGGTTTTGGCTACAGTGAAAAGGAGGGCTTTTCAATGGTTGTAGCAGTTTGTAAGAATCATCGACGTCTTTTTTTAGCGATAAATGGTTTGCAAAATGATAAAAGGCGCACAGAGGAAATAGAACGTATTCTTCAATGGGCAATGATGTCTTTTGATTTTAAAACAGTTTTTACAAAGGGGGAGACAGTTGGTTATGCTCCTGTTTACGGTGGATCACAAAATCTTGTTCCACTTATTATTAAAAAGCCGATAAATTTTATGCTTTCCAACGAAAAAGAAAATGATATTAAAGCAAAAATTAAATATCAAGGCCCATTGAAAGCTCCCGTTTTTTCAGGACAACAAGTTGGTGTTATCCAAATTTTGGAAAATCGCAAAATTCTTCTTGAAAAACCAATTTTTGCTGGAGTTAATGTTCAGGAAGGAAACTTTTTTGCCAAATTAAAAGATGCATTATATGAAATAACAATTGGATGGTTACGGAAATATTTGTAACAGATGCTTCAATTTAATGGTTAAGGCTTATACGTGTCAGGTTATTTTATCACATTTGAAGGGGGCGAAGGAGCAGGGAAAACAACCCAAATATCTTTGCTTGCTCAGTACCTTTGTAGCAAAGGCTATGATGTTGTTACAACACGAGAACCTGGAGGAACAGCAGGTGCAGAAGCAATACGCCATATTTTATTGTCGGGTCAAGCACAACGTTATGGTTCTTTAGTTGAAGCAGTTTTATTTACAGCAGCACGTGTTGATCACGTTACCGAAGTCATTGCTCCTTCTTTGCAAAAAGGTAAAGTCGTTTTATGTGATCGCTTTATTGATTCTACACGTGTTTATCAGGGACTCAATGGTATGGTAACTCCCTGTACTCTTTCTGTTTTAGAATGTATTGCTGTAAATGGGATAATGCCTAATTTAACATTTTTGTTAGATATATCAGCAGCATGTGGTATGAAACGTGCAAATTTGAGACGAAAAAAAGCAGACATAATTGATTATTTTGAAAAAAGTGAACTAGAAATTCAAGAACAAAGACGCCAAGCTTTTCTCCAATTAGCAAAACAAGAGCCTCATAGATTTCGTGTAATTGATGCAACACAAGCAGTGGAAGTTATTTCACATCAAATAAAAGACATTTGTCATCAGGTAATGTTGGATCATATTAATGAATAATATAAATTTTTTGCGTCAATATGACTCCATAGATACGGTTTTATTGCCTTCACAGAATAATGTTATTTTTGGACATGAGGATGCTCGTCATTTTTTGGCAGAAATGCAAAAAGAAGGGCGTTTACATCACGCTTTATTGTTTGAAGGAGAATATGGAATTGGAAAGGCCACATTGGCTTTTCATTTTGCTTGGAATATTTTAAGTTCTCAAAAAGAAAATTTTCTGCAACCACAGTGTAATTCAGTTGTATGGCACCAAATTATGCAAGGCTGCCATCCTGGCCTTTTATATATTTCACGTCGTTTTGATATTAAAACCCAAAAATTTAAAACAGTTGTATCCATTGATGATATTCGTGATATTACCCATTTTTTAAATCAAACATCACAAGACAATGGGTGGCGCATTGTTATTATTGATCCAGCAGATGATATGAATGTAAATGCAGCTAATGCAATTCTTAAAACGCTTGAAGAACCTCCTGCAAAAACTTTATTTATCATCATCACCCATTCTTCAGGTAAATTGCTTCCAACCATTCGTTCACGGTGTCAACAAATTTCTTTGCGACCATTGCATGATAAAGAGATGAAACAAGTTATTAGACATGTTTTTTCTAACCAAGTAGTAACCGATGAAGAAACGATTGATATAATTATTCAAAGATCCAAAGGAATCCCTCGGAAAGCAGCATTACTTATTTATCATGACGGACTTGAAATTATAAAAAACATTGATGCTTTTTTAGAACAGCCTGTTTGTAATCCTGCTATGGTACACGCTTTTGCTCAAACACATTCGTCCTTGTCTGCAGGTATTCAATTTCAACAGTTTTGTGATGAAATTCTTGATAAAATTCAAAAAAGAGCTATCATGTTAGCTGAAAGAGGAAGTTTTACTTTTTCAAAAAAATGTGCAGAAGCGTGGCAGGAGATTTATCAGGAAATAGAGGAAATACGGTTATTTAACATTGATAAAAAACAATTCATTATCAATTTGCTTTTTAAAGTGCATAAGATCATTCGTGAGAGTGAGCTTTTTTCGTGACAATATGATTAACAGGCGTTATGTCATTGTATCTTTGATTGCGTTTTAAAACGAGTATGACATGCGTGACACATATTATATAACAACTCCAATTTTCTATCCTAATGGTACTCCACATATTGGGCATGCCTATAGTGCTATTGCAAGTGATTCTTTAGCTCGTTTTCAACGACTAGATGGTAAGAGTGTATTTTTTCTTTCTGGAACGGATGAACATGGTCTGAAAATGCAACAGACAGCACAAGCGTTAGGTATAAAACCTCAACAACTTGCAGACAATAATAGTGCTGTATTTAAAAAAATGCTTGCGGTATTCAATTGTTCTAACGACGATTTCATCCGTACGACAGAAGAGAGACATTGTCAAGCGTGTCAAGAAATTTGGAAAAAGATGGAAGCTAACGGCGATATTTATCTTGGCCGTTATAGCGGTTGGTATTCAGTTCGTCAGGAAGCTTATTATGAAGAAAAGGATACTGAAATTGGGGAAGACAAAATTCGTCGTGAAAAAGAATTAGGTTCTCCAGTTGAATGGAACGAAGAAGAAAGTTACTTTTTTAGACTTTCGCGTTATGAAAAAGCTCTTCTTGACTATTATGAAAAACATCCTGATTTTATTGCTCCTTTTGAACGGCGTAACGAAGTTATCAGTTTTATTAAATCTGGCTTAAAAGATATTTCCATTTCAAGGACAAGTTTTACTTGGGGTGTTTGTGTTCCAGAGAATCCAAAACATGTGATGTATGTCTGGGTTGATGCGCTTACAAATTATCTCTCAGCAATTGGCTATTTCGATAAAAATTCAAAAAATCGTAACTTTTGGCCTGCAGATATTCATATCATTGGTAAAGATATTATTCGTTTTCATGCAGTTTATTGGCCTGCATTTTTAATGTCTGCCAAAATTGAATTACCTAAGCACATCTTTGCTCATGGTTTTTTACTTAATCGCGGAGAAAAAATGTCAAAGTCCATTGGAAACGTAGTTGATCCTTTTGAAATGGTCAATCACTATGGTCTTGATCAAGTTCGTTATTTTCTGCTCCGTGAAGTGCCATTTGGCCAAGATGGAAGTTATAGCCATGATAACTTTGTAAATCGTATTAACGCCGATCTTGCAAATGATCTTGGTAATTTAGCACAGCGTTCTTTGTCTATGATTGCTAAAAATTGTGATGCAAAAGTTCCTATACCAGCTGCATTATTAGTTCAAGATGAACAGCTTTTGGAACAATCTCTTCAAACACTTGAAATTGTGCGCCAAGCCATGTTATCTCAGAAAATGCATGCAGCTCTTTCAGCCATTTTTTCACTTGTTGCAAGTGCTAATCGTTATTTTGCCAATGAACAACCTTGGAGTTTACGCAAAAATAATCAAGAAAGATTTTGTACAGTTCTTTACATAACTGTAGAAATTCTGCGGCGAATTGGAATTATGTTATTGCCTTTTATACCACAATCAGCTGCAAAAATTCTTGATAGCCTTGCAATTCCTAAAGAAGATCGATTACTGTGTCATATAAGTAGTTCAAAGATTCAAGAAGATATTGATCTTCCGCCACCACAACCAATTTTCCCTCGTTATATTATTAAGAAAGACGATATTCATCATGCTAATTGATACACATTGTCATCTTGATTTTGAAGATTTTTCACAAAATTTGAATGATGTTATACAACGGGCTTTAGATGCTGATGTTAAACGTATGATAACGATTTCAACACATGTTCATAAATTGGATAGGCTTTTAGAAATCACACAGACATATGACCAAGTATTTTGTTCTGTTGGTACCCATCCTAATCATGCTCATGAAGAACAAAATATCACAGCTGAAAACCTTATTCGCTTATCAAAACATCCCAAAATTGTTGCGTTTGGAGAAGCAGGGCTTGATTATTATTATGATTACTCCTCACCTGAAGAGCAACAAAAAATTCTCTTAGAACATATTATTGCTTCTCGAGAAACACAATTACCCATTATTATTCACTCACGCAATGCTGATACAGATATGGAGAGAATATTACGCGAACAGACAAAAGAAGGATCTTTTCCGTTTGTATTTCATTGTTATTCATCGGGAATGCAGCTTGCTCGTACTGGTATTGAGCTTGGTGGTTATATATCTTTTTCAGGTATTCTTACATTCAAAAATGCGCTTGAAGTTCGTGAAATAGCAAAAATTGTGCCTCATAAGCAATTGTTGATTGAAACAGATGCTCCGTTTTTAGCACCTATTCCTCATCGAGGTAAAACAAACGAGCCATCTTTTGTGCGTTTTACAGCATCTGTTTTGGCTGAAACTATTGACTTAAGTCTTGAAGAAGTAGCTCAGATAACGACACAGAATGCTTTTCGCTTATTTAACAAAATGAAATAAGGTCAAAGGTATGTTGGATCGGTATCGATTTACAATCTTAGGCTGTGGTTCTTCTCCAGGAGTACCACGTCCCAATGGTGATTGGGGAGCTTGTGATCCGAATAATTCTAAAAATAAACGCTACAGAAGCTCCTTATTGGTCGAGCGCATCAATAAATCAGGTAAAAAAACAACAGTTATTATTGATACTGGTCCAGATTTTCGTTCACAAATGATTGATGCACATGTAAGCCACCTTGATGCAGCTATTTATACACATTCCCATGCCGATCATACTCATGGTATTAATGATTTGCGTAGCTATGCGCTTGCACAAAAATGTCTGATAGATGTTTATGCAGATGCGTTTACACTGAAGCATCTAAAAAATTCTTTTGGATACTGTTTTCAAACACCGAAAGACTCATTTTATCCACCAATTTTAAAAGAAAATCTTATCAATGAAGATAGCCAATTTACAATTCAGGGGCAGGGCGGTGCAATAACAGTTAATACACATTTACAATTTCATGGTGGTATCCACTCTTTAGGTTTTCGTTTCGGAAATGTAGCTTATTGTACAGATGTTAGCAAATTTCCTGAAAAAACGTTACCAAAATTAATGAATTTGGATGTTTTAATTATTGAGGCTCTTCAGTTTGAATCTCATGCAAGCCATCTTTCAGTTGATCAAGCATTGCAATGGATAAAATATTTGAAACCAAAGCAAGCTATATTAACACATATGGATAGATCGCTTGATTACAATGAGCTTATTAACTATATTCCACCGCACATTAAGCCTGCATATCAAGGCCTTACTTTTGAGATATAAATAAAATATTTTAAAAATATTATTTAATATCCAGAAAAAAGTACTTCAATTACAATGATACACAACAAAATGATAAATTCTTCGGATATTTATTGCCGCCAAATGAACTTTTATCTAACAAACATAGAATTGAGAACAATCTTATATTTTTACATAATTTACTAGTCTTGTCTTTTTAAATTTAATGAAACTATATCTTTGAATAATCGTAAAATTTTTAAATTATCTTGCTGTTGATCAAGAATTTATAATGGACAAAGTATTTATGTTTAAAACCAAATTAATATCTATACTAATGTAAGTAAAATATATTCTGATATTTTATTTGCATATAAAAGACTTATTTTTGACATAATTGTGTTATAAAAGTGAATTATATGACGGTAATATGATCATTATTAACGAAGTTATAAATTTTTATTCGTTTTCACATATCGCATAATATATATTATGGAACTTTTTAATAGAAAGGATACATATATGGTAGTATCAGCGCTTTGGGGAACAATAGCGACATTATTATGGATATTTTCAACAAAGGTAACCAGTGTGTGGGACTTATGGTGGGTTCCATTTACTTAAGATAAACAAAAACTCTCGGATAGGATCAATATTACTGGTCTGATCCTATTCCAGAAGTATCAGTTCCAGATTTTTTTTTAAAGAAAATTATCATAATTTGTAATATCATAAAAATTAAGAATAGTGTTCCGTGAAATAATGGCATAAGCGACTGATAGGTAGAAACTGAATCAAAACAAAGAGTTTTTATCACAAATGTTTCGGTAAATACTGCTATGCACCATAAGACAATTCCCCACGGTGAATACATCCAAAGCCCAATTAATGCGATAGGATAAATAATAGCTAATGTGCCTGTTAAAAATTTCCATTGCCATGGCATAAGATCAAATTGCCATAAAACTCCAGGAAATACACCAACAAGACGTAACCAATAAAAAATACTCAAACTCAAGCAAATTAGCGCTAAAAATCTTAAATAAAAGCTATAAATTAATAATAATATATTGATTTTTGAAGTATGTTTTTGAGTGCTATTTATCAAAACAATAATTCTCGTTTTACGGGTTGAAAATAAGCGTTGATCATTTCGTCTGTTATATCTGACAGTTTATTGGGATACCATCTAGGTGTATAGCTCTTGTCAATCAACGTTGCACGCACACCTTCACGAAAATTATGCGTATCAATCATGTGATGTGCAATACGATTTTCAATTTTCATACAATCTTCCAGAGATTTAAATGAACTTTGTTTCATTTGTTTCCAAATAACTTTCAAGCTCGTTGGAGCACGTGATTGTAAAATATTATAACATTTTTTAGCAAATAAAAGTCCTTCATTGCTTCTTTTATAAAGCAACTCTATACATTCTTCTAGTGTTTGTGTACTAAAGCAAGTTCTAATAACACTGCGTATTTCATGATTTGTTTCATAGTCCCTTGTGATTGCCCGTTCTTTCAAAGCTAAAATAGGGCTTCCCTGCTCAATAATCGCTTTTCTAATAACATCTAGTTCAATTGCTGAAACTGCATGAGTTGCTAACCTTAAATTTAAACAATCTCCCCATCTTATACGCATACCTGTCAAAGCAAGGTAAACACCAAAATAATCTGGAAGAGGAGGCAAAAAAAAGCTTGCACCAACATCTGGAAAAAAACCAATAGCACCTTCCGGCATAGCGAAGAGTGTATTTTCTGTAACAATCCGATACGAGCCATGTACAGAAATACCAACCCCTCCTCCCATACAAATACCATTCAAAAAAGAGACATAAGGCTTTGGAAAACGCTTAATATAAGCATTTAAACGATAAGTATCACGAAAATATTGATAAGAAGATTCTATATCTTTCATATGATAGATCTCTACAATATCTCCACCAGCACAAAAGGCACGTCCCTCTCCTTCAATTAAAACACATAAAATATCATCATCTTTTTCCCATGTACTGAGAGCTTCTTGGAAAGCAGAAATCATCCTATGATTAAGAGCATTTAATGCAGAAGAACGTGTAAGCTTTATGATACCAGCATAACCCTCTTTTGTAAAAGAAATGTCATTACCGCCCCCAAAATCAATTTGCATTTTATGCCCTTCTTAAAGTACCTACTTCATTGTTTTAACGTTTTTTTGCACACCTAATTGAGGAAATAACTGCATAACAGCACCAATACAATATATATAAATTCCTGTTATTGAAATTCCTATCTTAATCCAAGATGGAGCATTAAGTTGGTAAAAAAACGCAGAAACGCCAAAAGCACACCATAAGAGAAAAATTGAAAAATTAAGTTTGCGCAAACGAATAACTCTAACTGGGTGTATAAAATAAATTGGTAAAAAAGATACAACTGCTGATAAGGCTATAATAGTAAAAGCAACCCATTCTCCTGGTCTGACTACAAAAAGCATAAAAACCATCATATTCCAAACTACGGGAAATCCTTTAAAAAAATTCTCTTTGGTTTTCATTCCAGTATCAGCGTAATAAATAGCCGATGAAATAACAATGATAGCGCTCAATAAAAACGATACTCTCGATCCCATAAAACCACTTTGGTAAAGAGCAAAAGCTGGAATTAAAACATAAGTTACATAATCAATAATGTTATCTAATAGTTCTCCAGACCATGTTGGAAGAACGTACTTAACATCAAGTTTGCGCGCAATTGGCCCATCGATACCATCAACGAGAAGTGCTAGTCCAAGCCAACAAAACATAGCAGTCCATTCTTTTTCAGATGCAGATATAAGAGAAAGAAATGCTAAAAATGAACCCGACGCTGTTAATAGATGGACAGAAAAAGCCTTCGCTTGCGGCATCGTTACTGTCTTATGGCGCAACAGATCAGCCTTAGTTTTTATTCTTTTTGTCAGTTTACGTTTCAAAGTTTTGTTATCCTCACTTTAAAGCTTTTATCCCCTTTATTCATATGTCATGTTTTTCTTATGATATGATTCATTTATAAAAAACACAAAAAAGTTACTTTTTTATATCGTGTTGAAAAGTTATTTTTTATTTATGTTACTGCTTATATAATATAATAGGAGAGTTTTATGTAATAAAAAGAGATTATTCACTTAGAAAAGTTAAAATAGTTGATAGATTAGGAAAGGTTTAAGTAGTTGTGACATTTCAAAAAAACAAACATGAAAGTATTACTGTTATTGGTGCAGGTCCAGTCGGTATGTTAGCAGCACTTAGCCTTGCACATAAGGGGTATTCAGTTTCCCTTATTGGCCCACCTGCTCACGCAGATGAATTGCGTACAACAGCTCTTATGATGCCAGCTATTCGTTTACTTCAAAAGTTAAATATTTGGGGTACTCTCAAACATCATGCTGCGGCTCTATCTTTTATCAAAATTATTGATATAACCTCTAGAGTTGTGCGTGCTCCTACTGTAAATTTTTGTTCAACTGAAATTGGTGAAGAGGCTTTTGGGTATAACGTCCCCAACAGTGAATTAAACAATGCTTTAAAAAATTCTATTCTGCGTACACCGAATATTGTAAGATTTTTTTCTCCGGCAAAATTTTTTAATTATCAGCAAAATCACGTATCCATCACTCTTGCAGACGATACAGTTATTAAAACGTCGCTCATTATTGCCGCGGATGGGCGCAATTCTTTAACACGTACAGCCGCGGGAATAGGCATAAAACAGTGGGATTATTCTCAAACAGCATTGGTTTTAAATTTTTCACACGACGTTCCACATAAAAATACATCAATTGAATTTCACACAGAATATGGTCCATTTACACAGGTTCCGTTACCAGGGAATAGGTCTAGTCTTGTATGGGTTGTCAATTCTTTGCGTGCTAAAGAACTATTAATTTTAGAGCAAAAAGCAATTGCAAAAGTGATTGAAAATCAAATGCAATCAATACTTGGAAAGATAACATTAGAAACATCAGTTCAAGCGTGGCCTCTTTCAGGACTTATTTCTCATTGTTTTGCTGCTAATCGAACAATTTTAGTAGGAGAAACAGCTCATGTCCTTCCTCCTATTGGAGCGCAGGGATTAAATTTAGGATTTCGTGATGTTCAAACTTTAATTGATGTTGTGCCCAACGAAATATCTGATTTTGACTTTAAAACGATTATTATGCACTATAACCGACGTCGTAAATCGGATATAATTATTCGGAGCGTATTTATTCACATGTTCAATAATGCTTTACTTTCTAATATGTTGCCTGTACATATTATGCGAAGTGTTGGGCTTGGAGTATTACGTAATTGTTCACCGTTACGTAACTTTTTGATGAGAGAAGGTATGTACCCTGGCTCCGGATTAAAAGGGATTATGCAAATATTTCCAATCAAATTGACTGAACGATTAAGCTTATATGATAGAAATTAATAATACTAGCGTAGCTCATAATAAGTATATTTTGCTAGATAATGGATGTTTTTTGCAAGTTGGCGCATTGGTTTATCGCATAAGAAATGAAAGTCCTGAATTTCTTCTTATTACTAGTAGAAGATCTGGACGGTGGATCATACCAAAGGGATGGCCGATCCCCAAAAAATCTTTTTCACAAGCTGCATTACAAGAAGCCTTTGAAGAAGCTGGCGTGCGGGGTACAAGTGATGCATATCCTATAGGTACTTATGAATATAAAAAATCAAATTTTAAGATAAAGGAAAATAGAAAACTCTGTGTTTACGTTTTTGCCGTGCTCTATTTGCATCAAGAGGAAAACTGGCCAGAAAAAAAACAACGTATATGTGAATGGGTTTCCGTACAAGAAGCAGTTAGTCGTGTTAAAGAGCCACAGCTTAAAGATATTTTTTTGAATTATAAACCTTGTTAAAATCTGTATACATATTAAGTTCCCCTTCTATACCAATTACTTAACAATATGAATGTTGTGAAGTTCATATTTAAGTAAATAAATACTATTGATTTCTCTTCCTATTGAATCTGCAATGATAAATGATGTACATACAATCATCATAAAAAAAAATAGTTAATTTCAAATTTATACTTAATATCATCTCATACGCTTAATTAATTTCTTTCAGGCTTTCACATCGCTTTCATTTTTTATATTAATTGTTCCAGAATAATCGATAGATATGAAAAAATGACATTTTTTGAATTCTACTAAAGCACACCAAATGCCTTTGTCATCTAAACGCAATCGTTTAATATCTTTAAAACCGCTGCGCGTTAGATAAGTCTTAATTTGCGAAGCAGTAAATGAATTGTGGCCTGGTTTAGTGATATTTTTGGTAAAAGTATAATCGAGAATTTGGCAATAAAGAAAGATTCCAATTCTATTTAAGAAACTCGCACTTGCGGCATTACAAACAATATCATCAAAAAAACAATTGTAGTGAATCAATTTAATTTTTTAATAATCTTACTGTTAAGTATAATATCAAAAATATAAAATAGATGTGGGAACCTTAAGTAAATATAAAGGTTAATTAAGCGTATGAGATGAATATTTAAAATCATCGTTTAACTTAAATAAATAGTGATACAATGAAGTTAAGTATAAATTTGAAATTAACTATTTTTTTTATGATGATTGTATGTACATCATTTATTATTGCAGATTCAATAGGAAGAGAAATCAATAGTCTTTATTGTCAAATCCCTAATTATACTTTTACCAAAAATATTACTAAACCAGGCCACAATTCATTTACTGCTTCGCAAATTAAGACTTATCTAACACGCAGCGGTTTTAAAGATATTAAACGATTGCGTTTAGATGACAAAGGCATTTGGCGTGCTTTAGTAGAATTCAAAAAATGTCATTTTTTCATATCTATCGATTATTCTGGAACAATTAATATAAAAAATGAAAGCAAAAAATATGATTTATTCTAAGATTTGTAGCAGCCTTGACCCAAATGGACAACAGAGAATTTTTTTTAAAAAAATTTATAATTCTATTAAAGAACTCGCACTCATTGGAAGTTTAAACGGTAGTGTCTCTGGAGCAATTGCAGCAATTCTTGCAGCTTATGGTTATATTGCTCTTCCAGGATTTGGGCCAATTATTGCAATGGGTGTAAGTATAACATTCTTTATTAGCGTAATAATTGGTGCAACAATAGGATCAGTATTGGGTATTTTAATCGGAACACTTTGTGTCTTTACAGGCAATTTATATGCATAATAAATTGAGACAAAAACACCTTGTAAAATGCGGATAATCGATTAATTGATAAATTATATAACGGAAAAAACCTTGACCGTATTATTAATTTAATTACTGTTAAAGTATTCAATATTTCTTACTTGGATTTTTCTATATCCTAAAAATGTATCCTAAAAATGTGTTTATTAAGACTTATTTAGGAATGTGATCGTATAGATAATAAATGACTACACAAGCTATGTTGCTTATAGATAGAAAAATTGTTTTCAACTAGTAAGCGATAACCTGGGTTGATTTCTTTAAGCTTATAAAGATTTTAAATCACATTTGCTCAAAAAAAATAGTGTCCTACTTATAGCATAAATTACTTTTTTAATAAAGTAATGTGTCATACAAACCTAAATAAACTAAAAAGCTGCATTACAAGTATAAAATATAATTTTTATAATTATTAAATGACTTTGAAAAGTATTTTTTAGTTAAAACAAATATAAAAGGTGTTATATGAATAAGATTTTTTTTCCTTTACTAGCTTTATTTACATTTTTAACTTACGCATCTACATCATTAGCAATGTCAACTCAAGTAAAAATTTATGAACTTGGAAAAGATAATGTAAAAAAAGATATAGGTATAATAACAATTGAAGAAAATATACATGGATTAATTTTTACGCCAGATTTATTTAGTCTTCCAGAAGGTTTACATGGCTTTCATGTACACATGTATCCTTCGTGTGATACAAAAGACAGTGTAGTTGGTGGTGCTGCAGGAGGACATTATGATCCGAAAAATACCAACAAACATCTTGGACCTTACAATGTTAATGGACATCTTGGTGACTTACCTGCACTTTATGTCGATGAACATGGTAAAGCAACAATGAGTGTTATTGCACCAAAAATTAAAAAAATTTCTGAAATTAGCGGCCGCTCGTTAATAATTCATTTAGGAGGAGATAACAATTCAGATCACCCATTGCCATTAGGTGGAGGTGGTGCACGTCTAGCATGTGGTGTTATAGAAAAGTAAACTTAAAACTGTAAAAAGTAACAAACTGTAGAAGCACGTAATATCTTCTACAGTTTTCTGATAGGAAAATCTTCCTTTCATTTCTATTACAATTTTTTACAAAACCCTTAAATATTTTTTGGAAATTTCTGTTTTAGAAGCCACTTTATGAAACATTAATTTCTTCAACTTTTTCCTATATTTTTCAGAAATCTTATCATGCTAAAGACACTTTCTGACAACGCACAAAATTCATCCCCCCTCTCCCTTATATAGCAGAATATTTATAGGATTTTTGCCAAATACCGCATGAACATTTAACAACAATCATAATCAGTGTTAAATGTCCTTATAAGCTTAAAAAAATAGATAAATTCAGTTTGTATTGGTTAATTCATATAATCATACTCAAATTAAGTACTTACCAAAAATAAAAATGGTTCATTCATGAACAAGTAAAACAAAACTATCTTCTAAAACTTTTAATACCACCCAATAGCAACTTGAGCTTCTTCTGACATACAATCAGGTGTCCATGGAGGATCAAATGTCATGATCACTTCAACATGCGAAACACCTTCAACTGCATTCACAGCATCTTCCACCCAGCCTGGCATTTGTCCTGCAACAGGACATCCTGGTGCTGTAAGAGTCATTTCAATTTTTACCGAACGATCATCTTCAATATCAATACGATAAATAAGTCCCAATTCATAAATATCAGCAGGAATTTCTGGATCATAAACCGTTTTTAAAGCAGAAATAATATCATTCGTCATCCGTTCAATTTCAGCTTCTGGAATTGCTGATATATAAGATCTGTCTTTTTCGCTGTCTTTATTACCAGATTCAATAAAACTACATCGCTCAGTTGATTTAGCCATTAAAAAATGTCCTTGCTTTTTCTAACGCTTCCACTAATTGATCAATATCTTCATGATTATTGTACATTGCTAATGATACACGACAAGCAGATGTTAAGCCCAAATGTCGTAATAAAGGCTGTGCACAATGTGTTCCTGCACGTATAGCAACACCTTGTCGGTCAATAAACATAGCAATATCATGTGCGTGAATACCTTCTATTTCAAAAGATATAATAGCGCCTTTATGAGGCGAACGACCGTAAATGCGCAATGATTTAACCGTTTCAAGCTTTTCATGAGCATAGGCTAATAGTGTTGCCTCGTGTGCATGAATAGCATTTTTATCTTCTCTTTGTATGTAATCAATAGCGGCAGCCAATCCAATAGCTTCGACTATAGGAGGAGTTCCTGCTTCAAAGCGAGACGGCGGGGCATTATAAAGAACTTTTTCGGTAGTCACATCTTCAATCATTTCCCCCCCTCCTTGAAAAGGATGCATTTCCTCCAAGCGATATTCTTTACCATAAAGAACACCTATACCTGTAGGACCATAAAGCTTATGACCCGTGAAAACATACCAATCACAATCAAGATCTTGTACATCAACTGTTAAATGTACAGCTCCTTGAGAACCATCAACCAAAACAGGGACGGAATTTTGGTGTGCCAACTTAATAATCTCTTTAACAGCAGGGATAGTTCCTAACACATTAGACATATGAGTAATAGCAACAAGTTTTGTTTTATTGCTCAAAGCTTTCTCAAAGTCTTCAATATGCAAAACGCCATTTTCATCGACTGGAACAAAAATAAGCTTAACACCCTTTTGTTCACGAATAAAATGCCAAGGAATAATATTTGAATGGTGCTCCATAATGGTGAGGACAATTTCATCCCCTTCATTTAATTTAAACATACCCCATCCATAAGCAACAGCATTAATGGCTTCCGTAGCATTTTTTGTAAAGACAATTTCCTTAGCTGTTTGAGCATTTAAAAAAGTACAAACAGTTTTTCGGGCATCTTCATAAGACTGAGTAACTGCATTTGATAAAAAATGTATTCCTCGATGCACATTTGCGTAATGGCGTCGATAAAAATCATTCATCGTGTCAAGCACTGATTGTGGCTTTTGTGCGGATGCACCACTATCAAGATAAGCCAATCGCTTTCCATAAACATCACATTGTAAAATAGGAAAATCACGGCGAACTTTTTCTACATCATAATTTAACGTTGGTACGTCATTTTCCATTTTATTTTGCCTTAAATATTCTTTTTTAACCATTGAACAATAACATCATCAAGTATGGTTTTAATTTTATCCTGCTGGATGTCATCGATCAATTCTGAAACAAAACCTTTGATCAAAATTTCTTGAGCAGTTTTAAAAGGAATACCACGTGCCATCAAATAAAAAAGTTGATCACGATTAATTTTTGCAACGGTCGCTCCATGACCACATGCAACATCATCAGCAAAAATTTCCAATTCAGGCTTTGCATTAAATTCTGCATCATCTGAAAGGATAAGACTATTGCAAGCCATACGTGCATCCGTTTTTTGAGCTTTTTGTGCTACCCGTATCATTCCTTGAAATACACCATGCGCTTCATCTGTAATAACATTGCGAACAATTTCTGTTGAAGTTGATCCTTCAGCAATGTGACGAACTGTCATTGTAAGATCACTATGCGTTTTCCCAAATAATAAATTTATTGTTCGTAATTGAAAATTAGATTCTTCTTTTTGCAACTCAACATCAATTTCTTGACGATTAAGCTGACTGCCAATATTAATTATATAAAGCGATAATTTTGCATTTTCTCCAAGTGTCGCATGTAATCGACTAAATTGAGTAGAATTTATTCCTCTATCCCTGATAAGGATCCATGTGACGTCACTACGATCTGCAACATCTAACGAAAATATTGAACTTACAAACGTATCTTTATCATTACCAATTTCGCGCTCAATAATAGTAGCTTGGCTATTTTGTCCAATTTTTATCTCTGAAAAAGTATGAGACTGCCCCCCTCTTTGAATATTTTGTATCTCTATGGGAGTATTTAATTTGGTATTCTCAAGAATCTGAATAATCCAACCATCTGTAACAAAAGCTGTGTTCAATTGCCCGATAAAATCTTCATCGACAGTGACTGGAACTATTTTTACACAATTTTTTTTCAATGCATCTGCAAAACTTTCTGCTGAAACATTTGATATTTCTGATTTTATAACCGTTCTGCCATTTTCAATAGAAAATATGCTATTGTCTGGAAGTAATGCGTCAACTAACTCACTGTTATTTGTTTCTAAAAAATCACAGATAGTTTTTAATAAAACACGCAAATTAGTATAATGCCAATTCTCAATTTTACGCGAAGGAAGCTGTGCTTTTTTAAATAGTTCAATAGCTTCTTTGCGTATTGTGCGTACTGCTTCATTCCCAGGTAAAGTATCAATACATCGATTAAAGTTATTGATAATATCTGTTTCAACTTCTATAAATTTTCGTTGTGAATTCATACGCATATCCCAATAACCTTAAGCTGCTTCATTAATAATATCAGCATATCCATTTTTTTCTAAATAAAGTGCCAATGATTTATCTCCGCTTTTGATAATCCGACCTTTATGAAGAACATGCACTGTATCAGGAATAATATAATCAAGTAGACGCTGATAATGGGTAATAAGCAAAAATGAACGTTCCAAATCACGAAGCTTGTTAACACCATTTGCAACTATCTTTAATGCATCAATATCTAAACCAGAATCTGTCTCATCTAAAACACAAACTTTTGGTTCTAATAAAGCCATTTGGAGAATTTCAGTTCGTTTTTTTTCACCACCTGAAAAGCCAACGTTTAAAGGACGTTTAAGCATAGACATATCTATATCAAGCTTCGAAGAAGCTTCTTTAACGCGTTTTATAAATTCAGGAGTTTTAAGCTCTTCGTCTCCACGAGCTTTACGTTGAGAATTTATTGCAACTTTTAAAAATTCCATTGTTGCAACACCTGGTATCTCCATTGGATATTGAAATGCAAGAAAAATGCCAAATGCAGCTCGTTCTGCTGGATCCATTTCTAAAAGCGATTGTTTGTTATAAAGAATATCACCTTCTGTTACCTCATAATCATCGCGTCCAGCAAGCAAATAAGATAAAGTAGATTTTCCTGCTCCATTTTGTCCCATAATAGCAGCAACTTCGCCATTTTGGATAGTTAAATTTAAACCCTGAATGATCTCGGTTTCAGTTCCAGCAATACGAGCGCGCAAATTTTTTATCTCTAACATAATGTTATCCTGTTCTCACAACTTGTACTTAGCATATTATTTTGCGTTATGGATAAATCAACCCACGCTACCTTCAAGACTAATACCAATGAGTTTTTGTGCTTCAATAGCGAATTCCATTGGAAGCTTTTGAATGACTTCTTTTACAAAACCATTCACAATTAACGCAATAGCCTCTTCTTCAGGAATTCCTCGTTGCATAACGTAAAAAAGTTGATCATCAGATATTTTAGATGTTGTTGCCTCATGCTCAAGCTGAGCTGTAGCATTTTTTGCTTCAATATAAGGTACTGTGTGAGCACCACAATCATTGCCAATGAGTAAGCTATCACATTGGGTAAAATTCCGCGCATTTTGTGCTTTTCGGTGTGCAGAGACCTGGCCACGATAGGTATTATTGGAAAAGCCTGCAGAAATACCTTTAGAAATAATACGACTTGACGTATTTCTTCCTAAATGAATCATTTTAGTACCAGAGTCAACTTGTTGATAACCATTTGCAACAGCAATAGAATAGAACTCCCCACGTGAATTATCTCCACGTAACAAGCAAGACGGGTATTTCCAAGTAATAGCAGAGCCAGTTTCAACCTGTGTCCACGAAATCTTAGAATTATCACCTCGACAATCTCCACGCTTCGTCACAAAATTATAAATACCACCTTTTCCTTCTTTATCACCAGGATACCAGTTTTGTACTGTAGAATACTTAATTTCTGCATTCTTCAATGCAATAAGTTCAACAACGGCAGCATGAAGTTGATTTTCATCACGTTGAGGCGCAGTACAGCCTTCAAGATAAGAAACATAAGAATCTTCATCTGCAATAATGAGTGTTCGTTCAAATTGTCCTGTATTGCGCTCATTAATCCTGAAGTAGGTCGAAAGTTCCATAGGACAACGAACTCCTTTAGGAATATAAACGAAAGAGCCATCTGTAAAAACAGCTGCATTCAAAGCAGCATAATAATTGTCACTAACTGGGACAACAGCTCCTAAATACTCTTTAATAAGGTCGGGATGTTGAATAATCGCTTCTGAAATAGAACAAAAAATAACACCAGCACGTGCTAATTCTTCTTTAAATGTTGTAACAACAGAAACAGAATCAAAAACTGCATCGACAGCTACTTTCCCTGAAGCATAAATATTATCATCAAGGTTAGAAGGCTCTCCTTGTTTTCTTACACCCGCTAGAATTTCCTGCTCTTTGAGAGGAATGCCGAGCTTTTCATAAGTTAACAATAATTCAGCATCAACCTCATCTAAAGACTTTGGCCCTGCATGATTTTTAGGAGCAGCATAATAATAAAGCTCCTGAAAATCAATTTTTGGATATTGAATGCGCGCCCAATGTGGTTCTTCCATTGCAAGCCAACGATGAAAAGCTTGTAAACGCCACGTTAACATCCACTCAGGTTCATGTTTTTTGGCAGAAATAAATCGAATAATATCTTCGGTTAATCCTTTAGGAGCTTTATCTGTCTCAATATTGGTTTCAAAACCATATTTATATTGATCAACATCTATTTCACGTACCTTGCGTATTGTTTCCTGTACTGCAGGCATTAACTTTCTCCATTTTTTTGGTATCACGAACCTATAATTATCGTTCCCACAAGATTACAGAAGCAATTTATCTTTTAAACTACATGCAAAGTGAAAAAGTTTCAATTAAGCTTATTTTATTTTTTAAAATAACTCTAAATTTAAATGATAAACTCTATTTTTTATGATTATTTATAATTTGAGAAAAAACCAATAAAAAATCATCAATATCTTCAGAAGTGGTGCTGTGTCCTGTTGAAACACGAATCGCGCCAGTTGAAGAATGATGCCCCATTGCTTCCAGAACTCGGCTTTGTTTTACTTTTCCTGAAGAGCAAGCAGAACCTGCTGATACAGAAAATCCTGCTAAGTCAAAACCAATCTGCATGGTCTCAGCTTTTATATTTTGCACAGAAAAATAAGTCGTATTTGGCAAGCGTTGCGCTTCTTTTCCAAAAATTTCAACATCCTTACTAATTTTTTCTAACCCATCTTCTAATTTATTACGTAAATAAATTAACCGATTTATTTCTTCTTGAGTATAACAATCAGTGATTGCTGCCCCAAAAGCAGCAATGAGCGGTAAAGCTTCTGTCCCTCCACGCAGTCCTTTTTCTTGCCCTCCTCCGACAATAAGAGGACAAGGCATCAAAAGATCACCACAGGAAACAAAAGCACCAACTCCTTTGGGGCCACCAATCTTATGGGCAGAGAGTATAAAAAAATCTCCTCCCATCTTGTTAATATCAATAAAATTTTTATCTACATATTGTGTTAAATCAACAATCAGAATACCTCCAGCATTCCGAACGATAGCAGCGATTGATGTTATTTGTTGAATAACACCAGTTTCACCATTTGCAGCTTGAATAGCAACGAGCGGGAGACCTTTTATGTTATCGTGCATTGCTAAAAGAGAGCTTAATTTATCTTGTTGAATTAAACCATGCTGATCAACAGGAATTATGCTGATCAATTCTTTAGAAAAACGCCCCCCTTCTGCAACAGATGGATGTTCGGTAGCCCCAATGTAAAGGCGAGAAAATTGTATCTTAGAGCTTCCCATATTATAAAATGGTGTTAACACAGTCATTGCTGCTTCACTTGCTCCAGATGTAAACACAACATGGTTGGGGTCTGTATTGAGCCTATCAGCAATTTGCCGACGTGTTTTTTGTAATAAAGCCTTAGCAGCTCGTCCTTCTGTATGAACAGAAGATGGATTCCCAAATATTTCCAAAGATTCTAATAACGCTGCTCGTGCCATTTTTGTCAGCGGTGTGGTTGCATTATGATCAAAATATCGGCGTTTTATACCCATTTTACATCTCAATCATTAATCTTATAAATTGATTTTCAAAAATAGCGCAATTTTCTTGAAAAATGCACAAAAAACAGAATATCTAACGGTTCATTAAAATGAAATGATCATGTAAAAAGACTACTATAGCAGAAATAGACTAAGGTCAATGAAGAAGAGCTCTAATAGCATTTAAGGAACATTTAATGCCAGAAATTATTTTTAATGGTCCAGCAGGCCGTCTCGAAGGACGCTATCAGCCTTCACAACAAAAAAATGCACCAATCGCAATTATTCTGCATCCTCATCCTCAATTTGGTGGAACAATGAATAATAAAATTGTTTATGATCTATTTTACATGTTTCAACAACGTGGTTTCACTACGTTGCGCTTTAATTTTCGTGGTATTGGTCGCAGCCAAGGAGAGTTTGATTATGGAATAGGAGAACTTTCAGATGCTGCCGCTGCACTTGACTGGATACAAGCACAACATCCTGATTCTAAAAATTGTTGGGTAGCGGGATATTCATTTGGAGCTTGGATTGGTATGCAGCTTTTAATGCGCCGGCCAGAAGTTGAGGGCTTCATATCCGTTGCTCCTCAACCTAATATTTACGATTTTTCATTTCTTGCCCCTTGTCCATCTTCTGGGCTTATTATTCATGGCGATATAGATAAGGTTGCCCCTCCCAAAGATGTCCAAGGTCTTGTTGATAAATTAAAAACGCAAAGAGGAATCGTTATTACGCAAGAAATATTAAAAGGTGCCAATCATTTTTTTAGCGGACACAATAAAGAACTTATTGAACGATGTGCACAGTATTTAGATAATCATATTATCAAGGAACTTTCGATTCTGCCGAATGAAATATCTTTACTCACTTAGAAGTATTAGAACATTATAAAGAGTGAACAATGATCATTATAAAAAATTCAGTTTCTCCTTAGAAGAGTTTTGTATTTTCTTATATCTTACCACGTACAAGAATAGAAATTTACCTTCTAAAATTAATGATAATCACTCTTTTGATCGTATAACGCATAAAATAAATTTTGTGTTATATTTACGTCTAGTATTTTCATTCTCTTGTGATCTTCTTGTGGTTTATATGCCATCTATGGTACTAAGAACTGGTTATAAAACAAGCGCAAATTGGTTAGGAAAAGATTCATGCTTCCCTTTAAATCTGATTTTTTACATATTATGAGAGAGCGTGGCTTTATCCACCAAATTTCGGATGAAAAAGGCTTAGATTCACTCTTTGCAAAAGAAGTTGTAACTGCTTATATTGGATTTGATCCTACAGCATCAAGTCTGCATGCTGGAAGCCTCCTTCAAATTATGATGCTTTATTGGTTACAAAAAACCGGTCATAGACCTATTATTTTAATAGGTGGAGGAACGGGTATGATCGGTGATCCTTCTTTCAAAGATCAAGCTCGCAGTTTGCTTACACAAGATAATATTGCTAAAAACATTGCTGGTATTAAAAAGGTATTTTCTAATTATTTAACATTCGGCGATAAAAAAACTGATGCGTGTATCGTTAATAACGCTGAATGGTTATGCAATTTAAATTATTTAGAATTCTTGCGAGATATTGGCAAACACTTTTCCGTTAATCGTATGTTGTCATTTGATTCTGTCAGGCTCAGGCTTGAGCGCGAACAGTCTTTGTCATTTCTTGAATTTAATTATATGATTTTGCAAGCATATGATTTTGTTGAGCTTTATAAGCGTTATGGATTACGCGTACAAATGGGTGGCTCTGATCAATGGGGTAATATTATCAATGGAATTGAATTAGGACATTCTTTAAACACACCTCAATTATATGCATTAACTTCACCGTTACTTACCACTTCTTCCGGTGCAAAAATGGGTAAGTCGTTGAATGGTGCTGTGTGGCTTAACGCGGATATGCTTTCACCTTATCAATTTTGGCAATATTGGCGCAATACAGAGGACGCTGATGTTATACGATTTTTAAAGCTGTATACCACATTGCCAATGGAAGAAATTAATAAGCTTTCCACATTAAAAGGTACTGAAATTAACGAAGCAAAAAAAATTCTTGCAACAGAGATTACAGCAATGTTGCATGGACGGAACCTTGCAAATGCAGCTGCAGAAACTGCTCGTAAAACTTTTGAAGAAAAAACTTTAGGAGACAATCTTCCAACTATTGAAATTAACACCAAAGAATTAAAAATAGGCACTGGATTACTGACCCTTTTAGTACAAGCAGGGCTGGCTAAGTCTAATAGTGAGGCTCGCCGACATGTCCAAGGCGGAGGTGTACGTGTCAATGATCAAATTGTTGAAGATGAGACGCGCCTTATTATTGAAGAAGATGTCAATACAGCAGGAGTGATTAAGCTTTCTTTTGGTAAAAAAAAGCACGTTTTAATTAAAGCTCTACAATAACCTTTATTTCATTCTATGTTTTTTATGCATGTTATAATTGTGATAGATACTGTTTCCATCATTTAGTTTTCCAATTTAATTCTAAAGTGCCTTTGCTATTATCTTTTAGATAAAAATTTTTTAATTATTATATTTAGAACAGTTGAATAGCTATTTTTTCTATGTATTCTAACGCTTTATATTCACTAAAATAGAAAGACAAAACGATGACAAAATCAATGAAAGGTACTTCAGCTCCTGATTTTAATTTACCATGTGATGGTGGAAGTAAGTTATGTCTTTCTGACCTCAAAGGAAAATTGGTTGTCTTATATTTTTATCCGAAGGATGATACAAGTGGATGCACAACTGAAGCAGTTGATTTCACACGATTGAAGACACAGTTTGATGAAATCGGTGCTGTTGTTATTGGTATGTCTCCAGATAATATTAATAAACATAACAAATTCAAAACAAAGCATGAACTTGATGTTATCCTTGTGTCAGATGAAGAAAAAACTACACTCGAGAAATACGGTGTTTGGGTTGAAAAAAGTATGTATGGGCGCAAATATATGGGTGTTGAACGAAGCACTTTTTTAATTGATTCAACTGGGAAAATAGCAGAAGAGTGGCGCAAAGTTAGCGTATCTGGACACGCAGAAAAAGTTTTAGCCGCTGCCACACTTTTACACAATAATGGCTCATAAATACGGTTATTTATACGCATGTAAAATGAAGCTATTTCAAAGTCAGTTCTGTTATCTAACCGATATAACTTGAGTTTAACGAGCTGAGTTAGTAGATTAGGCAAAAAATTGAATTAGGACTGTTAATTTAATCAACATCTTCAATTTTTTGCTCTTTTCCGTGAATACGTCTAGAAAGTGCTGCCTCTATAAAAGCATCTAAGTCGCCATTTAGTACGGATTGCGGATCAGTATTTTCAACGCCAGTGCGTAAATCTTTGACAAGCTGATAAGGTTGAAGAACATAAGATCTAATTTGATGTCCCCACCCGATATCTGTTTTAGAAGATTCAATAGCGTTCGTTTCCTCTTCTCTCTTTTTCAGTTCTTCTTCATAAAGCCGAGCGCGCAACATAGACCATGCGGTTGCTTTATTTTTATGTTGGGAACGCTCAGTTTGACATTGAACAACAATACCCGTTTTTATATGCGTAATGCGAACTGCAGAATCTGTTGTGTTAACATGTTGCCCTCCCGCACCTGATGCACGATATGTATCAATACGAACATCTGATTCTGAAACATCTACTTCAATATTATCATCAATAACAGGATAAACCCAAATACTTGCAAAAGACGTATGTCGCTTTGCATTCGAATCATACGGAGAAATCCGTACCAAACGATGGACTCCTGATTCTGTTTTCAGCATACCGTACGTGTTATACCCTTTTACAAGAATAGTTGCTGATTTTATTCCTGCTTCTTCTCCATCGTGAATTTCCAATACTTCAGTTTTCATTTTATGTTGCTCAGCCCAGCGCATATACATGCGTAAAAGCATAGAAGCCCAATCTTGGCTTTCCGTACCACCTGCACCGGCATGAATTTCCAAATAAGTATCATTTGAATCTGCTTCTCCTGATAGAAGCACATCAATTTGCTTTTTATCTATTTCGTTTTTAAGATTACGTATTACATTTTCTGCATCAGTGATAATTTCCATATCACTTTCTTCTTCGCCCATTGCAATCAACTCAATACATTCTTCAAGCGTTTTCATAAATGATCGAATGCCATTTATTGAGTCTTCGAGACTTTGACGTTCACGCATCATATCCTTTGCTTGTTGGGCATTATGCCAAAGCGTTGGATCTTCTGCTTTTTGATTAAGATATTCAAGCCGTTTTAGTGACTGTTCCCAGTCAAAGATGCCTCCTTAGCAATTTAATTGCTTGTTGAATTTCATCGACCAAAGTTTCTATTTCTGTACGCATAATTTAACGCCTTAACTGTTTTATTTGCACTTTTTAACTATGCTCTTAAGCATATCAATATGTTAGCATAGATACATTTATTAAAATTTATTTTTTCAAGTGTATCATATAAATAAGCAGATTTATTTATATCACCTATTATCATATTTAGGAGAATTGCTTAATTTATTAATATAACCCACCAGAACCACTTTCAAGCGCTTTATTAACCTGCGGAGATATTGTTATTGAAGGTACACCTTCTTGAAAAGATGTACCTCCATCAATGACCTGATATATATCTGCAGGACCAGTTCCTGGTTTAAATGCCTCTATAATAACATTACTATCCCCCTCCTCAGCGAGCATACCTGTCCTACGATTAATTGGCATTAAAACCATTCCTTTTGGCATTTTAAATGGAACATCTGGTTTACCTTTCAGAGCATTTTGTATAAACTCACCAAAAATAGGCGCTGCTAATGCACTTCCTGTTCCATTATACCCTAACGGAGCAGGTTGGTCATAACCAATGAAAATACCAACAACCAGATTGGGGGTAAATCCCATAAACCAAACATCTTTAGAATCATTCGTTGTTCCCGTTTTAGCAGCAATGTGTCGATGAAGGTAATGCAAACGTGCCGCTGTACCACGTTGAACAACGCCTTCCATCATTGATGTAATCTGATAAGCTGTCATAGGATCAAGTACTTGATCTCGCTCATCAATCAATGTTGGTTCGGGTTGATTATTCCATGACTGGGCATTACAATTTTCACATATACGATCATCATGACGATAAATAGTTTTGCCGTAGCGATCCTGAATTCGATCGATAAGTGAAGGTTTAATAGAACGTCCACCATTGGCAATAACTGAATAAGCTGTAACCATTCGTAAAACTGTTGTTTCAGCGGCTCCCAAGGCCATGGGAAGATAAGGCTGTAATTTGTCTACAATACCAAAACGCTCTGCATATTCGGCAACAAGAGGCATTCCCATATCATGTGCAAGTCGTACAGTCATAAGATTACGGGAATGTTCAATACCATAACGCAGAGTTGAAGGCCCTGCAAATGTGCCACCATAATTTTTGGGTTGCCAAACCTCACCATTTGTTTGGCGAACCTCAATAGGACCATCCAAAACGACTGATGCTGGTGTATATCCATTATCTAATGCTGCTGCATATACAAAAGGTTTGAAAGCAGAACCAGGTTGACGGTAAGCCTGTGTTGCACGATTAAATTCCGATTCAGAAAAAGAGAAACCTCCTACCATCGCCAGAACACGACCAGTGTGAGGATCCATAGCGATGATGGCACCTTCAATCTTTGGGATTTGCTGTAAACTGTATATTTTGTTTGTATTTGATATTTTTTTAACAAAAATAACATCTCCAACTCGCAAAATATGAGATAAGTCTTGAACAGTTCTTCGATAACCATTTTTATCAATAGTATTTAATGCCCATTTTGAATCTTCTTCAGATAAAACAGCAATTTCCTGTTTTTTGGATAATGCCCCCGAAGATTCACGCTGTGGCTGCAAACCAATTTTTATTTTATTTGCATGAGTAGAAAGAACAACGGCCAAATGCCATTCAGGAATATCACTTAACCCTGAAATATTTGCGAGTTCAACACTCCAATCGCTCATTTCATTAATATGTTTATAAGCTCCACGCCACCCTTGCAAATGATCAAATTTAATTAAACCATTTTGCAAAGCACGTCGAGCAATAACCTGTAAACGTGGATCAAGTGTTGTACGAACTGAAAGTCCACCTTCATAAAGTGTTTTAGCTCCATAATTACGCATTAAATAACGACGTATTTCTTCGACAAAATAGTCGGCAGAAAAAACATGATTATCACCATCACGTATGCTTATCTCCAAAGGTTTTTCTTTAGCTTCCTTACCTTGTTCGAGTGTTACATATCCGTTTGCAACCATTCTATCTATAACCCAATTGCGCCGTTTAATGGCACGCTGTGTATTTTTAAATGGATCATAATTCGCTGGTCCTTTCGGAAGAGCAGCCAAATAAGCACATTGCTCTAAAGTAAGTTCATTAACAGACTTATTGAAATAAGCTAAAGAAGCCGCTGCAACGCCATAAGAACTACGACCAAGATAAATCTCATTGAGATAAAGCTCAAGGATATGATCCTTTGAATAAGTCTTTTCAATACGCATTGCTAAAATAGCCTCTTTTAATTTTCGCTCTAACGTTGCATCTGAATTTAAAAGGAAGTTTTTAGCGACTTGTTGCGTAATGGTTGAAGCTCCTTCTGGACGTTTTCCAGAACCAATATTACGGATATTATTGATTAATGCTCTAAAAAGTCCTTCAGGATCTAAACCGAAATGATGATAAAAATTTTTATCTTCTGCCGAAATAAAAGCATCTTTAAGAAGCTTTGGTATTGACTGAATTGGTAAATAAAGACGATGTTTTGTTGCAAATTCTGCTATGAGACTTCCATCAGAAGCATGAACACGCGTCATCACAGATGGCTCATATAACGAAAGAACCTCATAATCAGGCAATGTACTCGCCTGACTAATTGTTACTACTCCCCAGAATCCAATAGTAACAATCCATTGTAAAAGATATTTAATAAAAATCATCATCGAAACGGCTATCGCTTTCTTCAGAATTGATCAAAGGAAAAACACAGAATACCATCAAAACAAGGTGTCATTATCATTAACTCAAGATAAGATAAAGATAAGCTACTTTCTATTTTTTATGCTAAAATTCAATTGATACTCTATTTTTCTACAGGTTTAAAGGGGTTGCGTGATTTTCTGCTTATATTCAGCGAATTGACGGATAGAATTAGCAATAGCGGTAGCCATTTTTTTTCTCCAGTTGGGGGTGTTTAATAGTTGTTCATCCTCTTTATTAGATAAATAGCCCACTTCTATCAAAACAGAAGGCACATCTGGAGCTTTTAAAACTTGGAAACCACCATATCTATGAGGGTTATTTATCAAATTAATATGACTTTTAGATAAGTTTAAAATAACTCTATTGGCAAAATTAACCGAAAATGTGTGCGTTTCACGCCTAATAAGATCGGTCAAAATATCTGTAATTTCAAGGGTTTCTTCTTCAGGTAATCCATCGAGCAGATCAACTTTATTTTCATTTTCAACTAAGGATTTTGCAATTTCATCAGATGCCTTATCTGATATGGTATATACTGTAGCTCCACGAAGAGAATGCACATTAATGCTATCTGCATGAATAGATATAAAAAGATCAGCATTAAATTCCTGTGCCTTTTTAACCCTTTCACTTAATCTCAAAAAAACATTAGAATCTCGCGTTAGAGTAACACTAATATGAGAATCTTTTTTTAATTCATCTCGTAATGCGCGTGCGAAGGCTAGCGTTATATCTTTTTCTAAAACTCCCGTAATACCTTGTGCACCACCATCAATTCCTCCATGACCAGGATCAATAACAACACAAAAATAGTGCGGTGGGCTTAGTTTTATTTTGGTATCTTGAGTGTACTTTTGTTGATTTTTTAATACCTTATTAAATTTTTTTTGTGTAGTCTGTGTAATATCAATCAATAACTGCCATAAACCATTATCTAATTTTTGTATAACACTTCTTTCAATAGAAAAAATAACTTTGCTCGTCAAAATAATACGTGAGGTTTGCATATCAGAGAAACCATAGCGTACCTCTGATACCATGCCCGATAACGAACTTTGTTTATTTAAAGATGTATTTTGTGCTGAAAAATCAACTGTAGGTAAATTAATGATTAAACGTGCAGGTCTATCAAAAATTTGTAACCGCACATTTGGTTTAGCATTAAAAATCGCAATAATGCGCGTAGATACATTATCCCCAACAGTTCGGAAATTAACAAGTTTTAGAGAATCCGCTGCTTGACTGTATGTTTGGAATATTAAAAAAAATAATAAACAACATGTAAGGCGCAAAATAATATTCCAATAAACTGCTTTTGACTCTTTTTCTTTAATCATAAGAAAAATGCTTTTTTAAAGCAACAACTAACCTTTTTGTATGCAAGCGATATATAGAATCTAAAGTTAATTTTTAATAAATGCTAAATCTTTTATAAACAGCAAAAGATTAAATTTAAACAATAAAACATTATAATGCCTTACATGTATATTGCTACTTGCCAAAAATATAATATCAACATAAAAGAATGTTTACGTCTTCTAGCCAATGATGGCCATCTAGTATTGACTTAATTTATCTGGAGCTCATATTAAGTTGTCTTTAGAAGGTTTTTTGCGTGTTACGCGTTTAGGCTTTTTATGAGTAAAAAGTCTTCAAGCCTCAAAGGCTAGGATTGCGTTGTTTAAGATTTAATGATTCGGATATCCGAACTGTTTTCAAGATTTTTTTTGCCGGAGACTTATAAAAATATGAGTCATATACAGATGGGGATGATGATTGTAAGTATTGCAAATACAGTAATGTACTCACCTGTAAAAAACCATCTTGTTATGCTGGCCCCCCCTTTTTACGGCAGACAGCTCTTTATTTCTACAAATAGTCGTACTGCTCGTCTGAATAAAATTGCATATATTGCTTTCAGGATTTTAACTTATGTCAAACAAAATGCTTATAGATGCCTCCCACCCAGAGGAAACACGTGTCGTTGTTGTCCATGGCAACAAAATTGAAGAACTTGATTTTGAATCAGAACATAAAAAACAGCTTAAAGGAAATATTTATTTGGCACGTGTTACACGTGTAGAGCCATCACTTCAAGCAGCTTTTGTAGAATACGGTGGAAATCGTCACGGTTTTTTAACATTTTCGGAAATTCATCCGGATTATTATCAAATTCCTATTGCTGATCGTCTTGCTCTTCTTGAAGAAGAAGAGAGAGCAGCTATTAACGAAAATCATGCAGATAGCTTCATTGAAGAAACACAAAAAAATAAAAAACGCTCTAGAAGAACAAAAAAAGATGAGAATAATCAAGTAATGGCTTTAGATGTTGGCAACGACATTATATCTGAAGCAATTACAACTGATGATACAGAAGAATCCTTTGATACAGATGTTTCTGATGATGATATTGAAATGGTTGGTTTGGAAGATGTACATGAAGAATTTTCTACCTATCAACATAGGCAAGAACGTCAATATAAAATTCAAGAAGTAATTAAACGACGTCAAATTTTGTTGGTACAAGTAATCAAAGAAGAGCGCGGGAATAAAGGGGCAGCACTTACAACTTATTTATCCTTAGCAGGTCGTTATTCTGTTTTAATGCCTAATACAGCACGTGGTGGTGGTATTTCACGAAAAATAACGAATATACAAGATCGTAAGCGTCTTAAAGAAATTGTAAAAGACTTATCAGTTCCAAAGGGAATGGGCATTATTCTACGAACGGCTGGAGCAAATAGAACAAAAGCTGAAATTAAACGTGATTATGAATATCTTATACGGTTATGGGATACTATTCGCAATTTAACACTTCAATCAACCGCACCATGTCTTGTCCATGAAGAAAGCAGCCTCATAAAGCGTTCTATACGAGATCTTTATAATAAAAACATCAATGAAATTCTCGTTTCTGGTGATCAAGGATATCGTGAAGCAAAAGATTTTATGCGCATGCTCATGCCAAGTCATGCAAAAGTTGTTCAACCTTATCGCGATCCTACCCCTATTTTTGCACGCAACAATATCGAAACTCAACTTGATAAAATATTACATCCGCAGGTTTTTTTAAAGTCTGGTGGTTATCTTGTGATTAACCAAACCGAAGCACTCGTTGCTATTGATGTAAATTCTGGTCGTTCTACCAAAGAACATTCTGTTGAAAAAACAGCATTACAAACTAACCTAGAAGCTGCAGAAGAAATAGCTCGTCAATTACGTTTACGTGATCTAGCTGGTTTAATTGTGATTGATTTCATTGATATGCTTGAAGAACGCAATATTAGAATGGTTGAAAAAAAGTTAAAAGACTGCCTAAAGAGTGATCGTGCCCGTATTCAAGTTGGTCACATTTCACATTTCGGTCTCCTAGAAATGAGTCGTCAACGTATTCGCGTATCAGTTTTAGAAAGCACAATGCAACCATGCCAGCATTGTGCTGGAACAGGAAGCATCCGTTCTGAATCATCAATTGCTTTACATGTTATGCGCTCAATTGAAGAATATCTTCTTCATAATCCACAACATAATATTATTGTACGCACACCTGCCGCAACAGCGCTTTATGTTTTAAATCATAAACGTAATATTCTTGTTAATTTAGAAATGCGCTTTAAGCTTAATATCAGTATTGAAGCAGATGATAGCATTGGAACGCAACATCTCATAATTTCTAAGAGTACAATAGCAGAGGCAGTTACTCAATCTGTATCAGTTTTAGAAGATAATAATAAAGAAAAAGTTGAAAGTATAATTCTCACAGAAAGTGAATCTAATGAGAGTGAAATATCAACTGATACAAATAAAAAACGTCGGCGTAAAAATCACCAAGGTGGGATTAACGGTAATTCTTTTTCAGCCGTTCATAAAAAAGATGATGTCTCAAATGATGAAGATTCTCGTCGTCGTGGACGCCGTCGTGGACGATCTGGTAATCGCCGTAATCAGAATAACAATTCTTATCAAATGCGTACTCCTACCACAGAATTAGTGGAAGATTTTTCTAAGAAAGATCTGGGAGAGGTTAACAAGACACATCATGACCGCCATATCCCATCTGTTACATCTGTTGAGCATGAAGAATTTAAAAATAATACAAAGTACTCGGACATACCACAAAGTGAAATTGTAGAAACTGATATGGCTGTTAAGCCTAAAAAGCGTAAAATGCATTCTTCAAAAAAAGCGCAAAATAAACAAGTTCTTGAAAATGCTAATAGCGTAACGCCATCAGAAGAGATTTCTGAAGAAAAGCCCACAGCTAATTCAAAACGTAAAAAAACTAAAACAAAAAAAGTAGATAACTTAATTCATGAATTAGTGGAAGAACCCTCTGCAAATATAAAAAAGACAACACGAAGCACGAGAAAAAAAACAGCTGCTAAAGAATCTGCACAAAACATATCAGAGAAAAAATCTACGATAAAAAAAGCTGACGACCAAGACCTCACAAAAATTGAGAAACAAATCAGCGAACCCGTTATTATATCGTCAACACCTGATGATACTCCAAAAACTAAGCGTGTTGGTTGGTGGAAACGCAGAATTCTCTCTAAAAATTAAGCGTAAAAAAAATTGCTACGAATATAACAAAATATATTTGTAGCAATTTAAATACATAAAATAAAAAACTTTAATACTGTAATTAATTCTTCTTAGCTTTTTCTTGTTCAGCCTGCATACGATCTTCAATTTCTTTTTGCTTTGATTTAATGGCTTGTTGCAGCTTTATTTGCTCTTGTTGAAAATCTTTTTCCTCCATACCAGGGCCAGTGTATGCAGCTGTAAATCCGTTTAGAGAAAATTCAATAGGATTAGCTGAACCTCGGAAATTAACCGTTGTTACAACCATTTTTGTACCACTTTTCATAGAAGCAATGAGTTTATCATCTAAAACATCATTGGCAATACAGCTTTGTCCATTACAAATAATATAAGGAATTTTTTTAGAAAAATTATCTCCGATTTGAATATTAACCCCTTCTGGCAAAAAACGACCCGTAGGCACTTGAATTCCTATACGCCTTTCATTTTGTTTTCCTTTTATTTCAACTAAATTAAAAGCTGTCAAAGGCTGTCCAGTACTTGATACAACGGTATTCATTGTATTACAAATATCAACATCATGCTGCTTACTGCAAACTTTGTACCAACCTTGAGATAAAGTTTGCGCCTTTACAGGGCTATAAACTGTAAAAAAGAAGGCAGCAGCTCCAGCTAGTACTGAAACAGCAGAATAGATATTTTTGTGCGACATAATCAAGTCAATCCTTTCAACGTGCTTTAACAATAACCCCAACATTAGGAATGTTACATATAGTTCTAATCAGGTACATTAAATTAAACTAACAACCCCCCCCTTCTTTATATGCCTCCTATCGCAATGCAAGGAGAAAAATTAAATCAAAGAAGCTAAAAACTGTCAGTTGAATTTTATGCACTCATGTGTAAAATTTCTCCTTCTTTATCTTATTAAGAGTGATAAATTTCATTAGTACAACACACAGTTCAATAAAATTGCATAAACGAATCAATATTGCAATATGATTAAAGTAAACTTCCATGTTATTTTATATTTTTTATTATTTTAGACTCATTTTTACATTTATAATACTTCTTTTAAGCCTAAATTACGAAGCTTTCGCAAGCAGTATTGCAATGCATGGAGCTCCGAAATTATCAGATAAATTTGACCATTTTCCTTATGCATTTCCCAATGCAAATCGAAAAGGAAAAGTTACTTATGGTGTTGTTGGAACATTTGATGGACTAAACCCATTTGTAATCCGTAGTTTTAGAACAACAGCAAGAGGACTTTTTGCTGATGAGCAATTTTCTGGACTTGTTTATGAAACAATGATGGTACGCTCTCGAGATGAAGCTTTTACACTTTATAGTCTTCTAGCGGAAAAAGTTGAATTAAACGACGAACGCACTGAAATTATTTTTTTTCTTAATCCAAAGGCACGTTTCTCAGATGGAAAGCCTATAACAATTGAAGATGTTTTGTTCACGATAAGACTCCTTAAAGATAAAGGAAGGCCTCCATTTAATCAGTACATGAAACGTATAGAATCTACCGAAAAAATCGGAGATTATGGCATTAAACTCAGCTTTCCGTCTTCAAAAGATCGGGAATTTCCACTTCTTTTGGCAAGCGTAATGCCAATACTGCCAAAACATGCTATTAACGTTGATGATTTTGAAAAAAATGGTTTAAATAAAATTCTAGGAAGTGGTTCTTATATAATTGAGCATGTTAGTCCCGGAGAACGGATTATTTACAAACGCAATCCCAATTATTGGGGTAAAAATCTTCCAGTTAATAAGGGACTAAATAATTTTGAGACAATTCAAATCGAATATTTTCGTAATGATACAGCACATTTTGAAGCTTTCAAAAAAGGCATAATTGATGTCTTTGTTGAAACAAATCCAAACCGTTGGCAAAATTCCTATGATTTTTCAGCTGTTCGCGAAAAGAAAATCATTAAAGAAAGTTTTTCGCAAGGAACTCCTGCAAATATCATGGGCTTTGTTTTTAATACGCGTCGTAATATTTTTAAAAATAAAAAAGTAAGACAAGCGTTAGCGATACTTTTTGATTTTGAATGGGTTAACCATCACCTTTTCAATAATATCTATACTAGAACAGAAGGTTATTGGGATGGATCTATCCTTTCATCTATTGGAAAACCAGCAAATGAAAAAGAAAAAGTACTTCTAGCTCCTTATCCTGATGCAGTTCTCCCTGAAGTAATGGATGGGAGTTGGCGTATGCCTAAAACAGATGGATCAGGTATGGATCGATTAATAGCTCAAAAAGCTTGGAAACTTTTACAAGAAGCAGGGATGACCAAAAAAAACAATAAAGTTATTTTTCCTAATGGTTTGCCTTTTCAATTTGAAATTATGACTCGATCACCTGAAGAAGAAAAAGTTGCACTTGCTTTTCAAAGCACTTTGTCACGTTTTGGTATTCAGACTGAAATAAGGACTGTTGATGATAGCCAATATCAAAACCGTTTAGGAATGTTTGATTATGATATGATTATTGGAAAATTAAAAAGCTCTCTATCACCAGGAAATGAACAACGAAATCGCTGGAGTTCGGCTTCTCGGGACTTAAAGGGAAGTTTTAATTTTTCTGGAGCAGCTGATCCTGCTATAGATGCAATGATCACAGCGATACTCGATGCTCATTCAGATGCTGATTTTATTGCAGCTGTTCGTGCTTTGGATAGAATTCTTATTTCTGGAAGCTATTATATACCGCTTTATCATTTACCTGAACAATGGATAGCTCACTGGTCATATATTAAGCATCCCACTTATACATCACTATACGGATACCGTCTTCCAACTTGGTGGCGTGAATAACGGCTAAAAGAGCCTTTTTAATTAAGCTTATTTATAATTTATAACTATAAGTTAATATAAATTAACTTATAGTTATAAATATTTAAATGTAACTCTATAAAAGTATTTTTTAATACACATACATTAATTAAATATATAATAAAATAATTAACGATATAATATATCTTAAACATTATAATATAAATATTACTATATTTATATTATATCATTATTAAATTATATAAGCTTATCTTATTAAAGATAATCTATTATTTTGCTATTTCTACAAGCTGTGTCATAATAGTTATTGCTCCAACCAGCCTTGCATCCACAGTGAGCCAATCACGAGTAAGAACAATACTTTGATCTGGTCGTATTTTCGCCATTGAACCTTGTTTTCCAACCCATTGAATGAGGGCAACACTGTTTTCAAAATAATTATTACGAAACTGTACAACGCCTCCTTTTGGTCCAGCATCTAATTTTTCTACATGAGCTTTTCGACACAATGTCTTAATATAAAAAACTTTAAGAAGGTGCTGAACTTCAAGTGGCAAAGAACCAAAACGATCGACTAATTCAGCTCCAAATTCATCAATTTGTTCTAAATTATCAAGCTCTGTTAAACGACGATAAAGTGCCATACGTAATGATAAATCAGGGACAAAACTTTCTGGTATCATTACTGTTGTACCAAGCGAAATTTGAGGCGACCATTGCTTATCTTCACTTTCTTCACCATCTTTTAATTCAGCAACAGCTTCTTCAAGCATTTTTTGATACAGCTCAAATCCAACTTCTTTGATATGCCCTGATTGCTTTTCACCTAAAAAATTGCCTGAACCGCGAATATCCATATCATGACTTGCCAATTGAAAACCTGCCCCTAACGTATCAAGAGATTGTAAAACTTTAAGACGACGATCAGCAGCAGAAGTTAAAACTTTACCTGAAGGAAATGTAAAGAGCGCATAAGCACGCTGTTTTGAACGCCCTACTCTACCACGTAATTGATAGAGAGCTGAAAGGCCAAACATCTCAGCGCGATGCACTATTAATGTATTAGCTGTGGGGATATCAAGACCTGATTCAATAATGCTCGTCGATAACAGCACATCATATTGTCCATCGTAAAACGCATTCATTATATCATCAAGTTGCCCAGCAGACATTTGCCCATGAGCTACAACAAATTTGAGTTCAGGAACATGCGTTTTGAGATATTCTTCGACAGATACGAGGTCAGAAATACGAGGACATACATAAAAACTTTGTCCTCCACGATAATATTCTCGCAGCAAAGTTTCTCGTACAACAAGTGGATCAAAAGGCGAAATAAAAGTACGTACTGCCATTCTATCAATAGGTGGGGTTGTTATCAATGAAAGTTCCCTTACCCCTGATAATGCTAAACCTAAAGTTCGTGGAATAGGTGTTGCTGAAAGCGTAAGAACATGAATATCACTTTTAAGTTCTTTTAAACGTTCTTTGTGTTTTACCCCAAAATGCTGCTCTTCATCAATTATGAGAAGCCCTAGCCGTGAAAAACTCACTGCATCGCTTAATAACGCGTGTGTTCCAACGACAATATCAATTGTACCATCTGAAATACCTTTTTTAATTTGTACACGTTCTTTAGCTTTTACAAGTCTTGAAGCATGACCAATTTTAATTGGTAGCCCTTGAAAACGCGATATAAAGGTTTTATAATGTTGCCGTGAAAGTAAAGTTGTTGGCACAACAACAGCAACTTGATAACCATTTAATGCTGCAACGAAAGCACTTCGAATAGCGACTTCTGTTTTCCCAAAGCCAACATCTCCGCATATTAAACGATCCATCGGTTTTCCTGATGCCAAATCATCTAAAACAGCATCAATTGCACTCATTTGATCTTCAGTTTCTTCATAAGGAAAACATGCAACAAATTCATCAAATGATCCAGTTGGTGGAACCAAAGCAGGCGCAGAACGTGTAGCACGTTCTGCAGCTATACGGATCAATTGACCAGCCATTTCCAATAAATGTTTTTTTAGACGCGCTTTACGTGCTTGCCAAGAAACACCACCCAACTTGTCTAACGTTATATCTGTTCCTTCTGATCCATAACGTGAGAGAAGTTCGATATTTTCAACAGGTAAAAAAAGCCTATCTCCTCCAGCATAGTCAATTTCAAGACAATCTCTCAAAATTCCAGCTGTCATAATAGTTTTGAGGCCAACAAATTTTCCAATACCGTGATCAATATGCACGACAATATCGCCAGAATTTAAAGCAGAAATTTCAGAAATAAAATTTGTATTTTGTTTACGTCGTCTTGGCGACCTTATTAATCGATCTCCCAGGATATCCTGCTCTGCAATAATGGCAAAATCTTCAGTTTCAAAGCCATGTTCAATCATTATGACAGCTGCAGATATACAATCACGTGGTGTTGCTTTGACAGTTTGTAATGATTTCACAATGTTAATTTTCTTTAAGCCATGCTCCTCAAGAACTTGAACTAAACGATTGAGAGAACCTTCACTCCAACAAGCTAAAAGCACCTTTTTCCCAGCAGTACGCAATGAAGCAATATGATTAACTACACTTAAAAAAACATTTTTTTCTTGAGCATTACGTTCTTTTATAAAATCATATCCCAGCTTAATATTTGAGTGAATAACAGTAGTTTTTTCTGAATTTTCCGGGATATTAAAAGGTGTAAAATCAATACGCTTCTCAGATTTTTGTATGCATTCTAAAACATGCTCTGGTGTCAAATAGAGAAGACCAGGATCGATCGGATGATAAGAAACAGTATTTTCTTTATCATTTTCACGCTCTTTGCGAGCATTATAATAATCTTCAATAAGACGATAGCGTTCAATTAATACTTCTTCTACAAGATGCTCAAAAATAATAGGCAAATCACCACAATGATCAAAAAAAGTATCAAGATTTTCATAAAAAAATGGAAGCCAATGTTCCATACCAGCAAAACGCCGTCCTTGAGAAATTGCTTCATAAAGCATATTATTTTTTTGTGAAACACCAAATGTATGGATATAATTTCTTTTAAAGCGATTAACGAGTTCAGGTGCAAGAACAACTTCACTCATAGATTGCAATAAAAGTTCATTTTTTTTGCCCGTTGTTCTTTGTGTTTCTGAATCAAATACGCGAATAGTTTCCAGAGTATCTCCAAAAAAATCAAGACGTAAAGGCTCGACATCCATAGGAGAAAAAATATCAATAATTCCTCCCCTTACAGCGAATTCACCAACATCCCGGACAACAGTAACACGCTCAAAACCATTAGATTCTAAAGATTGAACTAAGTGCTCCATATTAATAGTTTGGCCAACACGTGCATAAATAATTTGAGATTCAATCATTTTTTGAGGAGGCAATTTTTGCATAACTGCGTTTGCTGTCGTTAATATAATCGCCGCATGCGGTTTTTTACGTAAATTTGATATATGTGTTAAAGCTGATAGCCGACGTGCCATAACTGAAATCCCAGGGGACACGCGATCATAAGGTAAACAATCCCATGCAGGAAATTGGATAACAGGCAAATTCGGTTCAATAAAATTTAAAGTTTGCAATAAATGAGGAATTTTTGTTCCATCACGAACAACATAGATCAGCGGTTTATTCGGTGCAATTTGTGAACTTAATTTAGCAATTGCAAAAGCTTCAAATCCATCAGTAATCCCATCAAAGATCATGTGAGCAGAAGTGTTTTTGGGAATAATAATTTTCTTAAATAAGGACATCGGATCGATTTTAATTTATACAAGCATGATAATTTACAATGTCGCGAAAAAGTGGACTATCAATTTCAGATGGTGGTAAAGCTACTCCTGTAGTCCACATCAACAGATCACGATCATCAAAAGACATGATGTATTCAAGTTCTGAAACCGTTTTATCATTCATCTTAACAATATGGGCATTCACGTAGCGTCCCAAAATTAAATCCATTTCACGAATACCTCGATGCCATGCGCGAAAAATCAGTCGGCGACGACGCGTATCCAATTGATTTTCATCAACGACAAAAACTGTCATAAAAGTCTCCTTAACAGATGAAAAGTGATATAAGCGCAGATTCAATCTAATAAATTTTGTACCTCATCTTTAGGGAAGTTCAACAATCTTTTTTTCTCTAAGCGTAATTCGACGATGCATTTGCTTAGCTAAACCATAATTATGTGTTGCAATAAGAGCAGAAAGACCAGATTGACGAACAAGCGCAGATAAAGCCTGAAATACATAAGCTGAGGTCACAGGATCAAGATTTCCTGTGGGTTCATCAGCTAAAAGAACCGAAGGTCCATTTGCTACTGCACGCGCAATAGCAACACGCTGTTGCTCACCACCAGATAATTCTGATGGACGATGTTTAGCGCGATGAGAAACACGCAAATATGTCAATAATTTAAATGCACGATCTTCTGCTATAGATTTTTTAAATCCTGCTATCATTTGCGGTATCATGACATTTTCTAATGCTGTAAATTCTGGAAGCAAGTGATGAAATTGATAAACGAAACCAATATCGTTTCGTCTAATAGCTGTTCGCTCACGATCAGAGTGCTTAGCACAAGAAACACCTCGTAACACCACATCGCCATTTGTTGGCTTTTCCAATAATCCAGCAATATGAAGAAGCGTTGACTTTCCAGCGCCAGATGGTGCTACAAGCGCTACAAGCTCCCCGCGATTAAGGATAAAATTAGCTTTATCTAAAATAATTAAGGGTTTATCGTTCTCAAAAAAATGGTGCTCAATTTCAACAAGCTTTAAAACAGCTGTCATTATTCATACCTTAAAGCTTGTACAGGATCTAGTTTAGCAGCTCGCCATGCCGGAATAAATGCAGCAAGGAATGATAAAAATAAAGCCATTACAGCAACCATAACTGTTTGTCCCCATTCAATTCTTGCGGGTAGTTTTGTTAAAAAATATAATTCAGGATTAAAAACATCTACATTAAATAACCAAGATATAAAATCCTGAATATGATTGATATTTATAGAAGCTATAACACCTAAAATTAACCCTAATATGGTTCCAATGAATCCAATCATCATACCAGCCGTAATAAATATACGCATAATCGCATTTTTATGTGCTCCCATCGTGCGCAAAATCGCAATATCATGACTTTTATCTTTCACAAGCATAATCAGGCCTGAGATAATATTCAAAGCAGCAACAAGGATAATAAGTGAAAGAATGAAAAACATAACATTCTTCTCAATCTGTAAAGCTGAAAAGAAAGCCTGATTGCGTGTACGCCAATCAATTAAATAAACTTGTTGATTAATAAGATTCTCTACTGATGGTTTTATTTTCTCAATGGTATCAGGATCATTCAAAAACAACTCTAACGACTGAACATTATTTCCTAAATTAAAAAACATTTGCGCTTCATGGAGGGGCATAAAAACAAATATTGAATCATACTCAGACATACCAACTTCAAAAATAGCAGTTACTTTATAAGCTTTAACGCGTGGCGTAATTCCAAAAGGAGTATCATCACCATCTGGCGTAATAATACGAAGATAATTTCCAATTGTAAGCCCTAATTTTGCTGCCAAACCACTTCCAATCGCAACACCCTCCTCTTCATCAAATCGAGCAAGAGTCCCTAATTTGATGTTTTGAGATACTGTTTTAAGTTTTTCCAAGTCTTGTTTACGCATACCACGTACTAGTGCACCAGATCCTCCTTCAAATTCACCTTGTACAAGTGCTTGACCTTCAACAACAGGTAAAGCAAACTTTACCCCATTCACGGATTCTAAAGAAGGAATAAGAGAATTATAATCGGAAAAACCAGAATTAATTGTTTGAATAACAAGATGCCCATTCATACCAAGAATGCGATTGAGAAGTTCTGTACGAAACCCATTCATAACAGCCATAACAACAACTAAAGCAAACACACCCAACATAATCCCAATTAAAGAGATAGTTGAAATAACAGATGCAACTGCATATTTTTTATTGGGAATCATATAACGAAAAGCTATCATCCATTCATACGATGAAAACCATTTACTCCTCAACCCATTCATAACATTACCTATCAAATTACAGAAAACTGATTGAGTACTTCTTCAACCTTTAGAGATTGTTTAACTCCCGTTTTTCTATCTTTAATCTCAACTTCATTTTTTGCAACGCTTTTAGGTCCAACAATTATTTGTGTTGGCAAACCAATCAAATCCATTATTGCAAATTTAGATCCAGGACTCTCATTTCTATCATCTAATAATGGATCAAAACCTGCATGCTTTAATCCCTGATAAAGGGTCTCACATATACTGGTGCATTTTTCATCACCTGGTTTCATATTTATTATACCAAAATCAAATGGTGCTATAGATTTTGGCCAAATAATACCATGTTCATCATGAGAAGATTCAATAACTGCAGCAACAAGACGCGAGGGTCCAATGCCATAGGATCCCATTGAGACCAAATGCTCTTTTCCATCTTGCCCCATCACTTTTGCGCCCATTGGAGCAGAATATTTAGTACCAAAGTGGAAAATATGTCCTACTTCAATACCACGAGCCGATAGACGATTATCATTAGAAACTTTATTCCACTCTTCTTCATTATGCATTTCCTCTGTTGCTGCATAAAAAGATGTCCATGTCTTCACAATATCAGCTAAAACAGCCTTATCAGTAAAATCAATCAAAACATGCGGAACAGTAATATCAAGAAACCGCTTATCGCAAAATATTGCGCTCTCACCCGTTTCGGCTAAGATAATAAATTCATGACTGAGTTCACCACCTATAGGACCTGTATCTGCACGCATAGGAATTGCTTTTAAACCCATACGAGAAAAAGTACGTAAATAAGCAACAAACATACGATGATAAGAGATTTTTGCGCTCTCATGATCAAAATCAAAAGAATAAGCATCCTTCATTAAAAATTCTCGCGCACGCATCACCCCAAAACGTGGACGAATTTCATCTCGAAATTTATATTGAATATGATACAAATTGAGTGGGAGATCTTTATAAGAACGAACATATGAGCGAAAAATATCTGTTACCATCTCTTCATTGGTTGGGCCATAAAGTAAATCACGCTCCTGTCTATCTTTTATACGTAACATTTCTTGGCCATAATCATCATAACGACCACTTTCACGCCAAAGATCAGCAGACTGAATTGTAGGCATTAATATTTCTATGGCACCAGCTCGTTCTTGCTCTTCACGAATAATTTTACAAACTTTATCAAGTACTTTTTTACCTAATGGAAGCCAAGAATAAATACCTGATGCTTGTTGACGAATCATGCCCGAACGCAGCATGAGACGATGAGAAACAATTTCTGCTTCTTTGGGATTTTCTTTTAAAATAGGGAGGAAATATCGAGAAAAATGCATTAAGATAATTAACTCCTAATTCGGTACATTATATCAGAATATCTTTAAATATACCATATGCTAAGCTTTACTTACATTCTGAATACTTGAAAACATACCAATCTTGTTGTTGAAAATTATGTATTATATTTTTATTTTGCTCATTTTAAGTGGCAAAATAATCTGACATTCTACTCTTGTTTCCTTAACGAAAAAGAAATGCACACGGTCTAAATATTTTATTTTGATCGATGTAAAAAAACCATACAAATTGGTTTCTTTTGCCAAACTTCATAAGCAGCTGCTCTTACTGCACGCCGTATTGCTTCTCGGATAAGTTCATTATTTTTTCGTTTAATGCGTGGAATATTGTAAATAGTATTTTCTACAACGTTTAAGAGAATATCCTTCAAAGATTCCCCTTTTCCATTGCTTTCAGGTAAACCAAACGTTGTCAAACCAATATCACCCAAAAGATCATGCTTACTATTTATTTGAAAGGAAACAGCAACATAGCCAGCATAACTTAATTTGCGGCGTTCACGAATCCCTAACTCATCCTCGTTACCGATAAGGCAACCATCTTTATAGACACGACCAACAGGAACTTGATCAACAACTTCAACAGGATCTGGTGCAAGACGTAACATACTGCCATTTCTGACATCAACAACAATTTTAATACCTGCTTGACGTGCTAAAGCTGCTTGAGCAGTAAGGTGTATTGCTTCACCATGAACAGGAACAAGTATTTTCGGCTTGACCCAATCATACATTTGTAAAAGTTCTGAACGATAAGGATGACCTGAAACGTGAGTAAGGGCATCTTCATTTGTAATATTTTTGATTCCCAAATCAATAAAACGATTTTGTATTTCAATAATAGATTTTTCATTTCCCGGAATACTGCGTGATGAGTAAATAACCGCATCGCCAGCAGAAAGTGCAATATTTCCCATTTCATTTCGCGATAATTTGGCTAAAGCAGCACGGGGCTCACCTTGACTACCCGTTACAATTAAAACAATATCTTTTCGCGGAATATAGCTATAATCCTCTTCTGTAATGAATGATGATAAACCATCCATATAACCAAGCTCTTGCGCAACCATAATACTTCGTTTGAGAGAACGGCCAACAACAAGAACCTTACGTCCAGCTGCTTGAGCCGCAAGAGCAATAGAACGTATCCGACCAACATTAGAGGAAAAAGTTGCAATAGCAACTCGTCCTTCAGCTTTTGAAATAATTTCAGAGAGACTTTCTTGTACTTGCTGTTCAGATGGTGATTTTTTATCTCGGCACGCGTTAGTAGAATCACAAAGCAATGCTAAAATACCTTTATTGCCTAAAGCACGAAACCGCTTTTCATCCGTTAAATTCCCAAGCGAAGGTGTGTGATCAATTTTCCAATCACCAGTATGGATCACAGTTCCTAAAGATGTCGTAATTGCTAAAGATACAGATTCTGGAATAGAATGATTAACAGCTATAGCTTCAACTGCGAAAGAACCGATCTCAAAAGAATCACCAGCTCGAAAAATATTTAATGGAACTTTATAAGATCTAAAATCTGATTGCTTTTTACTTTCCAATAATCCTGCTGTAAAAGGAGTGCAGTAAACTGGAACTTGAAGCTTTGGCCATAAATCAAGAACAGCACCATAATGATCTTCATGAGCATGTGTCAAAATGAGACCGCGTATATTGTGCCTTTCATTTTCCAGAAAACGAATATCTGGTAAGATAAGATTTGCTCCTGGTAATTCAGAACCAGCAAAACTAACTCCCATATCAACAAGCAACCATTCACGAAAACTCGAAGAACCGAAGCCATAAGCTGCTAAGTTCATCCCTATTTCACCTACCCCTCCCATAGGTAAAAAAACAAACTCATTCTCATTGGCTACGACCATAAACATCTCCTAAATTATCAGGATAATTTGCTGATGAAATAAAATTTATAAATTAATAATAACCTGCACCAACAGAAGCATCCACACCAAAATGAACATCTCCTGTTGTTATAATTATTTGCCGATCATTTTGTTGTCTTATGATGCAATTAAAATCACCATCAAGGCCATCAAAAATACCTTCAGTGTTTTTTTTATCATTGATTATTTTAACATGCTGCCTAAGGTGAGCGGAGTATAAAAGCCATTTTTTACGAATTATATCACATCCTCCTGATTGTTTCCAAAGGAGATAATTTTTAGCAAAATATTCAGTTAAAACCATAAATAACTGCTTTGCCTCAATATGCAAACCAATATTTTTTAAGCTTGAAGTGGGATAAAACGTATCGTTACAATGATGCTTTACATTCATTCCTATGCCGATAACCAATGCGTATTGGTGCGGTATTACTTCAAAAGTTTCGAGCAAAATACCGGAGCATTTGGCTCCTTTTAATAAAATATCATTCGGCCATTTCAAGCCAATAATGCTACGTGCTTGTTTCTCATCTAGTATAAATTGTTTTACTGCCTCTGCCATACTGACTGCAGCAACAAAACCAAGATGAGCAGCTGTCTTCGGTATAACACCATCAAGTAATAAAAGGCTGGCATAAAGATTTCCTTTCGGACTATACCACGACCTCCCTCTTCTTCCTCTACCTTGTAATTGCTCTTGCGCAACGACCCAAAGATAACCAGGATGGCCAGCATATGCTTTTCTCTGTGCTACAAGATTTGTTGAATCAACAGCATCGTAGACCTTAACGGTATACCCTTGTTGTTGTGCAAAATCTGATAAAACATAAACCATATTCATTAAAATAATGCGATTGCTGCTTTTTCAGCCAATTCCGCAAACCAAATCCCTCCAAATGTATAAAATAAAATAAATAACGCAGATAAACCAAGACAAAACTGGAGTTCACTAGATAGAGTTACAAAATGAGTTTTTGCACTATCAAACCACATAATTTTAATAACTCGCAAATAGTAAAAAGCTCCCACAACAGATGCAATCATCCCAATAACAACAAATGGAACAAGACCAGCGTGAACAGCAGCAGAAAATGTATACCATTTACCAAAAAAACCCGCCATAGGTGGTATACCTGCTAAAGAGAAAAGCTGTATAGTCATCACAACAGCCATGAAAGGATTAGTCTTTATCAATCCCGACAGATCATAAATATTCTCAACATTCCCGTTATTAGATCGCATACCGAGAATAAAAGCAAATGAACCAAGTGTCATACCAAGGTAAATAGTCATATAAAGAATAACACTTTTTACTCCAAGCATATCTCCAGCAGCCAAACCAACAAGCGCATATCCTATATGACTAATTGATGAATAAGCCATTAGACGCTTAATATTACTTTGACCAATTGCAGCAAATGCACCGAATATCATAGATGCAACTGCCATAAAAACTACAATTTGCTGCCACGCAGGCATAACACCATCAAAATTTCCCCCTAACGGAATGAAGGACATAACAACAATACGAGTTACTAAAGCCATCGCTGCAATTTTAGGAGCAGCAGCAAAAAATGCTGTAATAGGTGTTGGCGCTCCTTCATAAACATCAGGCGTCCACATGTGAAATGGAACTGCAGAAATTTTGAAACCTAAACCAGCCAAAATAAAGACAATTCCAAAAATAACACCTAGTTTTAAATTTTCATCTTTTAAAACAACAGCAATTTCACGAAAACCAATTTGACCAGTAAAACCATACAGTAAAGAAATACCATAGAGTAATAATCCTGAAGACAGCGCCCCTAAAACAAAATATTTTATACCAGCTTCAGAAGATTTGACATTATCACGATTAATTGCAGCCAAAACATATAAAGCTAAAGACTGTAGTTCTAACCCCATATAAAGTGACAGCATATTACCAGCTGAAATCATAAACATCATACCAAGAGTGGCTAAAAGAACTAAGACTGGAAATTCAAATATATCAAATTTTTGAGCACAGGTAAAACCAACCGACATGATAAGAGCAAAAAGCGCTGCAACAAGCGTTAAAACTTTCATATAGCGGCTGAAAGAATCTATAATGAGCACATTAGTTTGAAACAAACCACTTTTTGGAAAAATAACAATAATGACAATAGTTGCAACAAGAAGAGCAATTGCTAAACCAGTTACGGTTAAATACGAACGTGCATTGGAATAAACACCAATTACAAGTAATATAATTGCTCCCAATGCTATTAAAATCTCGGGAAAAATTAACACTAATTGAGCTATTATTTCAGTTTGCATGAGCATTGTTCTCTTCTAGTGCAGTTTATTGATAAGAGCTTTTACGGAAAACGCTGTTGTTTTGAGAATAGGCGTTGGATAGATACCAAAGAATATCGTAAGAGCAACAAGCGGATAAAGTATAAGCTTTTCTCTTGTAAAAAGATCTATGAGTACTTTTAAACTTTCTTTATCCAGAGACCCAAAAATCACCCGCCTATACAGATAAAGTGCGTAGGCAGCAGATAAAATGACGCCAGCTGTAGCAAAAACTGCAACCAATTTATTAACTTGGAAAACACCTATTAAAGTTAAAAACTCTCCCAAAAATCCTGAACTTCCCGGCAAACCAATATTCGCCATAGTAAAAATTAAGAAAACAACAGCATATTTAGGCATATTATTGACCAGACCGCCAAAAGCTGAAATTTCACGTGTATGCAGACGATCATATATAACTCCAACACAAAGAAACAAAGCCGCCGAAATAAGTCCATGTGATAACATCTGGTAAATCGCACCTTGGATACCTTGTTCATTCATAGCAAAAATACCCATGGTGACATATCCCATATGAGCTACTGAAGAATAAGCAATAAGTTTCTTTATGTCATTTTGAACAAGTGCAACCAATGATGTATAAATAATAGCGATAAGCGACAATGTGAAAACAACAGGAGCGAAATTAGCTGAAGCAATTGGAAACATTGGTAAAGAAAAACGAAGGAAACCATAACCTCCTAATTTCAATAATACACCCGCTAAAATAACAGATCCAGCCGTTGGTGCTTCCACGTGAGCATCAGGTAACCATGTATGAACCGGCCACATTGGCATTTTAACCGCAAAAGAAGCAAAAAATGCAAGCCATAACCATATTTGTGTACGTGCAGGAAACTGATAAGCCGTTAAAGTCGGTATATCAAGTGTTTTAGCTTCCCAATACATAAACATAATAGCAACCAGCATAAGTACTGAGCCGAGTAAAGTATATAGAAAAAACTTCATACTAGCATAAACGCGACGCGGACCACCCCAAACACCAATAATAATGAACATTGGAATAAGACTGCCTTCAAAAAAGACATAAAATAATATTGCATCAAGAGCGCAAAAAACCCCAATGATAGCAACTTCAAGAAGTAAAAAAGCAATCATGTAAACTTTTAATCTATCTTGAATGGTTTCCCAACTTGCCAAAATACAAAAAGGTAAAAGAAAAGCAGAAAGAACCACGAACAGAATAGAAATACCATCAACCCCCATGTGGTAATAAATACCACTATCCAACCAGTTGAATTTCTCAACCATTTGAAAATCAGGGTTTGTATTATCAAATCCTGCCCAAATCACCAAAGAAACAGCTAAAACAAATATACTCGTAAAAAATGCGACATTACGTATATTACGCTTTGCTGCTTCACTATCATCTTTGATGAATAAAATTAAAATTACACCAACAAGCGGTAAAAAAGTAACTGTAGAAAGAATAGGCCAATCGGTCATCAGTTTAAGCTCCCGATCATCATCCATGTGATTAATGCTGCAACACCAATAAGAATCGTAAATGCATAGTGATAAAGATAGCCCGTCTGCATCCGAACAACTTTATTTGTAATATCAATAACACGCGCAGCAACACCGTTCGGACCTAAACCATCAATAATCTTACCATCACCCACTTTCCAAAGAAAGAAGCCAATTTTAAAAACGGAACGAACAAATAAGATGTCATATAATTCATCAAAATACCACTTATGGTAAAAAAAACGATACACTGAAGGCATTAATTTGACAATTTTTTTCGGAATGAAAGGGAAAGAAACATAAAATAAATAGGCCAGTATAAAACCAAAAATCATTACCATAAATGGCGACCATTTAACCCAATTGGGGACATTGTGTGCTTCATGAAGAATGTGATTATGACTTCCCGTAAATAATGCACCTTTCCAAAATACATCATATAAATTACCAAAAAAATAAGGTTGGAAAACTACACCAGCAAAGAGCGCTCCTATAGATAAAACAAATAGCGGAATCAACATAATTGGAGCCGATTCATGAACATGATGCATAACATCAACAGTTGCTCGCGGCTTACCATGAAATGTCATAAATAGAAGCCTCCATGAATAGAAACTTGTTAATAAAGCAGCAAAAACAAGGAGCCAAAAAGCATATTCTGAAGCAATATTATGTGATGCAAAAGCAGACTCTATAATCGCATCCTTAGAAAAAAATCCAGCTGTACCGAAAAATGTTCCTGGAATTCCAACCCCTGTCAACGCAATAGTTCCTATTACCATCATCCAATAGGTTACCTTTATATGTTTACGTAGCCCCCCCATTTTTCGCATATCTTGTTCATCTGACACTGCATGAATTACAGAACCTGCACCAAGAAACAGTAAAGCTTTAAAAAAAGCATGGGTAAACAGATGAAAAACAGCGGCTCCATAAGCACCAACACCTAGCGCAACAAACATATAACCAAGCTGTGAGCATGTAGAATAAGCAATAACGCGCTTAATATCATTTTGCACCAATCCTATAGTTGCTGCAAAAAATGCAGTTGTTGCTCCAAAAATAACAACCACTGTTAAAGCAATTGAAGAAAGTTCAAAAATTGGAGACATACGCGCAACCATAAAAACACCTGCTGTGACCATTGTTGCTGCATGAATGAGTGCTGACACAGGAGTCGGCCCCTCCATCGCATCTGGAAGCCATGTATGTAAAAGGAACTGTGCCGATTTACCCATAGCACCGATGAATAACAAAAGACATGTAACAGTAATCGCCGTCTGTCCATCAAGCTGCCAACCTAAAAATGTCATACTTTGTTTGAAGCTATTGTCTGCAGCTTTCTCAAAAATAGAAGAAAAATCAACAGACTGGAATAAAACAAAAACGCTAAAAATGCCTAAAAGAAAGCCAAAATCTCCAACACGATTAACCACAAAAGCTTTCATAGCAGCTTTGTTAGCAGAAGCTCTTTGAAACCAAAATCCAATCAGCAAATAAGAAGCAAGTCCAACACCTTCCCACCCAAAAAACATTTGGATTAAGTTGTTAGCTGTTACTAACATAAGCATCATAAATGTAAACAAAGAAAGGTAAGCGAAAAATCTAGGTCTTGAAGGATCATGATGCATATAACCAATAGAATAAATATGAACTAACGCAGAAACACTATTAACAACAACAAGCATAACAGCTGTCAACGTATCAATATGCAAAGCCCAATTGAAGCTTAAAACACCGACACTAATCCAATTAAATAACGACACGTCAACTACTGAAACATGACCAGCAACAATATTTAAAAAGGCTACCCATGATAATACAGCAACAATCACCATAAAACTACATGTTATTAATTCACTAGCACGAGCTCCGATAGTTTTTCCACACGTAGCAGCAATTAAAGAACCTAAAAGCGGAAGGAAGACGATTATATAATACATCACTAATCAGCCCTTCATCATATTAACATCTTCAACCGCAATAGAACCACGATTACGGAAAAAAACCACAAGAATTGCTAAACCAATTGCAGCTTCAGCGGCCGCTATTGTTAAGATAAATAACGCAAATACTTGACCAACTAAATCATGAAGAAATGCTGAAAACGCAATAAAATTAATATTAACTGAAAGCAATATAAGCTCAATTGACATAAGAATAATAATAACATTCTTTCTGTTTAAAAAAATTCCAGCAATACCAATTGTAAACATTAGAGCAGAAACAATAAGATAATGAGTAATATCAATGTACATAATCCCCCCCTTAAATGCCCTTGCCTGATTCAACTTGTTTAATCTCAATTGCACTTTCTACTGTCCTAGAAACTTGCATTGAAATAGATTGCCGTTTTACACCAAATTTATGACGAAGTGTTAGAACAATAGCACCAATCATTGCAACCAATAAAATTATTCCAGCAATTTGAAAATAGAAAACGTAATCTGTATAGAGAATATCACCTAAGGCTTGTGTATTTGTTCGCTGCGTTAAATTTGGCATCGGTTGCATAATATGCATCCCAAGATTTGAAGAAAAATCATTGCTAACAAAAACAACAATGAGCTCTGCAACAATAATAGCTCCAACAAGAATTCCAATAGGAGCATACCTAAGCGCACCATTCTTAAATTCAGCAAAATCAACATCAAGCATCATCACAACAAATAAGAATAAAACTGCCACAGCACCGACATAAACAACAAGCAAAATAAGTCCTAAAAATTCTGCTCCTGCAAGCAAAAATAAAGCTGCTGCATTAAAAAATGCCAATATTAAAAATAAAACTGAATGTACTGGATTACGTGCTGTAATAACAATAATTGCACTTGCAAGCATAACAAAAGCAAATAAATAGAAAAACGCCACCGCTAGACCTGTTAGCATAGGCCTCTCCTTAGTTTATAAAATAATTGGTATAAAAACTCATACCAGATTAGAATTTATCGGAAAAAATCATCCGATTACTCACTTAATAACACACTTAACGATAAGGTGCATCCATCAATATATTCCGCGCAATCTCTCGCTCCCAACGATCTCCATTCATTAAAAGCTTTTCTTTATCATAATAAAGCTCTTCACGCGTTTCTGTCGCAAATTCAAAATTAGGCCCCTCTACTATAGCCTCAACAGGACAAGCCTCTTGACAAAAACCACAGTAAATACACTTAACCATATCAATATCATAACGAACAGTTCTACGTGTACCATCATTGCGCCGAGGTTCCGCCTCAATTGTAATAGCCTGAGCAGGACAAATTGCTTCACACAATTTACATGCAATACACCGTTCTTCACCATTTGGATAACGACGCAACGCATGTTCACCACGAAAACGTTGAGAAACAAAACCTTTTTCATAAGGATAATTAATCGTAGGTTTCGGTGAAAAAAATTGACGCATCGCTAAGAAAAAAGCACTCACAAATTCTAATAAAAGGAGCGATTTTGCTGCTTGAATAAGACTTGACACAATGAAACCTCTTCTTAAGCTAAACCAGTACATTTTAAAAAAGCAGCAGTTATCACAACCATTGCTAATGAAATAGGAAGAAACACCTTCCAACCAAGCCGCATTAACTGATCATAGCGATAACGTGGGACAAATGCCTTAACTATAGCAAACCAAAAAAAGACAAAACAAACCTTTAAAATGAACCAAATAACACCAGGAATCCAATTAAGCCACCAAACATCTAAAAATGGCAACCATCCACCTAAAAATAAAATAGTTGTTAATGCACACATTAAGACAATAGCAACATATTCACCAAGGAAAAAAAGCATATAAGGAGTTGAAGAATATTCAACCATATGACCAGCAACAAGTTCAGATTCTGCTTCCACTAAATCAAAGGGTGGGCGATTTGTTTCTGCTAGTGCAGAGATAAAAAATATAATAAACATTGGGAAAAGAGCTAACCAATTCCAATCCAAAAAACTACTAAAAGGAAGACCAAGAGCGGTACCAATTCCATAACTCTGCTTATGAACAATCGTTGTAAGATTTAATGAACCACTCACTAAAATAACAGTTACAAGCACAAATCCAATCGAAACTTCATAAGAAATCATTTGTGCAGCTGAACGCAGAGCTCCTAAAAAAGGATATTTTGAATTTGACGCCCATCCCCCCATAATAACACCGTAAACCTCAAGAGATGAAATGGCCAAAATATAAAGCAACCCAACGTTAATATTTGCAATTGCCCAACCTTCATTAACAGGAACAACAACCCAAGTTGATAAAGCAAGCGTAGCAGAAATAAAAGGAGCTAAAAGGAAAATACCCTTATTAGCACCAGCAGGGATAATAGGTTCCTTGACAATGAATTTAATTAAGTCTGCAAAAGATTGCAACAACCCCCATGGGCCAACAACATTTGGACCACGCCGCAATTGTACAGCAGCCCAAATTTTTCTATCTGCATAAAGAAGGTAAGCAACTAAAATTAAAAGAACAACCAAAAGGAGAATGGTCTTTCCAACTATAACAAGCAACGGCAACAACCAAGTCATAAAGAAATCATACATAATTATTCCTTTTTCCTCTGCCTTTACTCTGCAGCTTGCGCGGCACGGTTTTTCGCTAGAGATGAACATTCAGCCATCACTGCAGAAGCACGTGCTATCGGATTTGTCAAATAAAAGTCTTTAACCATAGAAGTAAATTCTTGCGTTTCTAGAGAAATCATTTGTGAACCAAGAGTCTTAAGATCACTTATATCTGAGGGCATTATATCATCCATAACACAAAGATGTGGATAATCATTAAATAAGCTCTGCCTTAATTGAGTTAGAGAATCAAAAGGGAGTTTTTTTTCTAAAACATCAGATAAAGCACGCAAAATAGCCCAATCTTCTTTTGCCTCACCTGGAGCAAAGCCAGCCCGATTAGTCATTTGAACACGCCCTTCTGTATTCACATAAAGTCCTGACTTTTCGGTATAAGCTGATGCTGGCAAAATAACATCAGCAGCATGCGCACCATTATCACCATGACTACCAATATAAATTGTAAAGGCCTTTTTATTAGTCAGCTCTACTTCATCAGCACCAAGCAAAAATAAAACTTCACAAGTTTTGATAATACTTTCTACCCCAATCTTAGAAGTAAAACCAATATCTAACCCCCCAACGGTTGACGCAGCATTATGAAGAACAGCAAATCCATTCCATTCCTTACTAATAGCTCCAACACTGTCAGCTAATTTTGCAAGATTTTTTAAAACAGACAAACCTTCTTTACCTGAAACTGCCCCCTCTCCAATAAGAATAAGTGGCCTTTCAGCTTCCTTCAACACATTAAAAAATGCATCTTGCTTACAAATAAGCGCATTCAATGCATCAGTACCAGCTCCTAAATAAGAATACGGGTAACGTAAATCGACTTTTTCTCCAATTAAAGCAATGGGAAACTGTCCCATACGTTGCCGTTTTAAAATACGTGCATTTAAAACGGCTGCTTCGTAACGTGGATTAGATCCCACGATAAGCAATGCATCAGCTTGTTCAATACCCGCAATCGTTGGATTAAAAATATAACTTGAACGCCCAAATTCAGAAGATAAAGCCATCCCCCTTTGACGACAATCAAACACTTTTGATCCTAATGAAACCAATAATGCCTTAAGCGCATACATTTCTTCAACAGAGGCAAGATCCCCAGCAATTGCCGCAATTTTTTCTGGCAGAGCTTTAGAAATTACCATCTTAATTTTTTCAAAAGCTTCAGTCCAACTCACAGGCTGAAGTCTTCCATCTTTGCGCACATAAGGCTTATCAAGCCTTTGAGTCCGTAATCCATCCCAAATAAAACGCGTCTTATCAGAAATCCATTCTTCATTTACGTCTTCATTTGTACGCGGCATAATGCGCATAACTTCACGACCGCGACTATCAATACGAATAGCACTACCGAGCGCATCCATAACATCAATTGATTCTGTTTTAACTAATTCCCATGGACGTGCGTGAAACGCATAAGGTTTCGATGTTAAAGCCCCCACTGGACAAAGATCTATAATATTTCCCTGTAATTCAGATGTGATTGCTTTTTCAAGATATGTTGTAATTTCAGCATCTTCACCACGCCCTATTAAACCAAGCTCAGAAATACCTGCTACTTCTGTTGTAAAACGAACACAACGTGTACAATGAATACACCGTGTCATAACAGTTTTCACCAGTGGCCCAATATATTTATCCTCTACAGCACGCTTATTTTCTGTATAACGAGAACAATTCCGGCCATAAAGCATTGCTTGATCTTGAAGATCACATTCTCCCCCCTGGTCACATACAGGGCAATCTAAAGGATGGTTAATGAGAAGAAACTCCATAACACCTTCACGCGCTTTTTTAACCATGGCAGTGTTAGTAAAAATTTCAGGCACCTCACCATTAGGCCCTAATCTTAAATCACGAACCCCCATCGCACAAGAAGCCTGAGGTTTTGGAGGCCCTCCCTTGACTTCCACTAAGCACATACGACAATTTCCAGCAATTGATAAAGATTCATGAAAACAAAAACGCGGCACTTCAGCACCTGCAGCTTCAGCAGCCTGAAGCAATGTATAATAATCAGGAACTTCAATCTCTTTACCATCAACTTTGATATTTATCATCATTCATTTAGCCCGCGGATAACCTACCTAAATTCACATTCCGTCACTCTTTATACAACCGCCTTCAAAGCAATATTTTTACTTTGAACTGTATTTCGCGTATAATCATCAATTCTGCGTTCAATTTCTGAACGAAAATTACGTATCAATCCCTGTATAGGCCACGCCGCAGCATCACCAAGTGCACAAATAGTGTGTCCTTCAACCTGTTTAGACACTTCAAATAAAAGATCAATTTCGCGTTTTTGCGCTCGTCCTTCAACCATACGCCCTAAAAGACGCATCATCCAACCAGTTCCTTCACGACACGGTGTACACTGACCACAACTTTCATGCTTGAAAAAAGCTGCTATGCGCCAAATCGCCTTGATGATATCGGTTGATTTATCCATGACAATAACGCCACCTGTACCAAAAGAAGACCCAACATCCCGCATTCCATCAAAGTCCATGATAGCATCAACCATATCTTCACCACGAACAACTGGGCAAGACGCTCCGCCTGGAATAACTGCTAAAAGATTATCCCATCCACCACGAATCCCTCCCGTATGTTTTTCAATTAATTCACGAAAAGAAACACCAAGAGCTTCTTCAAATGTACAAGGTGCATTAACGTGTCCAGAAACCATAAACAATTTTGTTCCAACGTTATTTGCACGTCCGATCGACGAAAACCACGATGCTCCTCGACGCAAAATTGTTGGAACAACAGCAATAGACTCTACATTATTTACGGTTGTTGGACAGCCATAAACTCCCATATTAGCAGGAAAAGGTGGCTTAAGCCGAGGTTGCCCCTTTTTTCCCTCAAGGCTTTCAAGAAGAGCCGTTTCTTCGCCACAGATATAAGCACCAGCACCGTGATGGATAATAATATCACAAGCATGCTTATACTTCGTTTTTTTACCCAGTAAACCAGCATCATAACATTCATCTATCGCAGCTTGAAGCGCTTCACGCTCACGAATATATTCACCACGAATATAAATAAAAGCGACATTAGCTCCCATAGCAAAAGTAGCAATAGCACACCCTTCAATTAAGGTATGAGGATCATTCCTTAAAATATCGCGATCTTTACATGTTCCGGGTTCTGATTCATCTGCATTTACAACCAAATAATGTGGCCGACCATCACTTTGTTTTGGCATAAAAGACCACTTCATTCCTGTAGGAAAACCAGCACCTCCACGACCACGCAAACCCGATGCTTTTACCTCATCAATAATCCAATCACGACCTTTTTCAATAATTGCTCTCGTGCCATCCCAATGCCCACGCAACATTGCAGCCTTTAATGATTTATCTTTTAAACCATAAATATTGGTGAAAATGCGATCTTTATCAGCCAGCATATTTCCCCTTTTTTTTCTTGCCTGTAGCATTTCTAGCATTTCCTCAAAAGCAACTTTTAAAAACCTTTAAGACTTTTTGTTTTTAATCAAAGATTTAAAATGAATAAAAACAACCATTTTCTTAATAAGAAGATATTGATTAAACTCCTATTTTTTCGTTTCCTTGGAAACTCGAGCACTTTTTTGTTCTTTATCATCATCGATTAAAGAAGTTAAACCGCCAATCGGCTCCGATGATTGACGGCCATTTTGCGGACCAGCTACTATCTCAGAGCCCTTACCCGCCTCAAATGCATCAATAATTTCTTCAAGACGTTTCGCTGTTAGATCTTCATAAGTATCTTTAAAAATCATAATCATCGGAGCATTCACACAGGCGCCAAGACATTCCACCTCTTCCCACGATAATGTCCCATCCTGATTAGTAACGAAAGGTTCATTATGAATTTTTTGTTGACAAACTTTAATCAGCTCGCCAGATCCGCGTAACATACAAGGCGTTGTTCCACAAACTTGAATATGTGCTTTCGTTCCAACTGGCTGAAGTTGAAACTGGGTATAAAAAGTTGCAATTTCTAAAACACGAATATAAGCCATCGAAAGAATCTGAGCTATATGTTCGATTGCAGCACGTGTTACCCAACCATCTTGTTCTTGAGCACGCATTAATAATGGAATCACAGCAGATTGCTCACGCCCTACAGGATACTTTTTTATGGTATTTTCTACCCATATCTGATTTTTCTCTGTGAAAGAAAACTTTACAGGCTGGTAAACATCATCTGCAAGACGGCGTACAGACATCAACGATCAACCTCCCCAAACACAATATCAATCGACCCCAAAATTGCTGTAGCATCAGCCAGCATATGACCTCGAGTTAAAAAATCCATAGCTTGCAGGTGTGCAAAGCCTGGAGCTCGCAATTTAACACGATAAGGCTTATTAGTCCCGTCAGAAACAAGATAAACACCAAACTCACCTTTCGGAGCTTCTACAGCAACATATACCTCACCAGGAGGAGTATGAAAACCCTCTGTATAAAGTTTAAAATGATGAATAAGTGCTTCCATAGAACTTTTCATTTCACTCCGCTTTGGCGGAACAATTTTACGATCTAAGCTGGAAACTGGCATATTTCGCTCAGTACTAAGCAAACGATTCACACATTGGGACATAATCTTTGCCGATTGACGCATTTCTTCCATACGAATGAGATAGCGATCATAACAATCACTGTTTTTACCTACAGGAATATCAAATTCCATCTCATCATAACATTCGTAAGGCTGACTTTTACGTAAATCCCATGGAACACCAGCTCCACGAATCATAACACCAGAAAAACCACGTGCCCAAGCTTCATCAATGCTCACAACCCCAATATCAACATTGCGTTGCTTAAAAATCCTATTAGGCGTCACAAGCGCATCTAGCTTACCAAGAGCAATAAGAAACGGATCAATGAAATTCCCAATATCCTCAATTAAAGATTCAGGTAAATCTTGATGCACACCACCAGGACGAAAATAATTAGCATGAAGCCGCGCACCACAAGCACGTTCATAAAAAATCATAAGTCTTTCACGCTGCTCAAACCCCCAAAGAGGAGGTGTTAAAGCACCGACATCCATCGCTTGCGTTGTTACATTAAGTAAATGATTAAGAATACGCCCAATTTCAGAAAATAAAACACGGATTAATTGCCCCCGCTTAGGAACCTCAACGCCTAGTAATTTTTCAATGGCAAGAACAAATGCATGCTCCTGATTCATAGGAGCAACATAATCTAAACGATCTAGATAAGGCCCAGCTTGAAGGTAAGTTTTTGTTTCCATTAACTTTTCGGTGCCGCGATGTAATAATCCAATATGCGGATCCACACGTTCAACAACTTCACCATCTAATTCAAGAACCATACGCAAGACCCCGTGCGCTGCAGGATGTTGCGGACCAAAATTGATATTAAAGTTTCGCACATTAACTTCAGCCACAGTCAACCTCTTGCTTCTCAAACAAACTTCATATTAAACGTTAACAATTTTCATATCATTAAAATACTCAGCTATTTTTGCTGTTTAATGCTATATTTTATCAACTCCGATATCATTTATTGCTGTCTGCTTTTTCATCATATGGAAAAGCGCACTGAACACCTTCCCACGGAGAAAGAAAATCAAAACTGCGCATCTCTTGTCGCAAAACGACAGGCTCATAAATCACCTTCTTTGCTTCATTATCATAACGACACTCAACGAATCCCGTTACAGGAAAATCCTTGCGTAAAGGATGACCTTCAAACCCATAATCAGTTAATATCCGCCTTAAATCTGGATGACCTGAAAACAAAATTCCATACATATCATATGTTTCACGCTCATACCATTCCGCTCCAGGATAAATTAAACAAGCAGAAGCAACAGGGGTATTTTCATCAGTACGCACCTTAACACGCAATCGTAAATTATGGCGCGGAGATAATAACTGATAAGATACATCAAAACGTTTATCTCGAGAAGGATAATCAACACCACTAATATCTATAATGTTGATAAACTGACAGCGAGAATCATCACGAACAAATATTAAAACATCTGTAATTGCATCAAGACGTGACACAATAGTCAATTCACCAAACGCAAGAACAACCTCCTCAAGCCTATCCCCTAATTGGCTTTTTAAATAGGCAGAAAGTTCAACCAATGCTTCATTCATTTAAATCACAACGCCCCTATCGCTCTATAGACCCAGTACGACGAATTTTTTTCTGCAATAATAGTATACCGTACAGCAATGCCTCCGCTGTAGGAGGGCATCCTGGAACATAGATATCTACAGGCACAATACGATCACACCCACGCACAACTGAATAAGAATAATGATAATATCCCCCACCATTCGCGCATGAACCCATAGAGATCACATAACGCGGCTCAGGCATCTGATCATAAACTTTCCTTAAAGCAGGCGCCATTTTATTTGTTAAAGTACCAGCTACCACCATCACATCGGATTGACGGGGTGAAGCCCGCGGTGCATATCCAAAACGTTCATTATCATAATGAGGCATTGAACACTGCATCATTTCTATAGCACAACAAGCTAAACCAAAACTCATCCACATCAAAGAGCCAGTACGTGCCCAAGTAATCAAAGCATCTGCAGAAGTAACTAAAAACCCCTTATCCGATAATTCAGCATTGATATCACGAAAAAAATCATCATCGGAACCTATTAACTTGCCCGTATTAGGATCAATAATCCCCTTTGGTTGTGGAGCAATAGCCACAGAATTGTCAGATATTAATCCCATTCAAGAGCTCCTTTTTTCCATTCATATATAAATCCGATAGTCAAAAGTGCTAAAAACATAATCATTGACCAAAAACCGAACATACCTATCGACTCAAATGAAACAGCCCAAGGAAAAAGAAAAGCAACTTCAAGATCAAAAATAATAAATAGAATCGACACCAAATAAAATCGAATATCAAATTTCATGCGGGCATCATCAAATGAATTAAACCCACATTCATAAGCTGATAACTTTTCAGGATCAGGAGAACGATAAGCCACCATGTAAGGCATAACCAATAAAACCCCACTAATAACGGCTGAAACGATGATAAAAATAAATATCGGTAAATAAGAGCTCAATAAGTGAGTCATAATCCTCTTCCGCTTTAATGAAATGCCCGAGTTAACATACTTATCCAATACTGTTTTATAAAGCACACAAATTGGAACAACTGCTTCGCTAACTCCGCTCGTACAGCTTCAAGGGCATGCCGCGCGATATTATACTCTAATTGTTATAGGTACCGCAGAGAAAAGAAAGACGCAACCCCCTATTAACATAAACCGTATGAAAAAAGGAATTTTAAATTCAATGTAAAATTTAAAAGGCTAATACCAAGATAGCTAAACGAAAATAAAACCCAGATTCACAAGAACAAAAATGGCGCGAGTGACGGGACTCGAACCCGCGACCTCCGGCGTGACAGGCCAGCACTCTAACCAACTGAGCTACACCCGCGCATTTTTTAAACCAATCAAAATTGGCATAGGTGGTCGTGTAAGGGGTTCATGCATTTCTGTCAAGCATGATTATGTGTTTTTTTAAAAAATTAGGTAAATAATAAAAAAATAATTTTTTACTCTAAAAAAATACCTTTACCCTTGCTTTTTTTTTAAAAGTCCTTAAACAAGAGCCTACTTGATGCGTGTTATTGCATTGGGCGATTAGCTCAGCTGGTAGAGCGCCTCGTTTACACCGAGGATGTCGGGAGTTCGAGTCTCTCATCGCCCACCATTCATTTTTATCACGTATAGCTGACTTGTTTAATTTATTTCAAAATATGAATGATGCTAAAAATGAAGGTGAAGAAATGGGACTTTTAGATTTTTCTCTGTAAAATGTGTCCTGATTTACCGAATTTTTTATTAGTGCCTTAATTTTTTCTAAATTCTGCCGTAGAATCACCAAATCTCTAAGAATATATCGTTAGTTCATACTAGACGAATCAAAGATTTTTTTAAAAAATATTTGGGGTAACGTTTGTTTTCTTATAAATATTACAATCGTTTCTTGAGATCAGGTTTAATTCAACAACTTTTTTCACGCACTAATGCAAACTCTTTTCTAATCCCTACAGAATAAAATACGATCGATAATCTTTTTAGGCATAAGAATCATTTCTGATATGCAGACGTTTTTGTAACTTATCCTATGACTATTTGTGTGAAATACTTCGTTTCTTTCTCAATACACCCCTTAATTCATAAACACCCACATAGTGAGATGTATTTATCTTAAATCACATATGATATCTAATTTCTTAAAACAGCATTTTTATGATGCTACGCTCCAAAACTAATGCTGTCATTATTATAGATAGAGAAATATCCCTACGAAACTAATCGCGTAAATTAAAACGGAATATCTTAAGAAGGCTTTTAATAATTATAAAGCCTCTTGTATAATCCCCCATATAAAATCAAATCGTGGCAAATAAAGAAAGAACTAATAGGAAGGAAATGACTTTTCTCAAACAACATCACCACTTAAAAATTAAGACATTTTTTAAAAATAGTTCCAAAATCAGAGGTTATTTTAAATAATAATTTAAACAATTTAATTAAAAACGTTTAAAAGAATATTTAAATGATTGACCTTTTCCAAAAACTTTGCAAAAAAGCATATTCAGTTTGGAGGGGTGGTCGAGCGGTTTAAGGCACCGGTCTTGAAAACCGGCGTGCAGGAGACTGTACCGTGGGTTCGAATCCCACCCCCTCCGCCACTTGGTTTTTGCTTATATCTAACATATTTGTATTGTAGCTTATCTGCGTAGCTGTAGCTTGCCACCTTGTTTTGCACTATCATCACTTTCTCTGCCAATATGAGCAATTGGGACAATCTAAAGAGGCACCTTTGTTTGTTTAAGCAATTCGATCAACTTAATAGAATTACTCTTTTTGGGTTTTATATTAATTATTACCATACCATCCCAGCTTGATCTCTCCGTACTTTTCTATAATTCTCAGTAAATTTGAACAAACAGTGCACGATCTATCACCAATAATTCTAGAAACCATAACAGCTGGAAAAGTCGAGCTGAAGCGTTAAAAAACACAACTGAAGCTTTTAGGCTTAAGAAGCCATTCTATGCTCTGTTTACATTGACCTACACCACAGCAATATCAAGTCCTCATAGCGGTAACGGTAGATGCTTGGAATGCCTTGAAGATAGGGATATAGAGACTTTTAGCGAATCCTGCATTACAAAAACAGAATCAGCTCTAACCGCAACAGAAGCAAGACGCATTCTTAATCCAAGCTATCCGACTAAACTTCAAACATTAGAACAAAAACTAACAATTTTTGGAAAACAGGTAGTTATTATAATGAAGGATATCGCTTAAACTTCCTCTTTACCTTTTGAAAAGACAAGAATGTCTTTAAGGTTAAAAGAGGGTATAAAGATGAAAGACTGTAGTCATGATGATGCAATGGCTGAAGTATTCCAGGACAACACTAGAATGGCTGCAGCCACTATGGTGTCATTTTAGCTGATAAAGATCAAAGTGAGTTACTTATAACACTTCGAAAAATCACAAAAAACTTAATAAATTAACAGCTGAAACAATAGAAAAAAATCATAAAGAAAAATGTATATATGTTGCAAAAAATATAAATGATCTATTTCGTGATTTGAAGATTTAATTAGAATAATCCTTTTAAATTAATTTGAATATGATATTAAAACAACTGCAAATGTGATAAAGATTTCTTTTATTGTAAAAACACTGATTTCCTAGCTTCTTCCAATAGTATTTGATACCTTTATTAATCTCATCTATGGGCAGTTCATGATTGATAATAGTTTTAATCTTAGCTGAAAGTGATCCGCACACCTTCCTAATGTCTTATTTATGACCGTACACGGAAATAGCTCTTTTAAAAATATTAGCTCTTAACTGTATTTTAAACTATCTTGATTATTTTAAAGGTTTAAATTTATATTTAAATTATCAAAACCATTATATCCTTTAAATGATTTTAAATATATAGCTTTAAGAAGGTCATTATCGCTAAGAAAAGCATCACCGTTTGATTTTTTAAACCCACTTAAAACCATATTTTTTATAGTTTTAAAACCAATGTCGTTTAGCACATCATCTATAACCATAGGCAACGTTTCAACAAGCTGCTTGAAGGCATATTCTTCTCCAGTCACTATTTCATAAAATTTATCTATAGACACTCTCCTTATATTTTCATTGGATGATGTTACTCCATTTAATGAAACAACCCATTTAACATTTTGACTTTTTTTTGCTATAATCTCAACTAAGAAACACTTGTTATTACTATCTTTTAAAACCTTATCTTGCATTTTTATGTATGTTTTTTGAGAAGAAGAAGAATTCATAGTGTTATGTTTATTTTTAATCTCTACGTAAATTTTATCCTCTTCATTAATTACATCAAACCCTTTTTTAGGAACAATCCACTTAATATTTTTATCGTTTTTATTATAAAGATATTTAAAGATATTCTGTTGAAAGTAGCCTATATAATTATTATTCGTCTTATCAATTTGACGCATTGACTCAGCTTCTATTATTTCATCAATGTTTTTTTTATACACTTTTGCATCAAATGTAAGTTTTATCGGGTCAACAATATTCTTATTAAATCGATCGCTATCAACCTCAAATCTATATCCTTCAATAGTTTTTTTAACATGCTGAAAGAGATCATCACTTTTTATAAAATTTAAATTATAGTTTCGCATTGAATTCAAAATAACACTTTGTATAAACTACTCTCTTTGTCCGAATTATCCGATACGCACATGATTTTTTTAAAATATTTATCGAGATATTTCTTAATACATTCTCCTACTTCTTTTGCCATATTAACGGGCACCGCATTCCCTATTTGTTTGTACTGTTGAGAAATCGTTCCCATAAACTCCCAATCATCAGGAAATGATTGTATTCTTGCATTTTCACGTACACTGAACGGTCTTATATCATCAGGATGGCATCTATCAGTTTGATTTTGCATAGGATTACATAAAACAGTTAAAGCAGGTTCATCCCATTTCATCCTTCTTGCAATTCCGGTTTTACCACCTCCAAGATAATAAGATCCTTTCATATATTCTCTTGCTAAATGATCAGGCAAATCTCTCCAACATCCACCAGGTTTAACACGTTTAAAAATCTCTTTCTTTCTAGAAGGATACGACATACAAGGAGAGGCAGGTACATTATGCAATACATCCTTTAGTACGAGTCTATGCTTGTAAGGAGCTGGATATTCAAAATCCTCATCGACAACAGATTTAACATCAGTTCTAACACCTACGATAATAATTCTTTCTCTTTTCTGAGCAACTCCGTAATCTAACGCATTCATCATTTTATATGAGACATCATACCCAATATCCTCAAACACATTAAGCATAATAGATAATGTGCGTCCTTTATCGTGTGATACTAATCCTCTAACATTTTCTGCCAAAAACATTTTAGGCTTTATTTCATCCAGTATCTTTGCAAAGTCAAAAAATAAAGTTCCTCGAACATCATTAATTCCTAATCTATTACCAGCATAACTGAAAGATTGGCACGGATACCCTCCTGACAGCAAATCAATTTCTACATTATTTTTCAAAATCTTCTTAATGCCAATATTCGATATATTCCTAATATCATCTTTTATGACATTCCATTTTGGTCTATTGTGTTTAAGGGTTTTTACAGCCCATTCATCTATTTCAACTAAACATTTTGTAGAAAAACCAGCAAGCTCAAGACCTAATGCAAGGCCACCAGCGCCAGCAAATAACTCTATCACGCTGTAATTAGCACCTCGAAACATTTACTTAATCTCACAATTTTTATAGAATAAATCCTGAGCATTTTAAAATACTTCATAAAACTTTTCCATTCTCAAAGTCTATGTTTACACATAAAAAAACTCAGTAAAATGCAATAAAAGAAGAAACAAATTAAAGCTTCTCTTGCTTGAATGGCTCAAGATTCTCTCTCGCTATTTTTTCTTTCGTGTTTTTTCACTTGCATTCAAAACAGCTTTGCAAACAACACTTTCTTTTATCAAAAGACTATTTTTAGATCATGACACAGCCTCATAAGCTGACGAGTGCTTCAAAAGTACGCATCGTATAAATCATCTATTTCATCACACAAAATCTGTTTAACCACTTTCATCAAGGATTATGCTGAAACAGTTTCTAGAAACATTCCATACATAAGCGCCATCCCCTCATGATCAGAATTTTGCGGCATTTTTAACCATATGAAAACATGCGGATAGCTTTTACAATACCCTCTTTTTCGGCTTTTATAGCACAAAGCTCTTGAAACTGATCGTACAACGATAAAGCAATCATTTCTTGCTGTTGCATTAACTTATTTCCATTCTTCAAAACTAGAGAAAATCCAGGGGTTATCATTTCGCGAATATGCTTCAAAGTAACCTCTAATTTCGATATCAAGGATACTATCTGCGATGCGCTCACCAACGCTTTTTTGTCTCTGAGGAAAACTTCCATAATTAACACCTATTTTGCTATTTTTATAACTTTTAAGTGCCTAATCCAAGCTACGCCACGTTGCTTGCCAATCGAGCTTGATAGCATTTTTACCTATTTTAGCGTTCAAATAATCTCGAAATTTTTCTGCCTCAATTTTGGCAACCTCTCTAGTAAACCTCTCCTTCATTGCAAAGCTGTAATCAGGCTAAAAATCATATGGTAGCCGACAGCTTCGATCCGCTTTAACCCACTTATCTTTCAGAGAAGCAATGCCTTCTCATGAATGGGGAGTAGTTCATAATGTCAATGATTTCTGAAAAACTGCTTACATTGAAGACTTCATTTTTATCTGAAAGCGTATTGATGCATCACTGCCATTTAGCTCATGAATGGAAAAAGTTTTTTTGACACCTCAAAATCAATTTCTTTTTTGCTAAAATGATAATTTTAGTTTTTGTATTTATATTTCCTTTTGTTCCTTCCCGCATTCAAAATTTGCTTCAGAAAAATTATTAACAGATTGTTTTGTCTTATTTTTTAGCGCTCTTGCTTGTACACTCTTTTTGCCAACTGCACTACACACCTGAGATATGCGAATCCTTTCAAATTCTATTTCAACATCTAAATTCCACAAGCAACCATCTTCTAAACAAACTACATAACCAGTACTCAGCAAAATATCTCATGCTTTCACAAAAGTTTTTACTGGCATACCCGGGCGTAATGAGCCAAAAATTTAAGAATGTTTAAAAAGGCTCTCCTACTCCTATACGCAGCATTTGTAACCGCAAACGCATAATAGATGTTACCTTCAGCAGAAGATAAATAGGCAAGATCAAGAATCCACTATTATGCAAATATTACGGAAACAGCTTTGTCCAAGGAAATCTTGTTGACATGCCTTTCCCCTTTTTCAATTCTAATTTATATTTTCCTGTGGATGAATTCGTATAATTTGACCTTCAAACTGGAACTATCAACGCAAGAAGGTACAGAATCAGAATAGCCTTTCCATTGAGGAATCTTTTATTGCAGCTCTTGCTGTAAATTTAAATAATTGATCAGAGACATAGAGCCTCTTCTTTTTCTTCACTTGCAGACAGCCGCTTGAGTTACACCAAGCATTTTGCTGTTTTTGTCGAAACTGTTTTATGAAAAAAAACAGTATCGATTTTATTAACACCGTTGATAATGCTGCACAAATTTTCCGCATCAAACCAATAAATAATCATTGTACAAATATCCTAGAAGAAGATATGGCTGAATTCTATATTAAAGCATGTAAAAGTTTATGTTCTGAATCCAGCGTATATAACGGCTTCACTCTAAATAGCATGACATATGACTGTTTTTTAGACGAAAAAGCAAAGCAACAATACGAAAATGCAATGGATGATACTTACGAACAGCAACATCATTTGTACATTTATGACGCACTCTAATTCCCTAAAGGCGTTTTCATTTTAAACGGTACAGCACACGGCTATTTTTTAAATAGAGTAAAACAACAATATAAGAATGTAATGTACGGTAACTATGAGCAAAAACATCGCTTGCACCTTTGTGATACACTTTAGTTTCTCAAATCTGTCTTAAAGAACACCTCTGCAATCCATAAATAACCTATTTAAACAATCAATACATCTACACTAAATGGAATGGCGCTCTTTCTCAAAAATTATAAAAGTAAAACATATATTAAATTAATTAAGCAGAAAAGTCATGAAAAAATCAAAATTAATGGATTCAATTTTCATCAATTAAAACTGTTAGAGATTTTAAAAATATAAAGCAGGTATCTTAGGGAGTTGAATCGAGCATGAATGGATCTGCCACATGATGGAGACTGCTGGATTGATGGTCATGCTAAAGTACGTGACAACACTATCATTCATGATCAAGAAAAATATACCATGATACAATTATTGATTGTAGTATGAGAATTTCAGAGAATGTAGAATTTTTTAGCTTGGTGACTCCACCAGGTGCGGAAATGTCAAAATTGATGCTACTGTAAAAATCTCTAGAAATGAAACCGTCTCAAGATAAAAACACTAAACTATGAGGCAAAACGATCTTACCCATAAGATCATACAACCTCAAAAGATAAAATCTTAACAACTCAAACAATCTTTAAACAAACGCGTGATTTACGCCACAGGTGAACTGCGCGTAAATGAAAGGAAATATATGAGTTATGGTATAGCACTTATTGCAACCATCAATATGCCTGACACCAAGATAATAGAGGCTAAAATCGCTGTACGACATCTTAAACAAAAACCACATCTCTAAATAAAATTTTAGATAAAGCGTTAACTAAATGACATGGATATTAATCGTTTAGAGCATCTTCTTAGCCTGAGAGATCGGAAAATAGAAAGACAAAACTATAAAAACTTTGTTCTCTGATCTTTCAAGCATGCAAAAAGAAAATCAAAAAATGCCAAAACCCCTCACACCAATAGTTCATTATGCTACATTTAATCCGTATATTGATAAGGTGAAGTATACTTTTAAAACATCGCTTTTCCCTGTTTTCTCATTAAATAACAAACCCAAGACAGAATCTTATAGAAATAACCTTAAACACCCAACAGGAAGCAAACTATTAACAGAAGGCAGATTTCCTATTGATTTTAAGAGAAAAAAATCAAACATACAGTCTATTGGCTCAACAATTACCTATGCACGAAGATATTTTTTGAACATATTGTTAAATGTAGTCAGCACAGAAGATGATACAAATGAAAATGCTCCTGAAATTTATAACACTGATCCAATAAAATAATCAAAGAAATTTAACATCCCATCATAAAAACAAACTCTATCAAAGAAAAACTGCTTTCTTTTGTAAGGCAAAAGCCTGGCAGACCTGTCTTACTGGCAAGCACAAATAGCTTTAGATTGTTTAAAACAAAAGCTAAAAAAATCAGAAATCTTCACCATTACAAACATAACAGAACAACCCTGAAAAAGAGGAGCAAACAGATGCAGAAAGCAGCGATGTAAGATAAAACATAAGAACAGCAGAATGATTTCAAACCCGCTTAGGGAAAGTCACTGCCTCAAATATTTACAGTGTCATCAATATAACAGCTCAATGAAAGCCTACAAGAAAATATGACAAATACAACTGAACTGAAAATAGAACAACATCGCTTTATACAAAAAGTGCTGACCGAAAAAAGCTTGCCTTCAAAGCAATCAAAAAGCTTTAAAAAATTCGTGATAGGTAACAAAGTTAGTTAAAAGAATCACCCTTCCCCCCTAACTTTTATATAATCTATTGTTTTTATTCAAAACTGGCGATCCCGACAGGATTCGAACCTGTGACCCACGGCTTAGAAGGCCGTTGCTCTATCCAGCTGAGCTACGGGACCGACGAATTACTCTCTAACCCCAAATAATACCCTTGTTGTTAATGTGTCCAAGATTGCTGCCTATCACTGCGAAAATTATCAGAATAAGAAACAACCCTCCGAATCGGTTTATTCGTTTTTTCTACACGATAAGGGATAGCATTTTTGAGTGCAAAGGTTATTGCCTCTTCCTTGCTATTAAACCGGATTTTGATCTGATTATTCATATCAGACGTTGCTGTATACCCCATAAGAGGTTCAAGCATCTTTGCCTGCGTTGGTTCATACTGCAAAAACCAAAACCCAACATTCGCTCTACCTGACTGCATGGCAGTTTTTGCAGGACTATAAATACGTGCAATCATGGTTATCTCCCTTTAGAACCGCGCAAAGCCTAAACAGATGACTTTCTTATCACAAACCCACTTGCGCACCCAATTGAACCATGCTCCTATGTCCGAAAGACATGGTCGGAGCGATAGGATTCGAACCTACGACCCCCTGATCCCAAATCAGGTGCGCTACCAGACTGCGCTACGCTCCGCCATCTATACTATTTAGTGCATATTCCCTAAAATTTTAACAACAGAAGTGCAAGAAAAAAACACGTTTTTTAAAAATTTTATTCCATTTTTTATTAATATACTCTTTTTATAATCTTTTTCCTAAATGACAACCTGATAGAATGATATTAATAAAAATTAACACACGCAAATAAATAATTAAGTTTTGCACAAAACCCTATAGCTTCTTACATTGCTTTAAAAACATTTCAACACCCCAAAACATCTAATAAGTATAATTTTAACAATTAAAACGGTCTAAACACTACCAAAAACAATACGAAGCTCCAACCTGATTAATATGATAATATAGACATAGTGCTCATCATAAAAACTGATTAAAAATTTTTGCTTTTCCAGCTGTTTACTTTTTAAAAAGGTTTAGATTCCCTTAATAATACCAATACCAAAACTAAAAAATAAACACTTTCTCACCTAAACTATAAAAAGCAAAAAAATATTTTGTCCGTGCTAAAATAAATTTTTTAATACACGCATATCCGTGCAATAAAAAATAATACAACGTTATAAATTGAAAATCACAACACCATTCAAACAGTAATTGGATACATCTCAAAAAATGAAAAAATACTGTCAGGCAGAGCAAAAAAAAGAAAGAATCACTTTTGATTTAACAAATGTAGAAAAGTAATGAATCATATGACTCCGTAATCATTTGTTATATTTGGAGCATAATAGAACATCAGTACCTTCAAATAAAAATTTTTGCATATTACAAGCAAAATTTACTGAATTTACATGTTGAGAACTTCACTTATAACAGCACGCGTTATTTTACTTTTTCTTTGCAATGCCAACCGATCAACAGAATCAATAATACGTTTCAACGAAAATAAAGAGCGCTCACAACGACTTACAAGGTAGTGAACAGTATCTGGATGAACAATAATCTGTTTATCTGCAAAAAGCTTAAAAGCAATAGCTGTTAACAATGTTTCATCAGGCTGATCAATAGCCACTAACATAACAGAATTAAGGCGGCTTTTAAGATCATTTAATTTTAAATCCCACATAGAAGGTATTGTACGTGAAGTTATCAATAAGGTAGCGTGACGCATATTCAGATTGGCTTGTTTAACACTATTAAATAAATGGAAAAGTCCTATTTCACTGATTTCACCCGCATCAATATCCTCAATTAAAAATGGCCTTCCTGAAGCAGCCATAGTAGCAGCTTGATCAATCTCATCGCAATGAATGGTTAAAGCGTTGGCTTTTTGCGCCCATATATTAGAAAAATGTGTTTTTCCAGATCCTTCTTTTCCAACCAAAACTGCAATAGGTAAAATCCAATGTGGCCAATGATTAATAAGCTGAAAAGCCATACGATTACTGTCTGTTACCACTAAATCATCAAATTGAAAAATCGATGTATAAGGAAAGTTTAATGGCAATTGTGTTTCACGCTCATTCATTTTATCGGCTCCGAATCGCCACTTGGCGAATACATCTGAGAACTCAGATAAGTATGAAGAGCAAAACGGACTAAAACACCAACAGCAGCAGCAGCAGGAACAGCAACAAGCATACCAGTGAAACCAAATAATGAGGAAAAAGCAAAAAGTGCAAACATCAACCATACTGGATGAAGCCCCACTGATGAACCAACAAGTTTTGGTTGAAGAACGTATCCTTCAACAAATTGGCCAATAACAAAAATAACTATAATAACAACGATCCAACCCCAATTATTTGGGTAAAACTGAACCCATGCCACACCAACAGATAATACAAAACCACTCATTGTCCCAATATAAGGGATAAAGCTAATAAGACCAATAAACATACCAATCAAAAGACCAAAATTGAGGCCTGCAGCAGTCAAACCAATAGCATAATACCCTCCCAATATTAAACAAACTGTCCCCTGTCCACGAACAAATCCGGCTATAGCTCTATCCATCTCATGAAAAATACTGCGAACAGTCTCAAGATGATCACGTGGTATCCAAGAATCAACCGCTGAAACCATACGTGGCCAATCTAATAACATATAAAATGCCACTACAGGTGTTACTATAAACAAACTGACAACATTAACTATAGACTTTCCTGACTGCAAAAGTGAATTCAAAAGAGAAGTAATAAAGTCAGATCCTTGTCCCAAAATTCCTCTAATATTATTTTGTAATTCACTTTGATCACCGCCAAAATAACGCTTAACCCAATCAAAATCATGCTCAACAAAAAAAGTTTGAATACGACTAATATAAACTGGTAATCCATCACGCATGAATTGCTGTATTTGCCAATTGATAATAGGAATTAAAATTATTAAAGCAGCAACAAAAATAACAACAATAAATAAGGTAATAAGAATCGTACCAAAGGCACGATTAATACCAACTTTTTCAAGGAGTTGAATAACAGGGTTAAGAAAATAGGCTAAAACGATTCCTGCCACAAAAGGAAGTAAAATCGATCCAAAAATAAACATAAAGAGAACGAAAAAAGATAATGTGCCAAGCCAGAAAAAAATTTGTTTTTTATTCGGTAATGGTACTTGAGTATAAGCAGGCACAGAAGCCATATAATGGCGAAACGCCTTATTTTCACTTATTTTTTTTTTCATTAGCTGCGAAGCAGAATCATTATTACCTGGTATTTTACACATAATATCCCAAAAAACTCACAAATAAATTTCCCGTATGGTTCACACAAAGTCACTTATTTCTTAAATACTAAATATCAATATCTCTTGCAGAAACAATTCTATCATGGCATTGCATAACATCCAAACCTGATTTTTCATAAGGAAGGCTCCAATGAGCAATCAAGATCTCATAAATGATAAATCTAATAATAGTTTTACCTACGCAAAAGCTGGTGTAAACATCAATATGGGTAATGCTATGGTAGAAAAAATTAAACCTTACATACGCTCAACAAAACGAACAGGTACAGATGCAGAAATCGGAGGATTTGGAGGAATATTTGATTTAAAAGCCGTAGGCTTTATAGATCCTATCCTCGTAGCAGCTAATGATGGTGTAGGTACAAAATTAAAGATTGCCATTGAAACAGGTATTCACGATACTGTCGGTATTGATCTTGTGGCCATGTGCGTTAATGATTTGCTCGTACAAGGTGCTGAACCTCTCTTTTTTCTCGATTATTTTGCAACTCAAAAGCTTGATCCTGAACAGGGTGCCGCAATAGTTTCTGGAATTGCGGCAGGATGTCAACAAGCAGGTGCAGCTCTTATTGGAGGAGAAACTGCAGAAATGCCTGATATGTATGCTAAAGGGGATTATGATTTAGCAGGCTTTGCTGTAGGAGCTGTAGAACGAAACGCATTATTACCTTCAAAAAATCTTACAGAAGGTGACATTATTTTAGGTCTTAGTTCGTCTGGAATTCATTCCAACGGACTTTCTCTTGTCAGACGAATCATTCAGAAAAATAATATAAAATGGGATGATCCTACCCCTTTTAATCCACAAATTAATTTTGGTACAGAATTTCTTACACCGACACGCATTTATGTAAAATCTCTCCTATCAACTATAAGAAATTATGAAGGAGTTAAAGCTCTCGCTCATATCACAGGTGGAGGTTTTCTTGAAAATATTCCGCGTGTACTTCCATCCTCACTTTGTGCTGAAATTAATCTTTCAAGTATAAATGTTCCACCAGTCTTTTCATGGATTGCCAAGCAAGGTAGAATAGAAACAACAGAGATGTTACGGACATTCAATTGTGGTATTGGTATGATCGTCATAGTAGAGCAAAACGCAGTTAAAACAATTACACAAGCACTTGAGATGCAAGGAGAAACTGTTACCTCGCTTGGCATTTTAACAAAACGCCAAGATACAGGAACTGTCTATAAAGGTGTACTCAATTTATGAAGAAACAAGTTGTTGTTTTTATTTCCGGTAATGGATCAAATATGGTTGCTCTTGCCAAAGCCAGCAAACAACCAGAATATCCTGCTGAAATCATCGCTATCATTTGTGATAACCCTCACGCTATCGGCCTTGAAAGAGCGCATAATAACAATTTGTCTGTGCATGTTGTTGATCATAAAAATTATACGACTAGAAAAGCCCACGAAGAAGCTATCTTGAAAACTTTGGAAAAATATAAACCAGATATCATTTGCTTTGCTGGCTATATGCGCCTCGTTTCATCGTATTTTATAAAACCTTATGAAGGGCGAATCTTAAACATTCACCCTTCCCTTTTACCTTCATTTAAAGGCTTAAATCCCCATAAAAGAGTTTTACAAGCGGGCGTCAAAATTACTGGTTGTACCGTTCATCTTGTTACAGAAGATATGGATTCAGGACAGATCATTGCCCAAGCAGCCGTTCCAGTATGCCCTAACGATACCGTTGATAGCTTAAACCAGAGAGTTCTTAAAGCTGAACATAGACTTTATCCAGAAGCTTTAAAAACATTTATTGAAGGCAATGACAAAGTGGCAGATGCTGAACAACAGCTCTTATCGTTTTGAGTATGCTGTCCGCATATGCCAATATCATATCCTAATTAATTTGCGACTCTTATATTTTTAACTATCTAAAAACTTTGATACAGTTAAATCTATTCTCTCTGCAAATATGTTGTACAAGAATGTACAATATAGTTTTTCGAGTTTTCACTATAATTCTCTAACTTAATCGCACTTATTCAATTTATTTTCTTTATAACTATCTTTTAAAAAGACTTTAATAAGAACCTTTAAATAAATAATTTTTTTATTTTATTGTGAAAGAGTTTGTTTTACGGCTAGAGCTAACTGTTTAAGTGTAAATGGCTTAGACAAAAAAACAAAAACAGCATCTTGTGGAAGATTTTTAGTAAAAGCATCTTTTGCGTATCCAGAAACAAAAATAAATTTGATATCAGGATATTTTTTACGGGCTTCTTTAAACAAAGTCGGCCCGTCCATTTCTGGCATGACTACATCAGAAACAACGACATCAACAGCACCCTCATTTTTTTCAAGAACAGCGAGTGCTTCAACCCCACTTGCTGCTTCCAAAACAGTATATCCTCTCATTTGAAGCGCCTTTACCTCACCCATTCTAACAGAATCTTCATCTTCAACCAATAAAACAGTTGAAGATCCTGTTAAATCTGTATTTTTTTCCTGCTCTTCTACTTTTTCTATCTGCTGAGAAATTTCACCGTCAGTATCAGGAATATAACGAGGAAGAAAGATATGAAATGTTGTTCCTTCACCTTCTCTACTATCACAATAAATATAACCACCCGTCTGTTTAATAATTCCATAAACCATTGATAAACCAAGACCAGTCCCTTTCCCAACTTCTTTTGTTGTAAAAAATGGTTCAAATATTTTTTCTTGTATAGAAGCTGAGATACCGGTTCCTGTATCTGAAATACTCAATTGCACATACTCACCAATTGAAAAACCAACATGATCAAATTCAGTACTCTGTTGTTTGGTAATATTGTTTGTTGCAATTGTAACCACGCCTCCATCAGACATAGCATCGCGCGCATTAATAACCAAATTCATAATAACACGCTGGAAGGATGCTTGATCAACCTCAACACTCCACAAGTCCCTCCCATGAATAATTTTCAATTGAATATTACTGCCCAAAAGAGGTAATATCAGATTACGAATATCTGATAACAATTCTGTAAAATCAATTTTTTCAGGTCGGAGCGTTTGTTTTCTAGAAAAAGCCAACAACTGTTGCACAAGCGCAGCCGCACGATTAGCATTATTTTTAATATTAATCAAATCAGCATGCGCTGGATCAGAGCTACGATGCGTGTTTAAAAGAAGATCGCACGACATTAAAATTGCTGTTAAAACATTATTAAAGTCATGAGCAATACCACCAGCTAATTGCCCAACAGCTTGCATTTTTTGACTTTGTATCATTTTATCTTCAAGTGTTTTTTGTTCTGTGGTTTCTATAGCAGATATAACAGCAAAATTTTGTAATGAACCACTATGATGTGACCTTACAGGCATAACATGGATACGCAAATGGCATTCTTCATTGCTCTCTAAAACTGTTTCTATCGAAACTGGATAATTTTTATTTTTTGTAATTTTTTTAAATACACGCTTCAATTGTTCACTATCGCGGTGAGATATAATATCACAAAGGTTAACAATAGCTCCATTTGCGCATCCCATTAATGATGAAAAAGCTCCGTTTATACGAACTAATTGTCCTTTTGAATCTGCGATCGCTATCGCAAAAGGGCTTACATCGAAGTACTCCACTAATGAGCCCAATAATTTTGATTGATCATCATCTTCTTTTATTTGTATTGGCATTGGTATTATCACAATGCGATAAATGGCCTCATCCTCTAAGAATGAAGAAGCACACATAAAGCAATTTAATACTCTCTTACTGCTGATATCTGAATTTACACATAGAGAAAATGTATAAGGCATAGCATAATCTGAATTTTGATATTTACTGTTTTGCAAACAAATATCGTTCCATGTACTATTAGCTTCAACACTACCAAACAGTTGATCAAAATTATATTGGCCAACAGCAAATTTTGCTAAATCGATTGAAAACCATTCAGCAAAAACTGCATTTGCGTAAAGAATCATTCCCTGTCTATTAACAGAGAAAAAACCAACAGGAGCTTGATCTAAATGATTAATTGCTTCTTGAAGATTCGAAAAAAAATCTTCACGACATTTCTGTAAATGTGAAATATCAGCGATATGCCAAAATAAAAGCTTTTTTTTCCGCGTTATTATAGGCTGAACAGAAATACTGTACTGGGTGGGATTTTTTTGTGTAGAATGGAGAAAAATTGACTTTTCTACCTTTAACTCTTCCCGCGCTGTAAGATTATTACATGCGGCCACTTTTAAACGGTACGAGAGCGCACCAGCTCCTGGAAGGTCAGCAATAACAGCAAAACAAGAGGATTCTGGCTTATAAGTAAAAATTTTTTTATAATTTTGATTAGAATAATAAACAAAGCCTGATATGTCAGATATTATAATCGTATCATCTATATTATTAAAGATATTAAGGTCAAAATCTTGGAACAACTGTACAGAATTATATCTCAAAACTCCCAAACTTATCAAAACGAGTGCAGCAACGCCTATAACTGCTAAAGCCAAAAAAGACACCAACATAACTCTTTGAAAATAGCTTGGCTGATCAAAAAAACCTAAAATACCAACAATGAACAGAAAAACCATAATAAAAACAACACAAAAAAACATGGCTTTCCAATGTATAAAAGCAGACGATGATCTCTCAATACGTTTAAAAACTTTATTCATCTCCATTATTTGCCTCGATTATAATCATTTTTTATGCCACAAATCGCCTTCATAACCGTTGTTATAAAGTATACATCGTGATAATATGGACTTAACGTAAATCACTCAATATAAAAAAAATCACGTTTTCATATTATTAAGTGAACTTTTAAAGGTATTTTATAAACATACATCAATAAAGAATTTTCCATTATAAATGGGAGGAATGACATGCGTGTCTGGTTATCAAGCCAAATGGGCGCATCTGCTGCGAACATAGCTATAAGTTTTGTGTTTTTAATAATGATAATCGCAGTTATTTCTGCAATTATCATGTTTTTATACCGTTTAAATACAGGAAGTTCCAACATTAGAAAAAAGAAACGCCAACTTCGATTAACGATATGCGAGACAATCGCTATCGACCGGACGCGCCGTCTTATTTTAGTACGTCGTGATAGTACGGAGCATTTGATCTTGATTGGCGGACAAACAGATGTTGTTGTAGAATCTAATATTGGTACAGATACAAATACCACAAATAAAAGTGATTCAAAATCACAAAAGGCTACACGACCAGCATTAACAGTACACAACAAAAATCCTATCCAGGAAGAAAAAATACCTGTTCTAGCAAATGAAGCAACACATACACAATGCGATGTAACTACACCTTTAGTAATAAATAATCCTCTAGAAGATTCGGCCATCACCGCTGAAATTGAAGGACGACAAGAACCATCATTATTTATTCCTTCCCAGAAAAAATAAAATATTCAATTTAGTACCTAATTTTATTCATTTATCACTGTCAATCGACCTCAATCATCACGATAAACTTTTTCTCGTCGTTCGTGACGTTCCTGTGCTTCCAACGACAAAACTGCAATCGGTCTAGCTTCAAGACGCTTTATGCTAATAGGTTCGCCGGTTTCCTCACAAAATCCATAAGTTCCATTATCAATACGCTCCAAAGCTGCATCTATCTTTGAAATAAGCTTTCTTTGACGATCACGAGCTCGTAACTCAATTGTACGATTAGTTTCGCAAGATGCCCTATCAGTCAAATCCGGTTGACCAGCATTATCTTCTTGTAAATTTTCCAAGGTTTCACGTGCCTCTTTCAAAATATCATTTTTCCAAGAAATCAACTTAGCACGGAAATATGCCTTTTGCCGTTCATTCATAAAAGGCTCATCTTCACTAGGACGATATTGGCCATCAACCTGCTTGCTCATGCCATAAACCTCCATATATGATATGCGCGGTTTATATATTGTGCAACATCGATCAACGCAAGGGAAAAATACATTCCCTAAAATAGTATACAAATGTACTTGACTATTTAAGTCTCAAATAACTTTTTATTAATATGTTGTTCTATTTATGATAAAACTTATCATAGACTTCCATAGATATTTTCCTGCCACACACAATATAAATTCCATAAAAGGATAAAAACACCAACATGAAGAGTCAGACGGAACAATTTCCCCAATTATTGAAATAATAAAAGGACTGGAAGCAATAGCCACATAATAAAACAAAAATTATAAAGGCAAAGTGTGATATCCTCGATTTAAATATATTAAAGCATCTTTTTCTTGATGACGATTCACTGCAACAACTTCACCAATTAAAACGTAGTGAGTTGCATGTTCATGACAACAAATTAAACGACAATCAAGTGACGCTAAAGCATCTAAAAGACTAGGTGCACCAGTCTGTAAAGTACCCCATTGAGCTGCATCAAAACCTTCATCTCGCGCCAAATTACAGCGATTAGAAAAAATATCCGCTAATGAACGGTGTTTTCCTGCTAAGCTATTAACACAAAAATTTTCGTTTTCCATAAACAGCTTATTTTTAGGATTATGACGCATTAGGCAAACAAGAAGTGTTGGAGGATCATCTGACAAGGAACAACAAGCTGAAACTGTCACGCCACGCTTGCCTTTAACGCCATTTGTTGTGACAATATGTACCGCTCCTGCAAAATGACTCATAGAATCTCGGTATTCTTGTGGGGAAACAGTAACAATATTTTGAAGTTCAGGAATAAAATGTGTTGTATGATTTGACATATCTTTCACTTATAAATAGCTTTTCTTTCACTTAACAGTAACTTTCTAAATTTCAATAATAAAGTTTATTGCATATTCGTATTCTTTTGCAACATAGCATAAATGATCTTTAAATACACAAAACGACATGTTAAAAATCCAATTAAGGAGATCTTAATGCCTCGCCCTCACCTCATTGCACCCTCGCTCTTAGCATCTGACTTTTCTAAACTTGGTCAAGAAGTCTTGGATGTTGTTGATGCCGGCGCAGATTGGATTCATCTTGACATTATGGATGGCCACTTCGTTCCTAATATTACTTTTGGTCCTGATATCGTCAAAGCACTACGCCCATTAACTAAAGCAACATTTGACGTCCATTTAATGATCTCACCGGCAGATCCTTATCTTGAAGCGTTTGCAAAAGCTGGTGCAGATATTATAACCATTCATGCTGAAGCAAGCTCCCATACGCATCGCTCATTACAAACAATCAAAGCAATGGGAAAAAAAGCGGGAATTTCAATCAATCCCAGCACCTCAGAACATGTACTTGACTATTTACTTGATCAATTAGATCTCATTTTAATTATGACAGTTAATCCAGGTTTTGGTGGACAAAGTTTTATTCCAGCAATGGAAGATAAAATTAAACGAGTTAAAAATATGATTGCTAATCGACCTATTGATCTGGAAGTTGATGGTGGTATCACTGTTGATACAATCGGAATAGCTGCAAACGCTGGTGCAAATGTATTTGTCGCAGGTTCTGCGATTTATAATAAAAATGGAAATAAAGAGCTTTATAGAACACATATTAATGCATTGCGCCAAGCTGCAACCCTCTCACAATAAGGAAAAAATCATGATACCACGTTATTCCCGTCCTGAAATGGTAAAAATTTGGTCACCAGAAACGAAATATCGTATTTGGTTTGAAATTGAAGCGCACGCCTGTGACGCATTAGCTCAACTGGGGACTATTCCTAAAGAAGCAGCAAAAATCATTTGGGAAAAAGGAACAGCAGCCGAATTTGATGTCAAGCGCATTAATGAAATTGAAGCAATCACCAAGCACGATGTTATAGCATTTTTAACCCACTTATCTGAACTTATTGGGTCAGAAGCTCGTTTTATTCACCAGGGAATGACATCTTCAGATATCCTAGATACAACCTTTAATATACAATTAATGCGTGCCAGCGACATTTTGCTAAACGATCTAGAGCAGCTTCTTGAAGCATTGAAAAAGCGCGCTTTGGAACATAAAGAAACAATTACTATTGGGCGTAGCCATGGTATTCACGCCGAACCAACAACATTTGGGATTAAATTTGCTCTTGCATATGCTGAATTTTTTCGTTGTCATGAACGTCTTCTTGCAGCACGTGAAGAAGTTTCTACTTGTGCCATCTCAGGAGCAGTAGGCACTTTTGCTAATATTGATCCACGCGTTGAAGAACACGTAGCAAAAGCATTGGGAATGCACATTGAACCCATTTCTACCCAAATTATACCGCGCGATCGTCATGCTATGTTTTTTGCAACGCTTGGTGTTATCGCTTCATCCATTGAAAGACTTGCTATAGAAATACGCCATCTGCAACGAACAGAAGTTCTTGAAGCAGAAGAATATTTTTCGCCTGGTCAAAAAGGCTCATCCGCTATGCCTCATAAACGTAATCCAGTTTTAACAGAAAATTTAACTGGGCTAGCACGTATGGTGCGTGCATTTGCACTACCCGCCATGGAAAATGTAGCACTTTGGCACGAACGTGACATTTCTCATTCATCTGTTGAACGTTATATCGGTCCTGACGCCACCATTACGCTTGATTTTGCTCTTACTCGATTAACATCCGTCATTGAAAATTTAATTGTCTATCCAGAAAATATGCAAAAAAACCTTAATAAATTTCGTGGCCTTATTCATTCACAACGAGTTCTTTTGGCTCTTACGCAAGCAGGAGTTAGTCGTGAAGATTCTTATCGAATTGTACAACGAAATGCGATGAAGGTATGGGAACAAGGAAAAGATTTTTTAGAAGAATTGCTCAATGATAGAGATGTTATAAAAGCCTTAAGTGAATCAGAGCTTCGCGAAAAGTTTGATCTTCGTTACCATACAAAACATATCGACACCATTTTTAACCGCGTATTTGGGCAGTAATAAAATTTCATACAAACAAAATATGTTATCGTCCGCTTATTAAAGCTCATTATAATGAAGGAAACAATTCATGAAAGCAAATGAACTCGATATTCTCATTGTACCGGGCTATCAAGAATCTGATCCTGATCATTGGCAAACACGCTGGGAACAAAAATTGTCTACAGCTCGTCGCATTCAACAAGCTCATTGGTCAAAACCTATTCGTGAAGAATGGGTCAATGAAGTTAAAACCGCTATTGCAGAAGCTCAAAAACCTGTTGCTATTATTGCCCATTCCTTAGGAGTTCCCACAGCTATTCATGCAGTTGTACAGAATTCAGAAAAAGTTTGTGGTGCTTTTTTTGTTGCCCCCCCGGATGTTACCAATGAAAAAATACATCCACAACACTTAAAGACATTTGGCCCATATCACAATGCAAAATTGCCTTTCCCTTCCGTAGTCATAGCTAGTCGCAATGATGAATTTTGCCAATTTTCAGTAGCAGAAAAGCTTGCCAATGATTGGGGCGCACTTTTTATTGATGCTGGGCAGTCCGGTCATATTAATGTAAAGTCTGGGCATGGCCCCTGGCCTGAAGGACTTATAGTTCTCTCACATTTTCTCGCAAAGCTTTGATCAAACAAATACACTTTTCTTCAACATTCCTATATAATCTTATTTCTCCTCGAAAAAGACAAATAACAAAAATTGTAAGAAGTCCCGTAGCAATCATTGAGAATTTTTACCAATTAGGATAGTATTAATTCATCAAAACTATTTAAATTTCTCAAATTAAAAGAGAATCATAATGAATCGTCGCCACCGTATTTATGAAGGCAAGGCTAAAATTTTATATGAGGGACCTGAACCAGGAACTTATATTCAATTCTTTAAAGATGACGCAACCGCCTTTAATGCAAAAAAACATGAAATTATCGATGGAAAAGGAGTTTTAAACAACCGTATCTCAGAACATATTTTTAGCCATCTTGGTCGCTTAGGCATCCCAACGCATTTTATCAAGCGTATAAATATGCGTGAACAACTCATTAAAGCTGTTGAAATTATTCCTTTGGAGGTTGTTGTTCGTAACGTTGCCGCTGGCTCTCTTTCCAAACGTTTAGGATTGGAAGAAGGAACTCCTCTTTCTCAATCTATCATTGAATTTTATTACAAAAATGATTCTCTTGATGACCCGATGGTTACTGAAGAACACATCACTGCTTTTGGGTGGGCTGTTCCGCAAGAACTAGAAGACATTATGCAGCTGTCAATTCGCATTAATGATTTTCTTTCTGGACTTTTTGCGGGTATCAATATTCAGTTAATTGACTTTAAAATGGAATTTGGTCGCCTATGGGAAGACGAAACGATGCGCGTTGTTCTTGCTGATGAAATTTCACCTGATTCGGCTCGATTATGGGATATGCAAACACGAGAAAAAATGGATAAAGATCGTTTTCGTCGTGATATGGGAGGACTCATAAATGCTTACCAAGAAGTCGCAAAACGCCTTGGTATTATCAATGAAAACGAGCCTCCACGACCGAGCGGCCCAGTTTTAGTGAAATAAAAACAAGATAACATATGTAAATTTACCTTCTTTTATATATAAGTATTGGCTTTTCAAAAGAAAATACTTTTAACAACAGGACATTAAAATGAAAGCGCGTATTACCGTTACTTTAAAAAGCAGCGTCCTTGATCCACAAGGAGAAGCAATTGTCGGTGCTTTTAAAAGTTTAAATTTCAAAGGTATTCACTCTATCCGCCAAGGGAAAGTTTTTGATATTGAACTTGATGATATGCCTGTTGAAACTGCAAAGCAAAAACTTGAACAGATGTGTGAAGAATTACTCGCAAATACCGTCATTGAAAATTACACGACAGAACTCCTTTAAGTAAGGCCAATCCATGAAAACTGCTATCATTCAATTACCTGGCTTAAATCGTGATCGGGATATGATTGCAGCATTATCCCATATAACAGGAGTTGAGCCATTAAAAATTTGGCAAACAGAGACAACAATCCCAGACGTAGATATCATTGTTATTCCTGGTGGTTTTTCTTATGGTGACTACTTAAGATGTGGAGCTATTGCCGCACGAACACCAGTTTTGCAAGCTGTGCGCGAAAAAGCACAAAAAGGTATTACAGTGATAGGTATATGTAATGGATTTCAAATTTTATTAGAAGCTGGATTATTGCCTGGTACTTTAATGCGTAATGCTTCATTAAAATTTGTTTGCCGTGAAATAAAACTTGAAGTAATTAATGCCAATACGAAATTTTCTCGGTACTATTCTAAAGGACAAATCATTCGTTGTCCCGTTGCTCATCACGACGGAAATTATTTTATTGATAACGAAACACTAAAACAAATGGAAGATAATGAACAAATTGTTTTCCGTTATGCAGAAAATACAAACCCAAACGGTTCTATTAATGATATTGCCGGTATTATTAATAAAACTGGCAATGTTCTTGGTATGATGCCTCATCCTGAAAACTTCATTGAACCCGCACATGGTGGTAGCGATGGGCGTTTACTTTTTCAAAGTGCCCTAGAGTTAGCAAACGGATGATATAAAAGGAATTATTCTACCTAATGATTTTAAAAATCTATATTATCTTTCTATTGTACGAGTAAACATATTAACCCAATTCTTTATAGACAACAATGGATATTAATTGCTTTAAATATGAAAATTTATCTTAAGATTGTTTTGTTTTTTGAGTTATCAAGCACATGACAAAAATCTTAATTAGTGAATTATGAGCGATTTCATCATTAAACAACACAATCGCTGTACTCTAAACTGCTAGATTAAATACAATAAAATACTAAATATTAGATTAATTTTATGGAATAAAATACTCATGAATCTCCGCAATAACATTGCCATCACACCAGAATTAATTGCACAACACGGCCTAAAAAATGATGAATATCAACATATTTTAACCTTAATTGGTAGAGAGCCAACATTTACTGAACTCGGCATTTTTTCTGCGATGTGGAACGAACATTGCTCTTATAAATCATCTAAAAAATGGCTCAAAACTTTACCAACAAAGGGAAAATGCGTTATTCAAGGGCCGGGTGAAAATGCTGGTGTTGTTGATATTGGTAAAGGGCAATGCGTGGTTTTCAAGATGGAAAGCCATAACCACCCTTCTTACATTGAACCTTATCAAGGTGCAGCAACAGGTGTTGGTGGTATTTTACGTGATGTCTTTACTATGGGAGCCCGTCCCATCGCAGCTATGAACTCATTGCGATTTGGAGATCCTAGTCACCCCAAAACACGCCACCTTGTCTCTGGTGTTGTTTCTGGAATTGGTGGTTATAGCAATGCCTTTGGTGTTCCAACGGTTGGTGGAGAAGTAAATTTTGATAAACGTTATAATGGAAATATCCTTGTTAACGCTTTTGTAGCCGGTATAGCAAAAACGGATTCTATTTTTTATTCCAAAGCAAAAGGAGTAGGACTTCCGGTTGTTTATCTTGGAGCTAAAACAGGACGTGATGGCGTTGGTGGAGCAACGATGGCTTCCGCCGAGTTTGACGATTCAATCAGTGAAAAACGCCCAACTGTTCAAGTAGGAGATCCTTTTACTGAGAAATGCCTTCTTGAAGCTTGTTTAGAATTAATGGAATTGGGAGCTGTCGTTGCTATTCAGGATATGGGTGCTGCAGGATTAACATCCTCTGCAGTTGAAATGGGTGCAAAAGGAAATCTAGGAATAAAGCTTAATCTTGATAAAGTACCTGTTCGTGAAGAGAACATGACAGCTTATGAAATGATGCTTTCTGAAAGCCAAGAACGCATGCTCATGGTTCTTAAACCAGAATTAGAAAAACAAGCTGCTGCAATTTTTCATAAGTGGGGTCTTCATTTTTCTGTTATCGGAAAAACAACAGATGATTTACGTTTCCGTGTATTTCATAGAGAAGAAGAAGTCGTCAATCTCCCAATTAAAGAACTCGGTGATGAAGCACCTATTTACGATCGTCCTTGGATAGAGCCTGCTAAAAAACCTTTTATTAAAGTAGAAAATATTGAAAAAGTCGACAATTTTTCCGATGTACTCCTTACATTATTAAATTCTGCTGATCAGAGTTCACGAAGATGGGTTTATGAACAATATGATACACTGATACAAGGAAATAGTCTTGTCCCCCCTGGAGGTGATGCAGGGATTATCCGTGTCAGCAATAACGATAAACGTGCCCTCGCCTTTTCTTCTGATGTAACACCTCGTTATTGTGAAGCTGATCCTTATGAAGGAGGGAAACAAGCTGTTGCAGAATGCTGGCGCAACATCAGTATTACAGGTGCAAAACCGCTGGCAGCTACCGATAACCTTAATTTTGGCAATCCTGAAAAACCTGAAATTATGGGACAATTGGTTTTTGCCATTAAAGGTATAGGTGAAGCTTGTAGAATTCTCGACTTCCCTATCGTTTCGGGTAATGTTTCTCTTTACAATGAGACTAACGGAGAAGCAATCCTACCTACACCTACAATAGCTGGTGTAGGACTTCTTGATGATTGGTCTAAAATGGTAACAATCAGCGGTATGCAAAATAAAGATAGTGTTATTTTGATTGGGGCTTGCGGATCACACTTAGGACAATCAATTTATGCGCGAAACATTTTAAATATTGAAGAAGGCGCACCACCTCATGTAGATCTACAGCTTGAAAAGAAACATGGACAATTTGTTCGAGATATTATTAATCGTGATTTTGTTCATGCTGCTCATGACCTCTCTGATGGAGGACTCGCAATTGCTCTTGCAGAAATGGTAATTAAAGCAGGTAAAGGAGTTAAAGCACAGTTAAGTAACACATTCCCGCATCATGCTGAGCTTTTTGGCGAAGATCAAGGGCGCTACCTTTTAGCTATTAACCCCCATGCACTCAATGATTTTAAGAATTTAGCACGGATAAATGAAATTCCTTTTACAGAACTTGGTACAGTTGAAGGTGATGCACTTGATATAAAAGGGATACTAAAACTTTCAGTATCAGAACTCACAGAAGCTTATGAAAGCTGGTTTCCAAAGTTTATGAGTGAAAATAAATAATTATCCTTTTTTATCAGCTATATGCTATTTTACAGGAATAATAAAAATATGTAGGAGAATAAATATGGCAATGAGTGCTCATGCAATTGAAGCCTTAATTCGTGAAAGTATTCCTGATGCAAAAGTTATAATTCGTGACCTTGCTGGCGATGGTGAACATTATGCTGCAGAAGTTATTTCAAACAGTTTTCGAGGAAAAAGCCGTATTCAGCAACACAGAATGGTTTATGATGCCCTTCAAGGAAATATGGGAGACGCACTACATGCTTTAGCACTTCAAACCAGTATCCCAAATGATTTTTAAATTTCTTCTTGCATTCATTCTATAAATACGATTTAAAGGTGGTTTGAATGTAAGTGCGTGCTTCAAAATCCACGATATTGGGGAATGATAATGACTGTTACTCATGATTTTATTGACAAAGAAATTAAGACGAATGATGTCGTTTTATTCATGAAAGGAACACCTAGTTCTCCGCAATGTGGGTTTTCCGGACAAGTCGTTCAAATTTTAGAATATTTAGGATTAGATTATAAGGGAATTGATATCCTAGTTTCAAATGAATTACGTCAGGGAATAAAAGATTACTCGAATTGGCCGACAATTCCACAGCTCTATATTAAAGGTGAGTTTATTGGTGGTTGCGATATTATTAAAGAAATGTTTCAAAGTAATGAATTGCAAAAACTTCTAAAAGAAAATGGTATTTCCTTTAATAGCCTATAAATTATTTCTGATCTATTTTAGACTTTTATAAAGAATTTTTCAGCCTAATCTTTTACTTGTAAAGGGTAAATATGCTACGTTCAATCGATGAGCAAAAACACATAGATGCGATCAAAAAAAAGATTGGATATAAAGAGTTTGTTATTGTCCTTGCATCGCTTATGATAATTAACTCTATAGCTATTGATATTATCCTACCAGCTATGCCTTCTATTTTAGAAACTTTACATATCACTAATGGAAATTATCAGAACTACATTATTTCTTGTTACCTTATTAGTTATGGTTTCACACAAATATTTTTTGGCCCTATAAGCGATCGTTATGGACGACGCAAACTTATTCTCATTGGTCTTGCTTGTTACTCATTTGCGTCTATTGGCTGTGCATTTGTATCAAATTTGCCTATATTACTTGTTCTACGCGTTTTACAAGGTATAGGGGGGGCAGCGATGCGTGTCATAACGGTTTCTATTATACGCGACCTCTATAGCGGTAGAAAAATGGCAGAAGTTATATCTATAGTCATGATGGTTTTTCTGATTGCACCAATGATTGGACCCGCAACAGGGCAAATGATCTTATTATTAGGGCATTGGCAACTTATTTTTATATTCATGGCCGTTATTGGCTTTGGACTCATGATTTGGATTTATTTACGTTTACCTGAAACCCTTCATGTACAGCGATCTCTTTCTTTTTCATCTATAAAAGAGAATCTTACGTTAGTTATAACTACTCGTTCTAGTCTTGGTTATACCCTTGCGGCTTCAATTATCTTAGGCTGTATTTTTATTACCATTAATACATCGCAACAAATTTATGGCGGCATTTATAATTTAGGATTCTGGTTTCCCATTGCTTTTGCAATTAGTGCTGCATGTGAAGTTATAGCATGTCTTTTAAACTCTCTATTCGTTGGACGTTTTGGGATGCGACGTATCTCCCACAGTATGCTCCTCTTATTTTGTGTTGTTTCATGTGTGTGGTTTGTTGGTTCAATTTTTTCAGATGGCGTTATTGCTTTTCCTTTTTACATGCTATTATACTGCATATTAATGTTCGCATGCGGAGGCATGTTGGCAAACTTTAATACACTTTCTCTTGAACCTTTAGGAGACATTGCTGGAACTGCATCTTCCGTATCTGGGTTTCTTCAAAGCTCCATTGGTGCAAGTCTTTCCTTTTTTGTTGCACAACAATTCGATGAAACAACAATCCCCAATTCAGCAGGTTTTTTCTTCCTAAGTCTTATTGCAATACTGCTTGTTTTATGGGCAGAGCGCGGGCACATCTTCATACAGCGTAATGCAAAATAAACATGGTCACGAAAAATTACGAAGAACTTTACTCAATAAAATAAAATCGAAGTATGTTACTATTTATGCTTTGCATTTTAACATATTAATTGGTGAATTTTCCTGATTTTGGGAATCCTTTAGGAACTAACCGCCCTATTCCAGCACGCATACCTATCCATTCAGTAAGCTCATCAGCTTGACGGTTAAAATTACGTTCAGCTGCATCTTGCCAATCCAACCCTTCTGATAAATTAAAAGTCTTAGCATCGCAAATACCACCGTCTCTATATCTTTGTAAACGCACTCCCTTACCACGATTCATTTCTGGTATTGCTTGAATAGAAAAAATCAGCATCTTGCGATTTTCTCCAACGACTGCAATATGATCACCTTCTACTAAAACGCAAAGCTTAACCTTATCAGGAAGCTTTACATTCATCACTTGCTTTCCCTTTCGCGTATTAGAAATCACTTCCGCTTCAGGAACAATAAAACCGTTTCCATAAGATGAAACTAAAAGCCGTTTTTCCTGAGCATTATGCACGAAAGCTGTAAGGATATCATCTCCATCATCCATATCAATCAAAATACGAATTGGCTCACCATGCCCCCTACCTCCAGGTAAAATATTTGCGTTAATTGTATAAAACCTCCCACTTGTACTTATCATAACAATCTTATCTGTAGTAAATGCTGGAAATGCTAACTTCAAATAATCCCCTGCTTTAAAAGAGAGTGTTTTGTAGTCGCTTAAATGACCTTTTAAAGCACGCATCCAACCTTTTTCAGAAATAACAATAGTCACAGGCTCTTTTTCAATCATAGCTTGATGAATTTCATTAACATCATATCTCGGTGCATTTTCAAATGTTGTACGTCTTTTTCCTAAAAAGGTTTCTGGATCAAAAATTTTACGGGCTTTTATTATTTCTTCTGAAATCGCCTTCCATTGCTCCGTATTGGAATCTAATAAATTTTGTAATTTTACTTTTTCAGTCTCAAGAGTTTCAAATTCCTTTCGAATTTCAAATTCTTCAAGCTTCCGTAAAGAACGTAACCGCATATTGAGAATAGCTTCAGCTTGATTGTCCGTTAACTTAAAAGATACAATCAGTTTTTTTTTGGGCTCATTTTCTTCACGAATAATTTTGATTACTTCATCAAGATTTAAATATGTGATAAGATAACCCTGTAAAATCTCTAACCGACAATCAATTTCGTCAAGACGATAAGTAGAACGTCGAAGAAGTACTTCTTGACGATGTTCAAGCCATTGTCGCAAACTTTCACGCAAAGAGAGAACATTCGGTACTTTTCCCAAAGATAACACATTAAGATTCAGAGGAAACCTTATTTCAAAATCGGTTAATTTAAAAAGGGATTCCATGAGAAGATCAGGATCAACAGTACGATTTTTAGGAACAAGCACAATACGAATATCTTCCGCAGATTCATCACGGATATCCTCAAGCATTGGAAATTTTCGTGCAAGAAGTAACTCTGCAGTTTTTTCAATGAGACGTGATTTTTGAATCTGATATGGAATTTCAGTCACAATGATAACGTAAGAACCACGATTACCAGTTTCCTGATGCCAGCGTGAACGCAATCGAAAAAAACCACGCCCTGTACGATAAGATTCTTCAATGCTCTTTTTAGGTTCGACTAAAATACCACCTGTTGGGAAATCAGGTCCAAGCACAAACTGATTTAACTCTTCATCACTTGCATTAGGATAAGCAATTAAATGCAGCGCCGCATCACATAATTCAGCAGCATTATGTGGAGGAATAGACGTTGCCATACCAACTGCAATCCCTGATGAACCATTGGCTAAAAGATTAGGAAAAGCACTAGGTAAAACAACAGGCTCCTCATCTTCTTCATTGTAAGTTAAACGAAAATCAACAACATTTTCATTAATACCTTCAAGAAGCAAAGCAGCCACTTCAGTCATACGTGCTTCTGTATAACGCATAGCAGCAGCATTATCACCATCAATATTACCAAAATTACCTTGTCCATCAATCAATGGATAACGTACCGCAAAACTTTGAGATAAACGCACAAGTGCATCATAAATAGACGCATCACCATGAGGATGAAACTTTCCCATTACATCCCCAACAATCCGCGCACACTTAGCATAAGACTGTCCAGGATGAAGTTTAAGTAAACGCATCGCATGAATGATACGCCGATGCACAGGTTTTAACCCATCCCGTACATCAGGTAATGCACGGTGAGTGATAGTAGAAAGCGCATAAGATAAATATCGCTCTTGTAATGCAGAGCGTAACTCTATTTGCTTAATCTGTTCTTTATCAAAAGGTAAACTCATTTTATCAGACATAGTATTAAGGCAAAAATTTTCAAAATAATAATCAGCTATTTCATAAAATTTCTCATGCGCGATATTTTATTAATTGACTACTTTTGTTAAAAATCAAATATATAAAAATAAACATTGTGATTTAAACACGAACAAACAATTATATCAATTTGAAAATTTATACGCTCACATGAGTATTAATTTTAATAGTACAAATAAACTCTTAATGTACTATAGTAAAAATAGTTTTTAAAATATATATTAAAACAAATTTTAATATATTATATTTTTAATAAATAAATAAATAGTATAATATATTAAAAAATAATTATAAACCAAATATACATGTATATATATTTTAATAATATTTATGACATAAATTTTTATATGAAAAACTTATAAAAAACATAAATTATATAAACATAAAAACTATAAAAATAAGTTATTGTCATAAATAATTCATGACAATACAAATATTAATAACAGTCAATATTTAATATATAAGAATATTTTAAATAAAAAATATATCTAAACTTATTATAATAAATATATACAATAATGTAATCTGAAAGCGCCAAAGATTTCTACATGTAAAAATAGCGTTCATACCCTATCATAGACTAACTTTATCAACAATTTTTTTTAGTAGGAGCAATTCTGATCCCTAAATCATGCAATTGTACAGTAGAAACATCAGATGGAGAACTCATTAAAAGATCAAGAGCTTGCTGATTCATAGGAAATAAAGCAACTTCACGTAAATTTTTTACTCCTAATAAAAGCATAATAATACGATCAACTCCAGCCGCCATACCACCATGTGGCGGAGCTCCATAATGAAATGCACGATAAAGAGCACCAAAACGGTTTTCGACTACTTCTTTAGAAAAGCCTGCGAGATCAAAAACCTTAAGCATCATTTCTGGGGAGTGATTACGAATTCCACCCGATGCAATTTCATAACCATTGCAAACAAGGTCAAATTGAAAAGCCTTAAGAGTAAGAGGATCTTGACAATCAAGAGCATTTTCTCCTCCCTGCGGCATAGAAAAAGGATTATGCGCAAAATCAAGCTTTTTTTCATCTTCATTCCATTCAAAAAATGGAAAATCAATAATCCACGCTAAAGAAAAACACTCCCGATCAATGAGATTTAATTCTTCCCCTATCCGTGTACGCGCTAATCCTGCAAAAGGTAAAAACTTCTTCGGATTTCCAGCAACAAAAAAACAAGCATCACCACTTTCAAGCCCAAGCTGTGCACGAATAGCTTCAGTTCTTTGCTCGCCAATATTTTTTGCAATAGGACCAGCCCCTTCAAATTTTCCTTCTTCTTCACGCCAAAAAATATAACCAAGCCCTGGCTGTCCCTCACTTTGCGCCCATACATTCATACGGTCACAAAAAGCACGACTTCCACCTGTCTGAGCTGGAATAGCCCATACTTTTGCATTCTCATCATTAGCTAAAATCTGTGCAAAAACTTTAAAACCAGAATCATAAAAATGCTGAGAAACATCCTCCATAATAATTGAATTACGCAAATCAGGTTTATCAGAACCATATTTCTGCATTGCGTCAGCATAAGAAATGCGAGGAAAGCTTTGTGTAACAGACTTGCCATTTGCAAATTCTCCAAAAATAGAACGCATAATAGGCTCCATCGTTGCAAAAATATCCTCTTGCTCAACAAAACTCATTTCAACATCTAATTGATAAAACTCACCTGGAAGACGATCTGCCCGTGGATCTTCATCTCTAAAACACGGAGCAATTTGAAAATAACGATCGAAACCAGACATCATCAACAATTGTTTGTATTGCTGAGGTGCCTGTGGCAATGCGTAAAACTTCCCCTGATGAATACGACTTGGAATCAAAAAATCGCGCGCCCCTTCCGGTGATGATGCAGTCAAAAGTGGTGTAGTAAATTCTGCAAAACCATTATCTTGCATATATCGTCTAATGGCAGTGATAATTTCAGTGCGACGCATTATATTCTTGTGCATAGTTTCCCGACGTAAATCAAGAAAACGGTATTTCAATCGAATATCTTCTGGGTAATCAGGTTCACCAAAAACGGGTAAGGGCAACTCATCGGACTTTGAAAGAATTTCCACTTCTTTCAAAAAGATTTCAATTTCACCTGTCGGGAGAGCCGTATTAATAACCTCATCAGCGCGCGCACGCACTTCTCCATCTATACGAATCACCCACTCAGAACGCACTTTCTCAATCACTTTAAAAGACGGTGAAGTCGGATTAACAACGACTTGTGTGATTCCAAAATGATCACGTAAATCTATAAAAAGAATTCCGCCATGATCGCGAACACGATGAACCCATCCAGAAAGACGAACCTGTGTTCCTACATCACATTTACGGAGAGCAGCGCAATTATGACTGCGGTAACGATGCATAATGTTTACCTTTTATAATATTTCACATGCGCTACAAACGCTTTTTAGAAGCTATTTGTCAAGATATGACAACAAAGACTCAAAAAAAATATAATATAATAAAAGGTAAATTTAATGTATCTAACTATAATAAAATAATGAAATCTATTAAATAAATATTGAATATGATAGCAAAAACTCAAAAAATATAAATTCAATTTATCTGGTTATGAATAAAGTGATGAAACTAATTACAAAAACAGCAGATCTTGAAAATGCTATCGCAATTTTACGTACCTCAGATTTTGTAGCGGTAGATACAGAATTCATCCGTGAAACAACTTTTTGGCCTCAATTATGTTTAATCCAAATTGCATCACCAAATATTACAACGCTGATTGATCCAATTTCAAAAGATATTGATTTACAACCATTTTTTAATTTAATGGTAGATGAAAAAGTTGTCAAAGTTTTTCACGCTGCACGCCAAGATATCGAAACCATTTATCATCTTGGGGGTGTCATTCCCTACCCTCTCTTTGACACACAAGTAGCAGGATCAATCTGCGGATTTGGCGATTCTATCTCCTATGATCAAATTGTACAGCGCTGTACGGGTCATCGCCTTGACAAATCATCACGTTTTACAGACTGGAGTTACCGCCCTCTTTCTGAAAAACAGCTGCTTTATGCACTTTCCGATGTTACATATCTAAGAGACGTTTACCTTTTATTGAAAAAACAGCTAGAAAAAAACAAACGTGCACACTGGATAGAGGACGAAATAACAACCCTTTCAGCACCCGCAACTTATGACTTACCAGAAGATGAAGCATGGAAAAAAGTGAAAGGAAAAGTCAAAAAACCCCGTGAACTTGCTATCTTGCAAAAAATAGCAGCCTGGCGTGAACGCGAAGCACGAAAATATAACATCCCACGTCGGCATATAATGAAAGATGAATGCCTTATAGAAATTGCGACACAACAACCAAAAGATGAATCTGCATTAAAACGTTTGCGTGGCCTTCATAAAAACTGGGATAAGCTATCAATATCGCAAACGTTAATCAAAGCTATCCACGAAGGCTTAGAAGTAGATGTGACTACTTTACCTATTCTTCCTAAGCACAATCCCATTAATGATACAACAACTGCAGCAATCGATCTTCTGAAAGTACTTCTAAAACTTGTAGCGAATGAAAACGGCATTGCACCTAAAATTATTGCAACATCCAATGATTTAGAAAAAATTGCAAATGGCAATACAAAACAAAATATTCCTGCTATGAATGGTTGGCGCTATGAAATATTTGGTCAAAAAGCTGAACAAATGTTAAAAGGACAGATAGGGTTTTATTTTAGCAATGGAAAAATAAATACTAAACAGCTTTAAATTTAAAAAAAATCTAATTATTGGTATTATGAAATTAATAAAACAAAAACATTGTAAATAAGGCTATTTACCGTGTTAGTATACAAATCGCTTAGAATAAAAAATATTAAAATTTTACAATATCTTATACTCTAAGAAACTCGCTATAATCTTTATTTTTTTGCAGCAACTACGCTATAGCTCATAGTTAACATATAATGATGATAAAAGAAGAAGTCTACAATATGAAATAATAACACATACAATTAAAACACATAACAACAATAATTAAACATACAAAATAATATTTTATAAATATAAGCAAAAAATCAAAAAATCTCAAAAGAAAGAGGGAGTTTTATTATTTCAGACAATTGTTTCAACCGCCCAAGAGGCCGTTCACCTATCAAGTCAGCATAACGTATAGGAATTTTCAATACGATATGATCTGACTTTTTATGCCAAGATAAATTTGGTAAAACTCCTTCAACTGAAGCGCTAAAAAGATTAGCAATACGCATAACTCCACCAAGAATACGCGCTTTCTCAACTGTATTTCTAGATGCTAATTGAAAAGTGGCTGGAACTTCTTCACCAATCAGCAGACCTGTATTGCGAAAAAAGACAGCCAGTGCAACATAGATACGCCCATCATGAGAAATTCCTGGATAAGATCCTAGCGCTATCTGATTAGCGGCTTCATTTCCTCGATAATCTGGATGTATACGCCAACCTATATCAGCAAGGAGACAAGCAGCTTTACGGTAACGACATTCATTTTCAGTTTCTAAAACCCCAAAAGACTTAAACGCATTGGTAGTAAAATCAATGAGTTCTTCTGCCTGCCTTGGTGAACGCGCCCGTAAAATAGCCATTTCCGTACATGCTGCAATTAAAGGATCAGATATACGAACCGCTTGCGGTAAAAGTGAATAGAGAAAGCCTTCACGTACTCCAGTACCAGAAAAAATTATTTTTTCAAAACCCATACATTGAATAAGTTCAATAAGAATAATCGCCCCATAAGATAAAAGCTGACGACGATTTTTTGAAATAGCTGAAATTCCTTTTATATCATCAATATTGCCACTTGCGACAAGACTCAAAAAACGTTTCATCTCAACTGCATCAACTTCATAGCCGTGCATAACAGGGAGAGGATAGTGTTTAGTTACCATATGCAGCTTTGCTAAATTACGCCAAGTCCCTCCTACTGCATAAAAATAACGTGCTGCTCCTTTACGCACGATAGGAGCTTTACTAAGCTTTTCATGAACAATCTTTGCTGCTACAGAAATATTATCATTTGACATATACTGTAACCATAAGCCACCTAATGGAAGAGTTATTCCCTCACCTACATCAGAATCATAAATGTCAATAAGTTCAAGGCTTCCACCACCAAGATCACCAGAAATACCTTTTGGTTTATAAAAGGCAGAGATAACCCCATACGCTGAATAAACAGCCTCTTCACTTCCCGAAAGAAGATATATTTTATTCTGAAGGATATTTTCAGCATCTTTAATAAAAGACGCTCCATTTTTTGCTTCTCGCGCTGCAGCTGTTGCTAAAGTATAAACTTTATCTGCTTCGATTTGTTGACAAAGCGCACGAAACCGTTTCAGTGTTCGCAACGCCATTTCGATTGATTTTTTTTCTAAAAGCCCAGTCTCTGCAACACCTTGGCCAAGACCGCAAAGAATTTTTTCATTAAACAAAACCGTTGGTGAACGGACAAGACCTTCATAAACAACAAGTCGAACAGAATTAGAACCAATATCTATAACAGCTACAGGTTTACGCCCTTTTAGCCGACCTTGAGCATTTATACATATCATTGGAGTTCAGTCTTTATACACTTCGTTTAACCCGCTGCCGATGCAATGCAACCAAATGCGAAATAGAAGATCCAAAAGATTTTTCCCACCCTGAAAGACCTGCATTAGTCATAAAATACTCCTGCGCACTAAACAGACTCCTATTTTTTTGTGGTGTTATGCGTTTTGATGTTCCATCGCTTAGTATAGCAAAGCTTTGTTGATTATCAATGATATTAGCCAACATAATTTGCAAAAGAATTTGCTGACGAACCGTTTTATTAAAAACTGGAACTAATATTTCAATACGATGGTCAAGATTACGAGGCATCATATCAGCAGATCCAAAATACACCAGTGCATTCTCATTCGGTAAATCTTCACCATTACCAAAACAAAAAATACGACTATGCTCAAGAAAACGTCCAACTATTGATTTTACACGAATATTATCTGAAATCCCTGAAATACCAGGACGCAAACAACATATACCACGCACAATCAGATCGATCTGTACACCTGCTTGACTGGCACGGTATAAAGCATCAATAATTTCAGGATCAACTAATGAATTAACTTTCATCCAAATAGCGGCAAATCGTCCTTGTTGAGCGTTAATAATCTCTTCTTCTATATGTTTTAAAATACGATCACGCAGTGTTAAAGGCGAAAATGCAATTTTCATTGTTTCATTTGGACGCTCATACTTAGCCATATAATTGAAAAGCAATGCAACATCATACCCAATATCATCATCAGTAGTAAAAAAAGAAAGATCGGTATAGGTTTTTGCATTAATTGGATGATAGTTACCGGTTCCAAGATGAACATAAGAACGGTAGTATTGTCCTTCTCGCCTTACGACAAGCGACATTTTAGCATGGGTTTTTAATGCAATAAATCCAAAAAAGACTTGAACGCCTGCACGTTCAAGATCACGCGCCCAACGAATATTAGCCTCCTCATCAAAGCGTGCTTTCAGCTCTACCAAAGCAACTACTGACTTACCTTGCTCGGCAGCATCAATCAAAGCGCTAACGATTGGACTATCATTCGATGTGCGATAAAGCGTTTGTTTAATTTCAACGACATCAGGATCTCCAGCAGCCTGACGTAAAAATTGTATAACAACATCAAATGATTCATAAGGATGATGTATTACAATATCTTTTTCACGAATAGCAGCAAAGCAATCACCATCATATTCACGAATACATTCAGGAAAACGAGGATTATAAGGGACAAACTTCAAGTCATCACGTGGAATAGCAGCAATTTCTGAGATCGCATTAAGAGCCAATAATCCATCTAGAATATTTACATGATCTTCAGGAACAGAAAATCCATCCATTATACACTGGCGTAAATTTTTAGGCATTTTCGCATCAAATTCAATTCGAATAACCTGCCCACGACGACGCCTTTTAAGAGCAGTCTCAAAAAAGCTAACAAGATCTTCAGCTTCTTCTTCCACCTCAATATCGCTATCACGGATAACTCTAAATATTCCCAACCCATTAACTTCATCAATAGGAAATAAGCGATGAATAAAAAGGCTAATAACATTTTCAAATGCTACAAAACGAAAATGATTGCCTTTTTGAGGGAGAAGAACAAAACGATTCAAAGTATTTGGTACACGCAATAACATCACTACAGGATGTTTAGCACCGCGTCGCAATAAATGAAGCGCTACAGAAAGACTTAAATTAGGAATAAACGGAAAAGGATGAACGGGATCAATAGACAAGAATGTTAAAGCAGGAAAAATTTTCTCAAAAAAATGCTCTTCAAGCCATAATTTTTCAATTTTAGACAGTTCATTAGAATCTACAATTTCAATATTATTCTGTTTTAGTTCATAACGTAAAGTACATAATTCTTGCTGTTGATTGGCCTGCAAATGCGAAATTTCAGCTAATACAAGATCCAACTGCTCTTGCGGTGTGTGTCCATCTGCACTGCATTTTGTAATTCCCGCACGAATTTGAGCCACAAGACCAGCAACACGCACCATCGAAAACTCGTCAAGGTTAGCTGCTGAAATTGAAAGAAACCTTACTCGCTCTAATAAAGGATACTTTGAGTTAGAAGCTTGCATCAACACGCGATTATTAAATTGTAACCATGAAAACTCTCGGTTAACAAACCGTGCTGGATTTTTCATCGTTATATCCTGCATAAAAACCTGATCTGTCACCTGCTGTGTCATATATTCTAGTTGGTCTTCCTTTATATGTTCATAAATTTTTATAGGTAAATATCCCACATCATGCTTTATAATATTTTATAGTGAACCAAATACCAATAACTAGTTTTTCTTTTATATCATTTATATTTTCTATCTTAAAACAATTAAAACATTCCCATTCTCAAATTATCTTAATAATCCACCTTGCATTGTAATAAGTTTTATTACAATGTATAGGCATAGAGTCTAATTATACCTTATCAAGTAATTTATTCAGAGCTTATATATCATGGCTGATTATGACATCCCCCATTTCCAAAATGATCATGGATATAAAATAATTGAAATTGGTGTAAAAGAATTTATGTGTGTAGGAGCCACACAACCGTTTGATCACCCCCATATTTTTATTGATATGGGATCAGCTAACGAAAAGATTTGTCCTTATTGTTCAACGCTTTATCGATACAATTCCTCATTATCACACAATCAAACGAAACCAGCAGGATGTCTATATCATCCCAATAGTTCGCTATAATGCAGTTTCTGCTTTTTCAATATGAAATGGCCAATAGATCAGTCACCAATCATCGTCGGAGCAGGTATTGCTGGCTTGAGTTCTGCTTTGGCACTTGCTCATAAAGGGATAGGCAGTACCGTTTTAGAAAAATGCAAACACCTAGATACTGTAGGAGCTGGTATACAACTCACTCCCAATGCAACGTGCATTCTTGCTCACTGGGGAATTCTCGACAAACTCATTAAAATAGGTATAACGCCGCATTTTCTTGAAATAAAAGATGGAATATCTTTAAAAACATGCTTGCACATTGATCTCCTCAAAATATCAGAAAAAAAATGGAAAGCTCCTTATATTACAATTCATCGAGCAGACTTACAAAAAGTTTTGTACAATGCTGTTATAGAAAATCCTCTTATTAAATATAAAACAGGTGAAACGGTTATATCGTCTGCTCAAACCACAATTAGCAGCATTAATATAAAAACAGTAAAAACAGATACATTAACTGAAACACCCCAATATCAATTTTATTCAACCCCTCTGCTTATTGGATGCGACGGAGTTTGGTCAACACTGCGCCAATTGGCTCCTTTTTATGAAAAGGCTGATTTTAGTGGCTTTATCGCTTGGCGTGCAACAGCAGAATTTGAAAATATTCCCAAGAATCTTCGTTCTTTGTTCAGCGATATGAAAACAATCACTGTTTGGATGGGGCCAAAAAATCATCTTGTTGTCTATCCCATTAAATCATCAGCAAAAATATTTAATTTTGTAGCTATCACTCATGGCAAAAATACAAAAAAAGAATGGAATCAAAAAGGAGAAAAAGAAAAACTCAAATCTCTTTTTAAAAACTGGAATTGCAAAATTTCACAAATTTTTGATTGTATTGATGAATGGAGCTATTGGCCACTTTTTCAGATGAAACATGATCGTTTTATAGGTTTAGAAAGACAAGTGTTTGTTGGTGATTGCTCACACGCAGCCTTACCTTTTGCAGCGCAAGGTGCAGCTATGGCAATAGAAGATGCGGCTACATTGGCAAAAACACTCTCTATTAAAGACTTTTCACTCATTGAATCTCTTTTGCTTTATAAAGAAACGCGCCATCCCCGTATTAAAGCGGTAAAAAAACGTGGCGATTTTAATAGGATAGTCTATCATGCGACTGGTTCCATAGCAATTGCACGTAATCTCATAATGAAAATCCGTTCACCAGAACGTATGATGTCTGATCTTAACTGGCTTTATATATATGATGCTATGAGCTAAATAATAAAAAATAAGATCGAGACGATATATGTAAAATTTAAATATTTAATCACCTTGAGTCTTCATATCTAGAATAGGATAATTTAAAAACTTTTCTACATTAAGAATCCATTATCATCATTTATTTCAAATAAAAGAAAAGTTTTCCAAATTCAAAAATTTACAATATTATATTCAAAACAAAATATTAAAGACTCTAATATTTAAGTCCTTTAATAAATGGAAGGTTTTATTTTAAAAATGCTTACTTCAACTGCATAAGTACAAATTTAAGTTAACTCCACATCGACAACACCATGAATCATTTTCATAGCATTTGCCACGTGTAAATTGATCTTGTATCTCTTGGAAAGCATAATTTCTACTTCTTGTAATCCACCTTCTTGAATTAAAATAATCTTGACCTTTCCATTACCATTAGGATTTAAATTTTTTTCAATTTGCGGAAGGATATCGGCTGTTTTTATAAAAAGACACATCATTTTATAAAACTGCGATGCCTCTTTTTCCAAGGATTGGACACTTTCAAGTTGCAAACGCAGTCCCTCAGAGCGATTTTCTGCACTCACCGTAACTATAAAAGATTTTCCAGGCTCTAACATATCTTCATAGAGCGAAAGCTCCTCAGAAAAAATAACCGTTTCATATTGCCCACTTGTATCAGATAACTGAATAATCCCCATTTTCTTACCAGATTTTGTTTTACGAATTTGCTTTGCTACAACAGTTCCAGCAAGCCGAACAGTAGTTGCTTCTACTTTTATGTCATTGGAAAAATTAACAAAAGTCTGGATACCTTTTTTTGCAAGAATATCTTGATATTCATCTAAAGGGTGAGCAGAAAAATAAAAACCTATTACTTGAAATTCTCGATAAAGCTTCTCAGATGGTAACCAAGGATCCGCTTCTAATAAAATCAAAGGTTCCTTTAGTCCACCCGTTACCCCAAATATATCAGTCTGTCCACTAAAATTGTTCTCTATAATACGAAGTGAACGCGCATGAAGAGTTCCAATATTTTGTAATAAAACTTCACGTGCAATGTTAAAACAATCAAGAGCGCCAGCACAAATCAAGCTTTCCATTGCACGCTTATTGACAATACGAGGATCAATCCGCTCACAAAAATCTTCTATATCCTTAAAAATCTTATCTCCACGGCAAGCGACGATATGATCAACAACTGATTCCCCTACACCCTTAATTGCAGAAAGAGAATAATAAATACAATGTTCACCAACCTCAAAAACGCGATGTGATGTTTGCACGCAAGGTGCAACAATTTTAATGCCTAACCTCAAAGCCTCCCGCCGAAAATCATTCAATTTATCCGTATTCGTCATATCATATGTCATCGAAGCAGCTAAAAATTCAACCGGATAATGTGCTTTCATATAAGCAGTTTGATAAGAAACAATTGCATAAGCAGCAGCATGAGACTTATTAAAACCATAATCTGCAAACTTCGCTAACAGATCAAAGATCATATTAGCCTGATCTTTATCAACACCACCAGAAACAGCTCCCTCCACAAAGCGCGTACGCTGCTGTTGCATTTCTTTATGAATTTTTTTCCCCATTGCTCGACGCAATAAATCCGCCTCTCCCAGTGAATAACCAGAAAGCACCTGAGCAATTTGCATAACCTGTTCTTGATACACAATTACACCTTGTGTCTCTCGAATTAGATGATCTATTTTAGGATGGATAGAAGCTATTTCTTCTTCCCCATGTTTGCGTGCATTGTACGTTGGAATATTCTCCATCGGACCTGGACGATAAAGTGCAAGAAGTGCAATAATATCCTCGATTCTGTCTGGTACCATCCCAATCAATGCTTTACGCATACCAGAACTTTCCACTTGAAATACGCCAACCGTTTCACCACGTGCCATCATGGTATAAGCAGCTTCATCATCCAGAGGGATATGCGACAAATTTATTTTGATACCCTTTCGTGCGACAAAATTTACCGCCATTTTTAAAACAGTAAGTGTTTTCAACCCAAGAAAATCAAACTTTACCAGACCAGCCTGTTCAACATATTTCATGTTAAATTGCGTAATAGGCATATCAGAATGAGTATCACGATACATCGGGACAAGCTCTGATAACGAACGATCACCGATAACAATTCCTGCAGCATGAGTTGATGCATGACGGTAAAGCCCTTCCAACTGAAGCGCTATATCTAATGTGCGTCCAATAACAGGATCCTTTTTCTTTTCTTCTTCAAATTTTGGTTCACCCTTGATGGCATCAGCCAATTCAACTTGTACCCCAGGCGTAGCAGGAACCAATTTTGTAAGATAATCCACTTGACGATAAGGTACCTCTAAAACACGCCCAACATCACGTAACACTGCACGTGCTTGTAATTTACCGAACGTAATAATTTGAGCTACTTGATCATAGCCATATTTTTTTTGAACATAATGAATAACTTCTTCTCGCCTCTCCTGACAAAAGTCGATATCAAAATCTGGCATAGAAACACGATCTGGATTGAGGAAGCGTTCAAATAGAAGAGAAAAGCGTAATGGATCAATATCAGTGATAGTCAATGCATAAGCAACAAGTGAACCAGCGCCCGATCCACGCCCTGGACCAACAGGAATATCATGGCTTTTTGCCCATTTTATAAAATCAGAAACAATAAGAAAATAACCAGAAAATTTCATACGTTTAATAATTGAAACTTCATAATCAAGCCGTTTCTCGTAATCTACAATCGTATATCCTTCTGCCAATCCAATTGTCTCAAGACGAACTTTTAAACCAGCTTTAGCTTGATGTAATAATTCGTTATCCTCTGCTTCTAAAGTAATGTCTAAATTATCAGATTGCTCTATAAAACGAGGCAAAATCGGTTTTCGAATTGGCGTTGCAGTATGACAACGTAATGCAATTTCAACGCTATTTTCTAGCGCTTCTGGCAAATCAGAAAATAATGAAACCATTTCATCTTGTGATTTTAAATAATGATCTGGTGTCACACGTTTACGATCCGGGTTAGAAGCAATTTGTCCTTCTGCAACCGCCATCAACACATCATGCGCTTCATATCCATCCTTATTCAGAAAAAAAGCTTCATTAGTAGCAACAAGGGGAATTTCATGTGCATAAGCCAAATCAATCAGCTCAGATTCTATTTTTCGATCATAAGAGCCATGTCGTTGTAATTCCACATAAAGCCGATCACCAAAAATTTTTTTTAAATAAATTAAGTTCTTAACAGCATGGTCTTTTTTACCTTCTGCCAAAAAAAAATTAATAGGCCCTCCTCTACCACCCGTCAACGCAATAATTCCTTCACTATGCGACGAAAGCAAATCTGCCCTAATATGAGGAAGATCAATATCACGTTTATCAAGATAAGCACGGCTGACAAGACGAACTAAATGAGCATAACCTATCTCACTCGCTGCCAATAAAACAATGGAGAAAAAATCAGAAGGATGGCGCTCATAAAGTAAATGTCTATTATTTTCTTTATCGCCGAAATCAATTGCAAGCTGGCAACCTATAATTGGTTGAATACCATGAGAAAAGCAATGCTGCGAAAACTCCAAAGCACCAAACAAATTATTTGTATCTGTAATAGCAACCGCTGGCATATGATCAGAAATTGTGTGTTGAATAATTTGTGGGATTTTTAAAGCTCCTTCAAGCAATGAATACGCTGAATGCACCCTCAAATGGATAAAACGAGGCAAAGAATTTTTGTCATTTTTTATTTTGCTTTTACTTTCTAACACTTTCACAATTTCCCACCAAACATAAATGCCAAATTACAGCTTTTATCCATCCTATAATATAATAGAGGGCATTTAAACTCATCATATTTAATTTACCAATTCAGCTTCCACATATACAGAAGGTTTTAGTTTCTATATTAGACTTCCATAAAAAAAGTCCCTATAATTACGGTAAATAAACTAACAAAAAAGTAGGCTAAACTTTCTTATGAACTCAAATCTTATTAGTCCTCTTTTTACCTCTATTCGCGCCTTATCAGGAATTAGCCCTAAAATATGTGCCCTACTAGCTAAAGTTCTAAACATTAATCTTACACAACGTGAACCAACTGTTATTGATCTTCTTCATTTAATGCCCCATTCTGTTATAGATCGCAGAATGTGTTCCGGTATTGCTTTCGCACAGGAAGGAAATACTGTTACGCTTGAGATTGTTATCGATTATCATCAGCCTCCACCAACTGGCCGTAATAGGCTGCCTTATAGCGTTATCGCTCATGATCAAACGGGAAAAATAAATTTAGTATTTTTTCATGCCCAACGTCCTTGGTTAAAAAAACAACTACCAGAGGGAAAAAAAGTCATCGTATCAGGTAAAGTTGAGCGATTTAACGGACAACTTTCAATGGTACATCCTGATCATATCGTACCAAGCGAAAAATCAAATCAAATGCCATTGATTGAACCCATTTATCCCTCTACTGCTGGACTATCAACAAAAACGCTAAGGCGTACAATACAAAATGCTCTTGAATATATTCCTCTCTTACCTGAATGGATAGAGGAAAGTGTTAAAAAGCAACACAATTTCTCTTCTTTTCCTGTTGCTTTACGCCGCATCCATGATCCCATAGATCCTGACGATATAGCTTTAGAGAGCGCAGCACGCAGACGTTTAGCCTATGATGAATTACTATCTTGTCAATTAGCTCTCGGTCTAATGCGTTTAAAAACCAAATCTCTTACAGGGATTTCTCGCCCATCAACAGGGACGTATACTCAAAAACTGCTGAAAGTTTTACCCTTTCAACTTACAAATGGACAAACAAAAGCAATACAAGATATTGCCAATGATCTTGCGGCACCAGAGCCTATGTTAAGACTTCTTCAAGGTGACGTAGGGGCAGGAAAAACTGTAGTAGCACTGATGGCAATAGCACAAATTGCTGAAAATTCAGGCCAGTCTGCTTTAATGGCACCAACGGAAGTTCTTGCCCGACAGCATTTTGCTACAATTGCCCCTCTTGCCGAAAAAATTGGATTACAAACAGCTATTTTAACTGGACGAGAAAAAGGGAAATTGCGCACAAATATTCTAAAGGATATCTTATCAGGCCAAACCTCTATTATCATTGGTACCCATGCACTAATACAAAATAATATTACCTACAATAACCTCGCATTAGCCATTATTGATGAACAACACCGTTTTGGTGTGCAGCAGCGCCTTGCCCTTACAGCAAAAGGGCATAAAGCTGATATGCTGGTGATGACTGCAACCCCTATCCCACGGACATTGGTCTTAACAGCTTTTGGTGATATGGATGTTTCCAAAATTACAGAAAAACCAATTGGACGACAACCGATCACAACAGCAACACTTTCTCTAAAACGTATTAATGAACTTATAGAACGCATTGCGGTTGCAGTTGAAAAAAAAGAAAAACTCTATTGGATTTGTCCTTTAGTAGAAGAATCTACAACTCTTGAACTTACTTCAATTGAAAATCGTTTTAATACTCTTCGTGAACGATTTGGTACACATGTTGGTATGATACATGGGAAAATGTCGACCGATGAGAAAGAAGCAGCAATGACATCTTTTAAATACGGAGAAATATGTATTTTAGTTGCAACCACAGTCATTGAAGTAGGAGTTGATATCCCAGATGCTTCGATCATTATCATCGAACATGCGGAACATTTTGGCCTTTCACAACTACATCAATTGCGTGGACGCGTCGGACGAGGAGAAAAAAAATCTTCCTGTGTTTTGTTGTACAAAGATCCACTAACAAAAATGGCTGCAGCACGCCTTGATATTATACGAAATACAGAAGATGGTTTTAAAATTGCTGAAGAAGACTGGCGGTTACGAGGAGAAGGAGAACTTTTAGGAGTCCGACAATCTGGCGTACCTGATTTTCGCATAGCAAACCTTGCAGTCCATAATGACCTTTTATTAATGGCAAGAAAAAATGCACGTTTATTTTTACAACGTGACGCTGATTTTTCGTCTAAACAAGGACAAGCTTTACGTTTGCTACTCGATCTTTTCAGGCGAGATGATGCCATACGGCTATTACGCGCAGGCTAAAAATAAACAGCACTTCTAATGAGCTTTTACATATCTTATCAACACGTTTTATATATTTCTTTAATTATTTTCATCAGATACTAGATATGTAAAAGGTACCTACAAACAAAAACGCCCCACAGAAAGCATTTAATATTATAAAAAATCACAACACTGATTTTGTAAAACCCTAGCGTAGTACTCAATTTTGGCTAACCACTAAGCCAGACAATCAAGGAGAGTTACACTACTTTTTCAAAAACACTTACGGGTAACCAACAAAACATCATCTTTCGACAATGATAATATAAGAGGACTTATATAAAACTGCTGATTCAATTAAAGACTAAAAAGGCTCTGAACGAGCCTTTTTAGTTTCATTAATATTTTTTTGCTAGCTAGAAATTTTGTTATCTAGCAATAATGAAACGCTCTTCATCAGGAATATACGACTTATCATTCGCAGGAGCCTCAATAGAACCAAAATTCATGTGAGCTCTTAATTTCCATGATGAAGGTATATTCCATATTTCACGCACATCAGAATCAATTACTGGATTATAATGCTGTAAATTAGCTCCCACTCCTTTTTCAGATAAAGCAACCCATACCGCATACTGTGCAATAGCAGAACTATGTTCTGACCAAATAGGAAAATTATCAGCATATGCAGCAAACTGCTCTTGAAGGGAATGAACAACATTCTGGTCTTCAAAGAAAAGAACTGATCCTGCTGCAGCTGCAAAGCCACTTACCTTTTCAGCTATAGACTGAAGTCTGTCTTCAGAAACAGTCTTCTTTAATTTTTCACCAGTCAGTTTCCAAAAATGATCGTGGTGCCCATCAAACAAAATAAGAACTCTTGAACTTTGAGAATTAAACGCAGAGGGAGCTTGTTTTACAGCTTCCTTAATAGTTTCAATAGCCTCATCTTGCGATATCGGTAAATTTTTACCTAATGAATATATAGTTCTACGCTTTTTTGCAATATCCTGAAACATTGACACATCACAATCCCGAATATTCTTAAAATAAAATAATAAAACGTAATCAAATAACTACTTATTATTTAAAGAATAATTTCCTGAACCAGTAATAAACAACAATACAAAACCGCACGCTATACTGATATTTTTATAAAACTGTAACAGTGCATCATGCGCTTCTAAGCCACTCATATGCCAATATGGATGTCCTAAAATACCAGTTCCAATAGTGAATAATGTGAAAATTAATGACACCGGCCTTATATAGTAACCCAAAATAACTGCAATGCTGAAACCTATTTCGACAATTATGGCTATAATAGCTGCAATCATGGGAAAAGGTGCTCCTACATGCGACATATAATTAACTGTACCCTGAAAAGCAGTTAATTTACCCCACCCTGATATTAAAAATAAAATTACAAATATAACTCTTATAATTAAAAGGACTAGATCTTCATATTTTCCAAAAGAAAGTTTTTTCATGTTACACTCACATTCCTATTCATTAAACGCCTCATTGTAAATTTATTTCACATGTATTCAACAAAAAATACTAATTATATGAATTAACGTCACATAACAAAACTATTTAAAGTAATAAATTTTAATAATACTACTATTATTATATTAATAAAATATATTACTAACTACATAATAATATTATATATCATAAAAATATTTAATTTTTATAAATTTACTATTATATTTCAACATATATAGTTGACAAAACTATAAATATATACTGTCAATGAAGATTTTCACTCATCCTAAAATAGTGAACCGATAAAATTGTATCCACTCTTAAAAATTTCAGCCCGAAAATGAAACTAATCCTCCAATCATCACAATCATACAAGGACTGTGCTCTGTATAACCCGCAAAGGTTAGAATAAATACATCACAAAAACCTGAGGATCCCCCCTCAAATTAAAACATTCCAAATTTACACTTATTTTCCAAAACCCATAATAGCAATGACTTTTCCCATAATGTGCCTAACATCAATCATGTACATAAAGCTCACTCATAAGTTTCAGTATTTTATCCAGCATAGTTTCAATAAGGGTAATATATCATAAAACTGAAACAGATTCTGAAATACAGCCAGAAAAACTTCAAACAGCAGTTATTATTCACGAAGAGATTCATTAAAATCAATATGAACTTCATAGGATGAGTATATTTAACATCCCACAACCTTCAAATCCATTTCAGAATATAGTCTAAAAATGTATACACCGGACTTCAAAAGAGAAAATATAGTGCAAATAATTTTTAATAAAGAAAACTCTTTAAATTCTAATGGTTAATAGTCTTTTCCTTAGCCTCAGAACCATACCCATTTTCAATTCGCTTAAACTTAAAAATGTCAATCCTTACTAATCCCATATCTTATAGAACTAAAGACATAAAATCATTTTTTACTCAACAGTAACTGATTTTGCTAAGTTACGAGGTTGATCAACGTCAGTTCCCAATAAAATAGCTGTATGATAAGCGATTAATTGAATAGGTAAAGCATAAATAATGGGTGCAATAAATTCCGGAACATCTGGCAAGATAATGGTTGACAATGTATCAAGATGAGCTACTTCTGCCCCCTTTTTATCAGTTATCAAAATAATACGCCCATTGCGAGCTGCGACTTCTTGCATGTTAGAAAAAGTCTTTTCAAACCACCTATCATAAGGTGCAACAACAATAACTGGTATTGTCTTATCCACTAGTGCAATTGGTCCATGTTTCAACTCGCCTGCCGCATAACCTTCAGCATGAATATAAGAGAGCTCTTTCAATTTAAGTGCTCCTTCTAAAGCAATAGGATAAGAAGTTCCCCGTCCAAGATAAAGAACACCCTTTACGTTCACTAAATCATGACAAATATGTCCAATTTTGTCATCTAGCTTTAAAACCTCATTTAAAATCCTCGGAGTTTCTGCCAATTGCTGAACAAATTTATTTTCCTCCTTCTCTGAAAGATATCCACGTTGCTTAGCAGCACTAAGCGCCATTACAGCAAGCGTTGCCAATTGACAGGTAAAGGCCTTTGTTGAAGCAACACCAATTTCTGGGCCTGCTAATGTTGGTAAAACAAAATTAGCCTCTCTTGCCATTGTTGATTGCTCAACATTCACAACTGCTGCTGTTTTTATACCATGCTTGTGACAATAACGTAACGACGCCAATGTATCCGCTGTTTCACCAGATTGAGAAACGAATACAGGTAATATACCAGGCGTTATAGGTGGCTCACGATACCGAAATTCTGAAGCTACATCGTTATCCACGCTTAAAGCAGCAAAACTTTCAAACCAATAGCGTGCAACTAAAGTTGAATAATAAGCAGTTCCACAGCTCGCGAACAATATTCTATTAATTTGTTTCCAATCAATAAAATTTTCAAATGAGCGAATTGTATAACCTCCAAAATCAAGATAATGCGCCAAATTATGAGAGATAACTTCAGGTTGTTCAAACATCTCTTTGTGCATAAAATGGCAATGATTACCCTTAGAAACCAGTAAAGTTTCCTCAAATAAGGGGACAATAGGACGCTTCACCACTTGATTTTCCGCATCATAAATTACTACCCCTTCTCGTGTGAGAACAGCCCAATCTCCATCTTCCATATAACTAATGCGATCTACAAATGGTGCCAAAGCAATTGCATCCGATCCAACAAAAAATTCATCTCTTCCATAACCAATAGCTAAAGGTGGACCAGAACAAGCAGCAATCATAAGATTATCTTCACCTTCAAAAATCAGAGCAACAGCAAAGGCTCCTTTCAACCTTTTCCAACTTGTACGTACTGCCTCCTGTGGAGAAAGACCACTTTTTAATGCGCGCGTAATTAAATGAGCAATAACTTCTGTATCGGTCTCTGTTTCAAAAATATAACCGTCCTCAATGAGCTCTCTTTGTAATTCTAAAAAGTTTTCAATAATACCATTATGAACAATGGCAAGTCGTTCAGTTACATGAGGATGAGCATTCCGTTCCACAGCAGTCCCGTGAGTAGCCCAACGTGTATGTCCAATCCCTAACCTTCCCTCTAAAGGCGCTTTTTTCAATTTGTTTTCTAAATGAACAAGCTTCCCTTCAGCTCGCATACGATAAAGACGCCCATTATGCAATGTTGCTACGCCAGCTGAATCATATCCTCTGTACTCAAGACGCTTCAAACCATCAACCAAAGAGGATGTAACACAACTATTTCCAAGAATTCCAATAATTCCACACATTTAAAAGCTCCACCTTACATCCCAAATTTTTTGCATTTATCCAAATTTCGAGTCATTACATAAATCAAACACGCAATACGCTGCAGTACAGCAATATTTATGAATAAGCCTTCTACACAATTGTTAAGTTATAAAGCAAAAAAATAGATTAAAATTTCAATTTTCCTGTTTATTTGCTGATAAACGCGCGCGCAATTTTATTACATAATCTTGTTTTATCACTTGTCTTGCACGCCCCAAAGCCATACCATTCACAGGAACATCTTCAGTAATAACACTTCCTGAAGCAATATAGGAACCGCTTCCTATAATTAATGGAGAGACAAGTGATGAATTGGATCCAATAAAAGCATTATCACCGATCATAATTTTATGTTTGTGAAAACCATCATAATTGCAAGTGATAGTACCAGCTCCAATATTAGTGTGTGCACCAATTTCTGCATCGCCAATATAACTTAAATGATTAATTTTAGAAGATTCTCCAATTTCAGCTTTTTTGACTTCACAAAAATTTCCAATCTTTACTGATCGCGCCAGCTTTGTTCCAGGGCGCAAACGCGCGTAAGGTCCGACCTGCGCATCCTCACCAATCACAGTTCCTTCTAAGTAACTAAACGCGTGAATAATTGCACCAGATTTTACTTTTACTCCCATCCCAAAATAAACATTTGGCTCGATTACTACCCCTGGCTCAATTTCTGTATCATAAGAAAAATAAACACTTTCTGGTTTAAGTATTGTAACGCCAGACAACATTAAATCACGCGCTTTACGCTTTTGCCAAATAGCATCAGCCTGGAAAAGCTCAAAACAATTATTAATTCCGATGATATTATCAAAAGGTACTTCAACAATTCGGATATCCAATCCTTCATGCAATGCAATAGCAACAACATCTGTTAGATAATATTCCTGCTTTAAATTATTATTATCAATCTTCTTTAACAAAGAAAGAGCATGTTTTCCGTTAATAGCAAGTATCCCACCATTACAAAAAGAAATCTTTTTTTCTTCATCATTTGCATCTTTTTCTTCTACAATTGCAATAAGCTTACCATTTTTCTCAATAAGGCGTCCATAACCCGTTGGATCTGGAGCGTGAAAACCGGCAACGACAATATCCGCTCCAACTGCAAGCTGTCCACGAATTTTTAGTAATGAATCTTTCTCAATCAAAGGAGTATCACCAAAAACAATGAGAATATCATCTATCTCTTTTTGAAAAGCTAGTTGAGCAGATAAAACAGCATGAGCAGTTCCTAAACGTTCTTTTTGTTCAAAAATCATCGCATTTTTTACAAATGACTGAACAACTTCAGAAACATCTTTAGAGCCAAACCCCACAACAACTGCTAATTGTGAAATATCCGCCAATTTTATTTGCTGTATAACGTGACATACAAGTGGCAACCCAGCAATTTTATGAATCACCTTAGGAAGAGGCGACTTCATACGCGTCCCTTCACCTGCTGCAAGAACAATAGAAAGACAGTTTCTAGACATAACAACACATAAAAATTAACGAGAAAATCCAAAAAAATTCACAATATCACGCCAATGAATGGTTTCCACACTACTCAACGAAGGATAATTCTCCAAAAGCCAAAACGATAAATCCTGCATAGAGCCCGTTAAAAATAAAATACCCGTAATCACTAAAAGAATACCAATAATTTTTTCAACTTTTCCTAAATGGATTCTAAAAACTTTCAAAAAACTCATAAAGCTGCTCGAAAATAAAGCTGCCAATACAAAAGGTACCCCAAGACCTAATGCATAAACTCCTAGAAGAACAGCTCCTTCTCCCACAGTTTCTTTTGTTCCAGCAAGTGTTATGATAGGTCCCAAAATCGGACCTATACACGGTGTCCAACCAAATGCAAAAGCTAGGCCAATAATATAGGCTCCTAAAGGTCCAGAAGGTGTTTTATGCGTTTGAAATCGCACATCACGAAATAAAAAAGAAATCTTGAAAAAACCCAAAAAGTTCAAACCAAAAATAATAATGATAATTCCAGCAACCACCGCAAACCAATCGCGGTAATAGCCTATAAATCTGCCTATTGTGCTCGCACTGGCACCCAAAGCAACAAAAATAGTTGTAAAACCAAGTACAAAAGCAATAACAGAAGATAAAAGCGCAAAGCGCGTAGACAGTTTTCCATTCTTTTTTTCTGAATGAAAATCATCAATACCAATCCCCGCCATATAGCACAAATAAGGAGGAACTAACGGCAAAACACACGGAGATAAAAAAGAGAGTGCACCAGCAAAAAACACACTGACTGTTGAAATTTCTATAATCAAAATTTTCTACCTATCTTTAATTACGGCTTATCTTCACAAACAGCTATTCATTTGTCGATTCACCAATTTTTTGCATATTTTGCATATTTGCTACCACACTTATATCTTCATCATGACCAGAACTCACCGAAAAAACCTTTTGGTAAATTTGATCTTGATTTTTAGCAATAGCAATATACTCACCTTCAACTAATATAAGCGAAACATAAGCACCGACAGTTTCATAAATGATATCACCAGACTCATTGGTAATAGACCAGCTTGTATCTGCTAGTGCTTCTCCTCCTTCCTGACGTACTAATTTCAAGATAATTTGAGCAGCTTGATGCTCAAGACTAACTTCAGTAACTTTCCCGGCATCTACTTGGATATCTGAACGAACAAGAGCGTTAATGGAACCATAATAAGAAACAACATGATAACGGCCAGCTTTTAAACGTACAATTGACTGAGGTTTAACGTTTGATAAAACTATACCAGTTTCATCATTTTCCTTGGCATCCTCATATATAGTAAAACGTAATTCCTTTTTATTAATGATGCCATTAAGAAGTGTAGCATCGAAGATAATACCACCGGCATTAAGATTAAAATTTTCAATAAGACTCTGCCCATTTTTTAAATTTATGCGCTGCACACCAGTTGCATGACCAAATGAAACATGAATAAGATAGCTCCCCGGTTCTAAATTAAAACGTACACTTCCCCCTTCAAAAGTTGCTACCAATGGTAATTTATTATCAATCCCTATAGTAGGTTCATAAACGCGCCACACCAATCCCTTCGTAATATTTTCACCATTGTTTGTTAATCGAGCGTTCAATATCACCTGAGCTTGAGGATATAAATTCTCTTTTTTAGAATCCTGGGATTTTAAAATAAAACTTGTTGGACGCTTTTGTTTATGATCTAGCCCCTTTCCTTGCTCAGAAAATGCATAATCGCTCTTTATCAATGAAAAAAATATCACGCATAGCCATAAAGATCGACACAATATTTTTAAGATAACAACCATTTTTGCATTATTGATTAAAATGATAATCTTTTCAATTAGCAATATCCAAAAACCCCTATTCTAAATCGAAAAACTCACACCACAGCCACATGAGGAGATAGCATTGGGATTCCGAATTTGAAAAGACTGCCCCATCAAATCATCAACAAAATCAATTTCAGCTCCTTTCATGAAAGGAAGAGATATTGAATCAATAAACACAATTGCTCCATCTTTTTTAAGAACGAAATCACCCTCTTCACTTTCAGAAACTAAATTATACTTATAAGAAAAACCAGAGCATCCCCCACCTTCAACAGAAATACGCAACCCTATCTTATCTGGTTCACTTAAAAGTATCTGGGCAATACGCTTGGCAGCAAAATCTGAAATATTCACGCTCATTTTGATATATCCTTGCATTAAACTGTCAAAAAAGGGTATCCCCAAAAGATAATAATAGGTTAATTTAGGGGAAAAGTGGATAACTTGCAATGGATATAAACAATATCAATTACCAATCGCGGGCAATATATAGTACTAACCCACAAACAAGTCGGGGTAGGTTATTCCATGAAGCTGAAAGTACCATCCGATCACCTTTTCAACGAGATAGAGATCGTATTATTCATTCTAACGCATTTCGACGTCTTAAACATAAAACTCAAGTATTTATTGCTAATGAAAGCGATCATTATCGCACTCGACTGACTCATTCGATAGAAGTTTCTCAAATTGCACGAACATTAGCTCGTGCATTATCTCTTGATGAAGATCTTACCGAAGCCATTGCTCTTGTTCATGACTTTGGACATACGCCTTTTGGCCATGCAGGCGAAGATGCGCTAAATGACGCAATGAAACATTATGGTAGATTTGATCATAACGCACAGGCATTACGCATTGTGACACAGCTAGAACAACGTTATGCAAATTTTGATGGACTTAACCTTACGTGGGAAACACTAGAAGGACTGGTAAAACATAATGGCCCCCTTTTAGGCTCTTATGCGAACAACAAAGATGTCCATATCGATATTCTACAATATAATGAAAAGCACGATCTTGAGCTTGATTGCTTTTCTAGCCTAGAAGCACAATGTGCTGCTATTTCTGATGATATTGCATATAATGCTCATGATATTGATGATGGTTTACGCTCACAATTTTTAACGATTGATCAATTTGAACAAGTTTTTTTGACCGCGTCGTTATTAAAAGATATCAAACAAGAATATCCACAACTTGATCAAATTCGATGCGGCTACGAATTGGTACGTAGACAAATAACAACTATGGTTGAAGATGTTATTCAACAATCAAAAAAAAATTTAGCGCACCTCAAACCAACCAGTGTAAATGATGTTCATCAAGCAGGACAGGTCATTGTTACATTTTCACCTAAAATGAAAGATTATGAAAAAGAATTAAAAAAATTTCTGTTTGAAAATCTGTATTATCATGCTCAAGTTCTCAAGCGTCGTGATGAAGCAAAATGCATTGTACAAAACTTATTTGATTGTTATTATAAAAATCCCGACGAAATGCCTGAAAACTGGCGTATCAAAACAACTCACCTCATAAATCAAGAACAAGAATTAGCACGCCTTATAGCTGACTTTCTTTCAGGGATGACCGACCATTATGCATTACGTGAGCATCACCGTTTATTTGACCATGCATATAATTTTGTTTAATTGATTTTTATAAATTATGGAAATTGGATATGAATGTCTTTAAAAATTTCGAAAAAAAAATTAAAAAATCACTTGAACTATCTGATATAAAAGAAAAAAATGGAAAAGATTTAGACTTATCAAAAATCACTGTTGACCCTCCACGTGATTCTTTACACGGAGATTTATCAACCAATGCTGCTATGGTACTTGCAAAATCCATTGGACTTAATCCCCGTATCCTTGCAGAAAAAATTATAGAATTTTTCAAAAATGATTCTTTCATTGAAAACATTGATGTCGCTGGTCCTGGATTTATCAATATCAAGCTCACAAAATCATTTTGGCAAAATACAGTAAAATCAATGCTTGAATCAGGCACATCCTATGGTCGAACTTCAATAGGACAGGGGAAACGCATCAATGTTGAATTTGTATCAGCAAATCCTACAGGTCCAATGCATGTTGGGCATTGTAGAGGTGCTGTTGTTGGGGATGTTCTTTCCAATTTGCTACAATTTGTCGGCTACAATGTTACAAAAGAATATTACATCAATGACGCAGGTGGACAAATCGAAGTACTTGCCCGTTCTGTGTTGTTGCGCTATCATGAGGCTCTAGGACAAAAAATTAACGAAATTCCAGAAGGGTTGTATCCTGGAGAATACTTAATACCATTAGGTCAATCGCTCGCTCAAGAATTTGGTGACAAATTACTTACTATGGATAAAGATGAAGCTTTATCTATAGTGAAAGAACGTGCAATTAATGCAATGATGTCTGTAATTCGCGAAGACTTGTCTGCTCTCAATATTTATCATGACATTTTTTTCTCTGAAAAAATACTGTATGCAGATAATGCACAAGCCATACGTGGAACTATTAATGATCTCACTCTAAATGGATATATTTATAAAGGTCAACTACCACCACCAAAAGGACAAAACATAGAGGACTGGGAACCGAGTGAACAAACTTTATTCCGCTCAACTAGTGTTGGAGATGATCAGGATCGTGTCTTGATTAAATCTGATGGTTCTTACACTTACTTTGCTGCTGATGTTGCTTATTTTCGTGATAAATTTAATCGTCGTTTTGATGAAATGATTTATATTTTAGGTTCAGACCATGCTGGCTATGTCAAACGACTAGAAGCAATGGCAAAAGCAATTGCTGGCGATAAAGCTAAGCTAAGCGTATTTTTATGTCAATTAGTCAAGCTCTTTCGCAACGGACAACCTGTGCGGATGTCGAAAAGAGCGGGTTCATTCATCACTTTACGTGATGTTGTAGAAGAAGTTGGTCGTGATCCAGTGCGTTTTATGATGCTATACCGTAAGTGTGAAGCACCTCTTGATTTTGATTTTTCAAAAGTGACAGAGCAGTCAAAAGATAATCCTATCTTTTATGTGCAATATGCAAATGCACGTTGTCATTCAGTTTTTCGTCAAGCGAAAGAAACTTTTCTTATTGAAAGTTTTTCTAATGATGTAATGATTGCACATCTTCATCGGTTAACAGATGATAGTGAGATATCGTTAATACGAAAACTTGCTGAATATCCACGCATCATTGAGCAAGCTGTCATCCATAAAGAACCACATAGGTTAGCATTTTATCTCTATGACCTTGCTTCAAACTTCCATGCACATTGGAATAAAGGAAGTGATAACCCCAACCTACGTTTTATCAAACCTAATGATAGGGAATTATCATTTGCCAGATTAGGATTAGTACAAGCTATAATGAATATTTTATCATCAGGACTTACAATTATTGGAGTAGAATCACCAATAGAAATGCGTTAAAAAAGCTTTACAAAGACATAAATGGAATAATTTATTTATAATTTTTTAGTGTATTCTTTCATATCAATATAAAGCATGATAACTAATATTATATTCAAATTGTTAATCGTCACGTGAGAAAAATTATGAGCGATAACGATCGCAAAGATCTACAAAACCCACAAACAAAAAAACAGGATAATGAACTATATAATCCTGTAGAAAAGCTTACGCGAATTTTTAATTCGAACAAACAAAGTGGGAACAACACTCAACAGCCTAACCCATCCACACCTCAACCCCATGAAATCCCATCTCAGGATGAAGGTTTTGATTTATCTTTTCTAGAAACGGAATTTGAAAACAATTTAGCTGATGATTTACCATTTGATAATCAACACAAACAGTGGGATCTACACTCATCAAGCGGTAAATCAACTCCTATTGATGATGCTTTCAATTCTCCAGCACAAAATAGTTTTCTTTCTGAAGAGGAGCATTATTCTTCACCTATAGATCACGATGAAGAGGAAATTTTAGACGCACTTTCTCCACTCCCTATTCAGAAAAATCAACCATCTCAGAATAGGGTAGCGCCACCTCACGTTAATCCATTTTTTGAAAAAAATGAGCCCCATACGCTGTCAGAAAATTTCTTTTTTGATGAATCTAACGTACAAAATAATGATACAACCACTCCCACAGCTCCTTATGAGCAGGTTACATCTTTTTCACAGCAAACTGTGCAACAATCAAATCCCCATACCAATATACATCAAAATTATGATGACAATCAAAACCTCTACAACACTCCTTCAAATCACCCATATGCAACAACTCCAGTTGATCAAAAAAACTGGGAAGAAGAATATTATACCAATACACAAAATACCTCCACGGATGCAAACACTGTTATTCACTCTTCAGAGAAGAGCGAAACTGCAGAAAATGAAGCAATTGATAACTTTTCGCATAATTTAAATTCAACACAAGTCAATCAATTGTCTGATGTAAAAGGATTTCCACACGCAGATCATACAACCGATTATAATCAATTTTACAAAGAAAATTTTTTAGAACCAGAAATTAATGTTGAAAAAATTCCTGAATATAAAGGTGATACCCAAAATCAATATGCCAATATTGAAGCAGAAGTTGCATATAATCAAGACAATTTAAATGATACACCACCCCAACCGAGAGTTTTCAATCCTACACAAACGAAAAATTTTTCTTCGAATAATCATGCTCGTAGGAACACCCCTCCTCCAAATGTTGATACTTATAGATTCACAGAAGAAATGGTAGAAAAAACTGGGCCAATCATGGTTCCAGAAGTTCCGTACACCGCTCCAGAGTATGATACACCTATTGATAATCTGAAAGAAGAATTTTCTGATGTATTTAATGTAGGAAATGTTCCAGAAAAAAATCCTTCACAACAACAAGATGACATCCTTAACGAAATTTTTCACCAAACTGCACAAAATCCGGAAACAGATCAATATGTAAGCACCCAAGAGCAACACGTTAACTATTTTCCTTCTGACAACATAGAGCATTACTCTTCTTTTGCCCCTAATGCACCCTATAATAATGTAAGTGCTCCCTCCTCTAATGCCTCGGCAATCCCTTTTTTAAAAACTTTTACCGTTAGTAAAATTTTTACAAAAGGTGTTATTTTTCTTATTTTGATAACAATTGGCTTTATCGGTTATTCTCATTTCTTGATACCATCACAAAAAAATAAAAACTCGCTTATTATCCATGCTGATAATACGCCTTTTAAATTTAAACAAGAAGCAACTGATAACGAAAATAACATTGCTGATAATTTAGATATTTATAAACAAGCAACAGGGCAGAATGAGGAACAAAAAAATACGCAACCATTTCTTATTGATACTTCTGAACCGCTTGAAGATTTACCATCACAAAATCAAAAAGAATCCGAAAATACCTCATCTGTTTTTGTTGATGAGCCCGATGTTGAAGATGCAGTAACGAAAGCTATCAATCACACTATTCCAACTCGAGAAGTACAAACAGTTATTGTAAAAAAAGATGGTACAACTATGCTTTCTTCAGACAATCATACAAATACAGAATCTGCAGACAGTCCTGAGATAGTTGACGAACTCAGTGCAGATCAACTTCAAGAGGATCATGCTACTTCTTCAGAAATTTCTGATAAAAATAGCCAAACAACAGAACATAACCTTATGGATGGTACTGATAAAATAATAGCACAAAATACTTCTATCCCTAAAATTATACCAATTCCTTCACCTGCAAAATTTAATTCAATGGCACAAACACATGTTGCTTCCCATTCTAGTCCATCTGTCCAAGCAAGAGTGCAAGATTCAGAAAGTTACTATGTACAAGTAGCATCCCAACCAACATCTGCATTGGCTCAAGATTCCTTGAGAAACATAAAATTCAAATTTGGATATCTTATTGGCAGTCGTCCTCTAAATATTCAGTCTGCTCTTATCCCAGGAAAAGGTACCTATTATCGTGTTCGTATTCAAACCCACAATCGTAGTGAAGCCATAAACCTTTGTGAAGATATAAAAAACTCTGGAGGAAGTTGTTTTATAACACGCTAGGAAAATAATATAATGTTTTTAGTAATATAACTCTTTATCTTTCTGCCCATTATCAACTTATCAGTTAATTCCATGGGTAGAAATTAGTTTTCATAAGTCGTGGCGTAGCACTTTTTTCAAATTTTTCTGTCTTAATAATATGCATAAGCGAAATCGTTCAAACACTCATTGAATGATAATACGTATAAAAATTTTAAGTTACTTAATAAAAACTCAAAGAAAGATTATGAAATTTTTTAATTTTATAATGACACATTGACTCAAAAAACTACTAAACATAATGTAAAATTGAAGTTATCTGAATTTATTTCTCAATAAAATAATAAGAATAAATGCATTCCAGAAAGTTTTATTTATGAAATTTCCAACATCACCGCTTCCATTTAAAATAGAACAACACCCATCACCTCTGCCAGATGAAGACCGTGAAAAGATTTTAAAAAATCCTGGATTTGGTCAATTTTTTACAGATCATATGGTAATCATCCAATGGACTGAAGATAAAGGCTGGCATGATGCCATTATTTCTCAGCACAAACCTTTAGAAATTAGTCCAGCGAGTACAGTTCTGCATTATGCGCAGGAAATTTTTGAAGGCCTAAAAGCATACCGTGCAACAGATGGACGCATTTTGTTGTTTCGCCCAGATTCTAATGCACAACGTTTTATAGAATCAGCACGACGATTAGCTATGCCAGAGTTGCCACAGGATATCTTTTTAGATTCGATTAATCAGTTGGTAAAAATTGATCAAAAATGGGTTTATAATCATCCAAATGCTAGCCTTTATATACGTCCATTCATGTTTGGAAACGAAAATATTCTAAAAGTCCACCCTTCTCGAAAATATATATTCTGTATTATAGCATCTCCTGTTGAATCATATTTTATAGGAGAAGAAAAGTCTATCAGCGTATGGCTTGAAACCGACTATAGTCGTGCTGGTCCAGGCGGTACAGGCACTGCAAAATGTGGTGGTAACTATGCAGCAGGTTTGCTTGCACAAAATAGTGCGGCAAAAAATAATTGCAGCCAAGTACTCTTCTTAGATATGGTTGAACATAAATGGATTGAAGAACTAGGTGGTATGAACGTTTGTTTTATCATGGAAAATGGTACGCTCGTAACACCTCCTCTTAATGGTACGATTCTTCCAGGAATAACTCGTAATTCAATTTTAAAATTGGCTCAACAAATGGGACTAATTGTGGAAGAACGCCCCTATTCTTTTGAATCACTCAAAAAAGATGCAGAAAATGGTTACCTTAAAGAAGTATTTGCTTGCGGAACTGCTGCTGTTATCACATCAATCGGTCATTTCAAATATAAAAGTGGAGAATTTACTATTGGAAATGAAAGGATCGGCACAGTCACAAAGCAACTTCGCACACAGCTCGTTGACATTCAAAGAGGAAACATAGAAGATAAAAACGGTTGGGTACACTCTGTACAACTATCATAATAGCAAAAAGCACTCTTAAAATATGTCGACCAAGAGCTTTCTTTATAGGGGAATCTTTCCAAAGTTCCCCTTCTACCTTATTTATAAACAGCAACTAAAAAAATTAATCAAATTTTGAGAAATCTCTATGTTGTGCTTTAATATTACGGATTGTATTTGTATGTGAACGCATCACTATAGTTTCCGTCTGAATGTTACGAGAAGTGAATTTAACACCAGAAAGCATATTGCCATCAGTGACACCTGTTGCAGAAAACAAAACATCACCCTTTACCATTTCTTCCAAAGTATAAGCTTTATTAGGATCTTCAATTCCCATTTTGGCCGCACGTGCAACTTTTTCTTCTGTATCAAGCTGTAAGCGCCCTTGCATCTGTCCACCAATACAGCGCAAAGCTGCAGCAGCTAATACCCCCTCTGGCGCCCCACCAATACCCATATATATATCGATACCCGTTTCATCTGGATCAGTTGTATGAATAACAGCAGCTATATCACCATCACCAATTAAGCGGATTGACGCACCCGTTGCACGTACTTTATTGATTAATTCCGCATGGCGAGGCCGATCCATAATACAAGCAGTAACCTGATTAACGGCAACTCCCTTAGCTTTTGCAAGCGCATAAATATTGTCAGCAGGATCAGCATCTATATCAACTATACCCTTTGGATAACCAGAACCAATGGCAATTTTTTCCATATAAACGTCAGGAGCATAAAGGAGATTACCCTTCTCAGAAATTGCGACCACAGCTAAAGAATTGGCAAGGTTTTTAGCACAAATCGTAGTTCCTTCAAGCGGATCAAGTGCAATATCAACTGCTAATCCATTTTGAACACCTACTTTCTCTCCGATATAAAGCATTGGCGCTTCATCACGTTCACCCTCTCCAATAACTACTGTACCATCAACAGGCAAACGATTAAGTTCTTGACGCATTGCATTTACAGCAGCTTGATCTGCAGCTTTTTCATCACCATGCCCTCGCCAACGGGCAGCTGCAACAGCAGCACGTTCGGTCACGCGTACCAATTCAAGAGTTAAAATACGATCAAGTCCATTTAAAATTTTTTGAGCTGTTCGCATATAAAAAATCCTACTGAATAAATGCTATTAAGAAACATTAACATTTATTGCCTAACATTAATAACAAAGATTTTTGTAAAAATAGAAACTTTCCACAAAAGAAAAGACGTAATCTTACACTGTTATTATATGATAGATCATCAGATTAGGTCATACGTTCAATACGAATGAATTGAGATTTTGCAACGAGATGGCCATCCTTTTCAATTGCTGCAAGTGCCTGTCGTATATTAACTTCTGTTGTTTCATGCGTTATTAAAATAATTGTTTTGGCCACTTGGTTTTCTACGAAAGGTCTTTGAACTATCGATTCTAATGAAATTTGATTGTCGGCCATATGCTTTGCAACTGCTGCAAAAACACCAGCACGATCATAAACATTTAAGCGAATAAAATAACCACCTGCGTGATTGGAAATACGCGCTTTTTTATGAGGAGTAAGCTCCAATGCTGGTATCGCAAAAGCAGGTGCATACTGAAAACCAGGACGAGCTTTAGCTATATCAGCCAAATCCCCAATAACCGCTGATGCTGTTGCAGCTCCTCCAGCACCAGGACCAGAAAACAGTAATTCACCTAATAAATCGCTTTTAATAGAAAGAGCATTAGTCACACCATGAATTTGTGCAATCATTGATGAGGTTGGTACCATAGTTGGATGAACGCGCTGTTCTATTCCAGAATCGATTTTTAATGCAACACCTAACAATTTAATCCTGTAACCTAATTCATCAGCCGCACGTATATCAATTTGCGAAATATTACTAATTCCTTCAACATAAACATCATTTAACGAAATAGCAGTCCCAAATGCCAAACTTGTCAATAAAGCTAATTTATGAGCAGTGTCATTTCCTCCAATATCAAAAGTCGGATCAGCTTCAGCATAACCGAGCCTCTGAGCATCTGCTAAACAGTCTTTAAATGAAAGACCTTCAGTAAACATCCTTGTTAAAATATAGTTGCAAGTTCCATTTAAAATACCATAAACCCGTGATATGTGGTTACCAGAAAGCGATTCTCTCATTGCTTTGATGACAGGAACTCCGCCTGCAACAGCAGCTTCAAAATTTAAAAAAACTCCTTTTTTTTCTGCGCTAACGGCAAGCTCTGTTCCATATTGAGCAAGGAGCGCTTTATTGGCAGTCACGACATGATGCCCAACCTGAAGTGCCTTTTTAACAGCGGCATGCACGACATCTAAATCACCACCAATTAGCTCAACAAATACGTCAATTTCATTAGAGCCCGCCATCTCTAAAGGTGAATCAAACCATTTTATATCACTCAGATCAATTCCACGATTACGATTTTTATTACGCGCGCTAACAGCAACAACTTTAATTGGCCGTCCGCATTGACAAGCCAAACTACTCTCTTTTTCTCGTAAAATACGAACCACTGAAGTACCGACTGTCCCAAGGCCTCCAATGCCAACCTTTAAAGCTTCTGACATTATTCAAACTACCTATCTCTTACTTTCATTGAAAAAGAATACTTTAAATTATTTGCAACGCAACGCGCATAGTGCTTATTAATAACCATTTAAATATGCTCTAGTTCTGTAAACTAAAAACCAACATCAGCATAACAAATCTGACCGCTTAATCAAAAGCACTAAAAATATAAATTTCTCATTTTTTGAAGATAAAAATCGATATGAATAAAACGTCTTGAGAAACAGGCACACGCTCTTAATCATTTAAAGGTGCATTGTTTTATTAATCTTTAAATCATTATTGTACACAATTACATACAAACCACCATTCTTTAAGGCTATTCCCCTAAATTACACTTCACATCAAAAACAAAAACCAGCGCATCCGATTTGTGCACGATACAATTCTAAGATATTGAAAAATAGTAAAATTTAGAAAGTTTGACATAATTTATAAGACGACAATATAAAGCGTCTTCCGATTATGCATTCTCAAATTAATAATGCCACAACCTTTTAGCGTACTAAAAGCTTTTAAACAGTGATTACTTCAAATGCATAAACTAACAAACAACTAAAATTTTCTTCAAAATTTCTTACTTTTCTGCATAAATAAATATGAAAAGAAGTAGCATCTATTATTGATGCCTGCTCTGCTCAATTTGTTTCAAGACTTGCTCAGCTTGGTGGTACGCATCATCTTTTATTTTAATGGAAAAAGACGAACTTGTAGATTTTTCTCTAGAGAAAGTTTTTACCTGCTGCGTATCGCTTGTTAATTTATTGATGAGCATTCGCCGTTCTGCATCAGTAAATTGCTTTGTAGCTGCTTTTGGTTGCATTGAGAAATCTATAATATGATCACTTTTTTTCATGACAGCAGATCTTTGAGTAAGTGAAGTGGTTTTTTCATTATACACACACCCACCAATAACGAATAAGATAGCACAAAAAAATACTCTCCAGCTCAAAGATACTGACTTTATCATTTTTATCTATTCCCTAAATAAAAAAACCAACTGATTAATGTTGCGTAAAGACCAAAATCTTTATGCAACTTTTATAATACGTTTTTAGAAAGATTTTAGAAAAGAACAATCTCAGTGAAAATATAAATATGTTTACAAATAATTCAATAAAGTACGTTTTTTTTTAAAAAAATGACATACAGGACTTGCGAAGTAAAAAGATCCTCTCTATAAGGCTCATCATTGGTTTGCGCCCATCGTCTAGCGGTTAGGACGCCGCCCTTTCACGGCGGAAACAGGGGTTCGATTCCCCTTGGGCGTACCATTTTTAGGTTGTAATAGTTTGATTTTATTCTCATTTTTTAATCATCAGAGAAGTGTAAAAGTAAAATTTCTAACACGTTTTTATATAAAGAATCACAAAAACCTTTAGATAGTTTTTTCCCATCAACAATAAGATTACGCTTCTCTACGCATTAATGATGAAATAAAAACCAACAATAAAAGATAAGTTTTTCAATAAGAAAGTTCGTAATAATCCAAGTTTAGAGCCATACCAAAACGTGTATCGCTAATTTTTTCACAAAATTTATCTCCACGATTCATGAATTCTCTTTTATACAGAAATGATTTTTACTTAAAATACTCTAAAAAACTATTCTGGAATTCAATTTATATGGCCAAATCTAATTAAGTTCGTTTGGGCTTTATCCAAATTGGTAATAAAAATTTGAGAAGTAAAATGACAAAATACAAAACTTCATCATTTTTTTGCTAATTTGTTTGTCAAATATAGTGTTTTTAAAATAATAATTTAAATAATATAACTTTATAAAATAATAAATAAATAATAAATTAAAATCTATAGTATTAATAAATATTTTTCTATCATTATGTATAGATTTTACTTAATATAAATTAATAACGACCAATCACATTGTATTTTTTGAAAATATCATATTCTATTAATGTTATATTTATTGCATTTTCCTGTCCATTTATCATACCTGTTTTTTACTTTTTATAGTGATTTTTATGGTAATGTTGAAAATGCTGTAAAAAACAAATCACTTACAATGAAAAAGGACTTTTAATGATAAAAATCAAAGTAAAAAACCCTGTTGTTGAAATCGATGGGGATGAAATGACCCGCGTCATTTGGAAATATATCAAAGAAAAACTAATTTACCCTTATCTTGACATTGATCTGAAATATTACGATCTTTCCATTGAAAACCGAGATGCGACTAATGACCAAATAACTATCGACTCTGCTCATGCTATTAAACAATACGGGGTTGGTATAAAATGTGCGACTATCACTCCTGATGAAGCACGTGTAAAAGAATTTAATCTAAAAAAAATGTGGAAATCACCAAATGGTACAATTCGCAATATTTTAGGAGGTACCATTTTTCGCGAACCTATTATCTGTAAAAATGTTCCACGTCTTGTTTCTCACTGGACAAAGCCAATTATTATTGGACGCCATGCCTTTGGTGACCAATATAAAGCTGTTGATTTTAAATTTCCTAGCAAAGGAAAATTAAGTATTAAATTTGTTGGAGATGATAATAAAGTTATCGAACATGATGTTTTTGATGCTCCAAGCGCAGGCGTTGCTATGGCGATGTATAACCTTGATGAATCAATTCGTGATTTTGCCCGCGCATCTTTTAATTATGGATTACAGAGAAATGTTCCAGTTTATCTTTCAACAAAAAACACCATTCTTAAAGCTTACGACGGTCGTTTTAAAGACATTTTTCAAGAAGTATTTGATACGGAATTTAAAAATGAATTTGAAAGTCGTAAATTATATTACGAACATCGCCTGATTGATGACATGGTTGCTTCCTCACTTAAATGGTCAGGGGGCTATGTTTGGGCATGTAAAAACTATGATGGTGATGTTCAGTCAGATATCGTTGCTCAAGGCTTTGGTTCTCTTGGTCTCATGACCTCTGTTCTCATGACATCAGATGGTAAAACTGTTGAAGCAGAGGCCGCGCATGGTACAGTAACCCGCCATTATCGCCAGTATCAAAAGAATGAAGAAACATCAACAAACTCTATTGCTTCTATTTTTGCATGGACATGTGGACTGGCACATCGTGCAAAATTAGATAACAATGAACAATTAAAGCACTTTGCCACCATGTTAGAAAAAGTTTGTATTAAAACCGTTGAAGAAGGCTTTATGACAAAAGATCTTGCTCTTTTGATTGGGCCTCAACAAAGATGGCTTTCTACAACAGGATTTCTAGATAAAGTTGATGAAAATCTTAAAAAAGCAATGGCCAATTAAACCATAACTTAATAAAATTCTAAAGCTCTTCGAAAGAAGAGCTTTAAATCTTTCCTTGGAAAATTTAAATAATTGCTTTATAAGTAAAGAAAGTCAATTCTCTATCAAATAGCAAAAAATAGTGAAACAACAAAGCTGGTCTGCGCTTTTATGGAATAAAAATGGTTTGCGCTCTTTAACGTTTACGGGCGGGGTAGCTTTACATGCCATCAACGTTTACATTGTCATCACTATTTTGCCTTCCCTTATGGATGATATTGGTGGTGAACTATATTATTCTTGGGTAGCTACTGTTTTTATTTCAGCATCACTTCTTGGTACTTCACTTGCAACAAAAATATTAGGAATACTAGGCTCTCGAAAAGCTTATGTTGTTTCTGGATTTATTTTTACTATTGGTACCTTTATATGCAGTATTTCTACGACTATGCCATTATTTTTAATAGGGCGCTTTATCCAAGGATTTGGAAGTGGTTCGCTATTATCCCTGTCTTATTCCATGGTACGCATTGCTTTCAGCCCACCTTTATGGTCACACGCATTAAGTATTATTTCCGCAATGTGGGGAATATCAACCTTATTAGGACCAGCTATTGGTGGTATTTCTGTACAATATGGCGTATGGAGAATTGCATTTTGGATAGTCGGCTTATTAGCAATAATCTTTTCACTCATAGCATTTAAAGTCTTACCAAAAGAAAATGAACACTATAATATCCCAACATCACCTCTTCCCCTCCTACAACTCTTCACACTCACCTTATTGATTTTTATCATTTCTGTTTGTGGTGCTGCAGATGCCACAGAAGCAAAAATTTGCGGGTTAATTATCGGATTTTGTCTCCTCTTTGTTTTAGCCAAAATAGAATCATCTGCACTCCATCCTATGTTGCCACGTAAAACCTTTTCTTTCTCTTCTGAATTTTTTTCTATTTACTCATTAATACTCGTTATCACCATAGTAGCATACAGTATAGAGCTTTATTTTCCACTTTTTCTTCAAGAGCTTCATGGGCAAGATCCACTTATTGCCGGTTATATGGCAGCACTAATAAGCCTTGGTTGGACATGCGGTTCTTTATTAAGTGCTGGCGTATCCGCAAAAAAAATTTGCAGCATTATTATATATTCCCCCATATTAAGCCTTATAGGCATATGTATTCTCTTATGGCTTGTTCCAACAGAAATTTCCACACCTAAATATACTTTCGTTATTGGCTTAGCATTATTTACTATTGGGGTTAGTGCTGGCACAGCATGGCCACATCTATTAACGAGAATCTTACAATGCGCAAATGATAAAGATGCTCTGCGTGCAAGTGAATCTCTTACCTCTGTACAGCTATTTTCAGCAGCTTTAAGCGCAACATTAGCAGGGACAATCACCAATCTTGCTGGCTTATTCAATCCTGGAGGAATAGCTGGAATGATTTTCGCAGCAAAAGCTCTCCTTGCAACTCTCGTTAGTCTTTTATTTTGCCTCGGTATTCCATTTTCTGTGCGTGTTGCCTGCGGTATACTAAAAAATCCAACCGGACAACCAAATAAATGAATAAAAAGTATTCATAAGTTTTTCAAATGTTGATCACGTTTTTCCACATACCATGAAAAGCAAAAAATCAATAATCCACACAACGTTAAAATACCTCCCCAAACAGCAGTATATTCATAACTATAGCCTAACTTTAAAACCCATGCTCCAGATTCCGCTCCAAGAGCGTTAGCAATATTAAAAGCAGATTGCATTAAAGCTCCTGCCAAAATCTGTCCATGCACAGAAACATCCATAATTTTTGCTTGTATAGAAGGCATAGATGCAAAAGAAGTGCCAACAAGAAAACATCCTAAGGCTGCTGTTAATGGCATATAAGATAAAAAGAAAAAAAGAAAAAAAACAAATGCACTCCAAAGCATAGCAAAAAATATCATTGGTGAAATGCCAATTTTCACTGCACATTTAGGTCCCAAAAGATTGCCTACAACCATCCCTAACCCAATCAACGGCATAATAAATGGTATCCAATCAAGCAAAACTCCTGAAACATGCATCAATGTTGATTTAATATAAGTAAAAACAGAAAATAATCCTGATGCACCAACAGAAACCATCACCAAAAGTAGCCATACCTGTTTTTGTTTTAAGGCGCTAAGTTCACGCAGAGGATTTGTTTTTGAAGTATTTGAAACAGAAGGTAAAAATTCCCAAATAAGGAAACAACACAGTAAAGCAATAATACCGACAAGAATAAAAGCAATCTGCCAACCAACAATCTGCCCAATCCAAGTTACACTAGGTGCTCCCAAAACCGTTGCGATTGTCAAACCAAGCATAACACCACCAACAGCTTTAGAACGATCATTTATCTCCACCATTGAAGATGCAACCATAGCTGCAAGCCCAAAATAAATTCCATGTGGAAGACCACTAAGAAATCGCAACACCACTAACATTTTAAAATCAGAAAAAAATGCGCTGGCAATATTTGCAAGAGCGTAAAAAAACATTAATCCTATCAAAACAATTTTATGTGGTAGCTTAGCTGTTGTAACAGCCAAAAGAGGTGCTCCAACGACAACCCCTAGTGCATAAGCGGAAATATATTGACCAGCCGTAGGGATATCAACATGTGAGCTCTGAGCCATCTCTGGCTGTAAACCCATAGCACCAAATTCAGCAGTGCCAATAGCAAAGCCCCCCACTGCAAGAGAAAAAACTGCCCAACGCTGCACTTTAGGATCAATTCCAAAAGGCAAAAATGCATTTTTTTTATTAAAATTCTTCATTATGATCATTTCTATAGTTATACTCTAACTACAAGCATCTGTAATATACATAAAAGAACTAAAAACACTTTTACTCCTATGCCTTTTATGAAGTTTCCAAACATCACCCATCGTCAAAAATGAAGCTCCAGCTATTGAAATATTTTTTATAAAACAATTATAATTAAGCTGTTTGTGTCTTTTAAGCTCTCAATTTAAAAGAAAATCACTTCACCATTAACCACATAAACAAAGCAGTTTTTATTCCTATATGAATGCCTACAAATTTTCGATTAAACAATAAATTACTCAAAATTATTACACGCGCAAAACTGTATCAATCTCTTTTGCTGAGAATTTATTTTTTACAATCAAAAATATAAAATGCTCCATAAAATATAATTTTCATATTTTTTTAAAGATTCACTAACTCCTCATTAACATTATTGCTTTAAATAACAGTGGAAACAGAAAGTCAGTTCGTTTCTCTCCGGATCAGGTAGCGCGTACCGGAGAAACAACTTCTGTTGAAAAATATAAACTGTAAGAAAAATATATAAAACAGCATTGTGTATCCATTTTCTATGGAAAACACGATTCATGCTTTTAAAAGCATTGAATAAAATACCGTATGTTATATTAATTCCTCGTTACTTTTGCATTCATAAACCTCATTTCAGCACAAAGTTAGTGCACCTCCCCTACTTCAAATAGAAGTACAAAAAGACTGCATAAATTACTGATAATAAAAAAATTATTTCATGTAAAGTATCTTTAAAAGAGGTTCACCTCATTCAATTAAACGGCGCAAATAAGCATAACTATAATCACATACAACAGATAAAGAAGTTGTAAATCAAAGGAATAATATCTTTACGTATGACCTTACATAAATAATTTTACCAAAGTTGATAAAACTAAACCATGATCATCCCATACATCTTATAACACAATAAACATATTAAAACCGAGCACAACAATTTTTAAAAGATTATAAAAAATGTCCTTATCCCCATACAAGATAGCATGCTTATCCTTCTACAAGATTAACAATTAGCCATCCAATACAACGCTAACACTTTATACTTTCACAACAGCAAACATTTCAATAAGTCCTACCTCTTTTAGTAATTGGACAAAATGTTTATGCAATTTCATATTATTTTACACTGCTCGGAATAATGCCAAACATAACTTTATCTGGCTGATGACAAAAGCTGTTTTACAACGCCATCCTCATAATAAAGCAAGTACCATAGCAGACTTACATTTCCACTGTTCTTTCAGATAATACAACAATAGATTGAACCAACTAAATCTAAATATAAAAATTAAAATAAACGCTTGCATTTCAATAAAACGCTTTAGAACTTCATCTCATAATATATTCCATTAATACAAGAATAAAAAATTATGCCTTGTTCACAATTTTATGAATTTCCACAGTCAGCATAGCTGAAAATATACTAAAATCTGTTTCAATAAATCTAAACCAACATACAAACTCATGTGAAGTTTATTCTTATTCTCCTAAACATACAACAGATTCAGTTTCCAACAGCAATATCCAAACAAATGTTTCCTAAAATGATATATCCTTTCCTCCCTCAAGCACATAATTGACTTGTTATATATGACTTTAACAATTTCTACTGTTTCATGAAAAATAAGTACAGATGTACTCAATACATCTCTATCTCTTCATCGTTTTACCTCGCACGCGCGCATATTTATCTTGAGAAATTTTCTACAATGAAATTTTTTTAGCATCATTTGCATCTTTTTGATGCCATAAAAACATCATACTATTTCATAATAAGATTTCCACAATTTGATATATTTCTTTTACAAAAAATATATATTTTAATCTATAATATGATTTGATCATTTTACAGCGGAATGCAGTAATAAATACGTAATCAAAATTGTGCATAAAACGATTAATATTACTAAATATCTAATTACCGCATCCAAATAATCCGCGTAATATTCAAATAAAAAATTCTCTCACATATGTGAGAGAAAATATAAATAAAATAATAACTTATTAAACAAGCTTAATCTAATGCAATTTTCAATATCATATATTAAATAAAAATTTCAGACTATTTTAATAAAAATTAAAAAGATCTATAAGTATAGTTATCCTATAATACTTTATACTACTTCATATCTGCAGCAATTGTAGCTTTGATAATTACATCAGGATCTGCAACAGGTTCACCTCGCTTAATTTGATCAACATTTTCCATACCCTCAATAACTTGCCCCCATACGGAATATTGACGATTAAGCCAAGGGGCATCTGCAAAGCAGATAAAAAACTGCGAATTAGCAGAATTTGGATCCTGACTACGCGCCATAGAAACTGTACCTCGCTTATGAGAAAGATTAGAAAACTCCGCTATCAAATCGGGCTTATCTGATCCTCCCATACCCGCACGCGATAAATTAAATTTTTCACCATCCTTTTTTCCAAATTTTACATCACCAGTTTGAGCCATAAAGCCATCAATAACTCGATGAAATACAACATTATCATAAGCTTGCTCACGTACAAGCTCTTTAACACGAGCTACATGACAAGGAGCTAAATCAGCAAAAAGTTCAATAACAACCCTACCCTTTGTTGTTTCAAAAATTAATGTATTTTCTAAATCTTTAGTCTCTGCCATATAACCCACTCCTGTCACTTACTTATCAACTTTTAAATAGGCAGTAATAATAACATCAGGATCTTTTACAGATCCATTATTACCTACTGTGCCTTTTTTAATCTTATCAACAACATCCATTCCCTTTATGACTTCTCCGACAACAGTATATTGACCATTTAAAAAAGCAGAGTCATCAAAACAAATAAAAAACTGAGAATTTGCTGAATGAAGATCTTGTGAACGCGCCATACCAACAGTACCACGCTTAAACGGCTGTTTTGAAAACTCTGCTGGTATATTAGGGTAATTTGAACCGCCCATACCAACACGTTTAAGATCAAAATCCACACTCCCTTTTTTACCAAACTTTACATCACCAGTCTGAGCCATAAAGCCAGGAATAACACGGTGAAATACAACATTATTGTAAGCGCCCTCCTCTGTTAATTTTTTAATTTGCTCAACATGTTTTGGAGCTAAATCAGGACGCAAACGAATAATCACATCACCATTTTTAAGAGATAAAACAAGGATGTTAGAATCATTTGCGAAAGCACTCAATGAACAAAAACAGAAAATAGATGTTAAAATGGCAAAAACTCTAAGATACACAATCACTCTCTCCTAAAGATTGAAATTTTAAACACAAAGCTTGTGCAACATTTAAAGGCACAAAGGGTGCTACATTGCCTCCCATAGCAGCAATTTGGCGCACTAAAGTGGAAGTTATCGCACGTCCAGAAATGCTCGCTGGCAAAAAAACAGTCTGCAACTCAGGAGCTATAATACTATTCATACCTGCCATCTGCATTTCATAATCAAAATCAGTACTATCACGCAATCCACGAATAATAAATGAAGCACCAATCTCACGAGCCTTATGAATCAAAAGATTATCAAATGAAATAACTTGTATTCGATCAGGCTCAACATTTAATAATTCTTTTCTTATCTGCTCAATTAAATCAACCCGTTCTTCAAAGCTAAAAAGAGTTTTTTTTGTAGCCTGCACACCTATAGCTATAACGACTTTATCAGCCAAAACTAGACCGCCTTTCAAAACATCAAGATGACCGTTTGTAAAAGGATCAAAAGAACCTGCGTAAAGAGCAATTCTCATCATTCTACTCCGCTACCTTGATCCCCCTCAATAATATCAGCAGTATCTGAATGCTTCCTACTTTCACTGTCTAATTGGCCAACATCATCTTCAGGCTCAGAAATACGCTCAACTGATACAACTTTTTCTCCCTCAGCCGTATTAAAAATCGTCACCCCCTTAGTTGAACGACCAGCTATACGAATACCATCAACTGGGACACGAATAAGTTGTCCTCCATCCGACACCAACATAATTTGATCTTGCGCTTTTACCGGAAAAGCCGCCACTAATTTACCAATTTCAACAGTTTTAGATGGATCTGTTGCACGAATTCCTTTCCCACCACGTCCCGAAATACGGAATTCATATGAAGAAGATCGCTTGCCATAACCAAATTCACTAACTGTTAAAAGCATTTGCTCACGAGCATTAAGTTCTGTGTAGCGTTCATCTGTCAACTCTGTTTCAATTCCACCATCGCCTTCATCAAGAGCAGAAATATCCTCAGAATCTGAACCAGTTGCACGACGTTCATTAATCACACGTTTAACATAAGCAGCACGTTCAACTGACGTCGCCTCAACATGCTCTAAAATAGTCATCGAAATAACTTTATCACCTTCCGATAAATTGATACCGCGTACTCCTACTGAATTACGACCTGCAAATAAACGAACTTCAGTAACTGGGAAACGAATACATTGCCCATTAGCCGTTGTTAAAACAACATCATCATATTCCGTACAAGTTTCCACAGAGAGAATTTCATCTCCTTCTTCATCAAGTTTCATTGCAATTTTACCATTACGATTAACTTGAACAAAATCTGATAATTTATTACGACGCACAGTGCCACGTGTTGTTGAAAACATAACATCCAATGCGCTCCAATTTTCTTCTCCTTCTGGCAAAGGCATAATAGTTGTTATACGCTCACCTTGCTGTAAAGGAAGCAAATTGATCAAAGCTCGCCCGCGTGATTGTGGTGTACCGATAGGTAAACGCCAAACTTTTTCCTTATAAACAATCCCACGTGATGAAAAAAACAGAACCGATGTATGCGTATTAACCACGAATAAACGCGTTACAAAATCCTCATCCTTCGTGGACATACCAGAACGTCCTTTACCACCGCGTCGCTGCGCACGGTATGTATTGAGAGGCACACGCTTAATATAGCCACTATGACTAACTGTTACGACCATATCCTCTGATGCTATCAAATCTTCATTATCCATTTCAGCACTGCCAGAGCCAAATACAGTACGTCTAGGAGTTGCAAATACTTCCCGAAGAGCATTTAACTCATCTTTAACAATGTTCATAATGCATGTCCGAGATGCTAAAATATGAAGATAATCGGTAATATCCACTCCAATTTTATTTAGTTCATCAGCGATTTCATCACGCCCAAGTGCTGTAAGCCTTTGCAAACGCAATTCCAAAATAGCGCGCGCTTGTTCTTCAGATAAATTATAAGTATTATCATTATGGATAACATGACGAGGATCATCAATCAGCTTAATCAAAGATGCCACATCAGCAGCTAACCAACGCCGCTCCATGAGTTGTATACGTGCTGTTTGTGGATCAGGAGCTTTTCGAATTAATGCTATAATTTCATCAATATTGGCAACAGAAATAGCAAGACCAACTAAAACATGAGCACGTTCACGTGCTTTACGCAATAAATATTTTGTCCGCCGACTTACAACCTCTTCTCGGAAAGACACAAATGCACGAAGCATATCGAGCAACGTCATTTGTTCAGGCTTTCCCCCATTCAACGCCACCATATTACAACCAAAGGAAGTTTGCAGCGGTGTATAACGATACAATTGATTCAAAACAACATCAGCAACAACATCTTTCTTAAGTTCAATAACGACGCGATACCCATCACGATCAGATTCATCACGCAAATCAGAAATTCCCTCAATGCGTTTATCACGCACCAATTCCGCCATTTTCTCAATCATCATTGCTTTATTAACTTGATAAGGTATCTCGCTTACAATTATTGCCTGTCGACCATTACGAATCTCTTCAATATCAACCTTAGCACGCATAATAATCGAACCGCGGCCTGTTTCATAAGCAGAACGAACGCCAGAATGACCAAGAATAATACCACCTGTGGGAAAATCGGGACCAGGAATAATTTCAATTATTTTATCAAGTGTTATATCGGGATCATCAATCAAGGCAATACAGCCATCAATAACTTCACCAAGATTATGAGGAGGAATATTCGTTGCCATTCCCACAGCGATACCACCTGACCCGTTAACCAAAAGGTTTGGAAAGCGAGCCGGTAACACTACTGGTTCATATTCACGTCCATCATAATTGTCTTGAAAATCAACAGTATCTTTATCAATATCAGCTAAAAGCTCTTCTGAAACTTTTTCTAAACGACATTCTGTATAGCGCATTGCTGCAGGCGGATCACCATCTACAGAGCCAAAATTTCCTTGACCATCAATTAACGGATTTCGTAATGAGAAATCCTGTGCCATACGCACCAATGCATCATAAATTGATGAATCGCCATGAGGATGGAACTTCCCCATAACTTCACCAACAACACCCGCAGACTTACGGTAAGGCTTGTTAAAAGAAAGCCCCATCTCGTTCATGGCATGCAAAATACGTCGATGAACGGGCTTTAAACCATCACGTACATCAGGAAGTGCACGCGAAACAATCACGCTCATCGCATAATCGAGATAAGAGCGCTGCATTTCATCAATAATGCTGACTGATTCAATACCAGTTAGCACATCACGTTCTGGTAGTGGAGTAAGATCGGTCACGGCTTTAAGACTTTCAAAAAAGAATCATTTCACTCTTTTTATATCTAAAAATACGTCAAAACGCCAACTCCCCCCCTGGAATAGAAAAAAAATTTAACAATCATTTTCAATAAGTTACTTATTTGTGTTTAAAAGCACCAATAAAAAGAACAGGATCTCCTTTCCTGCACTTTAAAAATTTAGATAAATAATTAGAAAAGCACAAAAAGAAATAAAAGATAAAATATTAAATCTTGAAGCGCTATCAAAAAGGTACATCATCATCTAATTTGTGAGAAAAACTCTCTCCTGATTGAGTGCTGTTTTGACTAAATACATCCCGCTGACTTAAGTTACTCTCACCAAAATCACCACCGCTATAATTGCCGCTCGACTGGTGTGCTCCTTGCACTTGCTCTCCGCCAGCTGCTCCACGCCCATCAAGCATTTGTAATTCACCACGGTATTTTTGCAAAACAACCTCTGTGGTATAACGATCATTACCATTTTGGTCTTGCCATTTACGCGTCTGTAACTGACCTTCAATGTAAATTTTGCTGCCTTTTCTTAAATATTGCTCTACAAGCTTAATGAGATTTTCGTTAAAAATAACAACATTATGCCACTCTGTGCGTTCTTTACGTTCATTTGTATTACGATCACGCCAACTTTCCGAAGTAGCAATACGCAAATTTGCCACTTGATCACCAGAATTTAAACGGCGAATTTCAGGATCTGCACCAAGATTACCAATTAAAATAACTTTATTAAGGCTACCAGCCATCGCATAAACTCCAAAATAGTAAACTGCGCAATTATAACAAAATATAACAACAACGTATAGTTTATTTCATCAATAAAAATAAAGATCTATCATCTTTATTTTCTTCTTATAGAATTTTCAATCTCTTTCCACATTATAAATGTGCTACACACATTGTAATTCCTTTAAAACAGTTTTATTTTACTTTAGATATTAATTTTATCACCTATGCTAGGGATAAGCATGCCTCACCAAAAATACATCTCTATTCGCGGCGCTCGTGAGCATAATCTTAAAAACATTGATCTAGACCTCCCTCGTGATAAACTGATCGTTATAACAGGACTTTCCGGTTCAGGGAAATCATCTTTAGCTTTTGATACAATTTACGCTGAAGGCCAACGCCGCTATGTTGAAAGCCTTTCTGCTTATGCGCGCCAATTTCTAGAAATGATGCAAAAACCTGATGTTGACCGAATAGATGGTCTTTCTCCCGCTATCTCTATTGAACAAAAAACAACCAGCCGTAATCCTCGGTCAACAGTGGGAACTGTCACAGAAATTTACGATTATATGCGCCTTCTTTTTGCGCGTATTGGAGTTCCTCATTCCCCTACTACAGGACTTCCTATTGAGAGTCAGACTGTAAGCCAAATGGTTGATAAAATTATGAGCTTACCAAAAGGTACACGGATATTCATTATGGCACCAATAGTGCGAGGACGAAAAGGAGAATATAAAAAAGAATTAACAGAGCTTGTAAAAAAAGGATTTCAGCGAGCCAAAGTTGATGGAGAGTTTTATGAAATTTCTGATATTCCCCTTCTTGATAAAAAATATAAACACGACATAGACGTTGTGGTAGATCGTCTTGTTGTGCATAATGACATTAGCTCTCGCTTAGCTGATAGTATAGAGACTTGCTTAAAGCTTGCGAATGGAATTGCAATTGTTGAAATGGCAGACCAACCTTTAATACAAAAAAATTCAAAAGAATCTGCCAATAAATCAAAAAATGAAACACATAAACGCCTTACCTTCTCAGAAAAATTTTCATGCCCTATATCTGGATTTTCTATCCCTGAAATTGAACCACGACTATTTTCATTCAATAATCCTTTTGGTGCTTGCCCTATTTGCGATGGACTTGGTACAAAAAAGACAATTGACCCGACTAAAATTATTCCAAATAAGAATCTTAGCTTAAAGGATGGAGCAATCGCTCCTTGGGCTAAATCATCCTCACCTTTTTATCATAATACCTTAGAGGAACTGGGAAAAATTTACGGATTCAAACTGACAGATAAATGGAGTGCACTTTCAGATGAAGCTCAAAACGCTATTCTATATGGCATAAAAGAAAAGACAATGTCTAATGATTTAGCGTTGCATAAAACAACACAACACTTTGAGGGCATTATTCCCAATATGGAAAGGCAATGGAAAAAAACAAATTCTGCCTGGTCACATGAAGAAATCGAGCGTTATATGTCTTCTTCTCTCTGTCCATCTTGCCATGGCTATCGTTTAAAACAAGAAGCGCTTGCTGTCAAAATTCATGGAATGCATATTGGAGAAATATCAGAACTTTCTATCTTAAAAGCAGATGATTGGTTTGCTAACATTCATCAATACCTGACTGAAAAACAACGTAATATCGCAGTACGTATTTTAAAAGAAATTCGTGAACGCTTAGCTTTTTTAAATCATGTAGGGCTTGAATATCTTACTTTATCTCGAAATTCAGGCACACTTTCAGGTGGAGAGAGCCAACGTATTCGGTTAGCATCTCAAATTGGATCTGGTCTTACAGGCGTTCTTTATATCTTAGATGAACCCTCTATCGGATTACACCAGCGCGATAATGAACGACTTCTAAAAATGCTATGCCACTTACGCGATCTCGGCAATACAGTTATTGTTGTTGAACATGACGAAGATGCTATTCTGACTGCAGACTATGTCGTGGATATTGGTCCTGCCGCAGGTGTTCATGGTGGAAAGATCATAGCTCAAGGCACCCCACAGGAAGTTATAGAAAATCCATCATCTCTCACAGGTCAATATCTTTCAGGGAAAATGGCAATTAAATTGCCCACTCAACGACGCAAAATATCAAAATCAAAAACACTTAAAATTATTGGTGCGCGAGGCAATAACCTAAAAAATATCAGTGCCGACATTCCTCTTGGAACTTTTACGTGCATAACTGGTATTTCAGGAGGAGGAAAATCAACATTCCTCATTGAAACTCTTTTCAAAGCTGCATCACGCCATATTATGGGGACTCATCACAACCCAGCAATCTATGACAAAATTGAAGGTTTAGATCTTCTTGATAAAGTCATCGATATCGACCAATCACCCATTGGACGCACCCCTCGTTCTAATCCAGCAACATATACAGGAGCATTTACCCATATCCGTGAATGGTTTGCCGAGCTTCCAGAGTCAAGAGCTCGCGGTTATAAAGCAGGGCGTTTTTCATTTAACATTAAGGGGGGGCGCTGCGAGGCATGCCAAGGCGATGGAATTATAAAAATTGAAATGCACTTTTTGCCCGATATCTACGTTATTTGCGATGTATGTCAAGGAAAACGCTATAATCGTGAAACGCTAGAAGTGAAATTTAAAGGAAAATCTATCGCTGATATCTTGAATATGACAATCGAAAAAGCAGAGGAATTTTTCCAAGCAGTTCCCTCTATTCACAACAAAATGAAAACCCTCATAAAAGTTGGACTCGGCTATATCAAAGTAGGACAGCAAGCTACCACACTTTCTGGTGGTGAAGCTCAACGTGTGAAGCTGGCAAAAGAACTTTCACGCAAAACAACAGGTCGTACACTCTATATTTTAGATGAACCAACAACAGGTCTACATTTTCATGATATTTCGAAACTTCTTGAAGTATTGCATGAACTTGTTGAGCAAGGCAATACAGTTGCAGTAATAGAACATAATCTTGAAGTCATAAAAACAGCAGACTGGATTATTGATTTAGGACCAGAAGGTGGGGATCGCGGTGGTGAAGTCGTTGCAAGTGGACGACCTGAAGATATTATTAATACTCCCCTTTCCTACACAGGAAAATTTCTAAAAGAAGTTTTACTGCGCCGACCTTTAGAAAACCCCAACTCTTAAAAAAAGCCCCAATATAAAATACATATAGAACAATAAAAAGTTCAAAATTTTATGTATTAATTCGTTTCTTTACAAGTATTGCAGTCTTTTTTTCATAAAACAACAGCATCTCAATTTGTGCTATAAGAAAATATTGAAAAATGCATATCTCTAAAATTTTGATTTTTTTGTCGTATAAAAGTATCTGTTAGCATATTTATATTATTAATATAATTTAGAGCGGTCTAAAAAACAAAATAGTATGGGAGATAATTTTAAAATGAAAAAAATTGAAGCCATCATAAAACCTTTTAAACTTAATGAAGTGAAAGATGCGCTTCAAAACATTGGATTATGTAGTATTACTATAGCAGAAGAAAAAAGTTTGTGGCATAACAGGGTATTAAGAATTTTACCGCAGTATGAATATACTGTTTGCACCTAAAATAAAAATTAAATTATTTACCGATGGAAAATTTAAATAAGCCGTTGAGACATACGTAAAACAGCTCAAATAGAAGATGGGAAATATATGTTTTTCCAAAGATAATATCATCCCTATCAATACTAACAAAACTAGAACCAATATCCTTTAATATATAAGATTTTCCATAATTTTATCCAACTCAATCCAATAAGGAAATGGAATATGACAACCGCATCAGATATTCTTAAACAAATAGCAGACAATAACATACGTTTTGTCGATTTACGTTTTACCGATCCACGAGGCAAATTACATCATGTCACAATGGATATTGTAGAAATCAGCGAAGATACATTTAATGATGGTGTCATGTTTGACGGTTCTTCAATTTCTGGATGGAAAACAATTGATGAATCCGATATGGTATTGCTACCAGATCCGGAAACAGCACATATTGATCCTTTTTTTGCCCAATCTACGTTAGTTATATTTTGCGATGTACTTGATCCTATTTCTCGAGAGTATTATCGCAGAGATCCTCGCTCTATCGCTAAGAGAGCTGAAAATTATATAAAATCCTTGGGAATCGGGGATACCATCAATATAGGTCCAGAAGCAGAGTTTTTTATTTTTGATGACGTGCGCTATAAAGCTGACCCCTACAACACAGGATTTAAACTTGATTCAAGCGAACTGCCATCAAATGATGATACTGAATATGAGATGGGCAATCTCAGCCATCGCCCAAAAATGAAAGGCGGCTATTTTCCCGTTCCTCCGATCGATTCTTGCCAAGATATGCGCTCTGAAATGCTCACAACACTAAAAGATATGGGCGTCCGCGTCGAAAAGCACCATCACGAAGTGGCTGCAGCTCAACATGAATTGGGCATTCGCTTTGATACTTTAGTCCGCGAAGCTGATAAAATGCAAATCTTTAAATATGTTGTGCATCAGATAGCGAACAGCTACGGAAAAACAGCAACATTCATGCCTAAACCAATTTTTGGCGATAATGGTTCAGGTATGCATGTCCATATATCAATTTGGAAAGAAAATAAGCCAATCTTTGCGGGAAATGAATATGCGGGACTGTCAGAGACTTGTCTATTCTTCATTGGAGGTATTCTTAAGCATGCCAAAGCAGTCAATGCCTTCACTAACCCATCTACAAATTCCTATAAGCGTTTGGTTCCTGGTTATGAAGCTCCTGTTCTCCTCGCCTACTCTGCACGCAATCGCTCCGCATCTTGCCGAATTCCATTAAGCTCTTCACCAAATTCAAAACGTGTAGAAATTCGTTTTCCAGACCCAACAGCCAACCCATACTTAGCTTTTGCGGCACTCTTAATGGCTGGTCTTGATGGTATTAAAAATAAAATCCATCCCGGACATGCTATGGATCAAGATCTTTATGACCTTCCTCAAAAAGAGCTCAAAAAAATTTCTACAGTTTCGGGAAGCTTGCGCGAATCACTTGAAGCGCTTGATAAAGATCGTAGCTTTCTTAAAGCCGGTAATGTTTTTGATGATGATCAAATTGACTCCTTCATTGAGTTAAAAACACAAGAAGTTTTGCGCTATGAAACAACTCCGCATCCCGTCGAATTTGATATGTATTATTCTGTTTAAAGAATGCATTGTTCTTTTTAATTTTAAAATGGAGATCAAAAGTCTCCATTTTATCAAGTTATAAAATAATTGAGGTTGGCAAAAATTTTAAAGGACTTTCATTTGAAAAATGAATTCGCACAAATGAGCGGAAAAAATTTAACTTTGTAAGAAAGTCATAATAATTGTAGCTGCTGCATCAAATTCAGCTTTCTTATAAGTTCGACGAGCCATCGCTTCCTCGTCAGCTCCCCACTGCTCTATCATCCAATTTTCATCCAAATGTGCAATATCCCAAGCATAATCTGAAGTAATTTTTCCCACCGAAAGAGCTAAAGCAATGAGAGCTGATCCGGTTAAAGTCGTAATCGTATGAAGTGCAGCGAGCATATAAGGGGACTCTATCTTACGTAAATAATTACTCACAGCTTGAATAGCTTCTCGCGGTTGTTCAACATACATCAGCCCTTCTGTTAGATTAAAACGTGCACCGAGTTTTTCTTCCGCCCAATCTAACAAAGGATCCCACTGTTCACATTGTCGTTGTACTAATTCTTTTGGTGTTTGAGCACGGTAAAAAATCATATCGCATGCAACAAAACGCAACAAGTCTTCAAAAACAACCTGCATATCATCCACTATGCCGTCAATAACAGTATTCACAAGACGTGTAACCGGCATTTTTTCTGGATCAATAACCTGTTTTTGATTCTTAAACTCCTGTACAACTAATGCAGCAAACGCTTCTGTAGGTACAATAAAGTGGCGTTTTGCCGGCGTTTTAACTGAACATTTATCCAATAATATAGAAAAGCCTCTCTCCTCACACACAATTTTAACTTCTTTATAAAATCGTTTAGGTAGCATTTTATGTGAAGGATGTTGCGACTTATGAGAAAAATCATTTTTATTTAACGGCATATCTAAATGATCAAAAATTCCACGCATATCGCTCCACCTATACTATTTAAAATTTACTAGTTTTTCTGGAAGAAAGTTCGCATTAACTTTTTATAAAACAGATATAACGCAAGTTTTTAATTTGCTAAAAGAAACATCAACTAACTCAAATCAACTTTACATTTATTTCATCAAAACTAAATCCTTTAAAATAAAATATTTTGCACATAATCAGATGAAATTCAGCTGTTAAATTTTTTCCATTATTCTGTATCACCATCAATTTCATTAAAAGCTAAAAGATTAAAGCTTTGTACCATATGAGGCGGTAAAGGTGCGACAATATCCAATATGCCTCCTAAAGGATGAGGTATACGAATGCGACGTGCATGAAGATGAAGCCGATTTTGAATTCCTCCTGGAAACTCCCAATTACTATCAGAAAAAAAATATTTTGAATCACCAATGATAGGATGATTCATATGCGCAGCATGCACACGAAGTTGATGTGTCCTGCCAGTATAAGGTTCCATTTCAAGCCATGAAAGCGTTCGACCTCTGGTATCTAAAACGCGATAGTAGGAAACTGCATGATTAGAATCCGGCTCCCCATGTTCACAAACACGCATTTTATCACCTTGCGCAGCTCCATCTTTAACCATCCATGTTGAAATTTTATCTTGGCTTTTTTTAGGAACCCCCCTAACCAACGCCCAATAAGTCTTTTTTGTTTCTCGTGCTCTAAAAGCAGCAGTTAAAGCTTGCGCAGCACCTCTTGACCGAGCAACAATAAGTACACCTGACGTTTCACGATCAAGACGATGAACCAAACGTGGCTTTTCACCTTTTTTATTGCGCCACACTTCAAGCATACTATCCATATGGCGTGTCAAACCAGAGCCACCTTGTACAGCCAAACCCGCAGGCTTGTTAAAAACAAAAACTTTCGGATCTTCATAGAGCAGCATTTTTTTTAAAATGACTCTGTCATCTTGTCCACGAATAGTTTTATCCGTTATAGGAAGATCCTTTTTATCATCAAAAGATAACGGAGGAATGCGAACAGATTGCCCAATAAGAAGCCGCGTATCAGTTTTAACACGCCCGCCATCAACCCGTATCTGACCAGAACGTAGCAATTTTTGTAAAAATCCAAACCCAAGTCCCGGATAATGCACTTTAAACCAGCGATCTAAGCGCATACCACTTTCGTCGGCTTCAACCTTTTTTATTTTGACGCTTATCATGACCAGTTTCCTTGCCATATTATAATTTTATTATCAGTTTTTGTGTCGCATCTTTAATAAACACAAGAATTTATATCCTATAGAGTAGAATAAAATTAATTTTATCACACCACATTACAGTTAGTATCTAAAATTTCCTTTTCTTATTGTTTAAATTCTATTAACTCAAAGGCTAACTGCTATCCTGTATTTTTTATGCTTACAATAGCTATTGGAGATATCATCTGTGTCCTTATTTAAAACTTATGCTCGCGTCCTTACTTATCTAAATAAAGAAAAAAAAGCATCTCTTCTTATCTGTACAGGTAATGTTATGTTGGCTATTATCACCATAGCAGAACCTGTTTTATTTGGACGCGTCATTGACTCCATCGCCGATAAATCGGGTATTATTCTTACTCTCACAATTTGGATCTGTTTTGGTATTTTTAATATTATTGCTTATGTCTTTGTTGCTCGCAGTGCTGATCGCTTGGTACATAGGCGCCGCTTAACTGTCTTAACTGAATCTTTCGAACGTGTCATTGCTATGCCCTTAATTTGGCACCAACAGCATGGAACTTCTAACGCTCTCCACACATTATTGCGCGCTGTAGATTCTATGTCAGCCATATGGCTTGATTTTATGCGACAACATCTTTCAACCATTGCTGCTTTATTCATCCTTATACCCACAGCATTTAACATGAATTGGCGCCTTTCAACAGTTCTAGTTATTCTTGCCATTATTTATGTGTTGATCGCACGTTTAGTCATGAAAAAAACAAAAGATGGGCAAGCCGCTGTAGAGCGCTATCATCACAACCTTTTTAAACATATCAGTGACTCAATTTCTAACGTTTCCATTGTACAAAGCTATAACCGAATCAAAGAAGAAACTGCGGCACTACATCAACATACACACGATCTCCTTAAGGCACAAAACCCCGTTTTAAATTGGTGGGCTCTTGCAAGTGGTTTAAACAGAATGGCCTCTACAATTTCAATAATGTGTGTCCTTCTTCTTGGAACTTTCTTTGTGACAAAAGGCCAATTACGTGTAGGTGAAGTTGTTGCTTTTATTGGATTTGCACAATTAATGATTAATCGCTTAGATCAAATTAGCAGTTTCATTAATCTCGCAGTCTCCTCACAAGCAAAGCTACAAGAATTTTTTGAAATGGAAGATTCAACTTTTCATATCAATAAGCCTGATAATTTTCCTTCCCTCAAAAATGTTAAGGGCGCAATACAATTTCATCATGTTACCTATAAATTTCCAAATTCTTCTCAAGGTGTTTTTGACATTTCCTTTGAGATTAAAGCAGGACAAACTGCTGCTATTGTAGGACCAACAGGTGCTGGTAAAACAACATTAATCAATTTGTTGCAACGCGTGTATGACCCTACGTTTGGACATATTTCCATTGACGGAGTGAATATACGTTCTATTAATCGCGAATCTTTACGTAAATCTTTAGCAACAGTGTTTCAAGACACTGGTCTTTTTGATCGTAGTATCCGCGACAACATAGCAATAGGAAAATCTACCGCAACAGATAAAGAACTTTACGAAGCTGCAAAAATAGCAGCTGCTCATAACTTTATTCTAGAAAAAATTAATTGTTATGATACACTGGTTGGCGAAAGAGGTTCCCAATTATCAGGTGGAGAAAAACAACGATTGGCAATTGCGCGTGCAATTTTAAAAGATTCACCCATTCTTATTTTAGATGAAGCAACCAGTGCTCTTGATGTTGAAACAGAAGCCAAAGTTAAGGATTCTCTCAAAAGTATAAGTAAAAATCGAACCACTTTAATTATAGCGCATCGACTTTCAACAATTCGTCACGCTGATATTGTGTTATTTTTAGATCATGGACACTTAATTGAAAAAGGGAGCTTTCAAGAATTGATCGATAAAGGTGGACGCTTCCATAAATTACTAAAAGCTGGCGGCTTAACAATCGATCAGCCAATGATAAAAACTGAAAATGAATCCTTGACTGCATTACATGAAGCTATTGCATCATAGAATCAAAATAACACCTTTAAAATAAGAACAGAACACCACAAATAATAGGTAAAAATTACCTTTCAATAAAAGCCTTCAATGCTAAAATAGCCTCATCAGCTTTATCTCCTTCTGGTCCACCAGCCTGCGCCATATCGGGACGACCACCACCACCTTGACCGCCTAGAACACCTGAAATAACACGAACTAAATCAACAGCATTCAACTTACCAACTAAATCATCAGTAACACCAACAACCGCACTTCCTTTACCATCTCCAGAAACGCCAACAAAAGTAACCACTCCAGACCCAATCTGCTTCTTCCCAGAATCCACTAATGCTTTAAGATCTCGTGGCAAAATATTTTTAACAACACGCCCCATAAAAGAAATGCCATTGACACGAATAATATCTTCTTGATCACTCTTTATGGCATTACCACCTAATGCAATTTTTTTGCGTACATCACTTAACTCTTTTTCAAGTTTACGACGTTCATCAAGAAGAATCCGAACACGTTCTTCTACACTAAAAGAAGAAGCTTTTAAAAGATCAGAAATTTCACGAATTCGCTCCTCTTGAAGACTAAGATAAAGGCGTGCAGCTGTACCTGTTAATGCTTCAATACGACGAACTCCAGCCGCTACAGAGCTTTCAGAAATAATATGGATTAAACCGATATCTCCTGTCCTCTCTACATGTGTTCCACCACATAGCTCCATTGACCAAAAGCTTTTTAATCCTTCATGCTCAAGCTGTTCTCCCATAGAAACAACACGTACTTCATCACCATATTTTTCACCAAATAATGCTATCGCTCCTTCAGAAATCGCATCATCTACTGTCATAAGACGTGTTGTTACTTCACTATTTTGCAAGACAATGTCATTAGCTAAATCCTCTACCCTTTTCAACTCTTCTAAAGAAACCGGTTTAGGATAAGAAAAGTCAAAACGTAACCGATCTGGCGATACAAGAGACCCCTTCTGCGTAACCTGAGATCCTAATATTTGACGCAAAGCTTTATGTAATAAATGGGTAGCAGAGTGATTTGCACGGATTTTTTTACGACGAACAACATCAACTGTTAATTCTACACAGTCAGATATATTGGCCTGACCAGATTTAACTTCCCCAATATGAATAAAAACACCACCAGCCTTTTTCTGAGTATCATGTACTTCAAAAAGAAAGCATTTATCACCAGAAATGATACCGCTATCACCTATTTGCCCACCAGATTCACCGTAGAAAGGCGTTTGATTCACAACAAGAATGGCTTTTTGCCCAGAAGAAACACTATTAACGATTTTTCCATCATGGACGAGAGTTGTAACTATACCCTTAGCTTTTTCTGTTTCATAACCCACAAACTCTGTAGCTCCCACTTGATCAAAAACAGAAAACCAAATTGCTTCTGTTGTAGTATCACCGGAGCCAGACCAATTTGCTCGTGCTTCTTTTTTTTGATACTCCATAGCTTTATCAAAAGCATTAACATCAACAGATATTCCGCGATGCCGAAGAACATCTTGCGTCAAATCAAGTGGGAAACCATATGTATCATAAAGTTTAAAAGCTACTTCACCGTCAAAATGATCACCTTTTTTAAGATTAACACTCGCTTCATTCAACAAGCCAAGCCCTCGTTCAAGAGTTTTTCGAAAACGTACCTCTTCTAACTTTAAAATTTCTGAAATCAAAGATTCAGCACGCACCAATTCAGGATAAGCTTGCCCCATTTGGCTGACTAAAGCAGGAAAAAGACGCCACATCAATGGTTCTTTAACACCAAGAAGATGAGCATGGCGCATAGCACGACGCATAATACGGCGTAAAACATATCCCCGACCTTCATTGGAAGGCAGAACACCATCAGCAATCAAAAATGCAGATGAGCGAAGATGATCAGCAATTATACGATGGCTCGCAACAAAATCACCAGTTGCCTTAACCCCCGTTATATCTTCTGACGCACCAATTAACGCACGAAAAAGATCAATGTCATAATTATTATGAACCCCCTGCAAAACAGCAGCGACACGCTCTAATCCCATACCAGTATCGATAGAAGGATGAGGTAAATCAACACGTTCTTCCTTGCTCACCTGCTCATACTGCATGAAAACAAGATTCCAAATTTCAACAAAGCGATCGCCATCTTCATCAGCACTTCCTGGTGGCCCCCCCTGTACTTTATCACCATGATCATAAAAAATTTCCGAACAAGGGCCACAAGGTCCCATATCACCCATCATCCAAAAATTATCGGCAGTCTCAATACGAATAATTTTTTCATCTGGAAGACCTGAAATTTTACGCCACAATTGAGCAGCTTCATCATCGCTATGATAAACTGTTACCAATAGTTTATCTGCTGAAAGGCAAAATTCTTTTGTTAAAAGATTCCACGCCAAAAAAATTGCTTTCTCTTTAAAATAATCACCAAAAGAAAAATTACCTAGCATTTCAAAAAAAGTATGATGGCGCGCTGTATAACCGACATTATCAAGATCATTATGCTTTCCGCCTGCACGAACACATTTTTGTGCGGCTGCTGCTCGCTTATAAGAAGGCTGTTCAAGTCCAGTAAAAATATTTTTAAATGGCACCATTCCTGCATTTGTAAACATGAGTGTAGGATCATCACGTGGAACGAGTGGACTAGAAGGAAGAATTTGATGATCATTAAGATGAAAATAATCCAGAAAAGTTGACCGGATGCTATTAACACTATTCATATTGATACCTATAGAATACTACACACAAAAAACATACCCATCATTAAATACACTCTTCTCTGCCACTCGTAGAGCTAATTTAATCAAACATAGAAATTAAAAATTTGAAAAATAAAGCAAACTTATATCATAAAGTTTTAATAAATGAACACAGAAAAAATCTTAAAAGCAGGAGTACATTTAGACAAATAACTCATCAAATATCTTCATCACTTTCTGTATTTTCTGATCCTACATTTTCTAGCAATTCAATTGCAATTAGACCCGCATTTTGACGCAAAGCCATTTCAATTTCCGCAGCTATCTCTGCATGTTCACGTAAAAACTGCTTCACATTCTCACGTCCCTGTCCCAAACGCTGAGAATTATACGAAAACCATGAACCAGATTTTTCTACAATACCAACTTTAACACCTAAATCAATCAATTCTCCTAATTTAGAAATACCTTCACCATAAATAATATCAAATTCAACTTGCTTGAATGGAGGAGCTAATTTATTTTTTACCACTTTAACGCGCGTCTGATTTCCAACAACCATATCCCGATCTTTAATTGACCCAATACGACGAATATCCAAACGGACAGAAGCATAAAACTTTAAAGCATTTCCACCCGTTGTCGTTTCAGGAGAACCAAACATTACTCCAATTTTCATACGAATTTGATTAATAAAGATAACCATACAGTTAGAACGAAAAATTGATGCTGTTAATTTTCTTAAAGCTTTGCTCATCAACCGAGCTTGCAATCCAGGTAAAGCATCACCCATTTCACCATCAATTTCCGCGCGTGGTGTTAAAGCTGCAACTGAATCAACAACGAGGACATCAACCGCTCCAGAACGAACAAGTGTCTCTGTAATTTCCAATGCCTGTTCACCGGTATCTGGCTGAGAAATAAATAAATTTTCCAAATCAACACCAAGCTTACGCGCATAAATAGGATCAAGAGCGTGCTCTGCATCTACAAAAGCACAAATGCCACCACCTTTCTGTGCTTCAGCAATAGCATGAAGAGCCAGCGTAGTTTTACCAGAACTCTCTGGTCCATAAATCTCAATAATACGTCCCTTTGGTAATCCACCTACACCCAAAGCGATATCCAAAGATAATGAACCAGTTGGTATTGTTTCAATTTCAACAACCTGCTCTTTTTGCCCAAGACGCATAATTGAGCCTTTACCGAAAGAACGTTCAATTTGTGATAGAGCAGCATCTAGAGCTTTTGTTTTGTCCACAATTATATCCTTACCGAGTCAAATAATCCAACATTCAATGTACACTGTTCTTTTAACTTAACGAAAGCCTTGAGTTTAAATTTTCACAGACTATCTCCATTTCTATAACTGTATATTGTACAAACAACAACTCATTAACGCGAGTAAGCAGAGATTATTTCTTTTTTCTAAGATATAAATATACTTTCAAAAACACCTTTATTAAAAGACAGAAGCTTTATACATTCTATAGCTTTCTTCCCTCAAAGAAACAATTTAAATTTAAAAGCAATCCTTTTATGCACTAAATTTTTGATATTTCTTTGTAAAAAATCACAAGATAAATTTTAAGCCAACTCTTAAAAACTGAAAAATCCATTATCAAGCAAAATACATAATGCAATATACAATTTAAAGTGTTAAATATATAAAAGCGATACAAACGCTTATAAAAGCATAAACAAGAACATATAAGAAAGCTTCATTATACAAAGAACAATACGCATTCAAAGAAAGATCTAAATTGTCACCAAAATTATAGCCGTATAGCTGGAACAAAATCAGTCGCAAAACAATAAAAAACTTTAAAATCCAAAATATATTTTAATTATTTCGTTTTTGTCTTAATTTTTTCCACCATTCAAGACGCTTAATGATCTCACGCTCAAAACCACGTTCTTGCGGCTGATAATAGATTTGATGTTCAAGCTTTTCAGGAAAATACTCCTGTCCTGAAAAAGAATCTGGCTCATCGTGATCATAACGATAATTATGCCCATATCCTTCTTCTTTCATAAATTTTGTAGGCGCATTAAGAATATGCTTAGGAGGAGGCAAAGAACCATTTTCGCGAGCACAACGCATAGCTGCTTTATAGGCAAGATATGTTGCATTTGATTTTGGAGCAGTCGCAACATAAAGGCATGCTTGTGCCAAAGCCAATTCTCCCTCAGGTGATCCTAAGTAATCATAAGCATCCTTCGCTGCATTACAAATAACAAGAGCCTGAGGATCCGCCAAACCTATATCTTCAACGGCTATACGAACCAATCTTCGTCCAATATACAAGGGATCTTCACCTGCATCAAACATACGTGCCAAATAATAAAGAGCAGCATCAGGATCAGATCCACGAACTGATTTATGCAATGCTGAAATGAGATTATAGTGACCATCTCGCCCTTTATCATAAATTGGGGCGCGACGCTGAGTAATTTTTTGCAAAGCTATAGCATCAAAAATCTCTCCTGGTCGCGCAGCAAACCAAATTTCTTCTGCCAATGTTAACGCCGCCCGTGCATCACCATCAGACATTTTGATTAAAACATCTCTAGCATAATCATCCAAGGGAAGAGCTCTCTCTTCTACTTCTTCAGCACGCTTCAAAAGCACATGTAAACTTTCATTATCATGAGGAAGAAACGTCAAAACGCGTGCACGAGAAAGAAGAGAAGCATTAAGCTCAAATGAAGGGTTTTCAGTTGTTGCACCTATGAGGATCACAGTACCATCTTCTATAACAGGAAGAAAACTATCCTGCTGGGCACGATTAAATCTATGAATTTCATCAACAAATAACAGCGTTTTATACCCAGACATAAAACGAGTTTGCGCTACTTCAAAAATTTTCTTAAGCTCAGTCATTCCAGTAAAAATAGCGGAGACTTGCTCAAAAGCGAAACTTGTTTCATGCGCCAATAAACGTGCAACAGTTGTTTTTCCTGTTCCCGGAGGCCCCCAAAAAATCATAGAACCGAATGAACCAGCTGCCGCCATACGTGAAAGCAAACCTTGTTCTCCAACCAGATGACTTTGTCCAATGACATCATGAAGAGAACGAGGACGCATTCTTTCTGCAAGCGGCCGATTTTTATTAATATGAAGATCGGAAGATGAAGTAAAAAAATCTTTATTCAAAAAAACCTCAGCGAATAAATTGACGAATATACATGCCATCACGTTCATATTCTAACTGCCAAATACTCCGATGACCTTGCATAAGAACTTTTTTTAGCTGACTAACTGTTTGAATTTTATGCCCATTAACAACACGCAAAATATCTCCGGAACGAAAAATTCCCGCAGCATTGCTATTCTGATCAAAATTAGTAATGACCACACCTCTCGTAGTCGCAGGAAGATGAAACCGCCAACTATTTTGCGACGTTAAATCCGATACTTCAACACCAAAAAGTGGACCTTTATTAGTAAGCTTTTCAGATTTTAAAAATGTAGACTCCGATACTGATAAAATAGCTATTTCTGTTTTGAAGACCTTTTCATTTCGCAAATATTCTAAAGAAAGCTTTTCGCCAACACCTGTTGTCATTAAACGATACCCAAGGCTATCTGGACTATCAATTCTTATTCCTTCAACACTTAAAACAACATCGCCTACTTTTAAACCAGCTTTTGCAGCAGGACTTTCCTTGACAACGTCAATAACAAGAGCACCATAGGGGCGCTCCAAATTTAGACTCTCTGCAATATCAGATGTAACACTTTGGAAGGATGCACCAATATAAGGTGGAACAAAATATTTTCCTCCACGTTTAACAGTATCAAGAACAACTTTCACGAGATTAGCTGGAATAGCAAAACCAATTCCGACAGAACCACCTGAACGCGAATAAATAGCCGTATTAATCCCGATTAATTGTCCTTTCATATCAATTAACGCTCCACCAGAGTTTCCAGGATTAATGGCAGCATCTGTCTGAATAAAAAAGTCCAAATCAGAAATACCCACACGTGTACGTGCCTGCGCCGAAACAATACCACTTGTAACTGTTTGCCCAACACCGAAAGGATTACCAATTGCAAGAACAAGATCGCCAACTTCAACTGCATCGGAATTCCCTAAAGGAAGAACAGGAAATTTAACATTTTTTACATCAATTTTAAGCACTGCAATATCAGTTGCTTCATCTTTTAGCATAACCTTACTTGCAAATTCTCTTCCATCAGAAAGAGCAATTTTAATTTCACTTGCGTCTTTAATGACATGATAATTTGTAACAACCAATCCACTTGCATCAACAATAACCCCAGATCCTAATGATGATTGTTTACGTAAAGGCTGATTACCCTGATAACGACCCCAAAATTGCTCAAAAAATGGATCACCTTCAAAAAGTGAACGAGTTCTGATTTGCCGATCTGCATAAATATTAACCACAGCCGGAATGGATTTTTTTACTAAAGGAGCAAATGAAAGAACAATTTCTGATTGCGTCTGCGGAATTTTAGCGTATGCACAATTGAGCGATATCTGGATCATAATCGTTCCCAAAAACCACACGAAAAGAAAATACTTCATTACTCGTTCCTCATAAAATTGGTGTACTTTAATTTAATAGAGTAATCCCTCACCCATTATAAAAAAATAAATTACTCTAAAAATAAATGTTATAAAAATCAAATAATTCAATCTTAATAATGATTTTTCTAAATTGATTATTTAAGTAAAATTTATTCTTAAATTCTAACAAAAAACCGCCTTTTAAAGGCGGTTTTCAAAAATTTATAAAGAACGAAACTACTTCACGAAGAAACATCCTTCTTCCTCGCGGTATTTTCTATACGCATGTGATCCGCAGCACCCTTCGCATCAATATCACGATCCACAAATTCTATAACAGCCATAGGCGCATTATCCCCAGAACGAAACCCTGCTTTCATAATACGCAAATACCCACCGTTGCGCAACGCATAACGCGGAGCAAGTACATCAAATAATTTTGCAACTTTTCCAGTATCACGAATAGCTGCAATCGCTTGTCGACGCGCATGCAAACTTCCACGCTTACCAAGTGTAACCAATTTCTCAACGACAGGACGAATTTCTTTTGCCTTTGGAAGCGTTGTCACAACTTGCTCATGCTCGATCAATGAAACCGCCATATTTGCAAACATTGCTCTACGATGACTGGCAGTCCGGTTCAACTTACGACCTGACTTATTATGTCGCATGAGCTTTCTCCTTAAATCTTAATTTTAATATTGATCTTCATAGCGTTTAGCAAGATCATCAATGTTTTCAGGTGGCCATGCAGGAATTTCCATACCTAAATGCAGTCCCATACACGCCAAAACTTCTTTAATCTCGTTTAACGACTTTCGCCCAAAGTTTGGTGTCCGAAGCATTTCAGCTTCTGTTTTTTGAATAAGATCACCAATATAAACAATGTTGTCATTTTTCAAACAATTTGCCGAGCGAACTGAAAGCTCTAATTCATCCACTTTTTTGAGAAGTGCAGGATTAAAAGCAAGCTCAGAAGCTGATTCCTCAACGACTTCCTTCTGTGGCTCTTCAAAATTAACAAATAACGATAATTGATCTTGAAGAATACGCGCAGCAAAAGCAACAGCATCTTCTCCATTAACGGCACCATTTGTTTCAATCGTTAAAGTCAGCTTATCATAATCTAAAACCTGACCTTCACGTGTATTCTCTACTTTATAAGATACTTTGCGAATTGGTGAATAAAGACTGTCAACTGGAATAAGACCTATAGGCGCATCATCAGCACAATTCCGGTCAGACGGAACATATCCCTTTCCTGTGTTGATAATAAACTCCATACGAATTTCCGCATCCTCATCAAGAGTACAAATAACATGCTCTGGATTCAGAATTTCCATATCGCCGACAACATTTATATCCCCAGCTTTAACAATACCAGGCCCTTCTTTAAAAACTACAACGCGTTTAGGCCCTTCCTCTTCCATACGAATAGCGATTTCTTTGATATTCAGAATAATATCTGTAACATCCTCCCGAACACCCGGAATCGATGAAAATTCATGTAGCACACCATCAATTTGCACAGCAGTAACTGCAGCACCACGGAGAGATGACAGCAATACACGACGAAGCGCATTCCCTAATGTCAAGCCAAATCCCCGCTCAAGAGGTTCAGCAATAACACTTAAAACATTTGGATTATCATGCACACAGAACTCAACCTTGTTTGGTTTTATAAGTTCCTGCCAGTTTTTCTGGATCATATTTTTATTCCCGTTCTTTTAGCTCCGCCACCATTCAATCGTAACGGCCAATGTGAACATCAGAGAAGACTCTGACAACGAAAAACAATACCCAATTAAACACGCCGCCTTTTCCGCGGACGACATCCATTATGAGGAATAGGCGTTACATCACGAATGGAAACAATTGTAAAACCAACAGACTGTAATGCACGCAAAGCTGATTCACGACCCGCTCCAGGACCACAAACCTCAACTTCCAATGAACGCACACCATGTTCCTGCGCCTTTTTAGCACAATCTTCTGCTGCAACCTGAGCTGCAAAAGGCGTAGACTTACGTGATCCCTTAAATCCCTGAGCACCCGCGGATGACCAAGCGATCGCATTTCCCTGCGCATCAGTAATGGTAATCATCGTATTGTTAAATGTTGAATTAATATGCACGACACCTGAAGAAATATTCTTGCGCTCGCGACGACGAATACGCGTAGCTTCCTTGGCCATAACCTTCCTTTCAATGATCACTTTACCGCCGTAACACCAGCAGCTCTACCACTTTGCTTTTATTAAAAAATCACAACAAAAAACACAATACCTTTTAAAAAACAAAATATCCTTTTTAAAAGAGATATTATCATTTTTTCTTACCAGCAATTGCCTTAGCTGGCCCCTTGCGCGTACGTGCATTTGTATGAGTACGCTGCCCCCGAACAGGTAAAGAACGACGATGACGTAGCCCTCGATAGCAACCAAGATCCATTAAACGCTTAATATTCATAGCAACTTCACGACGAAGATCACCTTCAACCTGATAACTCTGATCTATTGCTTCACGAATTTGCAATACCTCTGCATCTGAAAGTTCATGCACACGACGCTCGGCAGGAATACCAACCTTTTTGGTAATTTCTTGAGCAAATTTTTGTCCAATCCCGTGGATATAACGAAGCGCAACAACTACGCGCTTATTTGTCGGGATATTGACGCCAGCAATACGAGCCACGCCTCTTCTCCTTGATTTTATTGACAACCATAAAAAACCTTCTGTATCCTACAGAAAGACACTGACCTGACACATATAAGTTCTGAGGTCCACTATTTCACTAAAATAAACTAAAGGAGCTTTTGATAGATTTTACCGTAAAAGTCAACTCTTTTCATTTATTTCCAGAAAAAATTCTTACTTCAGAGACTCCTTAATCATTCGCGATACCTCAGTAACATCAGCCATTCCATCAACAACCTTCAATAACCCTCTCTCCAAATAAAATCTCGACAGTGGAGCCGTTTTTTCACGATACTCTACCAACCGTTTTGCAAAAGAAACAGGATTATCATCTGAACGAACCTGACATCCAGCCGCTACCGTTTCCTCAATACGCCTATTTATTCTTTCAATCAATGCATTTTCATCAATAAACAATTCAACTACAGCATTAATTTGTACATTTTTAGACTGCAAAATCCGCTGCAAAACCTCTGCTTGCTCTACAGTACGCGGATACCCATCTAATATAAAACCGTTCCTACAATCACTTTCATCAATACGATCCGATACAATTTGATTAACAATGCTATCGGGAACCAAAGCACCAGAATCTATAATAGCTCTAACTTTTTTACCAAGTTCTGTATTTCCAGTAACAACCTCACGCAGCATATCACCTGTAGACAAATGAGGAATACCATACTCTTCAGTTAAAATCTTAGCCTGCGTACCTTTTCCAGCTCCAGGAGGACCTAAAAGAATAATTCTCATCGCTTCCTTTTACCTCCACGAAGTTTTGACTTTTTAATCAACCCTTCATATTGGTGTGCAACAAGATATCCCTGAATTTGAGCAACTGTATCAAGTGTAACAGTAACAACAATTAACAAAGACGTTCCTCCTAGATAAAAAGGAACCTTTAGAGCGGATATCATAAACTCAGGCAATAAACAAACCAAAATAATATAGATCGCCCCCACAACAGTAATACGCGTCAAAACATAATCAATATACTCAGCAGTACGCTCACCTGGACGTATCCCTGGAATAAAACCAGAATGCTTTTTTAATTGATCTGCAGTATCGCTCGGGTTAAATACAATAGCTGTATAAAAAAAGCAGAAAAACGCCATTAAAATAGCATAAACAATCATGTAAAGCAGTTGCCCATGATTTAGAGAGTAAGAAATAGTCTGAACCCAAAGCGGCATTTTATCAGAAAAGTTATTAACAGTTGCAGGAAGCAACAACAAAGATGAAGAAAAAATCGGAGGAATAACACCAGCAGTATTCAACTTTAAAGGAAGGTGTGACATATCCCCCTGAAACATTTGATTACCAACCTGACGCTTTGGATACTGAATAAGAATTCGCCGCTGAGCACGCTCAACAAAAACAATCACTCCTACAACAAAAACAACAATAAGAACAATTCCTATCAATAAAAAAGTTGATAAATCTGCTTGACTATGAGCAGTCAAAAGCTGAGCAAAAGTTGAAGGGAAATTAGCCACAATTCCAGTAAAAATAATAAGAGAAACCCCATTACCCACACCGCGTGATGTGATTTGTTCGCCAAGCCACATTAAAAACATTGTTCCGCCAACAAGCGTAATAACGGAAGAAATACGAAACATAAGACCTGGTTCCACAACAACTTGAAGCCCTGTTCCTATACCAGTTTCAAGTGCAACTGCAATACCAAAAGCCTGCATAATCGCTAATACCACTGTCACATAACGAGTATACTGATTAATAACCTTACGACCCAAATCACCCTCTTTTTTAAGAGTTTCTAAAGAAGGAATAATCGAAGTTAATAACTGAACGATAATCGATGCGGATATATAAGGCATAATTCCCAGAGCAAAAATCGCCATACGTCCAACAGCGCCTCCAGCAAACATATTAAACAATCCTAATACACCAGACGCATGATGTTCAAATGTTTGCCGTAAAGCATCAATATTAATACCGGGAAGAGAAATATAAGTACCAAAACGATACACAAGAAGCGCACCTAAGGTAAACCAAATGCGCTTTTTTAATTCAGTCGCACGTGAAAAAGTACCAAAATTTATATTGGAAGCAAATTGCTCTGCCGCTGATGCCATAAAACGTCTCCAGTCTACACTCCATTTTAAAATTACAGAAGCGTAACCCTACAATTTATATCGTCGCACAAATAAATTAAAATCTAAACTAACTTTTCAAAAAATCCTAAAGAGGCACATATGCCTCTTCTAGATCATTATTTATCTTAAAATAAATTTACTGCGCAACTTTAGAAAAAATAACCTCACCACCAACTTTTTCAATCTTGAGGAGAGCCGCTTTAGAAACACCAGAAACGTTAAACGTAATTTTTTCTTTTAACTCACCACCAGAAAGAAGGCGAACACCATCTTTTACACGACAAATAACACCAGCTTCCCTCAGTGCAATAACATCGACCGGTTTTGTAATATCCAGCTTACCTGTATCAACCGCTAGCTGAATACGACCCAACGAAACCTCATTATAATCCTTAGCAAAAAAATTCCTAAATCCACGCTTTGGCAAACGACGATAAATAGGCATTTGCCCACCTTCAAAACCATGCAGAGCAACACCAGAACGAGACCTTTGTCCTTTAACACCACGACCACCAGTTTTTCCAGTACCCGAACCAATACCACGCCCAACGCGTTTACGATTCTTTGTCGCACCCTCGCAATTACGCAATTCATTGAGTTTCATTATACACACCCCTGCGACCTTCAATTTTCATCTATAACGCGAACAAGATGCTGAACCTTAGCAATCATACCTCTCACACAAAGTGTATCCTCTAAAATACGCCGCCGCCGCATCTTATTTAACCCAAGACCCTTTAATGTTGCACATTGAATTTGTGGGCTCCTAATTGGACTTCTAATTTGCTCTATCGTTATAGTTTTTTTCTGAGATTTTTTCTGAACCATTTTATAATCCTTTTCCTAACAACCTCAGAAATTAACTTTCCGCATCAATCAAATTTTGACGACGCGCCTGCAAAGAAGAATATTTAATACCACGCTGAGCAGCTATATCCTTAGGATGCATTTGGCGTTTCAACGCATCAAAAGTTGCACGAACCATATTATAAGGATTTGATGATCCTAACGACTTAGCAACAACATCCTGCACACCAAGAGTTTCAAAAATAGCACGCATCGGCCCCCCAGCAATAATACCAGTACCTGCAGAAGCTGAACGCAACAAGACACGCCCTGCCCCATGACATCCCTCAAGGTCATGATGCAGTGTTCGTCCAGACCGAAGCGGAACATAAATCATTCCACGCTTCGCAGAATCTGTAGCTTTACGAACCGCTTCAGGAACCTCACGCGCCTTACCATGACCAAAGCCAACACGCCCTTTCTGATCTCCAACAACAACAAGAGCAGCAAAACCAAAACGGCGACCACCCTTTACCACTTTAGCAACACGATTAATGTGAACAAGCCTATCAACAAACTCACTATCGCGTTCATCCCGCTCACTACGCTCTTTTTGTGCCATTCCTAATTCCTTTTTCTTTTCCGGAAGCACGCCGATAAAATTCCAATATCATAAAACTAACTTACATAAAACACATCAAAAACTCAAACCACCTTCACGAGCAGCTTCAGCTAATGCCTTTACCCTACCGTGATAAACATATGCCCCACGATCAAAGACCACCTCATTAACTCCAATTTTTTTCGCACGTTCAGCAATTAATCTACCAACAGCAAAAGCTGCTTTTTTATCAGAACCATTTTTAAAAGACTTTTTAAAATCACCTTCAAGAGTAGACGCAGAAACAAGCGTACATCCACGCAAATCATCAATAATTTGAGCATAAATATTCTGATTTGAACGATAAACACTGAGCCGTGGACGAGCATTAGAAACCATTTTAATTCGACGACGAACACGCCGTGCGCGACGCTGAATAGTATCCTTAGATGAAACCATAATGCAAAATCCTTATTTCTTTTTACCTTCTTTACGGAAGATACGCTCATCTGCATACTTAATACCTTTACCTTTATAAGGCTCAGGTCTACGATATTCACGAATCTCTGCTGCGACTTGTCCTACCTGCTGCTTATTAACTCCAGAAACAACAATTTCTGTTGGCTTAGGAACCGTCACAATAACACCCGCTGGAACTTCATAAATAACATCATGTGAAAAACCAAGCGATAACTGAACATTATTGCCCTGTAAGGCAGCACGATAACCAACACCACTAATTTCAAGCCTCTTATCAAAACCATCTTTCACACCACAAAAAATATTCTCAATCATTGAGCGTGACATACCCCATTTAGAGCGAGCATCTTTTGATTGATCACGTGGTGTAACCGATATAACATTTTCCTCAAGCTTAACCAAAACTTCATCATTTACAACGTAGCTCAGCTCACCTTTCGGACCTTTTGCCTTAACCAGCTGTCCTTCAACAGTAGCGACAACCCCAGAAGGAATTGAAATGGGCTTTTTTCCAATACGAGACATTGTTCTAACCTATTTTTCTGTTCTCTTACAATCACTCAGAAAACACGACAAAGAATCTCTCCACCAACATTCTGTTCACGCGCTTCATGATCTGCCATAACTCCCTTAGGAGTTGATAAAATCGAAATGCCAAGACCGTTTGCAACTTGAGGAATAGATTTAGCAGAAACATACACACGACGACCTGGCTTTGAAACACGTGAAATTTCACGAATTACAGCCATTCCTTCAAAATATTTTAATTCAATTTCAATTTCAGACTTTCCATCACCAAAGTCAACCTGATTATACCCACGAATATAACCTTCTGACTGAAGAACGTCAAGAACACGCGCACGAAGCTTCGAAGCAGGGGTAATAACCTTACCTTTCTTACGACAAAGCGCATTACGAATACGTGTTAACATATCACCAAGAGGATCTGACATAGACATAGTAATCTCCTCCTCACCAACTAGACTTAACAATACCAGGAATATGACCCAAAGAGCCAAGCTCACGCAACGCAATTCGCGACATCTTTAATTTACGATAATAAGCCCTCGGACGACCTGAAACCTCACAACGATTACGCACGCGTACTTTTGCAGAATTACGCGGCAGCTTCGCCAATTGAACAGACGCCATAAAACGCTCTTCAAGAGAAACATTTTGATTCATAATTATCGCTTTCAAACGCGCACGACGTGCAGCATAACGCTTTACCATCACTTCACGATGTTTGTTTTTTTCAACGGCACTCACTTTGGCCATAATTTTACCTCGCTACGTTTACCGTTAAGAACGGAAGGGGAAATTAAAAGCACGCAACAATTCACGCCCTTCATCATCCGTCTTCGCTGTCGTACAAACAACAATATCCATTCCCCAAATTTGATCAACTTTATCATAGTTTATTTCTGGAAATACAATATGCTCTTTGATACCCATAGCAAAATTACCACGACCATCAAAACTTTTTGGATTTAAATTACGAAAATCCCGAACCCGAGGGAGTGCGATCGTAATAAGGCGATCTAGAAACTCAAACATACGATCTCGACGTAACGTAACCTTTGCTCCCAACGGCATACCTTCACGAACCTTAAAACTTGCAATAGAATTACGTGCACGTGTAACGACAGCCTTCTGCCCTGTTATTAAAGCCAAATCCTCAGCCGCAATAGACGGCTTTTTAGAATCAGAAGTAGCTTCCCCAACCCCCATATTAATCACAATCTTATCAAGACGTGGGATCTGCATCTCATTCTTATAATTAAATTTTTCCTGTAGAACTTTACGAACCACTTCGAAATAATGCGTCTTCATGCGCGGCTCTTGCTTTTCTTCAGCCATTAATTAATTCTCCTGAACGCTTGGCAAAACGAACCTTGCTACCATCCGCATTTATACGAAAACCCACACGAGTAGGCCTACCATCTTTAGGATCAACAATCGCCAAATTAGACAAATGTATCGGAGCTTCTTTAGAGACAACCCCTGCTTCCTGCTTTTGCGTCTGGCGCTGATGACGCTTAACCATATTAATTCCACGGACAAAAGCATTCCCCTTTTTAGGATTTACTTTCATCACTTCGCCACTGCATCCTTTATCCTTACCAGATAAAACAATAACTTTATCACCTTTTCGAATCTTCTGCATGATATTTAGCCCATTTACAATACTTCAGGAGCAAGCGAAATAATCTTCATATGGTTCTTACCACGAAGTTCGCGGGGAACAGGCCCAAAGATACGTGTACCTATCGGCTCTTTTTTATTATCTACTAAAACAGCAGCATTACTATCAAAACGAATTACGCTACCATCCGCACGGCGAACATCCTTAGCAGTACGAACAACTACAGCTTTCATGACATCACCTTTTTTAACACGGCCACGAGGAATTGCATCCTTTACCGAAACAACGATAACATCACCGACTGAAGCATATCTTCGCTTTGAGCCACCTAACACTTTGATGCACATGACACGACGCGCACCAGAATTATCTGCAACGTCAAGGTTTGTTTGCATCTGAATCATAACTGGCTACCTTTTCCTAACATTCATATCCGAATGAGCCTTCAAAACACACGGACTTACTTACTAAATAATGACAAAATTACTGCTTACAAATCAACAAAATTGTTAAATTTCAAAACAATAAATCTAATTAGCTAAACCACACTATCTTTAACAACAACCCAACGTTTATTTTTCGAAATCGGTTTAGACTCCTGAATAAAAATCTGATCCCCAACCTTAAATCGATTAGCTTCATCATGAGCCTTATACTTTTTAGACTGCCTAACAGTTTTTTTAAGAAGTGGATGAGAATAATGACGCTCCACCTGAACAACTACAGTCTTATCACTTTTGTCACTAACGACAACACCCTGTAAAATGCGTTTAGGCATCTCTTACTTCCTTAGCTTTACTTTTGTTCATCTTTTCACGAAGCAAAGTTTTAATACGCGCAATATCACGACGAACCCTTTTAATATGCGAAGTCTTCTCTAACTGACCAGTAGCCTTTTGAAAACGCAAATTAAACTGCTCTTTCTTTAACTTAGCTAATTCATCCTTCATCTGATCGAGCGTTTGCGCCCGTAATTCTATGGCTCTCATCGCTTAACCTCTTTATTCAGCAATACGCTGGACGAAACGCGTTTTAACAGGCAATTTCGCAGCCCCCAATCTTAACGCTTCACGCGCAACACCTTCAGGAACTCCGTCAAGCTCAAACATAACTCGCCCTGGCGCAACACGAGCTGCCCAATAATCTACACTCCCCTTACCCTTTCCCATACGAACTTCAGTTGGCTTAGATGTAACAGGAAGATCTGGAAAAATACGAATCCACACGCGACCAGAACGCTTCATATAACGTGTAATTGCGCGCCGCGCTGCTTCAATTTGGCGAGCAGTAACACGTTCTGGCTCAACTGCCTTTAAACCATAGGCACCAAAATTTAAATCAGTACCACCTTTTGAAGCCCCGCGAATACGACCCTTGAACTGCTTACGGAACTTTGTGCGCTTTGGCTGCAACATTGCTCTCTACTCCAAATCCTAGTTTAACCACAAAAATTAAGTATTTTCGCGGCGACGGTTCGACAAAGAACCTGAATGATCATTCTCCATAGCACGACGTTCCGAAGCCATTGGATCATGTTCGAGAATCTCACCTTTAAAAACCCAAACTTTAACACCACAAATACCATAAGCAGTCTTAGCCTCTGCCGTACCATAATCAACATCAGCACGCAAAGTATGAAGTGGAACACGACCTTCACGATACCACTCCATACGAGCAATTTCAGCACCACCAAGACGACCAGAACAGTTAATACGAATACCCTCTGCTCCAAGGCGCATAGCTGACTGAACTGCACGCTTCATTGCACGACGAAAAGCAACACGACGCTCAAGTTGCTGAGCAATTGACTGAGAAATAATTGTCGCATCAATCTCCGGCTTACGAATTTCCACAATATTCAAAGACGTATCAGCATTAGTCATTTCAGAAAGCCGACGACGAAGCTTTTCAATATCAGCACCTTTTTTACCGATAATAAGACCGGGACGCGCAGAATGAATCGTTACACGACATTTTTTATGAGGGCGTTCAATAACAACCTTAGAAATAGCTGCCTGCTTCAACTCTTCAAGCACATATAAACGAATCTTCAAATCTTCATGAAGCAAAACTCCATATTCACCACTATCAGCATACCAACGTGAATCCCAAGTCTGATTAATACCAAGGCGGAGCCCTACTGGATTTATTTTCTGACCCATTATGCAGCCTCCACTTCTTCAATCACTTCACGAACAATAATAGTAAGGTGCGAAAACGGACGCTCAATTCGACTTGCACGGCCACGCCCACGCACATGAAAACGCTTCATTACTACAGACTTACCAACATAGGCCTCTGAAACAATCAACGAATCAATATCAAGGCCATGGTTATTCTCCGCATTTGCAATCGCTGATTCAAGAGTTTTTTTAACCTTTTCAGCAATACGTTTTCGCGAAAACGTTAAATCAGCTAGAGCAACATCAACTTTTTTACCACGAATCATTGCAGCTACTAAATTAAGCTTTTGCGGGCTAACACGAATCGTTCTAGCAACAGCTCTTGCCTCATTATCCTTAAGCTGACGCGGAACCTTATCTTTTCCCATCCCTATTTCCTCTTCGCTTTCTTATCTGCACCATGACCATAATAAGTCCGGGTTGGAGCGAACTCACCAAACTTATGGCCAACCATTTCTTCAGAAACAGAAACAGGAATATGCTTATTTCCGTTATAAACACCAAAAGTCAAACCAACAAACTGCGGTAGAATAGTAGAGCGACGACTCCATATTTTTATAACCTCATTGCGCCCACTTGCGCGTACCTTCTTTGCCTTCTCAAGAAGATAGCCGTCAACAAACGGACCTTTCCAAACTGAACGAACCACTTTAGACTACCTCTCTCACTTCTTGCGTTGATGACGTGTACGCATAATAAATTTACCAGTAGCTTTATTAGAACGCGTACGTTTACCTTTCGTAGGCTTCCCCCAAGGAGACACTGGATGACGCCCTCCCGACGTACGACCTTCACCACCACCATGCGGATGATCTACCGGATTCATAGCAACCCCACGAACATGTGGACGTTTACCACGCCAACGTGATCGACCAGCCTTACCATCATTAATATTTCCATGATCAGGATTTGAAACAGCACCTACAGTTGCAAAACAATTACTAGACACCAAACGCTGCTCACCTGAATTTAAACGGAGGATAGCCATCCCTTGATCTCGTCCAACTAATTGCGCATAAGTCCCAGCTGAACGCGCTATTTGACCACCTTTCCCCGGCTTCATTTCAACATTATGAATAATCGTACCCACTGGCATATTAGCAAGCGGCATCGCATTTCCTGGTTTAACATCAATATTTGAACCAGCAATAACAGAATCGCCAACAGCAAGACGTTGTGGAGCAAGAATATAATCCAATATTCCATCTTCATAACGAATCAATGCGATAAAAGCAGTACGATTGGGATCATACTCTAAACGCTCAACTTTCGCAGAAACACCACGCTTTAAGCGCTTAAAATCAACAAGTCTATAACTCCGTTTATGACCACCACCCTGGAAACGAGCAGTAACTCGACCACGATTATTACGTCCACCTTTTGATGACAACCCCTCAGTCAGTGTTTTTATAGGCTTCCCCTTATGAAGACAAGAGCGATCCACAATAACAAGCTGACGCTGCCCAGGGGTAGTCGGATTAAAATGCTTAAGTGCCATTATTCTTATCTCCGAACTTCTTAAAGACCTGTCGAAACATCGATAGACTGGCCATGCGCCAGTGTCACGATCGCTTTTTTAACATTACTCTGCCGACCAATAACACCCTTAAAGCGCTTCACTTTACCCTTACGGACTATCGTATTAACTGCCTTAACCTTAACACTAAAAAGAGCTTCAACGGCATTTTTAATCTCAAGTTTTGTTGCATTCAATGCGACATTAAAAGCAACCTGATTATACTCAGAAATCATAGTCGACTTTTCAGTAATAACTGGGCTAACAATTATATCATAATGACGAAGATCTGTCATTTAAAACGCTCCTCGAGAGCCTCAACAGCTGCTTTCGATAAAACAAGCTTGCTGCGACGCAAAATATCATAAACATTAATTCCTTGAATAGGCAAGATATCAATATTAGGAATATTGGAGGCTGCACGAAAAAAATTAACATCAATCTCTTTACCACCAATTACTAAAGCATTACTAAATCCAAGCTTAGAAAAACTTGAAGCAAGGATCTTAGTCTTTACATCCTTAACACTCAATTCATCAACTATAATTAAATCATCCGTTTTAAACTTTGCTGACAAAGCAAAACGCAATCCGAGTGCACGAATCTTCTTAGGAAGGTCATGTACATGACTACGAGAAACTGGACCATGCGCTTTACCACCACCCCGAAACTGCGGAACACGAGCAGACGAATGACGAGCACGACCAGTTCCTTTTTGTTTAAACATCTTCGCCCCTGTCCGCGACACATCAGACCGACCTTGTGATTGATGCGTTCCTTGTTGACGACGAGCAAGCTGCCAGCGAACAACACGTTGCAAAATATCTTCACGGGGAACAAGGCCAAAAATACCATCAGAAACTTTTAACTTACCAGATTCGCTACCATCAAGAGCTTTAACTATCAGATCCATTATTCGGCTCCCTCAGATTCAGAGGTTTCCGTTACTGGAGCAACCATTTTTGTTTCCTCCTCTACAAAACGGCGAATACCAGCAGGTTTCGGAGCATTATCGGGAAGACGTTTTTTTACAGCGTCCCGAACCAAAATCCAAGCTCCTTTAGCACCAGAAACAGAACCGCGCACTAAAATTAAACCACGTTCAACATCCGTAGAAACGACCTCAATATTTTGTGTTGTAACGCGCACCTGCCCCATATGACCAGCCATTTTCTTGCCTTTAAACACTTTACCAGGATCTTGACATTGACCTGTCGAACCATGAGCACGATGGGTTATTGAATTACCATGCGAAGCACGATGCCCACCAAAGTTATGCCGCTTCATAACACCAGCAAAACCCTTACCTATACTAGTACCTGTCACATCAACCCTTTGTCCCGGAACAAAATGTTCTGGAGTAATTTCAGTCCCAACATCAAGAAGATTATCTGGGGTAACATGAAATTCTGCAACTTTAACTTTCGGTTCCACCAAAGCCTTAGAAAAATGCCCGCGAAGAGCTTTCGAAATATTTTTAACTTTAGCAAAACCCACACCTAATTGAACAGCAGTATAACCATTCTTTTCAACTGTTCGTTGAGCAATGACCTGACAATTCTTCAAACGAAGTACTGTTACTGGCACATGCTCACCAGCATCATTATAAACACGGGTCATGCCCAGCTTCTGTGCTATTACACCTGAACGCATTGGGTCTGTTCCTTCTGTCCTCAAACCTCAGAGCTTAATTTCAACATCCACACCAGCAGAAAGATCGAGCTTCATGAGCGCATCAACTGTTTGCGGCGTTGGATCAACAATGTCAAGAAGACGCTTATGTGTGCGCATTTCAAATTGCTCACGACTCTTCTTATCTATATGCGGCCCACGATTAACCGTAAATTTCTCAATCCGCGTCGGAAGCGGAATGGGACCACGGACATTAGCGCCGGTACGCTTAGCAGTCGACACAATTTCACGCGTCGACGCATCAAGAATTCTATGATCAAACGCCTTTAAGCGAATGCGGATATTTTGACTGTTCATGCTCTTTATTTC
>NZ_JAYMZJ010000003.1:0-213657 GCF_037070875.1 Bartonella occidentalis
CTTCCAAAAAATCTGAAAATTGATGCACAGTGATCATACATAAATAACTTCTATATATCTTCTGATAGAGAATGCTGTAATTCTAACGACTTGCTCAAAAACAAACTTGTTTGCTCAAACAAAAAAGTCCACAGAAAAACTCTTAAGCTCTTATGAGAAAATTAAAATTTTGAGAAAATACGCCAAAAAGTAAAAAATAATGCTCCATACACAATCGAATAAACGATAAATAAATGATGTAATCTAAAAACTTCCGTCAAAAATCCTTAAAACTACACAATAAAAAACAGAAAAACCCTCTATGATGAATATGAAAATTATATCATTTGCTGGAGATAGATAAAAAATAGGGAGAAAACCAAAAATAAACAAAATCAAAACTGGTAGCTAGGAAATCTCAAAAATATTATATGCTAAGCTCAAATAGGCGTTCTAGTAAAATTAAATCGACTCTCAATAAAGAAAAAATAATAAATAAAATACCAGAAAAAACAAAAAAAGCGCAGATCAAATATCAAAAAACTATAAAATAAGCGAAGAATACTCTAAAAAATAAACAAAAGTAAGTACAGCTTAAAGTAGAAAAATATAAAATATATATCTAAAAAAGAATAGAACAGCGAAGATAAACATAAAAACAAAAACGGAACTTAAATCGAGCAAACGCATTCTAATTCAAACATCACTTAAGGAGAGTAATAAATGGAAACTAGATCCCCTGAAGAGACGTTTGATGCTCATTTTTTAAAAGAAACATCAATAGAAACGGAGTCTCCACTTTTTTATACACCCATTTCATGGTCAGCAATTTTTGCTGGGCTTATCACAGCATTGACTATTTCAGTTTGCTTATCTTTTTTGGTTGCCGCTTTAGGCTTAGGGCAAATTGATTTTTCTTCTTCCTCTCTTATTAAGGGAAGTTTTCTATCGGTTGGTATTGGATCACTTATTGTGATGCTTTTCAGCCTTGCGAGCGGAAGTTTTATCGCTGGACGTTTTGCAGAATCATCAGGTGCATTGCATGGATTTTTAACTTGGGCTTTGTTAACACTTCTCATGGTCTTCCAAGCTGCTGTGTTGGCTTCAAGTGTAGCTAACCTAAGTAGTAAGGCTGTTTTAGAGGCTGGTACTCCTGCGGTACAGCAAACTATGAGTAATTTGAAAACAGATTCTTTACCAGTTTTTTCAAAATTCAATAACCAAAACTTTGAAGATTTTTTGCATGAAAAAAGTAGTAATCGGGTTGATTTTGATAAATTGCGTGGCGATTTGCATGCTATTCTTAATAAAAATGAGATTCCTGCTCTTGATATTGATCGTTTAAAGCAAGTCTATAAAGCAGCCCTCAATGATATAAACGCTACAATAACAGCTTTCAAAAAAGAGCCTTCTCATTATCGCGCACACCTGAAAGATCTGAGTAACCGTCTTTCTGATCATGCGCAAGCTGTTACAGCAAAAATTGATGAGAATGACGTCATTAACGTTCTTGTGGATAATGGAATGACACGTTCTGAGGCGAAAGAAACAGCTGATCATGCGATTGATATTTATCAAACAGCAAAAGAAAAAACTGAAGATGCAATTGAAGCTCTTGAGGAACAGACGAATACATTGTTAGAGAAGCTAGATACGCTAACAAAGGATGTTCGTCATACTGCGGATCAAGCTGCTAAAACAGCATCTCACATTGGATGGTGGGGATTTTGGGGCAGTTTAATTGGCATCATTATTTCTAGTATTTTTGGCCATTATGGTTACAGAAGTGGTCGTAGAGAATCTTTACGTACCTAAAGCTTCTCCTCATAAACTTATAACAATAACAAATAAAAGCTGCACTAATTAGTGCGGCTTTTTATTTTGTAAACTTATCTCTTTGTATGTGAGATAAAGGTATAATGAGTTTAAAAATCTTTATATATATTGAAAATAAGAGTTGAGTTTTTTTTTTGGATCAATCGCAATTTCTTAGGTTTATTCCTATTGCAAAGGATATAAGCAATGGAGATTCAAATATATATTGTGAGTAATTTCTATAAAACAGCTTTCGTATTCCAATTATACGGTATTAATAGCATCCTCTACAATGAGAATATATATGCCCATTATCATATCTAAAATGTTAAAACATGCAATTCATGTATAAAGCTCTTCTCCTAATTATGCGGTTAGATTTCTAGTTTTTCTAAATTATTTGCTGTTATTATGCAGGTTTTGCATTAGTTGATGTTTTGGCAATATCGGTATTAAACTAGATGTAAAACGGTTTGGTGCGTAATTGATCTTTCTTTAAAGTTTATAAGATAGCTTACTTTTTTATGCATTTTATAATATAAAAATAGCTAAATCTGTATTTATGATGCAATATGACTTTTTACTTCAGAAAATCAAATATTTGCAAGTGCCAGTGGTGCTTAATAGTTGTATCATCTGAATCTGGCGTGTGAACAGTTTAACGAAGATTATAATCGATAGATAGCTCATATTCTAGAATGACGAAGAGTATGAGTTGGTTTTGAAAAATTAACCTCTCTCAGGTGAAATTAATAATACAGAATAAGTTTTAAGTATTGTCACAAGTTAGTTGCACATAATGTTTATAGTATGAAATCTTGTACAGTAGTATTTATAGTTCGAACTGTTTTTATGATTTAAAAGAAAAGTTATTTTTAAAATCAATGGGTTGTAGAAATGACAGAAAAAAGCTTTATACGATACAAACAGAAAGATCTATATTATAAGCTTAGTTTATACTTTTTAAAATTAGCTAACATATATGTACAAGTGCTAATATATTTTTCTTCTACATTGCTGATTATATTTTAAGTTTGTTTTATACAGCGTATTATATAGGAAAAATTAGCGTAGTTCTATAAATTGATAGCTCTGAACATTTTCTTTATTCAATAAATCGCTGATTTATTATGAGGATATAGTCATAACTTTTCAGTAAAATGTTTTCTTTATAGAGACAAAGATCACAGAAAAAATCGTAATAAAATAAATATAATGAATTTGGATTTTTATTAATGGTTTTGAAAGTGTGAAGAGCTTTATGAAATGCTGTTAAAAATCTCTAAGCAGGATAGACATCATTTTCTCATTTTCCTTAAAGAGAAAAATTTTTTGAGCGTGTTGATTTCAAGATAATTTGTATGAGCTTGAAAGATTTTATGGAGCAAGTCTTGTTTACTTTTATAAATAAGAAAAAACTTAATTATCTGTGGCTTATAGAAAAATTTTTAAGCTTTTTTAAAAAATATACCTACGGAAAATTTAATAGAAGATATCTGTTATTAAATTTTGTCAATAAATAGCCGTAAAATTTTCATAAATATGTCTTCAATAACTGATGTCATTGAAAAATGAGTTAGGTATCACACCGTGTATTTATGGTGGTGTGCAGTTACATATTATTCAGATTGATAAGAGGAGAATGGTTATTTTTCGTATTAAAGGTGAGTGAATAGTTTGGTTAGGTTTTTGTTATTTTTCAGAGTAATTTCTCGAGCATTTTTCAGAAAAGGAAGTGGTTTGGTGAAGGGTGTTATTTATTATCAAAATCGCTTTTTTGATTATGTGTCGAGGTCATAAAATTGGTACTTATTGTCGATAGTAATTTTGATAGTTTATGAATTTTTAACGTAAAGCTAGAAATCTTGGTATCTTCTGTATTGGAATAGAGTGCAAGAATTTTTAAAAAAGCGCCAACATTATTTCATATCTATCTGGGATGCAGCGGTACCAATTGAATTAGGTAAACAGGGAAAGATTTTATGTACCAGATTGATTACAATAGTTATCGCTCTATCAAGAGTTTTAATCGTCGTGTTCGCTTTCTTGTTATGCATTATACGTCAATTAATTTTAAAGAGTCAATTATAGCTCTTACAGGAAACATGGTCAGTGCTCACTATCTTGTTCCTGATCCTTCTGAGAAGACTTATATTGAAGCGGGGTTTCAAGATATGCGTATCTTCAATCTTGTTGACGAAAATGAACGCGCTTGGCATGCTGGTGTTAGTTCATGGGCAGGGCGCAGTAATTTGAATGATACGTCTATTGGGATTGAAATAGTTAATTTAGCTACTGGTCATTCTGATTCTGTAGAAGAGACGTATGTTGAAGCTGCTTTAAAAGATGTGCGTGTTCTCAATCCAGTTGATAAGAATGAGTCTATACTGCAGACTGATATTGATTTGTTAGCTGAAGGTGATAATATAAGCGGCACAGCTCTTCAGCTTAAGCCAGTTAATTTAATTACCTATAATAATGATGGGTTTATATTTCCTCCTTATAATCCAACGCAAATTGATGCGGTTAAAGAACTTGCATTGAATATTTTGCAACGGTATCCAGATATCATGCCAGTCGATGTTGTTGGCCACAGTGATATTGCTATTGGAAGAAAGAGTGATCCAGGTGCAGCATTTCCGTGGAAAGAACTTTATGAGGCGGGTATAGGGGCATGGTATGATGATGATTTAAAAGATTATTATAAGGAGCAGTTTTCTAAAAGTTTTCCAGCTAAAGAAGATGTCTTGGATAAATTGAGATATTACGGATATGATACTTCTATTGCGTATACCGAAACTGGGTATAAGGATTTAATTAGGGCATTTCAACTTCATTTTCGTCAAGAAAATTATGATGGAATTTTGGATGTTGAAACTGCCGCGATTATTTATGCATTGGTGGATAAATATTTCCCCTCGAGTTAATTCAGCTCCGTTTTAATTTAAGTGTATGAACTACCAGAGTTTATATTTCTTGGAGGGGTAATATTATGTAACTTTTTGTCAATGAAGTTCATATGATAGAAAGAGGATTATTTGATATAAAATTGTATCCAGAATATTAATGAGAAACAGAAAAAATGAAGTAAACTTATAAAGGTAGATCTTAAAGTTTTGTTTTCTCACTGGAGTACATGCCTTTTATTTAAAAAAATACGTCAAGCCAAGATGCTGTACGTAATATAAAGGATACGGTTCTTTAGGAGCATGCATAAGGAAATCATTATGATCTGTTTGCATCCAGCTTGATGATCTTGGATGTCAAAAGATTGGTGATGAGTTTTATATTTGTTGTATACAGACAAATTATAGCATTATAGCGAAAAAATTCAGCAAGATATATACGCTGCAGAGAATATAAGTTCAATGATGACATACTTTAAAATATATATTACTACTTTTGGTAAATATCTTTGTCATCTCCTTAAATTATTGAAGTCTTAGAGAATTTATTGTCCATTGTGGTAGAGTTATTTTGTAATATCTACTCTTTTAAAGATAAGTGCAGTTTATTGTAATTTTTTTTGATACGCACATTTTATTTCGTAAGAATTATTTTAAGGATAAAATCTGCATTATTTGATTGTATGAGCAGAATTTTGAGGCATGATTGTCAACGTTATACAGTTAATTTTTTTATATTTTTGCAAAGTAAGCATCTTTTTGTTAGAGGATATGAGTAATGAATATTACTCGGATATTGTTATGATTATCGAATAATATTATAGCTTTAAAAATAAAAAACTGACAACATAAGTTGCCAGTTTTAAAAGACTTGATTCAAAAAGAATTAAAATGAGCGCTGAATACGAATCATACCTTGCAAAGCGCTTTTACCGTTTAGGGTATGTTTATAAACTGTATCGTTATTTATGGCACTAAAAGTGCGATCATCATTCCAAGAAACATAAGTCAATTCAGGTGTAATCACGAGTCCTGGAACCAGTGTATAGGAAACATTTAAAGAAGTAGCAAAGGTTTTTACAGCACTATAAGAAACCTGAGCGTTGAAATTTGTTTTTGGAGTGATTTTGTAAGTTGCACCAGCCCATGCAGCCCACTTTCCTCCCCAGTTCGCATAAATCGTGGCGTTTTGTCGTGAAAGCAATCGCGTCGTTTGGTCTTGATCATCTGGTGTTGATGTATAGTAATCAATACTGTTTTTATAGCCTCCCATTACCCAGAGATTTAAATTATTATTGACATTGAAATCTACACGCAGTTTACCAGCCCATTTTTTGTAATAAGAGTCATACGCAGCAACTGTTGAAAAGCCACCCCATTTTTGGATGAACTTCATACCAAGAAGCAAATTAGAGGTATAATTTTTTATCTGTTTACTCAGTGCGGGAAGGTTATCTTCAGAAACAGAAGCTATTTTGTCATTTTTTATGTAAAAGGAATTGTTTTTAGGATCTGAGGTATTAATACCTGATGCATTGCCTAACTCAGCTCCAATAATAGCAGAAAAGCCACTCTCGTCATTAAAGGTATAAGAAATAAAATTTGTGCGTGTAACACCTGCAGGTGCTATGCTGTCATCGTTTATAACATTACCATAACCGCCAGTCCAAGTGTTAAAAATTGTGTCAGCAAGACCTATACGAAAACCACCAAGCTCAAGGTAAGCAGATGAAAGTTTTGCACCGGCTGAATCTTTACCTTGGCTCCACTGCGAGTAAAACCGTGCATATGAGCGAAGTGTTCCCAATTCTGTTTCAGAAGCAGTTTGAAAAACAAGAGTCAATCGCGCCGAACTTTTGTAGGTCTTTTTATTATTTTTTAGTTCCGAATCGGTTGTTGCATCGATGTTATCCCCACCTATCAAATCAGCTCGGATACTTCCTGACAAACGAATACAGGTTTCTGTTCCAGGGATATAAAAATATCCTTTTCCATATGCATCACAAACACGAACATACTTTGCAGGTTCTGATTCTTTGGTAATTATTGGAGCTGCTTGTGCTCCAGAAATTACTAAAAGAGCCGTTGTAGAGCTGAAAAATAATGACTTAATATTCATAGTGGATCTCCAGTAAAGGTAGTCTAATCGCATTTTAAATATTCTTGCTTAATTCATTGAAGACAGAATAAGTACGCAATACTTGTAATTCTGGCTATACTGGTCTTTTGTGGATATACAACTATGAAATTGTCTTTTTAAAGTGTATTTTGTACTATTAAATACAGTGTGATAAAAAAAACACAACTTTTGTCTGTTAAATTTTTATATTCTTTTGCAAATGAAAGAAAAAAGTCTCAGATATTTTTTAAAAAAGTCGAAAATGTCTTGAACTTTCTGTTAATACCGTTTATGCACCGCTCTTGGAGAGGTGGCCGAGTGGTCGAAGGCGCTCCCCTGCTAAGGGAGTAGGGCTCAAAAGGCTCTCGAGAGTTCGAATCTCTTCCTCTCCGCCATATTTCAATAAAATCAATGAATTATATAAGGATTTGCGAATTGCGAATTATTTGATATTATTAAATTTTTTATTTGTATCGTTCCTTTTTGATTGATTCTATTGCGAGTTGTTTTCTACTGGCCGTTTTTATATAGATCGATGCGATGGTGTCTTCTGTTCAATCAAAAGGTGTTTTCATTTTTTAGATTGTTGTTCCTGCATTTTCTGCACGAGTTGTTGCTAATTTTTAATGCCAGCTGTGTTACAAGCTTTTCTAAATAAATTTCCAAAGTTTTTTCATCAAAATGAAACATCTTACAAACAAGGGTTTACCATGAAATTAAGAGAATATGGTGAAGATGGAGCAGTTTGGTGGTGATCTTTATGTAACCAAAGAAGGCGATATGGTTGATGCCATTTGCTGGAAAATATTACTCCAAAGTCAATAAGCGCTTGCTGTTGAATGTGTTATATACTGTGAACTATGGTCTTACTAATTATGGTGCCCTCTTAAAAGCAGGAATTACAATTATTTTGCCTTCGTTATCTTATCCCAAAGCGATGTTTGTGATTAGAATTTGGGGACGAAAATAAAAGCTTTATGTAGAGTGGGGGCAAACGACGAAGATATAACAAATTCTTTAATGGATTACATCTTTTCTATTAGAAATTACTGATGAAGTAAAAGAGAAAAGTGATCTTATCACGATAGAATTTCGTGATCGTGCATGAGAGAGTGAAAATGGGTTCCTAGATATCCCCTTAATAGAAACAGTTATTACTGTGACATTAGGTTATAGGGGGGAGTCGTGCGTGATATGGGTACGTATTTGATTGATGAAATATCGGTAAGCAGCCCATTGCAAAGCTTAAATGTTACAGGGTGTTCTGCTTCAATGAATACATTTTACAGAATATCAAAAAGCCAACCTTATCATCAAAGGATATGAGGAAGTATTATCCAAGAAATAGCAAAAACGGAATGATTATACAGAAAAGTTGATCTCACTCTTACAAAGGTTGTTTTGTTTGTCACATTAGATTAAACATCTGAAAGCGATATGGTTTTTGCTACGGATCTTGTTGCAGAGTATGATGCTGTTGCCAAGCCTATTGACGGTAGACTTGTAGTTGCCAAGCGTGGTTTTGGTAAAGCCATAACAGGAGATCCACCTCCGATAGTTTTTATAATGAGAAAATGTGTGCTTCTTGGGATTTTAGGTATAGCGCCCGTGGTGGAGCAGGGGTAGACAATGGTTTAGAAATTGATGTGGAAGATGATCAAAAAGCGGTTGTCAATGCGCAATCTCCAGAAGAAATTGGGGAAGATGAAAACTTTATCCATATGGATGAAATGGATATAAGAGAAAGGTGCTACATTGTCTAAGTCAGAAGAAACAGTATAAACATCCATACAGAGGAAGAAGAAAAAAAGGCAGTGTTATTGCTACTTATTATGATTTACGCAATGGTGAAAAAAGAGAGGTCAAATCTGGAGATTCACCTTTCCATGAGTTAAAATATACCTATCACAACCAATCAAAAGCTGTTGCAGCCACTACTTTCTATCGTAACAAATCGCTACGTGAAAAATCATCCTTTTCGTGTAGAATGAGCGAGAATCTTCTGATTCAAGTAGAAGAAAAGCTTATTCAAGAACTGTCTCTTCGTCCTTACAATTCCTTTCAAGCGGCGTATCAAAAGTGCAAAGCAAAACATAGCTTTTCGATAAGTGGAGGCTATACAATACGGATAGATTGCGAACTGTTTGATGAATAATAGGAAGGTGCTGCACAAAACATTGCAAATACTACACCTGATGATGGCATCATCAATCCCAATGCACCACCTAGTGCATCGCACGACGAAGGAGAGAATGTTACTCATATGGATAGGGGAGGTACGTGAGTAAAATTAGCAAAAACATTGATATTAATTTTTATTCCTAATCTTTTTATTTGTTTTTGAGCATACGCTTCACACATGCGCTAGACAATATTTTTAGGCATTTAAAGCAGTAGATTTCAAAAAATTAATAAAGGTTAAAAAAACTTTTTGTAAAATATATAATTATTTAATTGTATAAAAATCAACATTCCATATTATTAAAAGTAAATATGATAGTAATAATGAAGTATTTATTTAAATAAAATCGCATTTATATATATAATAATTTTAAATTAATAATAAAAATGTTCATTTATATTGTATAAGAGTATTAAAAGTTGCATCACAATGTGAGAGCACCTTTATATTCACGAACTCTCTTTCTATGCGATGAAACAGAAACAGCCTTATACTCTTTGGTTGCAACTGAATTATTATCGAGTCTTTCCAAGAGAGTCTCACCTTTTTTGTTAACTTTTTCATCTGCAGCATTTGGATTTGATTTTATATATTTTTGAAGACGCCCCATTCCTTGCGTATGTTTGTAAAAAGTAGCAGGAAGATAGAGATCTAATTTATCATAAGGTATAGGTGTATCTGGTTCACATAATATACCCTTAACATTATCTTCATGCAATTTTTCTAATCGGGCAGATTCGGTATGAAGTTTTTTAGCAAGAGCTAAACTAAATATCCCACACTCAGAGAAGCTTCTCTGAATATCCATCTCCGCCATGGAAAAATGGCAATTAGGTAATCCGCGAGATTTAACAGCCATTAATATTCTTGTCATTAGCATATCTTGTGGTATGCCATGGAATTTTGTCGGTTCAAAAAGTATGAAAGAGTTTTCAACGCCAACAGCTCTATAATCAATGACTGCAAAATGAATTCCTAGAGTTTTCGAGCTAATTATAAATCTAGAAGATTGAACTTGGTCATTGATTGCTTTTTCCATGAGAGAAGCAAGATTATAAGGGTCATTTACTAATTGAAGCTTCATGTCTGGATATTTTTCGTTTGCTTGCTTTACCAAGGCAGGCATCATTTTTATATCTACATGTGCATAATTAGTATGTATCCAACTACCACTGGTAATATCTTTCTCTAAACCTGCAATAATATCTTTTAATTTTTCAGAGCTGAATGCTATTTCTTCTTGTAAAGAAGTGTCTGTTTCTGAATCTGCATGAGCACCTCCCAGTATCTCTTGCGAAGCATGAGCACCTTCCAGTATCTCTTGCGAAGAATGTTCTGCTTGCGCTTGTGAAGAAGAGGCGGTGACATTTTGAGAATCATTAGGTTTCATAGTTTAATCTCCATGTTAATCAACTTGGATATTATTTTCTTGAATTTTGGTAGGATGGTGTTTTACGTTGCTTTTTTTTAAGAAAAAGTGTTCTAAAAAAGGACTATTAGCCTTTTGAAAGTGCAAGACTGCAACGTCTTCTGCAATTATAAAATACGTAAGACTATAGGTATGTTCATTTTTTTATTACTGTTGTAAAGAAGTGCTTATTGTATTTTTATGTTATATCTAAAATAAAGTTTTTAATAAGTTTGCGGGATATATACGCTAAAAAAGTGATAAACAATATTTTTGCACATCTAAAGCATTGGTTTGTAAACAATGGATAAAGATCAAAAAATTTTAATATTTTAAAGAAAATGTAGCTTATAGGGATACAATTAAAAATTCTATTCCTTCACATTTATTTACGTAGCTCTCATGTTTAAAAATAAATTAAATTAATAATCTATACGTAACAAAAAAGGTATGGTGCCCAAAAGAGGACTCGAACCTCCACGCCTTGCGGCACAGGTACCTGAAACCTGCGCGTCTACCAATTCCGCCATCTGGGCTCTAAAACTCGTCTAAGCTTACGAAGCGACTCTGTCAACAAAATTATATAAATTCATTTTTAGAGGAAACTATTATATTAAACTACTTGAACCTGTTATGATTTTAAAGATTTAAGGTGTTAGGATCGTCTTTGATGCAATTGTTGAGTCAGAATTGAATGTGTAAATAATAGGAATACCAGTGGCTAATTCTTGAGATATAATTTCCTCACTGTTTAAACCTTCAAGAGCCATAATAAGAGCACGAAGAGAGTTTCCGTGTGCCGCAACTAAAACAGCTTGAAAGCGCAAAATATGAGGTTGGATATGATAAAGATAATAGGGCCAAACGCGTGCGCCGGTATCGCGTAAACTTTCTCCATTTGGTGGTGCAATCGCATAGGAACGGCGCCATATTTGTACTTGTTCTTGCCCCCATTGTTGACGCACTTCATCTTTATTCAAGCCAGATAGATCACCATAATCGCGTTCATTTAATGCTGGAGTTTTGACTAATTGCAAATCTGACTGTCCCATTTGGTCTAAAATGTGTTGAGCTGTTTTTTGCGCGCGCTGCAAGGCAGATGTATAGGCGATATCAAATTTTAAACCAGCCTCTTTGAGATTTTTTCCAGCTGTTATTGCTTCTTCATGGCCTTTTTCTGTTAAGTTTGGGTCTTTCCAGCCAGTAAAAAGGTTTTTAACATTCCATTCACTTTGCCCATGACGAATTAATACAAGCGTGCGTTCCATTATAAATTCCCTGAGTTAACTAGCGATTGTTTATGATTTATTATCGTTTAGCCCCAAAACGTCGAGCATCGAATAAAGGCCATTTTTGTTGTTTTTTGCCCATAAAGCCGCTTTTAGTGCACCATTGGCAAAAATAGAGCGTTCTTGCGCTAAATGTGAAAGAACAATGCGTTCATTTGCGCCTGCAAAAGTAATGCTGTGGTCACCAATGACGGTTCCACCTCGGGAGCAAGAAAAGCCAATAGTGCCTTTTTCACGCTTCCCTGTATAGCCGTTGCGTTCGCTGACACTGACATCTTGGAGCCTGACATTGCGACCTTCAGCTGCTGCCTTGCCAAAAAGAAGAGCTGTTCCAGAGGGAGCGTCAACTTTCTCTGAGTGATGCATCTCATAGATCTCAATATCAAAATCTTCAGATTCTAATACTTTAGCTGCTTCCTTTACAAAGTTAGCTAAAAGATTAACTCCAAGGCTCATATTGCCAGATTTAACAATTGTGGTATATTTTGCAAAACTTGCAATTTTCTCTTCTTCTTCTTTATTAAATCCTGTCGTTCCGATGATGTGAATGAGGCTTTTTTGAGCGGCATAGTTAGCATAGAGGATACTGGCTTGTGGCTGAGAAAAATCTAAAATACCTTCTGTATTAGAAAAAGCTTTTTCAAGATCATCAGTGATGCAAATATCAAGAAAGTCTGAACCAATTAATATACTGGCATCTTTTCCTACAAAAGGTGATTCTTTGCGTACAAGAACAGAAGCAAGTTCTACGTCTTTTCGGTGTTGAATAGCTGTGATTAGTTCGCGTCCCATTCTTCCATTTCCACCAACAACTGTAAGACGCATATTTTTCTCCTTATGACCTTGATCATCTAAGTATAGGAAAATTCTTTTTTTCTTTCCAACTTTTCTTTTTCTATATAGGAGAAAAGTTTCTATTTCTTTGATTGTTTGCACTGATCTTTTTCAAGCTTCAGTTTGAAATTTTCAATATAGTTTTAGAAGGAGTTAAAGTAAATTCTCCTAACTTTTTCACTATCGTTGATATTTTGAACAAACTTTTGCAGCTTTACATAGAAATTAGCCGCGGGTTCCACCCTATCTTCAGGTGGAAGTTTAATTTTTGCACCATAAGGTTGTATGATATATGCCCAAGCTTTTTCATCAATTCAACATGGTTACTTAATTGTGGAATGCACTATGAAAAATCTGTATTGGAATGTTTTACTACTTTTAAAATACGCCTACGAATTTTGGAATAGCATTCGGAAAGAACTGCCTGATAGGCAAACCGATAAAATCGGCAATAACGCGCGTAACTTTTTCATGAAGTGGATTCCAAATGTATTGAATATATGAGGAGTAGTTTCTAGATTAAAACCTACCGCTTTTGCTATATCGTAACTCATTGTACCTTCACTAATAAGAAGTCAATGTCACTCTACTCAGGAAGAAGAGTTGTGTGATAAGCAATTATGATAGATTCTGATGGCTGATTTATGTCCGGTAATTTGCAAAAATACCGCGTTGTTCATTTCCGAATATTCACCTTATTTTGTATAAATGCTCTTTCAGTGGTGTTTTTGGTTCTCTTTCAGAGCCTACACCACAAAAAATCACTCCAATACAAAATATCGTGTTTACGAAATAAAAAGTCTTTAAAGTTTATCTCTTAAAGGATAGGCAAAGATCATGTATAGTGTATAAGCACCTGAGACTTTAGTAGCAAAGTTATAATTAAAGACATGTTATTCGTTTAATATTGCATTATACTTTACGTTTGGAAAAAATGTTTAAAAATCAAGATCTGCATAATGAGGGCTAGGTGCAACTCCTCGGACGCGATCTGTTAAAAGAGGACGAAAAGAAGGGCGTGATTTAATCCGCATATACCAGTCTTTAGCTGCAGGGGATTTTTCCCAATCAATTTCCCCTAGAAAATCAAGTACAGAAATCGCAGCACCAGCAGCTAAATCTGCATAAGATAGCTCAGAACCAACTAACCAGTCACGGGATGCACAAAGCCAATTTAAATAGCTCATATGCGGTGCAATATTGGCGCGTGCATTGCGTAAAATTTGTGAATTGGGTGCACCGCCTCCAATGGCTATCGGCATTTCACGCTTATGGATTCGTTCTCGCACAATATGACGGATAGCTTCATTATCAAACTTATTTAAAAACCAGTCGTTAAGACGACGCACTTCGGCACGATCTAAAGGGTTTTCTGGAAAAAGCTTATTCTCTTGCCGCAAATTGCCACGTGTTTCATCTAAATATTCGGAAATAACAGCGACACCTGATAATGGAACTTCACGTTCAGCAAGAAGAACAGGCACGTGTCCAGCTGGATTAAGTGCAAGAAATTCGTGTCTTCTTGCCCATTCATGTTCTTCAATAAGTTGAGTATTTATATCATATTCTCTAAGAATAAGTCGTATAAAGCGGGAGCTAGAAGATAGAGGGGAGTGAAAAAGCGTCAACATAGTCTACATTATAAAATAAAGTTGATAAATTTTTAGAGAATTACAGAGCTTTTTATAAAGGTGCTTTACCAGAAGTACAAGATCATTAGCAATTACTTACAGATTATATTTAATAATTAATAACAGAGATGCAACTTAATTAAGCGATTTTATGCGATTGCTTGCAAAATAGCGGTGCGCAATTCTTCTATGCCTAATGCTTTTTCTGAAGATGTTACCAAAAGTTCAGGATAAGCTGCCGGGTGTTTAAGAAGTTTTGTTTTTGTAATCATTATTAATTTTTCAAGTGTGCTTGATTTAACTTTATCACTTTTAGTTAACACAATTTGATAAGAGACAGCTGCTGCATCAAGGAGATCCAGAACATCTGCGTCATTTTTTTTTATTCCGTGACGTGAATCAATCAAAATATAAACCCGTTTTAGTGTTGTACGACCCCGTAAATAGCTAAAAACGAGATGTGTCCATGCATCAACTAGATTTTTGGGTGCCTCTGCAAAACCATAGCCTGGCATATCTACAAGTGCTATGGGAGGAAGATCGTCTGTTTGCCCACTAAAACCATCAGGTACAAAATAATTAAGCTCTTGAGTACGCCCTGGCGTATTAGAAGTACGTGCCAAGCCTTTTTGCTGGACGAGCGCATTTATCAATGATGATTTCCCAACATTAGAACGTCCTGCAAACGCGATCTCTGGTGGTCCCTCAGGTGGAAGAAAATGTATTGCAGGCACTCCACGAATAAAAATCCAATTACGAAAAAAAATTCCAGAAAGAGGAAAATAGTTCGTCATTCATGCACTTCTTTTTTTGGTGATTTTTTCCATATCGCTCTCAGATTATCAAAAAGCTCAATTTTTACTCCTTGACGTTTCATCATGACACTTTGTTGAATTATCGATAATATATTATTCCAAGCCCAGTAAATCACAAGACCAACAGGGAAGGAAGAAAGCATAAAGGTAAAGACAACTGGCATCCATGTGAAAATTACAGCTTGTGTTTGATCTTGAGGTGCTGGGTTCATGCGCATTTGTAAAAACATTGTTACCCCCATAATCAAAGGCCATGCACCAAGCGTAAGAAATGTTGGAGCTGTGTAAGGCAAAAGACCAAACAGATTAAAAAGAGAGGTTGGATCAGGTGCTGCTAAATCATGAACCCAACCAAAGAAAGGTGCATGCCGCATTTCGATGGTGATATACAAAACCTTATAAAGAGCAAAGAATATTGGAAATTGTATAAACATCGGCCAGCAACCTGCAAGAGGATTGATATTTTGGGTTTTATACAACTCTATGATTGCTTGCTGTTGTTTGGTTCTATCATCCGAATATTTTTCTCTGATTTCTAAGAGCATCGGCTGCAAGAGCTTCATCCGTGCCATAGATTTATAAGATTTATTTGCAAGCGGGAATAAAAGTATTTTCAAGAGCACTGTGACAAGAAGAATAGCGACACCAAAATTCCCTGTTTGCTTATACAACAGGTCAATGAGAGAAAACATTGGCTTAGTGATAAAATCAAACCAACCCCAATCAATTAAAAGAGCAAATTTTTTAATACTCAGCTTATCTTGATATTGATTAATAATTTCAACTTGTTTTGCACCAGCAAAGAGATGATTTGTAATGGTTTTTGTTTCGTTTGGGGCAACAATTAAAGACGAGCCGAGTAAGTCAGATTGATAATGGGTGTTCAGATGATCAAAATAAATAAAGCGGCTTGTATATTCTTGATTTTGTGGAGGAATAACTGCTACAGCCCAATATTTATCGGTAATACCAACCCAACCTCCTACAGCTTTGGAAAAAACTATACTTTTTTGGCCGTTATTAGGATTTGAGTTAAGTTTTGCTAAGCTTGTATATTTCTCAGTTTTGAGTGAATCACCCGCAATTGCTATCATGCCTTCATGGAGCAAATAGGTTGCATTTGTATCTTCTGGCGGAGCAGCACGTGCGACTCGAGCATAAGAGGAAAGATAGACTGGTTCGCTACTTTCATTATGGATAGAATCCTCAATAGTAAACATATAGTGATCGTCAACTGAAAGTGTACGGCGAAAGATCTGTCCTTGTCCATTATTGTAAATTAAAGTGACAGGTGTTGAAGGAGTCAGTGTTGTATTATTTCCCTCTATTTGCCATTGGGTATCAGATTGCGGCAGTGCTTTTGTTGGTAAAGATGAACTTGTGAAACCAAATTCAGCAAGATAAGTCGTTGAGAATCCCTTGGGATTCAGTAAAGCGATTTCAGGCGATCCTTTATTTACTGTTAGGCGATATTTTTTGAGCAAAAGATCATCAAACTGTGCACCAACAAGATTAATAGAACCTTCAAGTTCACCAGTTTTTATTGCAATACGGTTTGTTTTAGCTAATTCAATACTCCGAGCTTCAGGAGTCATAGGGGAATTAACCGTAGGGACTGATCCATGTGTTGGAGAAGAGGAATCTGTCTTGGAGGTGGCAAGTGTAGATTGCTGTTGTTGTGATAATTGCTGTGCGGTTATTTGTTTTTGTTGCAACTCAGCTTGTTTGGGAGCAACATAAAAAAAGTGCCATAAGATAAGCACTACGAAAGACAATCCAATGGCGATAAAAAAATTGCGGTTATATTCCATTCGTACTATCCCTGTTGCCGTTACTGATGTTTTGTTTTTGGTTTTATTCGTATACGCCGGTTTAATTCATTGATCAAAGATGTAAATGGCGCATGGAGCGCATCCCGATGCGCTACAATAACATAGTCTGTTCCTGCCTCCATATTATGTGCTAAACCAACTCTAACCGCTTCACGCAGGCGTCTTTTGATACGATTGCGTTTAACAGCATTGCCGTTCTTACGCGTGACAGTAAAACCTACACGTGCAACAAGAGGGTTCTTCATTTCTGCTGTTTGCTCACGGGATTTAACTTCAAGCAAAAACAAAGGGCCGCGTCGCTTTTCTCCTGTGCGTACAGCCAAAAAGTCTGCTCTTTTGCGAATGCGGCAGGGATGTTTCGTCTTCATAAAGGACGCTTCGCGATTTCACTAAATGCCCACAAAAGCAAGCACTCCAGGTTCAAAAAATAACTTCACAACAAGGAATATAATAAGCACTACTTAGCCTGTTGTAAAAATTCAAGGGTTATGCAGATAATCTCTTACGCCCACGAGCACGTCGAGCTGCGATAACTTTACGTCCACCATTTGTTGCCATACGTGCACGAAACCCATGGCGGCGTTTACGGACAAGTTTAGAGGGGTTATAAGTACGTTTCATTTATTTTAATACCGCGGTGTGCGGCCCTTCTTAGTTCCACGGACAAATTATGTGCTAGATGAACAGTTTTACTTCCATCAGAAGATTGCTAATCCATAAGGAAAAACATAAAAAAAGTCAATCTTAGATTATTTTTCTGCCTCTTGAAAAAATACGAAATAATCTATTACTGCGTGTTTGTTAGTTAGTTAGTGATCTTTCCAAGATTTAGGAAAGAGTTATTGCTTATAATGGTGCAATTCACAGTTATTTCTTTTGCGCTACATATCAATAATCAACACCAAAAATTAAAGATAATGGTGCAACTTGTTATTGTATGATGAGAAAAAATGCTATTATGGGCACATACTGTTCTATTTTTTAATGTAAGAGTCTCGTTTTTTGTGTGAGGTTGATTGAGTGTTTTGAAAAAGATGGGGACTTCATAACTCTTATAGGATAGGAAGTGACGTGATTAATTTTTAGTTTTTTATCCGCGGTGCTTGTGTTGTTGGGCATTTGTATAGAGAGGAAAGAATGTGAATTCTATTACAAGTGAGGCTATTCGCAAAGAGTTACGGAAAATCAAAGGAGTAGACTTAGAAAGTGATATTGTATCGCTAGGGCTTCTTTCAGAAATACTCATTGCTAATGGTAAGGTTTTTTTTTCCATTACGGTTCCTGATGGGCGTGTGCAGGAATGGGAATCGTTACGTTGTACTGCTGCAGAAGTGGTGTGTGCTATGGAAGGGGTTGAATCTGTCGTTGTGACGCTTACGGCAGAAAAAAAACCGCCAGAATCTTTTAAAACACGTAAAGATACAGTTTTTCCTGCGCAAAAACGTAGAGCAAATTTATTGCCTCCCAAAATGCCGATAGAAGGTGTTCGGCATGTGATTGCCGTTGCTTCTGGAAAGGGAGGGGTTGGTAAATCAACAATGGCAATCAATATTGCTTTAGCTTTACAAGATACTGGTTTCAAAACAGGTTTGATGGATGCAGATATTTATGGCCCATCTTTGCCACGTTTGACAGGACTCGTACATAAAAAAGCAGAGATAATTGGTAAAAAAAAGCTGCAACCGCTTGAACGATTTGGCCTTAAACTGATGTCGATGGGTTTTTTGGTTGAAGAAGAAAAGCCGGTCGTATGGCGTGGCCCCATGGTAATGGCTGCTGTAACTCAATTACTAAGAGATGTTTTATGGGAGCCTCTTGATGTTTTGGTGGTCGATATGCCACCAGGTACCGGGGATGCACAACTGACGCTTGCTCAACAAGTACAATTAACGGGAGCGTTGATTATTTCTACTCCTCAGGATCTTGCTTTGGTTGATGCCCGTAAAGCAATAGAGATGTTTATGAAAGTTGGTGTTCCTATTTTGGGACTCATTGAGAATATGAGCTATTTTGTTGCTCCTGATACGCGAAAACGCTACGATATTTTTGGTCATGGTGGTACACGAGCAGAAGCAAAATGCCGCAATGTTCCTTTCTTGGCAGAAGTCCCACTTGATGCAACTTTGCGGGTTTCTTCAGATGATGGTATCCCAATTTTTGTTGCGAATCCTGATGGGGAATATGCCAAGCTATATCGTAAAATTATTGATCAAGTGAAAAACAAATTGTTCTAAATTTGTGTTTTGCTAATAGGATTTGCTAAGAGATAATATTCAAAAAAATATAGGGCTATTTTTATGGGAACTGCAGTACATGAACGCCTCATTGTGGGGTTAGACGTTCCAGATGTGAAACAAGCAGAAAAACTAATTATGCAATTGGGTGACTATGTATATTTTTATAAGATAGGCTATCAATTGGTTTTTGCTGGTGGGATGGAATTAATTAAGGATCTCATTTCGGCGCGAAAAAAAGTGTTTTTAGATATGAAATTGCTGGATATTGATCATACCATTGTAAAGGCAGTGGAGAATATTGCAAAATTAGGCGTTTCAATGTTGACGATTCACGCTTATCCTAAAACAATGCAAGCGGCTGTTTCTGCTGCCAAAGGGAGTAATCTATGTTTGCTTGGAGTGACGGTTTTGACGTCTATGGATGAAACTGATTTAAAAAATACCGGTTATAAGGATAATGCGAAAAATTTAGTTCTTAAGAGAGCTGAACAAGCTCGAGATGCGGGAATGGGTGGAATTGTTGCTTCAGCTCTTGAAGCAGAAGATTTGCGGAAAGTCATTGGTAATGATATGGCGTTGGTTACACCAGCAATTCGTCTTGCTGGAAGCGATAATGACGATCAAAAACGAGTTATGACGCCGAGAAAAGCTTTGGTTTCTGGGGCAAGCCATCTTGTTGTGGCGCGACCGATTATTCGAGCAGTTGATCCTTTAGTAGCGGCAAAAAAATTTTTGGCAGAAATGGCTGGTGATTATGGATAAAGGTTTTGCTGAGAAGGAAATTTAGTTATGAAAGAAGGGTATGAGTGAAAAAGCATATTTTATAGGTGCTCATGCTTATTCTGCACCTGTTATAGAACCAGCGCTTTATTTAGTATCAACGCCTATCGGAAACCTTGCAGATATAACGATTCGTGCTTTGCAGGTTCTTGCAGGAGCCGATATCTTAGCGTGTGAAGATACGAGAGTGACGCGTGTTTTGCTAGAACGCTATGGTATTCAGAGAAAACCATTTCTTTATCATGATCATAATGCGCAAAAAGTAGGATCAAAATTATTAACAGCTTTAGCAGAAAATAAAACTGTGGCGCTGGTTTCAGATGCTGGGACACCGCTTATTTCTGATCCAGGCTTTAAATTAGTAAAAGACGCACGTGAAGCTCATCACAAAATTGTTCCAATTCCTGGAGCGTCAGCCATTTTAGCTGCTCTTGTCGTAACAGGGCTTCCTTCCGATAGCTTTTTCTTTGCAGGTTTTTTGAGTCCACGAAAGACTCAGCGTCAAAAGAAATTGGAACAATTAAACTCTATTCCATCGACTTTGGTTTTCTATGAATCACCTCATCGCCTTGTTGAGACTTTGCAGGATATGGTCTCTGTTTTTTCAGCGGATCGACCTGCAGCAATATGTCGTGAACTAACAAAAAAGTTTGAAACGGTGGATGTTTCTAATTTAGGTGATTTATTAGAAAATTATAGAAAACAGGAACATATTCGGGGAGAAATTGTTGTGCTGGTTGGGGAAGCGCTTTCCTCTTCAAAAGTGATGAACGATCAGGAAGTGGATGAAATGTTATTAGAGTTGGCGAATGCGCATTCTACGGCTAAGGCCGCTGCTTTGGCTGCAAAAAAAACTGGTTTTAAAAAGAAAGAACTTTTTCAGAGGTTAGTTTTTTTAAAAGATATGTAAGATTATGCAAAAAGAACGCAGACAAAAATCTTTTTATCGAGGCATTCGGGCAGAGAAATGGGCAGCATGGTGGCTACGTTTCAAAGGATTTCAGATTACTGAAGTTCGTTTTAAAACAAAATGTGGTGAAATTGATTTAATTGCGCGGCGGGGAAATCTTGTTTTAATTGTTGAAGTAAAAGCACGTTCAACATTGGCAGAAGCAATGGCTGCAGTTTCTAAGATGAATGAGAAACGCATTGAAGCAGCAGCTGATATTTGGTTAGCACGGCAAAAAGATTATTCTCTTTTATCCGTACGTTTTGATTTGATTGCAATTTTACCATGGCGTTGGCCGCACCATATTCCAGCGTTTTTTACGTCTGATAGGTGAGAATTCCTATAGGTTTTTCAGAGTAGAGGCAAAAAGGATCGTTTCTATATGTATATGAATAAGAAAAAGTGAATAACAGTTTTATTGCTATGAGGAGCAAAATATGGATGATTATGAAAAGTTTGCAACTGGATTGTTGATTGTTTTTGGAGCGTTGGTTATCGGTGGTCTTATGGCAGTACATATTGTACTTATGAATAAGCCGGGCTTTTTGTTTGCATTAGCGGCAGCTATTGTTGGTTGGTTTTCCGCTTTTGCAGTTCTTTTTGATAAGCCAAAAATTTATTTGGGATTGATTATTCTCGCTGTATTATGCATTTCTTCTTCAATCAGCATTTACGTTAGTTAAAATGAGTTAAGTGTTGGTTGGGCTTTATTTAATATCATCAAAGTAAGGAATAGAAATGAAAGTTGGTTTTTTGGGAACAGGTAAAATCAGCGCTTCAATGGTGGATGGCTTAATGACAAGTGCTTTTGACATTCATTCAATTATCGTTTCACCACGCAATGCAAAAATTGCAGAATGTCTTGCGCAAAATTATGAAAAGGTAATCATTTCTAAAGATAACCAAGCGCTGTTGGATGCCAGTGATTGCGTTTTTCTTTGTCTTCCAAACCAGAGCGCAGAAGAGGTTTTACGCTCTCTTCGGTTTCGCTCAGAGCAGCTTGTCGTTTCTGTGCTTGCTATGGCAAAAACAGCAGAAATTGAAAAGTGGATCAATCACAAGGTTTATCGCGCTGTTCCGCTTCCTTTTGTGGCAGAGCGCAAACATTTGACACCAATTTATCCTGATCATCCATTTTTACGCACTTTATTTGATACTTTGGGTGGTACAGTGGTGTTGGAAAGGGAAGATCAGTTTAATCTTTTTATGACTGCTGGTTCATTAATGGGGGTCTATTTTAACTTTATCGAAACAGCACATCAGTGGTTTATTGCACAGGGCTTAAAAAAACAGCAGTCGGCAAATTTTCTTGCTATGATGTTTGGAAATCTGACTGATGAAATGCGTAAAATTATAGAAACTGATGGTTCTACATCTCTAGATTTTGCGCTACTTGAAAAAGAGTTTTCAACAAAGGGAGGAACAAATGAGCTTTTATCAAACTGCTTTTCTTTTCAAGGGGGAAACACTGCTTTGATAACGGCTCTTGAGACAACTTTGCAAAGAATGAATGAAAATAGTTAGTCAATATTTTCTCAAACCTGTATGGATGGGGTAATAATTCACCCATCTGTGCTCATATGAATAGACAATTTGCAAAATTTTCTGTTGGATAATTTCAGCAGAGAGAAGGTTTGTGCTACAATATGTTGGTTATTCTTTTATCCTCAGTCGTAAAAACTTTGTTGTTCACTGTGAATCTGTAAGGCGCAGTCAGCTTTCAGATTGGTGTTTGTTGCTATTGAAGATATATTACATTGAAGCTCCTCCACAACTCCTTACAAAATAGCAACATACACAAGCGGGATTTGAATTTAAGCAGTGTGTCGTTGTTTACTTCTCGTAGCCGATAAAGGTAGGAGAACGATCCGTATGTTAAGGATAAAACAGGTTCAAGTTGAATCGTGAGTGAATGGTGCAGTACTGTCATTAGAAACAGAAACCTATAGAAGTGCAAGTATTTTACTAATCCGTAGAATCGCTGTTCTTTAGAGTTGAGAGGGTATCAATTATAATTATAAACGATTACACGTTGGGTACTAACACCAGCTATGATAAAATTAATAGGGGTATCAATAAGGATAATCAATGTGATTACATGTTAGGATAAATAGGTCCGTCACTGCCTTGCGGACAGGTCCACGTGATATTTTGGTTTGGATCTTTAATGTCGCATGTTTTACAATGGATACAGTTTGAAGCGTTGATAATATAAACTTCATGATCATTATGCTTTAGCCATTCATAAACAGCAGCAGGGCAATAACGTGTAGAAGGTCCTCCATAAACTAGATATTCAGATTTTTTTTGCTTTTCTAGGGAGGTAACTTTTAAGTGGCAAGGTTGATTTTCTTCATGGTGTGTATTAGAAAGCGCGACACTGGAAAGGATATCAAAGGTTACAATACCGTCTGGTTTTGGATAAGTGATAGGCTTAAATTTTTTTGCTGGTTCAAGACATGCATAATCCGCTTTGTCGTGAGAAAGTGTTCTAAATAACGAAAAGCCGAATAGCTGCTGCCACCACATATCAAAGCCAGCAAGCTTCATCCCATATTTTGTGCCGTATTTTTTCCAGAGTGGCTTTGCGTTGCGTGCTTGATAAAGATCTCTTCCAATGGGACCTTTTCTCCAATGTTCTTCGATTTCTTTTACTTCATCATGAGAGCGTCCTTGAGCAAGAGCTGTAGCGATTTTATCCGCTGCTAATATGCCAGATAAAATTGCATTGTGTGATCCTTTAATACGAGGGACATTGACAAAGCCAGCAGCACAGCCAATAAGTGCCCCACCAGGAAAGGTGAGTTTTGGTACAGATTGCCATCCGCCTTCGCTTATGGCGCGTGCACCATAAGAAAGGCGTTTTGCACCTTTGAATATTTCATATATTTGAGGATGTGTTTTAAAACGTTGAAACTCTTCAAAAGGAGAGAGGTAAGGGTTTTGATAATCTAAGTGCACAACAAAGCCGACAGAAATTAAATTGTTTGCTTGGTGGTAAAGAAAGCCCCCGCCACCAGTATCGTTACTGAGTGGCCATCCAGCGAAATGCTGAACTAAACCAAGTTTGTGTTTTTGAGGATCAATTTCCCAGAGCTCTTTAAGACCAAGACCAAATTTTTGTGGTTCGCGGTTTTGGCTAAGATCAAATTGTTGTATCAGTTGTTTTGCAATTGAGCCACGTGCTCCTTCAGCAATCAGGGTATATTTAGCCATTAAAGCTATCCCAGGCATATAATTTTTTCCAGGTGTTCCATCTTTATTAAGTCCTACATCACTTGTGATAACACCAATAATAGCTCCATCATTGTTTTGAATGGTATCTGATACGGAAAAACCGGGATAGATTTCAATGCCGAGATCTTCAGCTTTTTTACTGAGCCAGCGGCATACATCGCCGAGCGAAACGATGAAAAAGCCGTCATTTGATAAAATTTTAGGACGAAGAATATTAGGAAGTGCCGTTGCGTATTTTGCATTGAGAAAGAAAAATTGATCATTGGTAACAGGTGTTGTGAAGGGATGATTGTATTCATTTTTCCATTCTGGCAAAAGTGTATCAATGCCGATGGGATCAACAACTGCACCGGACAGAATGTGGGCACCAACTTCAGCACTTTTTTCAACAACTGTAACAGAAAGCTCAGGATTAATCTGTTTTAGGCGAATTGCAGCGGAAAGTCCTGCCGGTCCAGCCCCCACAATGACTATGTCGAATTCTATACTTTCACGTTGGTGATTCTGAGAGACGGGCATGGCTTATAAAGCTTTCTCCAACTCAGGAATAATTTTGTGGAGATCACCAACAAGGGCATAGTCAGCAATTTGCATAATAGGAGCTTCTTGATCTTTATTGATAGCAACAATAACTTGTGCATCCATTATCCCAGCTACATGCTGAATTGCACCAGAAATGCCGATGGCGATATAAAGTTCAGGGGCAACAATTTTACCTGTTTGTCCAATTTGCCAATCATTAGGGGCATAGCCTGCATCAACTGCTGCTCGACTAGCACCCAAGGCAGCTTTTAGCTTATTTGCAAGAGGGAGAAGGAGTTCCATAAATTGTTCTTGTGAGCCAAGACCACGCCCACCTGATACAATAACACGTGCTGAAGTAATATTAGGGCGATCGCTTTTGTTGGTTTCTTCTTTAATAAAAGAAGAAAGGTTTGAATTGGGAGCTGGTGTTATTGTTTTAATAGGAGCAGCAACCTTTTGAAAAGGAGCTGGTGTAAAACGGGATGTGCGAACTGTTATAACTTTTTTACGATCAGTTGTCTGGACAGTTTCAATAGCATTTCCTGCATAAATTGCTCGTTTGAATGTGTCAGGTGTAACAATAGCGATAATCTCTGAAATTTGCATAACATCAAGAAGAGCAGCCACACGCGGCATTATATTTTTACCAGTGCTGGTGGAGGCGGCCATGATTACATCATAATCATTCGCTAATGTAATGATTGTATCTGCTACAGGTTCGGCGGGTTGGTGTGCTAAGTAACTTGCTTCAGCAGTAAGTACTTGTCGCACACCGGCCAATGTAGCACTGTTTTCAGCGAGTTTTTGAATATTCTTTCCACAAACTAGAATATCGATAGGAGTGCTGATGGCTTGAGCAGCGGTAAGTGCTTTTGCTGTTTCTTCTATATTATGCTCGGCTAATAAAAGAATTGCCATAATTTTACCCTTTTATTTTATGCAGTGTTTCTTTTGATTTATTTGTCATTGAGTGTTAAATGTGATTTTTTTGTTTTAAAACGCTAACGAGTTCCGTCACATTGGCTACTTTAACACCAGATTGACGCGGTTGTGGCTCTTCAACGCTTAGGACTTTTAACCGTGATCGTGTATCTATGCACAGATCAGAAAGAGTCTTTTGTTCAATAAGTTTCTTTTTTGCTTTCATAATATTGACGAGAGAAGTGTAACGCGGTTCATTTAATCGCAGATCAGCAGTCATAACTATGGGAAGAGGGAGAGAAATGGTTTGTGTTCCATTATCTACTTCGCGGATAACCGTAGCATGCCCATTTTTTATATCCAGATGTGAGGCAAAAGTTGCTTGCCCCCAACCAAGAAGGCCAGCCAACATTTGTCCGGTTTGGTTGCTATCGTCATCAATGGCTTGTTTACCCAAAAAGACCATATTTGGTTTTTCTTCATCAACAATTGATTTTAGAATCTTAGCAACTGCTAAGGGCTCGAGCGTTTCTTCAGTCTTTACAAGAAGAGCTCGGTCGGCACCCATTGCAAGCCCTGTTCGTAAAGTTTCTTGTGCTGGTTCTGATCCAATTGAAACAAGAACAACCTCTGAAATTTTTCCGGATTCTTTTTGACGGATTGCTTCTTCTACAGCAATTTCGTCAAAAGGGTTCATAGACATTTTCACATGGGATAGATCAACACCTGTGCCATCGGGTTTGACGCGTACCTTGATATTATAATCAACAACACGTTTGATTGCGACAACTGCCTTCATAATGATCCTCTTTATTTGTATGATTACAAGCTTATAATAATAATCATAAGAAACCAAATCGTTTAGAACTGAATCTTTATTATAATTATTATAATTGGTTTGTTAATTATATAAGATTTCTTCCATTTTCTTGTATTTTGTTAGTCTCATTTCAGTCTATATTTTTTGCATTCCAATAATTGTTTTGCGCGTTTTGAATGATAAAAATATTTAATGAATAATTATCTAAAAAGTCGAATGCGCTTATTATAGCCATGATAGTGTATGAAATAATTTTATGAAAAGAAATTTGAGGTGAGAAGAATACAGTTTGTGATTTAGGGTATGGATAATAAAACGGAGATATTTTTTTTACTTTCATAAATGCAGTTTGTAATGGATAGAGACTATACGTATTCAAAGTGGTGGCAAAAGAGTGAAATGGCAAAATAACTTTTCAATTTAAATATTGGGAGAGCAGGTTAAACAGTATTTTCAATTTTTTGATAATTCTTAAAGCTCTATTTACCAAAATAGAGCACATTTTTTGTGCATTCGCATGATTCTTTGAAAAAAGTAAATGAGGGGTGACGTTTGTGAATACAAAGAGTCATATTAACAAGCAAATTATGCACGAAAAATCTTCTTCTTTTTCTGTTGAACAAAGGAAGGCAACCAGTGAACCTACTGAAATGACGATGTCGGACATTGCGACAAAATTACGCTATGTTTCTGCACACATGAAGAGAAAACACCAATTTCATCCTTCGATGCTGCAGCCGATATCTCAAAACTCAGTGAAAGACGATCTTAAGTCTTACTTAGATGATATTAGCCGAGCAATTTTGGCTGATCATTATGCGCGTCGTCAAAAGGAAAAAAAATTTTTTGAGTCTTTAGAGCAGATTAAAATACTTATTCAAAATTTACATAGCGAAGAGAAAAATCAGCAAGAATCTCTCATAAAACGATCTGTACCTTGTTCAAAACCTCTTGATTCAATTGTACATCATCTTGCCCACATGACACATGAAAAAAGTCAAGAAGGCTTTTTGCCTCCAAAGATGTCAAATTCTTTGACACAAAATAATGTGAATTCAATTCCTACAAGTTCTCTTAGTTCGTCGCCAAAACGTGAGAAAAACTCTTTCCCAAAAGATGCTGTGGCGGCGGAGCTTGTCGAAACAGAGTACAATGAACCTATCGAACGTTCTATAAGAGAAAAGAATTATTCTGGTGTTCAAGAGTCTGATAGTTGTATTAAAAACAATCATGCTTCTTTCTTCAAAGCACACTTCTCTAAAATTTTATTTTTTTTACGTTATTCTGTTAAAAAATGGCTTATTTATTTTTTAAGCATTGCATTTATCATAGCTATAACGTTATGCTTCTGTGGTTTTTAGGGGTGCTCGTTTTTTATTTTTAATGTTGTGGTTGGATTAATTAAAGTGAGAGTGAGAGACTCTCATGGTTTTACAAAGATGTATATTGCATCTGAAGCTATTTTCTTTTAACCAAACAAAGATTATCAAAGAAGAGCTTTAAAATATCCAAAACAAGCCTTAGATTGTATTGAAGGTTCTGTAAGTGAGTATTTATTTACCAATTGCTGAAGTGTCGCTTAATATGCTAATCTTGATTGGTATGGGGGCGGTTGCTGGTTTTTTTTCTGGCCTTTTGGGGATTGGAGGGGGGTTTTTGATCACGCCCTTACTGATCTTTTATAATATTCCTCCTGCCATTGCTGTTGGAACGTCAGCTAATCAGATGATTGCATCATCTGTGACGGGGGCAATTGCACATTTTAGAAGGCGTACTCTTGATATTAAGCTTGGTATTTTTTTAACAATTGGGGGAGGGGTTGGTTCTTTTATTGGGATTCAGATCTTCTCTGTTTTAAAGAAATTAGGTCAATTAGATCTCATCATTTCACTTCTTTATGTGATTCTTCTTGGAAGTATTGGAAGTTTAATGATTATTGAAAGTTGGTATGATATGATACGGCGGCGTAAGGAAAAAAAAGCTGCTATTCGCCTTGCAGGTCGCCATAATTGGATCCATAAACTACCGTTAAAGATGCGTTTTCGGACATCGATGATATATGTAAGCATTATTCCAGTTTTAGGAATTGGTTTAATTGTTGGGTTACTATCTTCTATTATGGGAATTGGTGGAGGATTTTTTACAGTGCCAGCGCTGGTTTACATTTTGCGTGTTCCAACAAGTGTAGTAATTGGAACCTCTCTTTTTCAAATTACATTTGTCTCTTCTTTTACTACAGTTTTGCAAAGTGTGAGTAATCAATCGGTTGATATTGTTTTAGCTTTTTTATTGATGCTTGGGGGAAGTATTGGTGTACAATATGGAACGCGAGCTGGACAAAAATTAAAGGCTGAACAATTGCGTATGGCGCTTGCATTTTTAGTGTTAGTTGTGTGTATGCATTTAGCTTTTCAATTATTTATACGCCCTGATAATCTTTTTTCTTTGACCATTCTTATGGAATAAAAATGGGTAAATTATTTCCTTTTTGCATAATTGCAAATTTGTTTTGTATAGTTTCTTTTTCTGCGTGGGCTTATGTTGATCAGGGCATTGCGTCAGCTAACTCCGAAACTCTTCAAATTATTGTAACAACGAATACAATTACAGTTGATGCACATTTCGATGGTCGTGATCTTTATATTGCTGGTGTTTTGGAAAATATTGATCCACTCTATTCTCAACAAAAACGCTATGATGTTATTGTTAGTTTAGAGGGGGAAACTCATCCGATCGTTATGCGAGAAAAAAAGCGTAACGCTGGAGTTTGGATTAATACAGACTCTCTCACTTTTAAAAATGTTCCTCTTTTTTACTCAATGGTCACAACACGTGAAATTGATGATATTGCTAGTACTGAAAATTATAGGCGTTTAGGGTTAGGGCTACCTTATTTTTTGTTGCAGACCGATGAGCAGGATCAAAACAAAATACAAACTTTTCGAGATGAACTTATAAAATTGCAAAAAGCTAAAAAACTTTATAATGAGGAAGTGGGCGGCGTTCGTTTTGGCTCTGGTTCACTTTTTACAGCGCATTTTCGGTTACCAGCGAACATCCCTGTTGGACATTATCAAGTCCGTGCTTACCTTTTTTGTGATGGACAATTTATCGATAGTGCGGCGACAACTCTTGAAATAGTTAAAGCACATATTGCATATTCGATTTTTTATGCAGCTCATAAATACAGTTTATGGTATGGTATTATGGCAGTTATTGTAGCTGTTAGTACTGGATTTTTATGTCGTTTTATTTTTCGAAAAGACTAATAATGAAGCAATTTTAGCATATTTATTTTTTGCGAAAAATGCGTAAAAGAAGAAAAGTGGGTACAACAATGATTGCCCCCATTGCCGTCATATAGAATAAATTTGCGAAAGTTGTAAATCCTGTTTCCCACAAAAGTTTGAAAAATTTAATTGCTTTGTATACAAGATTACGAGGCGTCCATCCAAGAAGATTCATCGCGATGCCAACTAGGAGCGAAAGGATAAGTAATTTGATAATAACATGCTTTAATGTGCCTCCGAGAAATGAGTGAAAAGGCTTGGATGTACTTTTTCTTGTCTTCATTTTTGCATATTTTAAAATATTTTTACGCTTCAGTTTACAATTAGTAATAGTGTCGTTTCCTCCAAGGAAGGAAGAGCACGGGGTTTCTTTTTCTTCTTTAAATTTCCTCTCTTGTGGTGTGGGTAAAGCATCTATATTGATTTTTGGAATAGGCTTTGTATTTTGTAAACATGTTGAGTGATATTTTCTATTTTTTCATGGTCTTGCCAGAGATTCTTTTATTTTAGATATTTGCAAAAGAGTATTTATAACATTTTTACACTTTGGTTAAGAGCTTCGGGTATGTTTCCTCTCTTTTCCATGGAAAATCAATATATTGTGTATAGAATACAGTTTTCAATCATTCTGTTTTATGGAGATACTATTCATTTTGATGGATATGTGTTTGTGTGGATGTTAGGATTGAATGTCTGAACGTTCGTGAATTTAAAAAATGATAAATTTGTTTAGTGAAAAAACAGTAGCCACAAATGTAGCAGAATTTAGTGTTTCTGAAATAGCGGGAGCTTTAAAGCGCGTTGTTGAAGAAAAATTTGGCTACGTGCGAGTGCGTGGAGAAATATCAGGCTATCGCGGTGCTCATGCTTCAGGTCATGCTTACTTCGCCTTAAAGGATGATAAAGCTCGGTTGGAAGCAGTTATTTGGCGCGGAGTTATGGGAAAGCTTAAATTTCCTCCCGAAGAAGGGATGGAAGTGATTGCGGTTGGTAAGCTTACGACTTTTCCAGGATCATCCAAATATCAAATTGTCATTGAAGATCTCGAGCCGACAGGTGTCGGCGCTTTGATGACACTTTTAGAAAATCGCAAAAAGAAATTTGCAGATGAAGGTCTATTTGATGAAGAAAAGAAGAAACCTTTACCTTATATGCCGAGAATTATAGGTGTTGTAACATCACCAACAGGCGCAGTCATCCGTGATATTATTCACCGTATATCAGATCGTTTCCCGTTGCATATTTTAGTTTGGCCTGTACGGGTTCAGGGGGAAACAAGTGGTCGGGAAGTTGCTGTTGCTATTGAAGGTTTTAATACATTGCCTTTAGGAGGTAGTATTCCCAAACCAGATCTGATTATTGTTGCACGAGGGGGGGGGAGTTTAGAAGATTTGTGGGGGTTTAATGATGAAGTTGTTGTTCGTGCCGTTTATGCTTCCTCTCTTCCGGTAATTTCTGCTGTTGGGCATGAAACGGATTGGACTTTGATTGATTATGTTGCTGATTGGCGTGCTCCAACTCCTACGGGAGCAGCCGAACGAGCTGTTCCCGTTAAATTTGATCTCGAAGTGCAAGTAGCATCACTTTATGCACGTTTGCATAAGGGAATGGAGCGTTATTTTGACTTTTATCAACACAAATTGTACGCACTTTTGCGAGGTCTTCCGACCGCCGACCAACTTTTTGCTTCACCTCGACGTGGTTTTGATGAAGTTTCAAGTCGATTACAACGTGCGCTTTGTGCGAGCTACGAAAAAAAACGTTTTTCTTTTTGTACGCTTGGTGTACGTCTTTCGCCGCGTTTACTGAATACTGAAAAAGCTCTATACAATGTGAAAGAATATACTGCACGCTTTCATCGTGCTTTTTTGCGTCATATTGAAAAACAACGTGCTCAGATAGAGGTAACATTCAGGCTTTTAAAAAGCACTTCATATCAAAATATTTTAGAGCGTGGTTTTGTTTTAGCTTTAGGGAAAGATAATAAGCCTATTAAAAGATTGGTTCAGATTCCTGAAACTGGTATAGTAAATTTACGCTTTTTTGATGGTGAAATCAATGTTTCAACACGTGGTCGTTCCCTTAATAAATCTGCAAAATCTAAACAGATAAAATCAAAAGAAGATGATCAAGGAACACTCTTTTGACATGGTAAGTTCAGTGCTTGATAAAGGGCTTCTTATGGGAGGGGATGGCAAAATTCGTTGTGCGTGGGCAGGAACCGATCCACTTTATTGTGCCTATCATGATAATGAGTGGGGAAAGCCTGTTTTTGATGATTATCGTTTGTTTGAAAAAATTTGTCTTGAAGGTTTTCAGGCAGGGCTCTCTTGGTTGACTATTTTAAAAAAAATCTCTCATTTTCGTCAAGCTTTTGATTATTTTAACTTAGAAAAGATTGCTCTTTATGATGAAGAAAAGATCACTACGTTGATGCTTGATAAAGGTATAGTTCGTCATCAGGGAAAGATTCGATCTGTTATTAATAATGCAAAAAAAGCTCAGGAAGTTATCGTACAATGGGGCAGTTTATCTCGCTACTTTTGGTCTTTTCAGCCTTTGCAATTTGAGCGTTATGAAAAAGTTACTTTCGAAATACTGAAAGATAATCCTGTGACACCTGCTTCTATCCGTCTTGCGGCAGATTTAAAAAAACGCGGTTGGACTTTTGTTGGCCCTACCATTTGTTATGCCTTTATGCAGGCAGTAGGGATTGTGAATGATCATCTTGAAGGATGCGCTTTTCGTTAAGTTTATAAAGAACTCCATGATAGGTAAGGTTATAAACTTCAAAATAATGATATGCAAAACTGATATTAAATTCTCTGGAATGCTTGTATAAAGCTTTATTATCTGATAGCTTCCCCCCCATAAGGAGGAGATTATACTGTGTAAGCCCTGGATTTTTGGAAAATGAGCTTAAACAGTTTTCTATAAGCTGTAGTACTGAGGTAAAGCTTTAATATTGTTTGTGAGGGGGGAATATGATGAGTTTTATTTTTACCAATAAGGTCGTGTTCTGTTTTTGCAAAGATAGAGCTTAGAAGATTTTTATTTCTTGATGAAAAGATTTTCTTTTACGTTTAGGTTTTACAAAAGTTACAACTTTTTATTGAGATCTGTTGTATTGGTAGGAGTATTGGTATGCTTTACTGATTTTTCAACTTGATCATGGTTTGGGTTTCTGGAGAGAGGCGCTATTATTTTAATAGGCTGTAAAGGAATGGGATGGTGAGCTCATGAACCTTCTCCAATAGCTTCATTCATGGCTATAATTTTAATATTAATAATAAGATTATAGCTCATTATAATGGTGAAGAAGTATGTGATACGAGCATAAATTTAACGGAACACATGATGTGCATTTTTATGGCTAATTGATATGTCATAAATTAAAAAGGAAGCGCTTATTCATAGATGTAGAATTATACTTATTCAGTCTTGGTTATTATAAATTTGCTGTATCATTTTAAGATGGTTAATCGATACGAAAGTATCTGATGTTAAATATAGCTTTACAAAAGGAAAAGTCTATGAACTTGAAAAAAAAGATATTAAAAGGCAGTAGTTCTTTTATTTCTGCTCTTATTGCTATGGGTATATCTTTGCAGCAAGTCTCAGCGAAAACACCTGCTGATACTCTTGTAATGGCCTGGAGTATTGACGCAATTAATACGTTTGATCCTGCGCAAATCAATGAAGTTTATGGAGATGAAATTCTTCGTAACGTTTGTGATAGTTTGGTTAGTTCTTCTCAAAAAGATGCGTCTAAAGTGATTCCATCTTTAGCAGAAAGTTGGGATGTTTCAGGGGATGAACATAGTACGGTTATTACCTTTCATTTGCATGATGGCTTGAAATTTAATGATGGTCGTTCTGCTAATGCTCATGATCTTGTTTGGAGTATGAAACGGGTTGTTAAATTGAAGATGGCTAATGCCGCGACATATAGCGATTATGGTATTACAACTGAGACTGTTGATTCTGCCATTCAAGCACCAGATGAAAAGACTGTGGTCATGAAATTTGATAAGCCTTATCCTAAAGAGCTTATTCTTAACCATATAGCCACTAATCCTGCTACTATTTTACTTGATCGTGAAACAATTATGAAAAACGAACAAGACGGTGATATGGGAAACCGGTATTTGGCTAGTCATATTAATTGTGTTGATCCTTATCAATTGGCAAGTTGGCGTCCTGGAGAGGCTATTTTATTACGTGCGAGTTCTCATTATTGGGGCAAAGCTCCTAAGCTTAAACAGATTTTGATTCGTCATGTTGCTGAATCAGGAACTCAGCGTTTATTATTACAAAAACAAGATATAGATGTTGCGCGTAATTTGACACCTGAAGAGTTAGCAGATCTTCAAGCGACAACAGATATTAAGGTTGAGAAAGTGTTGGTGCCATCCATAATGTATTGGGGCTTCAATATGACAAATCCTATTTTTGCTAATGAGAAAGTGCGCTTGGCAATGCGCTATCTTATTGATTATGATGGTCTTGCAAAGACAACTCTTGAAGGGGTTGCAGTTCCACGTGCAAGTTTTCTTCCCATTGGTACTGTAGGTGCGTTGGATGAAAAAGAAGGTCAACCATTTAAAATTGATTTGAAAAAAGCTAAGCAGCTTCTTACAGAGGCGGGCTATCCAAACGGGTTTGAGACAAGTGTTTTAGTGGGAACATCCTCTCTTGCTTTGGCAATTATGCAGTCTATACAAGATAATGCTGCAAAGGTGGGTGTGCATTTGAAGATTGAGCGTTTAGGAGGCGCACAGTTATTTTCAAAAATTTATGCACGTGCTTTTGATACTGCTTTTGTCGGATGGAATAATGATTCTGTAGATCCTCATACAATGGCTTTACGTCTTGTTTACAATCCTGATAATCGGTTTGAAGCTAGAAATACAGCCTATCCTAGTTGGCAGAAGGGGTATTTTGATGCGAATATGAATCAGAAGGTTATGGATGCTTTATTTGAAAAGAATTTCAAGAAGCGGCTCAACCTCTATGCTGATTTGCAGCGTGAGATGATGCAAAAAGGGCCTTATGCTATGCTTTATCAAAAATATAATGTTGTAGCTCTATCGCCTGTTGTTAAAAAATGGGTTTGGAATAGTGCTCCACGTGTCTTTTATAGTGCAATTGAGAAGTAAATACGTATTAAGTGCTAGAAAATATGAATAAAGTGTAGCAGTAGCATAAATAATGGCAATGCTCCCCTGTATGATTGTGTTTTAAAGTCATGTAAGATACTTAGATATCAAGGGGGGCACTATAAGAATGCGGTTAAGATCCGGTTTATAGAAGATAATTCATATCCCTATTATATGAAAATATTCATTTTAACTGCGGTGAGAGTTTGTTTTTTAGGAGTTAAGAAAGAGAATTTGAAAAATTTATGATCGTGTTGTTGAGGGGAAAAATAAAGAAACCACAAGTGTTTAATGTATAAAGTGTCCAGAAGATAAGATGAAGAAAACAACATTAAAGAAATTTTGTATTTTAGTGGGGACAATTGGCTTCTTGAGTGGTTTTATGCCACTGCCATTAAGCGCATCATCTAAAAATACATTGGTGATGGCATGGAATATTGATGGGATTAGCAGTTTTGATCCAGCGCAATCGATGGAAACGACAACGAGTGAATTATTAAAAAATATTTGCAGTTCATTGGTGGATTATAATCAATTAGATCCTACTAAATTTAATCCTTCTATGGCCAAATCTTGGGATATCTTGGATGGTGGAAAAAGAATTGTTTTTCATCTTCGTGATAATTTAAGATTTGATGATGGAAGAGTTGCGACTGCACAAGATCTTGCTTGGTCTATGCAGCGTGCTGTTAAATTGGGGATGAGTTATGCCCAGCTTTTTTTGAACTATGGGTTTACTAAAGACAATATCGAAACAAATATTAAAGCGCTTGATGATAAAACTTTACAAATGAAGTTTGATAAATCTTATCCTGCTCAACTTATATTGTCTATATTCGGACAATCCTATATTTCTACTATTCTTGATCGTCAAACACTTGAAGAAAATAGTGTTGATGGTGATATGGGAAATAAATATTTAGCTACCCGTTCGGCTTGTGTTGGTCCTTATAAATTGGTGCGTTGGAATTCAGGGGAAGAAGCTGTCTTAAAAGCAACAGAACATTATTGGGGAGATGCACCAAAAGTTGATCAAATTATTGTGCGGCATGTTGCTGACTCAGGGAGTCAGAGGCTGCTTTTGGAAAAAGGCGATGTAGATATAGCCCGAGATCTGTCTTCAGAAGATGTTCTAGATATTGAAAAACAAGGAGGAGCAGTTAGGATTCTTCGTGTTTTGCGACCACAATCTATTTATTTATCTCTGAACAACAGGAATATAGCTTTTGCTAATGAAAAAGTAAGACGTGCGTTGCGTTATCTGGTTGATTATGAGGCGCTTGGGAAAACTGTTTTAAAGGGTATTGCTATGCCACGTGCAAGTTATATGCCATTAGGCGTACCAGGTGCTTTAAACGAAAAAGAAGGATCCCCATTTAAGTTAGACTTAAAAAAGGCGAAAGAACTGATAAGTGAAGCGGGGTATTCCAATGGGTTTAAAGCCAACCTTTTAATTGATAGTCTTCCCTACATGTCGTCAGTTGCGCAGTTACTCCAAGAAAATGCGCGCAAAATTGGTATTGATATTACAATTGAAAAAGTAGCAAAGGTTCAATTATTAAGTCGCGTTCGTAATAGAAATTACGACATGGCGATTATGGGATGGGCAAGTACTGAGCCTGATGGACATCCTACTTCGTTTCATCATGTTTTTAATCCTGACCCGACGTTCACAAAAAAGCATATGATGAATTTAGCTTGGCGTGCTGGTTATTATGATGAAACTGTAAACAAAATGGTGATGGATGCGTTGTTTGAGAAAGATCAGAATAAGCGTTTTGAGCAGTATCGTGATCTACAGCATTATGTGTTTAAGCACGGTCCTATGATTTATTTATTTCAGACGTATTACACCGTTGCTGTAGGACCCGCTGTAAAAAAGTGGGTTTGGAATAGTTTTAATATTTACTACAATAGTGCAGAAAAGTATGCGCAGTCAGTTGAATAAGAACTGTGTGTGGTGCTCTTGATTGTAGTTTGTTCAACTGTATGGCGAAGGAGAACGTCATGCTCATGTTTTATAGGTATGTAGGATCTTATCAAGATGACTTTATCATTTCCAGAAGCCAATACAATAGTTTCACAAAGGTGGAGAAATTTATATGTATGGATCTTTTTTTTAAAGGTATTTAAGCTATTAATTTCTGTATTTATTACATTGCTTGGCTTGGTAACTGTTACTTTTTTTATTGGTCACCTTCTTCCTTTAGATCCTGTTCTTGCTATTCTTGGTGATAATATTAGTCAAGAAGCTTATGATACGATGTTTTTCAAGTTGGGTCTTGATAAGCCACTAATTGTTCAATATTGGAATTATCTTTGCAAAATATTTTTATTTGACTTTGGGGATGCTTTAACTTCGGGAAGGCCTGTTTTAGAAGATATTGTGCGTGTATTTCCTGCAACATTAGAACTTGCAACAGTTGCTATGATTATTGGTACAAGTTTAGGAATTCCGCTTGGTATTTTTGCAGCGATGTATCGCGATTCATTTGTTGATTATTTTGTTCGTATTTTTACGCTGCTTCGTTATTCAACACCAACTTTTTGGCTTGGATTGATGGCTTTATTGGTGTTTTACGCTAAGCTTGGTTGGATTGGTGGTCCAGGGCGTATTGATTTTATTTACGAATATTCTTTTGAACCTAGGACAGGATTTTTCCTTTGGGACACCGCTAGACAAGGGCAATGGGAAGCTTTTCGCAATGTTTTCGGCCATATTATTATGCCTGCTTTAATTTTAGCGTTCGGCGCTATGGCCTATATTACTCGTATGACACGTGGATTTATGATTGAACAACTTAATCAAGAGTATATTATCACTGCACGTGTTAAGGGATTATCTCAGATGCGAACAGTTTGGTATCATGCTTTTCGCAATGCTGCTGTTCAGATTATCACTGTTGTTGCTCTTTCTTATGCTTCTTTACTAGAAGGTGCTGTCTTAACAGAGACAGTTTTTGCTTGGCCCGGTTTTGGGCGTTATTTAACCAATGCCCTTTTGGCAGGGGATATGAATGCAGTTGTGGGGTGTACTTTGATTATAGGATTTCTCTTTGTCATCATTAATGTATTTTCTGATTTTCTTTATCACATCTTTGATCCAAGGACACGTTAAATATGGCAACAATAAATCATAATAAATCGCAATCATTATTTTCTTTGAAGCATTGGTTAAATGAGGCTGTGCCGCGGTCAATAATTCAAGCGAATGTACAAAAAATTTATCATTCAATGATTAAATTTTTTCATAATTTCTCGGCTGTATTTGGTTTGGTCATTATTCTTATCATTATTCTGTGTGCTGCTTTTGCCCCTTGGATTGCTACCCATGATTTTGTTAGCAATGATCTTGTACACCGATTGCAGCCGCCATCTATGCTACATTATTTTGGGACAGATGAATTAGGGCGTGATATCTTTAGTAGGATAATCTTTGGTGCACGGATCACCCTTTATATTGTTTTCCTCACTACAGTTATTGTCGGGCCTATAGGGTTAATTGTTGGGACTGTGTCTGGTTATGTAGGGGGATGGGTTGATACTATCCTTATGCGTATCGTTGATATTTTTCTTGCTTTTCCAGGTTTGATTTTAGCATTTGCTTTTTCTGCAGCTTTGGGGCCAGGAATTGAAAATGCGTCTATTGCAATTTTAATTTCAGCGTGGCCGCCAATAGCGCGGTTAGCGCGTGCTGAGACTTTAACCATACGTTCATCTGATTATGTCTCAGCAATTCGTCTGCAAGGTGCATCTACTTGGCGAATTATTTTGTTTCACATTGCACCGATGTGTATTCCTTCAGTTATTGTACGGTTAACGTTAGATATGTCTGGAATTATTTTAACCGCTGCTGGTCTTGGTTTTTTAGGATTAGGCGCTCAACTTCCGAGCCCTGAATGGGGAGCAATGCTTTCTACAGGTCGTGAATTTATGATGACAAGTTGGTGGTTGGCTGTAGTGCCAGGTTGTGCAATATTGCTTTCAAGTCTTGCCTTCAATCTTTTAGGTGATGGGCTTCGTGATGTATTGGATCCTCGCAATGGATAAAAAATTATTAGAGATAGAAAATTTACGTATTTCTTTTCCTACAACACGTGGCATTTCAGAAGTTGTGCGTGGCGTGAGCTTTTCCATGGGAAAAGAAAAAATCGGAATTGTTGGCGAATCTGGGTCTGGAAAATCAACAACTGGACGTGCAATATTACAGTTAAGTGCTAAGTCAGCGATTGTTAAAGCTGATAAAATGCGTTTTGATGATATTGATTTATTGACAGCAAGTGAATCGTATATGCAAACTATCCGTGGAAAGCGTATTTCAATGATTTTACAGGATCCCAAATATTCGCTTAATCCATTAATACGAATTGGTGATCAGATTATGGAGGCTTATCGTATCCATTATCGTGTTTCAAAGGTGGATGCGAGGGAGAAAACAATTTCTATGTTGGAATCTGTTCAAATTCGCAATCCTGAGCATGTTATGCGACTATTTCCTCATGAAATATCAGGTGGTATGGGACAGCGAGTTATGATTGCTATGATGCTTATTCCTAAACCTGATTTGATTATTGCAGATGAGCCAACTTCTGCACTTGATGTTACTGTGAGATCTCAGATTTTATCAGTATTAGACAAACTTGTAACAAAATTTGGAACAGGACTTATTTTTATTAGCCATGATTTAAACATGATTGCTGATTTTTGTGATCGTGTTTTTGTAATGTATGCGGGTCGTATCTTAGAAGAATTGCCGGCGTGTGATTTATCGCGTGCGCGTCATCCCTATACTCGGTCTTTATTGGCTAGTTTGCCGAGACTTGATAAACCAGTTGATGTTTTGGAAGTCCCTGAGAGAGATCCTGAGTGGCTACATTGTCCAACGATTGTTAATGGTGTTGAAGGAGCGTTGCCGTGACCAATTGTGAAAATATTATTGATGTTTCTAATTTATCTGTAACTTTTGAGCATGGACGCAAAGCAATAACAGTTGTTAAAAATGTCAATTTCCACATTAAGCGTGGCGAATCTTATGGTTTAATTGGTGAATCAGGATGCGGAAAATCAACGATTTTGAATGCATTGATAGGGCTTATTCCTCATTATAATGGAGACTTTATTTTTGATGGGGAAAAAGTATTAAAGAAAAGAAAAAAAGATTTTTTGCGTCGTATCCAAATAGTTTTTCAAGATCCTTATGCTTCACTTCATCCTAAAAAAATGGTGCATACTGTTCTTTCGGAATCACTCGTCATTCATGGTATGGATAATAGAAAAGAACGTGTGCATGATATTTTGCATGCAGTTGGTTTAGATTCTTCATTTCTTTATCGTTATCCACATGAGTTATCAGGAGGGCAGCGTCAGCGTATTGCTTTAGCGCGTGCTTTGATCATTGAACCAGGAGTTTTGTTACTTGATGAACCAACATCTGCCTTAGATGTATCAGTACAGGCTGAAATTTTAAATTTGTTGAAATCATTGCGAGAGGAAAGGCAGTTAACGTATTTGATGGTATCTCATGATCTTCCAGTTATTGCTCACATATGCGAACGCGTTGGTATTATGCATAAAGGTATTATTCTTGAAGAGCTCAGTAATAATGATTTACGTCATCTGCAGGCAAAAAATGATTATACAAAGATGTTTTTTGAAGCGAGTATTGATCCTATTTCGTATCAAGAAGAAGCAATATGATGGGGTTTTGAGAATTTTGAGTTAAGAAAAAGATGATACGTATTCTTGAAGGAAAGATGTTGTTTGCTTTAAGAATATTCTATAATATAGCTCCTGGTAGTATCCTGATGGCGTTATTATAAATCGGATATTTATCGACTTTTAGGTATGATTTTAGCATTATTATTTTATTTTACGTTGGAATAATTTACTTCGTCTATTGTCTTATCGAGTTCTATGGTATCTATCTGTTTGGGTATTGTTGGCAATTTTAATTAAGTCTTTTGTTGCTCTTTAAAACAATAGGGTTATCTTTGAGATTTGGGATGGAATATCAAAATGTGATCTTTGATTTGTATCAATAAGGTTGTTGATTTGATCTATTTTGTATTGGTTGACAATATTCATTTTACGTTTTTAGGCTAAAAAGTACTTTGCTATTTTGTTTTACCTTTTCAAGTCGAGTATTCTAGTGTAGTAGGTGCAAAAGATTAGAAGTGTAGTCTTATCCTTTCCTCTATTAAGTATCATTTTAAAAGTATTGGTATAGGTTTTTGAGATTTTATACCGCTCGGAAATAAAGGCATTTCAGAAGCTTGGACTGGCTGAAATTGATCTCATTACTTTGATATGTTGTGAGTTATTTTAGGTTAGTATGAAAAATAGGTTAGAGCTATAAAGGATTTAGCTTCGTTGTCTTCGCAATATCTATTCACTTTATGTTATTTATTAATTTAATTGAAAATATGAATCTTTTGCTTTTTAAAATTTTACGGTGTGTTAGATCTTATGTCAGGATTGTTGATTTTTAATGAGAAGCTGGATTTTTTTCAGTGGCAGTGTCTTTATTCTTTAATTGTTTCTGATCCTTAATTTGTGTCGACAGTGTCATTGGTCATTTCGTCATGTCGTTTAGATTCTAGGGCAGGGCAGATATCAATTTAAAATAGTATTTCTCTTTTAATTAAATATATGGCTAAGGAATGTAAGTTTTTTATACAGGATTTAGCGCTTTCGGGTTCATGAAAAATATGTTTATTGTTGCTTGATAAATTTTTTTCTTATAAAATTATATATTTATTTGTATAATACTTAATATTGTTAATTGGAGTTATTATTTTATTGTGTATTTTACATAATAATTATAATTTATTATTATAAAATAATACTATATATTATCATTAATACAGTAATAATATTGCAATTTATATTTAAGCTAGTAATCATCTTGTTATTCTATCAAATTTTTTATAATGGAGTATAAAGACAAAAACATGGAGAGATGCTAGAAATAGTCAGTAAAGAATAATCGTATGTGGTCGGCTGATTAAGCTGTAAGAGGATAAAACTGTTGCTGTTTTTCTATTTTAGGGACAGCAGAGGGGGGGTGTAAGGCGCTTTAAAAGAAGAATAAGTTTCCTAAAATAGCCTTTAGAAGATCTTTTTAAGTTTCTTGAAAATCCTTTTAAAAATGATAAATTGGCTGAGAACGGTGAAGCGGTACTCAAGAAAATGAGAAAACAATTTCAACAACGTCATTTTGATTCTCTTTCTGAGACTGTATTTAAAATGCTTGATCCCGTTTTACGTAAGAGAACCGGTCTTAATGTAGCGCTTATAGAGCATTGGTCACAAATTGCAGGATGCGATATTGGTCATTATACAATGCCACTTAAAATTATTTGGAAACGTCGCTTAGATCAAGATGACGTTTTTCAACCTGCAACACTTGTTATAGCTTGTGAAGGATTTATGGCATTGAAAGTTCTTCATGAAACAGATGAGTTACTTCATAGAATTAATGGTTTTTTTGGGTATATAGCTATCGATCGCATTAAGATTGTACAAAGGCGTATATCTGTTTTGACCGATTGTTCGTCGGTAAAATTAATTCCAAATGAGGAAGACAAAAAGCATGTGAAAAAGATGCTTGAAAATATCACCAACGAAGGTTTACGCCAATCACTTTACGAATTTGGCTGCCACATTTTTACGGAAAAAAGAGCAAACAAAGAAAAACACTAAGAATCTTTCAAAGTTTTTTAAAAACTTTTTTGAAACCCTTTGGGAAAAAATATGGTGCAGAACAGGATAGAAAGCTAAATTAGTGCAGACTATGTACACAGATGAAAAACTCTGATAGAAAAACGGTAGCGGAGGAGGGATTTGAACCCCCGACACAAGGATTATGATTCCTCTGCTCTAACCTACTGAGCTACTCCGCCAAAATACAAATACCATCGGAATTCATTTTATATTGCGGATATAAGAGGTAGAATAGTAAGATGTCAAGCATCGATTTTAAGCTTTTTTCTTGTCATTCTATTTTATCCTAGATATGGAATGTATAGAAATATGTTTTTTATATGACTAAGTAGGATAAGGCGTAAAAATGTTGCCACGTGTAGCGGTTTTAGGGTGTGGAGATTGGGGTAAAAATCATATACGAACACTCCAGAGTTTTGGAGCTTTAGTAGCGGTTTCCGATATTGATATTGGTTGTGCTGAAAGTTTTTCCAGTATGTACGGTGTTAAAGCTATTCCGCCTAATGATCTTTTTATTCATAGAGATATAGATGCGTTGGTGATAGCGTTACCTCCACAATTCCATACGGAAAATGTGCTGCGTGCTGTTAAAAATGGTAAAGATGTTTTGGTTGAAAAACCGATTGCTTTAAATGTAGCGGATGCTGAGAAGCAAGTTCAAGCTGCTAATGAATATGGTCGGATTTTAATGGTAAGCCATATTTTACGTTTTCACCCTGCATTTGAAAAAATGCGTGAATTAGTGTTAGAAGGAGAGTTGGGTGATATACGTTATATTTATTCTCATCGGTTAGGCTTTGGAAAGTTTCATACACAGAGTGATGCTTTATGGGATCTTGCTCCTCATGATCTTTCAATGATTTTGGCTTTAACAGGATGTGAACCCTCTGAAATCCAGGGGAAGGGAGCGGCTGTGGTCAATCAGCTTGCCGATTTTTCTCATATCCATATGACTTTTCCAAATGGTGTGCGTAGTCATCTTTTTACTTCGCGCCTTAGTCCTTATCGTGAAAGGCGTTTAACGGTTGTTGGTACAAAGGCTATGCTCGTTTTTGATGATATGGAGCCATGGAATCGTAAATTAGCATTTCAACGCTTTTCTGTGTGGAAGAAAAATGAAGAGTGGGATTTTCATACTGATAAACCGAATTATATTGAGGTTTGTGAAGATTTGCCGCTTACTTGTGAACTGAAGCATTTCCTTCATTGTATTAAAACACGTCAATTGCCTCGTACAAATGGTGATGAGGCTGTTGCTATTTTACGGATTTTAGCTACTGCTAGTGCCAATTATCATCGATAAAAAAAGATAAGTAGTACTTGTTTTGTATTATTGTAATTATCAATGGAGTTAATATGCAATTCATAGATCTTGGGGCGCAACGTGCCCTCATTGAAGATAAAATTAATGCTGCAATTGCCCACGTTTTAGAGAGTGGAAAATATATTTTAGGACCAAAAGTAACAGAGTTTGAAGAGCAATTGGCAGATTATCTTGGTGTTAAACACGTGGTTGCATGTGCTAATGGAACTGATGCATTGAAGATGCCCCTTATGGCTAAAAATATTGGTTTAGGTGATGCTGTTTTTTGTCCTAGCTTCACGTTTTCCGCAACTGCTGAAGTTATTGCTTTGGTGGGAGCTGAACCTGTTTTTGTTGATGTTATGCCTGATACATTCAATATTGATGTCAATAAGCTTTGTGAAGCGATCGAAATGATTAAAAAGGAAGGACGTCTTAAACCAAAGGCAATTATTGCTGTTGATTTATTTGGTCTTCCTGCCGACTATCTCCAGATTGCTGAGATAGCTGTAAAGGAAAACCTGTTTATTATTGAAGATAGTGCTCAATCGATAGGCGGTAAAAGTGGTAATACTATGTGTGGAGCTTTTGGTGATGTGGCTGCAACCAGCTTTTATCCTGCAAAACCATTAGGATGTTATGGCGATGGGGGTGCTATGATGACCAATGATGATGATTTGGCGGCGCTTTTACGTTCTATTTTGTTTCATGGTAAAGGGCAAACGCAATATGATAATGTACGCATTGGTTTGAATTCACGTTTAGATACAATTCAGGCTGCAATTTTGTTAGAAAAGCTCGCTATATTTGAAGATGAGATGGAAAAACGTGTGGCAATTGCTCAGTATTATTCCGATGGTTTGAAAGATATTGTCACAGTCCCAAAAGTGGAGGAGGGAGGTCGTTGTGCTTATGCGCAATACACTATTATTGTAGGGGAAAATAGAGATAAACTAAAGGAGTATCTGCAAAAACACTCTATTCCTACAATGATTTATTACAAAACTCCATTACATCAGCAGCCAGCTTATAAACACTTTCCTTTTGTAAAGGGATCTCTTTCTATTTCTGAGTCTTTAGGAAATTATGTGTTAAGTTTACCTATGCATCCTTATTTAACAAAAAATGATCAAGATATGGTTATTCAGAAAATAAGAGATTTTTATCATTCTTGATAAAATACTTTATCTTTAAAATTACTTATAAGCTTTAAATTAGGCTGTTTTTTAGAGAGTTATTTTTAAAAGATAGCGTTAAAGCTGTGAAGATATTCTATTAATAAAGTCGTTGATGTATAGAGCTGTATCTTATGTTACTTGCTCAATGTGATAATGAATTCATTGTGTTAAGGATTAACCGTCGATATTGGTTGATTCAGATCTTCGTAAGGGCTTTAAAAAAAGAAAATCTATGTAAGGGGTGTTTTTTTTGTATGAGCTATTTTTTTGCTAATATGGGATGCTAGGTCATCTTTGCTTTGGGAATTTTGTATCAATGTATTGATAGGTGAAGATTGTCCTTCCTGCAGAGCTATTTGGGCAGCTAATGTTGCAGCTAGCTCTTTTGTGTCTTCGCGCAGTTTATCGAGAAGTTGATGCTTAGCAGTTTCGTCAAATTCATCTGTTTGAATTTTTTCTAAACATTGCAGATAGTGTGTTATTTTTTCTCGCATAGTTTTTATGTCCATTATGAAATTATTTATTGTAAAAGCACTTTTTTCATCTTTTATTCCGATAGATTCTTCATGTTGGATGTAAGAATTACATTGTGTAGATAGATACAACCTGTGAAGTTTTTCTGTTGTTTGGCTAAGTTGTATTTTCTGTTGGGCGTATTTTTTTTGTAAAGAGTTGTATTTTTGTTCATTGCGTACTAACTCCACAGCATGTTGTGCACAGAGAAAATCATAGTTTGCTTGCATTTCTGTGACTGATAATGGAATTTGTGTAGAAACGAATTTCCGTGCAAAGTATACAGCTCTGCGCCAAATAAGAGGGGAAAAAAGCACTAATAACCAGGAAATAGAGGCAATTCCAAGAATAAAAAAAAGCAATGATTGAATAAGCATAAATCCTCTTTTCAGTGAAAGTCCATTTAAAATGGATTCCATGTTGGTGTGGGTGTTAGTTTTAAATACCCTACATTAATGCCAAGGCGTGCACCAATTCCTGTACGTACTGGAATTAATAAAATATTATGCCTTTTAAGAACGTGAAACCCTACACCTGCAACTAGATAGGCCGAGCCTGAAATACCACCATAGCGTCCCCATAAATTATTTATATTTTTGAGATCATAAACTAAGACCATTAAACGGGAGCCTTGCCCCCCAAAATCCCATCCTACAGAAGGACCCTGCCAAAAAACTTTATGTTGACCGTGGCTTTTGGTAAAAAGCTGTCCTTCTCCATAGGTTAATCCCGCAAAGAAAGCACCGGAAGCTTCTTCCCCTAAGATATAGCCGTTGGGATATCCATATTGTGAAAAGATATTTTCAATTGCGACTGCTATGCTATCTGCGGTTTTTCCAAAAAAAATATGACCAGAATCGATAATTTCCTGCAAAGAATAATGTGGCTCATTTGGCCTCATTGGTTGAGGTTGAGTATGTGCAGTATTTATGGTTACGAATAAAAGAAATATCAAGGGTGTGATATTTTTATACCAGCGTAATAGGAAAGAGAGAGTCATGAGTTTTCCCCTTTTATTAGTTCCAAACAAAAAGATAATATTAGAATTTTCATCTGATTCAAATAAAATAAGGTGTAAGGTTATTTAGATTACTGAATTTATTCCTAAAAATTTAAGTGTGATTGTCAAGTTCTCTATATACATGATACACATTGCATGAGATGTTAAGGGCTTTAGTGCAAAATAATCTTATTTTTTAATCTGGGAGTTATTAATAATTATGACGCTAACTTTTTCTTTGAAGTCTACTGATCTTGCTGCTTTGCTTTGTAGTCGCATTTGCCATGATTTGATTTCACCTGTTGGCGCCATTCAAAATGCGATGGAGCTCTACGATGAGGGTGGAGCTGATGAAGATGCTTTGCAATTAGTGCGTTGGTCTGTTGCGAATGCTTCCGCACGTTTGCAATTTGCACGATTGGCTTTTGGTTTTTCAGGAGCTGTAGGGTCTCAAATAGACACGCGTTCCGCTGAGCAGGTCGCTCAGCAATATATGAAGGAAGAAAAAGCAGTTTTAAAATGGCAAGCTCCCGCTTTACTCTTACCAAAAGATGAAGTTAAACTTTTGCTTAATTTACTATTGATTGCAAATGCAACAATTTCTCGTTGTGGTGAAATAGTTGTGATAATTTTGCAAGATGAGAATAAACGTTCTTTTCGATTTGAGATTTATGGTAAAGTTCTACGGATTTCTCCTCATTTTATTGAATTATGTAATGGAGAATTTAAGGAAGAGCGTATCGATGCTCATGTAATCCAGCTTTATTATACGATGTTACTTGCTGAGATGACATCTATGAAAATAAAGATCGATGAAACTGATGATCTTATTATTTTAGAAAGTGAGAAAATATTTTAAAATAATTTTAAGATGGTCACATTGGGAAAAGATGACTTAGAAAAAAATTGAATCGGAAAGATCTTTAAGATTCAGGACTTTCTATGTAAAGGGGGCTTTTTGTGAAAATTCTTTCAAACAGAGAAAAAACCTCGGCCCGCTCCCCCGAGATTTTACAATGTGTCTTGTTATCGTTTTAGGCAGTTTTACGTACGCTTTCTTCAATTGGATCACGTAATACATAACCGCGTCCCCAAACTGTATCAATATAGTTTATACCGGAAGATGCTGCTTCCAGCTTTTTTCGCAGTTTACAGATGAAGACATCAATAATTTTAAGTTCTGGTTCATCCATTCCACCATAAAGATGATTGAGAAACATTTCTTTAGTGAGTGTGGTGCCTTTGCGTAGAGATAGAAGCTCCAGCATCTGATATTCTTTTCCAGTCAAATGGACAGGATGTCCTGAAACCTCGACTGTTTTAGCATCAAGATTAACAGTGAGGTCACCGGTAACAATAATCGATTGTGCATGACCTTTAGAACGACGCACAACTGCATGAATACGTGCAATTAATTCGTCTTTGTGAAAAGGCTTAGTCATGTAATCATCAGCACCAAAGCCAAAACCACGCACCTTATCTTCAATAGCTCCCATGCCAGAAAGAATGAGAACAGGGGTTTTTATTTTTGCTAATCTTAAGGTTCGTAAAACATCATAGCCTGACATATCAGGTAAATTTAGATCAAGCAAAATGATATCATAATCATAGAGCTTTCCTAAATCGATGCCTTCTTCACCTAGATCCGTGATATAAACATTAAAGTTTTCTGATTTTAGCATTAACTCAATGGTTTGAGTGGTTGCTTTATCATCTTCAATTAACAATACGCGCATCGTTAGATCCCTCATTTCGCTCCTTTGGAATCAAGCGGAGCTGCTTTGTTTTACAACAGTTGGTAAAACCAATGTTTATAAAATGATTCATAAAAACAAACACTTATTGTTATAAAGTGTCTATGAACATTTCAGCAGTACGCGTAACAATCACCACTGAATTTCCCAATATTTACGATAATTTCCCACTATGTACGATAGTGGTTAACAAAACATTTTTATTTTAAAAAGTGGTTAACAAAATTATTTTGAAAAAAATCATATGTTTTAAAGTTAGTGGAAAAATGAATTGCCTTTTCTGTTAATTCTTCATTTAAAAAATATAGTAGATTATTTCAAATTAATTTTTTAAAATTGTGATATTTATTTACTGAGCTTTAAATTTCTTCATTTTATAAATGAGGGTGGATTATGGTGGGGACTACAGGGAAAAAACGTAAAGAATGATTATTGCTCTTTAAAGCAGGCTATGTTCGCAGATCTTTTAAGGAAAGTCCTGAAATTCATAATTTTATTAACAAGAGTGATCTCTGTTTTTCTTCAAAAAGATAGCAGTGAAGTGAGTAAATGGTGTGAATAGGGATTGTGGGATGAGCACAATCAAGGAGTAGAGAGTATGAAGTCACGGGAAAGTATGTTGAAATTGAAGATGTTTCAAGAGCGTGGGAAGCGTCGTGAAATTGCCCAGCTTGATATGATGATCGCAGAATTTGAACGAATAGTTTCAGATCTAGAAGCACAAATCAGTAGTGAAGAACGTAAATCTGGAAATAGTGATATTCATCATTTTGCTTATTCGGCTTTTGCACGTGCTGCCAGGCAAAGGCGTGATAATCTTGTCGATTCAATTCATGATTTACAGATTCAGAAAAAAAATGCTGAGGCAACTCTACGTGAAATCAGTACAGAGTTGCAGCGTGTACAGATTCTTGATGTAAAAGAAAATATGTCTGGTATCGACGATGATCATATTTTGATTCAACCTAATTCGATGACTGGGTAATGAAAGCCATTATTTTTAGATTAAGATCTGAAAAACACTTGTATTGAGGTAAAAAACAGCCAAGCTTGATAAAGTCTGGCTGTTTTGAATAGTATTTAAAACTGAGTTTCAATCATTATTGGCACAATTATGATTATTGTCTATAATGTTGAATTCTAGTCGTTCGTAATCCAGCTAAACCGTGTTGATCGATCAAGTCTTGCCATGAAAGAAATTCTTCTACGGTTAGACTATAGCGTTGGCACGCCTCTTCGAGACTTAGCAATCCACCTCGGATAGCTGCAACAACTTCAGCTTTACGACGAATCACCCAGCGCCTTGTTGTTTTAGGCGGCAAGTCGGCGATGGTGAGTGGACTCCCATCCGGTCCAATAACATATTTTATTTGGTTTTTTGTCAAATCAGTCATTGTATCCTTCTATTTTTGTCAAGGACTTGATTTGTTTTAAAACATGAACTTTAAAAAAGAGCTAAACTCGTTAAAAGAAAAATGAATAAAATAAGTGAATACGTAAACGATATGCTACAAAGATAAGCGGAATGATCTATTATGATATTTTAATTGGATTTTTTATAAAAGGATAAAAAATACTTTTATCTTTTCTTAATTTTCATCAACTCTTTTTGTTCTTGAAGCTGTCTTTTAAAAATGATGCTATTGGTTGTGAAAAGGATAAAAAGATAATATAAAAAACGGTAAAGAGTGTGCAAAATATTAATCACATGATGCACATTTTAAGTAGAGAATAAATATATGTCTTTAAATAGTCTTGATTTGCCGGGACGACCTGAAAATTCCCGCATAGTTGTTGCGATGTCTGGTGGAGTTGATTCGTCAGTTGTTGCAGGTCTTTTGAAAAAAGAAGGTTATGATGTAATTGGGATTACATTGCAGCTTTATGATCATGGTGCTGCAACACATCGTGTTGGTGCATGCTGCGCGGGGCAAGATATTGAAGATGCGCGTCGTGTGGCAGAGACATTAGGAATACCGCATTATGTTCTTGATTATGAGGAACGATTTCGTGAAGCTGTAATAAATCCTTTTACAGAAAGTTATGTACACGGAGAGACGCCTGTGCCTTGTGTGGCATGTAATCAAACTGTAAAGTTTGCTGATTTATTAGTAACTGCGCGGGAATTGGGTGCAGATGCTTTGGCAACAGGTCATTATATTCGCAGTCGTCTTCTTGGTGCGCACCGGTCACTTTTCCGTCCTCTCGACTTTGAGCGTGACCAGAGTTATTTTCTTTTTGCAACAACACAAGAGCAGATTGACTATTTGCGTTTTCCACTAGGCGATCTTCCGAAAGTACGTGTTCGTGAAATAGCAGAAGAAATGGGTTTTGTTGTTGCTAATAAACATGACAGTCAGGATATTTGCTTTGTTCCGCAGGGGAAATATTCTGATATTATCACAAAGTTACGACCTGAGGCTGCTAATCCTGGAGTTATTGTACATATTGATGGAAAAATTTTAGGAAAACATTCGGGAATAGTCAATTATACTGTTGGTCAGCGTCGTGGCATTGGTGTTGCAACTGGTGAAGCACTTTACGTTGTTTATCTCGATGTAGAAAATGCGCGTGTTATTGTGGGTCCACGTGAAATGTTGGAAACACATCAGCTGTTTTTACGTGACGTAAATTGGCTTGGTGATGAGCGGTTGGATGATTTTCCTTCAGATGGTATTGAAGTAGCTGTAAAAGTTCGTTCAACGCGTCCTCCACATCTTGCTCGGTTACATTATCAAGATGGGGGGTTTTTTGTTAACTTGTTAGAATATGAAGATGGTGTGGCACCAGGGCAAGCTTGTGTTTTTTATGATGGGAATAGTAATGAAGCACGTGTTCTTGGGGGTGGGTTTGTTGCGTACTCAAAACGTGCTGCTCGTACTGAAATGATGTTGCAGCGAGTTTTGTGTAACACAGAAACAGCTACTGTTTCTCCTGGACTGCACACAAACGTTTCTTGTAAATAATATATATTTCTCGTGGGGGAGATATTTTTATTAAAGTGTTATTTCTTTTAGCAAAGTTTATTAGAATTGGTAAAAGGCGCTAACATAAGCGCCTGATTCTGGGAGATAGTGAAGCTATCAAACTAATAAGGCCACCATAGTAATATGCAAGGATTCTGATTTTTGCAAAACACGGATTGGGTAGCTGTCATCCTCTGTTTTCATAAATAAATAGGTGTTGTCTATTTTATGGATTTTGTTTTTTTGAGAAGCGTTGGAAAGAAGAAAACATAAAGGTGAAAACCGGTGTCATTTAAAATTTTTTAAAAAATTGTTCACATCAGCGTTTTGGTTATAGGATATTTATAGAGTTGCATCAGTAGAAATTCTGATCGATTTACGATAAAGGCAGATTATATGAGGTTTTGTCAATAATAATTTTATTATTGGTAAGAGCGACGGCGTTGTGAAAAATAGCATCTATAATGACAGTTCTAAAATACTATATAGAATAAAAATTAAAGATTGCTGGAAGAGTTTGTAAAATTTTTTAATACTGGTTGTGTTGTGCATTTATAAGTATCACTCATGCAATAATGAATATGGAAATCTGTAGTATTATCTATGATATTGTGGAATGCAATGAATGGGATATGGGTATGTTAGTTATGGTGATTCTAAAATGGGTATAAATTTAGAATGATATTTCTAATTAATATTCTCTTCTCCTTAAAAGGTGGTATTTCCTACGGCAGGTTAACAAGATTCTGGTTCATTTGGATGGGTTCTTGTTGCTGATAGCAATGCTTGCATCGTTCACTTTATAAGCTAACAAGATATGTTTTACTTTTAGTACGTTGATAGCTTTTACCTTATCAGAGCATTAGAAGTAAAAATCACACTGCTCATATTTAAATCTTGCAAGGTATTTCTTTTTAGGGAGTTGAAGAGTGAGATTCGCTGCAGTACATTCAATAATAAAGATCAAATTGAAAAATAACTATGCCTTAGATTCTTGCTGTAAACGATGAGGTTTTTCAGCGTGAGATGTGTAATAAGCAATAGCAGAATAGAAAATCCTTTCGAATACGATAATACTGATAATGTTATTTTGTTTCTAGCCATAAATGATTTTACCGTTCAAAAAGAGATATTTTATAAATATCTTATCAGTTTTTAGGCATAAATCACCAATTTAGTAGATTTCTATGATAATCCATACTCTAAAAATTGATGCTGTTTTTCTAAATTTCTAGATGTTTATTTTTTAATAGAGTGATGAAAAAATTTTATTAATTTAACCTAAGGTAGAATTATCATTGACAAAGCACAACCATAGGTATAGTTTATAAGTACCGGGTGCGGTACAATGGATGTTGTATGCGTATCGGGCGTAGGATTTAGGTCCCCGCTATTTCCTGAGTCCTATGCGCCTTTACTTGCTAAAGGAAAAGAATCTGGGTCCCCCAATGCCCAGATTCTTTTTTTTTGAGGGGAGGGATAAGGGTTTCCTTTATTATTCAGTCAATGAGTGAAAGCTTTTTTGTACACAATACCTTGATACAAGGTAGAAATAAGGGTGCATCTGAGTGTGAAGGAGTCTTTTATTTTTATGCAATTATACTGAAAAATAATGGATGATATATTCGTATAGTGCATTTGAATGATAATATGAGATAAGATTCCTTTTGAGAGTTTTTTGTTTTTTGGGGATAATTTTCACAATTCCCTAATCTCAGCTGTTTAGGATCATTTTTATAAATGACAATAATGCATTGTAGCCATTTATGCTATTCTAAGAATTCTGTTATATTGCTGAAATATTTACAACATGGCAAAATATCACAAGGTAGATTCTGAAGTTATTATTTATTTAGTGAAGAAGAGGGATGGGTGGCTATGGTTGTAAAAATCAATATAAAACGCTTAATCCTATACTCTATTTTCGTTTCTTGTATCGTTTTTGCTTTAAAATATTGGGTGTATTATATTACGGGTTCGGTTGCGCTTTATTCTGATGCATTAGAATCAATTATAAATATACTTGCATCGTTGGCTACGTTGTGGGCTATTAAAGTAAGTATGAAGCCAGAGGATCAAAATCACCCTTTTGGACATTATAAGGCAGAATATTTTTCTGCTATTCTTGAAGGAGTATTGATCATCGTTGCAGCAGTTCTGATTTTAAGAGAAGCATGGATGGCGTTATCAACTGTTGTAATATCACAAAAACCTGGAATATGGCTCGTTATTCATCTTGCAGCGAGTATCATAAATTACGCATGGGGTTGGATTCTTATCCAGCAAGGAAAAATCCATCGTTCACCAGCTCTTAAAGCTGATGGAGTGCATTTCATAACAGATTTTTTTACTTCTCTTGGCATTTTAATTGGTTTACTTGCTGCCTTTTTTGGTGGATGGGCTATTTTGGATCCAATTTTAGCAATAATTGTTGCTGTTAATATTCTTTTTCAGGGAGGAAAAGTGATTCGAAATGCCGTTCAGGGTTTAATGGATGTAGGGGTTGAATTAAGTGAAACCATACGGATACGTGATCTTATTTCTGCCAATGCTCATGGTGCTCTTGAAGTGCATGATTTGCGGACGCGTGTTGCTGGAAGAATTATTTTCATAGAGTTTCATTTGGTTGTTCCAGCTGTGATGCAAGTAGGAGAAGCTCACCAAATTTGCAATAAAATTGAAGATGTCCTTGAAAAAGAGTTTGATAACGTGCATATTTCTATTCATATAGAGCCTGAAGATGAAGCTAAATTACCTCTTGGTACAACGGCTATTCCTTTTATATAAAGAGTTCTTCTTATTAAAAGATACTTTTTTCTAGCGTAGCCTTAAGTCAATTTTTTCAGTGCACGCCATTTCATTTTTTTGATTGATTATGCTGTAACGTTCTAACTGACAATGCCACTGGTTTTGAGAGCGCTCAATGGCAAATAAGTTAAAGCTCGCTGGTGGCTTTTTGTGACCAAAAGCTTGTGATGCGGAGGCGACTCCAACAACAGGTGTTTTTTCTTCAATGGTATTTAATGTGGGTAAATGAGTATGTCCGTGAAGAATGAGTTCGCAGCCATGATGTTTAATAACTTCTAGAAAACGTTCTATTCCCCATAATTTTTTATGCCAAGATGTTGCATAGTGAAAGGGTGGATGGTGTATCATTATTACACGAAAGAGATTTCGTGCAGCAGCTTCATCCAAAAGTTGTGATAACGTTTGTGCTTGCATTTTTCCAAAATATCCAGAAGCTTGAAAAGGCGGTGTAGCAATGGCTGAAGATGCACCTATAATGGCTACATTATTGCGAATGCGCATGTAAGGAAAGGGTAGAGTGTTTTTTTCTGGAGAAAAATCACTTTTGATCCAAGGTTGAAAAAGAGTACATGCCTTTCGGAATGCTCCACGAACATAAGCATCATGATTTCCAAATATTAGAGAAATATTTTTAGATTTATCTTGGTTTAGTAGCCAATTATATGCTTGCTTAAATTCTTTATCTAGAGCAAGGTTAACAAGATCACCAGAGATCACAAGATGATCAGGATTTTTCTTTTTTAAGGTATCCATTAATGTTTCTAGCACATTAATTGCCATTTGGCTTTTACGTTTTTTTTGCCAGTTTAGATAGCCAGTAAGGCGTTTTCCAAACAGCTCAAATAAAGTAGGTTGCGGTAATGGTGAAAGGTGGATATCTGATATGTGGGCAAGATAAAACATGAGTGTTAGCATAGTGTCCAAAACAATTTAGGCAATAAAATAATATAAGATAAGCTGTTTTTTTGAAGTAAAAAAGAAGTACGAAATGGGTAGATATTTGTCTAAAATGCGGAAAACAGTCTTTTGAAACTTTTATATTTTGTTTGCCTTTAAATTATCAAAGGTAGGAAAACTACGGTATATTTTCGTCTATTACGGATGTTATACTTTTACAGGGTTAAGCTACATTTTTAAAAAATAAGATGCAATTTTTCAAAATTTTTAACGGCTTTCACGATACCACACACTACTCAGTAAGAAAAGACAGGTGAGTAGCGCAAAAAAATCAGAAAAGATTGAAAAATAGGAAGCGGTGATTAAACGGGTTTCAGTTGCTTCTTTTAAAACAATTGAACGAGCAGGGGGAGGCGTTTGCCCTGCTTTTGATTGAAGAAGCTTTATAGGAGGAATGTTGATTCTTTCTTTTTTTTCGTTGTGTAAACGCGTGATATGTCCTCCAGTATGTTTACTGATGGAGGTTAATTTTTCATCTGTTGAAATTATATCATACAATTCAAGGTTATTGATTACACCGACAGAAGCAAGCACTGTTAGATCACCATTTTTGATAGTAAAAATCCCTATTTCATTAGTGTCAACGGTTGCAGTAAATACACCTTCTTTTTCTTTGGTAAGTGTGATGTTTTCCTTTTTCCCAGAGGGAAAGGTTATTTCTGCTGATTCTGGATAATCTTTAAGTGTTTGGCGACGGATTGTTAAAAGGTGGTGGTCGCTCGTAGCGGTTAATTTTTCTTCTTCAAGTTCGGGTTCTTTCATAAGCCAATGGAAAATTCGACGATAAAGAGCTGCATAAGGACCACCACCCTCAAAACCTCGTGCCCAAAGCCAACTTTCGTCAGAAAGCAACATGCCTACACGTCCTTTCCCAACATGAGAAAGGAGTAAAAGTGGTTGCTCATCAGCTCCTTTCATCAGAGCAGTGACTTTGTCTGCATTTTTGATTGCAATTTGTCGTAACCATTGCCCCCATTGAGAGGCTGGATAAGATGGCGTTGCAAGATCTCGTGTAACAGGGTGACGCTCACCTTCTTTAGTTATTGTGGGATGAAAAGGCTTTTGAATAATAATACCATTTGGTAATGCGGGTAAAATGCTGATCAAAGGGGTTTTAGCAAGCGAGTACTGCTGGGTAAATTCAGGTCCTGTTACCATCAACAGTGCACCGCCATTTTGTACATATTGAGCGATATAATCATAATAAATTAGTGGAAAAACAGAAGAATGCTGATATCCATCAAGGATAATGAGATCAAAATTATTAATATCTTCAACAAATAGTTTTGTTGTAGGAAATACCACAAGCGATAACTGGCTTAATGGGGTATTATCCGCCTTGCTAGGGGGACGCAAAATAGTGAAGTGAACAAGATCAATATTGGAATCACCTTTTAAAAGATCACGCCATGTCCGTTCACCATTATAAGGTGCACCTGAAACAAGAAGAACGCGCAGGTTTTCTCTGATTCCTTTTATAACAGTTATGGCACGATTGTTTTCAAAGCTTAATTCATCTTTATGTGTATCGGTTGAAACTTGAATGATATTTTTTTCAGCATGGGGAAGAGTGATTTCAGTTTGAAAAACGATACCAGGAGTTACGGAATAATGACCTGTTTCTTGACCGTTAACGCTTACCGTAATATTTGCTTTCGCTGGTAAAGATTCTGGACGTTGTCCTTTATCTTCTACTAAAATGGAGAGTATGTGTGGTTTATTGATAAGAGCAAAACGAGGAGGAGAAATAAACTTAATTTGGCGGTCAAATTCATCAGATCTTCCTGTTATAAGGGCATTGATAGGTGCTTTATGGTAAAGGTTGGATAATTCTGGAATGTCATGCACTTGTCCGTCGGTGATAAAGATTGTGCCTGCATAACGAGATAATGGTACATCGGATATAGTTTGTGTTAGTGCATGAAATAAATTCGTTGTGGGGGCATATTGATTATTGGAAAGTTTTCCAGCATCGATAAAGCGTGGCTCAAATTGGGGATATTGCGCCAGTGCATCGGTTAATTGTGCATATGCTTCATCACTATCATTTGTGCGTGTGCCAAATTTTTGGCTTTCGCTACGGTCAATGACAATTCCTACGGTGCTTTTGAGCGGTTCACGTTGCTCTTTTATGATCATTGGATTAAGAATAGCAAGGATGAGAGAGACTAATGTTATAAGGCGCAATAAGGATCCTTGACGCTGTGCAATGAGGCCGATAATCACAAAGAGAGTGGATATCCCTCCCAATAGTAGAATCCAAAAAATCGGTAAAAAAGGCTGAAAAGTGAAAAATGATGTCATTGCCTTCTTTCTCTGTTAAAGCGATCTAATAGAGCAGGAACATGGACTTGGTCTGCCTTGTAATTGCCTGTAAGCACATAGATAATAATATTTAATCCTGCACGAAATGCCCACAAGCGTTGCATCGGATCATTAGAAATAAGTGGATATTTCCACATACCTTTCTCATCTAATGCCCAAGCACCAGCAAAATTATTAGCGGTGATCAGGAGAGAGCTTACATTATCACCCGTAGAAAGAGAATTTTTATTTTTTTTATTCATTGATGATGATTCAACCCACAAAGGCGAACCGCGATAGAGACCAGGGAAATCCGGCATAATATAGAAAGAACGAGCAATAACATGATCAGTGGATGCTGGTTCAATTGCTGGAATACTTAATCCTTTTAATATGGTTCGTAATTTTTGGGTTGCTGGAGTAGCCTCGCCTTCCAGATTAAGGTTAGTGTTTATTTGGTCGCGTGTGTCAAATAAAACTGTCCCTCCATGTTTCATGAAATGATTTATTTTTTCAATACTTTTTTGTGTCGGTAAAGGACTGTTAGCGTCAATCGGCCAATAAATGAGAGGATAGAAAGCGAGTTCATCTTTATCAAGATTAAGTGCTACCACAGAACCAGGAGAGAGCATTGTACGTTCTGCAATAAATTGGCTCAATGCCTCTAATCCGCTCTTACTCGCTGTATCTATTTCATGATTGTTTGTTATAACATAGGCGAGATGAGTAGCACCAGCTGCTTGTACTATGGTTTCATCATAATTTTTTTTATTTTGTGCATAAATGGTTGGGACATATAAAAATAGTGTAATAAAACCCATTATAAAAGAAAAAAAGAGGAGCATATTGCTTCGTCTATTGAGAAAAAAAGGTCTTCCCATCCATAAAACTAGAAAATTATCAAATGCAAATAATAAGACGGCTAATCCTAAAAGTGGTCCAATGAGATGTTTCTCTTTTGTATTATAGGACAAAGGATTCTCACTTAAAGAAGCAGGTAATAAAGATTGCTTTATTAGCTTTGATGAATGATTTAAGAGATTAAGTGCATAAAAATTATTCTTAAAGCCATAAAGTCCAGGTGGGGTACGATAAGAAGGAAGCGGCGGATTTTGTGCATCAATAACGAGTGGAACAACATAAGGTGGTGGAGTTTGTAGGAAACCATCAGCGGTCAATGTTCGCCAAGGGCGCTGTGCTATTGTTGTTTTGATATGCGTTGGATCTTTATTTTCATAGCTACTCAATGTGATTAATTTTTGCAGCATTTGCGTAAAAAAAACAGAAAGGGGAAGATTTGACCATGTAAGGTCGGGCGCGACATGAATAAGAATGAGTGTACCTTTCCCGCGGTTCGCAGCTGTAATAAGAGGCGTTCCATCAGCAAGACTGAGCCATGTTTTTTCAAAAAGATCTGGGCTTGGTTCTGCTAGAATTTGGCGTGAAACAGTGATATCTTCTGGGAAAGGAAGGTCAGAAAAGACACTATTTTTTGCAAAAGGTGCAAGTTTTTGCGGTTGAGCCCAAGACATAACACTTCCAAGGAGACGCTTTCCAGGACGCAGTGGCACAGGCAGTAGACTATCATGATGTTCTATAGTGCTTAAATTTTCTCCTGCAAAGCGGATGAGAGTTCCTCCTTTATTCACGAAATTAGATAGCTTTTTTTCTGCCTCTTTTGACATATTAATAATGTCACCCATAATGAAAACAGATGGATTTTGTTGGAGTAAGAGATCAATATCAATTGAAAGCTCTCTACCTCCTGCTGTTATAAGCTGTGTATGACCTTGTAATGCCTTGATAATATAATAAAATGGAGAAAGCAGAGGCTGTGCCATTTCATTGATGCTTGGTGATAAGAGAGCAACACGGTTTATTCGATTATGACTACCAACTAAGAAAGTTGAAGCGGTATTCGCATTGTTTTCGATTTTTATCCACGCAATATCATTACGTAATTCAAGTGGTAAGTTAAAAGGAACAACGGCTGTTGTTTCTCCTTCATGAAAATTTGTTGTAAAACGGCCAAGCGATTGATTATTTAAATCATAAAAGTTTAATGTAACTGCAGATTCACCGTGTGTGGTTGCACGAATAATGTGTGCGATAGTATTTCCGTTTTTATTTTCTATTGCTGTTATGCCAGTTAAATCAGAAATATCGGCTAAATACCATAAGAATGTTTTTGGTTTTAATTGTTGAATAAGAAAAAAAGCTTGATCATCTTCGCTTGTATGTAATCCGTCGCTTAAGTATGCAATATCGAGAAGTTTACCTTTGGTTGCTTCAGAGAGTTTTTTAAATGCACGCACGCGATCTACAGGCCATGGTTGGGGTTGCAAATGCATTAAACGCTGTTTTATTTCTTTTGCAGGTAAAGGATCAATATCGGCAATATCATTTTCAGCTGTCGCAAGAAGATAGATATTTTTTTTTTGTTTTTCTGCTTGTGTAAGAAGAGTTTCTGCAACACTAATACGTTTTTTCCACTCTTTTGCAGATGCCCATCCATTATCGATGATAATTGCAAGAGGTTGAGTTCCAGAGAGTATAATTGGATTTTCATTCCAGGTAGGTCGTGCTAGAGCAATAATAATCAGAGCTGCTATAGTTAAGCGTAACAATAGTAACCACCAAGGTGTATGGTTTGTAGATTCTTGCTGATTTGTTGATGTAGGCAAAAGACGTAATGGAGGAAAAAGCTCTTTACGCGCAGCAGGAGGTGTTGTTCGCAACAACCACCAAATGACAGGTAGAGCTAGAAGCCCTAATAAAATCAGGGGAGCACCAAAATTCAAAATGACCTCCTTACGTAAGATGAAGAGCTACTCATTTTATTTGCAAGTTGCAAAACTATTTCTGTTAAAGGTCGATCAGTTGTACTTACATTATAAGTCCATCCTTGGCGTAAGCAAAAATCTGCTAATTTTTGTCGTCTTTCTTGATACAGCTTGCAATAGCGTTCACGGAGATCTTCTGCTTTCTTCAAAACGTGTTTTTCTTGCGTTTCGGGATCAAAAAATTCTGTATGACCTTTATAAGGGAAGTGCTCTTCTACGGGATCAGAAATTTCAATTAAATGAGCAGTAACCTGTTTTGCGGACAAAATATCTAAATGTTGGATGATTTTTTCAGGATGATCGAGAAAATCGCTTATTATAATTACATGTGAAAAACGCGTAATAGTGGAAAAGTCTGGAAATGGATTTTCTGATTGATAATTGATCAAAGCTAAAGCCATACGTTCTATGACATTGGATGCCATCGTAGGTGGCACTAAATTTGGAATTGCAATATGTTCGCCGCTCCGGGCAAGAATTGTTGCTAATGCAAAAGTAAGAATGATAGCATAATCGTGCTTGGAGGTTTTGGAGAAGCGCGAACAATAGTGCATGGAAGCGCTTTGATCAGGCCAAATCCAAACTGTTTGTGTTATTTCCCATTCATGCTCACGTAGGTAAGTATGTTCATCACGTGCTGAGCGGCGCCAATCAATACGCGTAATGGATTCCCCTTCAAAATAAGGGCGAAATTGCCAAAAATTTTCTCCGTTACCGCATTTACGTTGGCCATGCCATCCGGTTATCAATGTGTTGGCGATTAGGCGTGCTTGTAGAATACAATACGGCATCTTCCCCGCATCTTCATGCATTTTAGCAGCGAGGGATAGTGGAGATTTTTTTGAAGTTTTTGTGCCGATAGCCATTAGAGGGCGTCTTTCACAAGATTTTTAATAATATCTTTTACAGTTATATTGTCCGCACGCGCAGAAAAATTGAGTGCCATGCGGTGTTGTAATACGGGTTGAGCTAATGTTTCAACATCATCAAGTGAAGGAGCTAAGCGTCCATGATAAAGAGCACGAGCACGAACACAAAGTGAAAGTGCTTGCGATGCCCGAGGACCAGGCCCCCAAGCAATATAAGTGTTTGCGAGGGTATTGTCTTTATGAGGACGAGCTGAACGAACTAATTTTAAAATGGCCTCAATAACGCTTTCCGAAATAGGCATTTTGCGAATGATTTTTTGAATTTTTTGCAGTTTTTGAGTTGATAAAATTGGTTTTGCACTTCGATTTTTTTCTATCGTTGTTTCTAAAATAATACGTCTCTCTGTTGTCAAATCAGGATAATCAATATCAATTTGCATCAAAAAACGATCTAGCTGTGCTTCGGGAAGCGGATAAGTTCCTTCTTGTTCGAGAGGGTTTTGGGTTGCAAGTACATGAAAAGGCTGTGGCAAATCGTAACGAGTTCCAGCAACGGTAACGTGATATTCTTGCATAGCTTGTAAAAGAGCTGATTGGGTGCGTGGAGAGGCGCGATTAATTTCATCAGCCATGAGAAGTTGGGTAAAGATAGGCCCTTGAATATAACGAAAAGAACGTTTACCATTTTTATCTAGATCCATGATTTCAGAACCGATAATGTCTGATGGCATCAAATCTGGTGTAAATTGGATGCGTTTTTCATCAAGCCCCAATACTTTTCCTAATGTTTCAACAAGGCGCGTCTTAGCAACTCCTGGAACCCCAACAAGAAGGGCATGTCCACCAGCTAAAATGGTCGTTAAAGCGTATTCAATTACAGAGCTTTGACCAAAAATAACTTTATCAATTTCTTGTTTTAGAGTATCCATTTCTTTGTGTGCTGCATCAATACCATTGATGAGTGTTTGAGCTTCATTATTGATACTGGACTCTGCAGTAGAATTGGATAGTGTATCGCTTTGACTCATATTCTTTCCTTAAGGTATTTGTCTCAAAATTGATAATTTCTTCTGCATGATGATGATATTTTATGATTTGTAACAGAAAATGACGATAAAAGAAGTATAATACTTTATTTTTTTAATTTGTGTCCATAGAGAGAAATCTATTTGGGATGGGAAGCGTTATTTTATGGTGTATCAAGAGGTATTGCTCTATAAAAGTATCAGTCTGTTCCTGAAGGAGGATACCAATTTGTTTAAAAGGTTAAAAGGTGAGTATAGTACAAAATTTCAAACATGTTGATTGGTTGCAGCATAGTTGTATTCAAAAGATTCTTCATATTTTGTCTTTGGAGGGTGAGGAGGCACGTGTTGTCGGTGGTGCAGTGCGCAATCAGCTGTTAGAGAAGCCTATCAGTGATATCGATATTGCTACAACTTGTTTGCCACAACAAATTATAGCGCGTGCGGAAAATGCAGGATTTAAGGCTATTCCTACAGGTGTTGCATTTGGTACGGTGACTGTGGTTACTGAATCATGTTCTTATGAGGTTACAACGCTCCGCTCTGATATTGAAACGGATGGTCGTCACGCAAAAGTAATTTTCGGTCGTGATTGGCAAAAAGATGCTGAACGACGGGATTTTACTATTAATGCTCTTTACTGTGATGCTGATGGCCAACTTTATGATGCAGTAGGAGGTTTGAACGATATTGCCAGCCGAACAATACGGTTCATTGGTATCGCAGAAAATCGTATTCGTGAGGATTATTTGCGTATTTTGAGATTTTTCCGTTTTTTTGCTTGGTATGGGGCAGGAAGACCTGATGCGCAAGGGTTAAAGGCATGTGCTTGTTTAAAGAACGGTTTGCACAAGCTTTCGTCTGAACGTATTTGGGGAGAAATGAAAAAACTCCTCACTGTCTCGGATCCAGTACGTGCTCTTTTATGGATGCGCCAAAGTGGAATTTTGACGATTATTTTTCCTGAAACAGAAAAATGGGGCATTGATACAATTCACTCACTTGTGAAAATAGAACAGATTCTTGGTTGGAAAGCTGATCCGTTGTTACGATTAGAAAGTATGCTCCCTCCCGATCCCGTACGTCTTCATGCAATGGCTCATCGCTTACGTTTATCTAATAAAGAAACAACACGGTTGAAGAAGTGGGCAGAGCTGGAAGTGATTAGCCAAAATTGTTCAGATCATTTTATTAAAAAATTGATTTATTTTCATGGGCGACAGCCGGTTTTAGATCAATTGTCCTTATCTATAGCTGCAGCATATGTTGATGTTCCGGAGAAGAATGAAGCTTTGAAAAAAGCGGGAAATTATATCAGGCTTTATCAGCTTGCGCAAAAATGGGAAATCCCAGCTTTTCCTGTTAGTGGTAAGGAGTTAATAAAAAAAGGCTTAGTTAAAGGAGTACTTATAGGGCAAAAGCTTAAAGAGTTAGAAATGATATGGATTGAAAGCGGATTTTTAATAGATCAAGATGAATTATTAAAAAAAATAAATCTATAATGTTGGCTTTAAAAATAATCTTCTGTTGTTATTGAGCTTTTTGCGCCGCCATTTTATAGATATTAGGAGCAGAATGACGTAAATTGTAGGAATACTATAAGATCTTATAAGAGTGGCTTTACTCTTTCTAAGATTCATGGGTAATGCATGAATGCTTTTCTAAAGTTTTGAAGGTTTTGACGGACGTTTTGTATTTTTTATAAAGCTTTATTTTTCATTATAACCAATTTGGCGAAGTGCTTCCCCAGTTGTTATAGCTACGCTCATTGCAAGGTTTAAAGAGCGCGCATGTAATTGCATGGGAATTTTTAACGTATAATCAACAGCTTTATTGACATAATCAGGGACTCCTGCTGATTCACGACCAAAAAGTAAAACATCATTTTTTTGATAGCACATCTCTGTGTAGTGCATTTTTGCCTTTGTACTTAGAAGTAAAAGACGGCGATTTAAGCATTTCATACTGTCTTTAAAATGTTGCCAATCGATATGTCTTTCTAGGGAGGCATGTTCAAGATAATCCATGCCTGCTCGTTTAAGCTTGCGATCCGAAAGATTAAAGCCTGCAGGCTCAATAATGTGTACATGCAAACCAAAACAAGCGCTAAGACGTAAAATCGTTCCAGTATTACCAGCGATATCTGGTTGAAAAAGAGCAATGTGAAGTGTCATGTGCCATATATTATGTTTCTACTTGATGATTTGTAAAGAAGTTACAAGACCTATTTTAGAAATATAACTGAAAGAGCATATTGTTTTTGTATTTAGCTGTATTTATTGGGGTTTTAGAGAAAGATCATCCAACGCGTAAAAATAAAAATTATTGAGCTGCCGGATAAGATTCTGAGATATGGGAAAGTAAAAGCAGTGTGGAATATGAATGTGTCTATTGGGTGATAATAAAGAAAGGTAACAACATGATGGGAGATTTATAAACCAGTTTGTTTTAAGCTGTATCTTTCCTTTTAAATCATGTCTTTCCTTTTAAATATTAATAGCTACCTGAATAAGGAAGATTCGCAAAAACCAGCCTTTAAATTATCTCATTTTAGGAAATTTATTAATATTTAAAGGGATTATATCTTACGTGCTTTAGAAAAATCAATTTAGAATAAGATGAAAGATTGGAGAAGTAATCGGGGGTCATGGATCTGGGGGAAAACATAAGGAACAAATTCAGTTATGATGCATTGATGTTTTGTAAAGTAAAAACGGAGATGTTAAAAATGAAAAAAATTGCACTTACTACTTTTATATCAGTTTTGATGGCTTCTTGCGCTTATGCTCAGCCTGTTTTGATCTCTTCTAAACCTGAAATAATTTCTTCAGTTGGTGTTGTGGAAGTGAAAACAAATATGCCTGCGCGTTATGTTACACCTTTAGCAACCGATTTTGTTGCTTCAAGTCTCATTGGTGCATATGTATACAATATGGAAGACGAGAATATTGGTGAAGTGAAAGATATTATTTTGCGTGAAAATAATATTACGGGGTTTGTTGTTGCTGTTGGTGGTTTTCTCGGAATAGGAGAAAGTTATGTCGTTGTTGATCCAGAAACAATCCAAATGACAAATGACTATGGTAAGTGGAAACTTATGACGAATGCAACAAAGGATTCTTTAAAGCATGCTCCAAACTTCAAATATGAAGGACGTTGGGCGCGTTGATTTTTGCGATTTTTTCTCGAAGAATGAAATCGGCTATATAGTGGTAAGGTGGCGTTGCTCTTATTTGAAGAGAGTCTTTAAAAGGTCTTGCAGTATTTATTGCAAAAGTTTTTCCAGTTTTTTGAAAAATATAAAACCTCTTTAAAGAGGAGTGCAATTAAGTATTATGTTTAAACAACATAATGTCGCCATCTTGCACGATATACTCTTTACCCTCACTGCGGGCTTTACCCGCTTCTTTTGCTCCATTTTCTCCGCCTGAAGCGATAAAGTCCTCGTAGCTAATAGTTTGTGCACGGATGAATCCGCGTTCAATATCTGAGTGTATGACGCCAGCTGCTTGGGGTGCTTTTGTGTTCCGCACAATAGTCCATGCTCTTGTTTCCTTAGGCCCACACGTAAAGTAAGTAATAAGATCAAGCAAATGGTAGCCAGCGCGAATGAGACGATTAAGACTTGGTTCAAAGAGCTCTAAGGCATTTAAATATTCTGTGGCTTCCTCATCACTAAGTTGGATGATTTCAGCTTCAATGGCAGCAGAAATGATAATGCTTTGAGCATTTTGTTCTATTGCCATTTTTTCAACTGCTTGGGTAAAGCTATTTCCGTGAGCGGCATCATTTTCACTGACATTGCAAACATAAAGCACAGGTTTTGAAGTTAAAAGATTCAAATTATTGAGAATACGATGCTCATCAGAGGAGATATCTTTGAGTAATAACCGAACAGGGTTTCCTTTTTGTAACAAATTTAATGCTGCTTCCATCATTGGAAGAATTTCCAGAGCTTCTTTATCTTTACCAGTTGCACGTTTACGGATTTGAACGATTCGTCTTTCAAGACTTTCAAGATCTGCAAGCATGAGCTCTGTGTCGACTGTTGCGGCATCGGAAACGGGATCAATTCGTCCTTCTACGTGCGTAATATCTCCATCTTGAAAACAGCGTAAAACGTGAATAATGGCATCAACTTCACGAATATTGGCTAAAAATTTATTGCCTAAACCTTCACCTTTTGAAGCACCTCGTACGAGGCCGGCAATATCAACAAAATTGATGCGTGTAGGAATGATTTCTTTTGAATGAGCGATAGATGCAATTTTTTCTAGGCGTAAATCTGGAACTGCAACTTCCCCTGTATTGGGTTCGATTGTACAAAAAGGATAATTAGCAGCCTGCGCTGTAGCTGTTTTTGTTAATGCATTAAAGAGGGTTGACTTACCGACGTTAGGTAATCCAACAATACCGCATTTAAAACCCATGAGCGTCTTCTTTTCTGTCTATTTTATGATCAAGAGAAAGCTTTACGAGCATTTCTATAACATATTTGAAAAAAAGTTATAGTCTTCAGTTGTTATGAAAGAGAAAAAAGCTATGCATAAGGAATGGTTAACTTTTTATCGTCATATTTTAGATACTTCCTATCTTGATCATGATAGAATTAGAAATTAATGTTAAGAGTGTCTTAAGTTTTTCTTAATACACGAGTTTATGTGATGAATTAATCGGAGAAAATATGACAGTTTTGTCTCGTCGTGCCTTTTTAATAGCAACACCCCTGGCTTTGGTTGCATGTGCTACGCGTCAGTCAGATATGTCGTTTGCTACTTCTCAAAAAACTTGGTACATTCCAGAAGAAATACAGGCTTTGTATGGTCCTGTAGTAAATGAACCTTATTCATTACCTGCTATTGATCTTACTACAATTGAGCCAAAATTTTGGCGACAGCAAGTAATTTATTACACATCTTATCCTCCTGGGACATTAATTGTAGATACACAGGAGCGTTTTCTTTACCTTATTGGTGAAAATGGGAAAGCTTTACGCTATGGTATTGGTGTTGGTAAAGAGGGACTGGAGTTTGAAGGTGAGGGGGTTGTACAACGCAAACGTCGCTGGCCAAATTGGGCTCCTACTGCAGCAATGATGGCTCGAGAGCCAGAGCGTTATGGTCATTTGGGTAAAGGATTGCCACCAGGACCAGATAATCCGTTAGGAGCACGGGCACTTTACCTTTATAAAAATGGGCAGGATACACTCTTTCGCATTCATGGCTCACACGAATCATGGTCAATTGGTCATGCTATTTCAAGTGGTTGTATCCGTTTGCTTAATCAAGATGCGATTGATCTTTATGATCGTGTTCCTGTTGGATCTCGTGTAGTAGTGTTGCAGAATAGCGAAAATGCAGCTAGTTTTCCAAGTCAAAAGTCAGACTTTAATGACGATCCACTATGGTCTACTGTAAATCCAAGTAAATCATTTTAGTTTTAGGGGTGGAATAGATGTAGAGTTATAAAAACTATTATTTGATAGTTTATACTAAATGAGGGCTTTTAAAAAATACATACATAACAATTGCGGCAAGTGATGCTGACTCGGTTCGTACAGAGAAAAATAACTTACTTTTGCAGATCTTTGTTTTTCATTGTTCGCGAAACCTCATTCATAAAAAGGTTATGATCACCATTTATGAGAGCAGTAATGTTTTTTGTAAGTGTATCTAAGAGAGGAAATAACCATTTTTGGTCAGATTCTGTGAAATTGCCTAAAACATGTTGATGAACAAGTTCTTTAGAACCAGGGTGTCCAATTCCCAATCTCACACGGCAATAATCAGTTCCGCAATGGGAAATAACAGACTTTATGCCATTATGTCCGTTACTTCCTCCACCGACTTTTACACGTACTTTCCCAGGGGGTAAGTCCAGTTCATCATAGATGACAATTAAATTCTTTAAGTCTAATTTATAAAATCGTAAAATTTCACCAATAGCTTGCCCAGATAAATTCATAAAAGTTTGAGGTTTTATAAGAAAAACTTTATCATTATTTATAAGTCCATTGGAGATTTCAGCTTGAAACTTCTTTGACCACGGAGAAAAAGAGAAAGACTGGTATATAGCATCAACCGCCATGAAACCGATATTATGGCGGTTATTTTGGTACTGTAAACCAGGATTACCAAGACCAGCAATAAGCCACATGTATACCTCTAGTGAAGTATTATGAGTTAAAAAATTAAATGAAGGCAGAATAAAATTTCTGCCTGCTAAAATTTATTAAGCTTTTGCGTTGTTCTAGTCATCCTCTTGTTCTAATTCATCATTATTATCATTGGTATCCACGCTAGCAGGAGCTGCTATAGTTGCGATGGTAAAGTCTCTATCTTGGATTACTGGCACGACGCCTTCTGGTAATTGCACGGCTGAAATATGGATAGAATCACCAATAGAATAGTTAGCAAGGTCAATTTCAATTGCTTGAGGAATGGCATTTGCTGGAGCGGTACATTCAATTTCATGGCGAACAATGTTCAAGACACCTCCCTGTTTGATACCAGGGGCTGTATCTTCATTAATGAAGTGTACGGGGATATTTACATCCACAACTGATTTTGCTGAAACACGTAAAAAATCCACATGTATAGGAAAGTCGCGAACCGGATCGAGTTGATAATCTTTCGCTAGAACCAGAATTTTCTTTTTATCAACTTCGATTGTAGAAACTGTGGTACGGAAACCACCAGCACGAATTTTGTAGAAGATTTCTTTATAGGAAACTGCGATTGCCAAGGGAGGCTGTTTGTTGCCATAAATGACAGCTGGAATGAGACCGTTGCGGCGTAATTCACGGGAGGACCCCTTACCAACCCGTTTACGTATTTCGGCCTTAAGAGTGTCGCTTGTGCTCATAATTTAAGTCCTTTTTATATATTGGAGATTTATCAAAAACTCATAACAGTTTTTTTTAAATATGAAGGTATACGCTATTAAGTAGCAAACGCTTCATTCTGCATTGCCTCCAAGGGTGTCTACGCAGAAGCTCATTCTATAAGTTAAATATTTATACAATGCAAGAGTTGTGGGAAAAATTCACGCTTTCTACCGTTAAGGCAGAAGAAATGTTACGAGTAGGTCAATGGGGAATCAATCATACTTATTCGATATATTCAAAATTAGATATTGGAGACTTTATGAAGGTTGAGATCACCTTAGGTGAGGTGTCAGAATCTAGAGCTTTGCGTCAATCGACGCCAGCACTCATTGATCTTGAAGAATTATTGGCTACACGTCTTCTTGTTCAAGGCAATTCCGGTTCAGGAAAATCGCATCTTCTTCGACGCCTCCTTGAACAAAGTGCTTCCTGGGTGCAACACTGTGTGGTTGATCCAGAGGGTGATTTTGTAACTTTGTCAGATAAATTTGGTCATGTTGTTGTTGAGGCTGAACGTGGCGAACAAGAATTGACGCGTATTGCTCACCGGGTTCGTCAACATCGGGTTTCTGTAGTGTTTAATCTCGAAGGTTTGGATCATGAACAACAAATGCGTGCTGTTGGGGCTTTTCTTGGAGCATTGTTTGATGTGGAGCGTGATTATTGGTACCCTATGCTCGTTGTTGTCGATGAAGCACAACTATTTGCTCCGGCTGTAGCGGGTGAAGTTTCTGATGAAGCTCGTAAGATTTCACTTGGTGCTATGAGTAATCTTATGTGTAGAGGACGTAAACGTGGTCTTGCTGGTGTTATTGCTACGCAGCGTTTGGCGAAGCTGGCAAAGAATGTAGCTGCTGAAGCTTCAAATTTTTTAATAGGGCGGACTTTCTTAGATATAGATATGGTACGCGCGGCTGATCTTTTAGGAATGGAACGCCGCCAAGCAGAAATGTTTAGAGATCTTGAGCGCGGCCATTTTATCGCTTTAGGACCTGCTTTATCACGACGTTCCTTACCCATCAAGATTGGTTCTGTTGAAACATTGGCGCGCTCATCTAGTCCAAAACTAATGCCACTTCCAACAGAAAGAGCAGATGTCAAAGAACTTGTTTTTACTGCTTCACCAGAGGAAGTTTTAGTTCCATTTAAACATTCACAGGAGCCTGTTAAAAAAAAGTCAGTTCATGAAATGTTAGAAGAAGTTGTGCAAAAAAAGCAAGAGTTGTTTGAAGAAGAGCCAAGTTTATTTCCTGAACTTTCTGCTGTTGATCGTGATAAACAAGCAGAATGTGTTATTCGTGAAATTATGGATGATCCTGAGGCTGCTTATCGTTCAATAGCGGTGCTTTATCAAGACTTTTTGGTTCGTTGTCGTATTCACGGTATTTCAGATGTGCCTTTGCATCTTTCGCAATTTCGACGTAAATTGGCCATTGCTCAGGCTTGTGTTGATGAAGAAACTGCTGTGAGTGAAAGCTGGAAACGCATTTTGCATATATCAGAAAGTTTAGAAGATGATGTGCAGGGTGTTTTTTTGAATGTGGCACAAACAGCTATAACTGGAAAACCATGTCCGTCAGACGCACTGTTAGCACGTCTTTACGGAACGCATTCTTTAAGCCGTGCACGTCGGCTTTTAACCTATTTCGAAGAGCGCGGACTTGTTGTTATTCGGACTCATTTTAGTGGTCAACGCGTTATAGCTTTTCCTGATCTTGGTCTAGAAACAGCGCCAGGAGATCCAAAAGCTCCACTTTAAATGAATAAGCTTGAAACGGATTGTTCGGCTGCGGTTCTTGCAATAGCTTCCCCAATTAAGTCAGAAATTGATAAAACGCGGATATTATGTGCTTTCTTAACCGCTTCTGTTGGCATAATTGAATCGGTAACAACTAATTCTTTCATTTCTGAGTTTGTAATGCGTTCGACAGCATTTCCAGAAAGAACACCATGGGTGATGTAGGCTGTGACGCTATTTGCACCGTGTTGGAGTAGAGCACTCGCTGCATTGCATAAGGTTCCACCTGAATCAACAATATCATCGAGCAAAATACAATCTTTGCCAGTTACATTTCCAATAATATTCATTACTTCTGATTCACCAGGACGTTCACGACGTTTGTCAACGATAGCTAACAAACTGTTTAAGCGTTTGGCTAAGGAGCGTGCACGTACTACGCCACCTACGTCGGGTGAAACAACAATAACATTGTCAAGAGAGTAATGCATCTTGACGTCGCGAGAAATAACTGGAACAGCATAAAGATTGTCTGCTGGAATATCAAAAAAACCTTGAATTTGGCCTGCATGAAGATCCAATGTCAAAATGCGATGGGCTCCTGCTTCAGTAATAAGGTTAGCAACAAGTTTTGCAGAAATAGGAGTGCGTGGTCCAGGCTTACGATCTTGGCGAGCATAACCAAAATAGGGTATAACAGCTGTGATGCGACGCGCTGAAGAACGGCGAAGAGCGTCAATCATGATGAGCAATTCCATCAAATGATCGTTTGCCGGATAGGACGAGGATTGCAGAATAAACACATCTTGTCCGCGGACATTTTCATGTAATTCTACAAAAATTTCTTGATCAGCAAAACGCTTCACAGTTGCTTTTCCCAAGGGAATGTTTAAATATTTTGTGACATTTTCAGCAAGGCATGGGTTAGAATTGCCGCAGAAAAGTTTCATGGTAAGAGCCTTTGAGTAATTACGATAAAGTGTGATGTGGTTTTAAACTTTTTATTGTCAGATTGTACGAAGACAACGACAAAATCATTACAATGTTATTAGTCATTATTAAAGAGCTGTAGAATCTTTCTTCTTGTTGTTTTAAAAGAAAAGCTATTGGGTGGTGAGAAAAAGAAAAACATATTTAATAGGGACTTTGCAGTTGCTTTATAAAAAAGGTTTCAACATGAGTATTTTCTTATGTTTGATAGAGAGGAGCATATTCATAAAGCATCTCATCATCAATTGTCCAATCAAACATTAGAATATAATACAGATAAAGTTATCACATTGTGTAAGTTAATAGATTATTTTTAATAAAAATCCAAGTATAATCGAGTTTTTTTATAAAGGTAAAAATGGTGCTTTGAATTTCAGTGTTATGTTAGATTCAAAAGGCGTTTATTTTTTATCTGTAAGCATAATAGCAGAAATTTGCCGTCCATAACTAAGCTTATTGCGGTGCACTGCACGGCGATAGGAAAAAAAACGCTGTTCATCCTGATAGGTACAAAGTTTTAGACAATAAGCATTAACCCTTGATTCTTTTAGTTTATCCATAATAAATGCTCGTAGGTTAAAGTTAAAATGATTTTCATCCGTTTTTAAAAAATATATTTGGAATTTGTTATGGATGTTAATAAATTTATTATAAAATTCATTTGTTACTTCGTAATGGTAAGAACAGATACAAGGACCAAGAACTGCTATTATTGATTGTCGTTTAGCACCTTGCTCTTCCATAACGGAAATTGTTTTTTCCACGATACCATTTAAACTCCCTCGCCAGCCAGCATGTGCAGCGGCAATGACACCTGCTTGTGGATCAGAAAACAGAATTGGTCCACAATCTGCTGTGAGAACACCGATTGCTAATTTTTTTTCCGTTGTAACAAGAGCATCAGCTTGAGGAGGCTTATTGCTAAAGGCTTGGTGAGCGACAACGACTTCACAGGAATGTATTTGATTGACCGTGATTAAATCTTGCACTCCAATACCAAAATAATCGGCAATCAAATTGCGGTTTTGTGCGGTATATTCTTCAGGGGTATGACTTGAGCTGTTCTCAATATGAAGGTTTTCATCGAAGCTTTTAAAAACACCGCATTGGCGTGTAAAAAAACTATGTTTTATCCCATACATGTGTAAATCAGAAAGGTTTTTTGATAAGATGGGGTCAAGAGAAGGCTTCATAAAAGTTCCTTATATGATTATTTAAAAGTGAGAACCGTTCATGAGAGGATTCTATTTTTTAATGCACCTTAGTAAAGTGGTCAAAATTTAGGCGGTAGTGGTATATTTTTATTGCTGACATGTAAAACTTTAAATAATTTACCCATTTGATCTGAACCAGCTAATCGTTTTACATCTTGGTGAATTTTGTTTTGCAGCGCAGCACTTTTATTAGCTCCAAGCTGTTTTGCTCGTTGCAGCAGTCCCATTTTTAAAAGAAAATCTCTTTGTTCGAGAATTTCAACAAAGCATCTCTGTTTGAGAGCTATTGTTTTTAAAAAAGCAAAACCAACATGTGATGTTAAATCATGTTCACCAGGAGCCTCAAATATATCTTGGAATTTATGTTTTGAGACTGCTTGTAGCGTATCGCCAAATGCAAATTCAGCAGCACCATAATCAATGAGCAAAGCAGAGCCTGTCATTTGTCTCAGATGGTTGCTGATTTGTTGCATCAATTGATGACGTGAAGGTGCATGTTCGAAAATTGTTCCATCTGGTATTTCGGAATAGTCAGGGTATAGATAAGAAGGAGAGAATCTATTCTGGTGAGCAATAAATGCGAAATCCCCATTTTTATTAACTGTAATGCGGCGCTCTCTCCATTCTCCATTAATTTTAATATATTGGTTGATGGGAAGTGCATCGAAAAATTCATTGGCGATTAGGAAGAGAGGTTTCGAGGGGATTTGACTAAAACTTTCAATGCTATGAATTTGTTTATTATAAGATGAAAGACGGTTTTGTTGTTCTTTTGCAAGTCGTTGGCTCACTTCAATCAGAAAAATCTCAGCAGAATTAAATGCTGTAGTGGATAATTTTTGAATGGTACGTAGGATGTCATCCATGAGAGTTCCACGTCCTGGGCCGATTTCAGCTAAAATGAAAGGGTGAGGACAATCATGGGCTTTCCAACTTGCAAGAACCCAAATTCCAATCATTTCTCCAAATAATTGGCTTATCTCAGGGGCAGTAATAAAATCACCAGCACGTCCAAAGGGTATTTGTGTTCGATAATAGCCAAATTGTGGATCTGTGAGTGCCAATGTCATATATTGGCTGACAGTGATTGGTCCATTGAGAGCAATAATTTCTTTAATTTTTGCTTTGAGGGTAGCCATTATTCTATAGACGAATGTTTAAAAGCTTGGAAAAGTAGATAGATACCTAAAAAAAGCATAGGGAGAGATAAAGCCATACCATAGGTTAATCCAGTGGAATGGAAAAGAGTAGAAAACCATTCTGGATCTTCTTGAGGAACACGATAAACTTCTGAGATGATCCGCGTTATTGCGTAGCTCATAATAAATGTCCCCGCTACGGCGCCAGGGCGCTTTAATGCTTTGAAAGCAAAAATAATAATAAATAAGATGATAAAAAGAAGAAATCCTTCCATTAGTGCTTCGTAAAGTTGACTTGGGTGACGCGGTAGATATTGGGGGTCTTGAGGAAAGCAAACAGCCCAGGATACAGTGGTGACTTTCCCCCATAATTCTTGGTTAATGAAGTTGCATATTCGTACAATGCCAATACCAATAGGAGCGCCTGCTGCAATTATATCAAACATCTGTTGTATTTTAATTTTGTTTTTATGGGCAAACACAATCATTGCAATAGTGATGCCAATAAGTCCACCATGAAAAGACATACCTCCATTCCATACTGCGATAATATCGCTTGGGTGGTTAAAATAATAAGAGGGATCCCATATAAGTATCTGTCCTAAGCGACCACCAATGATAATACTGATAACAGACCATACAACAAAATCTCCTATCTTTTCTTTATCCATAGGAGGTTGGTTTGCAAACCATAGAGGTTGCCTTGATAATAATTTTTGAGCATACCACCAAGCAAAAAGAATACCTACAACGTAGCCAAGTCCGTACCAATGTATAGACACAGAACCTAACTGTATAATTACAGGACTAAGAGAGCTAGGAAAAGCAATGGCAGGACAGAAAAAATCGTTCATAAGTAAGTGCTTTACATTGATAATATTACATAATGACTAGACATGACAGATGAATCTATCATGGTCAAGCCAAGAGAATGCGAGATTGCTTTGTTTATAATGATAAAATTATACTGGTAAAAAGAGTATAAAAGTGTAAGAAGTTTAGGTGAAATCTGTACATTATAGGGAACGAATACGGTATCTCAATGTTATTAAAATACTTTATAGTGTGTACATCAATAATTAAAATTTAAGGAAAATTAAATGTATAATGGATCAAACCGTATTCTTGATGAATTATCAAAATTAGCAACAGATGCAGCAGATGCTGCACAAGGCATACGGCGTGAAGCTGGAACAGCTTTTCGTTTACAGGCTGAAAAAATAGCCAATAAGCTTGATCTTGTTTCACGAGAGGAATTTGAAGTGTTTAAAGAAATGCTGCTCAAACTCCATGCCGATAATGCTGACTTGAGAAAACGTCTTGATGATTTGGAACAAAACACAGATGCAGAAATAAAATAGTTTTTGTAAAAATTTATAGATTCAAAAAAATATCCCCAATTTTTCAGTGCGGTGTGTGAAACTAAAAAATGCTTAATCATGAATCTGTTAGCACAGATTATCTATTTATTTTTTGTAAAAAAGCACTTTTTTCGTACCAAGGGGGCTGGTGCTATTAAATTGTATCAATACACTGAAAAAGATTGATGATTCGTTTTATTGTTATCAGGCTTGTTAATATGGGAAGCATTATTCGTTTCCCAGTACAGTTTTTTAGTGCGTATTTGTGTGATGTAAAGGCTATGGCAGGTAATTGTTATGGTTTGGGCATTTTGAGTTGTTCTATTGATAATGTTATGCATATTGATTGAGGGTTAATGATGAGGCTTGCATTTTGCGCCACAGAAAGGGAAGAGCATCCTGTCGATTGTATCGAACAGATTGCCCATAAGTACGATTGGTCTTTTGAGCGGAATGCAGAAGATGAGATTAATGTTCGTGTGAAAGGGACATGCACAAGTTATCGTCTTGCTTTTTCGTGGATGGAAGAGCAGGAAGCTCTTCATTTAGCTTGTGCATTTGACCTTTTTATCGAAAATGCTCGAACAGCAGAAATGCATCGCTTGTTATTGGCAATTAATGAAAAATTATTACTGGGGCATTTTGATTATTGGCAGGGGGACAGTTCGGTAATTTATCGGCAGGGTCTTCTTCTGGCTGGTGGGGTGCATCCGTCTCATACACAGGTTGAAACATTGTTGATATATTCACTTAAAGTTTGTGAAAGCTATTACGCTGCATTTCAGATGGTTGCTTGGACTGGTGAAAGCGCCTACAAGGCTCTACAATATTCTTTATTTGAGACTGCAGGAAATGCTTAAATCCTTAGCCAGTCTGTTTATCAATCATTTTTCCTGATAACAAATTTACGCAATCTTTCTCATAAGGGGATATCGATAATAGTGCGTAATCCCCCCAGTGGGCTGTCATCTAATTGGATATTGCCTCCATGGCTACGTGCTATATCTTGGGCAATAGAGAGACCAAGACCTGTTCCACTAGAATCTTGATTTCGTGCTTTATCAAGCCTAAAGAATGGTTTAAATACTTCAGTACGCATATTTTTATGAATGCCAGGTCCATCATCATCAATAGTCATTACCAAAGATTCTCGTTGAGATATTGCTGTCAATTTGACTGTGTTGGCATAACAAAATGCGTTTGAGACAAGATTGCTGACTAAGCGGGTGAAGGCGTGTGGGCGTGCTTGTATTTCTGTAGAGCCTTCAATGGTATAAAAAAATTGACGTTTGCGCAGATGGGCATCTGCGGAAAATTTTTGCATAAGAGCATTTAAATCAAAAGTTTTAGTGCTTTCACTGCCTTCACCGCGTGCAAAAGCAAGGTAATCTTCTAACATATTTTGCATGTCATTAACATCTTGTTCAAGAAGTTTGGTATCAAAATCCGTATTTACTAACGCTAGCTGAAGTTTAAGGCGTGTGAGAATAGTTCTTAAATCATGACTAACGCCTGAGAGCATCATGGTGCGTTGTTCAATTTGGCGTTCAATACGTTCACGCATGCGTAAAAAAGCAATGCCAGCGCGTTGGATTTCATCAGCGCCTTGTGGTTGGAATCCTTCTGGTAAAGGACGACCACATCCAAAACTTTCTGCTGCTTCAGCCAACTGTTGTATAGGTTTTATTTGGTTGCGCAAGAAGTAAATTGCTATCAGCAATAGCACAAGTGCCGTTCCTACCATCCAACTTAAAAAAATACCAGTATTGGAAGCATAGGCTTGGCTGCGCATCGCAAAGACGCGTAAGATATTGTGACCAAGATGAATACGAATTTCAACAAGATCAGAATCGCCTACCGTATCAATCCAAAACGGACGATTAATTTGGCGGGTAATTTCTTCGCTTAAAAAATAATCAAGAATTGCAAAAAATGGTTTAGGTCCTGGTGGAGGAAGGGGCGAAGGTGGTAGAATAGAAATATTTAATCCCATGCGTTGTTGTGCAATACGTTTGATATCTTCATAATTAGCTTGTTGCGGATATGTTTCAATTATATCAATAATAGCAGAAATATCATGGACAACGGTGGTTGAAAGACGCTCAGTGACCATCTGCCAATGGCGCTCCATAAAAACATAACCAATTACCGTTTGTAAGAGCACCATAGGAGCAATAATAATGATCAAAGAGCGAGCATAAAGCCGCTTAGGCATCTTTTTCGTCAACCATTGAACAATTTTTTTTGAAGGTTTAATCATTATTATATCTATTCAATTGAGAGCCTATAACCTATTCCTCGTACGGTTTGGAGCCATGTTGGAAGTGCTGGGTTTTTTTCTATCTTTCGGCGTAGACGATTAATCTGTACATCAATAGCACGTTCACTTACATTGCTGTCATCTGTTGCGAATTTATAGCGTGGAATTGTATCACCTGCATTTTCAGCAAAAATGACCATCATTTCTTGTTCTTTGTCTGTTAATTTAATAACTTCTCCTCCTTTTTTAAGTTCGCGCCGTGCAATTGAAAACATATAAGGTCCAAAAATAATTTGTTCGATTTTTGGGGAGGTGGATGAAAAACCACGTCTTAAAATAGCGTTGATGCGTAGCAAAAGTTCACGAGGATCAAATGGCTTTGTTAAATAGTCATCTGCGCCTGCTTCTAGTCCGTGGATACGGCTGTTTGTTTCCGACAAAGCTGTGAGCATGAGAATGGGAACGTCTTTTGTTTGACGCAATGAATGAGTAAAATCAATTCCGTTTTCACCAGGCATCATGACGTCAATGATCAGGAGGTCAAAATCTAAGCTGGAGAGCTGTCGTTTTGCTTCATCAGCACTGGCAGAGACTGAAACGCGAAATCCATTTTTAACGAGAAATTGAAACAAAAGGTTGCGAATACGAGTGTCGTCATCAATCACAAGAAGATGAGGTGCATCATCACACAAAGCTTGAACTTGATCAGTCATTTTTCAAAACCTTGATAAAAATTCAGTTTACACAAAATATAATTTTACATAAGTTGCGCGAAACTGTCGAGCAGGCTATTTTTTCTATCAAGGGATTGAAAAGTATAGTTTATATGATGAGCGATATTTAACTTTGAGAAGGATATCATGGGAAGCCTTAGTACGCATATTATCCCAGTTACACCTTTCCAACAAAATTGCACTTTGCTTTTTGACAAGGGAAGTAAGACAGGTGTTTTGGTTGATCCAGGTGGTGATTGGCCTCAAATTCGAGAAGTGATTAAAAAGGTAGGCGTTATTGTTGAAGCTATTTGGATAACACATGGTCATATTGATCATATAGGAGCAGCAATGCAAGCTAAGGAAGCTCTTAATGTTGAAATTATTGGTTCACACCGTGGTGATAAGCCTGTGATGGATGCTGTAAACGAAAGTGCTAAAAACTATGGCTTGCCTGAAACGCGCATTTGTGTTCCTGATCAATGGTTGGAGGATGGCGATAGCGTTAATTGTGCTGGACATATATTTAATGTTTTTCATACACCAGGACATTCCCCTGGCCATGTTATTTACTTTAATGAAAAAGAACGATTTGCCCTATTAGGTGATGTACTCTTTCGTGGTTCTATTGGGCGTACAGATTTTCCATTTTGTTCTCATGAAGAATTGATGAAATCCATTCGGGACAAGATCCTTCCCTTAGGTGATGATGTTGATTTTATTTGTGGTCATGGCTCAGGAAGCCGCATAGGTTACGAACGTCAGTGGAATCCTTTTCTGCGAGGAATTTAATAGATTAACAAACGAAAAACCGCCTTTAGGCGGTTTTTTCTTTCTACTCAAGATTTTAACTTCTCTCATAGAGCAAAGGAGAAGTTAATTGTTAACTGCAACAGGAGCATAACAGAAATGATCTTTGCCATCATAACCTCTAAAAGTTCCCGTTTCTGGATTAAATGAACGGTATTTTGTTCGACAATATTGAAGCCAGCTAGCCGACAATTGTTGGTTTTGATATGTTACAATTGGAGGTGCTTGATAAACCACTTGAGTTTGTGGAACTTCATATATAACTTGACGTTGTGGTGCAACTTGATAAACAATTTGTGGTTGTGGTGGCTCTGATTTTTTTAAAGCATTCCCGAGAAGTGCACCTGCTGCAAGGCCAAGAATACCTGCCGCTAAAGTATCACCTGAATTATTCTGCTCTACGAAATGATTGTGTACATGTTTATGACGTTCTATACGAGTGAAATGGCTTGTTTGTTCTTCACGGCGTACTTGATGGCGATTAATATAGGTTTGTGTTCGTATTTGGCCACTATTATTGAAAAAAGGATCGGTTATTGTTGTTTGTGTGATTCTTTCATTTAAAAATGATGTTTTATTAGCAAAGGCTGTACTTAGTGGCACTAAAACGGTAGCAGCTGATGCTGCCGATAAGACTGCTGGCTTAATAAATTTCCTCATAGCGACGCTCCTTTATAATGAATTGTTCTGTATCCTACACGCACCAAACTGAATATAGCCTGAACGATTTTGGACTTTATTGAGGCAAAACGAATGAAGAGCCATTTAGTTGAGATAAATTATAAAGTCATAGAAAAAGTCAGGGTAAAAAATCTAAATTTTAAAAGAATACTCTGCTCAGACTAATTCATAAAACTATATTTATAGCCATTTACTTTATTATTATGGTGGTAGATTCTATACTAAAAGATAGACTTTGTATAGTGCTGATCATCTTAGGAAAATCTTGAGAGAAGATAGGCTTTATGACAAAAATTTTTTTAGGTCATACTATAGGGGAAATTTTTCTTTATCTTAATTTATAAATAATATTGTACAAGACATTATGTTTATTGATTAATTTTTTATAATGCTAGCATTCATAGCTCGTTTTATGTGATTACTTTTTAGTCAAAAAGTTTGACTGTGGCAGGTGTGAATGAGTTATTCGCTATGATGCGTTAAAGGGGTATCGGTAATTGTTAACTCTATTTTTTGTAGCTGTTTAATTTCGTCACGAAGTCGTGCTGCTTCTTCAAAGTTAAGATCAATTGCAGCTTCACGCATTAATTTTTCAAGATGTTGAATATGGGATGCTAAATTGTTGCCAGCCATATTCTTTTGTGTGATATAAGTAGGAATATTTGTGTGAAGGTGGTCATCTTCGCATCCTGAGTTAAGAATATCGCTGATATCTTTTTTGATACTTGTCGGTATGATATGGTGTTTTTCGTTGTAAGCTATTTGTTTTTTTCGACGTCTTTCTGTCTCTTGCAAGGCTCGTTCTATGGAGCCAGTGATTGTATCTGCATAAAGAATAACCCGACCATCTACATTACGTGCAGCTCGTCCAATTGTTTGTATGAGAGAGGTTTCGGAGCGCAAGAAACCCTCTTTGTCAGCGTCTAGAATGGCAACAAATCCGCATTCTGGGATATCCAAGCCTTCTCTGAGTAGGTTGATACCAATTAAGACATCAAAGGTACCGCGCCGTAGATCTCGCAGAATTTCAATACGTTCTAATGTATCAATGTCAGAATGCATATAACGTACACGAATACCTTGTTCATGGAGGTATTCAGTTAAATCTTCAGCCATACGTTTTGTCAGTACGGTTACAAGTGTGCGATAGCCTTTTTGAATTGTTTTATGAATTTCGTTCACAGTATCATCAACCTGTGTGCAGGCTTGACGAACTTCTATTTGTGGATCAACAAGCCCCGTTGGGCGGATAATTTGTTCAGCAAAAATACCATGAGATTGTTCTATTTCCCAGTGTCCTGGTGTTGCAGAGACAGCAATTGTTTGTGGGCGCATAGCATCCCATTCTTCAAAGCGTAAAGGACGATTGTCCATACAAGATGGTAGGCGAAATCCATATTCAGCTAGGGTTGCTTTTCGTCGAAAATCGCCTCGGTACATACCTCCAATTTGGGGAATGGTTACATGGCTTTCATCAATAAAAACGAGAGCATCGTTTGGAATATATTCGAACAAAGTTGGTGGCGGTTCACCAGGTTTTCGTCCTGTCAAATAGCGTGAATAATTTTCAATCCCAGGACATGATCCGGTAGTCTCCAACATTTCTAAATCAAAAATTGTACGCTGTTCTAAACGTTGCGCCTCTAAAAGACGTCCAGCTGCATTTAATTCATCGAGACGTTGAGCTAATTCTATTTTTATTGACTTCATTGCCTGATTTAATGTTGGTCGTGGTGTTACGTAGTGTGAATTGGCGTAAATCTTAATGGATTGAAGGCTGTCTGTTTTTTGTCCTGTGAGGGGGTCAAATTCAGTAATTGTTTCCACTTCATCGCCGAATAATGAAATACGCCAAGCACGATCTTCAAGGTGGGCAGGAAAAATTTCAATGGTATCTCCTCGGACACGAAAGGAGCCACGAATAAAATTGATGTCTTGCCGACGATAATGTTGAGCGACTAAATTAGCCAGTAATTTCCGTTGGTCAAGCCTCTCACCTTTTTGTATTTGGAATGTCATGGTTGTATAAGTTTCTACTGAACCAATACCATATATACAGGATACTGATGCAACGATAATAACGTCATCACGTTCTAGCACAGCGCGTGTTGCAGCATGGCGCATGCGGTCGATTTGTTCATTAATGGATGATTCTTTTTCAATATAAGTATCAGAGCGTGCAACATATGCTTCTGGTTGATAATAGTCATAATAAGAAACAAAATATTCAACTGCATTGTGCGGGAAAAAGCTTTTAAATTCTCCATAAAGCTGTGCAGCTAAGGTTTTATTAGGTGCTAAAATGAGAGCTGGTCGCTGTGTTTTTTCAATAATTTTAGCCATTGTATAGGTTTTTCCTGAGCCGGTAACACCCAAAAGCACTTGAGTACGCTCATTTTTTTCAATTCCCTCAACCAAGGTTTTAATTGCTTGAGGCTGGTCTCCTGCAGGTTCAAAAGATGTTTCGAGCTGAAAAGGAATACCGCCTTCAGATTTTTCAGGACGAATAGGGCGGTGGGGTGTCCATAACTCTCCGTTCTTAAAAAGGGGATTTCCTGAGGAAATGAGCGCAGAAAGAGCTTCTACTGTTGCCGTGACACCATTTTTCATTCTGACATCCTTTGATATAAAATGCTCTTAGTTTTGAGGGAAATACCGAGTTCTATAATGTAATCAAGATAATAGAAAAGTATTGCTTAGCAATTTTGTTTTAGTTTATTTGAGGACTTTATAAGATATTTTTTAACCTTTGGGGGCATTTTTTAGATACAATATATTAATTTGCTTGTAATTTTTCGGTACAATGATGATGTTGATATTCATTTAATTCTACAGCTGCTACGGATAATGGCTGTGGTGTTTGAATGAGAGTATTGTATATGCGCGATAAAGATCATTTCCCTCTTTAAATGAGAGGTAACGAGATGATACCCAGCCAATTTTTGTATTATATTTGACGTGGCACCAATTCCCTCTACAAATTTGGACAAACACTAAATCTCCTGCAGGAATTAAACCACGAAACGCAGACTGTATGCTTGGTCCTGCTCTAAAATTAAGATTTTTTGTAACAAAAGCATCTGCAGATTCCACCACTCTCGTAAACAAAAAGAGAGAACCAAATACAAAAACTACTAATTTTTTCATTTTTTTCCAAGAAGATTCTTCTAAAGACTTCTCTTCTTCCTATTTTTGTGCAGGACATCTCCCGCTAACTTAGGATAAAACAGAAAAAAATACAATTATTTCTTCTTATTTATAGGAAGTTTAGCTTCTTATTTATAGAAATTTAGTAAGAGATTTATAGCTCATTTTAAATGATGTGAATACAATTGGGAAATGCGAAAATGCTTTGTCATTTTTTATTTTTATATGGAAAACGAGAATACTGTACTATATAATAGAGAAGATTGTGGTTTTCGGATTCCAAAAGTAATTTTGGAAGCCGTTTTTTGTATTTTTATTAAGCCTTCCGTGTAATAGAAAGGGACGGATTATGGAAAAAGTTCCGATGACTACAGCTGGTTTTGAAAGCCTTAAAGAAGAATTGCGTTGGCGCCAACAACAGGAACGCCCGCGGATTATAGAAGCAATTTCTGAGGCGCGTGCGCACGGTGATTTATCGGAAAATGCTGAATATCAAGCTGCTAAAGAGGCGCAAAGTCATAATGAAGGACGTATAAATGAGCTCGAAGATTATATTGCGCGGGCGGAAGTGATTAATGTTTCGCGCCTTTCTGGAGACAAAATTAAATTCGGAGCTACTATAAAGCTTTTGGATGAGGATACTGAAGAAAAAAAGGTTTATCAGATCGTTGGTGACCAAGAAGCTGACGTGAAAACTGGTAAAATTTCTATCTCTTCACCTATTGCTCGTGCACTTATCGGTAAGCAAGAAGGTGATGTCATTGAAGTCAATGCTCCAGGTGGTGCACATAATTATGAAATTATCCAGGTACAGTATATTTGATTAGACAATATGTGGGGGGAAGGGGTTTAATGAAATAAGTTATGGCTCTTAATCATTATGCGTGTATCTTTGCAAGAAACTGAGGTAATTGCTCCTCATTTTAAAAAGCGTTTGTCAGGAGTAACATCCACAATCGTTCAGCTTATTCCATTGCAGAGAAAGCAGAATGTGCGAATATCTACTTTGGGAGTAGGATTGCCGCAGGATTTACCGTCTCTTTCCTTTAAGGATCTTTTCGGGCTTTGGAAAAGCCCTGTAGGAAAACCATTTCGTATTTGGCATGCACGGCGCAATATTGAGATGTTGTGTGGAATTTTTTTACGCGATATTTTGCGAATGAAGCTCCGACTTATTTTTACATCAGCATCTCAACGTCATCATAAATCTTTTACTAAATGGTTGATTCGTCGTATGGATAAAGTTATTGCCACCAGTGCTCGTACAGGATCTTATCTAGAGGTGCCTCACCAGGTTATTATGCATGGAGTGGATGTTAAACGTTTTACACCTCCTAGAACTATTGATGATTGTTTCTCTTCATCTAAGCTTCCTGGAAAATATGCCGTGGGTTGTTTTGGGCGTGTGCGCCATTCAAAAGGAACCGATTTATTTGTTGAAGCAATGATAACATTATTGCCGCGTTATCCTGATTGGACAGCAATTATCGCTGGTCGCACTACGATGCAATATTATCATTTTGAAAAAGCATTGCGTCGTAAGATTTCTGAATCTGGTTTAAGTGATCGTATTATTTTTATTGGTGAGGTGTTAGATACACCTCTTTGGTATCGTCGTTTATCGCTTTATGTAGCGCCTTCCCGTATAGAGGGTTTTGGTTTAACTCCGTTGGAGGCAATGGCATCTCAGACTGCTGTGGTAACCAGTGATGCAGGGGTTTATGAAGAATTAGTGGTACAAGGAACAGGAACGGTTGTTAAAGCAGGAAATGGATTGGATTTAACTTCAGCAATTGAACCTTATCTTGCTGATTTAGAAAAAACATTGTCTGCAGGCAAAAAAGCTTTAGCTCATGTGCGTACCCACTTTCCTGTAGAAAAAGAAGCTTCTGCGATTGGTAAAGTTTATGAAACAATATTTACAGAGCACACACTTTAAATATATTTAGAGTTTTTATGAAAAGAGAGCCAATAAGGTATTTTTTCAGAAATATTTCTATAAATCGTTGCTAAGAAGAAATGCAAATATTCTTTTTTATAAAATTTATGCTGTATTTAAGGTAAGAAAAGAATAGCTCATTTAAAATCTTTTATAACAAGAAAAAATTATAGAGTGTTCTTGGAACTGCGATGAACATGCTGGTGTAGATTATTTATTTTACTCAAATGGTTCCTTATTTTTAAGAGTATAAGGTGTAATCTTGCAATGAAATATAAATTTTTAAAGTTATTTGTCTTGTAATAAGAGTTGGAAGTAGTCGAGTGCCTTCAATAATAAAGCTTAAGATATTATGGCACTTTTAAATTGATTGAGAGTTCTAACGAGAATGATCCACAGGATGCGTTATTTCATAATACGCATCAAGGGAATAATAATTCTTATCAAAGCCATAATACATAACACTAATCCATATAAATAATACGGAGATAATCAAACAGTTAATATGAATCGCAAATGATTACTGAATGCTTTTGATGATAATATTCCGTTTTGATTTGTGAATAAACGGCTTTAAACGATGTGCAACTCATTTTTATTGCATGAGGTAGTGACAAAGAACAATATAAATCATTTATCGCTATCGGCAGGGATGAGTGTTAATTTTGTTTATTTTTTTGTCTATAAGCGTTTCTTATTCTTTGTTGGGTTATTTTTTAAATTCTTTACTAAATAAGATAATAGGTTAAAACTGTTCACGCCAGAAGGCGGGAATGAAAAATACGAATATGGTTATGATTTCAAGACGCCCAGCCAGCATCATAAAGCTTAAAATCCATAAAGCGTTGTCATTAATTGTAGAGAAATTGCCAACAGGACCAATAATGTCTCCAAAACCTGGGCCAATATTAGAAAGAGCAGTTAAGACGCCAGTAAAGGCAGAAGTAAAATCGAGACCAGTTGTGAGCAAAAGTGCAGTGCCAATAATGAGACAGAACATATAAAGGCATACAAAAAATAAGACTGACTTAGCAACATCACTAGAGATATTTGAATTATTATAGTGGTTTTTTACAACTATATTAGGAGACAAAAGTTTGGCCATATTTGTTTGCGCAATACGCCAAAGGATAATTAAGCGATTGATTTTCATTCCACCAGAGGTAGAACCAGCACATCCGCCCGTAAAAGAAATAATGAAAAAAATTCCAAGAGCGAGGGATCCCCATAGCTGATAATCCTTAGCACTATAGCCAGTGGTGCTAATGATAGATGAAAGATGAAAAATTACATCAAGAAAAATCAAGTGGAAATTGCGATGTTCATGAAATTGCATCCATGCAGCTAAAGAAAAGCTAAAAATGAAAACAATATTTAGGAAAACAATGACTTGAGGATCAATGCAACGTTTGGAGCGGCCAGGAAGAACTAATTTAACGTAAAGTACGAAGGGTAAAGCAGAGAGTAACATAAAAATTGTTGCAACAATCAAAATAGCTGGTTTATTGGCAAAGTAACCAAAAGAGGTGTCATGAGTTGAGAACCCAGCTGTTGCTATTGTACTCATTGCATGGTTTATTGCATCAAATAAGGTCATACCAGCAGCAAAATAGGAAAGCATACAAGCAAGTGTTAATCCAACATAGGCTATGATAATTCCATTAGCGATTTGGTTAATACGGGGTAATATTTTTTCAGATTTGTCTGATGATTCCATATGAAAGAGCTGAATGCCTCCAACACGCAGCGAAGGTAAAAGCAATAAAGCTAAACCGACAAAGCCAATGCCTCCAATCCAACACATAATAGAACGCCATAACAAAATACTTCGTGATAAATTATCAAGACCCGTGATTATTGTAGAACCTGTGGTTGTAATTCCAGAGACGGATTCGAAAATTGCTCCTGCGAGAGAAATTGGGAGAGAAGAAAGATAGAGGGGTAAAGCACCCATGATGCTCCCCGTTAGCCAAAGACAAGCAGTGAGCATGAAGCCAAGTCGTGCAGAAAAACGACAGGTAGCACCTCTGGTTGCCAAAAGAACCAGCGTTGCTAACATAGTGGTCATAACGCAAGAGTAGAGGAAAATTTTCCAATCATGGTTACCATCGTGTAAATCCACCAATACCGGCAAAAGCATTGCCATCCCCATGATTAACGCGAAGCGCGCGCAAACATTGCTAATAAATTGAAAAATGGTTATTCCTATCTTTTTGTTACAGTTCTGTATTAATCCGAATTTATGTTTTTATGCTTACAAGATAAAGCCTAATTTTCACATTAGTCAGTACTTTTTAATAAGCTGATAATCAATCCTTTATCAAAAAATGAGAAAGACGCATATATACTATAAATTTAAGATAATTTAGACTCAAGTTAAGCTGTTGAAAAATGTTTTTTTTAAGGCTCCATTAAATTATACTTTATAGAATAATTAAAAGACAAGACATGAAAGGGATCTTATAGTGCAATCGCATATCCGCTTGCTTATTATTGGCTCGGGGCCGGCTGGTTATACAGCTGCGGTCTATGCTGCTAGAGCAATGCTCAAACCAGTTTTGGTTACTGGATTACAGCAGGGAGGGCAATTAACAATTACAACTGATGTTGAAAATTATCCAGGTTTTTCTGATTCAATTCAAGGACCATGGTTGATGGAACAGATGGCAAAGCAAGCTGAGCATATGGGTACAAAAATTATCTATGATGTTATTGTAAAAGCTGATTTATCAAAGCGTCCTTTTGTCTTATACGGAGATTCTGGAACACAATATATTTGTGATGCGCTAATTATTGCAACTGGGGCACAGGCTCGCTGGCTTGGCTTGGAAAGTGAACAGCGGTTTATGGGTGGTGGTGTGTCTGCTTGTGCTACATGTGATGGTTTTTTCTACCGTAATAAAGACGTTCTTGTTGTTGGGGGTGGAAATACAGCTGTTCAAGAAGCTCTTTATTTATCAAATGTGGCTAAAACTGTAAGCGTCATTCATCGACGTGATCATTTTAGGGCAGAAAAAATTTTGCAAGATAGATTGCTTACTTGTGATAATGTACGTGTTATGTGGAATCATGTGGTAGAAGAGATCATTGGTGTGTCTGCTCAGACTTCAATGGGAGCTGTCGTTACCGGTGCACGTCTTAAAAATGTTAAAACTGATCAAGAGGTTCAGATAAATGCAGATGGCATATTTATTGCTATTGGGCATGATCCTGCTGTCTCTTTGTTTGAAGGACAATTGAAGCAGAAGCCAGGTGGCTACTTATGGACAGCTCCAGATTCAACAGTAACAAGCATTCCAGGGGTCTTTGCTGCGGGTGATGTTGCAGATGATACATTTCGCCAAGCTGTAACAGCGGCAGGGAGGGGATGTATGGCGGCATTGGAGGCAGAACGGTTTTTAGATTTGCAGGTATAGATCGCAGAACTCGACATCCATAAAAAAGATAAAAATTAGAGGAAGATTTATGATGTCACCGTTGGATTGGGACAAGTTAAGGATTTTTCATGCGGCGGCGGCGGCAGGTTCTTTTACGCATGCAGCCCAAAACCTTCATTTATCTCAATCAGCGGTTTCACGACAAGTTTCGGCTTTAGAGCAGGAGGTTGGTGTTTCTTTATTCCAGCGTCATGCGCGTGGGTTGATCCTAACAGAGCAGGGTGAAGTTCTTTATCACACGGCTTGTGATGTTTTGATGAAGCTTGAAAGCGCGCGCTTGCAGTTAAGTGAAAGCTGTGAAAAGCCAGCAGGCTGTTTGCGTGTTACATCAACCTTTGGTATGGGAGCGGGATGGCTTGTGGAGCATATGCCTGAATTCCTTCATCTTTATCCTGATATGCAAATTCAACTTTTGTTTGCCGATGAAGAACTTAATCTGGTCATGCGCCACGCAGACTGTGCAATTCGCTTATGTCAGCCTCAACAACCTGATCTTATACAAAGAAAATTATTTACAATTCATATGCATGTTTATGCTTCAAAGAATTATGTTGCAAATTATGGTAAACCTGAAAAATTATCTGATCTGGATTCTCATCGAATCATTTCATTCGGTGAACCTGTTCCGGCTTATTTATCTGGCTTAAATTGGTTAACAAAAGCTGGAAGAAACGATTTATCTTTGCGCACTCCAGTATTGCAAATCAATAATATTATTTCAATTAAGAATGCACTTGTCCATGACCTTGGGATTGCGGTGCTACCTGATTATATCGTGGATAATGATGAGCGATGCATACGTCTTTTTCCTGATATGGCAGATATTCCTTCCTTTGATACTTTTTTTTGTTATCCTGATGCTTTAAAAAATGTGGCAAAGTTGAAGGCTTTTCGAGATTATATTTTTCTTAAAGCTCGTAAGTGGCCTTTTTAGTGATGGGATATATGTTAGCTATGTATTTATTGCATAGCAGATACGCATAAGTTTTTATTGTGCTTTTTTATGGAAAATGACATAAGATATCATCTCTTGATTATGTTGCCTCCCATTGCATTTTCTTGAGTGTTCCCTTGTGAAAATTCTTCAGATTGATTTTATCTCTGAAAGTTTTCAAAATTTGCCGGACATTTTTGTCCGGTTTTTTTTGTTTTTAAAATGTTGTTTTAAAATTATGAGTATGCGGGAATAATTTCAAAAATTTAATTTATGATATTCCAACAATCTTTGTGATCGTCAAGGTTTGATGATAAGTGTTAAAAAGTGCTATTACTTATAATAGTCACTACAAAGTAAAAGAATTTGATGAGGTATATCTACATAAAATAAATATTAAGATTTCAACGCTGCAAATTTAATTTATAAGTTGCAGATTTTAATGGTTATATAATAATGTTTTTCATGATAATGATTTAATGTAATTATAGCAATTTGAGAATAATCATTTCTGTATCACAAACTTAAAACAGAAAATGGAGTGTTGTTTTAATCTAAGAGAAAAATAGAATTCTATTCTATATGAGTATTGTTTTTAAATTACTTATGCATCATTAGCCTGAGGAAGGCAGATGGCTTAAAAATATCTTATTTTGCTACATTTGTTACATAAAATTTTAGACAGAGCTTAGTTATTTACTGTAACCTCAATTGTTGGGAACATTACAAGAATGCTCCGCAGAAAACTACAATAATGGATAATGCTTAAAAATTTTAGAGCAAAGTGTTGCAAAAACGCTGTATACGTAAACAGGCTTCTTCAAGCAATTTTTCTGATGTTGCATAAGAAATACGAAACGCTGACCCAAGTCCAAAAGCAGATCCATGAACAACAGCTACAGATTCTGCTTCTAACAGCGCGATTACAAAGTCTTCATCATTAGTGATAACTTTACCTTCGGGGGTTTTTTTTCCGATGAATTCTGCACAGGAAGGATAAACATAAAAGGCACCTTCTGGCGTTGGGCAGTTAATGCCAGGAATTTGGTTTAGCATGGAAACAACGAGGTCACGGCGTGCTTGGAAAATACTTTTGTTTTGAGCTATAAAGTCTTGTGGGCCATTGAGTGCTTCAACAGCTGCCCACTGTGAAATGGAGCTCGTTCCAGATGTTTGCTGACCTTGAATGATATCCATGGCTTTAATTAACTGTTGTGATCCTCCTGCATAACCAATTCGCCAGCCAGTCATTGCATAGGCTTTAGAGACGCCATTCATTGTGAGTGTTCGGTCATAAAGTTTCGGTTCTACTTGAGCTGGTGTGACAAAAGTAAAGCCCTCATATGTTAGATGTTCATATATATCGTCGGTAAGAATATGCACGTGAGGATATTTTAATAAAACATCTGTGAGTTTTTTTAATTCATCATAGGTATAAGCGGCACCTGATGGATTTGAAGGAGAATTAAAAATAAACCACTTTGTTTTGTCGGTAATGGCAGTTTCTAGATCTTGTGGTTGAAGTTTATAAAAAAATTCGGCCTTAGTTTCTATAAAGCAAGGTGTACCCCCATTAAGAGCAACCATTTCTGGATAGCTTACCCAATAAGGGGATGGAATAATAACTTCATCTCCTTTATTTAAAGTCGCCATGAAGGCATTAAAGAGAATTTGTTTACCACCCGTACCAACGATAATTTGCTCTGGTTTATAAATAAGATTATTTTCTCTCTTAAACTTGTCAGCAATTGCTTGGCGTAGTTCTGGGATACCAGATATAGGTGTGTACTTTGTTTCCCCACGCTGAATAGCTTCTATAGCAGCACGCTTAATATTGTCTGGTGTATCAAAGTCTGGTTCTCCGGCGCTTAAAGCAATGACATCGTGACCTGATGCTTTTAAACTACGCGCCTTTTGAGAAATAGAAATTGTTGCAGAAGGTTTTATACAAAAAAGCTTATCGGCGACAAAAGCCATAATTAAAATTCCTTGTGAGATGCTAGCACATGCTGTTAATTCAAAGATATTCTAGAAGATATTCTATTATATGCAATAAAAAATTGCAGAAAAATTTTTAAGAAATTTTATATCGGCCTTTTAATAAAAAAAGTATACGAGAAAAGTAGTTTTGTAATGATGGCTATGAATCATTTAAGGAAAAAATAGGAATATATCGAAGATTTTTGTAAAGAAGGCAGCAGTTTATAAGAAAAAGTTGCGCTTAAAAAAGTAGAACCCTCACTTGTAAAGAAAGGTGAGGGTTAAGATGAAATATAAAGAAACTTAAAAATTAGAGAACTGCGAGATTGTTTGCGGCAAATTTTCCTGAACGACGATCTTGGAGAACATCGTAAGAAATTTTTTGACCTTCTTTAAGGTCATTTAAACCAGAACGTTCAACGGCTGAAATATGCACGAATACATCTGCACTTCCGTCATTAGGCTGAATGAAACCGAAACCTTTTGTGGGATTAAACCACTTCACTGTTCCTGTAGACATAGGAAACTCCTTAAAAAAATAATTGTTCTATATTGAATTCAAACGCATTCAATACGGCTCTAGATCGAAATTAGGTGGGAAAGGTCTCGTCAGAACTGCATGTTGCACAAAAAGTGAGCGCAAATTACACAGGAAAGAAAGTCACATAACCGAAAGTTCGACTGACCCCGTGTAATTTTTTTTTGAATAAAAATCAAGTCTTAATAGATATTTTTTAATAAAAATATGAATAAAAATCCAAAAGATGGCGCAGTTTTTGGCAAATAAAAATCTTTAGGTAAAATAACTTTGCAGAGATCGTACTTCAAGATTATTTTTTTTCAGTGCTTCTATAGCTTTGCTAGCAGCTTCAGCACCAGCTACTGTTGTGTAGTATGGAACTTTTTGCATAAGTGCTGCGTGGCGTAACGATTTAGAGTCTGAAATAGCGCTGGCGGTATTGGTTGTATTAAAAATTAATTGAATTTGTCGATTACGAATAGCATCTTCAATATGAGGATGACCCTCTAGCACTTTGTTGATTTTTGTTGTCTGGATATTATGTTTTGAAAGAAATTTTTGTGTTCCATCTGTTGCTAAAACAGAGAAGCCGAGCTCCTTTAAAAGTTTAACAGGAGCTAAAATGCGCTTTTTATCGTCATCTTTAACAGAAACAAACACAGTTCCTTCTTGTGGAAGCTCAACACCAGCTCCAAGTTGCGCTTTAGCAAAAGCAAGTGCAAATTCATAGTCAAGCCCCATTACCTCACCAGTTGAACGCATTTCTGGACCAAGAAGTGTATCAACACCTGGAAAACGAGCAAAAGGAAAGACAGCTTCTTTCACAGCTATACATTGTTTGTGTTGTGTAGATGGTAATCCACCATAAGCTTGAAGCGTACTATGAAGAGTTTCTCCTGCCATAATACGTGCAGCCATTTTAGCAATGGGTCGACCAATTGTTTTGGCAACAAATGGAACAGTACGCGAAGCGCGGGGATTGATTTCTAAGACATAAATTACTTCATCTTTAATGGCATATTGTACATTCATAAAACCACGAATATGAAGTGCTTGTGCTAATGCTTTGGTTTGATGCTCTAATTCAATTACCAACGACTGGGCAAGTGTATGTACTGGTAAAGAACATGCTGAATCACCAGAATGAATGCCGGCTTCTTCAATATGTTCCATAATACCAACGATCAGCGTTTCTTCTCCATCACAAAGACAGTCCACATCAACTTCAATGGCTTCTGTTAGATAGGTATCAAATAAAAGGGGATTTTTACCAAGTAGTATATTGATCTGGCTCGTTTTGTCGTTGGGATAGCGGGCTTTAATGTCTTCTGATACTAATTCAGGAACTATTTCGAGTAAATAATTTTGCAAGTTTCGCTCATCGCGGATAATTTGCATAGCGCGTCCTCCTAGCACATAAGAAGGACGTACAACCAATGGAAAACCTAATTCATGAGCTATGAGATGTGCTTGTTCAACTGAATGTGCAATACCATTTTTGGGTTGTGTTAAGTTAAGTTTGAAGAGCAGTTTTTGAAAGCGATCTCTGTCTTCTGCTAAATCGATGGCGTCAGGTGACGTTCCTAAAATGGGGATATTGTGTTTTTCTAGTGCACTTGCTAATTTGAGTGGTGTTTGTCCACCAAATTGAACAATGACGCCAATCAATTCACCTTTTTCTTTTTCAGTATCTAAAATAGCTAAAACATCTTCTGTTGTTAAAGATTCAAAATAAAGCCGGTCAGATGTATCATAATCGGTTGAGACTGTTTCAGGGTTGCAGTTAATCATGATAGCTTCAAAGCCTGCATCATGCAATGCAAAGGCAGCATGGCAGCAACAATAGTCAAATTCAATTCCTTGTCCGATACGGTTTGGTCCTCCACCTAAAATAGCAATCTTTTTGCGTTCAGAAACTTGTGCTTCTGAGTGCTCCATACCTGCAAAAGGAACTTCGTAAGTTGAATACATATATGCTGTAGGTGAAAAAAACTCTGCTGCACAAGTGTCAATACGTTTGAAAACAGGTTTAACATTGAGCGATTTGCGTAAAGCAGCAATATCATCGGGTTCCTGTCCAGTGAGAGTGGCTAATCGTGCATCCGAAAAGCCCATAGCTTTTAACATGCGTAAATTATCTACGTCTTGGGGCAGTCCATGGATTCGAATGCACTGTTCCATTTTAATGATGGAAGCTATTTGTTCCAAAAACCATCGATCAATTTTGCTGATTTGATGAATTTCATGTAATGATAAACCCATACGCATTGCTTGTGCTATGTAGCGTAAACGATCAGGGCTTGGTATCGCAATAGCGGAACGTATAGAACTTTTCTCATCACCTTCAGCATGTTCGGGAATTACAATTTCATCAAGACCTGTAAGACCTGTTTCAAGCCCACGTAGTGCTTTTTGCAGAGATTCTTGAAAAGTTCGACCGATTGCCATAACTTCCCCTACAGATTTCATCGCTGTTGTTAAAACGGGGGATGAACCAGGGAATTTTTCGAAAGCAAAACGAGGAATTTTGGTAACAATATAATCGATAGCAGGTTCAAATGATGCTGGTGTTGCTCCACCCGTAATATCATTTTTTAGTTCATCAAGTGTATAACCAATTGCCAGTTTAGCTGCTACCTTAGCAATTGGAAAACCTGTTGCTTTTGAGGCAAGCGCTGAAGAGCGAGAAACACGTGGGTTCATTTCAATAACAATTAAGCGACCATTTTCTGGATTAACAGCAAATTGTACGTTGGATCCTCCTGTTTCAACACCAATTTCACGCAGTACAGCTATCGAAGCGTTCCGCATACGTTGATATTCTTTGTCTGTTAAAGTAAGGGCAGGAGCTACGGTGATAGAATCACCAGTATGGATTCCCATAGGATCAATATTTTCAATAGAACAAACGATGATACAGTTGTCGTTCTTATCGCGGACAACTTCCATTTCATATTCTTTCCACCCCAAAACACTTTCTTCAATCAAAACCTCTGTTGTGGGTGAAGCTTCAAGACCGCGTTCAATAATTTCATAAAACTCAGAACGATTGTAAGCGATTCCACCGCCTGTGCCACCAAGAGTAAATGAAGGACGGATAATGGCTGGAAGACCAATAAGATCAAGAGCTTGAACGGCTTTTGCAGTAGCATGTGCTATATAGTGTTGTTTACGGTTGGCTTCTGTGTGATGCCAATCCTGCTCAAGTTCTTCTAGTGCTTTGTCAAGTGCATCACCAGAAAGTTGAGCTTTAAGTTCATCGTGTTTTTTTGCGTACAGTTTGCGATTTTCTTCTTTAAGCTCAGTGGCATTGGCTAGCATAGAGCGTGGTGTTTCTAAACCAATCTTTTCCATTGCTGTACGAAATAAGGCACGATCTTCAGCTTTATCAATGGCTTCGGCATTGGCTCCTATCATTTCAACATTATAGCGATCTAAGATTCCCATACGTTTCAATGATAAAGCGGTATTGAGCGCTGTTTGCCCTCCCATGGTTGGTAAGAGAGCGTCGGGACGTTCATGGGCAATAATTTTAGCAACTATTTCAGGTGTGATGGGTTCAATATATGTTGCGTCAGCCAGGTCTGGATCCGTCATAATGGTAGCAGGGTTAGAATTTACCAGAATAATTCGGTAGCCTTCTTCTTTTAATGCCTTACAAGCTTGTGTGCCAGAATAGTCAAATTCGCATGCCTGACCAATAACAATCGGCCCTGCTCCGATGATAAGAATAGATTTGATATCTGTACGTTTTGGCATGTTTTTTTCCTATGACAAGCATTCGAGCGCTGCTAATATGGCAGGCAAAGTATTTAATTTGAGGCTAAAACAGTTTTATAGGTTAATAAATAGAGAAAGTAAGCTACAAAAAACACCTTTTCCATGTTTTTTTCATAAACTAAGAGATTAATGTAATAAGTAGAGAATAAACAGCCGTTAATGATAAATGAAGATCCTTTAAAGAAGTAATCAGTTTCTTATTCGCTATGGTGTATATGCATGATAATGCTGATCTGTTATTATTCCATTTGTCGTTTAAATTTTTAGGTTATAATTTTGTCAGTGGTTCTGGAAGTGCAAATTTATAAATGTCTAATGAATGTGGTGAATTGACTGTAGAAATACTGTAGAATACAAATTTTTTCTCACTTGATATGCAGTATTAAGGATCTGTAATTTTTTTATTCTATTTTTGTTCTGTTTCGTATGTTTACAATTTGTTCTGTTAGTTTATTACACCATTTGTAAGGGGAAGCTTTATTTTGATGATGCATCATTTTGTTTTGTAAACATGATATTTTGTAAAACTGCAAAAGTTTGTTCAAAACATCAACGATAGTGAAAAAGTTAGGAGAATTTACTTTAACTCCTTCTAAAACTATATTGAAAATTTCAAACTGAAGCTTGAAAAAGATCAGTGCAAACAATCAAAGAAATAGAAACTTTCCTCCTATATAGAAAAAGAAAAATTGGAAAGAAAAAGAGAGTTTTCCTATACTCAAATGATCAACATCATAAGACACGTCTATAAACCGGACAAGATACAGCTTCAAAAGCATTTAAAATACAAAAATGAATGTGCAAATCTTTTAATTAAAAAAATACTGAAGCTTTTGATTTATATTCTTTAATTTCTAATAGAAAGAGACTATCATTAATAGGGAAAACCTTTTTCGTTTGCTTCATTGGTTAAAGTTGATTTTGACGTTGGCTTAAAAATCTTTTAAAGCTGATTTTCTGCGATTTTCCGGCTTAAAATTTTTTAATGATTGTCCTTTCAGAAACTCTGCTTATATATAATAAACTATTTTGATATTAAATATGAAAATTCTTTAGATATTGTATTGATTCAGAGATTATTTAAAACTCTCTGAATGTTTTTTGCTGATTGGCAGAGTCTCTATAGCTTAGTATTTTAGCATTTATTAGGAAAACACTACGGATTGAAGCACGTTATTTATACTGGCTCTCATGATAATATTTTCGGAATAGATCAGATTATTTTGATCATTTTTCTTTTGTTTTACAGCGATAGAGTAGTTGACGTATTTTGATGTTGGAGTTGAAACTTGCTATTTACTTTGATGGGGTACGATACGCATTGGTAATGTAAGAGTGAATAATTTGTGTGGTTGTTTTTCTGTGCACGATATTGAATAGCTTGTTTAATCATTCATACGTCATGACTGTTTTTACTACAAAGGTTTGAAAAAAAGAAGAATTGTAAAAGCTAGCTATGACTCACATTATTTTATTAAGATTAATATTTTCTATTTTTGCTTCTTTCAAGTAATTTACTTATAAAGATAGAGTGTCTTCTTTTTTGTTCGTTTTGCAGAAATTTCTGCATCTTTGTCGGGATGAAGATAGGTACTGCCTTTAAGGGTTATGTTACCCTATGTCTATACAGAGTTGCTTTCACTTTATTCAGTATGAAGACAGGTATTGCCTTAAGAGTTTGTGTGTAAAAATATTTTGCTAACAGTCTAGAAAATAAGGACTGTAACTTCAAAAGCGAAACAAGTCACGCTTACAAAATTAGATATATTTGTATGAAGAAAAAGCATAATTTGGGAAAAATCCAAAAGATAGAGCCATTCAGTTCAGCTGTTTTTTATGATCCCGAATGAAATTGCAAAAGCGTTGAAAGAGATAATGACTATCTTGTGGACCAGGGGAAGCCTCAGGATGATGTTGAACAGAAAAAACTGGCTTCCCAATGATTCGGATACCACAATTTGTGCCGTCAAAGAGAGATACATGTGTTTCTTCAACATGTTGGGGCAAAGACGTTGTATCTACAGCAAAACCATGATTCATTGATACAATTTCGACTTTTCCGGTTGTAAAGTCTTTAACAGGATGATTAGCACCATGATGTCCTTGATGCATTTTGATGGTTTTAGCTCCAACAGCAAGAGCCAAAAGTTGATGTCCGAGGCATATGCCAAAAAGCGGTATATTACTTTCAATGAGTGTTTTAATGGTTGGAACGGCATAATCTGCTGTAGCCGCTGGATCTCCCGGTCCATTAGAAAGAAAAACACCATCAGGATTTATTGCTAAAATTTCTTTTGCAGTTGTATTTGCTGGCACAATAGTTATGCGTGCACCTTGTGCAGCTATAAGGCGGAGAATATTACGCTTAATACCATAGTCAATCACAACAATGTGAAAATTGTACGTATCATTTGCGCTATAGCCTTTATTCCATATCCATGGCTTTTCACTCCATTCCACCAATTGCCTTGATGCTGCTTCTTTTGCAAGATCAAGATTAATGAGACCAGTCCATTTTTGTGCGCGTTCTTTCAGAGCCTTGATATCAAAGCTTCCACTTGGATTATGCGCGATGATTCCATTTAGGAAACCTTTTTCACGGATAAGAACAGTTAACGCACGTGTGTCAATGCCACAAAGCGCAATAATTTTACGTGTTTTAAGCCATTGATTGAAATCTTTATTTGCTCGATAATTGGAAGGTTGGGTAATATCTGCTTTAAAAATAGCACCAACTGCTCCGTGGCAATTGTAGGGTGTAAGATCTTCAATATCTTCACTATTTGTACCTACATTGCCGATGTGAGGGAAAGTAAAATTAATGATTTGTTTCTTATATGATGGATCCGTGAGAATTTCTTCATAGCCTGTCATAGCAGTGTTGAAACATACTTCAGCTTCAACAATACCTGTAGCGCCTGCCCCTTTTCCCTCAATAACTGTTCCATCTGCTAATATTAGAAGAGCTGTAGGTTTTTTGCTTATTTTCCAAGGATTGTGAGATGGGATAGTTTGTGTCATAGTTTGCATCCACAATTCATTATCTGAGGGATATAATGATTAACATTACACAAAAAGCACATCGTAACAGACTCTGTGTATGTTTTTATTGCAATGTTCTGCTTAAGGCTAAGAGTATAGGTATATTTGATGAAGAGGTAAAGGCCTGTTTTGAGCTTTTCTAAAATTTAGGTATTAATTATTTTTATCATAATATAACAAGGTGTATAAGGACTTTAGCAAGTTTTTTCTTGTTTGCATAAATAGGATTACAGTATGTTGAATGGCCAAATTGGTATTATGGACAAGAGAAAATATGTTTTGCTGTGCTTCATTAATTAATGTTTGCGGTGAGGAAGCATCGTATTGAAGAATGATTTAAAATAGATGATCATTTGATACGATCCTAGTTTAGCTAAAATGAGTACAGTGTGAGAATTGCTGTGCATTTATCATATTTTACAAGAAAAACTGAGTGGTTAGAATCTGTGAAGAAAGTATGAGGAAAAGTAGCAATGAGTCATGAATTTTTTCATGTTAGATGAAGCGGAAATAATACTCTAGAAGATTTGATGTAAATAAATGTTGAAAGATATAATTACGGCTTGTTTAAAGGAATGATCTTATACAGTAAAAATAAATTTAACTAAGGAGCAATATATGATAGGAGTATTGTCATTCTCAATAGTTTGAAAATAATCTGCCATAACAGTAATAAGTAAAACTCATCCGGTAAAAGCTTTCACAGAAAGATGCGTGGAATAGATAAGTAAGTGATTCTTCTTGCTGGTTTATCAAAAAAAGTCCCTGCTTTTTTCAAGAATTTGTTTCTTTATTATTTTGTCTTATGCTGATTTGTTGCGTATAGCGGTGAATCCGCTAAGAATAGTTCGGTTATCAGTAATGGTTTTCCTGTGAGTCGCAAACGGGAACGGCGTGCCCATAGCGTGTTTTGTCGGCCGATGTGAATATAATCTCGGGTTAGTTCATTATTGCTGAATAAATAGTGACCTAGCGGCATATTTCCCAAGTTGATCAGCGCTTGATTGTGTTCAAATAGAGTTTCTTGCGGAATCACGGTGCGCCCGAGAAGCCAAGGTTTATTGTCTCCCATCAGTACGACTTCACGTAGCCAGTAACATGAACTATTGGGGAGGTGTTCAGCTTCTTCTTTCAGCTTATCACGTGTAATAAAAAATTCACGTTGTGGTTCAACACGTATATACATGCAGTGTTTTTCAAATCTGCGTGTCATTGATCCCGACTCCATTAACCAATCTCTTATTTCAACTGGTACTGGAGGATCTTGATCGGATAGCCATTTCAGAGGTGGTAAAATAGAATCTCTAGGATTATACATTGCTTCGATCTACACTTAAAACCATATTTCATATGTGTTAGAGATGAATAAATATCCGCGTTATAATATAGAAACTCAAAGGCAGCAATGTTTTCAATGGAAAGACGACAAAACGGTAGAGGTAGAGTGTCCTCTTCTGTATTTATGTTAATACTGTAGACAATGAATAACCCTGTTTTTATCAACGGTTTTAAAAAAGGATGCTAAATATTTCAGTAAGTGGGGTTGTTTATGATATTCGTGCCAGTTTTACTAAAGTTTAGACTATCCATTTAAATTAAATCTTATGTGATTAGGGGTTCGATTTCAGTATAAGGTTATAAAATGATATTTATTGGGTGTATTGGTATTTGCAGTTACATGAGCAAGATATGACAGTCTATGGCGAAGATATTATTACGGTATGCAGTTATAATATGCTGAATAACGGTAATGTTTAAGCATGAGTTATAGAAGATAAACCACCGATACAACATACAAAGTACTGTCAATGTAAACGTACTGTATTATCTTCAACCGAATGACTACTGAAACAACAAGGGATGTATTTCTCAGAGCCCTTGCTTTTCGTTGATAATAGCCTCAGTTCTTAGAGTTTTTAAAATTTTAGTAAAAATTTTAAATCTCAGAAATGAAGAAATTTTGCAAATACCAAAAGGATTTTTAGAAATATTTATTAATTCTTCGTCCTATCCATATGAGGATGCATGCTCCAATAAAACCTGCAATAAGATAGCCAACCAAACCAGAAAAATTAATACCAAAAAAGCCTAGAAGAAAGTTCGCTAATGCGGATCCAATAACCCCTAAGACAACATCTAAAAGTATTTTTGTTTGGCTTTTCATAACATATTGCGCTGCCCAACCTGCTAAGCCGCCGACAATAATAGCTGTAATCCACCCAAGGTGTACATCTTCCATTATATTTCCCCTTTATTTCTTAAACTATTTCTAAAAGCTAGGGTTTGACTTTTAAAGGTCAAGACTTTGTTTTTTGTTTCTAAGGGCGGAAAGGATATCGTGATTAGGATGTTCTAGTTTTTATTTTGTTTATTTTGAAATGATATGAATTCAGTGTTAGGTTTACTAAATTATATATAACACAGGATATATGATCTCGTTTATGATGATAAAAAGCACTAAAATTGACAGTGGTTTTATAAAGAAGGTAAAGGTACTTTGAGAGCAGAAAAGAATACGTTTACATGCAGTTTTAGTTATTCTGTGAACAAGATTTTCAAAAACAAAAATGAAATGGCTAAAGTATAAAATTGATGCACAAAAAGATTAAAAACAAAGCTTATTTAAGAGGGATCACTCATAATTTAGTTGATATTAGAATTTTTGTTTAACTCTTTGCAAAGCATATTGGATAGAGTGAATTGGAAAAATATTAATATATTAACTGCAGTCTAACGAGTGTGCATTTTATAACACATTTCTTACTTTTAAATAATAATCATTAACTTCTTTGGTCATTTCAAAATTATGGTTTTTCAGTTAATTTCTCAGGAGGATTTCGTAGGCGGGAACTTTGAAGGAGTCCCTGTGCTTCTAAAATTGGGTAAGTCATTGAGGTTAAAAGAGAGTTTATTTGTTTCAGGTCGCGTACAGTATCTAGATGAAGACTGGATGACTCTATATTTTTGATGCCGCCTTCGCGAAGGCGTTTAAAATGCTTGAGACCCATTTCTTTTTCTAAATTCCGAAGCTGATCCTTTTTTTGCACTAATAAATGTGCAGTATGTGTATCACGCGAGATAAGAACGTTAAATGCGATATGGGCATTGGCTAAAACAATGGAGTGAAAATGAAGTAGGTCACTCCATCCATCACTGCTGAATTGTAAACCTTTTTGTTGTTTCTTTTTGACTAGCATAAGCATATTATGAATAATTATGTCTCCTGCTTGATCTAATTTTATACAAGCACCTAAAAGTTCTTGTGTTTGAAAGGCTTCTTCATCAGATAGTTTTTGTCCAGCTAGTCGTGCAAGATAAAGTTTGATTGCGGTGTGCTTTTTATCTAGCGTGGTGTTCAGGTGGTTAAGCTCGCGTATGATATCAGGGTCTGGTTTTTCATAAAGCCCCATAATTTTTTCTAGCATGATATCCACGAGATCACAAATATGGATGACTTCACGCATAACATTAGAAAGTGCTAAAGTTGGGCGTTCAATAACGCTATCATCGAGAGCAGTTTGATCAGATAAATTAATAATTTTATGAGTTTGCGCTTTTTTTGCCATGCCATAAATAATTTTAGTTGTCAGTTTTAAAACCCATTTTGATAGTGGTATTCCAGTAAAGAGGATAAGAACATTAAAAACAATATGTGCATTAACCACTTGAGTAGGGGTATCATTGCCAAGCCACGCGATAGATGGTTGAAAGAAAAGAAATAAAGCAAGGACAAGAATTGAGCCTGCTCCACGCATGAGTAAATTGCCTAATGGAACGATACGAGCGTTAAGAGAAGCATTGCGTGTTAAAAGTGGTGCTATGAGAGAAGAGCCAAAGTTGACGCCAAGAACCATTATAACACATAATTGAGCATGGATAAGGTTATAGTTGGCAAAATTAACCAGCAAAATAATTCCAGCGATGGATGAATGCAAGAGATAGGTTAAAATTGCTGCTAACAAAAAAGAGGAAATAGGATCAGTTGAAAGATAGTTAATGATACTCGGCAAGGTTGCGCTATCACGTAAAGGTTCTGTGGCTGCGCTTGTCATTTGTAAAGATAAAATTAAAAGCCCAATGCCGATAACAATACGTCCTATTTGACGCCAGTCACTTTTTTCAGTTGTCATGAAAATAAAAGTGCCGATTAAAAGGCATAATGGCACAACGGTGGTGAGGTCGTAGGAGAGGATTTTTATAACTAATGCTGAGCCTAATTCTCCCCCACGTACAGCCATAAGTCCTGCTAAACCAGAGACAAAACCAGAATCAACAAAAGAACCAACAAGGAGCGTTACTGCTGTAGAGCTTTGTAAAATCATTGCTGTAAACAGTCCAAAACTCACAGCAAAAAATGGATTGGACATAATGTAGCGCATTTTAAGCTTAAGCTTATCACCATACGCGCGCTCAACCCCTGTGCGCACCATGCGAGTTGCCCAAAGAAGTAAAGAAATAGCACCTGCAAGATGAAGGAGTACCAATGAACCATTCATGATACTTTTCTCCGTTATTATTGGACATAGTTTTATCTAAAAGTTTATAAATTGAGATTTATCGTTTTACTTTTTTTCTAGTGCATAAATAAAATCATATCCACTTGGATTTTGGAAAACTTTTAGACCAAAACTGGGAAGAATGGAATAAAGGTGATCAAAAATATCGGATTGAATTTGTTCATAATCTGCCCAAACGGTTGTGTTTGTAAAGCAGTAGATTTCTAAAGGCAAGCCGTTAGATGTAGGAGGTAATTGTCGCACTATTATGGTTGCATTTTGTTTAATGTATAGGTGCTTTTCTAGATAAGCTAAGACATAAGCACGGAAGGTTCCAATGTTGGTTAAACGGCGCGTATTAGCTGATATGTTTTTGTTTTTATCTAACTGAGCGTTCCATTCATTAATCTGTGGTATTTTTTTCGCGAAATAATTTTCTAACAAATTAAATTTGGAAAGATGTTCTTGTTCTTTTTTTGTATGAAAACGGATGCTTAATTGGTCAATAAATAGGGATCGTTTAATGCGTCTCCCTCCAGACTCTGTCATCCCGCGCCAATTCTTAAAAGAGTTGGTCACGAGTTTGCGGATAGGAACTGTGGTGATTGTTTTATCAAAATTTTGAACTTTGACAGTATGAAGTGCAATTTCAATTACATCACCATCTGCATTAAGGTCAGGGATTTCAATCCAATCGCCAACACGCACCATATCGGTGGATGAAATTTGAATTCCTGCAACAAGGGAAAGCAGCGTATCTTGGAAAATCAACATAAAGACAGCTGCCATCGCACCAAATCCGGAAAAGAGAATAAGAGGTGAGCGATCAAGTAATGTAGCTATCATTAAAACTGCAGCGACAGTAAAAAGTGTAACTTTAGCGATTTGAATATAGCCTTTGATTGGCTTTAATCGTGCTGCTGGTTGTTGTTCATAAAGGGTATTAACAATATTGAGGAGAGAAGAAATTGTTAAAACCACGAAAAAAATAATGAAAGCATTAGAAACATTATGGGTAATAGTTTTAAAGGTGTTGGGCAATGAGGAAATAAAATTCGCACCGATTGACAGGATAAAGGCTGTAAACGCATCTGCCATGTATCGAATAGTTTGTTCAATATCACCGGATGTAGCTTTAGGGAGAAAAGAGGAAATCCGTTTCGCTCCGTGAAAGAGTAGATTTCTTGCTAGCAAATTTCCTAAAAATGCGGTAAAAATAAGAATAATAAGCCAACAAGCAGCTTCTAGCGACGGATGTTGAACAAGGAATTCTATCACTTTTCTATCTCCATTTCTGAATTATATGTGGTTGAACCTTTAAAAATTTTTCATCATTTAAGATGAAGTATTGGAATTATGCTCTAAAGTTGTTAAACATGCAAAAGAGAATTTTACAACTCTGTGAGAGATAATGCGTTTTCCGTCTGATTTCCTTGATGAAATCCGCACCAGGCTACCAATTTCAACTGTTATTGGCAAAAGGGTGATATTTGATTCTCAAAAAAGCAAGCCTTCGCGAGGAGATTTTTGGTGCTGTTGCCCATTTCATGGTGAAAAAACCCCAAGCTTTCATTGTGATGATCATAAGGGTCGTTATTATTGTTTTGGCTGTGGTGTAAGCGGTGATATTTTCACTTTTCTTTGTGAACTCGATGGATTGCACTTTTCAGAAAGTGTAGAGCGTTTGGCTGATTTTGCAGGGATTCAATTACCTATCTTTGATCCACAAAGTCATAAGCGTCAAGTGGAAAAGACTGATCTTTATGATGTTATGAAAATAGCGACGGATTTTTTTCAAAATAGCTTACTTGAGAAAGGAGGGGAGCAGGCGCGTCGTTATCTTGATGAGCGTGGGGTAACGCCAAAACTTATCGAGCGTTTTCGGATTGGTTTTGCTCCAATGAAGCGTACAGCTTTAAAAGACGTTTTGAGTGCACGTGGTATTTCAATAAAGCAAATGGAAAATTGTGGACTTCTCAAATTGAGTGAAGGGAATGCCACTTCCTATGATCGATTTAAAAATCGTATTATGTTTCCCATTGAAGATTTACGTGGACGTGTGGTGGCGTTTGGAGGACGTGCATTAGATAAAAATACTCCGGCAAAATATCTGAATAGTCCTGAAACAGTTCTGTTTCATAAAGGAAATATACTTTATAATGCAGCTGCTGCGCGTAAAAGTATTCGCTCTGTTGGTGATCAAAAAGTCCGTTCCATTCTCGTTGTGGAAGGTTATATGGATGTGATCACGTTGACTAAAGCGGGTTTTGAAGGGGTGGTGGCTCCTTTAGGTACAGCACTGACGGAAGCGCAAATTAAGCTTTTATGGCAGATGGAGGCTGATCCAGTTTTATGTTTTGATGGGGATGATGCTGGTTTGAAGGCTGCTTTTCGTGTTGCTGATCGTGTGCTGCCTTTTTTAAAGGCGGGGGTGTCTATACGTTTTGTTTTGTTACCAAAAGGCAAAGATCCAGATGAAATTATTTGCTCTGGTGGTACACAGCTTTTTACTGATTTTGTGCAAAAATCAATTTCATTAATTGAGCTTTTGTGGTGGCGTGCTACCTATGAAAAGAATTTTGAAACTCCAGAAGCACGAGCAGCGCTGGAAAAACAACTGAAACAGCAAATTTTTACGATTAAGGATGAAGATATACGTCGCTATTATTTGCAAGATATCAAGAAAAGACTCTTTGATTTTTTTCGTCCATCTTTTTCGAAAAAAAAAGACGTAGGACGATATGATCAAAACTTCCAAAATAAAATATTTAAAGGCTCACCTTTTTCTACATTAGCAAATTCTGATATCGTGCGAAATTCATCGCATTCTATTCCTTTGCGTGAAGCCGTTATCCTATTAATTTTAGCTTATTATCCTGAGTTATGGTTTGAAAATTTTGAAGCTCTTGTTGAGTTGGAGTTACAGAATCCTCAATTAATAAACCTGCATCAATCAATGTTGGAAGTTCTTGGAAGTCAGCAGCCTCATGATCAAGAAAAAATGATTGCATTCTTAGAAAAAAGAGGGCAAAAGGCTCTTTTGGAGAGTATGAAAAGTCTTGTGCAAAACGTTGGGATGCGTATAATTTTTACGGGAGGATCTATAGAAGGTGTTCGTGCTGTATTAAAACAAGCTCTCTACTTGCATCTTCACGAATACCACCTACATAAAAGATTACAAGATATTGAAGAGCAACTCATGGAAAATCCTAATAGTGAGATTTTTAATCTGCTGCGTGAAACAAAAATCGAACTAGAACAGATGCAAGCAACAGAAGCTTTAATGAAGGATTTTGAACCTGGTTTGATGAAAAAATAAATGGGAATAAGCGAGATAACATAAAATGATTCGCTTTTTTAGAGCGAATCAGTCACCTAAAGCTTAGTATGAAAAATTTTATGTAGCACGGTATTTTTATAAAAATAACAGCGAGCTTTTAGGAAAAGCGGGAAATTGGTTCTTATTATATGGTTTAGAGATTGTTTCAGAAAGGCTGAAAAGTGTCGGGGAAGCTTTTGGAGTTTTCCCCGTGTTTTTGTGTGAATAAAGAGTGTATACAAGATGTATTGAAAACTAAGGGTTTCCTCTGCAGAGGGAGTTACATATGGGAATTTTTTGGTACACTAAGTTGATAATGCAGAAAAGCTGGTCACATGGAAGTTGGGTTAAGTAATTGTATAGTGATCAAGTGGAGTTAACGGTATGGCAACAAAGGTTAAACAGAAAGACAACACAGAAGCAACGGGTCAAGTAAGTTTGGATCGTCCGCTTCTTGATTTTTCTGATGATGCCATCAAAAAAATGGTGAAAATCGCCAAAAAAAATGGTTACGTAACAATGGATGAACTGAATGCAGTTCTTCCTTCCAATGAGGTTACGTCTGAGCAAATTGAAGATATCTTGTCGATGTTCTCTGAGATGGGCGTTAATGTTGTGGACGATGAGGATGAAATAGAGTCTGAACATTATGAAGAGGAAACTGTAGAAGGTGGCGATTTAGTAGAGGCTACTAACTATGCTGTGGCGACAACAGCTAAGCGTGAAGTGGCAGATTCTACTGATGATCCAGTGCGCATGTATTTGCGGGAAATGGGAGCTGTTGAGCTGCTTTCTCGGGAAGGCGAAATTGCTATCGCTAAGCGTATTGAGGCAGGACGTGAAACAATGATTGCTGGACTTTGTGAAAGTCCCCTAACTTTTCAGGCTCTCATTATTTGGCGTGAAGAATTAAAAGAGCAGCATATTCTCCTTCGGGAAATTATTGATCTTGAAATGACTTATGCTGGTCCAGAAGCTAAGCAAGCTCCTATTATTGAACGAAGCGAAATTGAAAAGATAAAAGAAGAAAAGCCATCTTCTAGCACACGCGACATGGAAGGTCTTGTCGGAGGTATAGGCATCGATGATGATGATGATGAAGACGATGAAGCTAATTTATCGCTTGCTGCAATGGAAAACGAGCTGTACCCCCAAGTTATGGAAACATTAGACTTTATTGCTGAAACTTACGTAAAATTGCGAAAATTACAAGATCAGCATGTCGAGAGTAGTTTAGCAGAGCATAAAGGGGGAGCTCTTTCACCTTCTCAGAAGAAAAAATATATTCAATTAAAGGGCGAATTAGTTCAGGCAGTAAAATCTCTTTCTTTAAACCAAAATCGTATTGAGGCTCTGGTTGCGCAGCTTTATGATATCAATAAAAGATTGATTCATCATGAAGGTAAACTGAAGAGGCTTGCTAATAATTATGGTGTTGGTCATGAGGATTTTTTAAAAGAATATCAAGGCCGTGAATTGGATGCGGATTGGGTTAATTATATTACAACTTTATCAGGGCGCGGTTGGAAAGAATTTTCGACGCGTGAGGTTAAAGAAATTCAGAATTTGCGCAGCGAAATACAAAATCTTGCACAAGAAACTGCCATTTCAATTAGCGAATTTCGTCGCATTGTAATGCAGGTGCAGAAAGGTGAACGTGAGTCAACAATTGCTAAAAAAGAAATGGTTGAAGCTAATTTGCGTCTCGTGATTTCGATTGCAAAAAAATATACTAATCGTGGTTTGCAGTTTCTTGACCTTATCCAAGAGGGAAACATTGGTTTGATGAAGGCAGTGGATAAGTTTGAATATCGGCGTGGATATAAATTTTCAACTTATGCAACGTGGTGGATTCGTCAGGCAATTACTCGCTCAATTGCTGATCAGGCACGCACCATTCGTATCCCTGTTCATATGATTGAAACAATTAATAAGATTGTTCGGACATCACGCCAAATTTTACATGAAATTGGACGGGAACCCACATCAGAAGAATTGTCAAGTAAACTTTCTATGCCATTAGAAAAAGTGCGGAAAGTACTTAAAATTGCAAAGGAACCAATTTCACTCGAAACACCTGTTGGTGATGAGGATGATTCTCATTTGGGTGATTTTATTGAAGATAGGAATGCATTACTCCCGATTGATGCAGCTATTCAAGCTAATTTGCGTGATACAACAACGCGCGTTCTTGCTTCACTAACACCGCGTGAAGAGCGTGTTTTGCGCATGCGTTTTGGTATAGGGATGAATACCGATCATACGTTAGAAGAAGTAGGACAACAGTTTTCAGTCACACGGGAGCGAATTCGTCAGATTGAAGCAAAGGCGCTTCGTAAATTGAAGCATCCAAGTCGTTCACGTAAGTTACGTAGTTTTCTTGATTCTTAAAGGCTCATTTTCAAGAATGCATCATTTGTTGGTGACTAAAGGGTGAAAAGCGTGTCATATAGTGTTTAGAGAAAAGCTTGAGTATTAAATAATCTGAGTAGGGTTTTTAGTATAAAAGTTTTTGATTAATATTATCCGTTATGAGATGCATAGATTTAGAAAAATTATTTTTAGGAAAACAGGGCAGTATTAAAACATTATCGCATGTGCGAAAGAGCTGATTTGTAAAAGAAATATGAAATATTTATATATTAAAGTCAATTTTTATGAGTACAGGCACTTTTTCGGTAGCGTTCATAAAAAAGAAGCTTATGCTAAGTATATGGATAATCTCACTTAAATGTTTGCGATTATACATATTTTCTTATGCGTGTGTTTGTTTATAAAAAAGTTCTGTTGGTTATTTCTCATTCATATATGGCATATATGCTCGCAATATGTGTTATCTTTGGAATTAGATTTTACAAAAATTGTTTTGAGGGAGTCCTCTGAATTAAATGATTTTTTCAATAGATAAAAATTGTGGAATTATGCGTCTTAGATTTTATTATTTTCTTTTTGGTAGATCATCTTATTAAAAAAGGTACAGTCAATTTTTATGAGTGAAGAAATTCCTTTTTGGAAAGTAAAAAAGCTAGAAGAATTTTCTGCTTCTGAATGGGAGAGTCTCTGTGATGGCTGTGGGCGTTGCTGTTTGCACAAAGTGGAAGATGATGATAGGGGAGATATCTATTCCACCAGTATTGCTTGTCGTCTTTTAGATGGGGAAACTTGCCGGTGTCGGGATTATGTTCACCGTAAATCAATTGTTGCAGATTGTATCTCCTTGGATGTTGCAACCGTTAAAACAGCTCGTTGGCTTCCGGAAAATTGTGCTTATCGATTGATTAATGAGGGGAAAGATCTTCAGTGGTGGCATCCACTGGTGTCGGGAAGCTTTCAGACGGTGCATTTAACGCAATTTTCTGCGCGTGGACAGATAGAAATTTACGATGATGAATTATCATCTGAAGAAGATTGCCTTCAGTATATCACCGGAATTCTTAGTAAAGGCCGATGATATGATTATTTTAAGCAATAGAGCTAATGATTGTAAGTAAATTTATTCTACAGCGAATGTTACGGTGATACTGACGTTATAATTCAATTCACCACTTGAAAAGTTTGTATCTGCATAGCTTTTATTTGCTATGCTCATTAGACGTGGTGTTGGGTTATATCTATTTTCTGTTTCATTAATTTTAATAATTTTTCCTAATTTTAAATTAGCTGCTTGTGCTATAGTTTCTGCTTTTTCAATAGCTTCAGAAACAGCTTTCTTGCGCGCTTCTTGATAAAGCGGTTTTGTATCACCGTTTATAAAGGTAATCCCATTTATTGAATTAACGCCAAGCGCCATTGCTTGATCAAATATTTTTCCAGTTTTAGAAAGATCACGAATGCGCACTGTTAGAGAGTTTGAAACATGATAAAGAGCCTCATTATGATTTTTTTTGTTATCTTGATCTGGATAAGATTGATAAATGGATAAGCCTGATGTTTGCAAATCATTTTCTTGAATACCACTGTTTTTAAAACTATTTCTAACGCTATTCATAGACTTATTATTAGCTGCTAATGCTTTTTGAGCTGTTTTATTTTGAGTAACAATGGCAAGATTGATAATTGCTATATCTGGAGTTGCATGGCTTTCACCGATTGCAGTAACAGTAATAGTTTGGCTCTCTACTTTATTTTCTTCAGCGTGTGCATTAAGCGAAGTAGCTAAAAGTGCTAGCGCTACTGCCATAGCTGTTTTAAGTCGAGAGCTGTTAAGTGATTGGATAATTATTTTTATCATATTTGTTCCTTTTTTGTTAGCCTTCTACTTTATTTATTATTGGTTACTTTCACATTTTCTATAGTTCTTGTAAAGAAGTTAGGGTTCCAAAGGGAGCCAAGTATAAAAAATATGAATTATAATTGAAGCAAGCTCTTGTATCGTTGGGCATTTTAGTTTAGAGAGAGAAACTGTCTTGTGGGGCCTGTAGCTCAATTGGTTAGAGCCAGCGGCTCATAACCGCTTGGTTGGGGGTTCGAGTCCCTCCGGGCCCACGTTATCCCAAAAATTTATAATTGATTGTAGAGAATTTTGGTTAGCTTCTTTGTTGTTCGATCTCTCATTTTTCATTGTGATTTATGGTATAATAGCCAATTAGGATTCTTTTTATATCCTTTGGTGAATTTGTCTAATGTATTAGATTTTAGAAATTCCTAGCATTTAAATGCTGTTAAACTTATTTATTATAAGGTCAGTTCTTGTGTGGGTATAATGCTTATCTGTTTATTTTTCTTTTAGGGATAGGCTAACTAAATTGAAATAGAGGAGGTGCCTTTAGTATTTGCATATTACATTTAGTATAAATTTGAGATTCCTATGCAAAGGGAATACTCTGTTATTACTATTGATCATTGTAATTAACTTAGCTATTCTGAAAAGCTGTATTTTCTTACGTGAATTTATATTGTGCAAAATTGATTGGTAAATTTAGTCCTTGAAATATGTAGATATGAAAAATGTTTTTACAGCGATTTATTATTTTCTGAAAAAATTTAATGTATGCTTAGGTATTAAGTTTTGAGAAAAAATAAATATTTAAGAGCTTCTTGAAAAACTTTAACATGCCTCTATAAATAGAGTAAATTATCTTTTTTTAGTAACATAAGCAAAAGCTCTTTTTCGGGTTGAGCAACTCCAAATAATTTGGATAGCTTGAAAAGTACACCACCCGCGAAAGAAATTTTGTTAACAACCACCTTTCGCGTGCTGTAACCAATATGTATTTTTACTTATTTATCGTAAAAACCCTTTTTGTTATCACCAAAACACACTGCAAAATAATATGCAGACTTGAGTTCTGGCGAAAAACACTAAGATTGCACTTCTCTGACAAGAGCTTTATACGTAATTTTTTTAATTTGTTCAATATTCATAAGAGTATCTTGTTTTGTTGGATATCCCTTACTTGAGAAGGCAATTTTTTGTTCGTCTCCTGAAACTAAACGCCAATACCATTGATTGTGAACTCCTTGAAACACTTCAAAATACATGTCTCTTACCTCATACAACAATCTCCAATTTACGATATGATTATAAAAATCATGCCTATAAATATTGGATATTAAATATGTCTCTATAATGAGCAGTCAATATATTTTCGTTAATTGCAAATAATGTTATAAAAATCACTTTCTGTAGTCAAATATCCCTTTAATAACCCTCACTTTATCGTTTCTATAAAAGCATAATCTAACGCATCACACGTTTACAGTACAAAAAATAAATATGCATCTTTACGCAAGCACAATTCCGATTTTGCCTATCATTTTAAAAATGCGGCTATTTACTGATTAGCAACAACCTCTTTTTGAGATATGCTTCTAATGAGCAAATCGATAAATAGACTAAGAGTATAAGAATTTGCCATTTTTGCCTTCATATCGATCAGAGAAGTTGATGCCTTTGGACTAAGTCCACTAGATGAACCCTGTGCCAGTAAATATTGTTGCAGTTTTTCATAAGAACTTTCAACTTTTTCTTTGTCTATTTCTTCACCACGATTGCTGTTGACAAGAATTTCCTCAAGCCCTTCAATTTTCTTAATAAAATAGTTCCAGTCAAAATCACCTTTACTATATTCGGTGTCAAACATTTTTCCTTGTCCCGTTAGAAGCCAATTAATATTGACTCCGTACAATGTACGATAGGTTTGTAAGACACTAAGATTAGGCTCTCTTTCCCCGCGTTCATAAAAAGCGATGGAATTTTTTGTCATGCTAAAGCTTTTAGCTAATGCTTCACGTGATGGATCCCCCAAAGCGAGACGAACATAACGCAAACGTTTTCCAAATATAGTTTTTGCTTCAGTTTCAGGACGTGCCACGAATTATCCTCCCTCAGTAAATCGTCATGGTATAAGCTTGGCTGATAAACACACACTATGTATTAATAACTCATTATGCAATGTCAATATTTGTAATCAATATTTACAACTTTTATTACTTTTTAGTCATTAAATTAGTGGATAGAAGGTAATTTTCAACTTATCATATTGCGTATCATGCAATGGTAGTGTTCATTTTATATGCAAGGTGCACTCTTTGATTCTCCCCCCCTTGTTTTTTCTTGGGGATATTTCATATAGTTTATTTATGCACCCTGTTTTTTTGTTGTAGACGTGCACTGCTTCTATGTGTGCGAATTTAAAGAGATAAATTTTGAGGAATGGTTATGGCCCTATTAGGCTATTTCGGGTGGGCTTTTTTTTTCACAATTGTTGGAGTTTTTTTAGGAGGAACTGTTGGTTGGCTTGAAACAGGAAGCATCACGGGTTTTCTTAAATATTTTTTCATTTGTTGTGTTTTAGGCATTTTGGAAATTTCTTTGTCTTTTGATAATTCTATTATCAACGCACGTATTCTTAAAGGGATGAATCAATTATGGCGCCGTCGTTTTTTGATATGGGGCATTTTGATAGCAGTGTTTGGGATGAGGATTGTCTTTCCATTGTTGGTGGTTGCTATTGCGGCTTGGATTAATCCAATTGCAGCAGTTAAATTAGCGATATGGGCACCACATAAATACGCCGCAATTTTAACGGATGTGCATGTGGGTATTGCCGCTTTTGGCGGGACTTTTCTTATGATGGTTGGTTTAAAATATTTTTTTGATCCTGACAAAGAAGTACACTGGCTAGCTTTTATAGAAAAACCAGCTCGGAGGTTTGGGTCATTTATTGGGGTTGATATTGCAGTCGTTTTGATTCTGATACTATTTTTCTGGGGGCACGTTGCAACAGAAGATAAAATGACTTTTTTATTAGCTGCACTTTATGGACTTTTGACATTTATAGTAGTTGGAGTCGTTGGCTCACTTCTAGATGCGCCCAAAACTACTTTATCTGCTGTTGCCAAGGGAGGAGCAGGGTCATTTCTTTATTTAGAAGTCTTAGATGCGAGTTTTTCTTTTGATGGTGTTGTTGGTGCTTTTGCCTTTTCACATAATCTTTTTATCATTGCGATTGGGCTTGGTATAGGTGCATTTTATGTTCGCTCTATGACTATTATGTTGGTTGAGTCAGGAGTGCTGTTGCATTATCGTTACCTAGAACATGGTGCTTTTTATGCAATCTTAATACTTGCGGTGATTATGTATATGCAAACTATTACACCGGTTCCTGAAATATTAACAGGATTTATAGGGGTGTGTATCATTGGAATAGCATTTTATTCTTCTATTCGCTTTAAGCGTCATGCCTTAAATAAACATGCTGTGTCTAGATAGATTATCAATTTTTATTAATAATAAACAAAGGGAATGTTTTAAGATGTCATCAAGAGTTCTACGCCAGTTTCGTTCATGGTTTTAAGTATTGTATTAAGAGAGTCATTAAGATCAATACCTGCACAGGCATTTAATGAGACACTAACTTTAAAGCCGCACTTTATGGCATGAAGTGCAGAAAACCCAACGCAAAAATCAGTTGCTAGGCCGCATAGAGCGAGCTTTGTAAAACCGTGTTCTTTGAGATAAGCGTGTAAACCCGTTGGGGTTTTTTGGTCATTCTCAAAAAAGGCGGAATAGCTATCTATGTTTTTATTATAGCCTTTTCGAAGAATAAGCTGTGCTTTATCAATTTTAAGAGATGGATGGAATTCTGCGCCTTGTGTTCCTTGTATACAATGATCTGGCCATAATATTTGGGAACCATAGCTAAGATTGACTGTATCATAAGGTATTTTTCCGCAGTAGGAAGAAGCAAAGCTACAATGGTTCTGTGGGTGCCAGTCTTGAGTTAAAATGACATGATCAAAATTGTCGATGAGATTATTAACAGTAGGTAAGATGGTATCGCCTTGTGGCACAGCAAGTGCTCCACCTGGCAAAAAGTCATTTTGAACATCAATGACGATTAAGACTTTTTTTTCCATGAGCATATTTTCCTATAGGGGAATTAACTGTTATCATAGTTTTAAAAGATTAGTTTTTAGGTTGTGTGATAATTTGGCGGATGTTGGTAATATTTTTATAATTATCAAGCCAGAGAAGTGGAACGGATAATTGTTTATAATTCGTTTTATAGTTGTTTACTAATTGCAACCATGTGCCAATAGGCAGTGCAGTGTAATCGCTTACGGCTACATGTTTATGTAAGGCCTTCATAATTAGAAGGCTTGGTACATCAGATCCCATAAGACGGCGATTATTTTTTAAGTGCAATTTGAGCCACGCTAAGGCAGGAGGTGAATACCATTGTTTTCCATGACACCAAAGCGATGAAAAGAGATGCGGATTTTTCACGGCGTAGTGTAAAGCCCAAAAAGCAAGAAAAGAAGGAGCATAAAGAATTGTTTTTTGGGGAGGAACTATATTGCATTTATAGGCTGGTGTAATACGGTAAAAACATAATGTTATATCTGGCATGGAAAAGAGAAACGATGTTTGATAGCATGTTTCAGGTATGGCTAAGGAGATTTTTGTTGTGCTTTTTTGATGAGAATTTTTTTGCATTCAAAATTACGGTGGGGCTTGTGAGATTAAAAAAAATGTATCAATATAGAACTAACGGTCTTTGATGCGCCGCGAACGTTGCTTATCGCGAATTGTAAGAAAAGCGCAAGTAATTTTTGAAAATTCTATCTTTAATACTGCATAAATTAAGAGAACTTTATGGTACGTCAATTTATTTATCACATGGCTGGGCTCAATAAAACTCATGGCAATAAAAAAATTTTGGAGAATATTCATCTATCCTTTTATCCAGATGCAAAGATCGGTATTTTAGGACCAAATGGTGCAGGTAAATCAACCATTTTACGTATTATGGCTGGACTCGATAAAGAATATACGGGAGAAGCGTGGCTTTCTGAAGGTGCGTGTTGTGGCTATCTTCCGCAAGAGCCTATTCTTGATACAAGCAAAGACGTGCGTGGCAATGTGATGGAAGGTGTTGCGGATAAGCAGTCAATTGTGGATCGTTATAATGAATTGATGATGAATTATAGCGAAGAAACAGCTGATGAGAGTGCGCGATTGCAAGATATCATTGATAGTCAAAATCTTTGGGATTTAGACAATCAAGTAGAAATGGCTATGGCTGCTCTTGATTGTCCACCAGCAAATGAGGATGTAACAAAACTTTCAGGAGGTGAGAAGCGGCGGGTTGCGCTTTGTAAGTTACTTTTGTCTAAACCAGATTTATTACTTTTGGATGAGCCAACAAACCATTTGGATGCGGAAACGACAGCTTGGCTTGAAAGGCATTTGCGTGAATATCCCGGTGCAGTGCTTTTAGTAACACATGATCGCTATTTTCTTGATAACGTCACGGGTTGGATTTTGGAATTAGATCGGGGTAAAGGTATTCCTTATGAAGGAAATTATTCTTCTTATTTAAAAGCTAAAGCTAAACGTATAGCTCAGGAAAGCCGTGAAGAAGCTGCACGCCAGCGTGCATTATCGCGCGAGCAAGAATGGTTAGCTTCCAGTCCAAAAGGGCGGCAAGCAAAATCAAAGGCTCGGGTTAAAGCCTATGATGAATTGGTTAGAGCTGCACATGAACGCCGGCCTGGAGAAGCACAAATCATTATTCCTATTTGCGAAAGATTGGGACAGGTTGTTATTGAAGTTGATAACCTATCTAAAGCATATGGTAAGCGTGTGTTGATTGATTCCCTCTCTTTTAAACTTCCTGCTGGTGGAATTGTTGGAGTCATTGGTGCTAATGGAATGGGAAAATCTACCTTGTTTAAAATGTTAACCGGACAAGAACAGCCAGATTCAGGTAAGATACACATCGGAGAAACAGTTCAGATAAGCTATGTTGATCAAAGTCGTGATTCATTAGTGGGAGATAAAACTGTTTGGGAGGAAATTTCTGGCGGAAATGATATCATTAAGTTAGGTAAATATGAAATGAACAGCCGTGCTTATTGCGGGGCATTTAATTTTAAAGGTGCAGATCAGCAGCAAAAAGTGGCAAACTTGTCAGGTGGACAACGCAATCGCGTACATTTGGCTAAACTTTTAAAAGAGAGAGGCAATGTTCTTCTTCTTGATGAGCCGACGAATGATCTGGATACCGAAACTTTGGGTGCATTGGAAGATGCCTTAGAAAACTTTGCCGGTTGTGCAGTTATTATATCGCATGATCGTATGTTCCTTGATCGATTGGCGACTCATATTTTGGCTTTTGAAGGTAATGGCCATGTAGAATGGTTTGAAGGTAATTTTTCCGAATATGAGGCTGATAAAATCCGTCGTCTTGGTGCAGATGCTCTTAATCTTAAGCGTGTAAATTATAAGCCTCTCACACGTTAACATTTTTTATCTTATTTGAGGTTAATTAAGAAATGGTGGCAGCGATATATGTAGACTGTATTTTCAAGAGGAAAATCGTATGTCACGCTTAAGGTTTTTATTCATTATATTGGCTATAAAAAATATAATGGCTTTAAAATGCCCTTCATAAGAAAGCAATCAACTCGCACTTAATATGTTTATGATCGTATAAAGGTTAGTGACTGCTTGCAAAATTGGGGGGAGGATAGGGTTTATATAGAACATAGGGGTGACTCTGATTATTATAGTATGGTGGAGTTGTTAATTTTTGAGAAATTATCTATTTTTTATATTATAATAAAACAGCAGTATATCTCTTCACTGTTATTCATTTATAATAGTGCTTATATATTCTTAGTTCAGGAATATTTTTATGAAAAAATAAGTTAGTTTAGATACGATGTTTGTGTTACTGCCAGTAGCGATAAAGATAGGCGGTTTACTTGCATATTTTCTACATAACAAAAATTTAACGGTATGGGATCTTATTTATACTGACAGTTGTTAAATAAGTAATCACGATATTTGTGTTTATTATATGAAGTGTAGTTCATTAAACATTATTAGAAAGAGAATGAATTTATTTTTGTTTTTTCATGATCATTGATATTATCTTGTGGTAGCTGCTACCCTAGTTTTTCAGAAAATAATTGAATATTAAAAATATAATTTAGTGCGTTTGATAGATGTTAAAAATAACATTTAAAAGGGCAGGAGAGTAGGGATATCTTACAAAATTTTGTGCAATAGAATGGTTATAATTATTATTGTATTACAAGATTTTGTTATGGAAGTTCTTTGCTAAATATGGTTAGCAAAAAGCATTTGAAACAATTTTAAATATTAATACACAGGTTCTATATTTCTATATTAAGCTTTATTAGTATGCACAGTTGGAACCGCGCTTATTTATGTACAAATGATACTTTTTACAGTTATCTGTTAGGGATACTAATTTTGACTTTTGGTTTAAGAATTCGCAGGTTATTTAATGGGTGCATAAGTGTTTTTATTCTAGAAAACAGTATGGGTTTTTTATTCGCTATTAATTTAGCATTTACACTTTATTATGCTTATTTGTGCTTTGGCTGTTAAAATTAATAAATAGAACTAGGCTTGAAAAGTGTAGAGTAGATTTAAAATAAACGATTTATTTTACTCCTATGACAAGTGAAGATAATGTAGGAATAATGGTTATAAATCTTAGCTTGTTTGTGATCCGCATTTACAGATAGATAATATAAAGGATTAATAGTCGAGTTTGCATAATTATATTTTTATAAGAGCCTTACTCGTTTTGATTTTTTAATTTAAAAGCACGATAATAGCGTTTTATGGATAAGAGATGGTATCTTACAAAAACGGTGATTAAAACAGCTATTTATGAATGTGAAATATAGTACGATAATTTTGAGATACTAAAATTTCTATTCTTATTCTTCAGAATAGTTTAGCAATGGGGATGAGAAAGAAAATGTTAGCACTGATTGTTTTGTTGTGATCGTGCATTGGTCTGAATTCATCGCTTGTTTACAAAACAGTTTATGACCACCTTAAACTGAGATAATAGGCGAGTGATGTGAAATTAATGCTTTGAAAATTTTTTGTGAATCTTAACAATTCAAACTTAGAGTTAATGCCGTTTTGCATAAAAATTTTCAGAGTATTTTGTATAAATAATTTAAAATTTAGATACATTTTAGATTAATCTTTTGTGTTCATTTGAAATTAATGTGTTCAACGGTTTTATTTTTCACAGAAATGCAAGTTATAAAAGGCGCTTGTATTTTTAAATTTTGATAATGATGGATTTTTCGTACAAAATTGTATAAAAATTAAGACGATTGCGAAATGCTTTTAACATAATTTTGCTTCAAATTGGATCATTTATAATGGTTTTATGCCTTAATTTTTCCATTTTTTAAGGAATTTATAATTTTTTTGTATTTTTTATACGAAGGGTAATAAGAATTTCTTGTTGTTTGAAATATTTTATTCCATAGCAGGATTATTGCATCGGCTATTAGTGGATGCGAAAAGACGATCAGGGAACCTCCTCCCCTCCCCCCGCGTGGATCCCTTAGATTGTCTGGCCTGACTGAGGGGAAATCCTCAGCCGGGCCTTTGTCTTTTTCGTGATTTGGTAAGTGTTTTGGGTAGAATAGCTAAAAAGTGAGAGCGAGCGTTTGACGTCTTATGACTATAATTATTGGGAGAGCCACGGGAGTGATTGGGAACAGGGTGTTTTTTCTTTCTAGAAGAGCGGTTCTTTGTTAAGGGTTTTTCGAATCTGGTTTGAGCAAGCTACTTTTGCCTTGCTGCGGTATTTGAGTGAGAGATGATGAGATTTTGTTGGCGCCGTGGTGCTGTGATCTTGTTTGTGTTTTCGTTTTCTGTAGCCGTTTTTTTTATTTTTCGAAGCGGGGGTATTGGTTGGTTTGTTCGTAGCGGAGTGTTGTCTTCTCCTCAAGCCGAAACCTTAAAAGATTTAAAAGATGATGTAACTTCAATAGAGCATTTAATTTTGGAAAGATTAGCGGTGTCTTTTCCAGAATTTCTGAAAAATGCCTCTAAGATGAGTGTTCAGCAAAAGAAGCAACTGATAGAGTTAATTCGTCGAGATGCGATTGCCTCTGCTTTTGCAAATGGTCACAGTGAGGTAGCTGCACGCGAATATGGTGAAGCTGTTGCAATGGCTGTGTCAAAAGCGATTTTTAATTCTTCTATTGGCGACGATTATTTTTAGTCATGATAAGAGAGACGATATTTGCAAGTGAGAGGGGTATTTTGTCGTATTTTTGCACAAAAAAGCACCGCGAAAAGATTTTTATTTTATTTTAATGGACATTTTGAGTGAAGTCCATTATAATGCCGCTCTTTGCTAAAATATATTTGTTTGTTTTTGAATATAAAGTGTATGCGAGCGATGTTCGCAAGGAGTTGTGTAGCTTGCTGTGTGGATTAAAGAGCTTCACAGATTTTTACCAACAGGTATCATGGCTGTTTGTGTTAGTTTTTTATAAAGTTTAAACGATATTTGCCGTTAGCCGATTTTATTATTATGCTGTTTTTTAGAGGGTTATTTTAGTAAAAGGTTGCATAGCATAAATTTTGTGCGGCAGGAGGGGGATTATTTTCTTCAAGATGTTAGTTATAGTCTGCTTCTGCTAAGGATTTTTGGCAGAGAGAGCATTTTTTGCAAGCATTTTAGCTTATATGAGATCTTTTTTGCAATTATTATACCTAACATATATGGGTATTTAATTTATACATGAAAAATGACAAAAACTTTTTAGGAGAATTTTATTTCTGGAAATTTATAGTATAGTTGATGTGTCAGTAAGTGATATAGTGCATTATTTTAATTTTATTATGTTTAGTTTTTTATTATAGTTTCTTTCTTTTTTTATCTTTAATGAGATATAGAAATATACAATGCATAAATTGATTGATTTTCTTTTTATATAAAAAGTTATCTTTAAATAGTCTTAGTATTTTCATTTTAGAAACATTCTTTAGCTTTCTTTCTACGTATAATGCATTCACGATACTGTTTAATTATGATTTGAGAATGCTTTAATTAAAGAGAAAGAAAATGCAATTTTTGAAAATCTTTTTAAATGCTGCTTTTATTGTGTCTTTTGTATTTGACATAAGTTTAGCGCATACAGTGTTAAATGTCGCAAATTCAGATGAACGTTCAGCGATTACTACATCTAAGATGCCTGTTCGTCCTTATGAATCTCTTATTAAACAATTTGCGAATAAATATAATATTCCCGTTAATTTGGTGCATGCTGTTGTACGTATTGAGAGTAATTATAGAGCACATATAAAGGGAGCTGCTGGTGAAATAGGGTTGATGCAAATTAAACCTTCTACTGCTCGAGGCTTGGGCTTTAACGGTTCTGTTCAAGATCTTTATGATCCTGCGACTAATCTTGAGTATGGTATGCGCTACTTGGCGCGAGCATATAAATTAAGTGGTGGCAGTACGTGTGGCACAGTTCTGAAATATAATGCAGGTCATGCTGCAAAAAAAATGAATTCTGTTTCGGCAAAATATTGTTTAAAAGTTAAAACTTATCTTTCTTCATTAAAATGATCATTTACTTAGGTATTTGCAAATTTTCTTTCTGGGATTTGCACAATATTCTGAAGGAGCTATTTTCACTTAATGAAAAATGTTTTATAAGCGATATGTCAGTCGGCTGGGCAGCCGCGCTTGTTCAATGCCTAAAGGCGGCAAGTGAGGAAAGTCCGGGCTCCATGGAAAAACGGTGCCGGGTAACACCCGGCGGGGGCGACCCTAGGGAAAGTGCCACAGAAAGCAAACCGCCTATTTTTATAGGTAAGGGTGAAAGGGTGGAGTAAGAGCCCACCGCGCATTCAGTAATGAGTGTGGCAAGGTAAACCCCACCGGGAGCAAGACCGAATAGAAATGACGTGCAAGGTAGAACTTGCAGCCAGTTTCCAGGTGAGTCATTTGGGTAGGTTGCACGAGGCGGATGGTAACATCCGTCCCAGATGAATGGTTGCCATGTAGAGTGTAAGCTTTACCATACAGAACCCGGCTTACAGGCCGACTGATATTTATAGGTACGATATTGTGTACGTAATCAATTCAACTAGCACAGGTTAGATAAAAGCTTATGTTTGCAACTGCCCACTTAGATGGGGGTATGTTTTTTATCATAACGTTTTTTTAAGTATAATGCGTTAGCATATGTTCGATTAATTTTAATTTCATCTTCCTTTATTGTGATAGATATGGGAATTAAAGTTTTGGTTATTACGATATCAATTGCCTTTAACGGCCATTGGTTTTGGAAAGCATACATCAAGACGGGTTATTTTGATAAAAGACGGTAACAGAGCTGAACGCCATATCCCAGTGTTGCTACAGCCAGTTTTAGCTGGGCTTGCACCATTGGCAGGATCGAAAGTAATTGATGGTACCTTTGGTGCTGGTGGGTATACACGTGCTTTATTAAATGCGGGCGCGGATGTTATTGCTCTTGATCGTGATCCTTATGCTATTTGTGAGGGACAACCGCTTGTTGATGAATTTTTTCCACGACTTCGTTTAGTGCAAATGGAATTTTCACAATTAGATCGTGTAGTTAAAGAAAAGGTGGATGCGGTTATTTTAGATATTGGTGTATCTTCAATGCAGCTTGATGAAGCGGAAAGAGGGTTTTCTTTCCAAAAAGATGGTCCACTGGATATGAGAATGGCTCAAGTTGGTTTTACGGCCAGCGATGTTGTGAATAATTTAAAAGTATATGATTTAGCTCAGATATTTAAGATATTAGGAGAAGAGCGTTATGCAAACCGCATTGCACGAATGATTGCAAAACGTCGCTGTGTTCAACCTTTTTTGCGTACAGTTGATCTCGCCGATGCTATCGAATCTTTAGTTGGTCGTAAACCGGGAGATCGCATTCATCCTGCAACGCGTGTGTTTCAAGCTCTTCGAATATATGTTAATGATGAAATTGGTGAACTTGCGCGCGGCTTATTTGCTGCTGAACGTGTTTTGAAAGCAGGGGGGCGTTTAGGTGTAGTTAGTTTTCATTCTCTTGAAGATCGCATGGTCAAAAGATTTTTTTCTGTTCGTTCAGGAAAGTGTGGAGGATCACGTCATCTTCCTGAAATCAAGCCGTCTCCAACAACATTTTTTCCTATATTTAAAGGTGGGATAACTGCAAATGAAGAGGAGGTACACAAAAATCCTCGTGCACGTTCTGCAAGGTTACGTGTGGGTATACGCACTGAGACAGATAGTCTTCCTACAGATATGGAATTATTTAGCTTAGCAGGAATTGTCAATTTTGAGAGCAGAAAAAAATGACAGTTTTTCGCACATTGGATATGATTTTAGTGATGGTTATGATTTGCATGGCAGGATTCACTTATAAAGTAAAATATGATGTTCAAAAGCGAATTAGTGAAGTTCGTCATCTTGAACATGAAATTTTTGCAGAAAAAAATATGGTTCGCATGTTTCGTGCTGAATGGGCTATCATGATAGAACCATCACGTATGCAAAGACTTGCTAAACGTTATCAAAAAGAACTTGGCTTAGAAACAATTCAGCCTCGTCAAGTTGTTGAGTTTGAAGATATTCCTACGCGTGTACATGATTCAATTGAAGAAGTGATTAAACAAAATACCATTAAGGAGGATAAAGATTTTTTAGCAAAGAATTGTGTTTCATGCATGAATAATTTTATTCAAAAGGGCGCGCAGTGATAAGGCTACCATTTCTATCTTTATGGAAAAAAAAGCATTTAAACAATCAGTTGAGTGTTGATAAATTTCCTATTCATCGCTTGCATTCTAGTCGTCTACGTTTGCTTTTTTCTTTGTTATGTTTTCTCATTTTGTATGGTATTATGGGGGCGTGCCTTATTTCTTATGGGCTTGAAGGTGGTCAGATTGAAGAAGCAAAAGGGCCAGCAGTTTTTCCATTAGCTGTTCGACCCGATATTATTGATCGCAATGGTCGTTTATTAGCAACGGATATTAAGACTTATTCGCTTTTTGCTGAACCACGACGCATTATTGATGTGGATGAAACTATTGAATTACTTTCAACAGTGTTGCCCAATTTAAATTGGCAGGAAACTTATAAGCGTCTAAAAAGAAAGTCTGGTTTTTCTTGGATCCAGCGTGGATTAACACCAATGCAAAGGACAAAAATCATGGCGCTTGGTATCCCAGGTATTGGTTTTCGTACTGAAGTGCGTCGCTTTTATCCGAGTGGATCTGTAACCTCGCATATTCTTGGCATGGTTAATGTTGATAATCAAGGCATAGCTGGCATGGAAAAATATATTGATGATGCTGGCTTAAGTGTTTTGCGTGTTGCTGGTCTGGCAACTGAATCGTCATTAAAGCCAATTCAGCTTTCGCTTGATATTCGTATTCAGACAATCATGCATGATGAGCTGACTAAAGCAATGAAACGTTATAAAGCGATTGCTGCAGGAGCAGTTATTTTAAATATTCACACTGGTGAAGTTTTGGCTATGGCATCTATTCCTGATTTTAACCCTGGAAATCCTGTTGATGCTCTGAAAAGTGATCGTTTAAATCGGATGACAGCTGGAACTTTTGAAATGGGTTCTATTATTAAAAGTTTTACGACCGCGATGGCACTTGATTCAGATATTTTTCATTTAAATAGTCTGATTGATGCTTCACATCCCCTTCAAGCAAGTCAAAATTATTTTATTCATGATTTTCATGGGAAAAATCGTCCTCTAAAATTGTGGGAGGTTTTTATTTATTCTTCTAATATTGGCTCTGCTAAAGAAGCATTAGAGATAGGAGTTGATGGACATCGTGATTTTTTGAAACGGTTGGGTTTACTCGATCGTATGACGACGGAATTGCCTGAAGTTGCTCATCCTATTGCGCCACGTCATTGGCATGATATTCATTCTATGACAATTTCTTTTGGACATGGTATGGCAACAACACCCTTACAAACAGCAGTCGGTGCTGCTGCTTTGATGAATGGTGGTCAGTTAATTGCTCCTACATTTTTAAAACGAACAAGAACTCAAGCTTTGAAATATGCAAAATCAGTTTTGAGTGCTAAAACGAGTCAAGATATGCGGTATCTTTATAAGTTAAATAGCGATATTGGTTCTGGGCGTAACGCAAAAGTAGAAGGTTACCGCGTTGGTGGAAAAACAGGAACAGCTGAAAAAGTTAAAAATGGAAAATATTCTAAAACAAAAAATTTTAATAGTTTTCTTGCTGCTTTTCCGATTGATAATCCTTCCTATGTTGTCTTAACAATTATTGATGAGCCACAACCTGAAGATGGAAAGAAGTCAGCAACGGCAGCAATGAATGCGGGGCCAGTGCTTGCTAATATTATTCGCCGTTCAGCCAGTTTTTTAGGGATTAAACCAGACTTTAAAAAAGAGTACAAGCCAACTTTAAGAACGCATAGTGGTGCGGAGTTATTAAAAAAATGGTGACATTTAATATGAAGATAGGTGTGTGGTCATGTTGCTTGGAGCATTGTTTACGGAATGTATTAAAGAGGATTATTTGGGACTTATTGAAATTACAGGAATAAGTGCAGATTCTCGGCAAGTGTTGCCGGGCTATGTTTTTGTGGCTGTTCCAGGACATAGAGGTGACGGCAGACAATATATAAGCGATGCTATAAAACGTGGTGCACGAGCAATTGTTACAGATGATAATTTCGTTTTTGAGACTTTATCTGTTCCAGTCTTACGCGTTTCTAATGTTCGTCATAGTTTAGCGATAGCAGCAGCACGTTTTTACGGTTCTCAACCTGAAACTGTAGTGGCTGTGACAGGTACAAGTGGTAAAACATCGGTTGTATCTTTTCTTCAGCAAATTTGGAAATTTGTTGGGTTTTGTGCAGCCAGTATAGGAACAGTGGGTCTTATTTCTCCTAAACGGATTGATTATGGGTATCTTACAACACCAGATCCAGTTATTTTACAGCGTTTGTTGTGTGAAATTACTAAAGATGGTGTGACACACGCAGCTCTTGAAGCTTCTTCGCATGGACTTGATCAAAGTCGACTTGATGGGGTTAATTTGGCTGCTGCTGCTTTTACTAATTTAGGCCGTGATCATATGGATTATCATACGTGCGTGGAGGATTATTTGCGTGCTAAAATGAAGCTGTTTGATACGCTTTTGCCCAAAGATTCTCCTGCTTTGATTTTTGCGGATGATGTTTATTCACAAAGAGTTATTGATTATGTCAGACAAACATGTCGCCATGTATTAACAATTGGACGTAAAGGGACATTTATCACAGTTAATCGTGTTGAGCATCACCGCTCGAAACAGCGTGTTGAATGCCGTATGGGAGACAATATTTATATATTTGATTTACCTTTGGCTGGAGATTTTCAAGTAACCAATGCGTTGATGGCTGCAGGGTTAGCAATTGCGACAGGCGTTCCTTCTGATAAAGTGTTTCGCTCTCTTGAAGTTTTGCAGGGAGCCCCTGGTCGGTTAGAACTGATTGGAAAGACAGAAGATAATGCTCCTGTTTATGTAGATTATGCGCATAAGCCAGAAGCTTTAGAACAAGTATTACTTTCTGTTCGTCCTTTTACGCAGGGGCGTTTAATTCTTGTTTTTGGCTGTGGTGGTGATCGTGATCAAGGGAAAAGACCTTTGATGGGAAAAATTGCAGCTAAGAGAGCCGATATCGTTATTGTAACTGATGATAATCCTCGCACTGAAACGCCAAAAAAAATTCGAGAAGATATTTTACAAGCAGTGCCAGAAGCAATAGAAATAGCGGATCGGAGTGAAGCAATTTCTTATGCAGTCGGTCTTCTTAAAGCTGGAGATACATTGATTATAGCCGGAAAAGGTCATGAAGATGGTCAGATTATAGGAGAGAAAATCTATCCTTTTTCAGACCGCCTGCATGCGCTTTCTGCTTTAAAGGAAAGAAGTCAATGACCGCTTTATGGGATAAACAAACACTCTTGAATTCAATGGATGGTTTTGTGATTGGGGATTTGCCAGAAACTTTTTCTGGCATTTCTATTGATAGTCGAACGCTCGTAAAAGGCGATATCTTTTTTTGTATAAAAGGTGATCGTTTTGATGGCCATGATTTTGTTGCGCAAGCTCATTTTCAAGGTGCTGGAGCCATTGTAATTGCGCAAGATCGTTTGTCTGAAATGAAAAAATTAGCGCTCCCATTTATTGTTGTTACTGATGTATTGCAGGCACTACAAAAGCTTGCACAAGCAGCACGTAAGCGTTCAAAGGCAAAAATTATAACCGTAACAGGTTCTGTTGGAAAAACAACAACAAAAGAGATTTTAAGGCAGGTGCTTGAAACTGTTGGAAAAGTTCACGCTAATTTAGCTTCTTTTAATAATCATTGGGGGGTTCCGTTAACTTTAGCTCGAATGCCTGCAGATAGTGATTATGGTATTTTTGAAATTGGTATGAATCATAAAGATGAAATTCGTCCCTTAGTCAAGTTGGTTCGTCCGCATGTGGCTTTAATTACTCGTATTGCTGCTGGGCATATGGGATTTTTTAAAAGTCTTGAGGAAATTGCAGATGCAAAAGCTGAGATTTTTGAGGGGCTGGATGAGGGAGGTATTGCCGTTTTAAATGCAGATGATAATTTTTTTTCTTATTTAGTCGACAAAGCAAAAAAATGTGGTGTGACAAAGATTTTGAGCTTTGGGAAAAATAAGCATGCTAATTATCAGGCAAAAGAACTTCGTTTTTTAACAGATTCTTCTCATATGAAGGCATGTATTGCTGGTTTTGATATGATAGTTAAAATAGGTGCTCCAGGTCAACATATCGCGCAAAATAGTTTAGGAGCTCTTGCTGCTTGTGATGCTATTGGCGCTAATTTAGCGCGGATTGCACCTGCTTTAAGCTGTTTTTCTCTTCCAAAAGGTCGTGGTATGCTCCATCGGTTATCTTTACAAAATGGTGGTGTCTTTCATTTAATTGATGAAAGTTACAATGCTAATCCTGCTTCTATGCAAGCTGCTCTTGATCTTCTTTCTAGGGGGCCAGTGGGAAGAAAGGGGCGGAGAATTGCTGTGTTGGGTGATATGCTCGAGTTAGGAGATTACAGTGAAAAATTCCATCGTGAGTTAATTGAACCAATACGTACTTCTGGTGCTGATCCGGTTTTTTTATTTGGCGAGGCAATGAAGTTTTTAACAGCCGATCTTTCTGCTTACGTTAAGGTTCATTACGCTGATAATATTGAAAAGATTTTGCCGCTTATTTTTTCGGAAATTTCAGATGGAGATCTGATTATGATTAAATCATCCCATAGTGTTTTTTCATCAGATATTGTGATTGCACTTTTGGATCATTATAAAGCTTCTTTATAATTTTGGTAGGTTCCTCTCTTATGATGTTATTTTTTTCTTCGCTAAGTGATTGGCTTCCAGGTGTTAATGTTTTCCGTTACATTACTTTTCGTACTGTGGCAGCAATGCTGACATCGGGGTTAATTGTATTTTTGTTTGGTCCTAGCATTATTGCTGCTCTTAAATTAAGGCAAGGAAAAGGACAGCCCATTCGGGCTGATGGTCCTCAAACACATTTTAAAAAAGCTGGAACACCTACTATGGGTGGACTCATGATTTTGACTGGGATTGTGGTATCAGCGCTTTTATGGTGTAATTTATCGAATATTTATTTTTGGATATCATTATTCGTTATGCTTTCGTTTGGGGCAATTGGCTTTTATGATGATTATCTTAAGGTAACAAAACAAACGGAAAAAGGGTTTTCTGGTAAAGCACGGTTAAGCTTGGAATTTATAATTGCAGCAATCTCTTCTTTTTTTATTTTGCAAGTCGGCTCGCCCGGATTAGCACTTCCTTTTATTAAGGACTTTGTTATCAATTTAAGTTGGTTTTTTCTTCCCTTTTCTGCTGTTGTTATTGTAGCGACTGGTAATGCAGTTAATTTAACTGATGGTCTTGATGGGCTTGCTATTGTTCCTGTTATGGTTGCTGCCCTATCTTTTGCTTTGATTGCTTACCTTTCTGGTAATGTACATTTTGCTGATTATTTACAAATACATTATGTATCTGGGACAGGGGAATTGGCTGTTTTATTAGGAGCTGTTTTTGGTGCTGGTCTTGGTTTTTTATGGTTTAATGCACCTCCAGCAGCTATTTTCATGGGAGATACCGGTTCGTTAGCACTTGGAGGGTTATTGGGTGTTGTTGCTGTAGCAACCAAACATGAAATTGTTTTGATTCTTATTGGTGGGCTTTTTGTTCTAGAAGCGTTCTCGGTTGTTATTCAGGTTGGTTATTTCAAGTTAACAAAAAAGCGTGTGTTCCTTATGGCGCCAATCCACCATCATTTTGAAAAAAAAGGCTGGACTGAAAGCCAAGTCGTGATACGCTTTTGGATTATTTCGATTGTGCTTGCTTTGATTGGTCTTTCAACACTTAAATTGCGGTGAGATTTTGATTTCTGTTGAGTGCTATAAAGGTCAGAAAGTTGCTCTTTTTGGATTAGGGCGGTCAGGATTAGCGGCTGCACAAGCATTGATTAGTGGTGGTGCAGAGGTTGTTGCGTGGGATGATAATCCTGTGGGCTTGGAAGCGGCTTGTAGAGAAGGTATTCCAACAAAAGATCTTCAGTATGAAAATTGGTCAGAGTTTGGTGCATTAATTTTAACACCTGGGGTTCCTTTAACTTACCCGAATCCTCATTGGGTGGTTGATAAAGCACGTCAAGCGGGTGTTGAAATTATTGGTGATATTGAATTATTTGTTCGTGCACGTAACCATTTTCTAAAGACTCATGGTTTTTGTGATCGGGATGTTCCGTTCATTGCTATTACGGGCACGAATGGAAAATCAACAACGACAGCTTTGCTTGCCCATCTGTTGGAACAGATGGGATATAGTGTGCAGATGGGTGGAAATATTGGAACGGCAATATTAACGCTTAAGCCATTTGTTAAAGAGCGTATTTATGTGATTGAATGTTCATCGTTTCAGATTGATCTTACGCCATCTATTCAGCCAACTATTGGTCTTTTATTAAATTTAACGCCTGATCATATTGATCGTCATGGTAGTTTTGCTCATTACGTGCAGGCCAAAAGACGTTTAATTTCTAGAGCTTTGCATGCTTTTATTTCAGTTGATGACGCAGTTTGTCAGGCTTTGTATCAAGAATTGATAAATGAAGGTCACAAAATTGAGGCAATTTCCAAGGAGCGTTTTCTTGAAAATGGCTTTTATGCAAATGAAACTAAGCTTTTTTCTGTTTATCACGGACGGCGACATATGCTTGTAGATCTTGCAAATATGACTGCATTGCGCGGTAGCCATAATGCGCAAAATACTCTTATGGTATTAGCAACATTGCAGGCTTTAAAAATTACTGATTCATACATAGAAAAGTATTTAGCGAGTTATAAGGGGTTGCCTCATCGTATGCAGCAAGTTTGTAAAATTGGATCAGTTTTGTTTATTAATGATAGCAAAGCTACCAATGCAGATGCATCGGCTCCTGCGCTGTCTACGTTTAATGATATTTTTTGGATTGTTGGAGGACAGGCAAAAGAAGGTGGAATTAATGCTCTTAAAAGATTTTTTTATAAAATTCGTAAAGCTTATTTGATTGGAACTTCGGCAGAAGAATTTTCTGGTGTTATTGGATCCTCTTTTCCTTTTTCGATGAGTTTAACTTTGAAAAATGCAGTGCATGAAGCAGCTTCTGATGCAGTTCGTTGTGAGGCAAAAGAGGCGGTGATCCTTTTTTCACCAGCTTGTGCAAGTTATGATCAGTTTAAAAATTATGAAGAACGTGGAGACGCATTTATTTCTTTTGTTTTACAGTGGAAAGAAGCACAAATTGTAAGAAAATGATTTTGTGTTAATATTCCAGAATCTTTTTTCATGTAACTCAGTTATAAGAGTGTCGTCTGCTAAGAATAGGTAGACCATATCACTTTGAGTACAAGTGTGAAAAGGATAAAGTGAATATGATGGTTACTCGTGCTAATCGAGATCCAATTGCCAACTGGTGGTGGACAATTGATCGTTCTATTTTTGCTGCTTGTTTGATGTTGATGGGAATTGGGATCATGTTATCTTTTGCAGCGAGCCCTAACATTGCGAAGAAAATTGGGATTGCCGATCATTTTTATTTTGTTCGTTGGCATATCATTTTTAGCGTTCTTGCATTTTTTATTCTGATTACCATTTCTTTTTTTTCACCTCGTAACATTCGTCGTTTATGTATTATTTTGTTAGCTATGATGCTTATTCTTATGGTTGCAACTTTATTTTGGGGGTCAGAATTAAAGGGAGCTCGGCGGTGGATTCATGTGTTTGGTGTTTCTATACAAGCTTCTGAGTTTATGAAGCCAGCTTTTGTCGTTATATCAGCTTGGTTTTTTTCAGAGCAAATACGGATTAAGCGTATTTTCAATTACATGTTAGCTTTTGTACTTTATGCTTTTTGTTGCGTGCTGCTTGTTTTACAGCCTGATATTGGTCAAACTGTTTTGATTAGTGCAGTATGGGGTGGTTTATTTTTTGTTGCAGGTGTGTCTCTTGTCATTATTTTTTTATTTATCATCGTATTTATGGCTGGTGGTGTCTTAGCCTATATTTTTATTCACCATGTGCGAGAACGTATTGATGGTTTTTTGACGGGAAAAGGTGATACTTTTCAAGTAGATGTGGGGCGTGAAGCTATTTTGAATGGCGGTTGGTTTGGTCAAGGGCCTGGCGAGGGGACAGTGAAGCGTATTATTCCTGACAGCCATACGGATTTTGTATTTTCTGTTGCTGCTGAAGAGTATGGTATAGTTCTCTGCTTATTGATTCTGATGATTTTTGGCTTCATTATTACACGCTCACTTTATATAGCAATGAATACACGTGATGCATTTACCCGTCTTGCTATTACTAGTATAGCGATGGTGATTGGCTTTCAATCAGGAATTAATATGGGTGTTAATCTGCATTTAATGCCTCCCAAAGGTATGACATTGCCATTCATTTCTTATGGTGGCTCATCTATGATGGCGATCGCTGTTTCTATGGGTATTTTGCTCAGTTTGACACGCCGGTGGCCAGAAGCGCGCCTTTCAGCTTTTTCTTCACCTGTTTCTTCGGATGCCGCTTATGACAGATAAAAAAGTTATTGTTTTGGTAGCTGGTGGTACAGGTGGACATCTTTTTCCCGCAGAAGCACTTGCTGTTGAATTAAGGCAGCGTGGATATGATGTTCATTTAGCAACGGATAAAAGAGCTAGGTGTTTTGTTCGTTATTTTGATGAAGAGCATATTCATATTATTTCATCGGCAACTTTCACACGGCGTCATCCCTTTGCACTCATAAAAACATTTTGGTATCTGTTGAAAGGAATGGGACAATCCTGGGTGCTTTTCTACAGATTGCGTCCTGCTCTTGTTGGTGGTTTTGGTGGTTATCCCACTATTCCTCCGCTTTTGATTGCCTCTTTAACGAGGCGCGTAACATTTATTCATGAGCAAAATGCTGTTATGGGTCGTGCCAACCGTGCGTTGGCCTTTATGGTTCATGCGATAGCAGGTGGTTTGTTGCCACCAAAAGATGTTTATGCGTATAAAACGCTTTTGACTGGGAATCCTGTGCGTGAGGCTGTTCTTAAAGCAGCAAAGGTTCCTTATTGTTCTTCTCGTGGTGCACAGCCATTTCATTTTTTGGTTTTTGGTGGTAGTCAAGGTGCTTCTTTTTTTTCACAAATTGTACCTGAAGCAGTCGCTTTGCTGGATAATGAAATACGTAAACGCTTACGGATTACTCAGCAGGTTCGAGGTGGAGCTGAAGAGTTGATCAAAACTTATCGCGATATGGGTGTACAAGCAGAAGTTGCAGCTTTTTTTGATGATATAGCTGAACGTATGGCGTCATCTCATTTTATTTTATCACGCGCTGGTGCATCATCTGTTTGTGAAATAGCTGTGATCGGTCGGCCTGCTTTGCTCGTTCCATATCCTCATGCTTTAGATCACGATCAGGCAGCGAATGCGGCACTTCTTTCTGCAGTGGGAGGTGCTCAAATTATATCAGAAAGGGATTTAAATGAACAAAAACTTGCTTGTCTCTTAACGGAAGTTTGTTGTGCACCACACTTATTGGAAAAACAAGCGCTGTCTGCAAAAAAAGTTGGGCAACCTTATGCAACAAGTCGTCTTGCTCATATGGTTGAAGCGTTGATTGCAAAGCAGCCGCTTTCAGATATTAAAGAGGAGCTTTTTGATGAAAATGCCGCTTGATATCGGTCTTATTTATTTTGTTGGAATTGGTGGAATTGGCATGAGTGGAATTGCTGAGGTTTTTCATAATCTTGGTTATAAAGTTCAAGGGTCTGATCAGGTTGAAAATGCCAATGTTGAACGTTTACGAAGTAAAGGAATTCATGTCCATATTGGTCATCGTGCTGAAAATTTAGGAGATGCAGAAGTTGTTGTTATTTCTACTGCTATTAAAAAAATAAATCCTGAATATATTGCTGCGAAGGAGAGACGTTTACCGATTGTGAAACGTGCAGAAATGCTTGCGGAATTGATGCGTTTTCGGCGGGCAATTGCTGTCGGTGGTACACACGGAAAAACAACGACTACTTCAATTATAGCAGCACTTCTTGATGCTGGTCGTTTTGATCCGATGGTTATTAATGGGGGTATTATTAATGCTTACGGTACCAATGCTCGTATGGGTGATGGCGATTGGATGGTGGTTGAAGCCGATGAAAGTGATGGTACGTTTTTAAAGTTGCCTGCTGATATTGCTGTTGTCACAAATATCAATTCTGAACATTTGGATCATTATGGGAGTTTTGGCGCTGTTCGTGATGCTTTTCGGCAATTTGTAGAGAATGTTCCTTTTTATGGTTTTGCTGTTTTGTGTATTGATCATCCAGAAGTTGAGACATTGGCGAGTCGTATTGATGATCGCTGGGTCATTACTTATGGTGCAAATCCACGAGCTAATGTTCGTTTTTTAAATTTGTTTATGGATGGCCAAAAAACACATTTTGATGTTATTATTCGTTCGCGGAAAACAGGTAAAGAAACTGAATTGAAAAACTTAGTTTTGCCTATGTCTGGGCAGCATAATGTTTCTAATGCTACTGCGGCAATTACTATTGCACATGAGCTTGGTATTTCAAATGAATCTATAAAAAAGGGCTTAGCAGAATTTAGCGGAGTAAAGCGGCGTTTTACATTGACGGGATGTTGGCGTGGTGTTGAAATATTTGACGATTATGGGCATCATCCTGTTGAGATAAAAGCTGTTTTACGTGCAGCTCGTGAAAGTGCGAAAGGGAAAGTTATTGCGGTTGCACAGCCTCATCGTTATTCACGTTTGCGTGATTTATTTGATGATTTTGCTGCTTGCTTTAATGATGCAGATATGGTGATGATTGCGCCGGTTTATGCGGCAGGTGAAGAGCCGATTGCTGGTTTTAATGCTCAAGAATTGGTAGAGCATATTCAAATGGCAGGTCATCGTGATGTGCGTTTGATTAATGATTTAGAGGGTGTTGTTTCGATTATATCTACATTTGCCAAGCCTGATGATTATGTTGTTTTTCTAGGCGCTGGTAATATTACACAGTGGGCTTGTGCATTGCCTAAACAGTTGGCGGCACTTGATAATAATAGATGAGTTTTCAGTTGATTAATGGTGAGGCGCTGTTGGCGCGATTGCAACCAGCGTTGAATGGTATAAAGGGAAAGCTTACACCGAATGTTGAGATGCGGAAGGTGACGTGGTTTCGCACTGGTGGGTTGGCTGAGCTTTTTTATCAGCCTGCTGATGAAGCAGATTTAGCTCTGTTTCTTCAAGCTTTGCCAGAAACTGTTCCTATAACAATTGTGGGGATTGGTTCTAACCTTCTGGTACGCGATGGAGGTATTCCTGGAGTTGTTATTCGTCTTTCAGCAAAGGGTTTTGGACAAGTTCAGCAGGTTTCTTCAACACGCTTTTTGGTTGGTGCTGCCACGGCAGATAAGCATTTAGCAGCCGCTGCTTTGGAGGCTGAGATCGCCGGTTTTCATTTTTATCATGGTATTCCTGGTGGCCTTGGAGGTGCACTCAAAATGAATGCAGGGGCTAATGGTATTGAGACGGCTGCGTGTGTTGTTGAGGTTTATGCACTTGATCGTAAAGGTCAGCGTCATATCTTAAGTTTGGCAGATATGCGTTATTCTTATCGCCATTGTAATATTCCCGAAGATTTCATTTTTATTGCGGCTTTGTTGGAGGGGCAACAAGGAAAGAGAGAGGATATTCGTGCGGCTATGGATGAAGTTGCTCTTCATAGAGAAACAGTGCAGCCTATCCGCGAAAAAACTGGTGGATCAACTTTCCGAAATCCTGAAGGTACCTCAGCATGGCGCGTTATTGATGAAGCGGGATGCCGTGGTTTGCAGATTGGTGGTGCCCAAATGAGTGAAATGCACTGTAATTTTATGATTAATACAGGTCAAGCAACAGGTTATGATCTTGAAGCTTTAGGTGAAACAGTGCGTGCTCGTGTTTTTTCTCATTCAGGTCATCTATTACAGTGGGAAATACAGCGTATAGGACAATTTAAACAAGACCGCATAGTCTCTTTTTTTGATCAGTTTAATTAATTTTTAGCATAAATAAATTACACAAATAAAAAATTGAGTCATTTCAAAGAGATAATAAAAAAATTCATTAAAAATCAATAAATTAACAGAGAAGCTCTTGCGTCATGCGTTTGAGTCTGATTCATTAAAGAAAATGCTAGATTGTTGATTCGCAAAGATAAATCTTGGTCTTTCCTGTATATGGTGTTGGTGATTTCTGTGTGATCTATATATAGTATACGAAGGAGGATAAGTTGTGATGAAGGATGGACATATAGCTGTGCTGATGGGAGGTTTTTCCTCTGAACGGTCTGTAAGTTTGTCTTCAGGTATTGCTTGTGCTGATGTTCTTGAAGCTCATGGGTATCGTGTGAGCCGCGTGGATGTTGATAGTCGTATTGCTTCTGTTCTTGAGAAGCTGCAGCCTGATATCGCTTTTAATGCGTTGCATGGGCCATTTGGTGAGGATGGTCGCATTCAGGGTGTCCTGGAATATTTAAAAATTCCCTATACTCATTCTGGAGTAATGGCATCAGCATTGGCAATGGATAAGGGGCGCGCAAAAATTGTTGTTGCTAGCGTTGGTGTTTCTGTTGCTCAGTCTTGTGTGATGAGCCGCTTTTCTGTGGGGCAGTCGCACCCCATGGATCCTCCTTATGTGATTAAGCCTGTGTGTGAAGGGTCAAGTTTTGGTGTTGTGATTGTGCAAAGGCATGAGCTTTCACCGCCGCGTAATATTGTGGCTGATGAATGGAATTATTCAGATGAGGTCATTGTTGAGAAATATATTCCTGGACGTGAACTTACTTGTGCTGTTTTGGGAAATGAAGTTTTGGATGTTTGTGAAATCCTGCCAGAACAACATTTCCGGTTCTATGATTATGAATCAAAATATAAGTCTGGTGGTTCTGTTCATATTTGTCCTGCTCAACTTTCATCAAATATTTACCAAAAGGTGCAAGAAATGTCTTTGGCGGCACATCAGGCAATAGGTTGTAGAGGTGTTAGCCGCTCTGATTTTCGTTTTGATGAGGAAGCAGAAGAGTTGGTTTGGCTTGAAATTAATACGCAGCCCGGTATGACATCAACTTCTCTTCTTCCTGATATCGCAAAGGCGAGTGGTCGTACTTATAGTGATATCGTTCAGTGGATGGTGGAGGACGCGTCGTGTATGCGTTGAATGTTAATAAAATAAATGTTCAGACGGTGCTGTCAAGATCGGTTTTTCCGCGTCTTTATCGCCGTTTTGTCCGGTTTATGTTTGAATTTGTATTTACTGCTGTTCATGTGCCTCGCTATTTTGGTTCTTGTGCGGTTGTGTTTTTTTTCCTTGTTACGTTGCTTTACGGAATTTCAGTGAATGGTCATATGGAAATGGTTGTGAAAGCTACCCTATCAGATATTGGTTTTGTAATCACCAATGTTGATGTGAATGGTAATAAGCGCGTAGCAAAACAAGAAATTTTAAGGCTTCTGGGGCTTGATGTTTCACCATCAATATTTATTTTTGATGTTGATAGAGCGCGTTCTATTTTAGAGCAACAAACTTGGATTAAATCGGCTCATGTTCAGAAAATTTATCCCAATCGAGTGCGTGTTTCCGTTGTGGAGCGTGAACCATATGCAGTTTGGCAGCATGATGGTATGGTAGATATTATTGATAACGTAGGATGTGTAATTGTACCCTTTACAAAAGAGTTAGTTCAGGGGTTACCGCTTGTGGTTGGTCAAGGAGCACAAAATGCTGCAAGAACATTTATTCAAGCGCTTTCTGCGTATCCACAATTATATGATCGTGTTCACGCTTATGTACGTGTGGGGGATCGGCGTTGGGATCTCGTTTTGAATAATGGTGTGCGCGTTATGCTGCCTGAAAGCGGTGCACTTAAAAGGATTGCTTCTCTGATTAAGACTGGTGCTGTACAAGATCTTTTTTCCCGCGATATCTTGAGTGTTGATTTACGTCTTTTTGATCGAATTACAGTTTCTTTGTCAGATGAAGCGTTGGAACGTCGGAGCGCTGCTGTGGCAGAAGAAGAACGTCTTTTAAAGATGCAAAAGGCAGGAGGCATATAATGCTGTTGGGATCACATCATGTAGGGGGGCGCAAAACGCGTTTTCTGACGATTCTTGATGTGGGGTCAAGTAAGATCGTTTGTCTCATTGCTTGTTTGCGTCCTTTGAAGAGTACGCAGCATTTGCATGGTCGTACGCATTCTATGGAAATCTTAGGTTTTGGGGTGCAACGCTCGCGCGGTATAAAATCTGGTGTTGTAATGGATATGTTTGCGGCAGAGCAATCAATACGATTGGCTGTTGATGCGGCAGAAAAAATGGCAGGTTTGGTGGTAGATTCAGTGATTGTGAGTTTTTCTGCAGGCCGCTTACAAAGTGCTCTTGTTAATGGTATGGTGCGTTTAAATGGTCGTGAAGTAACCATGCGTGATACGCGCATGGCATTAGCAGATGTTTCGCGCAAATCTTTTGATGCTGAGCGTCGTGTTGTGCATTCAGTTCCAATATCTTATGTACTGGATGGAGATAAAGGGATTTCTGACCCCATTGGAATGATGGGAGAATTATTTAGTGTGGATGTCCATGTTATAACAGCAGAAACAGCGTCTTTGCGTAACTTAGAGGCTTGTATTAATCGTGCACATTTAAGTGTTGAAGCAATGGTTGCAACTCCCTTAGCAAGTGGTCTTGCTGTTTTGATTAATGATGAGGCGCGTTTAGGAGCAGCATGTATTGATTTTGGTGGTGGAACAACGACATTTTCAGTGTTTTCTGAGGGAAAATTTGTTCATGCTGGTTCACTTGCTATTGGTGGGCATCATGTAACTCTTGATGTTGCACGTGGCTTCTCTACCTCTATTGAGGAGGCAGAGCGTTTAAAAGTTGTATACGGTTCAGCGCTTTTGGCGAGTGTTGATGATCGGTATATGATTAATGTGGCGGAGATTGGGAGCGAACAGCGTGAAACGCAATATCCGCGTGCTGTTCTTGGTCGCATTATTCGTGCACGTGTTGAAGAAATATTGGAGATGGTGCGTGATTGTATAAACCGTTCTGGTTTTGGTCACATTATTGGGAAGCGTGTTATTCTAACAGGGGGAGCAAGCCAGTTAATAGGGTTGCCAGAAGTAGCGCGTACTATATTGGGGAGAAATGTTCGTATAGGGCGGCCTTTAGGTATTTCTAGGCTTCCTTCTCTTGCAAAAGGGGCGGCATTTTCATCTGCTGTTGGGCTGTTAATTTATCCGCAATTAGTGGGTTTTGAAGAAAAAACAGTGCGAGCTGCAGTAAATCATTTATCGATGGGCACGCGCGGGTGTTTTCAGCGTGTTGGTCAGTGGTTGCGTGAGAGTTTTTAAGTAAAAGTTTATTTGGGTAAAATTAATTTCATCGCTTTGGCTTGCGATGTCTTATGAAAAGGAAAAGAAAATGACGATTAATCTGCATCGGCCAGATATCGCGGAATTGAAGCCACGCATTACCGTTTTTGGTGTTGGAGGTGGTGGCGGGAATGCCGTGAATAATATGATTAATGCTGGTCTTCAGGGAGTTGATTTTGTTGTTGCTAATACGGATGCACAGGCTCTGGCAATGTCAAAAGCTGAACGTGTAATCCAGCTTGGTGCAGCAGTTACGGAAGGTTTAGGTGCAGGAGCTTTACCAGAAGTTGGACAAGCTGCTGCAGACGAATGTATTGATGAAATTATTGACCATCTTGCAGATTCTCATATGGTTTTTATTACGGCAGGTATGGGAGGAGGAACCGGAACAGGGGCAGCACCTGTTGTTGCTCGCGCAGCACGTGAAAAGGGTATTTTAACTGTTGGTGTTGTGACAAAACCGTTTCAGTTTGAAGGTGCTCGTCGTATGAAAACGGCAGAGATTGGTATTGAAGAATTACAAAAGTCCGTCGATACATTAATTGTTATTCCTAATCAAAATCTTTTTCGTATTGCTGATGAAAAAACAACGTTTGCTGATGCTTTTGCTATGGCTGATCAGGTGCTTTATTCTGGTGTTGCCTCTATTACGGATTTGATGATTAAAGAGGGGCTAATTAACCTTGATTTTGCTGATGTTCGTTCTGTTATGCACGAAATGGGACGTGCGATGATGGGAACTGGTGAAGCGTCTGGTGAAGGGCGTGCTTTAGCTGCTGCTGAAGCTGCTATTGCCAATCCATTGTTGGATGATACTTCTATGCGTGGTGCTCGCGGTCTTTTGATTTCCATTACTGGTGGTCGTGATATGACGTTATTTGAAGTAGATGAAGCTGCTAATCGTATTCGTGAAGAAGTAGATGCTGATGCGAACGTTATTTTTGGTGCCATTGATGATGAATCATTAGAGGGCGTTATTCGTGTATCAGTCGTTGCAACGGGTATAGATCGTGAGGTGAATGATGTGGTTCAGCCTCCTCATCCTAAACTACAAAAATCTGCAGCTTCAATTCGTAAGACTGATCCTAATATGCCACAAAGTTCTTTTCACCCTCAACCACAGCCACCGCGTTCTGAATCAATGGTAGGGGTGATGGAAGCGCTTGAAGTTGAGGTTGGTAAGCCTGCAGAAGAAAAATTTCATCCAAAAAGTCAGATTTTTGCTCAGCCTGCAGAAGCAATTTCTGCACGAAATGCAAATGCTTCTTCTTATGGAGTAGGTGCTGCTCATGGGCAGGTGTTAAATACACCGCGTCCGCAGGTTAATCGCGCTTCTCCGCAACCTATGCCTGCAGCAGTGGGTATGGGGGGAACGGCACATGCTCTTGATGAAATGAGAGGGGGTATGAAGCAGGGTGAAAAGCAACAAGTGCAACAGGTGCAACCTCGTTCAATACCAGTGCGTATGCCTCAGTTACAGGACTTTCCTCCTGTTGCCCATGGTCACAATGATAAGTCCTTTTCTGATGATCAAGGCCCTCGTAATCTTTGGCAGCGTTTAAAACAAAGTTTAACATCTCGTGAAGAAGCTGAACCAGAAGCTCGGTTGGAACCTGCTGTGAGATCTTCTCAACAGCAAGCAGCCCATATTTATAATAAAAATGCTCAGGATTCTTCTGGTTATGTTCCACGTCGTTCTGGCGAGTTGCATCCGCATGTACCGCAAGATCAGCGTACAATAAACGAAGAAGATCAATTAGAAATACCAGCTTTTTTACGGCGCCAAGTACAGTAATTGGAAATTTGATAAAAATTAGGAAGAAGGAACATTCTGTCCTTCTTTCGTGGTTCGGTAAAAGCACTATCTAAAGGAATGTATTGTACTTTTGTAAAAAAAAACTTCTATGCTTTTTATAAAACCCGCTTATTATAGGTATAGGCGGGTTTCTTATTGATTGTGACGATAAATATTTTCAGTATACTAAAGTATAACAAAATCAATGAAGTGAGATTATGAAGTTAATGAAAAAATATCAATCCACTCTTAAAAAGGCAATAACATTTAGGGGTTATGGTATTCATAGTGGGTGTTTGTCTGTCGTAAAAATTTGTCCGGCAGACGTTGGGTGTGGTATCATTTTTAAGCGCCGTGGAATGGATGGAGCAGAACAAATATTTCCAGCACATGCATCACAGGTAGGAGCAACTGAATTATCAACGGCGCTTGGATATGGAGATGCTAGAATTGAAACAATTGAGCATTTGATGGCTGCGATCGCGGCCTATGATTTAGATAATCTTGTTATTGAAGTGTCGAGTAATGAGATCCCTATTTTGGATGGTTCTTCATGGCAGTATTGCCAAGGTTTTGAAGAAGTTGGTATTGTACAGCAAGATGCGTTGCGCTTTTATTTTGTTATAAAAAAACCGTTGCGAATTGAAGTTGGAAATAGCATTGCGGAGTTTTTGCCATTTAATGGGCGTCATTTTGATGTAACAATTTCTTTTCCTTCTTCTGCTATCGGTAAACAGCAATTAGGTTTTAACCTTACTGCACAGGGATTTAGAGATGATTTGTCACGCGCACGTACTTTTGGTTTTATCAAAGATGTTGAAAAATTAAGAGCTTCTGGAAAAGGGTTAGGCGCTTCTTTAGACAATGCTCTCATTATCGGTCTTAATGATGAAGTTATTAATCCAGATGGTTCCTATTGGGATAATGAATATGTTAGGCATAAAATGCTTGATGCAATTGGTGATACCGCTTTGCTTGGAGCTCCTTTTATTGGATTATTTCGTTCATATTGTAGTGGGCATAAGGTTAATTTGCAATTGGTTAAAGATTTTTTGGCAGATAAATCATGTTATGAAAAGAGTCATTTATAGAGATAGTGGAAAAATTAAGAAGATTTTACAGTAATCCGTTTGATTTTTAAGGGGATGATTGACCTAACCCTATAAATTGGTTAGTGGGTTAAAGAGCGATGTGGTATAAGGTTTTTTTTTACAAGTAATTCTTGCTAGAAGGTGATATTTTCTGGAGGCCAAAAAAATTATGACAAAATCTCACATACCTATTGACAATATGGCATATGGGAAATTTAATTTTGATATTGTACGCAAAGTGTTGCATGGGGTTCTTTTGGGGAGCACCTTTTTGTTAGCAGGTTGTTTATTCAAAGATAAAAATACCCTTCCTTCATCTGCTTATGTTTTGACAATTGATCCACCAGATACTTTGTATAATCAGGCACTTGCTAATCTTAATAGCGGGCGACTTGAGGAGGCAGCGAAAAAGTTTCTTGCGGTTGAGACACAGTACGCTTACACTAAATGGGGTCGTAAATCTCTGGTAATGGGAGCTTTTACAAATTATCGACTTGCCAAGTATGATGATGCAATTAGTATGGCTCAACGTTATATTACTCTTTATCCTGGATCAGACGATTTAGCTTACGCTTATTACATTATTGGTCTTTCTTCTTTCAATCAAATCCTTGATGTTACACGTGATCAACGAGAAACTAAGCGCGCTATTGCTGCTATGCAGCTTCTTGTGGAGCGCTACCCGAACTCTAAGTACGTCGAGGATGCTAAAGCCAAAATACGTTTTGGTCGTGAGCAGTTAGCTGGTCAGGAAATGCAGATTGGTCGTTACTATGAAGAAGGTCGGCGCTATCTGGCTGCAAGTAAAAGGTTCCGTAAAGTTGTTGAAGAATATTCAGATACAAACCAAATTGCAGAAGCACTCTTCCGTTTAACGGAGGTTAACCTTGCTCTTGGCTTAGTTACTGAGGCTCAGACGGCAGCTGCTATTTTAGGGCGTAATTATCCCAAAAGCGAATGGTATAAATTTTCTTATACTTTACTGCGGAAGAAGAGTGTATTGCCACAGGAGCATAAATCTTCTTGGATTTCACAGGCTTTGAGTGGTGATAAAAATAGGGCACGTTGATTCTATATGCTGGTACAGCTTTCGATTCATAATATTGTTTTGATCGAAACGCTCGATATTCATTTTACGGCGGGTTTATCGGTTTTAACTGGAGAAACTGGCGCGGGAAAATCTATTTTACTTGATGCTTTGTCTCTTGCTCTTGGTGGACGTGGGGATGCTTCACTTGTACGTCATGGCACGACCCAAGGGCAGGTGACAGCTGTTTTTGATGTGCCTGTTTCACATCCTGCACGTCAAGTTATCTGTGAAAATGGTCTTGATGATGAAGGCGATATTATTTTACGGCGTGTACAATCAAGCGATGGTCGCAGTCGTGTCTTTATTAATGATCAGGTGGCTAGTGTTGCATTGATGCGGAGTGTTGGTCGTCTGCTGGTTGAAATTCATGGGCAGCATGATGATCGTGCGCTTGTGGATGTTGCTGTGCATCGTCAGTTATTAGATGCTTTTGGTGGGCTTGAAGGTGAAACAGAAAATTTGCGTCAATCTTATTTGAGGTGGCGTGAATTTGAAGATCGTTTGCAGAAACAGCGTATCAAAGTTGCAGATGCTGTGCGTGAGGTTGATTATTTACGTGCGTGTGTGGAGGAGCTTGATAAGCTTAATTTTCAAATTGGTGAAGAAGAGGCTTTGTCTCTTCGTCGTGCAGATATGCTTAAATTAGAAAAAATAGCAACGGATATTAAAGAGGCCGATGATCTTTTAGGTGGTTCGAAATCACCGATCCCTGTTCTTTCCAATTTGGTGAGACGTTTAGAACGCAAAATCTCTGAGGCGCAAGAACTTATTGCACCTGTGGTGAAATCTATTGATGATGCATTGCATGCGCTTGCAACAGCACAAGAAGGTATTGAAGCTGCTATGCAAGCATTGGATTTTGATACTGATGAATTGGAGCAAATAGAAGAGCGTCTTTTTGCTCTTCGGGGAATTGCTCGTAAATACCATGTTTCTGCAGATGAATTAACCAAGTTGCGTGACAAAATGGATGCTGAACTTGCTGATTTTGAAGAGGCTCAGATCACATTAACGCGCTTTGAGGATGAGGCAAGAGAAGCACAAAAAAACTATGATACATTGGCACAAGCGTTGTCAATAAAACGTCGAGAAGCAGCAAATCGCTTATCTAAAAGTGTTATGGTTGAGTTACCTGCATTGAAATTAGAAAAAGCAGAATTTATCGTAGAAATGCAAAGTGATGCTGAGAGACGTAGTGCAGAGGGTATAGATCGTGTTGAATATTGGGTTCGGACAAATCCTGGAACACGAGCTGGATCAATGCTCAGTGTCGCTTCTGGTGGTGAGCTCTCTCGTTTTTTATTGGCATTAAAAGTTGTCTTATCTGATCGTGGCTCAGCTCCCACGCTAATTTTTGATGAAATTGATACGGGAGTTGGTGGAGCTGTTGCAGCTGCTATTGGACAACGGTTGCAGCGTTTATCAAAAACTGTTCAAGTTTTTGCTATTACGCATGCGCCGCAGGTTGCATCCAAGGCGCATAGTCATTTTCTTATTTCAAAGGCTGCGTGTGGTGATGAAGGACGTTTTCTTACGGCTATCCATAAAATGGAAGAGCATGAGCGTGCAGAAGAAATTGCACGTATGTTGGCTGGGGAACGGATCACTGAAGAAGCGCGTGCGGCTGCTCAAAAGCTTCTCGCACAGACATAATAAGCGATAATAACACAGGTAAGCACGCGTTTATTTGGATTCTATTCACAATAAAGAGTTAGGAATTCTTATGGATATAACCTATGATGTGGAATAGATTTTATGAATAAGGACGTAATTAAAAATTTAACTGCTCTTGCAGCAAAAGATGAATTAGAGTGGTTGGCGAAAGAGATCGCACGTCATGATGTACTTTATAATACTAATGACCATCCTGAAATTTCTGATGCCGAATATGATGCTTTGCGTCGCCGTAATGCAGAAATTGAAGCTTTATTTCCTGAACTCATTCGTTCTGATTCTCCTTCACGTAAAATTGGAGCACCGGTTTCTGAAAAATTTGAAAAAGCTGTTCATAAACAGGCGATGCTTTCACTTGATAATGCGTTTAATTCTAAAGATGTCAGTGAATTTATTGAGCGTATACGCCGTTTCTTGCGATTGCAAGAAACACAGATATTAGAAATAACAGCTGAACCAAAAATTGATGGTTTATCTTTATCTTTACGTTATGAAAAGGGAAGGCTTGTGCGTGCAGCAACGCGGGGTGATGGATATGTCGGTGAAAATGTAACTGCGAATGCGCGAACAATTTCTGATATTCCACAAGCTTTACAAGGTAAATTTCCTGATATTATCGAGGTTCGTGGTGAAGTTTATATGGGTAAGGAAGATTTCCAAGCACTAAATGTAAGCCAACAGGAGAGGGGGAGGCTAGTTTTTGCGAATCCTAGAAATGCGGCAGCTGGTTCTTTACGTCAACTTGATTCACGGATAACTGCTAGCAGAAAGCTTCGATTTTTTGCTTATGCTTATGGTGAAGTAAGCGAAATGTTTGCAGAAAATCAAATGGATATGATAAAAAAATTAGAGGAATATGGTTTTATTATCAATCCATTAACAAAAGTTTTTGAGACATTAGAAGAAATTATTGCGTATTATCATGATATTGAAGAATGCCGTCATTCTTTAAACTATGATATTGATGGGGTTGTCTATAAGGTTAATAATTTGATACTGCAAATGCGTTTAGGATTTGTATCTCGTTCGCCACGTTGGGCGATTGCGCATAAATTTCCAGCAGAAAAAGCTATAACAGTTTTGGAAAGTATTGATATTCAAGTCGGTCGAACTGGAGCATTAACGCCTGTTGCACGTTTGGCTCCTATCACTATTGGTGGTGTAGTGATTACAAATGCAAGTTTACATAATGAAGACTATATTAGAGGGATTGGTCATAAAGGTGAATTAATTCGTGAAGGGCGCGATATTCGGGTTGGAGATAGGGTGATTGTGCAACGTGCTGGTGATGTAATTCCTCAAATTGTAGATATTATTTCTGAAAAGCGCCCTCAAAATTCCTCTGCATTTGTTTTCCCTCATCTATGTCCAGCTTGTGGGAGTCATGCTGTTCGTGAAGAAGGAGAAGCTGTACGCCGGTGCACAGGTGGGCTTATTTGTCCAGCACAGGCGATAGAGCGTATTCGCCATTTTGTTTCGCGCAATGCTTTTGATATTGAAGGGCTTGGCAAAAAGCAGGTGGAGTTTTTCTTTAATGTTAAAGATAAGGCGCTTTGTATTCATACACCAGTGGATATCTTCACTTTACAACAACGCCAAGAAAAGTCTCTGACACGTTTAGAGAATATGGAAGGTTTTGGTGATGTTTCAGTTCGTAAGCTGTATGATGCTATTAATGCTCGCCGAAAAGTTTCTTTAAGCCGTTTTTTATTTGCATTAGGAATTCGTCATGTTGGAGAAGTTAATGCACGACGTCTTGCGCGTGCTTACCAAAATTATACGGCTTTTGAGACTGTAGCGATGGCAGCCACTATCCCATGCGATGAGACGGGTGAAGGGGGTAATGAGGCGTGGAAAGAACTTACCGGTATTGAAGGGATTGGGTTGCATGTAGGTAAGGCAATTGTTAATTTTTATCAAGAAATGCATAATCGTGAGATTTTATCTGCTTTGCTTAGAGAAGTAGTACCTCTTAATGAGGAAGCTCTGATGACATCTTACTCGCCAGTGTCGGGAAAGATAATTGTTTTTACAGGAACTCTAGAGCGTATGTCACGTGATGAGGCCAAAGCACTGGCGGAACGATTAGGTGCTAAGACATCCAGTTCTATTTCTAAAAAAACCGATATTCTTGTCGCTGGGCTTGGAGCAGGATCGAAATTGGACAAGGCTCAAGAGCTAGGTATAGAGATTATGGATGAAGAAACTTGGTTTAAGTTAATCGAGGAACATTATATCTAAAGCTTTCTTTTTCAAGAAGGATAAATAGGGCGAGTAGTAAATCTTTGTCTATGTGTTATTATGTAATGCAACCTTGTTAATAAGCTATTTTTATAACCTTTATCATTTTTGTAGAGAGCTCTGTTTTCTAATATTGTATATGGCGCTTATTTCTATAAGCAATGTTTTTTGTATTTTTGGGTAGCAAACATCCATCTTTCTCTTAAAAAGAGAAGAATTGTATTTTGCAAAAAATGAAGCGTGTTGATTTATTTAGATGGGCATCGTTACTTCTCGTGCCCATTTTTTTTCTTCTTCATTTAAGTAAGGCGCGTTGACTTGATAAACATGAGCGTGGTAGTCATTGAGCCATTGTTTTTCTTCTTGTGTTAGAAGCTCTGGTAGGATTAACTTCCTATCAATGGGGCAATTTGTCAGTGTTTCGAACGATAACATCTCTATATCACCATCATCAATTTTTTGTGCAGGTTTCACAACCATCAAATTTTCAATACGAATACCAAAAGCATTTTCACGATAATACCCAGGTTCATTAGAGACAATCATTCCAGGAATTAATTCTTGTTTTCCGCGACACGAAATGTTTTGTGGTCCTTCGTGAACAGAGAGATAAGATCCTACTCCATGACCAGTGCCATGGGCATAATCAAAACCAGCCTTCCATAATGCAATGCGTGCTAGGACATCAATATCTTGCCCGCGTGTACCTTTTGGGAATCGTGCAGTTGTAAGAGAAATCATACCTTTAAGGACAAGAGTAAAACACCGTTTTTCCTCTTTTCCAATATTTCCAATTGCCACTGTGCGTGTAACATCTGTCGTGCCATCACGATACTGTCCACCTGAATCAACAAGATAAAGTTCACCAGCATTTAATTGTTTACTTGTTTCGGTTGTTACGCGATAATGAATAATTGCACCATTTGCACCTGCTCCTGATATTGTATCAAAGGACAGGTCTTCAAGTTTTTCTCCCATTTCTTTTGCTGTTGTGATGCGGAATTCTTCTAATTTTTGAGCAGAAGAAATTTCATTCACTGTGCCTGGTGTTTGTTTATCTAGCCAAGAAAAAAAGCGGGTTAATGCTACACCATCGCGTAGATGTGCATTGCGTGCACCGTTTAGTTCTGCAGTATTTTTAATGGCACGTGGAAGAGCTGCTGGATCAGTCAGCGAAACGAAAGATCTGCCTTCTTCTTCAATTACAGTGCGTAATTTTTCACACGTTAACCGTGGATCTAGAGCAAAAGTCATTCCTTTTTGAACATAATCTTTGATTTTTGAAATCATTTGTTCTGGTTGATACAGTTTTGCGTAATTTTCCAGATATTGTTTTTGTTCTATACCGAGTTTTTTGTTATCTATAAATAAGGATGGTGTTTCTTTTGTTGGAATAAGAGCGAAGCAAAGAGGAAGAGGCGTATTGGAAACATCATTGCCACGTATATTGAATATCCACGCAATAGAGGAGGGATCTGTAAAAATAAAAGCATCTGCATTGGCTTGTTGTATGTTTTTACAAATTAACGCTAACTTTTTATCCGTCTCGCATCCTGCATATTTGAGAGGATGAAGAGATAAAGCCGACTGTGGTAATGGCGGTTGCGTATGCCAGATGAGGTCAATAGGATTGGATTGAACTGCAATAAGTTTTCCGTCTGTTGTAAATTCTAAAACTTGTTTCAAGAGATTTATGTCATTAATTGTGTGGAGCCATGGATCAAAGCCGATGGAGAGTTTTTGTGTATTTTGTTCAAGCCATTTTGATGGGGGATGCGTTATTAAATCTTCATAATTAAAAATATTAGGGTCGGTTTGTTGACGAACTTGGAGTTTATAGCGTCCATCTGTAAATATGATGGCTTTATTTTTTAAAATGAGTGCGATACCGGCTGATCCAGTAAAACCAGTTAACCAGCTAAGACGTTGCGCATGTGGGGGAACATATTCTCCTTGATGCTCATCTGCACGTGGAACAAGAAAACCATCTAATCCAAGGCGATCGAGTTCTTTACGAAGAGAAAAGACGCGTTCTGCTGCATAAGATGGATTTGTCTTTGCCTCAAAAGATTGATACATAAAGTGTTCCTTTTATTTTATTTTAGATGTATAGTGACCCATCCATTATGATTGTATGTTTCAACATGTTCTAGCCCCTGTTTGACATAAGTTTCCAAAACATGATTGCGTTGTTCTTCAATAATTCCAGATAATATAAGTGATCCACTTTTTTGGAGTACTTGTACTATTTCTGGCGCAAGTTCAACGAGAGGATTCGCAAGAATATTAGCAACAATGAGATCAAAGGGTGCACGTGATGTAATTTGATCATGGCTAAGGCCTGAAGCTGTCACAGCTGTGATGTATTTTTTTACGCCATTGAGTTGGATATTGTGTTGTGCAACTTGAATAGCAACTGGATCAATATCAGATGCAAGTACAGTAATAGGTTTGAGCATTGCGATGCCAATAGCGAGTACACCGCTACCGGTACCAAGATCAAGAGCATTTTGTGGATTTTCATTTTTCATCACTTTAGCAATCATTTCTAAACAACCAGCTGTTGTTCCGTGATGACCTGTCCCAAAGGCTTGATTAGCTTCAATTTCAATAGGTAAAACATTAGGTGGAATGTCGTTTCGGTGATGGCTGCCATAAAGAAAAAAAGGGCCTGCATGTACAGGTTTTAATTCTTCTAAACTTTTTTTTACCCAATCAATATTGGGTAAAAATTCTATATTAATTTTATCTGGATCTACTGACAGAATATGGGCAAAGCGCTGTAAAGCATTTTTTTTATTTGATCTGTCTACGTAAAGCGAAAGCTCATACATGGCATTCTTTTCATCTATTTCCACAAGAGCAAGAGGATATCCTTCTTCGTCAAATGCTGTTTCCATGAGAGCATAAAACTGCTCTGCTTCGCTTTTACAAGCAGTACAATACAAACGAATTTGCTGAGACATTATATTCTTTCTTTTAAGTGGCTTTGAAATTTATTTTGAAGCCAACTTTTTGAGCCGTTCAATAGCAATTTCGTCTCTTAATTCACTATCACCCTCTTTAGTGTTATAGGGGATAGTGCCAGCTAGTTTTCCACCTTTTTTTAGTAAAAAAACTGCTGCTGTGTGGTTATAAGTGTAATTTCCATCTATTCCTGATACTTTTTCGGCAACGATGTTGAAAGATTCTACCATTTTATGAACTTTTTCAGGATTTCCACTGATACCAACAATTTTATTATTAAAGTTGCTAAGATAATCATGAAGTACTTCTGGTGTATCGCGCTCAGGATCAATAGTAACAAACCATACTCCCAATTTATCAGCCTTTGAGCCAAGTTCTGTAAGCCATCGATCAAGGTTGGCCAATGTAGTTGGGCAAACCTCAGGACACATCGTAAAGCCAAAGAAAACAATAGAGGGTTTTTCTCGAATATCAGCTTCGGTGACAGTTTTTCCATTAGAATCAATCAGTATAAAATCATCACCCAAAGGTTTATTTTTATACGCATCGTAAATAAAAACTCCAGCAAGAAATACAACTGTTATTCCTAAAATGCGTATTACACTTTTCATAGTCTGACCCTCTTATAAATGTCAAAAAATTACGGCGTTGGCGGGTTAGTTTTGCAATTCTTTAATAATTGATTTTGTCCGTTTGTTTGATACACTTTCTCATATTATTTATGGAAAAACAATTGGTAGAAGGTAAATAAATTCCTCTTCGGATTTTCTATTTTTTGAGAATAAACCATTATATTAATTACAACAGCATGATTTTATGGCTATAAATTGGAATGCTATGTAAAAATAAATGAGATGACAGTTTTGCACGGTATAACTGTTGAGATTTTTTATTTTGAATAGAACAGTTAAACTATTAAAAGCAGGTGGTTGTGCGTTTGTTTTTATTGCATCATGTCTATATGATGAGGGCATAAAATATTCCACCAGAGTGGATTTTAATCCGTAATAATATACCATTTTAACAAATATTTTCATTCTATGCGAAAGTCGTCGTATAAAACAGTTATTATTTATGTTGAAGGAGATAGTTGAATATGAGGCTGCCATTAATGTTAATGCTGTTTTCATAAAAGATTACACTTTATTATATGATGGTCGCTAATATTTTTACAAAGCAATTGCAAATTTTATAATTCAGATATTTTTAAATATAACTCAAGGGGGGATTAGTCATTTGATGAAATTTGCACCTGTTATTTGAACGTGTAGGTTTGTATTTGCTGATTGCTATTTTTAAAAAATAGAGGCAACATTGAAAATAAAATGAAGAGATGAATTCATTATACATAATACATATATGCTAAGCTTTACTTACAAAATTGTCGAGTACGCGCTTTTCTCCAGCTTTTTCAAACGCGATAGTTAACTTATGGCCATCTGTTGCTAAAATGCGACCATAACCAAATTTTATGTGAAAAACTCTATCATTAATTAAAAAGTTTGATGGTGCATTAGATATTGATTCGGTGGTAATTTTTTCTTCAATATTTTTTTGTGCACGCTTCCATCCTGGTGTTGAATAATCGGTACTAAAGGGGTTTGACTGTTTAAAGCGCGACTTTCCATACCCGCCATAAGATGTTTCCATTTCAACTACTTCTATATGTTCTTCTGGTAATTCATCAAGAAAACGAGAGGGAATTGAAGATTGCCAAAGTCCATGAATCCTTCGATTAGAGACAAACCATATATGCAAATGTTTTTTTGCTCTTGTTAGCCCTACATAAGCTAATCGCCGTTCTTCTTCTAATCCTGAGCGCCCGCCTTCATCTAATGATCGCTGATGAGGAAAGAGTCCTTCTTCCCACCCAGGGAGAAAAACTGTCTCAAATTCAAGTCCTTTGGCTGAATGAAGAGTCATAATGTTGATTGCATCCATATCTTCATTATTTTCAGAATCCATAACCAGTGCAACATGTTCTAAAAAGCTATGCAGGCTCTCAAACTGCTCTATAGAGCGGATCATTTCTTTGAGATTTTCTAATCGTGTTGATGCTTCTGGTGAACGATCTTCTAACCACATAGCGGTATAACCTGATTCATCAAGAATGGTTTCGGCAAGCTCTTTATGAGGCGTGTATCGCAGCATATTTTGCCAGCGGTGAAAATTTTCAATAATGCTTCGTAAAGAACTGCGGGCTTTGGGTTTTAATTCATCTGTTTCAATTATTTCCGTAGCGGCAGTAAAGAGGGGAATAGCACGTGTACGGGCACTTTCATAAAGGGTGCGTAGAGTTGCGTCTCCTAAGCCTCGTTTAGGTGTATTGATAATACGTTCAAAAGCTAAATCATCTGCAGGTTGGACAACAACCCGCAAATAAGCCATAGCATCACGGATTTCCATTCGTTCATAAAAGCGTGGGCCACCAATAACGCGGTAATTAAGACCAAGTGTGACAAAACGATCTTCAAATTCCCGCATTTGGAGTGATGCTCGCACCAATATAGCCATATGATTTAATGAATGGCCAGCCCGTTGCGCTCGTTCAATTTCTTCTCCGATTGCACGTGCTTCTTCTCCTGAATCCCATGCTGCATGAATTTTTACTTTTTCTTCATCACCATCATTATTAATTTGATCAGAGAAAAGTACTTTTCCAAACCTTCCTTGATTATGAGAAATTAGATGAGAAGCTGTTTTAAGAATATGTGATGTTGAACGATAATTGTGTTCCAAACGAATAATTTTTGCAGAAGGGAAATCTTTTTCAAAGCGCAATATATTGTCAACTTTAGCACCACGCCATCCATAGATGGACTGATCATCATCGCCGACATAACAAAGGTTGACATTCTGTCCTTTAGGCTGTTGCGCTAAAAGGCGAAGCCAAAGATATTGGGCTGTATTTGTATCTTGATATTCATCCACAAGGATATAACGGAATTTGGAGTGATAGTCGCGAAGAATATCCGTATGATGTTGGAAAATCGAGATGGAATGAAGCAAAAGATCGCCGAAATCACAAGCATTAAGGTTTTTTAATCGATTTTGGTAGCTGCGATAAAGTTGGCGTCCCATACCATTTCCAAAAGAATGGGCATGACTTTCTGAAAGATGCTCTGGTGAAAGTCCTTGATTTTTCCAAGAATCAATCATTGTGGCGAAATTACGAGCTGGCCAACGCTTATCATCTAATCCTTCAGCTTGAATAAGTTGTTTTAAAAGACGAATAACATCATCGCTATCAAGAATTGTAAAATTGCTTTTTAAACCAATAAGTTCTGCGTGACGGCGTAAAATTTTTGCTCCAGTCGAATGAAATGTTCCAAGCCAAGGCATACCTTCGACCGTTTCACCAATAAGTTCACCAATACGCATTTTCATTTCGCGAGCTGCTTTGTTCGTGAAAGTTACTGCTAATATTTGTTTAGGTGATGCAAGCCCAGAACGCAAAATATGAGCAATGCGCGTGGTTAGGACACGTGTTTTTCCCGTTCCTGCCCCAGCCAGAACCAAAAGAGGTCCTTCTGTATGCATGACGGCTTGTCGTTGTGCAGGATTGAGCTTTTCTAAATAGTCTGCATCACACAGTGTTTTTGTTATTGTGGTATTAGTGGTTAGCTCAGAGGTATTCTTATGGGAAGGAGTTTCATCTTCAAAAAATGGTATGTGATCGGAAAAATTATTCATTGCATCCTTTTTTAGTACTTTTTTAATTTGAACGCTAGATCTAAAAAAAAAAATCTTATGAAAGCCATACGGCCTTAAGTTGAGTAAGAAGATAAAAATTAAAAAAGAAAAGATAAAAGCGTGATATTAAAGACGTTGATTAAGAATGCTGTGGAGTGCATAAATGCGTAATGAAGCCGAAAGAGTCAACTGCGGTGGTCTTTGGCTGTCTATATCAGTGATAATAAAAGCTAAAGATTGCCCTTTTTTGCGCGCTATATCTTTAAGGATTTCTATAAATGGTTGTTCCAAAGATATGCTTGTTGGGTGCCCATCAATTCGAACAGATATTTTTTTCGGAATTACTTTAGACCAATCGATCAAGTTATTTGTATGCATTTTCGTCTACTCTTATTCATCGCCATCTAAATTATTTTGATCAAGAAACTTTTTTATTTTTATGGCTTCTCTTTTCTCAAAGAGTTTTTCAGCTTTTGTTCTTCCAAAACGATAGCGATTTTCTTCTGCATGAACAGCTTGTTTCACGCGCTTTTTTTGTTTTCGAAAGTGACGAAGGTTAATCAGTTCAGCCATGGGTAAATTTATTTATTTTTCCGAAAAGAATCTAAAGAAACAACATCAGCGCTTTGTTTGGTATCACTGTTCGATGGTTCTTTATCTGTTTTAGAATTGTATTCTTTTGTTAATACATTTTCTTTTTTCGGTTTGTTTGATGGAATGATAGGGGTACACGCAGAACTTTCTGAGTTTTCATCTTCTCCAGAAGAGAGATTGGAAGGTAAATCAAATGCTGCTTCAAATGCTGCAACAGGATCATAAAAAACTTGGATAGAAGTAAATGGGATTACCAATTTTTCACTAATTTCTTGGAAAGAGAGCGTTACTTCGAAAGCTGTTTCCAATACGCTCAAATTTCTAAATTGATGTTGTAGCACAATCGTCATCTGTTCGGGATAGCGGTTTTTGAGTCGAGTAGAAATTTTTACTCCTGGTGCATTTGTTAAAAAAGTAATAAAAAAATGATGTTTTCCTGGAAGACCTGCTTTGGCAACTTCCAATAACACTTTACGTATCACTCCACGCAGGGCATCCTGAACGAGAACATCGTAACGGATTTGATCTTGAACCATTGAAGTTTATTCCTTTTATTTAACAAAATCTCTGAACATGAGTGATAATCGTACAATGAAATGTTTTTAAAGCTAGCAATATTTTGTTATGACGCACCTAATATCGATAAAAACATAAAATTTATGACAAATAATATCTGAAAGATCAATTAATAATACTTTAAAAGTGAAGGCTTCTGTTGCCAGGTGCCTCCGAACCCCGCTTAAATCTGCGACGATTTAAGGCTTAGTTTGAAACATTCGCGCTGCATTAAGCGGCGAGACGTGCTTCCGCATAGTTGTCATTTGCAACTACTAATTTAGTCCGATAACGGTGGTACTATGCCGAGTAAAAAAGCAATCTTTACGCTCTTGTCGATCCTATTTCGCCCCCACCAAAATATAATTTTTGTCTGTTATATTTTGGTGGAGGCGCCGGGTACCGCCCCCGGGTCCAATGAGTTTATTTCATTGTTCGTTTATTACCATAGCTGGAAACCAGCTCTTTAAATATAGATGAAGAATAGGCTTTAGAAAAGGGGGGAATGTTAATTTTTGATCATCCAGTTTCTGATTAAGCTATATAATAAATTTAAAAATTTCTTTTAATTTTGAAGAGGAGATATGAAAATAATAAAGATTTGGCAGATTATGAAATATATGATGAGAGTTTTATGAAGCAGCAATAAAACGTCTGGAATATCATTTAGTTAGTGATACAAAGTAGGATTTACAGTTAATAATTCATCATGCTTTAAAAAATTAAAGTGCGTTTAAAAATGGATTCAGATGTATTAAATTTTGATGAAAAAAGCGCTAACTAAATAATATTTTGAAAATTGTAGATATGATATTTTAAAAGTTAGAAAAAGAGCCGTGTGATCTTTTATTTGCTTGTTATCAAAAAATTAAACGTACTTGGCAAATTTAAGTAATTCCAAATTTATTGAGCTTTTTTAAATTTTATATAAAATTAATGAATACTATCTCCTTGAAGATATCCTTCTTTTTTAACATCTGGTATAAAGAGAAGTGCAATGAATGCCATGATCATGATACCTGTTGTGTAAAAATAAAAGATGGATTCATATCCAATATTTTTTAACTCAAGAGCAACGTATTCAGCAGAACCACCAAGCAATGCATTGCCAATAGCATGAGATATTTTAATTCCTAGTGTTCGTACTGAAGAAGGAAACATTGCTGATTTTATGATACCAGAAATGGATGTATAAAAACTCATACTACAGAGTAGTTCAATAATAGTGAATAGAGCTACCTATGTGCTGTCAGTGCTCCCAAAAAATTTCATTCTAGGGGATGGTCAAAATAGTAGCTAATACACTCCAAATAAAAGCTGCATTTTTTACCCCAATTTTATCGGCTAAAATACCACATACAGGTTGAAGTAGCATGAAAATAAAAAGTGCGACAGTCATGATTGTTGTGGCAGTATATTTATCAAATCCAGTTGTTGTGATAAGATATTTCTGCATATAAGTGGTGTATGTGTAAAATGTAAGTGATCCTCCAGCTGTGAAGCCTATAACCAGCAAAAAAGTTTTTATGTGATTGCTTAGAAGTTTTCAAGAGTTTTAGTTTTTTGTTCAGCACGACTTTCTTTGGTGGTTGTTTCGTGAAGAGAGCGGCGTAGAATAAATTGAAATAATCGCTGCTATCCTTCCAATTGCAAAAGGAATACGCTAATCCCATGCTTATAATTGATCTTCTGTGAGATAGATGCTAGAAGGAACATAACCAAGCTCGCAAGAAGCTGTCTACCAATGATTGTCGCATATTGAAAGGGGCTAAAAAAACACGACGGTTTTTAAGAGCAATTTCACTCATATAAGTTGCTGTTGTTCCATATTCACCACCAACTGAAAGGCCTTGCACCATACGGATTAAAATTAGCAAAACTCCTGCGGCTGCACCAATGGTCTCATAAGTAGGAAGAATGGCAATTAAGAATGAGCCACCGTACATCATGAAAACAGAAATGAGCATTGATAGTTTTCATCCACAACGATCAGCAATCAACCCAATCGCCGACCGAACGTATAGGGAACCCAATAAAAAAGACAAAAGAAGATTTTAAAAGTTGGGTAACATGATCTCCATCTGATGGAAAAAATTGTGATGAAAAATAAATAGATGCGAAGGAATAAACATAAAAGTCGTACCATTCCACCAAATTTCCTGATGCACTCTCTATGATAGAGAAAGTGCATTTTCTTGTATCCATATGGTGTTAGAGTTTCTTTATTGGCCGTAATTTTTATCCCTCACAGAAATAATTACCTTAGGGATGTTACAGTATTTTATTTTTGCGTCAAAATTTTCTATGTAATCTATTTATATTTTTACGGGTTTTACAGTTTTTATAATTAGCATAACCTCTTCTGATATTTATTATGTAAACTTTTTTTGATATGGAAACTTTTTTTGATATGGAAACTTACCTCAATCTCTTATCTTATGTGCTAAATCAAGGCATTGATCGTAAAGATCGAACTGGTGTGGGAACGAGGTCGGTTTTTGGGTATCAGATGCGGTTTAATTTACAAGATGGATTTCCTTTGTTGACAACAAAGAGATTGCATTTGCGCTCGATTATTTATGAACTTTTGTGGTTTCTTAGAGGTGATACCAATGTTGCATGGTTGCAGAAACATGGTGTATCAATCTGGGATGAATGGGCGGACGAAAAGGGTGATCTTGGCCCTATATATGGCTATCAGTGGCGTTCTTGGCCAGCTCCTCATGGGTATTATATTGATCAAATTGCGAATCTTTTGACAATGATTAAGGAAACACCAGAGTCTCGTCGTTTAGTTGTATCTGCGTGGAATCCCGCATTTATAGAGGAAATGGCGTTACCACCTTGTCATTGTCTTTTTCAATTTTATGTTGCTGATGGTAAATTATCTTGCCAGCTCTATCAGCGTTCAGCAGATATTTTTTTAGGAGTTCCGTTCAATATTGCTTCATATGCATTGTTAACGATGATGGTTGCGCAAATCAGTGGACTTAAAGCAGGTGATTTTATTCACACTTTGGGTGATGCTCACCTTTATTTAAATCATTTTGAACAGGCTAGATACCAATTATCTCGTACACCAAATGATTTACCGGTGATGCTTATAAATCCAGCGGTAAAATGTCTTTTTTCTTTTAAATTTGAGGATTTTGAATTGTTGAATTATAATGCTCATCCTAATATCAAGGCGCCAGTAGCGATATGACTTTTCCAGTTTATTTAATTGCAGCTGTTGCAAAAAATGGTGTTATTGGTCGCGAGGGAGCGATGCCTTGGCACTTATCGACAGATTTGAAGAGATTTAAGAGTTTGACTTGGGGTAGACCCATCATTATGGGGCGAAAAACTTTTGATTCTATTGGGCGTCCTTTACCTGAACGTGTAAATATTGTAATTTCCAGAAATCGTGCATTTGCGGCTGAAGGTGTAATTATTGCTCATTCTTTATCTCAAGCCTATTCTATTGCAAAAAGGGTTGCTTCTCAAAATGGTGCAGATGCAACTTTTATTATTGGTGGTGGTGAAATTTTTAAACAAGGATTGAGTATTGCTGATAAAATATTCTTAACAGAAGTTTTGGATTTCATTGAAGGTGATAGTTTTTTTCCTGTTTTTGATAAGAAAAAGTGGGCTATAACGCAAACACAGTATGTTCCACAGGGAGATAAAGACAGTCATGCTACACGTTTTATAATTTATGAGCGAAGAGATTATTTGTAATTAAATAGCCTATGAGTCGTATTGTAATCAAATAAAAGGCACTCTATAAGATTAAGTGAGTAGTTGGTGTTTCGTTTATGTGCTAAGTTAAAGAGGTAATGATGCCCTGGACAAATCAGAATGGCAGTGGGCCATGGAGTGGCGATAAAAATAAGCTTGGTGGTGATAAAAAAACACCAGCTAAGAATCTCTTTGGTTCTGGTGGTAATAGTGGTGGTGATAATAATCCCAATCTTGATAATATTTTACGTAAAGGCCAGGATCAGCTTAAACAATTTGGTGAAGGTGGGATTTTGATTCTCCTGCTCATTCTTGCTGTATTTTTTGTTTTATACCAATCAGCTTATATTGTTCAGCAAAATGAACAGGCAGTGGAATTACGTTTTGGTGTTCCTAAAGAGGCGATTATCGGTGATGGCTTGCATTTTCATTTTTGGCCAATTGAAACCTATATGAAAGTGCCTTTAACGGAAAAAACAATTACGATTGGTGGTCAGCCTGGTCAGGCGCAACAAAGTGAAGGCTTGATGCTTTCGAGTGATCAAAATATTGTTAATGTTAATTTTTCTGTTTATTATAGGATTTCAAATCCTCGTCAATTTTTATTTAATGTGAATGATCAAGAAGGCACTGTCCGTCAAGTTGCTGAGAGTGCAATGCGTGAAGTTATTGGGTCTCGGCCAGTTGATGATGTTTTGCGTGACAAAAAAGAAGAAGTTGCTGATGATGTCAAAAAGATTATTCAATTAACTGTAGATAAATATCAGCTTGGTGTTGAGATAAATCGTGTGTCTATAAGTGAAGCTGCTCCTCCTACTAAGGTTGCTGCTGCATTTAATTCTGTTCAGCAGGCGGAGCAGGAGCGTGGGCGAATGATTGAAGAGGGGAATCGCGTGCGTTTCACTAAAATTGGTTTAGCCAATGGTGAAGCTTCACGCACACGGGAAGTTGCAAAAGGTGAAAAAGCGCGCATGGTTGAAGAGGCAAGAGGACGTGCTGAGCGATTCCGCACTATTGCTCATGAGGCTGCAATTTCACCAGAAGCTGTTCGCTATCGTCTTTATATGGAGATGATGGGTCGTGTTCTTTCTTCACAAAATAAATTAGTTTTTGATCAAGTACATTCTTCAGTGGTGCCATATTTACCCTTGAGTGAATTGTTGAATGGCAATTCATCAGAGGGCGCGAAGATAAAGTCAGCACATCCTTCGCTATCTGGTTTTAGCATTTCTGGAGGACGTTAATTATGCAACAATCTCGTTTTTTGTATGTGTTTGGCGCGATAGTACTTGTTTTAATCGCTTTATGGATGTCCATTTTTATTGTCTATCCTCGTCAGCAGGTGGTCATCAAGCGTTTTGGACAAATCGTTAAGGTAGAACCTGATCCTGGTATTTACTTTAAGATCCCTTTTTTGGATAAGATGGTTGTTCTTGATAATAGGTTGTTACGTTATGATGTGCCTACACAATCTGTGCAGGTTCGTGGTGGTGCTTATTATGAAGTGGATGCGTTCTTTATTTACCGTATTGCAGACTCTAAGTTGTTTTTACAACGCATTGCATCGGGACGGCCACAAATCGCTGCTCGTGAAAATCTTGCACCACGTTTTATTGATGCTTTGCGTGCCGTTTATGGGAAAAGGGAGTTCAAAGCAGCTTTATCAGATGAACGAGGTGCGATGATGGCTGAAGTACAGCGGCAATTTTCTGTCGATGCAGGGTCATTGGGTATTACCATTGTTGATGTGCGCATTCGTAAAACCGATTTGACAGATGCTGTTTCAGAGGATGTATATCGACAAATGGCTGCAGAACGCGAGGCTGCGGCAGAACATATTCGTGCTCGTGGTCAGCAGGAGCGGGATCGTATTGTGGCAGAAGCTAATCGTGAATATGAAGAAATTGTAGCAGCTGCAAAGCGTGATGCTGAAATTACCCGTGGTGAAGGACAGGCTGAAAGTATCCGTCTTTTATTGAATGCGCGAGAAATTAATCCGTCTTTTTACGATTTTTGGTTAGCAATGGAACAGTATAAGAGCTTGGAACGTACTCCAATGGTGGTTTCGCCAGATGAAGCTTTCTTTTTCTATTTTCGTAATCCGCCGCAAGAAAATAGGATATTCTCACCATCAATGAAGATGGGTCTCGATAGTGCTGGTTCCAAGTCTGGAGGAGAATAACGAGACGGTAAATTATGGTTGTTGAGTTTTTCATGAAAGATTTGATCTGTAGTTTCTTTCTTTATATAATTAAGATTGTGTAGTCTTGCAGAAACTATAGTGATTTTGCACAAATGAATTTAGTAATATTTTTGCTGTATGGGTTGGAAGTATATTGTGGGTAAAAATATGTTTTTAAAGCACTTTGCCACAAAAATTATTGTTTGTACGGTTTTGTTTTTATCAGGGTCAGTGGGTTGGTCTGATGTTGTTTCTTCCCCAAAATCGCAGCTCTCTGTTCCTGATTTGGCAGCTGAACTTTTGAAGACAGTTGTGAATATTTCGACGGTACAGACAGTTGAAGGGACTGAACAGGATGAGAATACTTCTGTGCCCGTTATTCCAAAAGATTCATTACTTCAAGAGTATTTTAGTGATTTTTTTTCACCTAAAGATGGTCAAAAAGGCAGCCAACTTCAAAAGGTACGCTCTTTAGGATCTGGTTTTGTTATTGATGCAGAAAGAGGGCTTATTGTTACCAATTATCATGTTATAGTTGAGGCTGATGATATTGAAGTTAATTTCACTGATGGTACAAAGCTAAAAGCAAAATTACTGGGGAAAGATAGCAAAACTGATTTGGCACTTCTACAGGTGGAAGCAAAAAGAAAAAAATTAACAGCTGTGCGTTTTGGTGATTCAGAGAAGGTGCGTATTGGTGACTGGGTTATGGCTATAGGTAACCCTTATGGTTTTGGTGGAAGTGTAACTGTTGGTATTATTTCTGCCCGTAATCGTGATCTTAATGCTGGTCCTTATGATAATTTTATTCAAACAGATGCAGCAATTAATCGGGGGAATTCTGGAGGTCCATTATTTGATAGAAATGGTCAGGTGATTGGGGTGAATACAGCAATCATTTCCCCTTCTGGAGGGTCAATTGGTATTGGTTTTGCTATACCATCTGATATGGCACTTTCTGTTATTAATCAGTTGCGTGATTTTGGAGAAATAAGACGTGGCTGGTTGGCTATTCGTATTCAACCTGTGACAGAGGATATCGCAAAAAGTTTGAAACTAGAAAGTGCTACAGGAGCATTAATTGCCGGCAAAATGGAACATGCAGAGGTAGATAATAGCCAGTTGCAGGTTGGTGATATTGTTCTTAGTTTTGGGAATAATAAGATTAAGAGAGCGCGTGATTTACCGCGTTTAGTAGCAGAGAGCCAGGCAGGAAAGGTTGTAGACGTCACAGTTTTTCGTAATGGGGGAGAAAAAACAGTAAAAGTTAAGCTTGGCCGTTTGGTTGAGACAGATGTGAACGAAAACACTAAGGAGGAATCCGATGATGGAAAAAGCGATTCTGTATCAAAAAGCACAACGATGCAGTTTATGGGGATGACATTGTCGGAGCTTACGGCTGATTTGCGTCAGCATTATTCAATTGCTGATAATCTTAGAGGCTTAGTTGTAACATCTGTTATACAAAATAGTGTAGCAGATAAAAGACGTATTCGTATTGGTGAAGTAATTGTTGATATTAATCAGAGTGTAGTTACAACAATTGAAGAAGCAAAAAAACGGCTTCATAAATTACGTGAATCTGGACGGAAAAATGCTTCATTTGTTGTTGCTCGTCCGAATGGAGAATTGCGATTTGTCACAATCCAAATGGATTGATATCACTTTAATTTTAGAAGTAGTGCATTAACGCTTATATAGGATGAGCAGTTAGGAATAGGGCTGTATTTATTTTATTTTCACTAAAGGAAGATTTATAAGAATAAGATTTTATAAAATTCACATGCTTTGGGAAGAAGAGAATAATGCAGAAGTTACGTAAATTAAAAAGCTATTTTTGTGCTTAAGATAATATAGCGTTATCTTACAATTAAAAGATCTTTTCGCCTTTATATAAAAACGGGATTATCTGATTGATCTAATCTTATTTTTGCTACGACGAGAAGGGATGATATTTTGCTTTTAGTACTGGCTGATGTAGTGATTTTTGTGGAAGATATTTATGTGCGATAATAATCTCAAAAAAGATTATGGTGGCGTCTTTGAAAAATTTTTATTTCCTTAGTCTTTTTATCCTAGAGGCCAGAAAAGGCTATGTGGAGCGCTTTTCATTTTCTAAAAAGACACAAAGAACATCGTTTATATTCTCATTTTAAAAATTTAATATTTGTGGTGCCATAGGTAAAATGCTGGATTGTATGTTCATTATATGAGGCATATGAGCATTGCAATAAGTTACTGATTGGTGAGTATGAGATACTTTTATTTATGACGCAAAGAACGATTACATTGATAGCAGGTCCTACTGCAAGTGGTAAGTCAGCGCTGGCATTCAAAATGGCACAAGAAAAAAATGCTGTTATTATCAACGCTGATTCTATGCAGATTTATGATGTTGTGAATATTTTAACAGCACGACCGGCTAAAGAGGATACTGAAATTGTCCCGCACTATCTTTATGGTTATGTAAACCCTGCTCTTCATTATTCAGTAGGACAGTGGTTACGTGACGTTGAGAAACTTTTAAATACATGTACATCTAAATCACTGATTTTTGTTGGTGGAACAGGGCTTTATTTTCGTGCTCTTCTGGAGGGAATTGCAGAAATTCCTCATATTCCAGATATTGTGCGGGAAAAATGGCGACTTCGACTTCATGAAGAGGGAGCGGAAAGTCTTTATCGCCAATTATTGCAAGTAGACACTCTTCTTTGTGAAAAGATTTCTTCAAAAGATGGTCATCGCATCATCCGCGCTTTGGAGGTTTATGAAGCGACCGGAAAAAAGTTGAGTTGGTGGCAGAAGGCAAAAACAACGCCGTTGATAGCACAAAATTGTTTAGAAAAAATTCTTCTTATTCCCCCACGTCAACTGCTTTATCAGCGCATTAATGAGCGGTTTGACGATATGATTGAAAAAGGAGTTTTAAAAGAGGTTATTGCTATGAAAAAGCTCATGCTTTCTCCCTCATTACCTGCTATGAAAGCTATTGGTATGAATGAGTTGGTGGCTTATTTAGATGGGTATAAAAGTTATGAGGATGCTATTGAAGCAGTAAAGATACAAACGAGGAGATATGCAAAAAGGCAAATGACGTGGTTTCGTAACCAATTTGATGATAAATGGATGCATATTTCTTCATATGAAGAATTGTAGAAATTTTAGAATATATCAAGAAAAAAAAGTATTTTGAATGGAAAGTTCTTAAAGAAGTGATTTTTGATTGACGAATTGTATTGATGAAATTAAAAATCCTACGCCATAAAGAATGTTTTTCTTATGGTTTATTTGTTGTACGTAGGAAATGGGGGAAAGTATAATTATACAATATATGCTTTCGTATGTAATAGCTCCTTCGGGAGTTTTTTTATTGTGCTATAAAGTAGTTGAGTGAAAGAAATGGTAGATCATTCAAGAAAAAAAGGAAGCGCGGACGAGACAATAATGTCAGGAGCTGAAATGGTAGTTCAAGCTCTTATTGATCAAGGAGTTAAACACATCTTTGGTTATCCTGGTGGAGCTGTTCTTCCTATTTTTGATGCTATTTATCAACAAGATTCACTTCAGCATATTTTGGTGCGTCATGAACAAGCGGCAGGCCATGCTGCTGAAGGATATGCACGAAGTACAGGGAAGGTGGGCGTTATGCTTGTGACTTCTGGTCCGGGCGCGACTAATGCTGTGACACCTCTGCAAGATGCATTAATGGATTCTATTCCTATTGTTTGTCTTTCTGGCCAAGTGCCAACAACTGTGATTGGAACAAATGCTTTTCAAGAGGCTGATACAGTTGGTATTACAAAATCCTGTACTAAACGTAATTTCTTAGTTAAAGATATAAATGATTTTTCCTCAACCATTCATGAAGCTTTCTATATTGCCCAATCAGGACGTCCAGGGCCAGTTTTGGTGGATATACCTAAAGATATTCAATTTACTTCGGGTGTTTATAAAGTACCTAAAACACTGACGTTTACACGTTCTTATTTCAAGTTTAATGGGGATACTGAAAAAGCTATCGAATCTGCCATTTCTCTTTTGCTAGAAGCAAAACGCCCTGTTATTTATTGTGGTGGTGGTGTTATCTCATCAGGTTTAGAAGCTGTACAGCTTTTACGTGATTTGGTTAAATTAGGGGATTTTCCTATTACTTCTACATTATTAGGGCTTGGTGCTTATCCAGCTTCTGAAAAAAATTGGCTTGGAATGCTTGGAATGCATGGAACTTATGAAGCTAATATGGCTATGCATGATTGTGATGTTATGCTTGCTATTGGTGCTCGGTTTGATGATCGTGTGACTGGGCGTATTGATGCGTTTGCACCTCATGCACGCATTATCCATATTGATATTGATCCTTCTTCCATCAATAAGATAGTAAAAGCAGAAATTCCTATTATTGGGGATGTCGCGCATGTTTTAAGAGACATGATGCAGCGTTTTCATATGAACCAATCAGTATTTAAGAGCGAAAGTCGTCATGCGTGGTGGTCGCAAATTAATCTTTGGAGAGCTCGTAATTCATTAGCATATGCTGAAAAAAAAGACGTTATTATGCCACAATATGCTCTTGAAAGGCTTTATGCTTTTACAAAAGATGTAGATACTTATATCACAACTGATGTTGGACAGCATCAAATGTGGGCGGCGCAATATTATCATTTGAATGAGCCAAATCACTGGATGACTTCTGGTGGTCTTGGAACTATGGGCTATGGTCTTCCTTCGGCTATTGGTGTACAGATTGCGCACCCTGATGCGCTTGTTGTATGTATTTCCGGTGATGCTTCAATTCAGATGAATATTCAAGAACTTGCAACAGCAGTGCAGTACAATGCTCCTGTAAAAGTTTTTATTTTAAATAATCAGTACATGGGTATGGTTCGTCAGTGGCAGCAATTATTGCATGGCAATCGCCTTTCTCATTCTTATATGGAATCAATGCCTGATTTTGTAAAATTAGCGGAAGCTTATGGAATGGTAGGTATCTGTTGTTCTAAATTAGACGAACTTGATGATAAAATTCAGCAAATGATTAACTGTGATAAGCCAGTTCTTTTCGATTGTCGTGTTAATAATTTAGAAAATTGTTTGCCAATGATTCCGTCTGGGTGTGCACATAATGATATGTTGTTACCTGATGAAGCTAATGATGAAACAGTTGCAGATGTTATCCCCATTGAAGGACAAATTCTTGTATAAGGGAATTTGTCTGATTTCCAGTGCAATTTATGGCTAGATTTACCACTTTTGGTAACCGGTTATACTTTCTGGCGGGAAGATAAATCAACCTTGATAGTTAACAAATGTTGACCTTAATATTGTACCATATAAGAGTCTTTTCTGCTCAGTATTTTTCACATTCACAAATATTGAAGCAACATGCATCAGATAAAAAGTATAAACAATTTGTTACAGTATTTTGCATTCTTTTCAGTATCTATGTGTGTTGCTCCTTATTTTTCGGTTAATTTGGGTCATATTGTAGTGACGGTTATTGCATTTTCCATGATTAATGGATTTATATGTATTATACCAACAGGGACAAAGAGCTTATTTGGGGGGAGAGCTTAGTAAAGAATAGACTAAACATATTGTCTGGTATTGTGGGTGCTGTCACTTTTGCTTGAGGGCATTTCCAGTGGCAGAGTTAAGTTTATCTTTATTTTCCTTAAAAATTTCACCCTCTGATTATTATCTTTTTTTACTAGATTTCGTCTTTTTCTTATGCGTACTAATTAGCCATTAGATGGATATCTTTATTCGCTAAATCTCAAACAACAAAAATCGCTTCACAAATAAGTATTGAAAAAGTTATTCTCAAACTTCAATGGATCACCAATGATTTAAATTTTTCTGTAAAAAGTAGATGGATGTATTCCCAATAAATTAAATAAGTGAATAATAAGATTCTTTATATTACTTTTTGACCTTAGAGAAATCTGGAAGTGAGCCTTTTAAACTGGAGCAAATACAAGAGATTATATCTGATCAATAGGCATTTTATAGCGTGGATTCTTTATAACTGGAAAGTCATTAGATGCACAAATAATTCCCAAATGTATAATTGAAAGTTCATGCTTTAATTGTATCAGGCTCTTTGACAATCTTTGCACCAAAATTGCACTCTTGTTATAAGATTTATATAACACATAGAACTTTGATATTAAATCTCAGCACTTTATAATTGGATCAGCTTTTTATTTATTTAGCCTCATATATTATTGTTCAGCTTGTGTAACCATGAAGTTAATCTGTTATTATTTTGCTCCAATATCTCTGTTCAGATCAAAGGAAAAACTTCGATTTTCTCATGGATTTTATGTTTAAACAGATTGCCCTGATCTCGATAAACACCATTGTAACAAGCAATTGCATGAGTAAATAAAACCCTTTTAGCTAATTAATTTGATTATTTTATCATTGCTTTTAAAAGTTTTCAAATACACTTATTTCAAGTTATGAAAATTATTAAAAACGTTTTTCTCCTTTACGACTCACTTTTATCATGCTTCCATATAGAGGATTACATTGTTTGCGTAATTTTAGTTTTAAAATAATAAAGGGAACTTCCCAAAAATGGATTATAAACAAAATATAGATAAAACTCATCGTAAAAAATTACTTCGTGGATTAGGTACTCGACATGTACAGCTTATCGCAGTTGGTGGAGCTATTGGAACAGGTCTTTTTATGGGATCAGGAAAAACTATCAGTATAGCGGGTCCTTCGATTATATTGGTCTACTCCATTATTGGTTGTGTTCTCTATTTTGTGATGCGTGCTATGGGAGAATTATTGCTTTCCAATATGCAATATCGATCATTTATTGACTTCTCTGCTGATTTGCTAGGATCAGGAGTTGGTTTTTTTACTGGATGGACTTATTGGTTATGCTGGATTGTAACTGGAACAGCAGATATTATAGCTATCATTAGTTATGTACATTTTTGGTGGCCTTCATTCAATCCATGGATTATTGTCTTCGGTTGTATTATTTTCTTTTTAGTCTTCAATCTCTTAGCTGTAAAGCTGTTTGGTGAACTCGAATTTTGGTTTGGCCTTATCAAAATCGTAGCAATTTTGGCATTGATTGTTGTTGGGCTTTATATGATCGGTACTGGTTATGTTTCGCCGAATGGAACTGTTGCTTCTTTCAGCCATCTTTGGAATGGAGGGGATATTTTCCCTAAAGGAATTACAGGATTTTTTGCTGGATTTCAAATTGCCATTTTTGCTTTTGTTGGCATAGAACTTGCTGGAACGAGTGCAGCTGAAGTCCAAGATCCTAAAGTAGTTCTGCCTAAAGCGATTAACTCAATACCTATTCGTATTGTGATATTTTATATATTTTCTCTTACTATAATTATGTCGCTCACCCCTTGGAATCAAGTTATTCCAGATAAAAGCCCCTTTGTTACAATGTTTGCTCTTGCTGGTATTCCAATAGCTGCTGGTTTAGTGAATTTTGTTGTTCTCACATCAGCTGCATCTTCTGCAAATAGCGGTATTTTTTCTACCAGCCGTATGGTATATGGACTTGCAACAAAACAAGGAGCTCCTCGCTTTTTTGCAAAACTTTCCAGCCACCATGTTCCTGCGAATGCACTATTCTTTTCTTGCTTATGCATTTTATTGGCATACATAGTCTCGTCTTTATCCCCAAGCGTTATGGATGCATTTACAGTCGTGACTACCATTGCAACGACCTTATTTATATTCGTATGGTCTATTGTTTTGATTAGTTATATTGTTTATCGTCGCAATCGCCCTACACAACATGCTGGATCAATCTATAAAATGCCAGGAGGCGTTGCCATGTGTTGGGCTATTTTGGTCTTCTTTGCTTTCATTATCTTTTTGTTATCCCTAAAAGATGACACTTTGGTCGCTTTAAAGTATACGCCATTATGGTTTGTCTTTTTAGGAATCATGTATTGGATCTTTGGAAAAAAGAAGCTTTCCACAGATAAAGGGTAAAATTTGTGTACAAAAATGTACCAAAAAAGGGCAACAAAAGTTGCCCTTTTTTAAGTATATGCTTAATATACTCTAATAAAGTCTAATTACGCTCTTTATCAACTAAAGCATTAGACTTAATCCAAGGCATCATCGTACGAAGCTTTTTTCCAACTTTTTCAATGGGGTGGTTATCATTTAAGCGTCGCATAGTTTTAAAATGGGTGGCTCCAGCTTTGTATTCTTGAATCCAATTTGATGTAAATTTACCTGTCTGAATATCTTTTAAAATACGTTTCATTTCCGCTTTAGTTTCGTCGGTAATCACGCGTGGACCAGACATATATTCGCCCCATTCAGCTGTATTCGAGATCGAATAATTCATGTTTGCAATACCGCCTTCATACATAAGATCAACAACTAGTTTAACTTCATGTAAACATTCGAAATAGGCCATTTCTGGTGCGTAACCTTCTTCCGTTAATGTTTCAAAACCCGCACGAATAAGTTCTACAAGCCCACCACAAAGAACAGCTTGTTCACCAAAGAGGTCTGTTTCACATTCTTCTTTAAAAGTTGTTTCGATGATACCAGCACGTCCACCACCAATACCACAAGCATAAGATAAGGCTATCTCATGAGCATGACCTGAAATATCTTGTGCAACTGCAATTAAGCAGGGAATTCCACCACCTTGTTGGTATTCATTGCGAACTGTGTGTCCCGGACCCTTAGGAGCAATCATCACAACATCAACGGTTTTCTTAGCTTCAATTAAACCAAAGTGAATACTTAAACCGTGAGCAAAAGCAATTACTGCTCCATCACGTAAATGATCATGGATATGCTCTTTATAAATATCAGCCTGCAATTCATCTGGAGTTGCCATCATAATAAAATCCGCCCACTTTGCAGCTTCAGCAACACTCACAACCTCAAAATTGTCTGCGATAGCCTTTTTAGTTGTTTCTGACTCTAAACGTAAAGCAATTCGCACATTTTGAACACCAGAGTCTCTCAAATTTAAAGCATGTGCACGTCCTTGTGAACCATAACCAATAATGGCTACTTTTTTTTCTTTAATTAAATTAACGTTCGCATCACAATCATGATAAATACGCATAAAATACTTCCTTATATTTATGTTTAAGATTGAATAAAAAAATAAAATCTTCCCCTATCGTTTTTATACGCCACTTTTTGATAACCAAATAATTATTCATAACAATACGGGGATTGGATGGTCTTTAAAATTTAAGTAGCATACAAAAAGTCACGTACTCCCACTGTCTTCCCAAACATATCCAGATAAAGAAGTAAATTTCAGAAGTTGTTCTATAAAAACGGTACCTTGGGTACAGTATAAGAAAAAAATATCCCTCAACCTTTAACTGCATTTTTCATAATAAGCCACTGTATTCCTTAAAGTTATACAGATCATATGGCTTTTAATTAAGCATGAATAAAGTTCAAGCATATAGCAAGAAAAATTATAAAATGAGCACAGAAATTTCTCACATTTTAGCAAATAAGCACTTTTTACGATCGATAGTATCTGTACAAAAATATTTTTAATTGCACTAAAAACAACACCATAGAATAGGGTCTGCAACTAATATTTTAGAGCATAACACGTTATTTATCTAAGCATGTGCAAAATGGTTCTTTTAAGGTAAAATTGATGAGCTTGATAAGACATTATCTCCAATTAATTAAACGAGAAAAGATTATGACAATAATCGAAGAAAACGCTGAACAGTCTCGTGCATTCCATATTCTAATGCATCAGCAATAAGCCCATGACCAATGGATACCTCATCAAGCCAAGGAATACGAGCAACAAGAGTAGGGAGGTTAATAATTGTTAAGTCATGACCTGCATTAACACCTAATTGCAGCTCTTTAGCTTTTTGGGCTGCTAAAGTCAGTTTATTTAATTCCTGATCCTGTTTTGCCTTGTCTTTAACAGCGCTACCATAAGATCCAGTATAAAATTCTACTCGATCGGCACCAATCGCTTTCGCAATATCAAGATCATCTACAATAGGGTTCGCAAATAAAGATACACGAATTTTTTTTTCTTTTAAGCGTTTAACAATGGGGATCAAAAATTCAGCATCATGAGCAAAGTTCCAACCATGATCGGAAGTTGATTGAGCCGGATCATCAGGAACAAGAGTAATTTGATCAGCGTATTTTTCTGCTAAATTCAAAAATATATCACTTGGATAACCTTCAATATTAAACTCTGCACTAGGAAAAGAGCTGTTAATTAAATAATATATATCTGGTAAATCAGAAAAGCGAATATGTCTTTGATCTGGTCGTGGATGAACAGTCAAACCCGCTGCACCAGCTGTAAGCGCTATATGCCCAATAGTTTTAATATCTGGCCATGGAAGATCTCTTCTATTGCGTAAAACTGCAACAGCATTAAGGTTTACCGAAAGTTTTACTGCCATGCATACTCCTATTTCACATATAATTATAAAAGATAGAAAAGAGATCTATTCCCTAGTATAATTATAGAAAATAGCGTCATTTTTCTCTTATCTAACAATCGTCAAACGCTCGGCCGCACGCGTAATACCAGTATAAAGCCAGCGCGTATACATATCACGAAATGCAAAACTTTCGTCAAATAAAACCACATTATCCCATTGAGACCCTTGTGCTTTATGAACAGTTAATGCATATCCGTAATCAAAATCATCATATCTTTTTTTTAATTGCCACGAAACTTCAACCCCAAGATTCTCGAATACTGCTTTTAAAAGTTTAATCTTCGTCACCCCACGCTCACTCTCTTCTGGCTTAACAAGAAGATTAATACCAGGTTTAACAGTTTCTTTCTGTGAAGTCATAACTTTCCATAAAGAACCATTTAATAAGCTCTTAGCAGGATCATTACGCAAGCACACAAGCTTGTCTCCCGCTTGTGGATAATCTGCTGTAAATCCCTTCAATTCACGTAAACGTTTGTTATAAAGGTGACGTGTCCGATTAATCCCAACCAGGATCTGATTAGCATCCAAGACCATTTTTTGATCTACTTCTTTACGTGTAATAACGCAGCATTCCCCATAATAGCCATAAGCAATATCACGTCCTTCACGAACATCCATAGCTAAACGAACAATAGGATTATCACGCGCTTGCCGATGAATTTCTGAAAGAAGAAAATCTGGATCACCATTGGAAAAAAAACCACCTCCTGATATAGGGGGTAATTGTCCTGGATCACCAAGAACGAGAATAGGTGTTCGAAAACTCATTAAATCACGCGCTAATTGTTCATCCACCATTGAACACTCATCTATAATGATAAGCTTAGCCTGTGCAGCCGCACTTCTACGATTTAATGAAAATGTTGGTGCGATAGATTTTTTCCCCGTAATCTCATCGGAAATTTCTTCTTCACCACGTGGGCAATAAATTAAAGAATGGATAGTGCAAGCATTGCTTGCACCTTTAGAGCGTAAAACCTGTGCTGCCTTACCTGTAAATGCAGCAAACTGAACAGGACCATCAATTGTTTCCGCAAAATAGCGGGCAAGTGTCGTTTTCCCTGTTCCTGCGTAGCCAAATAGGCGAAAAATAGGGGAACGCCCATCTTTCAACCACGCAGCAACAGCCTTTAATGCATTATCCTGTTCTGGTGAAAACTGCATAGTTTATCAAAATAAGATTCGTATAAAAAGAGCAAGAACTTTGGAAATAAAATCTCTGTGATAAAAAATTTTAGTAGAACGCAGATTTCTTAAATTAAATGAGAGTTCGTGGAGCGTTCTGTCCGGCGTGGGTATGTTATTTTTGTTATAGGAGATAGTATTTGCTCTACAAATGTATGCAAGTCCATGGCCACTTATAACGAGTTTAATACTATTTCTATCTTCACTTTTGCAATGGTTTTTTGTTGCCGTTATGGGGTGCATTGGCTATTTCATTGTATCCGCAAGCTGTTGGGGAGGCATCGGTGTTATGGGAGCTTTGCAATTAGTGAGTGCTGCATTTAGTGCAGCAATTATTATTAGGAAAATATATTGGACATATTCCCTGTGGTGTTCGGTTTTATTGGCTGCATGCTGTATTTGGAGTTTTATAATTTATATTAGAAAAGCACATTACTTTATGAACTTTGGAAATGGACTAAGTTAAATAACAGAGTTGGGAGGGAAATATGCTTAAAAATATCGATGTTACTTTGCATGGTGGTGATTATAGGAAACAAATTGTTTTTCATGAGATTATATTGTTGTGTATATAAAAATTTAACAGCAGTTGAAGTTAAATATATTGAGAGTGGTTACCGCGAAGATTTGCTTAAGCCTATCATTAACATAGGTTAAGAGGGTTTTTATTCTAACAATTAGACAGTTATGCATAATGCTATCTTGACGCTAATATTTTTTATTGTACATCCGTACCATATAAAATCAGTTAGATATCCATGAGCTTAAAGGTTTTCATAGTTGCATTTTTATAATTATGTCTCAATAAAAATGATATTAATTTTACATTTCTACTTTACTGTGATGCTCATTCTCTAGGAATTATCTATTAGTGTAAAAGGCAAGTGGGTTTAAGCTATTGACATCGTATCATAATAGAGGCGGTTAATTATCAATTTAGTGTTTTTAAATTTTCATAAATAGAAAAACATATTTTGATGCGGTATAGATAAAGTTTTGCAACAAGTAGAAAACTCGAAGAACCATTTATTTTTCACTTGTGTATCGAAGATCTGTTCATTTTCTTTTAGCTTTAGATAATTTAAGTTTCAATATTATGTTTGTCTAGAAATTCTCTCGTTTTGAGATATAAGAGAAATGTGGCTATCATCTAAGCTTTAAAACAAATATGCAGGAGATGGTAATGATATGAACTTGCAGAGTGTTATTCTTGTACCTGCAATGCCAGTCTGAGATAAAGGAACTTTTTGCTTACTTTTAAGATACGGATGCAAGGAGCGATATTATTAAATATGGTGGTAAAATTTTAATTTTAGTTGGAAAAAATCTTAACTTGCAGCTATGGCTAATTAAACACGAATTCAGTGTTAAATCATGAATATAAGATTATTCCTAATAGCTGGTATGTTCCTATAGAATGGTAATTTTTCTCTTGCGAAAGTAATCATTAATAAATGGATCGATGAATTATGAAAAAGAAAGTTCTCGTATTGCCTGGTGATGGGATAGGATCGGAGGTCTGTGATGCTGCACTGATGGTTTTAGAGCAATTTAAGTTGCCGATCGAATTTGTTTATGGTGACATTGGTTGGGAGTGTTGGAAACAAAAAGGGGATCCGGTTCCTCAAGAAACTTGGCAAAAAATTGCTGAAAGTGATGCTATTTTACTTGGTAGTGTGATTAGTAAGGGAAAAGAAGCAGCTTTAAAAGAGCTTGCACCGCATTTAAGGACAAGTAAGCTTACATATATTTCTCCTGTGGTTCAACTTCGCCAAAGATTAGGTTTATTTGCTCATATACGACCTATAAGATATATCGTTGGTTCGAAAAGACCGTTTAATTTTTGTGTTATCAAAGAAAATACCGAAGGTCTCTATGCGGGATTAGATTTTCGCGATGAGGATTCTGAAACAGCGATATGGTTACAACATTCCAATTTAGAAAAATATGGCCTTGATGAAGATGCATGGACTGTACCTTTACAGACACGTTTTGGTTTAGAACGATTATTTGAGTATTCTTTTTCTTATGCACGTGCACATAATTTTAGGAGAGTTACTTTTGCTGATAAACTTAATATCACGTGGGAAAGTGATCAATTTGCTCAAAAAATTTTTGAGAAAGTTGCTAAAAATTATCCAGAAATAAAAGCAGATATTCATAATGTTGATGCCGTTGCTTTATGGATTACAACTAAGCCAGAATATTTTGGGGTAATTGTTGCTGAAAATATGTTTGGCGATATTCTCTCCAATCTTGCCGCTGGGGTGATGGGGGGACTGGAGCTTGCTCCCAGTGCAAATGTAGGAAATAAAATTGCTTGTTTTGGCTCTGTTCATGGCAGTGCACTGCGTATTGCTGGACAAAATAAAGCAAACCCTTCTGCCACGCTTTATAGCGCGGCTTTACTCTTAGACTATTTAGGTTTTAAGGATGCAGCGCAACAATTATTTGATAGTGTTGATCAGGTCATTTGTGCTGGAGATACTGTTACTAATGATCTAGGAGGTTTAGCGACCACACGCCAGATGGCTGAGGCTGTTCTCAATTCTTTTATGAGCCCTGTTTCTGTTTGTCGCGCTGCAGTTATTACTGTTGGTGATGAATTGCTTTCAGGACAATATTTGAATACGAATTTGCAGGATTTGAGTCAAAGTTTGGAAAAAAGGAATATTCAAGTAACACGCCACTTTGTTTGTGCTGATCAGTTACAGAAAATTAGTAAGACTATAATTGCTTGTCTTGGGCAAGAAGATCTTATCATTATCAGTGGCGGGTTAGGACCGACATCAGATGATAAAACACGTGATGCAGTTTCTCAAGCCGTGCAACAGCCATTGGTTCATAATGATGCTGTTTGGCAAACGATAAAAGGTCAATTGCAACGGTTAGGTGTTACTCCAGATACCAATAATGCTCGTCAAGCGTTATTTCCTGAGATGGCAAAAGTACTTGATAATCCTACTGGTACAGCACCTGGTTTTTACCTTTCTTGTGATGGAAGTTCCCTTGTTGTTTTGCCTGGTCCACCTATACAAGCTCTTTCACTTTTAGAGAATTATTTAGAGGAGGCAGATCATTCTACAGTGTCACGTGCTCAATATACGTGGACTTTGATTGGGATTGGCGAAAGCAAAATTGCTAGTTGGGTTGATTGTCATTTTGAAAATGAACCGTTTGAACGGCATTTTTTATGGAGAAGTCCTTATGTTCTCGTGCAATTGGTTGGAAAGTCATCGGTACCTTTGGCACAGCATTTAATCGAAGAATTTGAAAATCACTTTCGTCCATACTTGGTTGGTACAGAGATTACTACTGCTTGCGAACAATTAGCAAGGCAGGCAACGGTTTGTTGGTTGACGAATGATCCGATTCTTTTAGAATATTTGCAACCAATAGAAAAAAGTACAAAAAATATACGACAGATTGAAGCTGAGGTCAGCTTATCTCCTTGTTTGGAAATATTAAAAAAACAGAAGGAAAGTCTTGGTCGTGCTACAATGGCTGTGCATATTAAAGGTTATGAGGAGGATCACATTACTTTTTCGTATACACAACCGTTTCTGGATGCATCCTTAAGGGAATATGCAGCTTGGTTAGTTTTAAAAAAGATATCTGAAAATAGGAAAAAGTAAATGATCCCTGCTGAAAATTTAGACACTTTCAAGAAATGATTGCTAACATGATTTACAAGCAGCTGTTGTTGAAACTTTAAAATAATTTATATTTGTATGCAGCTCTCCATAAATATAAATGTATATTGATGGTACAATGTAAGCTTTTTATATAAGAAAATAAAGTAGTTGCGGATGCTGGTGGTATTAATAAATATATCAGTTAAAGCTGTTGTGATGATTAAAATAATACGATAAATTAGATTGTATTAGCTAATAGTATAATATTATGCTTCATAAAGTTATGAAGAGAGAAGCTGTTGAGATTGTTTCATGGTTTTATTCTGGATATTGTACTTAAATTAGAGATCTATATTTTCATCTTTTACAACGATATCATTTTTGATAAAAAACGTGTGTACATACGAGACCGTGTAGACGACTTTCATGATGGATGGAATAAAAGTTTGTTTTTGAAGATTGGTTTTTAGGTCTTCTGCTGATGATGTTGTATTCACTTTTCCTAGCGGTTGAATTCATTTGAAATCGTGCATCATGCTGAAAATAGTAATAAAACGTAAATGCGTATTTCATCTGTATTTAAGGTGGCAAAAAATGCTTTGAAAATATATGGTTTCAGGGTGGTTTATGAAATTCATTAGAAGGAGATCATAAGAAAATGTTCCACACAGTTTTGGTGTACACTGTGGAAATTTTTTAATCTTCATTATCATATGCATATCGATTTATTTATAGAACATTTTTTTCCTATAAAACTGCGTGATTCCTGCTAACAATAAAAGTAAGATTATTTTTTAAAATTACTTATGAGTAGAGCTTAACTTGCTACAGCTAAATACGGCAGAAGTTCACTATTTTTTAGGTTCTATTGTTCTTAATTATGATGTCTCATGGTGGTTTGAATTAAACACATTTTAGAACACTGTAGTTTAATTTAAGAGTGAAATTGCTTGTACATTTGTCCACATATTGTCTAGAGAGCATTGTTTGTGAAAAGAGATTCCTGTAAGGATAAATCATATTACGAACTTTGCAGATCAGTGCTGATTTAGCACAATTAATCAATGAGATAACTAATTTGTCAGGAACGCATTATGTTCAATTCGTTTTTTCCAAAATCAGGATATTTTTTCTCTGTGGCTATATGGGGGCTTATCGCAATTATCGTTTGGCAGGTAGGTGGCAGTTTTTATCTTGCGGAATGGTTTAATGTATCAAAAACACCTCCTATCAGCATAGCACGGTTTTGGTCTGGAAGCTACCTTATTTTTTATGCCTATTATGCGTTTTGTGTAGGAGTCTTTGCTCTGTATTGGTTTATTTTTCACCCACATAAGTGGCAACGATGGTCCATTCTAGGATCAGCACTAATCATTTTTGTAGCATGGTTTTTAGTGGATGTAGGTGTTACTATCAATGCTTGGTATGCTCCTTTTTATGATTTGATCCAGACTGCATTGAGTAAGCCAAATTCTGTAAGCATTGCACAATTTTATCATGAAATTGTTGTTTTTCTGGGCATTGCATTGGTTGCTGTGGTAGTTGGAGTGCTTAATAATTTTTTTGTTAGTCACTATGTTTTTCGTTGGCGTACAGCAATGAGTGATTATTACACGAATAATTGGTCATATTTGCGTCATATTGAGGGTGCGGCTCAACGCGTTCAGGAAGATACCATGCGTTTTGTTTCCACAATGGAAAGCCTAGGTGTTGGTCTTATCAAAGCTATCATAACACTTATTGCTTTTTTACCAATATTAATACATCTTTCCGTACATGTTCCAGAACTTCCTATTATTGGTCACGTGCCTTACGGGTTAGTGATAGCTGCTCTTATTTGGTCAATAGCGGGAACTGGTTTGTTAGCTATAATGGGGATAAAGCTGCCAGGTTTACATTTTAAAAATCAGCGCGCTGAGGCAGCATACCGTAAAGAGCTTGTTTATGGAGAGGATGATGCCAAACGTGCGTCACCGCCAACAGTCAAAGAGCTATTTAACGAAGTACGCGTTAATTATTTTCAATTGTATTGGCATTATGCCTATTTCAACATTGCGCGAATGCTATATTTGCAGATCGATAATATTATTGGAATTCTACTGTTGTTGCCGTCTATTGTTACTGGTGCCATTACACTGGGGTTAATGACACAAATAATTAATGTGTTTGAGCAAGTAAGGAGTGCTTTTCAGTATCTTATTAATTCGTGGACAACACTTGTAGAACTGATGTCGATTTACAAGCGTTTGCAAAGTTTTGAGAAGGAATTGATGTACACTTCCCATGAAACAACAGATCAATGATGTGTAGACAGAAAAAATGTGATGAGATAATAAAATGTATCCATTTACCATTAAAAGTTTATCATAGTTCACTTTTCTTCACGTATAAATGGAGTGAGAAATTTTTGAAATGTAAGATAAATCGAAATATTTATTTACGGTGTATTCGTTGTTAATTTTTGGAAAACAGCATAGAAATCTGCATCTATGATAGACTTACTTGACCCATCTTTTTGGATTGGCCATGGCAATGACTGCATCCATAAAATAACTTTTATGATACATTATAGTGTAAATTAATAAAGCATATTTCATAGTAAAACTGGGTGTAAAATTTTACACTTTTTATGATTACAGTTACAAAAAAGGCATTGTAATGGGTGGAATGCTATGGTGCGTGCATGTATTCCGATGGAAATGAAAAAAAATAACAAAGGAAACAGAACAGATGTTTTTTATCATATCTGATCTCATTTTTTAACGTTTATACATGTTGTTGGAAAACGATGCCTACTAAAATACACTATAAAATCCAACTTTGTAGGATTTTCAGTAATCTCGTTTTTTATGCCTTATAGGATGCTGCGCAACTAAAACATTTTCTTAATTATTGAAGAAAATACGCTAACCTACTGATTCTATTGGTGGGTGATGAGGGAATCGAACCCACGACCCGCTGATTAAGAGTCAGCTGCTCTACCGACTGAGCTAATCACCCACTGCTTCTCAAAAGATGAGAATGAGCGGTTCTATAACGTTCCTAGGAAGGGATGTCTAGATGGTTTTTTGTTGTTTTTTATATAAAACAGTTTTTTATATAAAATTGTCAAGTTTATGCTAGACTAGTTATCCAGTTACAATATAATATCTACTTCTTGATATTATGCAAAAATAGAACCATTATAGGAATTTCTATAAATAGATGTTTCATTGGTATGTGAAATTGGAGTTGGAGGATTGTCGAGCGTAATGCCCGAGCAAAATTCAGAAAAACCTTCTTGGGGTTGTAGGCGGGATGAAGTGGTGTTCTGCTTTATAAATCTATTGTTTCGCTTTATTTTTATCGATAATCGTGTGCGCTTAAGTGATGTTTTGCTGTTTTCTTCTTTTGAAGTCAATCTGTTTACATTTAATGTCATTGATCAATTGTGCGAATGAAAGCTTATGAATTTCTTTTGTCAGATGCGCGCATACAAATTTTTCAAGGGTGAACTATGATGGAATGGATCGTTGATCCCCATGCATGGTTTGGTTTGCTAACGCTAATTTTTCTAGAAATTGTTTTAGGAATTGATAACCTTGTTTTTATCGCAATTTTAGCGGAAAAATTGCCGCTGCACTTACGTGATCGAGCACGCTTAACAGGTTTAACCTTAGCATTAGCTATGCGTCTTTTTCTTCTTACAATTATTGGATGGGTAATGAATCTCGATACAGTGATTTTTTCCATCTCATCTTTTGTGTTTAGCTGGCATAGCATCATTTTGATTGGTGGTGGAGCTTTTTTGCTGGCAAAAGGAACCCTAGAGTTACATGAACGGTTAGAAGGAACAATGAATAAAAGTGAAACGAACGTTACTTATGCTGTCTTTTGGCAGGTAATTGTTCAAATTGTTGTTCTTGATGCAGTGTTTTCCCTTGATAGTATTATTACTGCAACGGGTATGATTGCTAAAGAGCAGGCAGCAGTTATGTACATAGCAGTGGTGGCTGCTATGGGTGTGATGATGTATGGATCTGCTGCACTTATGCGTTTTATTAATCGTCATCCTACTATTGTGATCCTTTGTCTTGGCTTTTTAATGATGATTGGATTTACTCTAATTGTTGAAGGGTTTGGTTTTCATATTCCAAAAGGGTATTTGTATGCTGCCATTGGTTTTTCTGTTCTTATTGAAGCTTTTAATCAAATTGGACGTCGTAACCGTGAAAAGATGATTACAACAAATGATCTACGTAATCGAACAGCTGATGCTGTTTTAAGGCTTTTAGGAGGAGGAAAAAAGGATGGTAATCTTGGTGAAACTGTAGATGTTATTGTTGAACAAACGGCAGCTTCAGAGATTTTTCGGCCAGAAGAAAAAGAAATGATTCGTGGTGTTCTTGATTTGGCTGATCGCCCTGTTCGTTCTATTATGTCACCACGTAATGAAATTGAGTGGCTGGATTTAAATGGGGATGAGAATGAAATGCATGAAGAACTACAACAGGTTAAACATAGCCGTTTAATTCTTGCGCGTGAAAAAGTGGATGAATTTGTTGGCGTTGCTTTGACCAAAGATCTTCTTTTAAATTTGGCTGAAGGAAAAAAGATTAATTGGAAAAAGGCTATGCGTGAACCTCTTGTTGTTCATGAAAATACAAGCGTTTTACGATTGATGGAACAATTTCGGCGTTCTTCGATTCAACTTGCAATTATCGTTGATGAGCATGGATCTTTTGAAGGCGTTGCAACACCGACGGATATTCTTGAAGCTATTGCGGGTGATTTTCCTGATGGTGATGAAGAGCCTGTGGTGGCAGAAAAGCTTGAAGACGGAAGCTTTCTCGTTGAAGGATATGCTGATATCCGTCGTTTAAGTGGCTATCTTGAGCGTAATCTTGTTGATGAAGCTGATCGTTATACTACTTTGGCCGGATTTATGCTTTGGCGTTTTGGCTACTTGCCAAATGAAGGTGAAAGCTTTGAAGCTGATGGTTTACGCTTCAAAGTTATAGAGATGGATCGTCGAAATATATCTAAAATCCTCATTTCTCGAGTTGTGTTACAGGAAAACATTCATCATTTTGATAAGTGAAGAAGTGTAGCAACCAACCGTTGTTTTTATAAAATATCTAAAATTTATAAAGATTGGCTGCTTGATTATATCTATACTTAAAGCTTTAAAGTGTGCAGTGATTATGAGTCGAAAGAGACATTAATCGATGATCGGCGAGGAGGGCTTTTAAGAAAAAACGATACATAGTCATTATGTAAAATGGCCATAAATTTTTAAAACGGTAATTTTACTTCTCCTTTATGCACGTTGAGGTATGTAGATTGTATAAAGTTATCTCTTGTAGTTTTATAAGAAAAATAATAAAAAATCTTAATATTAAAAGTATAATATCTAATGATAGATTATAAAAATAAGTCGTTTTATATTTTTATAGTATTTTAGTAATATTTATTTGAAATATAGATGTAATTCAATATTTTTATACTAAAAAAACGCAATAATACCAATGATACGTTGATATTTTAAGTGGAGTAAAATTTTTACGGCCATCGTTATTTATGTGTGCACAAAAATAGAATGTAAATTTTTTTATTGAGACGATATTTTTTGTGTTCGTTTCCGATATTGTTGAAATTCAAAAATTGCTACAACGAATAACGAGATGATGAATGGTATGATCAAATAAAGCATTCTAAAAACAATGAGTGCTGCAATGACATCAGCTGGATCTACATCGGGCATGCCTGTTATGAATAGAGCTTCAAGAACGCCAACTCCTCCTGCAGGAGCATTAGAGAGGAGAGTTACAGTGAAAGATGCAAGGAAAACACCAAGTACAGTAATAAAACAGGTATTTGAGTTGTATGGGAGCACGGCATATATGATTCCCGCTGCTCCTAAAAGTTCTAAAGGGCTAATGAAAAGCTGTTGAATGACTATTTTTAGTCGTGGATAACAAAGCTGAATTTTTTTTCCTATGTGCAAGGGCTTCAATTGAAGCCAGCTGCCAAAAGTATAGAGTGCAATACAGAAAAGCAAAATTGCACCAACTGTTGTTCCAAGCCATATGGGAAGATCTTTATGAATAAGGGTAATAATTTCTGGTTGAAGCAGTAAAACGATACCAGAAAGTAGGGTTGTGCCTATTATAAAAGTAAAGGAGCAAAAGCCTACCAATACCGCGATTTCTGTTCCGTTTAATCCTTTCATTTTGTAAGCACGATAACGCACAACTGCACCGGAAAAAACTGAAGCACCAATATTGTGCGAAAGTGCGTATGTGGTAAATGAACATATAGCAATAAAAAACCAAGAAATCTTATGACCGAGATGCTGTAGAGCAATTCGATCATATCCAGCAAGAGCAGCATAAGCTACAAGAGAGCACAAACAAGCTAACAACCAGTATTGTGCATTTACATTGCTTAGGCGTTCCGATATATCACTAAAAGAAATAGCAGACAGCTTTGTATAAAGAATGCGGATGGATATCAACATTGCTATAATACCGATAAATGGCCATATAAATTGCTTTATTTTCATACTTTTACCCGCTTTTTATTTCCATTTGTGTTTTTTGTAAGTTTAATGCGTGCTTCTGCGTATTAAGTGAAGATCGTTGCTCAGTTATATGCTCAATAACACCATTGGCAATTTCTTCATCATCAATTACTACAATACTTGCTCCTATCTCAATTAGATATGCTGTTTCTGCATCAGATATTGCGTGGGTAATTATTGGGATATCCTTGTTAATATTACGTATATTTGTTAAGCATTTTGCCGCTTCAATGCTATTATGCATTGTAATAACAATGTTTCGTGCATTATTAATATTTGCTGCATTCATTATTTCTTGTTCAATGATATTACCACAAATCGTTTCTATCCCATTTGTACTAGCTTTGTCTGAAAGGCGTTTTGATTCTTCCACTACCACTACAGGCTCATTTCTGTTCATTAAAGATAATGCAACATATTTACCAACGCGCCCGTAACCAATAACCACAATATGATTGGTTTTTGAGGTAATTGGTAAAAACTCTTTATCATAATCTTGTGGATCGATATCCATGATCGTCTGTTTATCCCGTGAATTTGCAGGAAGACTTTCTAAATGCTTTTTAATTTTGTCACAAGCAATAAAAACAAGAGGATTGAGCAAAATAGAAAGGATTGCACCTCCAAGAATTAATTCATGTGCGTTGTGGTTTAAGAGTCCAAAACTTGAACTTAAGCCTGCAAGTATAAAAGAAAATTCTCCTATTTGGGCAAGGCTGGCAGAAATTGTCAAAGCTGTCCCATTAGAATAGCGGAAAGCTTTAATAATGAAAAAGGAAATACAAGATTTTCCTAATATGATAATTAATAGTGTTGCTAAAAGAGGAAAAAAATTAGTGAATATTTTTCCTGGATCAAATAGCATGCCTACAGAAACAAAAAAGAGAACAGAAAAGGCATCTCTCAGAGGTAAAGATTCTTCCGCTGCACGATGGCTTAATTCTGATTCACTCATAATCATACCTGCAAAAAAGGCTCCAAGAGAAAGAGAAACACCAAATAAATGAGCGGCTCCGAAGGCTACTCCTAGTGCGATAGTGAAAACACTAAGACGGAATAATTCTCGTGATCCCGATTGTGCACTCATTTTTAATAGCCACGGAATAACGCGTCGCCCGATGATGAGCATGAGGGCAATAAATATAATAACTTTTAGGATAGTCAGAATAAAAATTTCTTCGATGTTTAAATTTAACCATTGAACAATAGGATCAACCGCTTCTTTTTTTGTATTGCCAAGAATATTTGCCAGTGATGGTATGAGAACAAGTATAAGAACCATAGCTAAATCTTCAATAATCAACCAACCAACAGCAATACGTCCTTTTTCTGTTTCAATAAGATGGCGTTCTTGCAAAGCGCGTAAGAGGATAACAGTACTTGCTGTTGATAAAGCTAAACCGAAGATTAGTCCACCGCTGAAGCCCCATCCCATGACTAGGCCAAGGAGAAAACCTAAAAAAGTAGAAAATGCCATCTGTGCAATGGCAGCAGGGATAGCAATAGCTTTAACAGATAAAAGGTCTTTTAATGAAAAATGTAACCCAACACCGAACATCAGCAAAATTATACCAATTTCAGCTAGTTGGTTGATAATAACAGAATCTATTTTAATTCCACCTGTATTAGGTCCCACAATAACACCAGCTAACAAGTAGCCTACTAGCGGTGAGATGCGCAAACGATTGGCTATCATCCCAAAAAGAAATGCTAAACATAAACCCGCAACAATCGTTGTAATAAGTGGTGTATCGTGCAGCATTATTTATGTCTCTTTTCAAAAAAACGAATTACTTAATAGATATAATGTCTTTGACGCAAAACGAAAATGGTGCACCATATGAATTAGCGTAGTGTTTTCATTTTAGTTTGGCTTTTCTATCTGAGTATTTTGTTTATTTTGCCAATTGCCGAGCAGTAGTAAAATAGGAGAGGCAATAAAAATTGAGGATGACGTTGCAATAATAATTCCAAAGACCATAGGTAATGCAAAATTATGGACAGCATTTCCACCCCATATTGCCATAGGCAACATAGCCAAAACTGTAGTGGTTGATGTAAAAATACAGCGTATAAGAACTTGATTAATTGAGAAGTCGATCAATTCTCGCAGTGGCTTTTTTTTATAAAGGCGCATATTCTCGCGCATTCGATCATAGACAACAACTTTATCATTTATTGAATAACCAACAATTGTTAAAAGAGCCGCAATGGCAGTTAAGTTAAAATCAAGTTGAAATAAAGCAAAAAAACCGATCATTTTCGTGGTGTCTAAAATGAGTGTTACAATTGCTCCGACTGCAAAAAACCATTCGAAGCGTATCCATATGTAAAGTGACATGGCAATTGTTGCTAAAATAACAGCGGTAAAAGCAGCTGTGGCAAGTTCACCTGATATTTTAGGACCAACAACTTCTATTTGATCAAATGTAGCGTTTGGATAAACATTTTGTACGGCCGTTTTAACTTTATCAATGGAGATGGCTTGTTGTTCTTCACCGCCACTTTGTTTTTGAATGTGGATCAAAATGGTGTGTGCATTGTCAATATTTTGTAGTGTAACTTCACCAATATTGAGGGCAGAAAGCTTTGGGCGCAAAGTTGCTAAATTAGCTGGTGATTGTGTAGTAATCCTCATTTGGCTACCACCAACGAAATCAATTCCGAAATTTAAACCAGGCTTAAAGAACAGAAAAACAGAAGCAAGTGATAAAATAATTGAGACTCCTATACCGATAAAGCGAGTTTTCATAAAGCAAAAATTTGTATTTTGTGAGATAACGTTAAAAATAGAGTGAAAATGTAAAGTTTTAATTTTCCATTTACGAACAACCCAAATCATCATGATGCGCACAATGGCAATGTTTGTGAACATAGAGATGATAATCCCAAGCAACATTGTCACAGCAAACCCGCGAACAGGACCAGTGCCAAACCAGAAAAGTAAAATAGTTGCAATAATTGCGGTAACATTTGCATCAATAATGGTTGAAAAAGCCTGTTTAAATCCACGATCTAAGGCGGCGAAGGCGCTGATATTTTTTCTGCTTTCTTCTCGTATACGTTCGTTAATCAAAATATTAGCATCTACTGAGATACCTATGCCTAAAATAATACCAGCAATGCCTGGCAATGTAAGCGTAGCACCGAGAATACTTAGAGCGGAAAATATTAAAATAGTGTGTAAAGTTAGTGCTAGATTTGCAATAATGCCCCAAGTTCCATATAAAGCAAGAATAAAACCTGCAACAAGAATAAAACCTATAACCCCTGTGTAAAGTCCCATTTGAATGGCATCAGCACCAAGATTTGGACCGACTGTCCTCTCTTCAATTATGGTTAATGGAGCAGGTAGAGCACCGGCTCGGAGGAGAGCAGCTAGGGTTGATGCTTCTTTTGGATCAAAATTACCTGTAATTTGACCTTGTCCGTTAGGAATGACACCATTAATAACAGGCGCGGTTAAAACCTTATTATCAAGAACAATTGCGAAAGGGCGGTTGATGTTTTTCCGTGTTATTTCTGCAAATATCTTTGAGCCAGTAGAATTCATAGTAAACGATATGATGGGGCGTCCTGGCATTTGAGGGTCGAAACCTGCACGTGCATCTTTAAGAGCGTTGCCGTCTAAAGCAACTTGGTTATAAATTGCATAGAGCTGTTTTTCATCGGTGTATCCAGGGAGAATTGAAACATTTGCGGGTGGATGATTGATATCTATATTTGTGGGCACAAGATGAAAAGTCATCTTAGCTGTAGTTCCTAAAAGGTCGCGCAGTTGCTTTGGGTCTTGTAGGCCAGGCAATTGCACCATGATACGATCGGTTCCCACCTTTTGGATGATTGGTTCAGTAACACCGACCTGATCTATCCGGCGTCGGATAATTTCTAAACTTTGTTCAATAGCATTGTTGATACGATCTTTAGTACTAGCTTCTGTTAATGCTACACGGATAACTTCATTATGTGTACTGATAGCGATGTCATTGGTTTTCGTACCAAAACCACTATATATAGGGGTAATTAATTCCTTTAAAGCCGAGATAGCTTTTTCGCTTTGTGTTAAATCAGAAAGAATAACAACTATGTTATCTTCAGTGATACGAACACTTGACGTACGGATTTGTTTTTGACGTAGTGTATGACGTACATTGCCTAAAAGTGTGTGTAGTTGATCGCGCTTTAATGTTTTAGTATCAATCTCGAGCAGGAGAGAAGAGCCTCCTTGGAGGTCTAATCCGAGTGTTACACGGGTGTTAGGTAAAATTTTTGAGTTATTAATCTGTTCTTGCGAAAATAAATTAGGCAAGGCAACATATATGCTGCTTAAAAGGATAAAACAATAAAGGGTAGTTAGCCAACCAGGTGTACGCATGATATATTCCGCTAATAGGCAATCTAATGATTATTAAAGTTAAAGGCAGAGATAATATAGGATAATGGGTTTATACTTCAAGCAATAGGAGGAGCACGTTTACTTGTAAAATATGGCGCTTGATAATTGCGTAGCTGTTCACTCAGAGTGACTGCAGTTATTAAAGATAGATTCAAAGTATTTTTGAAAATATTGATAACCGAAGCACAGCCTATATAAAGGGTTAAAAAGTTCTTGTTTATAGATGTCGTAATATTCACGTCATTACTTTTATTTTTTTGATCAAGTACATTGGTTGTGATTATATTGCTGACATATGCTTGCTTGATCAAATAAGTTTGTGTTTCTAGAGTACTTGTTAATAATATACCAAAGCCATACAAAAGAAACCAAGCCGTAAAAGAGAAAAAATTTCTGTTTTTATGGTATCGGTACAAAAAAAACATGCCAAGCGCCTTTTTGTTTTAATTGATTTTAGCTCTTATTATTATCATTGTTCTTATCAATAGTATAGGATAAGGAAAAGCTTTTATAAGATTATTCTACAAAAGTTGGAAATATTTGCCTGATTGCATATTTTAAAGAGGGTGGTTCCTCGTACTTTCATTTAAGGCAGATATGTATTTATTTTTTAAAAAAGCTTTACACATTTTTTTCTTTATTTTCGGATTTATATTTGTATTCAACTCTTGTGCATGGGGGAATTTTGTATCACAAAATGCTATAATCGGACAGCCGATCGTTAACCATTCAATTGATGAAATTATTCAGCAACAACTGTTAATTATTAAAACTCTTGAACAAGATACAGAAACTTTAAAAAAGGACTTTGAAAGTAAATCAGAAGAAGCCAGTGCTTTGGCAGATCTGCGGTTACGAGCACGAGACATCAGTAAGCATGCTCTTGAAGCGGCATTTGTTTTGCGTGCTCCTCTCAATGACATTAATGTACTTTTAGGATCGTTGACAGAACCTAATGATGAAGCAAAAAAATTGCAAGGTCAAAGTGAAGAGCGCGATAGTCTGATAAGACAAAAAGCCACAATCAATGATACAGTGCTTCGGTTTGAAGAAGTGTTTTTAGCTGCAAATAGAATAGCCGAAATGGCTGCTTTTCAGTCAAGAGAATTTTTAAAACGTACATTGACACATAGGTTTGAATTTTCAATACCAATGGTCAAACACTTTGTTGAAAAAACCAAAGAATCTGCATCTGATTTTATTGTTCTGTTTAGTTCTTGGTGGAAATTTGTATTTTATTTTAAGCTCTTACATTTTTTTCTTTCTTTTTTGATTCCGATTCTTGTGGCTCTTGGGCTTTCTTATTTTTCTCGTAAATTTTTTACGCATATATACTCGCGTGTTATTAAGAGTAATGAGGAAATATCTTATTTACAGCGTTTATTAATCGCTTTTATTTCAATTCTATTACCTTCGCTTATATGCGTTGTTTGTATTTATCTCGTTCTTTTTTTATTCCACAGTTTTAGCTTAGATTCAAAAAAACTCGCAACAGTATTTTATACGGTTGGGCATCAAATCATTTTGGTTTTTTTTATTAATCGCTTAGCAGCTGTTCTTTTATCATCGAAGATGGAAGATGTACGTCTTTTAAATGTTTCATCGTCAGTGGCAAATCAATTGGTAACTTTGTTTACTCTTTTAGGCGGAGTGTTAGCTTTTGATTCCATTCTTGATAGTATTTATCAAGTTGTTTTAGCTTCTCTATCTTTGACAATTGTTAAAAGTTTTATTGCTGCTTTCTTTGTAGCAATGTTGTTGTTTGCAATCTCATTTGTTCCATTGCAATTTGGACGTAGGCGTTTGCGAGGCGCAAAAAGAAAGCCGTTATTTTGGCCATTGTATATACGTATTCCCCTTGTGGCTTTGGGATTACTACTCATTGTCATAGATTTGGGCGGATATGTTGGCTTAGCACGTTTTATTATGAAGCAAATTGTGATTGGTGTTGCATGTTTTGTTTTAATGTATTTAGGGGTGCAAGCTGCTAAAGCTATTGGAGCTAAAGGTCAATTTATGAAAACAAGCATTGGTCATGCACTAATGCAATGGTTGCATTTAGAAAATAAAACCATGGATAAATTGGGAATTGTTATTAGTATTTTTTTCAATTTTTTTGTTATTATATTTTGTACAATGCCTCTGCTTATACAGTTGGGATTTTCGTATTCTGATTTGAGAGCAATATTATGGCAGTTGGTTACAGGTTTTCAAATTGGAAATATATCTATTTCCTTAATTTCTATTGTAACAGGAATCTTTATTTTTGCTGCATGCTTTTTCTGCATCCGCAGATTTGTCAGTTGGTTGGATGATGTGGTGTTGGTGCGTGGAGAATTTGATTCTGGTATGTGTAATTCTATCAAAACGGTTATAAATTATGGCGGTATCGTTTTGTCTGCTTTGGTAGGGTTATCAACTGCAGGGTTGGATCTTAGGAATTTTGCGCTCATTGCCGGTGGACTTTCTCTTGGTATAGGTTTTGGTTTGCAAAATATTGTTCAAAATTTTGTATCAGGTCTTATTATTTTGATTGGAAGACCATTTCAGTTGGGCGATTATGTAGAGTCTGGATCAGTAGGTGGTATTGTTAAACGTATTAATGTGAGGGCAACTGAGCTAGAAACATTTCAAGGCAAGACAGTTATCATTCCTAATTCAAGTCTTATTAATAATAATGTAATTAATTGGACACGGCGTAATAAAATGGGGCGGATTGAAGTTCCTATTGCAGTTTCATCCCATATTGCTCCAGAGCGCATTGTTGACATTTTACTGGAGATTGCCTCTATGACAGAGGGGGTTCTAAAAAACCCTGCACCGCAGGTAAATTTTACTGCGTTTGATAGTAAAAAGTTTTCATTTATTTTGGCTATTTGTGTTCCAAACATTACTTCTACTTCTAACATAGCTAACGCTCTGCGCTTTTCACTATATAAACGCTTTTCTGAAGAAGGGATTTTGTAATGCTGAAATATGTTTGTGTGCTGGTCGCTTTTACGTTTTTGGATGTTTTTACTACGGTGGCTTTTGCAGCAACTGTGAAAAATATTGATCTAAAGATGCAGTCGCTTATTATTATTGAAGGAAGTACACTTTCGAATCTTTCTGTAAATACTAATGAATCAGTTACAGTTTGTAACAAAGGTTGTTTTATTAATTTTCCCAATAAGGATCATTTTGCAATAAAAGCAGATGATAATATAGAAATAAATAATGATAAAGTATTTTTTAAATAAGGTAACGTTTAAATATTTATAAAATTATAATATTGTCATTGAAATAGCGAGTATTATATTTATTTAGTGTTTTTTAAATAACAATCTATAAAATTGATATTACTGTATTGCTGGAGTGGCTTATGTAGGTATGATTTTAACTAATTTGCTTTATACTTGGTGTGATAATTTCGATAACAATGTATTTTAATCTAATTGTTTCAAAAAAAACACACTAAAATGTTGTTAATGAAGTTTAAAATTTTAAAATATTGCTGGCAGGTGAAAGCTTAAAAGTGATTAAAATTTATTTTTTAATAATTATAATACTATCTCATTTTGCCATAAAATTTACAGTGTTTTGTGCAATATTTTTACTTTGTTTAAATGCTAGCATTGAGGTATAATTTTATGAATACAAAATATCTAATGGCAGTGTCGGTTTTTGCTATGGTTTCATCTTCTGTTGCACAGGCAGCAGATGTGAGAGTTCCTTATCAATCAGAACACATGGTTTCACCAGTTATTGCTCCTTCTACTTTTTCTTGGACAGGTTTCTATTTTGGGGGACAAATCGGTGCTTTTTCGAGTAAAATTTCTGCAACTGCTCCTGATAGTGATATTCCTCTCGCGCCTAATGAAAGAGATAAGCATAAAAAATGGATTTCAATTGAAAAAAAATATCTGCCTGAACTTTCTGGTTTTATAGGTGGCTTTTATGCAGGAGCCAATGTCGATCTTGGCAATAATTTTATTCTAGGGGTTGATACGGATGTCATTTTGTCTGAACGAAAAGGTACAAAAACTATCTTTGTCAAGGAAAATGAGGAAAATAGAGCTTTTCAGTTGTTGAGGGAAAATCAAAGAGAAGCAGAAGAAGATCATATAACCTTTAAACATACTTTAAAACAACAATGGACTGGTGCTACAAGGGTGCGTGTCGGCTTTGCTGCTGGTTGTGTTATGCCTTATGTCTCTGGAGGTGTTGCTTATGGACATTTTCAAGATATCTTATCTGTATCGGTTACCGGAGCGGAGGTTTTTAATGCGAAACTTGATGATAAACAAACCATGATTGGTTATACTCTTGGGGGTGGTGTCGATTTTGCAATAACCGATCATGTTATTGCGCGTGCGGAATATCGTCATTCAGACTTTGGTAAGAAGAAGTTTGGAGACGCGATTGAGCTTGATTATAAAACTAATGATTTTCGCGTTGGTGTAGCTTACAAATTTTAGTTTTCGCAAGAAAATTCTCAGAGGTTCCATTTTTATGGAGCCTTTATTTTTATTTTGGTATTATAACTTTTGTGGTGGAGCGGGAGTTATTAATTTTAAATTTTTGATGAAGTGAGAAGAGTAATATTAAAATTCTCACTTTACAATTTGAATCGTGGGGAAAACTAAAGCCTTAGTTCAAGGAAACTGTGATTTGTAAATTTTATTATAGTCGCGTATATCACGATAGCACTCTAGCAATAAAATGATAGCTCTACCGATTGTAGTTTGAGATTTTGTGGTTAGAAAATTTTTTATAATGGTGCGGATAGCCGCACCTATTTGTTTTTTCCTTAGAGTTCTCCACAATATTAGAGAGTAGTGCTGTCTGTCTTTTATATGTTGTTTTAGTATCAGATTAAAGAGTTTCAAGAACGATTTAAAGACGGTTTTAAGAGTAAGAATACGTAACTAGGCTATCTGTTTTAGCAGTAAAAGTGTGTCTAAAGTAAATAGGCTGATAGAGCAGTTTATGAATTATCAGTGGTATCAGAGCAAGGGCGTTGGATTTTGGGATTAATCTTGATAAAAGATGCTGTGAAATGGGTGTAAGTTTTTGTGATGTTGTGTCTTTAAAAAAGAAAGGCTTAAGGCTATGGCTTGCTTTAAATTTTTGAACTTAAGGAATTGATCCAATTAGAGAAAAAATTACTACAGACTGGTGATGGTGTTTCCTTACGAGAGTTGTCTTTAGTTCTTTTGAAGCGAAAAAGAGTGAATTGAAAGATGAATAAATAACTGCAAGAAGATGACACAACTCTTAGCTGCATATTTTCTAAATCTGGGAATATAACATAATGAATTAAGTTAGGTTGATATAAAAGAATTGTATGTCTCCTAATTTAGAAAAGATGAAATAGCAGGCAAAGTTTTGTCTCGTTTTGAATATTGCTATAAGATATGCAGCAGCGCACAGTATAGATTTTGCTATATAATTGATACCAAAGTAAAAAGCTTTATTCGGAAGATATAGTCAAAATTTTAAAATATTCTAGCAGTGCCATGGAAAGAAACGTCTGAGTTTTATCGATTGTTAAATAATTCAGTTGCATCAAATTTAGCTTCAAAGATTCTCATTTGAATTGGTGTTTATTCGATGTTGATCAGGTATATCTTCGATCTGGAGAGATTATAAAATCAATATGGATGATCATAAAAAAACATGAAGAGGGTAATTGGCAAGGTTTCTAATTTTCATGCCTCACTTATAATTGAAGCATTTACTGTCATTGAAAAAGTAAAACGTAATGGCTTCTTACTTGTTGGAAGTTTTGGATAGTTTCTATGTGATGTGATGCTTTCTAAGTTTATGGAAGAAAGGATTGATTATAGACTTTTTATGGTTTCAGATCAGGTCTTGGTGATTTGATAGCAGAAACCAACGTCTATAATATTTGAAATTTTAGAGGCTATTCTTTCTCATTTTTTAGGTAATACAGTCCAAAAACTTATTTTAAAAGTTGAGTTTAATGAAATGCAGATCATTATAGAAATTACAAAATAAATTATTGATCGGGAAATTGTTCAAACAGTAAACGTGCGTAATATTGTACATATTTCTGGAAAGAAAAGTTTTTTACCTGGGTAAAAAGCAAAATAAATTTGGAAAAAGGAAAAACTTTTTTGTTCCACAACGTATGTGATGGAGAAACCAATGGGGATATAGTTGCATGGAATATATCACCTTAGATATGGCCAAAGAGTCTTCCACGGTTGGAAAGAATGAAAAGGGAACGCAGGTATGTAAGTATTTCATTGAATGTGAGTAGCCTGGAAAGAAAGTGATTATTTCTCAGATTGATTATTCAGATCCTGAGCCATACTTTTTGGCCTTGCAGGTTAATGATACTATTCGATGGGCTCAGCAGCCATTATGGTTATAAATGCTTTTTCTGGCATTGGGTTTGTCGCTAAAGATTTTCTAAGTAATACTTATGGTCTGGTGGATAAAGAAAAATTTTGGATCCATTATAGCAGCTTTGCTGTTTTTTATAGCTTTAGCGGAAGCTTTTGATCTTTGGAAAGAGTACCGAGAAACAAAAGAAAAAAATTAAGCTTTAGAAGTAGCATCAACACTGCTTGAAGTAGAAAATAAAATTAATTAAAAAAGTGATGCTGATGTGCAAGTTGATCTTGCTGAGTGGATGTGTAGCAAATGAACGTATTTCTTGTGCTGATTGAGTGATAATTTATTTTTTATAAGCAATATATTACAGTAATTAGTTAAAGTTTATAAAGAAGTACTTTGAAAGCATAACAAGCAAGAGAAATGTTTTTGTAGGTGAAAATATGGTCAAAAGGAGTACTGAAAAGCATACGGAATTTACGAATGCAGAAAAAATGCTGTAAGAAATGATCATACTTACTAAAGTTTGAAAGTGATTCTTGCTGTGTGTAATAGATCGTATTGATTATTTTTGTTAATTTTTGATTTTGTATGTTTTCATCAAAGCGATAGATAGTATTTTTCGAATAGTTTATACCTTGTTTACATTAAGAGTAAATTTTACCTGATAGCTAAAAAAGTTATATTTACCTCGTTACTGCTACTCATGATATGTATTAAGCTCCCGATCGATTTACTCAAGAGTTTCAAAAATTGTATGCTTGGTCAAAAATGATTAGTATGGGAAAGAGAGAAGTTTTCTTTCATCCTATAAACTGTGAAAGATTTAGTTCAATTTTTTTTGGTAACGAGATGTTATATAGTAAGATTTTCCCAGTATGAATGAAATGCTCTTTATCGCTAGAGTAAAATTGCACTCTTAATATTGAGTGTTTCAATCATCTTGGGCTTTTCTCTACTTCAAAAGGTCTGATTTGAAAATTAGATAGGGTTATTTACGTATTGAATTTTAGTGTTGTCAGAGAATTAATTATACATATTTTAAGATATGATATTAAGATATCGTGATGAAGCCTAAAAACAAAAGCATGGATGATCTACTTGTTGCGATGATGGGAGATACATCAATAAGAGGAGATTCTTTTTGCAAAGTGTTATAAGGGTATTTGTAATATGGCCTTAGGAGATACTACTGAACAACTACTACAGGAATTTAGGAGATATCTTCTTAATATACAACAAAATATTAATTACAATACATTTAGTAAAGAAGTAGCGCACGTTACAGCGATGGTGGAAACGCCTAAATTGATAGGGCATTATCAGTATGATATGACATTAGATATTAGTGGTACAGTTTTTCAGAAAAAACTATAGGATGCGTTACGCGAAGTGCGATGTGGTAAAACAATTTGTTACGAAGAGTTAGCACGGCATACTGATATGCCAAAAACGCATCACGCAGGTAGCTAATGCATCTGCGTGTAACAAGTCTCAGTTCTGATCATTCCTTGTTATCGTATGGTACGAAAAAATGGTGCTTTTTCAAGTATCCCTGGGGTGTTAAACGGAAACAAATTTTTCTGCAATGGGAACGGCGAGAATGAGAGTATATCCTTTTACATAAACCCTCGGTCTTTTGAAAAGAAAAAGAGCTATGTATGTCATAGGTTGGTAAAGTTGAGTATAATCAGGATAAAAGATTCTCTCTCAGCATATAAATGCATGTTGGTTAGTTATTTATGACAATGTGGAAGAAATAAACTATTGTACAGCTCAATATCCACCCGAATACAAAATTTAAATGCAGTATTATTTGCATTACAACAGAAAAGCTACAAGGCTTATGATTTTTTTATCTAGAATCAAAAGTCTAAATTCTTGGAGAAGAAGTCTTTATTCATAGTTACAGTTCCACCTGATAATAACAGCATCACTAAAGATAGTTTACTTTTTAAATCTTTGTAAAATAAGGGAAGTTTTACTTCTGGTGGTGCGGACGGCGGGACTTGAACCCGCAAGGTCTTAGACCGGCAGATTTTAAGTCTGCTATGTTTACCGATTTCATCACGTCCGCGACAGAGATCTCCTCATAAGCTATATTTTTTATTGAATCAAGGATTAATGATAAAAGAAACAATTTTCATTCTTGTGTAAACTTTTGACTGACAACAACTGTTTTTATAGCTAGAAGAAACTTGCACAGTATTAATAAGCGGGAAATGACTGGTGCTATGAATAATTTTATCCAAGACGTAACTGAGGCTACAACTGCCTTGCATAATGTGTTTGCTGAAACACCACTTCAAAAAAATGACTTTCTTAGTCAAAAATATGATGCAGAAATTTATTTGAAACGCGAAGATTTGACACCGGTGCGATCATATAAAATTCGCGGCGCATTTAATTTTGTTTCTGAAATGCTTGATCAGATATCTCTGAACGTTGCGTTTGTTTGCGCGTCAGCGGGCAATCATGCGCAAGGGGTTTCTTTTGTTTGCCGCCATTTTAAACGTAAAGGTGTAATTTTTATGCCTGTGACAACTCCACAACAGAAAATTGATAAGGTACGTATCTTTGGTAGGGAGTTTATTGATATCCGTTTAATTGGTAATACATTTGATCAATGTTATGCAGTTGCACAGTCTTTTGCTGCCGAAAGCGGTGGTATGATGGCACCACCGTTTGATGATATTCGCGTTATTACAGGGCAAGCAACAGTTTTATGTGAGGCTGCAGCGCAATGGAAAAAACTCAATGGGGAAAGTGAGCCAGATTTGGTAATTTTGCCTGTAGGTGGAGGTGGTTTGGCCAGTGGTGTTAGTAAGCTTTTACATGAATATGGTTGGAAGACAAAACTTAATTTTGTTGAGCCGCAAGGAGCTGCAAGTTTATTAGCTTGTTTAAAGAGTGGAAAACGCATAAAACTTGATAACATCGATACATTTGTAGATGGTGCTGCTGTGGCTGAAATTGGTGCATTAAACTACACAATTTTAAAGAAATTTTCACCAGATTCTGTCATTACAGTTCCTGAAAATCGTGTGTGTTCTACAATGGTTGAAATGCTTAATGTTGAAGGTATGGTTCTTGAACCAGCTGGTGCTTTGTCGATTGATGCTCTTAACAGTGTACCCTCTCATGAATTGAAAGGAAAAAAGATTCTTCTTGTAGTTTCAGGAGGTAATTTTGATTTTGAGCGTTTACCAGATATTAAAGAGCGCTCTTTACGTTTTCAGGGGTTAAGAAAATATTTTATTTTTAGTTTTCCACAACATCCTGGTGCACTGCGTAGTTTTCTTACTCAATTATCTCCAGATGACGATATTGTACGCTTTGAATATCTCAAAAAAACAGCCAGAAGTTTTGGCTCTGTGCTGATTGCAATTGAAACAAAAAAATATGATAACTTTTCTTTATTGGAGAAAAAGTTTAAAGTATTAGGTTGGCGCTATCGTGATATTACTGATGATCAAACACTATTTGATTTTGTTGTCTGAGAGAATATAATTTTGAAAAAACAAGAGATATAAAAATGAAGCCTATTTTTTATTTTGGGTTGAGTCTGTTTTTATTTTTTTATGTTGATGCACAGAGTTTAGCATCTGAATTAACAGCAGCACAAAGAGCCGAACTTTCGAGTTTGGTTTCTGATGTTAATAATGCTATGAAAAATAAAAATTGTACAGCTATATCTGCTTATATGCCCAGTCGGATTTATAGGGAAATGGCTCGTCGATTGAATACGACAGAGGATAATTTACGCAATAATTTTCTTAAACGGTTGCGTGCTCAATGTGAAAATTTACCAGCTGGTTCTTATCATTTAGATGAAACAAATATAGATTATCTACAAACTGATAACGGTATGTTTTATGCTTTAATTCCAACTACACTTGAGATAAAAGACCGCATCATCAAATATAAAACTTTGGCAATTTTTGATAAAATGAAATGGTATTTCATTTATGGAGGTCAGAAAACTATACAAAATTCGGTTTTTCTTGAAATTTATCCTGATTTTAGTAAGATCCATTTGCCAAAGGAAACAATAATTAATAAATGAGGAATGCATTATTTTGTATATGTGGTAAATATTTTGCAAAATGCTTGCTTTTTTATTTGAATCGAACATAGTATAAGCGGAGATGTTTGGCTGGACGGTCGGCTGTTTGTAAAATACGGTTTATACCTTTATTTTGTCCTCTATTTGATGGGATGTGCAAATCGCTATTCTAAGCTTTATTTGGTGATCTGATATATCAAGATTTTTATTTCGCATATTTTAGAATAAAGGAGTTTAGCTTACCACTTTTTTAGAGTTGTTTGCTGAGGGAAGATTTCGTTTTGGATGTAAATAGAGAAAATATTTTTAAAAAATTGGGGTTGCCTACACTTTTGGTTAAAAATTTGCTTGCTGCCGGTATTAGTAAGCCTAAACCTATTCAGGAACAAGCTATACCAATGATGCTGAAAGGGCGCGATATTTTAGGTATTGCGCAGACAGGTTCTGGAAAAACTTTGGCATTTAGCTTGCCTATTCTGAGCCAAGTTTTGTCTGTGGGTGATAAACGTGTTCCTAGAACTGCTCGGGCTTTGATTTTGGCTCCTACGCGTGAACTTGCTGTTCAAATTGATGAAACAATTCGCATTGTTGCAAAAGGGACGCACCTTTCAACATGTCTCATTTTTGGTGGGGTATCGCGTCTGAAACAAATTAAACGTATGCAAGCAGGTGTAGATGTTTTAATAGCAACGCCAGGTCGTTTAATAGATCTTATTCGTGAAAAGTATATTGATCTTTCTCAGTCTCGTTTTCTTGTTCTGGATGAAGCAGATCGCATGTTAGATATGGGGTTTATTAATGATGTACGACAAGTTGTGAAGTTTTTGCATAAAGAACGTCAGACAGCGCTTTTTTCAGCGACAATGCCAAAAGAAATTATAGCACTCACGAATAGTCTGCTTGATGATCCCGTAAAAGTGGAAGTTGTTTCTTCAGGAACTACTGCTACAGAAATCACTCAAAAAATATATTGTGTTGCTACACGTGAAAAAAAGAATGTCTTGGGTCATTTTTTAAAAAATCCGGCTTGTTCTTCGGTTATTATCTTTACCAGAACTAAATACGGTGCAGATTCTGTAACACGTAGTTTACAAAAGATAGGGTATTCTGTTGCAACGATCCATGGAAATAAATCACAAAGTGCTCGGCAGTGTGCATTGAAAGCTTTTCGCGAAAGATCGGTGCGAATTCTTGTTGCAACAGATATTGCAGCTCGTGGTATTGATATACCAGATATAAGTCATGTTATTAATTATGATTTACCAGATGAAGCGGAAAATTATGTGCATCGGATTGGTCGTACAGGACGCAATGGTGCGTCTGGTGATGCTGTTACACTTTTTGATGAGGCAGTAGAGGGGATGCGGTTACGTGCTGTAGAGCGATTAATTGGTATGAAATTGGTGCGTGAGGCTGTTCCAGTACGATTGGCGTCATTTCCAAAAAAGCCATTTGTCTCAAATGATGAAGAAAAAGACAATAATAAGAAATCTCATCTTAAAAAATCTAAACATCAGAAACGATTTTTGAGTTGCAAGGATGATGTTGTGCAATCACAGGGTAGGGATTTTCCATCTTCAAATGAAAAACGCGAAACAGCAAAAACAAAGAGAAAACGTGCAAAACCTATCCGTTTTCGCAAGTCGGTAAAGAAGGCGGCTTGAGTAAAATTTCAGATTATAAAGGAGTCTTTTCTGTTTGCGATTGTTGCTCGTTTGAACTGTAGCAATGAAATCAGAGTGATTCTTTTTTTAACAAAACTAAAATTTTATTATATCACTATTCTAAAAGGGATTGGAAGATTAAGTAAAAACACAGATGGCTCCCCGGGCCGGATTCGAACCAGCGACCAACCGGTTAACAGCCGGTTGCTCTACCGCTGAGCTACCGAGGAACAGTGCTCACAACACCTAACCACGAAAGCTATAGCAAAGCAATATTGATTTGCAAAGGATAAAATTGCTTTTTTTTAAAAAATGTCAAAAATTGTATAAAAAGTTCATAAGACATTTCTATACCTTGACGGAGGTCTTGCCTTCCCTTATTGACAAGTTCTATGTTTATTAATGAGGCCTCGTGGCAGAATGGTTACGCAGAGGACTGCAAATCCTTGGATCCCGGTTCGATTCCGGGCGAGGCCTCCAGCTAGTTCTAATTAAATGAGGGCTTTGGGGGGGGAGGATACGTTTAAATAAATCGCTTTTCCCCTAGTGAGAACACTTTTATATAGAATGTGAAAACGGTGCGATTGAAATCTAATTGTTGATTGTAACGTATTTTTTTGTAAGACTGATGGCTGAAGATTTAAGATCTTAATTATTGCTACTTTGGTATGGTTTTTTGTTATGTGAGAGAAAAGGTTTGTTATGATCCCGGATTTTGCAGAGCTTCGCCGCAAAATGGTCGACAATCAAATTCGTACAGTAGATGTGACGGATTTATCAGTTCTTGAAGCGTTTTTAACGGTTCCACGTGAAGATTTTGTACCGGAAGGTATGAAGGCTTTGAGTTATATTGATACCGATATTGCTGTATATCCAGCCCAAAATGGAGAACCCGCACGCTATTTGATGAAGCCTGCTTCTTTGGCAAAACTCCTACAAATTGCGGCTATCAAATCATCTGATAGTGTCTTAGATATTGGTGCAAATAGTGGTTATTGTGCGGCGTTGCTTTCAAAATTTGCAAGATCTGTTATTGCGTTAGAGGATAATAGAAACCTTTCAGAACAAGCAGTCAGTATTTTAGCGCGTAATCAATGTGATAATGTTATTGTGGTTAATGGATCATTAGAGAAGGGGTATGCTATTGAGAAGCCTTATGATGTGGTTTTTATAGAAGGTGCTGTTGACTTTATTCCTGGAAATATCTTTGGCCAAATGAAAGACGGTGGGCGTCTTATTGCGGTTGAAGGCCATGGTAATGCTGGTATTGCACAGATTTATGTAAAAGAAGATGGGATTATTTCGGTGCGCCGTGCTTTTAATCTTGCTGTAAAATCTCTTCATAATTTTTCAAAAAGGCCTGATTTTGTATTTTAATGTTCTTTTTTATAGATAAAAGATAATAATTATTTTGGGGGTTTCCGTTGTGTTCAAAGTAAGCAAAAAGTTTCAAGTATTTTTGTTGCTGATGCCTAATATCTTTATATCAAGGTCTGTTTATGCTGAGACATTGATGGATGCTTTTGCTAAAGCTTATATATATAATATTAAGTTGAATAGTGAGCGTGCCGCTGTGCGCATATCAGGTGAAGATGTAATCATTGCGCGCTCGGGGTTATTGCCGGAGATTACAGGAATTGGTAATTATGGGAGGAGTAAACCTGTTTTAGGATCTTATAATACTTCTGGTTCTATAGGGATAAAATTAAATCAAAGGTTATTTGATGGTTTTATTACTCAAAATACGTTTTCTTCAGCTCAGGTTAAGTTGCAGGCACAGCGTGAATATCTTCGTAATGCTGAACAAAATATGTTTTTGGAGACTGTAACGGCGTATGCTAACGTGTATCAAGCGCGTCGTATTGCGAAGCTTCGTAGAGAAAATTTGGCTGCTCTTGAAGAGCAAGTTCGTTCAAATAAGGCAAAACTTGATGTTGGAGAAGGGGGGCGTGTTGATCTTTCTCAGGCAGAAGCTGCGCGTTCTGTTGCTGTTTCAGAGCTCAGTTTGGCATATGCTGATGTCAAGTCAGCGGAGGCAGTTTATCGACAGGTTATTGGTTCTAATCCTGAAAAATTACAGTTCCCATCAGTAGCAAAAGATTTACCGATAAATCTTGATGCGGCTTATCAAATTAGTATCGCTAAGCATCCAGCAATTCTTTATGCAAAATATTTAGTCGATGCTAGTTCTTATAACGTTAAAGCGAAAGAAGGGAGTTTACTTCCTAAAGTCGATTTTTTTGCAACGACATCCTACAATCGGGTTTATAGTGGTCCTGGGGAAGATGGTGTTTCTAAGTCAATTGGATTATCGGTTAGTGTTCCTTTTTTTGAAGGTGGACGTACGTCTGCAGAGATTCGTCGGTCAAGGGAACAACTTGAGCAGGCTCGTCTTCAGCTTGATTTAGCTCATAGTAGCACAAGACAAGCGCTTACTTCTGCTTGGTTTCAGTTAGAGGGTGCGCGCGCATCTGTAATTGCTTATCGTGATAGTGTTCGTGCTGCTGAAATTGCTCTCAAAGGCCGTGTACAAGAAAATCGTGTAGGGCAAGCAACGACATTAGATGTTTTAAATTCTCGTACTCAGTTGATTAATGCTCAAATTGCTCTTGCTATGGCAGAGCGCAATGCTATTGTCGCGAGTTATAGTGTTCAATCTTCCATTGGTAAATTAACGGCGAATTATTTAGGTTTGAAAACTGTTCACTATGCTCAATAGGAGTTTTGGAAGGTTTTTTATTTTTCAATAATTTTAATCTTTTAAAAATCGATAAATCAATAGCTGAATATGTTGGAGAATATAGGGTTAGAGGATTATTTGGAAAATAAAGAAAATTCTGTGTAGCACCATTTTCCTGACAAAGAGGTATGTTGATCTTAGAATCCTTTTGCTTACACTAAAACAGTGATTCTGTTTGTTGTTGCGTCTTTGAGAGGTTTAAAAGTATGGTACAGAGTTCAAGCGTGTTACGTGAGCCAAGTATGGATGAGATTTTGACATCTATCCGTGAGATAATTGAAGAAAATACGGTTCAGCCTGATTACCTTTCAAATGAGGGTATTGTGGCAAATACTGCTACGGATCGTTCTGCAGTACAATCAGATGGTGTTTATGACGCAACCTTGTCAGTTGATGACGCAATGAAGGCTTTGGCTGATCGTATTGGTCTTTCTTCTGAGAATCAAAACTTTTCTTCACAAGTGCGCGAAAACTCAGAAGTAGAAAATAATACAATGGGCAGAGATATGCAAAATATGAAATCTTCCTCGGAAGAACAGCGTTCCGTTCACAAGACAAATGAATATAACGATGAGTTATTTGCTGCACAGTCAGAAAATATAGCTGCTGGTGGTGTGGATTTGTCTGCGTATTGTGTTTCTTCTGCGGAAAAAGTCGCAAAGGATGTTTTGCGTCCAGCTATAGCAGAATGGTTGCAATGTAAATTGCCTGTTTTGGTTGAAAATATTGTACGTGAAGAAATCGTCAAGGCACTTAAGAAATTGCCTTAATTTTTAATTTTATCACTGTTTTTTGCATCTTCCATTTTATTTTTGTAAAAATTTTATTAGCGACTTTGCGGGAGTGGGGTTTGCGGTTAGTATGATTAAATATTAGATCATACGTTGTATTTTTAGCAGTATTATAGGGGTGAATGGATGAGAATGTTAGAAAAAAACTATAATGCTGCTTCTGTAGAAAAGAAAATTGCGGAAAAGTGGGAAATTCGAGGTGCTTTTAAAGCGGGAATGGGCGCAAGGCGGCCAGATGCTGATACTTTTTGTGTTATGCTTCCACCTCCGAATGTTACTGGTTCGCTTCATATGGGACACGCACTTAACACAACAATTCAGGATATTGTGGTTCGATTTCAACGAATGTGTGGAAGAAATGTGTTATGGCAACCTGGTACGGATCATGCGGGAATTGCAACGCAAATGGTTGTTGAGCGCCAACTCGCAGAGCAGGGAGAACCGACGCGTCAAGAAATGGGAAGGGAAAGATTCGTTGAGCGTGTTTGGGAGTGGCGTCATAAAACTGGTGGTGTTATCGTCAATCAATTAAAGCGTCTTGGCGTTTCATGTGATTGGTCACGTGAACGGTTTACAATGGACGAGGGTTTGTCTCAGGCTGTTCTTGAGGTTTTTGTTACACTATATAAGCAAGGGCTGATATATAAGGATAAGCGTTTAGTTAATTGGGATCCTAAATTATTGACGGCTATTTCTGATCTTGAAGTCGAGCAAAACGAAGTCAAAGGTCATTTATGGCATTTTAGGTATCCACTTGAAGGTAAAGTTTTTGATCCCAATGATGCTACAACCTTTATAACGGTAGCGACAACACGGCCAGAAACAATGCTTGGTGATACTGGAATTGCAGTTAATCCAAAAGATGATCGTTATAAAGATCTTATAGGTAAAAATGCTATTTTACCACTTATTGGCCGTAAATTACTGATTGTTGGTGATGCTTATGCTGATCCTGAAGCAGGAAGTGGTGCTGTAAAAATTACGCCAGCACATGATTTTAATGACTTTGAAGTTGGGCAGCGCAACAATTTACGCTTGATCAATGTCTTTACACAAAAAGCGGAAATTTTTTTGCGGGAAAATGCAGAGTTTTTTGATGGTTTAACTTTATCAGATGAATTAAAAATATTAGTAGAAAGTTTAGATAAATCTGATCGTTTTATTGCACGCAATCGGATCGTTTCTTTGATGAATGAGAATGGTTATTTAGTAACCATTGAGGATCATTTACATACTGTTCCTCATGGGGATCGTAGTGGGGTGCCTATTGAACCATTCTTGACAGATCAATGGTATGTTAATGCGATGGAATTGGCTAAGCCAGCGATAGAGGCTGTTCATCAAGGAAAAACGAAATTTGTTCCGGATAGTTGGAAAAAAACCTATTTCAATTGGATGGAAAATATTCAACCTTGGTGTATTTCTCGCCAATTATGGTGGGGACATCAGATTCCAGCTTGGTATGGTCCTGACGGTACGGTTTTTGTGGAAAAAAGTGAAGAAGAAGCTTTAAATTCGGCTTTGTCTCATTATGGTAAAACCGTTGAATTAACGCGTGATCAAGATGTTTTAGATACTTGGTTTTCATCAGCTCTTTGGCCTTTTTCAACGTTAGGTTGGCCAGATAAGACAACTGAGTTAGCAGCTTTTTATCCTACATCTTTATCGGTTACTGGGTTTGATATTATTTTTTTCTGGGTTGCTCGGATGATGATGATGGGGCTTCACTTTATGGGTGAAGTGCCCTTTCCAACTGTTTATGTGCACGCTCTTGTAAGGGATCAAAAGGGTGCGAAGATGTCAAAGTCAAAGGGAAATATTATTGATCCATTGGAGCTTATTGATCAATATAGTGCGGACTCACTCCGTTTTACTTTGGCTATTATGGCAGCGCAAGGTCGTGATGTAAAACTTGACCCTTCCCGTATTGCTGGTTATCGTAATTTTGCTACGAAATTATGGAACGCTACCCGATTTGCAAGGATGAATGGTGTTAAGCACAACCCTGATTTTAATCCTGAAAACACAAAGGTCGCGCTCAACCGTTGGATTTTAACAGAGTTATCTAGAACTGTTTCGGCTGTGACAACAGGTATTGAAAACTATAGGTTTAATGAGGCTGCAAATGCACTTTATCACTTCATTTGGCATACATTTTGTGATTGGTATTTAGAGCTTCTCAAACCTATATTTCAAGGTTCAAATGAAGATGCCAAAAATGAAGCTCAAGTCTGTACTGCTTGGATTCTAGATGAAGTCTATAAGCTTCTTCACCCTTTTATGCCTCATATAACGGAGGAGTTATGGCTTCTCACAGAAACACCGGGTATGGCGCGTGAAGATATGCTGGCATTGACAAAATGGCCAGAGGTAACGTTCGCAGATGAGGAAGCCGCTTTTGATATTAATTGGCTTATTTCAGTTATCACTGAAATTCGCTCTGTACGTTTTGAAATGAATATTTCTGCTACTGCTTTAGCACCTCTTGTTATTGTTGGAGGAGGAGAAGTTGTACTAGAGCGTGTACGGCGTTATGATGCTATTATTAAGAAGTTAGCACGCATCGAGACGATTAGTTTTTCTGATAAAGTTCCAGCCGTATCCGCACAAATAATTTTAGGAGAAGCAGTTTTTTGTTTGCCATTGGGGCAGTTGATTAATTTAGAAGCTGAGAGTGCCCGCTTAATAAAAAACATGAATAAAATTGAACAAGATATTGAAAAAATATCAGTTAAATTAAATAATCCAAAATTTATAGCAAATGCAAAACCAGAGATTATTGAGGCTGAACGCAATAGGATTGTAGAATTGCATGCTGCCAAAAAGAAAATATCTATTGCTTTAGAAAGGTTTTTTTAATTGCAATTTTGATTGTGTTCTCCCCATTGAAGTTGAAAACTATTTTGGTATGATATGTTAGGTAGTTCTCAGTTATTCAGCTGTTGTTAAGTTTCTGATTTAGAAATGTTTTTTTGATAAACAGTAATGTATTGTAAATGTACATAAGGAAATTTGTAGCAAATCTAACAATGAAAAATGGGAAGTCTTAACTGATAAACAGGCTTCGGACAGAAGAAGCTGTCAGTGCTATTTATTTTTTCTATGCAGCAGATGTAAGTAATTTATAGAAGATTTCTGATAGTTTATTGGATATTTTGCAATGTGATGTAAAAGTGGGCAAATAGATTTTACGCTATTTAAAAAGCTTTTGTTGTGTAAGCTTATATGGAAGATATTAGTGTAAGTCAGCAACTTAGCTATATTTATTTACTATGATGATATATTAGATGATAATTATAGTGCATAAATTTTTTTCAAATATTATTAGAAAATGTATTAAGCTTGATTAAGAGAGTGAGAGCTATATTTCTTCTAAGATTAAATTTACTGATTATATGAAAAAGACTTCCACAAGTTATCTGTGAGATCTGACTTTTTCTATGTAACAGCAAAAGACTAAAATTTAATTCGTTTCCTGTAAAAATATGCACTTTATTTTGTTATTATTTGTATGCAGCACTTGAATGATGTGCAATATACAGCTGATCAAACTCAAACGGTATTAAAAAAATATTTGAGATATTTGAGGTAACGTTTTTTAAATATTTCTAAATCATGTTTTTGATTCTTATATCTTAGTGTTTAATGAAAGCAGTCTTATTGATAATAATCTATTGATTAATCACCGAGTATTTTAGATAAAAACTCTTGTGTGCGTGGTGCTCTAGCTTGTGGATTAGAAAAAAAATCTTTAGATGAACAATCCTCAAGAATTTTTCCTTGATCCATAAAAATAACGCGCTCTGATACTTTTTGAGCAAATCCCATTTCATGGGTTACGCAAATCATAGTCATACCTTCTTCTGCCAAGCTGATCATGACATCCAATACCTCTCCTACCATTTCAGGATCTAAAGCAGATGTGGGCTCGTCAAAAAGCATAACAAGTGGATCCATGGTCAAGGCGCGCGCAATAGCAACACGTTGTTGTTGACCTCCAGAAAGCTGAGTAGGGTATTTATCCTTATGTTCAATGAGTCCAACTCGTTCAAGATATAATAAACCGCGTTCAAGAGCTTCTTTTTTGTTGCGCTTTAATACTTTAATTTGTGCAATTGTTAAATTTTCCGTGACGGATAAATGTGGAAAAAGCTCAAAGTTCTGAAATACCATTCCTACATGGCTGCGCAGTTTAGATAAATTTGTTTTTTTTGAATGAACTGGTATTCCATTAATCCAAATTTCACCTTTTTGAAAAGGGACTAAGGCGTTAATAGTTTTAATGAGTGTTGACTTCCCTGATCCTGATGGTCCGCAAACTACAACAACTTCTCCTTTATTAATATTAGTTGTGCAGTTTTTTAGAACATTAATTTCACCATACCAGTTAGAAACATTTTTTATTTCAATCATATGAGTAGACATTTTTTTTCCTGTTATCGGATGATAGATATTTTTTTCTGTATATACAGAACTATTTGCGAGAGTGTAAAACAAATTACAAAATAGAAAATAGCTGCTAAGATATAAGCTTCTTGCTTTACACCAAAATTGTTAGCAACGATATCAAAACCATTTAAAAGACTATTCCCGCTTATTGCATAAACAAGAGTTGTATCCTGAAAGAGAATAATGACTTGTGTTAAAAAGACAGGTAGCATGTCTCTAAAGGCTTGGGGAAGAATTATAAGATACATATTTTGCCAATATGTCATGCCTAGAGCTTGTCCTGCCTGTTTTTGTCCTTGTGAAACTGAACTTATACCAGCACGCATAATTTCAGCAAAATAAGCGGTTTCAAATGTGGTAAAGGTAATTAATGCCGATTTATTTGCACCGATGGATGTGCCAGTCACAAGAGGTAAAAGCACAAAAAACCATAAGATAACCATAACAAGTGGTATAGAGCGCATGGCAGTTATGTAAATTATTGCAGGTAAAGAAAGTAATTTGATAGAAGAAAGCCGCATCATTGCTAGTAGCGTGCCGAAAATAAACCCCAGTATTGTGGCAAAGACAGTTAAAAAGATACTAAAGAGCAACCCTGATAAAATGTAAGAATAAAATATATCAAAAGTAAAGAATGAAAAGTCGAAGTTTAAAAAATTGAAATGAAAATAATATTCAAACGGAAAATTTGTGAAATTTATCATATTTAACGTCTCTCTGTTTGAAAATTAGGAATTCTGAATATTCGTTCAATTATTGTCATAATGGTGAATACGAATAAGGCTATAAGAATGTAAAGAATTGTAATAAGCAGATAATTCTCATAAACATGACTTACTTCTTCAATGGTTTGGTATTGGAATTGCATGAGTTCGTTTATTGAAACCGCGAATGCGATAGATGAATTTTTTACAATACCCATTGCTTCTGAGGTAAGTGGAGGCATGATTGTGCGGATGGCACGCGGTAGTATAATATAGCGATAACTTTGATAAGTGGTAAATCCCAGTGCCATAGCTGCGTAGCGCTGTCCAGAAGGAATAGATTCAATCCCTGAACGCACTTGTTCTGCGATACGTGCGGATGTAAAGAACCCTAAGGCACATGTTATTAATAAAATAGGTGGAAAATTCATTGCTGGTGGATAAATCTGAGGAATAACAAAGTACCATAAAAATACTTGTATAAGCAAAGGGATATTACGCATAATTTCCACCCAAATACTTCCAAGGGTGCGAAATAAGCAATGGATCATCGAGGTATTTGGTAAAGTGCGCATTGTTCCTATAACGACACCAAAAAATACAGCCAAGATTAGTGAAGAAATAGATAATATGACTGTATTTTTAAGGCTCTCTAGGAGTGCATCTAAGTATGTATGGCTTATACCAGGAGTTCCAAGGCATCCAGCTATTAATGTTTGATTAAGATCATCTGTACAAAGGAAAGAAAAATCCATCAATTAATGTTTCCTAAACTTAGTCATTGACAAATAATGTAATAAATTATTCGTATTTACTTACATATGCTAAAATTTATTAGAAGATAAACTCAAACATAACCTTACTCAATTTTCAAAGAGTTTGGTTATGTTTTTAAAATTTTACAAATTATTTTCTTTGTAATCTTCGCGAGGCTTATTATTTGGATGTTCCCAAGCGTATTTTGTTAATTTAGATAATGGAAGATTGACCACAACATTTACAGGCGGAATTGGCTCCATAAACCATTTATTATAAAGCTTTTCGAGTGATCCGTCTTGAATTTGACGTATGATGCTGTCGTTGATTGTTTTCTCTAAGCTTTTGTCATTTAATCGAAGCATACAGGCTATAGGTTCTACTGAAAGTACAGGATCAAGAATGACATAATCTGACGGATTTTTTGATTTAGCAATATGTCCAGCAAGGATTGAAGCATCCATGATGAATGCATCTGCATGGCCGGATTCTAACATTAAGAAGCTGTCTCCGTGATCTTTTCCTTTCACGACATTAAAGTGAATATTTTTTGCACGTTGATTCTTACGGAGAAGCTGAACCGATGTTGTTCCGGTGGTAGTTGCAATCGTTTTTCCATTTAAATCATCAAGGGATTTAATGTTGGAGCTTTTTTTGACTGCAATCCGGACTTCTTCGACGTAGGTGGTATAAGCAAATGCTGCTTCTTTACTACGTGCAACATCATTTGTTGTTGAGCCACACTCAAAATCATAGGTATGGTTTTGAAGTAGAGGAATTCTATTTTGTGATGTGATAGTTAGATACTCAATTTTAATTGGTTTACCAATTTTTTTTGAAATGTCGTCAACGATATGTTTTGCCATTTCTGTGTGGAAACCCACATATTTACCATTACCAAGAGCATAAGCCAAACCTGACGATTCCCGAACACCTAAAGTAATTTTTCCTGTTTTTTTTATTTTTTCAAGTGTACTACTTTGAGCTTGTGCATTATTTGCTAGTCCTATAACAGCTGCTGCAATAAATATTAATAATGATTTTTTCATTATTGCCTCCTTTATTTGTATTTTCATTATTGCCTCCTTTATTTGTATTTTTTCTTATTATTGTATATTTATGCTGTACTGTATAGCATATTTATTTTAAGTGTGAGATTTTTATTATTCTAATATTAATGTATTACACTTTACTTAACTAAGATCGAGATCAATCCAAACGGGCGTATGATCTGACGGTTTTGGGTAACCTCTTACTTCTGTTTGACTATAAGCACAGATAAGTTGATCAACTGCCTCTGGTGATAATAGTAGATGATCAATACGAATGCCGTTATTTTTAGGCCAGGCTCCAGCTTGAAAATCCCAAAAGCTAAATGAGGGGTTATCTGTAGCACTACGAATAGCGTCATAAAAACCTAAATTAATAATGTGTTGGAATGCTTGTCTTGTTCGTAAAAGGAATAAGGCATCATTATTCCATTCTTGAGGATTCTTTGCATCTAATGGAGTAGGGATGACATTATAATCTCCAGCTAAAACAAGGGGTTCTTCATATGTCAGCAACAATTTTGCATGTTGGTATAATCTTGCCATCCATTCCATTTTATAAAAATATTTTTCGCTATTGATGGGATTACCGTTAGGGAGATACAGGGAAGCAATACGGATGGTTTTTTTATTTATTGAATAAACAGCTTCGATGTAACGTGCTTGCCTATCATCATTATTTCCTGGTAGCTGACGCGTGACCTCATCAGGTGTTTTTTTAGAGAGAATCGCAACGCCATTGAAACTCTTTTGTCCATGCGTTTCTACGTGGTAGCCTAAGTTTTCGATTGCATCGTACGGAAAATTTTCATCGGTACTTTTGATTTCTTGTAGACAGACTACATCAGGCTGATTTTGCTGTAACCACTTATATAATGTTTCATGTCGTGCTTTTATTCCAGCTACATTCCATGTTGCTATTCTCATGATGTTTGCGTCAGACATCACGTATGTCGTTTGATGAGTTACTACGTTGAAGTGGCATATGAGTCCTCCTTGTATGCTCTTTCATATGCGATATTACTATAGCAATCTAATTTATCAAGAGTTTCTGTGAGAGCTAAATTTAAGCTATTACAATGTTAATTTATTTTTTATAAATTTTATGATGTTTAGTTCTTGACGAATGTATTCGTTCTCGTTATTAGAGGCTATCACAGCCGGTGTAAAAGTGGTTGAAATGTTGGGCATTTATCCTGATGGTCATTTTTAACGAGGTTTGTTGAAGAAATAAAAGCAAATGCCAGTGCAAGAGGCTGTTGCCTTCTCTGCTTATAGTCGGGTAAGCTGTTTGCTGCAGTCATGCCCGATTTTGTGTATGAGCTTAGGTGTTTATTCTGATTTATGTCAGGGTAGATGGAAGTGAAAAGCCCAGTGAATGGGTAAGGTGAATATATAAAGAGGAAGGTTGCATGCCTACCGTAAACCAGTTGATTCGTAAGCCACGTGTGGTGCCTGTTAAGCGTAATAAGGTTCCTGCTCTTCAGGCGAATCCACAGAAACGTGGTGTCTGTACCCGTGTCTATACAACGACACCGAAAAAGCCAAACTCTGCACTTCGTAAAGTTGCTAAGGTTCGTTTGACAAATGGATTTGAGGTAATTGGTTATATTCCGGGAGAAGGGCATAACCTTCAAGAGCACTCTGTTGTGATGATTCGGGGTGGTCGTGTAAAAGATTTGCCAGGGGTTCGTTACCACATTATTCGAGGGTTGCTTGATACGCAGGGTGTCAAGAATCGTAAACAGCGTCGTTCGAAATATGGCGCGAAGCGTCCAAAATAATATTGAGAGACAAGATCCATGTCCCGTCGTCATAGAGCAGAAAAGCGTGAAATTAATCCAGATCCTAAATTTGGAGATTTGGTCATTACAAAATTTATGAATGCCATTATGTTTGATGGTAAAAAATCGGTTGCTGAGCGTATTGTCTACGGTGCGCTTGATGTTGTGGAGAGTAAAGTAAAATCTGACCCTGTGCTTTTGTTTCATCGGGCACTGGAGAATGTTGCTCCTCATATTGAAGTTCGTTCGCGTCGCGTTGGTGGTGCTACTTATCAGGTTCCCATTGATGTTCGTCCTGATCGCCGTCAGGCTCTTGCTATTCGCTGGCTGATTGCGGCGGCGCGTGGGCGTAATGAGACGACGATGATTGATCGTCTTTCTGGTGAATTGGTAGATGCGGCTAATAATCGTGGTTCTGCAGTGAAGAAGCGTGAGGATGTTCATCGTATGGCTGAGGCCAATCGTGCATTTTCGCACTATCGCTGGTAAGTGGTATTAAAGGTTAAGGCAAGTATAATGGCTCGCGAATATAAAATTGAGGATTATCGTAATTTTGGTATTATGGCACATATTGATGCTGGTAAGACCACTATGACTGAGCGTATTTTATTTTATACTGGAAAGAGTCATAAAATTGGTGAAACTCACGATGGTGCTTCTACAATGGATTGGATGGAGCAAGAGCAGGAGCGCGGTATTACGATTACATCGGCTGCAACGACTACATTTTGGGAAGGTCGTGATGGTAAAAAGCGGCGTTTCAATATTATTGATACACCTGGGCACGTTGATTTTACTATCGAGGTTGAGCGCTCTTTGCGTGTTCTTGATGGTGCGATAGCATTGTTAGATGCGAATGCTGGTGTAGAACCTCAGACGGAGACTGTTTGGCGGCAAGCTGAAAAGTATCATGTGCCGCGTATGGTTTTTGTTAATAAAATGGATAAAATAGGTGCTGATTTTTATCGTAGTGTGGAAATGGTTGGTTCTCGGTTGGGAGCCAAAGCGCTTGTTTTGCAGTTGCCAATTGGTGCTGAAAATGATTTTGAGGGCGTTGTTGATCTTATTGAAATGAAAGCGTTAAGGTGGGATGGTTCTATCGGTGCTGCGGCGGTGGTAAGTGAGATCCCTTCTGACTTGAAGGAAAAAGCTGAGGAATACCGTGAAAAATTGATTGAGATGGCAGTTGAAGTTGATGAAGATTCGACGGAGGCTTATTTAGATGGTGTGATGCCAACGAATGAGGAGCTTATCTCTCTTATTCGCAGAGGTACGATAGAAGTTCAATTTCATCCAGTTTTTTGTGGTACTGCTTTTAAAAATAAGGGAATTCAGCCGCTTTTAGATGCTGTTGTTTCTTATCTTCCTTCTCCAGTAGATGTTCCAGCGATTAGTGGTATAGATGTTAAGACTGAGGCTGAGACGACACGTGAATCTTCGGATAATGCGCCACTTTCTATGCTTGCTTTTAAAATTATGAATGATCCTTTTGTTGGGTCATTGACTTTTTGTCGTATTTATTCTGGTAAAGTTCAGAAGGGTATTTCTCTTGAAAATACAGTAAAGAGAAAGAGGGAGCGTTTGGGGCGTATGCTTCAAATGCATTCAAATTCTCGTGAGGATATTGAGGAGGCATTTGCAGGTGATATTGTTGCCCTCGCCGGCCTTAAGGAGACAACGACGGGTGATACTCTTTGTGATCCTTTGAATCCTGTTATTTTAGAGCGGATGGAATTCCCTGATCCTGTTATTGAGATTGCGATTGAGCCAAAAACGAAGGCAGATCAGGAGAAAATGGGTATTGCGCTCAACCGTTTAGCGGCGGAAGATCCATCTTTTCGTGTTAAATCGGATGAGGAATCTGGACAGACAATTATAGCTGGGATGGGTGAGCTCCATCTTGATATTATTGTTGATCGTATGCGGCGTGAGTTTAAAGTTGAAGCTAATATTGGCCAGCCTCAAGTTGCTTATCGCGAGACGATTACAAAAATTGCGGAAATTGATTATACTCATAAAAAACAGTCTGGTGGTGCTGGTCAGTTTGCTCGTGTGAAAATCGTTTTTGAGCCTCATGATGGCGATGATTTTGTCTTTGAGTCGAAAATTGTTGGTGGTGCTGTTCCAAAAGAATATATTCCGGGTGTTCAAAAAGGGATTGAGAGTGTTATGGGCTCTGGTCCTCTTGCTGGTTTCCCCATGCTTGGTGTAAAAGCCACTTTAATTGATGGTGGTTATCATGATGTCGATTCTTCTGTTTTAGCTTTTGAAATTGCTGCTCGTGCCGCTTTTCGTGATGGTGCTAAAAAAGCTGGTGCGCAACTCCTTGAACCCATTATGAAGGTGGAGGTTGTTACGCCAGAAGATTATGTGGGTGATGTCATTGGTGATTTAAATTCTCGTCGAGGTCAGATTTCTGGAACTGAGGCGCGTGGTATTGCAACAGTAGTTAATGCAATGGTTCCTTTGGCAAATATGTTTGGTTATGTTAATACTCTTCGTTCGATGAGTCAGGGGCGTGCTCAGTATACAATGCAGTTTGATCATTACGAGCCTGTTCCTTCGGCTGTTGCTTTGGAGATTCAAAAGAAATATGCGTAATTTTGGGTTACGTAATTAATTTTTAACTTAGTCCTTGGTTTGGACAAAAAATGGAGAGCTCAAAATGGCAAAGAGCAAATTTGAACGTACGAAGCCGCATGTTAATATAGGTACGATTGGTCATGTTGATCATGGTAAGACTTCGTTGACAGCAGCGATCACGAAATATTTTGGTGAATTTAAAGCGTATG
>NZ_JAYMZJ010000004.1:0-75519 GCF_037070875.1 Bartonella occidentalis
GCAAACTGAAATAGTCAATGCTGTGATAAGCCCAGCAAAAATTGCTGACCATGAAATGGGTGTATAAAAAAGTGGAGACTCCGTTTCTATTGATGTTTCTTTTAAAAAATGAGCATCAAACGTCTCTCAAATTGAAATAGTCAATGCTGTGATAAACCCAGCAAAATTGCTGACCATGAAATGGATCTGTCAAGATGCAGAGAGTGAGAGTATCAAAGATAGAGAGCGGTACTTTTGCAATATAGCAATATGGTGGAAAATTCTATTTTTAGTTGGAGAAGAGTTTCAATTTGCCACTATGGATAGTTAAACACAAAGTCAATATCTGAGTAAAATGGAACTTAGTTTCTATTGATGTAAAATGTTGTCTTGTAGAAAAAGTATAACTTTAGACCAAGCACTTGTAAGAAGAAAAATTAATGGTGCTCAAAGCTGAGCAAGAATGAGGGGATATCTTGTGGTCATTTTACAGGCGTGCATTAAAACGTGTTTTAAATCTAGATGATCCTGCTTCAAAATCAAAACTAAAGTGTGAAATTATATTCATTGTAAAAATACAATTGGAATAAAAATAGAAGACATTCTCAAAATTGAAAAAATTCTTCAGTGAAGTATCTTTAAGGAGAAAGGAGTATCGTCTTTGTAAAGCAAAAGCTTATGTGTGTTTGCTTCATGCCTAATCTATAAATCCATTGCAGTGTGTCTTTCTATAATATAGACACGAGCCTATAAGATCGATACAAGTCATCCGTGAATTATATTGTTGCTAGAGAAAAATATGTCATCAAAACAAGAAAAAACCAAAGCCCGTTTACCACGTGGTTTTGCTGACCGCGTAAGCTCACAGTTGTATGCAACTGAAACAATGATTGCTCAGATTCGTGAAGTATATGAACTGTATGGGTTTGAAGCGCTTGAAACGCCAATTTTTGAATATACAGATGTTCTTGGAAAGTTTTTGCCTGATACAGATCGCCCAAATGCGGGTATTTTTTCCTTACAAGATGATGATGAGCAATGGATGTCTTTGCGTTATGATCTTACTGCACCTCTTGCTCGTTATTTTGCAGAAAATTTTGAGGTTTTGCCAAAACCGTATCGGAGTTATCGTCTTGGTTTTGTTTTTCGTAATGAAAAACCCGGTCCAGGGCGGTTTCGCCAATTTCTGCAATTTGATGCTGATATTGTTGGAACACCAACAGTCGCAGCTGATGCAGAAATTTGCATGATGGCAGCGGATAGTTTAGAAAAATTAGGAATCCAGCGTCATGATTATGTTATTCGCCTTAATAATAGAAAAATTCTTGATGCTGTTTTAGAGAAGATTGGTTTGGGGGGAAGCGAACAGACTGAAAAGCGCTTAACCGTTCTTAGAGCAATTGATAAACTTGATAAATTTGGCTCTGAGGGGGTTCGTTTACTTTTAGGGCAGGGACGTTTAGATGAGAGTGGTGATTTCACTAAGGGAGCGGAGCTTAACAAGCAAGAGATTGATTATATTCTTTCTTTAACTGCTCTTGAGGCTGAACCAGAAGGTGAAATGATTGATGCCCTTAAAAAAATTGTTGGTCATCATTGTCAGGGGCTTGAAGGGATTCGTGAACTTGAAGAAATGCAAATCATTTTTAAAGAGAATGGTTATCAGGATCGTATCAAGATTGATCCATCTGTGGTGCGTGGATTGGACTATTATACGGGATGTGTTTTTGAGGCTTCCTTGCTTTTTGATGTTTTCAATGATGATGGACAAAAAGTTGTCTTTGGATCTGTTGGTGGTGGTGGGCGCTATGATGGGCTTGTTGCGCGTTTTCGCAGCGAAAATGTTCCAGCAACAGGGTTTTCAATCGGCATATCGCGCTTGATATCAGCATTGCAAAATCTTGGCAAACTACCTGTAAAGAAGACTATAGGGCCAGTTGTGGTCTTGATGATGGATAAAGAGCCAGAAGCTGTTGCTCGGTATCAAAAAATGGTGATGCAATTACGCAATGCGGGAATTCGTTCTGAACTTTATTTGGGTGCATCAGGGATTAAAGCACAGATGAAATATGCTGATCGGCGCCATGCTCCTTGTGTGGTGATCCAAGGATCACTAGAACGCAAAGACAATAAAATACAAATTAAAGATTTGGTTGAAGGTGCACGTTTATCTCATGAAATCAAAGATAACCAAATATGGCGTGAAAGTCGGCCAGCGCAAATAACAGTTGATGAAGAGCAATTAGTAAAAACGGTACAGGATATTCTGGCAGCTCAAAAACTGTAAAATTTTTTAGCTCTTTAAATATGAGGATTATCGTTCTAAGTCTTAATAAAATGGCACAAACTCTATTTGCAAAAAGGGATTGTGCCATTGAATGGGAAAATGGACTGAAGCTAGCTTTTTAATGTTTTTAAAATATTTTCTGGTGAAGAGACTTCATAAGGGTCTGCTGTACAATTATCTGAAAAGCCTGGTTCTTCAAACCATTGTTCAATGACTTCGTCGTTAATAACGGCGGCATAGCGCCATGACCGCATTCCAAAACCAATATTGTCTTTGGCAACCAGCATTCCCATTTTGCGAGTGAACTCACCTGATCCATCAGGGATTAATTTCACTTTTTCGATGCCTTGTGCTTTTCCCCAAGCATTCATGACAAAAGTATCATTGACGGAAAGACAATAAATTTCATCAATGCCAGCTTTTTTAAATTCATCATAAAGTTTTTCAAAGTTAGGGAGCTGGAACGTTGAGCAAGTAGGCGTAAAGGCTCCAGGAAGAGAAAAAAGAATAACCCGCTTCCCTTTAAAATACGTATCACTATTAATATCTTGCCACCGATAAGGGTTATTTCCACCTATTGATTCATCACGCACGCGTGTGTGGAAAGTGACATTGGGAACTTTTTTTCTCACCATGATTATGCTCCTGTATTTTGATGAAATTGCAATTAGAACAATTACTTTGTTTAAAGCGTGTCGGAAAGCGCATTTAAACGATCATATTGCAATAAGTTTGCAAATATTTCATTCTTACGTCAAGTAAAATTAATGGGCGCCTTTTCTAGGTGTTCACCTTAAAATTTAAAAATAGTATGAAGGCATTTTCATGACTATAACCACAGTTTTGACAAAAGCTTTTGATGATCAAAAACTGGGAACATCTGGTTTGCGCAAAAAAGTTTCGGTTTTTCAACAGCCTCATTATGTTGAGAATTTTATTCAATCTGTTTTTAATAATATTGGATCTATTGAAGGGAAATTATTTATTTTGGGTGGTGATGGCCGCTATTTTAATCATAGGCTTATTCAGACTGTCTTAAAAATGGCAGCTGCGCATGGTGTGGCGTGTGTTAAAGTTGGAAGAGGGGGCATTTTATCGACACCTGCTGTTTCCCATCTTATTCGCAAATATCATGCACATGGTGGGATTATTCTTTCAGCAAGTCACAATCCTGGTGGTTTAGATGGAGATTGTGGTATAAAGTATAATATCTCCAATGGTGGACCTGCTCCCAATTCTTTGTGTGAAGCTATTTTTGCAACGTCACGTTGTCTTTTTTCCTATAAAATTATCGAGGCTCCAGATATCGATTTAAAGATGGAAGGTACAAGTTTTATAGGATCTATGCGGGTTGATATTATTGATCCTGTCACCGATTATGTTGCTTTGATGCAGGAAATTTTTGATTTTGATCGCATTGCCAAGGCGGTTGCAGAAGGATTAACTTTGAAGTTTGATGCAATGCATGCCGTAACAGGGCCTTATGCGCATGAAATTTTTGAAAAATGTTTGCAGTTTTCTCAAGGGACAGTTATGAATGGCGTCCCTTTATTGGATTTTGGAGGGAGACATCCAGATCCAAATTTGGTTCATGCCAAGGGTCTTTACGATTTATTGATGTCTGATCAAGCGCCTGATTTGGGTGCTGCATCTGATGGTGATGGGGATCGTAATCTCATTATCGGTCGTAAACAATTTATCACACCTTCAGATTCTCTGGCTATTATGGCTGCACATGCGCATTTGATTAAAGGGTATAGGTTTGGTATTGCAGGGATTGCCCGCTCTATGCCAACAGGACGCGCAGTGGATCTTGTTGCTGAAAGAAAAGGACTTGATTGTTTTGAAACGCCAACAGGGTGGAAATTTTTTGGGTCACTTTTAGATGCTGAAAAAGTAACCTTTTGTGGTGAAGAAAGTTTTGGAACGGGATCTAACCATATCCGCGAAAAGGATGGTTTATGGGCTGTATTATTTTGGTTAAATCTTTTAGCTGTGACAGGAAAAACAGTAGCGCAAATTGTTCAACAGCACTGGCGTACTTATGGGCGTTTTTACTATTCACGTCATGATTATGAAAATGTGGAAGAAGATAAAGCATATGCCCTTTTAGAGCAGTTGCGCGCGCATTTACCACAGGCAGGAATGAAAATTGCTGGATTAACGGTCGAAAAAGCGGACGATTTTATTTATTGTGATCCAGTTGATCAGAGTATCACTACACGGCAAGGAATACGCGTTTTTTTTGAAAATGAAGCACGGTTAGTGGTGCGTTTATCTGGGACAGGGACGGTTGGAGCAACCTTACGGCTTTATTTTGAGCAGTATGAAGGTGATTGGTGTAAACACGCTCAAGATCCACAACAAGTTCTCCAACCCTTGCAACGAGCAGCACTTAAACTCTTAAATATACCACAACGGTTGGGTCGCGAGCGACCCGACGTTATCACATAAAGGTTTGCATCAAGCCGTTTATTGTGGGTGGATCATCTTTTTTGGGTCAACGAGTCGATCATAATCTTCTCCAGAAACACCAGCTTTGATAGCTTCAGTACGCAAAGTTGTATCATTTTTATGTGCCGCTTTAGCAATTTCAGCAGCTTTTTCGTAGCCAATTTCTGGTGCAAGAGCTGTGACCAACATGAGAGAGCGTTCCATAAGAGAGTGAATATGAACGCGATTGGCGCGTAATCCTTGGATACAGTGCATATCAAAAGAACGCATGCAATCACCAAGAAGATTAATTGATTGCAAAACATTATAGCCAATGACAGGCTTGTAAACGTTTAGTTCGAAATGTCCTTGGCTTGCAGCAAATGTTACACTGGTATGATTGCCGAAGACTTGGCATGCTACCATCGTCATGGCTTCACATTGGGTAGGATTGACTTTGCCCGGCATGATAGAAGATCCTGGCTCATTTTCTGGGAGGCTTAATTCGCCTAAGCCTGAGCGCGGACCTGATCCCAAAAACCGAATATCATTAGCAATTTTGAAGAGATCCGCCGCTAGTGCATTCAGGCATCCATGAAAATATGCCAGAGCTCCATGATGCGCAAGTGCTTCAAATTTATTGTCAGCAGTTTTAAAGGGGATCTCTGTGAGGGAACTGATTGTTTCTGCAAATGCAACGTCAAAACCTTGAGGTGCATTAAGTCCTGTTCCGACAGCGGTTCCTCCTTGGGCAAGCATCTGAACATCAGTAAGAGCCGCTTCAATGCGCTGGCGGTCAGCTTGGAGTGCGGTTCTATAGCCTGAAAATTCTTGTCCCAAAGTCAGAGGTGTTGCATCTTGAGTGTGAGTACGCCCGATTTTGATGATGTCTGCAAATTCTTCTTCTTTTTTTTCTAAAGTCGTAATAAGAGCTTCAAGAATAGGTAATAAGTGTTGACGTGTTTGGAGTGTGGTTGCAATGTGCAGTGCTGTTGGAAAAGAATCGTTCGATGATTGACTCATATTGACATGATCATTGGGGTGTACAGGTGATTTACTTCCAAGCTTTCCTCCTAAAAGCATGCTGGCCTGGTTTGCAATGACTTCATTGACATTCATATTGCTTTGGGTTCCCGAGCCTGTTTGCCAGACAGAAAGTGGAAAATGCTTATCGAAGGCACCTGAAAGCACGTCATCTGCTGCAGCAATAATTGCTTTCCCTATGTTTTGTGGAAGTTTACCTTTTTCCATATTTACGAGAGCTGCGGCTTTTTTTATAAGGCTTAAGGCATAAATTATGGTGAGAGGTTGTTTTTCTGTGCCGATATTAAAATTATGCAGGGAACGTTCAGTTTGTGCACCCCAATAACGGTCTTGACGTACTGAAATTGTTCCAAAGCTATCAGTTTCCTGACGTGTTTCAACCATGATAAAATCCTTTTATGTTCATCGGTTATAAAGCAGTAAATAACGCAAAATAGAAAAGAGAGGCAAGACTTCGAAGCGTCTTAAGATAAATTTTTGTGGGTAATCCTTGACATCATAAAGTCGCGATTTTATATTCTCCAGTAGTGTTAGCACTCACATATGAAGGGTGCTAACAAGGACTTAAGATTAATTCCATTATATTAAGTTTTAAGGATTTTTAAAATGGCTAACATACAATTCCGCCCACTTCAGGATCGTGTCGTTGTCCGCAGGGTTGAATCTGAAAATAAAACCGCTGGTGGGATTATAATCCCAGACACAGCGAAGGAAAAACCGCAAGAAGGTGAAGTTATTGCTGTTGGTAATGGTGCTCTCGATGATAACGGAAAGCGTGTGCCTTTGGAAGTTAAAACAGGGGATCGTATCTTGTTTGGAAAATGGTCTGGAACCGAAGTGAAGATTAACGGGGAAGACCTCTTAATCATGAAAGAATCTGACATTATGGGAATTTTAGGCTAATTCGGCCTTTCAGTTTTTTCATTTTGTACTATTTTGATAGAACTCCAAGGAGAAGTTAGATGGCTGCTAAAGAAGTCAAGTTTGGCCGTGATGCGCGTGAGCGTTTGTTGCGCGGTGTTGATATCCTTGCTAACGCTGTTAAGGTAACACTCGGCCCTAAAGGTCGCAATGTGGTGATCGATAAATCATTTGGTGCGCCTCGCATTACAAAAGATGGTGTGTCCGTTGCTAAGGAAATCGAACTAGAAGATAAGTTTGAAAATATGGGTGCGCAAATGTTGCGCGAAGTTGCTTCCAAAACCAATGACATTGCGGGTGATGGTACAACAACTGCAACTGTTTTAGGACAAGCTATTGTACAAGAAGGTGTAAAAGCTGTTGCAGCTGGCATGAACCCAATGGATCTTAAACGTGGGATTGATGCTGCTGTTGATGAAGTTGTAGCAAATCTTTTTAAAAAAGCTAAAAAAATCAAAACTTCAGAAGAAATTGCACAAGTTGGAACGATTTCTGCTAATGGTGCTGAAGAAATCGGTAAAATGATTGCTAATGCCATGGAAAAAGTTGGCAACGAAGGTGTCATTACCGTGGAAGAAGCAAAAACTGCCGAAACGGAATTGGAAGTCGTTGAAGGAATGCAGTTTGATCGTGGATATCTTTCCCCTTATTTCGTCACAAATGCTGACAAAATGGTTGCTGATCTCGATGATCCTTACATTCTCATTCACGAAAAGAAATTATCTAATCTGCAATCACTGCTTCCAGTACTTGAAGCTGTTGTTCAGTCTGGAAAGCCACTTCTCATTATTGCTGAAGATGTAGAAGGTGAAGCTTTAGCAACACTCGTTGTCAACAAATTGCGCGGTGGCTTGAAAATTGCTGCTGTAAAGGCTCCAGGATTTGGTGATCGTCGTAAAGCAATGCTTGAAGATATTGCTATCTTGACATCAGGTCAGGTTATCTCTGAAGATGTTGGCATTAAATTGGAAAATGTCACTTTAGATATGCTTGGTCGTGCAAAGAAAGTAAATATCTCTAAAGAAAATACGACAATTATTGATGGTGCTGGACGGAAATCTGAAATTGATGCACGTGTAAGCCAGATCAAAATGCAGATCGAAGAAACAACTTCTGATTATGACCGTGAAAAATTGCAAGAAAGACTCGCTAAACTTGCTGGTGGTGTTGCAGTCATCCGTGTGGGCGGTGCAACAGAAGTTGAAGTGAAAGAAAAGAAAGATCGTGTTGATGATGCCTTGAACGCAACACGTGCAGCTGTAGAAGAAGGTATTGTTGCCGGTGGTGGTACAGCATTACTGCGTGCTGCAAATGCGTTGACTGTGAAAGGAAAAAATTCTGATCAAGAAGCTGGTATCAGCATTGTTCGCCGTGCGCTACAGGCTCCAGCTCGTCAAATTGCTACCAATGCAGGTGAAGAAGCTGCAATTATTGTTGGAAAAGTGCTTGAAAATAATTCAGACACGTTTGGTTACAATACTGCAACAGGTCAATTTGGTGATTTGATTTCTTTTGGAATTGTTGATCCAGTGAAGGTTGTACGTTCTGCTCTCCAGAATGCTGCTTCAATTGCAAGCCTTCTTATCACAACAGAAGCTATGGTTGCTGAAGTTCCAAAGAAAGATGCTCCAATGCCTCCAATGCCTGGCGGTGGAATGGGCGGAATGGGCGGAATGGATTTCTAAGCCTTTTAAAAAATAGTAGTAAAAGAAACGGGTCGAGATCGACCCGTTTTTTGTATGAGTTTTGCCTTTCTTTTAATAATTGCTGTCCCGTATGGTGTTGATATATTCTCTCATCAATCAACCGACTTATTTCTTAACTATCCTAAATGTTTTTTTCGCTTGCTTTAAGTAAGTATTTTTGTAGAGAGATTTTTTCAAAGTTTGTCGTATTTTGGAAATCTCTTACATGAGAAATAAAAAATAAAAATTTCTTGCTCTATGGCTGCTTAAAGGGGTGTTTTTTGAACAAAGAGGCAGCTACACAAACTGATATCTTATGAAAGATTTTCACTGGAGTGATCTTTATATTTACGAAGACTGCAGAATATTTACGAAGATTGCAGATGATTTTGGTATCTTGAGTGCATTTATGAATGATTTCGAAAAAAATTTTTCTCACTTTAATATTTTTTATAATGTGAACAATGAGATGTAGATGATTATGCTGTAACTCATGGAAGTGATGTTAGGGTGCTAAAAAACTTCAAGTGAAATATATATTTCTTCTTAAGAATAATGATGATGGTATAAAGTATTTGTATTGTGGAGGGTAATAATAAATATGAACCATAAAACCATCAGAATTGATTAGGTTAACTGAATAAAGTTGGAAGCCATTAAAAAGTTTTAGTCTATATATATTATTATAAGTTGAAAATCTTTTCTGTTGTCCGAGCGAATTTGTATAGCGGGAACTTATTTTAGTTAAAAACTCTTCTGCTTTCTTTAGAAACCTTGCTTATTCCTCAGAAATTGCCTGTTCAAATCGTACTTTGGACTGATATGTTAATAGGTTTGTTTTACATGAGAATGTCGTACCATCCAAAAGGTTGGCTGTGGTATACTCCAGTTAGTTGAATAGGTAATGATACCCTACCACATCATGCTTTCTTAGAGAGTTGATTTTTATTGGTTGGATATTTTTAAGTTTTACCTTTTGGTTTATTGTGGCATGGCTTCAACACCAAGAACTTCTGGGATAAAATGTCGTAAAAGATTTTCAATGCCATATTTAAGTGTTGCAGTTGAAGAGGGGCATCCAGCGCAAGCTCCTCGCATATTGAGGTAGACAATACCATTTTCAAATCCGCGGAAAGTAATATCTCCTCCATCATTTGCAACTGCTGGGCGAACACGCGTTTCAAGTAGCTCTTTAATGATTAAAACAGTCTCTGCATCTTTCTCATCATAGAACTCTTCATTAAGCGCATTTGTTTGTGCTTTTGTTGCAGCATCAGTTGTAATGACTGGTGCACCAGACAGAAAATGCTCCATGATGGTGCCTAAAATTGCTGGTTTGAGATGCTGCCATTCACCATCTTTTTTGGTTATGGTAATAAAGTCATAACCTAAAAAAACACCTTTGACATTGGGAATATTAAAGAGTTTAGCAGCTAAAGGAGATGTGTTAGCGGTTTCTTCTTGTGAATAGAATTCTAATACTCCTTGGGGAAGAACCACACGACCTGGCAAAAATTTTAGTGTTGCAGGATTTGGAGTCGTTTCAGTTTGAATAAACATAGATTCTCCTTTTATTGCTTTAAGATTTGGAAAGAGGCTTGAGCATATAAAATATTATTGTATTTTAGGCGAGAATTTCAATATCCTCATCTGCAAGGTTGCTTGGGATAACAGTAACGGGGATAGAAAAAGCAGGTTCCCGAGAGCTAATTAATTGCACAAGTGGTCCTGGTCCTTCGACTTGTCCACTTGCAGCTAAAACAATGAGAGAAATTTTCTTATCTTTATTGATGAGTTCAAAAATTTCATCAATTTTTTTGCCTTCACGCACAATTATTTCTGTTTCAAGGGTGTGAGCGGTGTACACATCATCCGCGATTTGTTTTAATGTTTCATAGGCACTTTGCGTTAATTCAGTTCGCATGATATTATTAACACCCAGAAAATGTTGAAACTCTGAATTATCAACGACAGAAAGCAATACTAATGTTCTATTGGTATTTTTAGCATGCTGTGCAGCAAAAGCAACGGCACGTCGACATTCTGATGTTCCATCGATAATAACCAGAATTTTTCGTTTGTGATCTGTTTTTTTGCTTTTTTCCTCAGAAACCATGCTTTCCCCCCTATTTTTTATGAAGTATTTTTATTTATTATTAACTATATATATTTTGTTATGTATTATGCACAAATCCGACGATTTCACGAACTTTTTTCATATTATTTTCTGCTATTGCACTGGCACGCTGTGCACCACTACACAAAATAGAATCAATATAACTTTTTTCTTGGTTAAGACGACGTAATTCTTGTGTGATGGGAGCAAGCTTATGGACAATAAGATCGATTAAGGCTGTTTTAAAAAGTGAAAATTGTTGTCCAGAAAACTCTGAAAGAGCCTTTTCTTTACTTATTTCAGCAAAGGCAGCATAGATACCAAGCAGATTATCGATTTCTGGTCGTTTTTCCAAGGCCTCCGGTGTGTCGGGTAGAGGGGCGGAATCGGTTTTTGCTTTGCGTATTTTTTTTGTAATAAGGTCAGCATCATCTGTTAAATTAATGCGTGAAAAATCTGAAGGATCTGACTTTGACATTTTTTTTGTACCATCACGCAAGGACATCACGCGTGTGGCTGTTTTTCCAATAAGAGCTTCTGGTATTGGGAAAAAAGCTTGTTTTTTTTCCTCTCCTATTTGTATAGAGACACCAAAATTTAAATCAGCAATGCGATGAGCATAGTCGTTGTTAAATTTTTGTGCAATATCGCGTGTCAATTCGACATGTTGTTTTTGATCTTCTCCTACTGGAACATGGGTAGCACGATAGACTAAAATATCAGCAGCCATCAGGCTTGGGTAAGAAAAAAGCCCAAGAGATGCTTGTTCGCGGTTTTTTCCTGCTTTATCTTTAAACTGTGTCATGCGTTGAAGCCAACCAATACGGGCGATACAATTAAAAATCCAAGCCAATTCCGTGTGTTGAAAAACCTGCGATTGATTGAAGATAATTTGTTTTTGAGGGTCAATTCCAGCCGCTAAAAAGACCGCTGTAACCGCTCTGATCGATTCATTTAAGGCATGTGGGTCTGGATTAACAGTCAGTGCGTGCATATCAACAACGCAATATAAGCAGTTATAGGATGCTTGCAGTTCAACCCAATGCTTGATAGCTCCAAGGTAATTGCCAAGATGAAGATGACCACTTGGTTGTACGCCGGAAAAGACAAGGGGTGTGAAGGTATTCATAGGATAATTCTTTCTTTGTAAAATTATTCATTGTGTGCGTTGTGACAAAGCGTCTTTTTGAAAGCAAGATAAAATATCACAGGCGTTGTTTTAAATTTTTGAGAGTGAGAAAAAAGGAACGAGCGTCAAGAAAAAAATATGCTATAATGTACACGAGAACTATGAAGCTCATTATGCCCGCTAAGGCGAAAGCGCGTAAGAAGAATGGCGCTTGCGAGGACAAAGAGGTGGATAAAAACCCAAACACATCCAGCATGTAATGTAGAGTTATTACATTGAAAAAAGTGGCAATAATCAAGCGTGCAATTCTTTTTATTAGTTGTGCGTCGTGTTTCCAGTAGTCGCGTTTGATGAGGAAAGCACAAAGCAACAGCGTGTTGATCCATCCAGAGGTAATTTCAGCAATGACGATACCTCGTGCTGACAAAATTGGGAATAATGTTAATGCAAGACTGATATTGATAAAAACGCAAATGCCTGTGAAAATCATAGGTGTTTTTGTATCTTCACGGGCAAAAAAATTAGGAATAAAAACCTTTATCAAGACAAAAGCTGGAAGCCCTATTCCATAAAGTTCCAGTAACTGTGCAACATGATATGTTGATTCTTCTGTGAATTGCCCACGCTCAAAGAGCAAGCTGACAATGGGATTAGATAGGAGCAAAAAGGCGATGGAAGCAGGTAGTGTCAACAACAAGGTTAATTCAATAGAACGGTTTTGTAAATTATGAGTTTCTTTGTATTTTTTGCTGCGTAGGGCTCTCGTTAATTCTGGTAAAAGAACGGTTGCTATTGCAATTGCTACGACTCCTAGCGGTAATTGATAAAGGCGATCTGCATAAACTAAAGAAGATACAGCTCCAGATTGGCTAGAGGCAATATTGGTGTTGATCAATAAATTAATTTGCGTAATGCCTCCCGTAATGGCTGCCGGCAAAGCCAAAGTTAAAAGTTTGCGAACATTGGGGCTAAAATGAGGGACGCGGAAGGAAAACTTCATTCCGTTTTGACGCAAAGCGATTGCTATTAAAGCAAGTTGGAGAAGTCCTGCAACCATAACACCCCAAGAAAGATTTAATCCAATATGCCAAGCATCAAGCTGATCTATCCAAGCATAGACGAGCACGATAATCAAAATAATATTCAAAAAAAGAGGAGCAATGGCTGCAACAAAGTAGCGTCGCAGAGCATTGAGCATTCCACCCATCATTGCTGCTAAAGACATACATGTTAAATAAGGAAACATGATCGCGGTAAAATGAATCGTAGCATTAAATTTTGTCGCATCTTCTGCAAAACCTGGAGCAATAATGGTTCGTACCAAAAATGGCATACTTAATTCCATGCCAATGGTTAAGAGTAAAAGAAATGAAAATAAAACACCAAATACTTCTTCTGCAAATTTGCAGGCAGCTTCCGTACCATCTTCGGTGATTTTTTTCGAAAAAAGAGGAATAAAAGCTGCATTAAAGGCACCTTCAGCAAAAAATCGGCGAAATGTGTTGGGAAAACGGAAAGCAGCGTTAAATGAATCAGAAACAGGACCCGTACCAAGAGCTGCGGCCATCAGCATTTCGCGTACAAAGCCAAAAATACGACTCATTAAGGTTCCAGTAGCAACAGTGGCAAATTTTTTAATTAGGGTCATAAAGATACATAAGTTTGCTATATAAAGAGGAGATGAAAAGATACATAAAAATCATTGTAGATTGTAAGGATCTGATCAACATGCCAGTAAGTACTATTCTAAAGCGTTTTACGATGGTGTTTATCCTTCTGTCAATAAAAGTACATTCAGAGTGTTTTCAGTATATTGAAAAAAATAAAACTCGCCTCACAATTTGTTTTTGAGATATGAGCCGTTAAAAGTGCTGCTCTATTTGCTTCTTTATCTCTTTCTTTCTGTAGTGGTATAGGGTTTATTGTTGACATCAATATTCTTTTTTTTAAAAGCTGGAAATATGGGATAAGGCGATAACTAGAAAAAGCTCCGGAAAATGGGTTTGTAAGGGGCATTTTATAAATGTGCTGTGTTTAATTTTTTTTAGATAGATACGTATGAAATTCATTTTCTTTTATAAGCTTTATCATAATTAGCTGGTTGTGCCATTCTATTTTTCTACCGTTTTATTTTTACAGTTTTTTTCCTACTTTAGATAGATAGTATGAATTATGTATGTATTCTATTTTCTTTCTTATTCATTTTTAGTGGAGAGTTTTTGCCGATTCAGAGTAAAATTTTGGAACATTGATACAGTGTGTTGTGTAAAGAGATCTTATTGAAGGTGAGGAACAATCGTTATGCTTAAAATCAATGCGTTGATGTAAGCATTTAGGTTGAGTGTTTCGATTTAAATGAAAAAATGATTGTTGGATCTCTTATTTTTGCAGACACTCTTTTAAAAATATACACACAGCACGTACATTTTTAAATTTGATCGTGAGCGTTTTTTAATTTTCTACAAAAGGTGGGAATTGAAAGTACTTTCTTTTAGTGGGAGTTGTTATCTGCAATGTTTTACGTAATAGCTTAGGATATCTTGATGAAAAATGGTCAAGAAAAGTCCTCTGACAAAAATTAATAAACTTGAAAGTAATGGGATAAGTTTTGGGGAGGGAAAAAGTTCCAGAAAAAGCCTCATAGTTTTAACACAAGTTTTAAAGAAGTAGGATATGAGCTATAGATATTATTGTAAACGATGATCTTTTTCTAAGGGAGAGAGAGAGCAATAAAAGGTGCAGTATTAAGAAAGCAGATGACACGAGAATGATCTTTCGATAAGTAACTTTAAAGATAGTTTGATAAATGACAAACAGGTAAACAGGTGCACCATGAACGAACTCACCCATATCGAGAGTATTATAGAACATTATAATGCTGTTTTTTGCGATGTTTGGGGTGTTGTGCATAATGGTGAGAAGGCATTTGAACCAGCGTTAAAAGTGTTGCACAAAATCCGACAAATGGGAAAAAGTGTCATTTTTCTAACCAATTCACCTAGACCTCGGGAAGATGTGATCGCTCAATTACAGAGCATGAACATTCATAACGGATATTATGATGCAATTATCACTTCAGGTGATGTGACAAGGGATCTCATTCGTGCTGCACCGCGTAAAGTTTTTTTTATTGGTTTGCAACGTGATTTGGTTTTATTTGAAGGATTAGAGTGTGAACTCGTTGAAGAATGGGAAGCATCTGTTGTAGTTTGCAGTGGCTTTCTTAAAGATCTTGATGCAACGCCGCGTGCCTATGAAAGTATGTTTCATCGTATACGGGCACGAAATTTACCGTTTATTTGTGCCAATCCTGATATTATTGTACATTCTGGAAATCAAGAGTTTTGGTGCGCTGGTGCATTAGCGCGTCTTTATCAGCAATTGGGGGGTGAAGTGCGAGTTGCTGGGAAACCCCATGCTTCGATTTATAATTGTGCCTTTGAAAAACTTCGAGAAATGTGCAAGCCAATGGAAAAAAGCAACGTTTTAGCTATTGGTGATGGTCTTTTAACTGATGTCAAAGGAGCAGTCGATTTTGGTCTTGATGCGCTTTACATCATGAGTGGTATTCATCGCCATGATTATATGAAAAATGGCGTGGTGGATAAAGAAGCTTTGCACGCATTTTTAAAACATTATGGTTATGAACCAAAAGCAATGATGTGGGCACTTCAGTAATGTCTAATTTTTTACGTCTTCAGGGAGCTAATATGCTTCCTTCCGCTTGGCGAGGGGCGGTGTTGGCACTTGGAAATTTTGATGGTGTTCATTGTGGTCATCAAGCAGTGCTCCAAAAAGCGCTCGATTTAGCGCGTGCAAACAATAAACCAGCTCTTGTTTTAACATTTGAACCACATCCAAGAAGCTTTTTTCAACAGGAAACTCCTGTGGATCGTTTAACAGAGGCTGCTGAAAAGGCTGAAATTTTTAAAATTCTTGGATTTCATGGTGTAATTGAACAGACTTTTGATGCAGGTTTAGCTGCTCTTTCAGCCGATGAATTTATCAATGTTATTTTAAAAGAAGCATTTGATATTTCGGTTGTAGTAACGGGTGAAAATTTTCAATTTGGTTATAAAAGAAGTGGAAATTCGCATCTTTTGTGTCAGAGGGGAAAAGAATGTGGGTTTGAGGTTGTGCAAATTCCTTCTATGTATAGCGCAGAAGAGACACAACAGCAGAGGATGATTTCTTCTAGTTTTATTCGTCAGCTTCTCTTGCAAGGTCAGGTAAAAAAAGCAGCTCATTTATTAGGGTATCATTATCGGGTGCGCTCAAGTATCGTATCTGGGGAAAAGCTCGGACGTCTTTTAGGGTTCCCTACCGCTAATCAAATTTTACCTCCTCAAACCAGTTTGGCTCAGGGTGTTTATGCAGTACGATTGCGGCGTGCTAACGGTATTTTGTATGATGGGGTTGCAAGTTTTGGGTGTCGTCCAACGGTTGTTGAAAATGGAGCACTTCTTCTGGAAACTTACTTGTTTGACTTTGATGACAATCTTTATGGAGAAAGCTGTACTGTTTCTTTTTTAGAGTTTTTGCGCGGACAAGAAAAGTTTAATGGACTTGAACCTTTAATTGCACAAATGCAATGTGATGAAAAAGCAGCAAGGTCAATTTTGAAGGCAGCACAGCCATTATCACAGCTGGACGAGTTACTTACTTTTAAAAATATACCTTCATATGTTTTGAAAAAGATATGAGAGAGGCAAAAATAGCACTTAAACTGATCATAATGATGAAAATGTATTCTAAAACATCATGGAATATATGGCGTTTTCTTTGATGAGCTGAGGAATCAAAGATTTTAAGATCTGATTTTGGCATTATCTTTACCTTTTTACAATCTGGTGTTTCGCAGCTTAGAAATTTATCGTCTGTTTCTTTCTAATCAATTAAAATAGGTGATTAATAAAGGCGTGCTAAACGATAAAGATGCATCGAGCGTCCTCCAGAACGGCAATAAGATACAAGGGGAAGAGATGCCGTTTCTAAAACTTTTTTCATGGCTGCAACATCTGTTTGTTTATAGCAGGAGGTAACAATCGGAATATGATAGGCCTTTATTCCATATTTTTGCGCTGTTGCCTTGATAATCGAAAAATCAGGTTGATGGATATCTTCTTGATCAGGTCGGTTGCAAATAATCGTTTTAAAGCCCGATTTTGCTAATGATTCTATATCTTCGACGCTAATTTGGCCACTGATGAAAATATGAGGTTCAATTTGTTGCAAGTTCATTTTTGCTCATCCCCAATGGTATTCTTTACAATATTCCTTTATTGGCACATTGAAAGGAAAGTATAAAGAGAAGATTTTAAGGGGCAATGTTTTAACAAAGATGTTTTACTTGTCGAGTAAAATAACTCAGTTGGAAAAAGTGCATGACATAAAGTATGTTAAGTATTCTGTTTATAGCGTAACGATTTCTATCAATAATCTTTTCTATTTGGGTATGATGATATCATCTGATACATTTATGCGATTATTTTGGGGAAAAGTTTATTAACGGCAGTTATTGTGCTGACGAGGATCTTGAAAAGGGAATCCTCAATCTGAGAATATTTTTCTAGGCTTTTTGTTAAAGATTCTTTTAAGGGGGGAGAGAATTGAGGTCTTAAATTCACAGATTTGATAATGGCTTGTATATTTCATGCAAGTAGAGAGCTGCTCTTTCGTTTTGGCGCTTGTATTGGGTTGTAAACAAAGTGAACATATTTTCACCAAAGCATTTAAGAGAGATTATTGTGTCTGTAGCGTATTTTAATTGAGGAACAGAAGAGAGCAATTGTTTTAAATTTATAAGATGCTTGTGTGCTTTATTGTTTTCTGTATAAACGTAAAAACGATAAAGCTGAAAGGCGTAATTAATGATAATTGGACTATTGAATCAAAAGGGTGGTGTTGGAAAAACCACGTTGAGTGTTAATCTCGCTGCCAGTTTTGCGCGCGCTGGAGCACGTGTTTTGTTTATTGATACAGACCCGCAAGGCAGTGCCTTGGATTGGGCTGCTGCTCGTGAAGATGATCCCTTGTTTCCAGTTGTTGGTTTGCCACGGGCAACAGTTCATAAAGAGATTGCACAGATTGGTGATGGTTACGATCATATCTTTATTGATGGCCCTCCACGTGTGACTGATCTTGCACGCAGTGCTATTATGGCTTCGGATTTAGTACTTATTCCAGTTCAGCCTAGTCCCTATGATATTTGGGCAGCCGATGGAATTGTAAAGCTTATTGATGAGGCTCGTGTATATAAAGAAAATCTGAAATCTGTTTTTGTGATTAATCGTAAAATAGTAAATACAGCAATAGGGCGTGATGTCGGGGAAGCTCTTTCAGTGTATTCCATGCGTGTTCTTTCTTCTAGTGTTGCACAGCGTGTAATTTTTGCAGAAGCTGCAGCACAGGGAAAGGCAGTCTATGAAATTGATCAGGAAGGACCAGCCGCAGCAGAGATTGAAGCTGTTGCTGCTGAGGTAAAGGAATTAGCACGATGAGTAAAAAGATTAAAATTGGGACAAAGCCAACTAATAAATCAATTCCTGCAACAGCTGATGCATGGGTGGAAGATCGTGGGGATCATCAGGATGAACGTATGAAGCGCCTTACAATTGATGTGCCGGAAAGTTTGCATCGTTTAATTAAGACAAGTTGCGCAAGCCGCGGAACAAAAATAGCAGATGAGGTGCGTGAATTGCTTTCAAAAAAATATGGAAAAGTATGAAATATAAAAAGTAATGTGAGATCATAAATTTCAATTGGCTGGAGTGATCTTCCTGGTGTTATCAAGATCAAGCTCTAGCAAGTGTGTGATGTTTTATATTGTGCTATAATTGCAATAATATTGTCTATTGAATTTATTATTAAAATCATTGGATCCAGTAAATCTGAGACCTGCATGTCGTCATAATACCTGCTGTATTACCATGAGAAAGTAAATATTAATTGATAGGAATAAAAATTTTGTTCCTATATTAGCGTTTTTTTGCGGAAATAAAAAATCTTATTTTATCTGTAGGGTACATTGACGACAGTTCATATGGTGAATAGTAGGCTAAAGAAAAGTGAAAAAGATTTTTATAGTCGCTTCTCTTGATAGCTTATGAACAGAGATTTGAAAAACACATTGGTAAACGACACAATCTTAGGCAGTGGATTTTTTCTACGTAAGTCATCAAAAGGAGCTTCTGTTTTTTCTGTTTGAGGAGTGAAATGAGGGAAATTTGATACGATAGAAGTGGTATGGAGACGCCAAAAAATCTCGTAGAGGTTTATTTATCAAAAAAATAAAAATGAACGCACACCTTACTCCTGACACTTGGAATCGGTGTCTGATTTATCTGCAAAATTTGTGCAGATCATAGAAATTACGTATCTATTACGAATGCTAAAACAACAGCTACATTGATTGTGATAATCAACATTGAATAAAGCATAGCAGTCTTTATGAGATCAGCCATAAGAACCTCTTTTTGTTTTTTGTAGGAGCGATTTATGGATCACACAATATTACAGTCTGTAATATACGCTGATACAAGATATTCGGCAAGCCTAAAATGACTTTTCTATCCTACGAAGAATTGGTGGGCATTTGTGTTGCATCTTATAAGGGAAGTGAAGAAGACTATTGTGTTGTATTTTTTTAAGTATGCAGATTTTATACAAAAAAGCCTTTTTCATATTAATTTGCTAATTGATTTTGCATAATAAAAAATAAAAATTGTATAACGTTGCTTTTTGTAAAAGGGTATTTAAGTATTGCTGTTTAGCGGGAGAAAATCATGTGGTATAGGCTGATGTCTAAATGTTGGAAGGCTGAGCTGACTTTATTAGAAGCGATAGACAGAGGGACTTCGACTTTTAGAAAGTTTTGTTTTCAAGCAGAATTAAATAAAAAGATGTCGCTTTAGCAATAAAAATTTAATTTATTTGATTATATGCGAGTATATTAGAAGATTACATTGTCAACAAAACGGTGAGAGTCTCTGTAGAGATATGAGTCTAACAGTCTATTCTCTATTGAATAATCACAAGCTTTATGCTTTTTTAATGAATGCTTGAAATGGTAAAAAAAATCTTGTACCATTTCCCTATAATTGCAAAGAAAAGCGGATAGTCATTTAAAAAGAGAAGGCTACAGGAGTCGATCTATTTTAAAAGAGTATTTTTATAACGGTTGTTTTGTTTAGAGTCGTGTGTGGGCAGCCGACACGAAGGAGGATGGATCTTTCTGTATTAGTGCGAACTAACTGTTGAGACACGGTGTGTGTAGCACTAGGTGCATATGAAGCTAGAAGAAAGATGGGCAACAAGCTAATCTTTACAGTTCTATGTGCTGTCAGTTTTTGTTAAGGATGTGATGTTCACTGTCTATGAATGTGAGGGTTTTTAGCATTTTATAGAATTGGTCTTATCCTAGTGGGGTTTGCATGTTCTTTAGCAAAAGAGAAACTTGTTTCATATAAGTAAGCTGAACAGATTTGAACTTTTAGGGATTCTTGTACTATCGTCGATGTAATTATTCGTACAATGAATTTAATTTCGTACGTCGATATCGAGAGAAGCTACTTGATCATTTTCAGTTTCAAAACCATTAAAATAATATTGTTGAAGGGGGAATAAAAATGATTGAATCAAAAGCAAAAGTTCTTGATAACGACCATATTTGTCGTGAGTGGGCGATGACAAAATTTGTAACCGCAGTCAAAGGGTTATCTCAAGTGATCGATTATGAAAGCTCTATGCTCGAGAGAAACGGTGTTCCAGATTATGCAGAAATAAATTTATGCAAAATACGTGGTCTGCGCGATCTTAATAAATCTATGAGTGATGTCAAGCGTTACATGAATCAAGATATTGAGCATGAAATAGAAAGCTTGTTATCGGATTTACAGGAAAAATTACATCGAAACAGTGAGTTTCTTCAAACATACTTGGATGCAGTAAATGATCTTTCGCAAGCTTTGCAAATTTCTACGCGTGCAAAAGAGTCAGATGGAACTGGTGATCTAGCCAATTTTAGTTTTTTGAAGCCATGAGTATGACTTCTGTGGAGCTAGATGTGTTTGGTGCGGTCTGTTTTTATATCAAGCGCTTCGTATAAAGTTCGATCTAACGTTGAGGAAAGATTTCTCCTTGATTTTAAGAGAGATGCCTCTGGAAAGAAAGAGGTTATGTCTTCTTATTTTCATTTTTCATTAATGGAGGAGGGGTCTTTTTACATCTTTTTTATATCAAATAATGTTGTAGTTTTATGGAAAAATCTTTTTGGGTTTATTTACATGTCATTATGATAAAAGAATGGGTGTTTGAACACACAATTAAATTAAATATGTGATTTTAAATTATCACTCTGGATAAATAAAAGATCTCATAATATCATGATCTTTTGTCAAGTTGAGTAGAGATTTCTTTGGTTATTATACCGTGTGGAATTTTTATCAATTTTGTACTTGGTTAATGATAATTCTTATAACGGCTTTTTATAAAAGTCTTTTCTGAAAAGTATAGACTTCTCTAAAAGAAAAAGACAGCACATCGTGCTGCCTTTTTAGTAAAATTATGCTTTATTGGTTTTAAAAATGGTAGCGTATTCCACCGGAAAGATTTGTTCCAGATACACCAGCTTTTTGGAGTTTATGCTGATAGCTAACATCCCCATAAAATGCAACATTCTGAGATAAATAGGCGTTAACACCGATCCCGCCCTCAATTGATGATCCTATAGAGTCAGTATGAAACGTATCACCAATGCGTATCGTTTTACCGTCACCAAAAGCTCTAAGAACATTCAGCTTTCCATAGAAAGATACACTACGACCTTCTTCAGCGATAAGCACGCTTCGTGTTAAACGTCCGCCAACACGTATTAACCATTGATGAGGATTCTTCATATCCACTTCAAAGCCTTCAGCATCTGAGAGGGTCTTGAACATAAGATTTTGATAAGCAAGCTGTGCTTGTGGTTCAAAGACTAACTCTTTAATATTGGTCTCTAATTTTTGACCAATTGTAGCAGATGCACTTAACATTCCCGTGCCTTTCAATTCTGTTTTACCTTTGATCAGAGGAGCAGTAATATCTCCTTTCAAAGTTCCATATGAAAGAAAAGCATTTACATACAAACCATTGCTATGCTTAAGACCACTATATGCTGTGATTGACCATTTATCCAACATTGTCTTTTCAGAATCTTTCATCCCTTTTGGAGTAAAAGTCAACTTTCCGTATGTTCCTAAAAGACCAAAATCGGTAGTAATATCTGTTCCTTCTAATGCGGCCAATACAGTGCCTACTTGTATAGCTTTATAATTCACATCAGCATCATAACCATATTGCTTTGGATCGCGGCTAGAAGATAATGTAAGTTTATTACCATAGGAAGATACAAAGATCCCTTTACTTTTCTTATCCTCTGATTCAAACATTTTTATTCGTATAGTATCTATCAATACGTTTTTGTTGTTAATATCAGAGAATCCGGCAGAAAATAAAGCACCTGGCATAACTAAATAATTTGCTACCTGTGGCAAGAGCGCTCTAACATTTTTATCGCCATCAACATATTCATTTTGTAATCGGAAATCCCAGAAGCCATCGTTGTTTACATTCAGAAGATTCTGGCTAACATCAGATTTACCTGGTTCATAGGCTCTTAAAATATATTTATAAGGTGAGCCACTCATTGTCGTATAGTCTCCTGGCAACCTGAATGAGTCTTTCTCAGCTTTTCCATTAACTTGAATAAGCGAAATCCCATGTCTTGCAATAGGGATAGAAGCCATTGCTTTTTCCCAAACAAAATCGCTGTTTGTTGTTCCCTTATCTTGAGAAAGGTCAACGTGGACTATAGTCTTACCTGATACACTGCCAGAGAATAATAGCCGATCGGTTTTCTGTTTGTCTATTGGCAGATTATGGCTCAACTGAGAGTGTAAATAAATTTCAGCTTTACCTTGTGCATTATAGGCTATCATAGGATCCCCATTTTCTTGCCGCAGATCAGGATGAAGTGTGTTAAACCCTACATGCAGGGTTTGATAAATCCCATCTGTTGGCTTATCAAACACAATAGAGCTATCGCTAAGACTCAGCGCAAAAAGGCTCGAATATGATCTTTCATTAACACCCAATAACAAATGGTCAGAGCGACCATAATCATTAAGCTTTGGATTGTTATTAGTTTTCAAAAACCATCTTGTGTTATGATTTAGATCAAAAAATATCCCGCTCTCTCCTAACATTTTTGTTTGGCCTTCTAAGAAAGAACTATCGGCAACTAACACAAGACTATGTGGAAATTTTTTATTACCTTCATCACTTTTTGCTAAGATATCACCGCTGATTTTTGAATTCATGAGTTTTATAGTATTAATTGTCTGTTGCGGTGCATAAATACCAATACCATTGGGAACAGAAACCGTCGTATTAGTCAATATTACGGTATTGGGAATGTTTCCTAGGATAGGATGGTTATCAGCATCATTACCTATATTTGGATTTCTGTAGGCAAAAGAATTTTTCTCAAAAGCTATACCATAGGCTTCATGATCACCCGTAACAGTTACAGTTGAATTATTAAGTTTGATAGTACCGCCTGTATTGAGCAAACCCACAGTTACTGCTTTCACAGTAAGGTCTGTCCCATCAATAGTTCCTCCATTATTTGCACTTAATGCAATGAAGTCTGAAGTAATATCGCCTTCCATTATTTTGACTACAGAACCTTTTCCATGTGCATTTACAGCAGAAATTCTATCATTAATTTTAACATTATTACGTGTTACAACTGTACCATCACGAACATCAATTGCAGATTGATATTGAGAATCTACCACCTGTACAGAATCTGCTGGCTTTCTAGGTACAGGCGGTTGCTGCTCAGAACGAGCGCCTGGATTTCCAGCTACAGGTGATTGTTGTTCAGGGCGAGCGCTTGGTTTGCTAGGGACAGGCGGTTGCTTATTAGGATTAGCACTTAGGTTGTCAAGTGAAGGCAATTTTTCAATGGAAGATGATTCAGTTAAAGAGGGGAGCTGGCGCCTTCTACTTTTAGCTCCTCCTGTCTCCTGAGTAGTACCTTCAGGTTTTTCACTTAAAATCGCGGAACGATCGTTTGAAGAGCCTGCATCATTGTTCCAAGGTTTATATGTATAATAAGAGTCTGATGTTTCTGTAGAAAACGGAGAAGGTACTGTAGTACTGACTTTTTCAGGTTCTCTTACAGACTTATTATTTTTAGATTTTTGAGACACAGATTTTAAAAGGCTGCGATCAGCTTTAAGTGCAGCTGCAGGGTCTGTAAATGTATAATCTTTATAAGATCTATAATCAGTTTTAGACGGAGCAATAGTATCATTCACTGTGATGGCATAAGACAGACTCGAATAAGAACAAAAAATAATCCCAGAAACTGTGCATAGTAAGATATGTTTTTTCATATAAATATTCCTAAAATATTCACCCCCCTTCTAAAAACCAAAATGCTTTCAACACATTATATATTCTTATAAATTTCAAAACAAGTTATTCTAGATATTTTATATGTTTTAAAAGGTGCTATTCAATAAATATTTAAAAACGATAACGTATTATACCAGAGAAATTAACACCAGATATGCCAGCTTTTTGGAGCTTATGTTGATAACTGACATCACCACGAAGCTCTAGAGTCTGAGATAATTGCGCATTGATTCCTATGCCACCTTCAATCGAAGATCCCATAGAGTCACGGTGAAAAGTGTCACCAATCTTTATTGAGCCATCATCACCAAATGCTTTAAGAGCATTTAATTTACCATAGAAGGAAACGGTACGGCCTTTCTCGTTCTGAGGCACATGATGTACCAATCGTCCTCCAGCACGTACTAACCATTGATGCGGCTTGCCCATATTTACTTCAAAGCCGTCGACATCTGTTATGGTATCAAGCATGAGATTCTGATAAATAAGCTGCGCTTGTGGTTCAAAGACCAACCCTTCAACACCGGTTGTCAATTTCTGGCCAATGGTGGCTGATGCGTTTAATATTTTAGTGTCATCTATTTTTGCAGTATTTCCAGTAAGACCCGTGGTAATGTTTCCATTCAAAGTCCCATAAGAAAAGAATGCGTTCACATATATACTATCACTGTGTTGAATATTGCTATATGCGGTGAGTGACCATTTATCAAACATACTTTTCCCAGAGTTTTCCATATCCTTTGGGGTAAAATCTAATTTTCCGTATGTTCCTAAAAGACCAAATTTTATAGCAATATTTTTATCTTCTAGTGCAGATAACATGACGCCTGCTTGTAACGCAGTATATTGAACATCAGCGCCGTAACCATATTGATGTGGATCACGGTGAGAAGATAATGTAACTTTATTGCCATAAACAGACGCGAAGACACCTTGCTTTTTGTTCTCTTTCGGGTCATGTTCTGTCTCTATTACATTGGTTAATAGGGTATTTTGATTATTTATATCAGCCAATCCAGCGGAAAACAAAGCGCTAGGCATGACCAAATAACTAGCAACTTGCGGGACAAGAGCTTTAATTTTTGCTTCAGAATCAAGATATGCATTTTGTAAGCGGAAATCCCAAAAATCATCACCTTCTCCCAAGACATTCTGTTCCGCATTTGCTTTACCAAGACTTGACGTTGGTCCATAGGCTCTGAGCACATACTTATAAGGTAAACCACTCATTGTGGCGTAGCCTTTCGCTAATTTAAAGGCATTTTCATCTGTTTTTCCAGACACTTGTACAAGAGAAAGACCGCGTGTATTCAGAGGAATAGCATTGTCTGTACTTGTTTTTTTATTTTCAAAGGGAGTATTTAAATAGAGTGTTGTCGTGCCTGATACATCGCCATAAACAAGAAACCGATCAGCTTTTTGTTGGTCTTTTGCAGCACCATTGCTCCACTTAAGATTAGCATAAATTCTTGCATCGCCTACTGCATTATAAACAGCTTCTACATTAGACTGCTCATTTCCATTTTCTCGAGGGTTTTCTTCAGCTTGTTGGGGGGCTGCCGCTGCAGGCAATGGCAGAGCAGGTAATTGCAGATTTAAACCTGGTAGGGAGTTTTCTTCAGCTTTTTGCGAGCGTCCTACACTTAAGGTTTGATATTGATCATCTATCGGCTTGTTAAATATGATAGAACTGTTTTTAAGATTCAAAACTGAAACACTCGAATGAGCTCTGTCATTAAGGCTACGTAGCAAATAGTTAAACAGATTGGTATCATTATCTGTTTCACCTTCACTGATTGTTACAAACCACTTACTATCATTATTCAAAGTAAGAATTGTTGTTTTTTCTTTCGATGTTCTTGCTTTTCCTTTTAAAATCGAATGATCGGCAGTCAAGGTAAGAGTAGAGGGAATAGGCATCAACATCATACTTACGTTTTTTAATAACATATCAGCATGAATTTCTGAGTTCTTCAGTCTAACGTTACCGCCTGCTGATGCTCCAAAAATACCAATCCCATCTTTAACAAAAATCTTTGAATTAGTAAGTACTGCCTCACTATTCTTGGCTACCGCTCCGCTTTCGAAAACGATACCATAGCCTTCATGATTACCTTTGACAGTGATAATGGAATCTTCAAGATTGATCGTAGAATTTCCGATTTGTAACCCTGTCGTCATTGTTTTGCCAGTAATTGCTTTTGCATTAATTCGCGCACCTTTTGTCGCACTAAACAAAAGAAGTTCCGAAGTTATAGTCGCGTTTTCAATCATGGCAGATGATTGTTGCCCACTTGCATTGACTGCAACAACTCTATCGCGGATATTGGCATTGCTTACAGTCTTCTCTCCCTCGCTAGCATCAACTTTAGGGGAGTAAATGAGGGGAGTAGTCTCTGCATACGCTGAACTAAAGTGAGAGAAAATCAAAGTTCCGGCAATTGTACACAATAAAAATTTTTTCTTATACATAAGTAGGCTCTTAATGTTGATATGCTCTTAATGCTCATTCCATTTTTATGGAGCAAGTACCGATTGGCTTTATTTCATTATGTATTTTTTGTAAATACTAAAATGAATTATTTGAAATGTTTTTTATAAAATATTTTAAAATGATTTTGAAATGATATTGTATTTTATAGGAAACATTAATTTCAGATATATTATCTTTTAGAAGGTTATTATTGTGACAGAAAATATCTCTACAAAGCTTGATATTCTGAGATAATTATATACAAACGTTTGATTAGCTTAATCAAAGATTCCGTAGAGCTAAGGTGAAGAATCTCACTAATCTTTATCGTGTTACCATCGCAAAAATTTTGGGAATATTCGATCTATTATAGAAAGTTTTTTCTATTCCGTAAAATAAAAAAATGGTGTATTTTCTGCAATGTAAAATACATTATATATCAATTAAGAATCTGCCAATACTGTCTTAGTCATTGATATGAATTATCCATATTGTTAAAAATTGTTTTCATTTGTAATAGTATCAAATATATCATTTTGATCAATAAATAAAACATAAGACTTTGATAATTAAATTGTGCTTGCAGTTCAAATACTAACTTTTCCATTCTGTTTGTTAATTTTTGATCAAGAGTGGCAGATGCACTTAATATTTTATACCATCCATCTTCACATATATTTCTGAGATTTATGATAATATGACATTCAGAGTTTTATAAAAAGAGTGTTTTTTAGTTTATTATGTTGAATGGGTGTATGATACTTTATGAAGTAACTTCAGCGTTTCCCATAGGTGTTTAAAAATTCTTTAGTGACAGCGATATTTTGATTTTCCAGTGCAGCCATACGATACTTGTTTGTTATGAAATTTATTTATGGAGGAGGCAGTAAATGACTAGAAAAAATAATTTGGCTTATTCCATAGAGTGCTTTATCATTTAGCGGTTGTTAAAAAATCGGCTTATGATTTGAGAAATGAATTGTGATATATAGCAGCTGATGCAAAAATGGCGATTCTACAAAAACATATAGATGTATGTTTGAATTAATGTAAAAAAAGATGTAATATTTTGCCAGCTTCAATGGGGCAGTAGAGGTGGCTGGAAATGAAATGGTAAAAATCTTTAAAACAATTCACAGTAATTTCCTGATAAAACAGTAAGCTTAATATTTTCTTTGAATGGTCAACTTTATTGAGAAACTGGCTGGGGAACCTGGATTCGAACCAAGATTGACGGAGTCAGAGTCCGCTGTTCTACCATTAAACTATTCCCCAGCAAGCAAGTTTCGTTATTTTTAGCAGATTTTGCGATGTACGCAACTTAAAAAAGAATCTTTGTAATCCTTGATAACAAGAAGAATTCATTGGTAATAAAGAGCGATTGGTGTGCCATTTATTGTTTGGATCTGAATGTCTACATCATAAATATCTTTAAGGATTCTGGGCTGCATAATTTCTTTTGGTGTTCCACAATAAGCTGCTTGACCATTTTTTAGTGCAACGATCATATCGGAATATGATGATGCAAAATTAATATCATGCATGATAATAAGAATTGTTTTTTTGAGCTCATCAGCTGTGCGGCGTAATTGCTTCATCATGGCAATAGAATGTTTCATATCAAGATTATTTAATGGTTCATCTAACAGAAGATAGTCAGTATCTTGGCAAATGACCATGGCTATGAAAGCCCGTTGTCGCTGTCCCCCAGATAGTTCATCCAAAAAACGGTCTTTTAAGTCTTCTAAGCCGAGATATCGCAGTGCACTCTCAATAAATTGTTTATCTTTGTTGTTATATCGACCTTTAGAATAAGGGTAGCGCCCAAAACTTACTAAGTCGTGGACAGTTAAACGGACAGACAACGGATTATCTTGACGCAAAAGTGAAAGTTTTTGGGCTAAAATATCATGTGGTGTTTTGTAAATGTCTAAACCATCGACGTTAATTGTGCCTTTATGACTTGGGAGAAGGCGTCTTATCATCATTAAAAGGGTTGATTTCCCAGAACCGTTTGGGCCAATAAGAGAAATAATTCCTCCTTTGGGAAGATGAAGACATAAATTATCGATAATCAATCTAGATCCATAAGCTTTGGAAAGATTGTTGATTTCAATCATTTTAATTTTCCCTTCATCAATAGAATTAGGAAAGAGGTTCCACCACAAAATTCAATAATAAAGCTTAATCGTCCTGCCATATTGAAAATTTGTTCTAAAATGAATTGTCCGCCAACTAAACAAATAATAGACAATAATATGGCAATCGGCATAACAATGCTATGTTTTGCTTGAGGGGAGAGCACATAGGAAAGGTTAGCAACTAATAGCCCAAAAAAAGTAACAGGTCCGACAAGTGCGGTGGAAATGGATACAAGGATTGAAACAAAAATAAGAATAGCTGTCGCGCTTTTGTGATAATCAATTCCAAGATTGAGAGCGGTTTCACGTCCTAAAGCAAGAATATCAAGTACATGACGCAAGCGCCAACCAATCAAACTAACGATTAAAACAATGATAGTGGCAAGACCTATTAATGATGTGTTAAATTTGTTAAAATTTGCAAACATTATATCAGTTAAATTCATCATTTGGTCTGGATTTAGTTGTAATTGCATGAACATGCGTAAGCTGAAAAAAAATCCACCTAAAATAATCCCAATCAATAATGTTAAATGAAGTTCTTTTAAGTTATCTGAAAATAGCCAGCGAAAAAGGCTTATGGAAAAAATAATGAGAATAAGAGCTTCAAAAATCAATTGTCCTCCTTCATTTAAGAAGGGTAGGGAAAGGGAACCAAGGAAATAGATCGTAATAGTTTTGATTAAAATATAGAGTTGATCAAATCCCATGATAGAAGGGGTGAGGAGACGATTGTTAACAACTGTTTGAAATAAAACAGTAGAAACAGAAATTGTATAGGCAATGAGAAGAAGAGAAGCGAGTTTCGTAAAACGAAATGTCCATGTATAAATATTGATATTCCAGGTCATATAAAGGCTTATTACAGTGCATGCCATTAAAATAAGTGTCGCTAATATACATGTTGTTGCTTTCTGTTTACCCAAGATGTTTTCTCCAGCGTAAAAGAAGTATAATGAAAATAAAGCTACCGATAATTCCCATTATGGTGCTGATAGGAATTTCAAGAGAAGGGTGAAGTATTCGTCCTAAGATATCACAAATCAATACGAGTCCTGCACCGCTAATGGCTACCCAAGGAGCCGTATAACGCATATTGTCACCCATGAAATTTGAAACAAGGTTTGGAATAATAAGCCCGACAAAGGGGATTTTACCGACTGTACAAACAACGACGGAAGTAATTGATGAAACAATAAAAAGACCAAAGAACATGACGGTGCGATAATTGAGGCCAAGGTTGTCTGTTAAATCTTCTCCCAAACCAGCTACTGTAAAGCGATCGGCGGCAAAATAGGCAAGAAGGCAGAGAGGAAGAGATAGCCATAAAAGTTCATATTTTCCATCGAGAATCATCGAAAAACTGCCAAATAAGTAGGATTGGAGGGAGGGAAGTAGCATTTCATAATCGGCAATAGCATTGGTTAAAGAGCCAATAACATATCCCAGCATAATTCCTGTGAGTGGTACAATTAGGACAGATTTTAAAGGAATTTGACGCAATAAAAACATAAAAAATAATGAACCACTTATGGCAAAAATTGTAGCGATGGCCATTTTTCCTAAAACAGGTATGTCAGGAAGAAAAATCATAATAAAAAGAAGACCAAGCGATGCGGATTCAACTGTGCCAACAGTTGATGGTTCAACAAAGCGATTCCGTGTGAGCAATTGCATGATCATGCCAGACAAAGCAAGCGATGCACCTACTAAAAGCACTGAGATTGTACGGGGAAGACGTGTTTGCCAAAAAATAAGCCACGCATGTGGATCTCTTGATAATAAGTCAGAAGGTCTTACATCAGAATAGCCAACAAAAATGCTAAGGGTGGATAGCAAGGCGAGAACTATTATGGCTATCCAGTAATTCTTCACGATGAATCACTTCCTAACAAAAAAGTAGAGGATATTTATCAAAAGCCTCTACTCCTAAATTTTATTTTTATAACACGCAAGTAATTTATGCAATTACTTACTTACTTTTATTAAAAGCCTCGCTAATTTGTTCAGCTGCTTCATTGAGTCCAGTAAGACCACCACTGGCTCTGTACCAGCTCCAAGAATCTAGATAAATGATTTGATCCTTTTTTCCAGCTGTTGTACGTTGAACCAACTCATTGTTGAGCAGTTGTGCTGCAGATTGTCCTTCTCGTCCAATTGCTGCATCCCGATCAATGACTAATAACCAATCAGGATTGGTTTCAAGAATAAATTCAGGAGAAATAAGTTGTCCATGTTTTTGCACGGTCAATTTATCAGTGGCAGGGGCAATCCCAAATTGGGAATGGAGAATGTCAAAACGCGACTGGGGTCCAAGAGCACTTATTTTTCCACCAGAGGTCATCAAGATGAGACCTGTTCCTTTTCCTTGAGTGCTTTTACGAACTTTTTCTAAATTTTCTTTGAGTTTTGCTATTTCTTTTTTTGCTTCTTCTTCTTTGCCAAAAATTTTCCCAAGAATAGACACATTATGTTCAATATCGTCAAGAGAATTTTGGTTTCTTACTGTTAAATCAATAGTTGGAGCAATTTTGGATAAGTCTTTATACTTGGTTTGAGTTCTTGAAGAAATGATAATAAGATCGGGTTGAAGGGCGGCAATTTTTTCATAATCTGGCTCAAAAAAAGTGCCAATTTTTTCATATTGTGTGTTATCAAATTCTTGTAGGTATATAGGTTTTTTTCCTTCAGGAACACCGGCAACTGCGTCGATACCAAGGTGCTTCATGTTGTCAAGTGATGCAAGGTCGAACACAACAACCTTTTTAGGAGAAGTTGGAACAGAAGTAGTACCTGAAACATGATTAATAGTTACAGTTGGGGCAGCGTTTACACTTTTCCATGCAAATGTCGCAAAACTCATGGCAACAAGTAAGATGGAAGCTGCCCATTTCAGATATTTGATCATCGTCATTTTATCCTTTTAGCTCAAAAATATTACAAAGATTTTCCAATTATAATTTTCAATATTCAAAGTATTCACCCCCCCCTGTTTAAAAGATCAATTTAGGCATTTTTATGCACAATGCAATAAAATTAATTATGCACAATGCAATAATTAATAAAGAACATTATGTTGTAATGTTGTTTAGCATATGTTACAAATTGGACTCATGCCTCATTTTGTACTTACTAGTGCTTTTGCAAAATTACTTATTTAGAAAGTTTGACATATGATTAACGTGTTTAAAAAACATGCGCATTTGTGCGCCATCACAACAAGTGTTTTCTTTTTCTTACAAGGTATGGATGTTTGTGTAGGGAGAAGTACCGATTTAATAAATGGCGAAAATGGCGATGCGCAAGTGGTTTTTTCATGTCCTCTTGATGTAAATTTTATGGGGGGGACAGGTTCCTACGATGTGGGAAAAGGGCGGCCGATTTCTCCTTATGTTTGTAGTGGGAGTGGATCGAATGGTGCTTTCTTCCATGAAATTGATGGATATACGTTTAAAATGAATAAGGGGGGAAGAAATGCTCTGCGTGGAGGGGTAAATGTCGGGTATTCTCCTACATGGATGCCAGAAAGCATAGGTGATGATGTTATGCTTGATACTGGCAATAAAGTTGTGATGTGGGATATAGTGAGGGCAGATGAAAAAATAAGGGGTGTAAGTGGCAGCACGTATGATGCTGGATACCAAGGGAATGAAATTATCATTCGCGCAAAAGGTGTTACTATGATTGGGGGTAGTCCTTCTACTGAGGAAGAAAATTCAGGTGTTGTTTCTGTAGATTTTTCTCGTGAGAAGTACAGTAATTCTGAGATTGTAAGTGCTGTGCTGGCAGGAAGAAACACAAAGATTCTTTTAGGAGCGGGAGGGAGAGTAGCAGGGAAAAAAGAGACGACTATTCAGTCATTTCCGATTGGACTTGAGGCTGATTTGGGCGGAGAGATTTATATGGCAGGTGGAACAATTGATGTTCCTCATGTAGGTGCTGTGGTTGGTCCTAAATCATCTATTTTTTTGAATGGTACGCATATTCAAACGACCGGGGGTGCTAGTTCGGCTGGCCTTATGAGCCAAGGCGGAGAGATCACGATGGATACGGGATCAATTCAGTTTAAAAATGGGTTAGGAGTGGGAGTCTATTCAGAGTCTGGTGGGCATGTAGTATTACATAAAGTTAGAATAACTGAGGCGCGTCCGTCAAATTTGAGAAGCCATAATAGTACGGCTTTTTTAGTGAAAAATGGTGGCTCTGTTGACTTTCTCGTTAGCTTTGTTGAGGTTACTGCTTTCAGTGGATTGCACATTATGGATAAGGGCAATATTGCGCTCGAAGGGTCAGTTGTTACAGTGAATGGTGCTAATTCACATGGTATATATTTTGACACGTTTGATCCAAGCAAATCTTCTTATTCGATTCAGGTTATGCCATTGGAGCTACAAAAAGGGCGGCGGTCGGAGTTACAAAGAGAGCGGAAGTTACAAGAAGCTGTGCAAAAAGGAATCTACTTAAACAGTAATAGTGGCAAGGCTACTAGAAGAGGAGATTTGATCAGGCAATCTTCTCTCATATCAAGAGAGCAAGTAAATCTTAGTGACAGCAAGAGTGTTTTGTTAAAAAGAGCCATTTTGACTGTTCCAAATGGTACAGCTATTTATGGTCATAGTAGTGGGAATGTCTTCTTAGAACAGGAAGCAGAACTTTCTGGTGATTTATTGTTACAATCTAACAACAACTCAAATGTATTAATCTCGGCTGATAACTCTTCCATTACGGGTGGTGTTCGCGTTGCCGGCAGATCTCAGGCTAGAATTCATTTATCTGGACAATCGAAGTGGTTTTTGAAAAAAAGCACACGTGATAATCATAATCAGGGAAATGGTTTTTGTCTAGATTCATGTGTTTCATCTGTGAGTCTTGACAACAGTATGATTAGATTTGTATCTCCAGCATCTGGGGCAGGCAACAGATATCAGACACTTTTTATTGGCCAAGGGAATGGTTTAGCTTATAAAGCGCAAGGCGATTCTAACATTTATTTTAATGTAGATGAAAATTTTATTAGTTCAAATGGAAGGCAAGCAGCTGATCAACTTTTAATTTATGGTGATGTTTCTGGAAAGACTAAAGTTCATATACAACCTGTTTTGACGAATTCAAGAGTTGTAGATAATCAAGATCGAAGTGTTTCGCTTATTCAAGCATACGGAAGCGGGATAGAGAAAGATTCCTTTAAATTGCAGAGTGAATATGTGACGTTGGGAAATTATCCTTATCAATATACTCTGCGTGCTTATGGCCCATTTGAAGTTATGACTGTATCTTCTTCTGGTGAAAGGGTATCTGATTCCCAGAAAAAGTTTTGGGATTTCCGTCTAGAAAACAGATATATGCGTACTAATTCTGTTTCTCCACGTGCGTTTCTTTCTGTTGGAGAAATGCCTTCTAGACTTGTTGCTGACAGTCTTCAAAATGATTCTGCCATTAATCTTCGTAGTGATAACTCTGCCGATGGATCTATCTCTTCTGGTCTTGTAGCTCCTCTTATTGTTTATCCGAGCTCTGCTTCTCAGAGTGTTACGTCTGTGAATGGAGGTTTGGAAGGAATTGCTCCTGTAGGTGTGAGCGATGAAGTTTTGCAGGCTGAAGATGTTGAAATCTTCCTTCTTAAGGGAACCGATCCCGCTTCTATCGGTGAGGCTCTTTATACCATTTCTGATGCCGATGCAGATGATGCTTCTTCTACCAGTGAGGCTCTTTATACTATTTCTGGTACCGATGCAGATGACACTAGTGATGTTAATGCATCTACCCCGCGTGTTTTACTTACTCTGTCTTCATCTAGCGAAACGCTTGAATCTGGAGTTTATCCTACATCTGATGAAATGCTTACACCTAGTATGACTCCTACACCTAGTGAGGCGCTTACACCTGATGAAATGCTTACACCTGGTGGAACTCCTCCATCTAGTGAAACTCGTACACCTAGTGTAACTCCTGCGCCTGGTGGAGCTCCTACACCTGGTAGAACTTCTACACCTAGTGTGACTTCTAGACCTAGTGTAGCTCCTGCATCTGGTGGAACTTCTACACTTAGTGGAACGTATACATCTGGTGGGGTTCCTTCATCTGATACAGTGGGTTTTGGAACTTTATCGAGGTTGGATGGAGTTGATTTAGACAGTACTCGATTTACTACTGATGTTTTACTTGAGACAGGTACAAATGTAGATACTTCTTCGCTTGTGCCAGATGATGGGGATGATGCAGATGATGGAGATTTAGATTATGGAAACTATTACAGCAGTGTAGATTATGGAGATTATTTCGGTGGAGATTATGAAGATCCTGAAAGAGAAATTTATCTCTATCCTACTGTTCGAGGAGATTTGTCGTTGAGCTCTCATCCTACTCCTGGGTATGATGTTGCTTCTACGGATACTGTTTCTACTTACCCTATATCTGTTGAAGGTGTTCCGCCGGTTCCATCTGCTCCGCCGGTTCCATCTGCTCTGCCGGTTGCGTATGTTGGGCGTGTTTTGTCTGCTGCATCTGCTCCCATAAAGAATCTTGCTCAAAGTACTGCTAATTCTTCAGTTGGTTCTGGTGATCAATCTGGCATATCCACATCTGTTTTACCTGGTGATAAAGAAAGTTTTGTTTCTACATGTTCTGATTATTCCGACAGTAAGGTGAGAGCAGTTTCTAAAGTTCCTTATCAGTGCCAAGATGGTGTGTCACACAAAATCAAGGGGCGTACTTTCAAGATGGAAAGAGGTGACGTGCATGCGGTGCGTGTAAAAGGATCGCTTGGAACTGCTAGCAGTAACGGCAAAAAAGAACCAGGTGCGAAAACTGTTATTGACATGGATAAGGTGGTTATTTCTGGTGTAGGTTTTGCAAGTGATAAGCGCAGCGTTAGTCCGACTGAGCTTGTGAGCGCCGTACTTGCAGAACAAGGGGCAGAGATTTCTGTCGGTGATCCAATAATTTATTCTTTCCCGATTGGGGTTGAGGCTCAGCTTGGTGGAAAGATTAAAATGGCTGACGGAACGGTTGATGCTCTTTATGTAGGTGTTTTAGCTGATGATGCATCAACTGTTCGTTTAGATAACACAAAAATTAATGTGGGAGGATCTTTCGCTGTTGCTGGTTTGAGTAGTGGTAATGGCAGTACAGTTTCCATGAAGTCTGGATCTATTGGGTTTTCAAATGGGGTAGGGGTTAGATCGGAATTGGGAGGGCGTGCTAGATTAGAAAACGTTAAAATTATGGGAAAGAGGGAAAATACGGGTTCGAATTCTGATGCGGCTTTCCGTGGGGCAGCTCTCTTACTCAGCGACAGTGGTTTTATTAGTATTGATCGTGGAACTATTGCGACTGATGGTAATGGTTTGTGGTTTAGAGATCGTAACGCTGGAGCTAATAATATAGCTGAAATTGAAAATTCGACGGTTACGGTGAATGGTGATGGATCTTTAGGTATATATTTTGATGGAACGATACGGAGAAAAGGTAATGCTCCAGAGAGAGAAAGTACTGAGTTAGATTTAAACATATCAGAAAAACCGGGGCAAAGGGAGCTGATATCGAGTAGTGAAAATTCACTTGAAAGTGTTTTATCACAAGGCGTTAATGTGCGAAGTTCTAATGCAGTATCAGGGCTTGACGTTAGAAAACCGACAGTAAATGATGCGAGTGGAAATGCTCTTAAATCAGAGCGCGTAGTTAATCGGCATGCTAGATCCGTACAAAAGAGAAGTCTTTCAGGTGATGTATTTGCAAAAGAGAGAAGCTCTTTAATTGGTATAGATGCATCATCTAAAGTTTTACTGCCACAAACTGAATTTAATGTTCCAGATGGTATAGCTATTTACGGTATTAACTCTACGGGTCATATTGCTTTAGAGAATAGATCTACGCTTATGGGTGATGCATTGTTGAGGGTTACAAAGAATTCCAATGTGTCTGTTTCGGTTAATAATTCTGTAATTAAAGGTGATGCTCGCGTTGATAGAAGTTCTCAGGTTAAAATTGATTTGTTAAATGGATCAGAGTGGTTATTAAGTCGTAGTAAGCGTCAGCAAGCTGCAAATTTTGATTGCTCAGGTTCATGTATTTCACTTTTGAAGCTTTCAGATAGTACTATTAAATTTGTCCATTCAGAATCTGATAGGCATCCATATCAAATCCTGCGCATTGGAAAAGGAGATGGTATTGTTTACACCGCACTTGGTAATGCGCAGATTCACTTAAATGCACGTTTAAATCCCAATGATGTGAGTAATGATCAAGTAACGGATCGTCTTTTAATTCATGGGGATGTTTCTGGAACAACTGTAGTGCATGTGAAAGCTACTTCAGAAGGTACGAGAAGAGGTGAAGGTCGTGATAAAACTGCTCATGGTGTTTCAATCATTCAAGTTCATGGAAAAGCAAAGGAAAACTCTTTTAAGTTGAACGGTGATTATGTCACGTTGGAGAGTTCACCTTATAAATATGCTCTTCGTGCTTACAATCGGGGTGATCGTGAAAATGTCGTGTATTTTGATAATACATTGGCTCAAAACAGTGGAGAATTTTGGGAGTTTCGCTTAGAAAACCAATATGTTGGATCGAAGGGTATTTCTACTTCTCCTAAACAGGGTTCTTCTGTGGATATTCTCTCTAAGCCTGTATCTATCAGCGAATCTGACGATTTGGTGAAGGTTGTTGTTCCACAAGTTCCAACTTATTTGCTTTTGCCAAATACCTTATTCCATGCTGGATTAGTGGATATCAACAATCAAAATAAGCAGTTAGAGTCTCTGAGAGTTAATGCTGGTGGTTTGTTGGAAGTTCAGGAAAATCCTGCTGTGTTTTTGCGTGGCTATGGTGGTAGTTATCGTTATACTTCAGATTTATCGGCTCTTGAATACGGTTATGGAGGAAATGTTGATTATAATGCTGTAGAGGCAGGTACTTTGTTGTACACAATTGAGAATATGTACAGCGCTGTGTCTTTTGGGGTTATGGGCTCTTATGGAAGGTTTGCTTTAGAACCTCTAAATGTTGAACAAAGCCAGAAAAGTGAATTTGATAAATGGTCAGTTACAGCATACGGCAGCATGCAGCATGATGAGGGCTTTTATGTGGATAGTCTCTTATCCTATGGCCTGGTTAAAGGTGATGTTTCTACCCTTGCACGAGGAAAGACAGCGACATTGGATGGTAATCCTCTTAGTGTTTCATTAACTGGTGGTAAAGCATTCCCTTCAGGGTATGAGGGTCTTGTTTTGGATCCGCAGGTTCAGGTTGTTTATCAACGTCTTGGATTTAATAAAGCGCTTGATATTGACGGCTTTGATATTGATATGGGAAAACTTGATCAATGGGTCGTACGCGTTGGTGGACGTGTGACCAAAAATCCTGTTGGATCTCAGGATGCGCGTGCTATTTTTGTCTACGGTAAGCTTCACCTTACTCATGGCTTTGGGAAAAAGAAATCTGTTCATTTCAAAGATGCTTTCCAGTTAGGTTCCTTTGGTACATCTATAGAAGCTGGACTAGGTGTTAATATCAAACTGTTCTCCCAATTTGCGCTCCATGGTGATTTCGTTTATCAGCATAAACTTGATAAGGCTGGTTTTTCTGGAGCTAGTTTCTCTGGTGGATTGCGCTATCAGTTTTAGATAGAGTAGTCTAGTGCTTTTACAGAAGGCAGCACATTGTGCTGCCTTCTGTGTTTGTAACGATATGTATTTATAAAGAACTCTCCTTTAAAATATTTATAAAAAAATATTTTGAATATTTTTTTCTTATTGGTTGATTATAATATTTTTATTTCTTTTTAGAGATAAAATTATCTTGAGACAAAGACACAATAAGTTTGATTATTTCTATTTCAGAAAATAATTTAATGAGGGGAGAGTTTAGTGTCAGTGATAATCCATTATTCCATTTATAATCCATTAAGTGCTTGTTAAATATTGTTTTTTAACAGGTACTTCGATTATTTTCGATTTATCGCTCTTTATTTATCCCACATCAATATTTTTGAAGACCACAAGGATAGATTGTGATTAATTACACGTAAAGGTTTTATTTTTTCTTTACACCAAATACAGAATGTATTATACACCTATTAATTGTGTTTAATAAGATTATTCACTTATAGGTGGTTATTGTGGTGTTCGTAAACTGTCTATCAAATGATTTGGATAATTCATTGCACGATTTAAATGGGCACTGAATGCGTCTTTGGGTTTCATATTTGAGGGTGTTTTAGGAGTGCTTTTATTTTCAACGAGAGGGGAAGGGAAGTTTCGATGGAGCTATGATTAGCTATGATTAAGGTGTTTAAAAATCGTGTACGTTTATGTACTTTCACAACAGCTATTCTTTCTGTGCTGCAAAATGGAATATGGGGATATGCGCATGCAGAAGAAGCAGGATATAAGATCACTGTTCAGAGTGCTGCCTCCCCCTATCCTCCACACACCGAATATCCTACACACACCGAATATCCTGCACACGCCGAAGTTTTTGTCTTTCCTACTTCTTATGATCCTGGAAGTGCGGGTGTACACATCGATGGCAGGGTAGTTTTGGATAACGAAGATAGTAGAGACTATAATAACTATGGTGGGGGAGGTGATGATGGTGTGGAAGATGGAAAGGAAAGCAGTCTCATAGAATATGATGTATATGATGGTCAGTATTTTGATGATGGGCGAACTATGTCATATTATTATTGGTGCCAAAACTGCGGAAATAAAACAATTCACTATCAAAAGTTTGTGATGAATTTGAAAAACAGTGTTTCTAAAAATAATCCCAACAAGATTGCTATAACTGTAACAGGAAGTGAAAAAGCAGAATCTATAACGAACGTAACGGGGGATAATGTAGTTATTTTTAGTCAAGATCCAGGAGTACGTTATAAACGTGGTGTGTCTGTATCGCTGGGTGCGGAAGCTAATTTTTTCAATTTAAATATGAAAGATGCAGAGGTAGGTCTTCATGCGAGTCGTGGAGTAATTTCTGTTGATGGTGGGGTTATTGAGTCGATTAAGGAGGTGGGTGTTCAGGCAATAGGGGTGGAGACGTTAATTTTGTTAGAGAATGTGGCGATTCGGATGGGGGATACTTTTGCTTGGGGGAATCAGGATTTGGCAGCCATTTATAGTGCTGGCGGTGCATATGTTGTAATGGATGGGGGGGTTATTAATTTTCCAGTAAATCATGGGGTTCTTTCATCGAATGGAGTTGTATTGCTCAATAATGCTATGATTATGAGGGATGGGATAAATAAAAATCAAAAAGATAATGCGGCTTTTCTTGTAGAGCGGGGTGGTTTTGTTCAATTTAAAGAAGGGGTTGTCACTATAGCTGATGCCCACGGCATATTGATGAGAGATACGCCTGGAAATAGTGGTGGTATTAGAGGTTTAGTGAGTCAGAATGTGAGTCTGCAATTGGAGGAGGAGAATATTCTTGTTACGAGCATTAATATGGATAATTCTACTGTTCATGTGAAAGGTTCTGAACATTACGGGATATATTTTCAGAAAGATCCACGATATGAAACATTTGAGCACGGATATGAATTGTATACGATCCCACATCAGCTGAGTTTTGTGGAGTTAAAGGATACACAGTTTTTTGTTGAGAAGGTGGGTGTTTTTGGTACCAATTTTACTGATGGTGTTGTTGTTTTGAATAAGAGTGTTATAGACTCAGACGACTTATTATTAAAAGCTGAAGAAGGTGCCTCTGTCAGAATTTATGCTTCTGATAGATCTGCTCTTAAAGGGGGAAGCTATGTGGATAATCATGCTTCTTCCAGTGGTGAGGTGTATTTAAGCAATCAGTCAGTATGGATTTTACAAGCTAAACCTCTTGTTAGAAATGAGATATCTGTTAATTCATATATTTCATTCGTTAGTCTTGAAGATAGTTCTATTGACTTTTTAGCACCTGCTCCAAATAGTTACCAAACGCTTTATATTGGAAATGGATCGGGAACTGTTTATGAGGCAAAGGGGAATGCAAGGATAAGTATTCGTACATATCTGAATGAGGGTGGTAAGCGCGAGAAGCAATATACTGATCGTTTTTTGATTTACGGTGATGTTAAAGGTGATACAACTATAGTTTCTGTAATTGCTGCTGAAGGAAGTCCAGGAGGAGACACGGGTAGGGGTAATGATAAAGGTATTTCAATTATTCAGGTTTCTGGGCAGGCTCATGAGAATTCTTTTCGGTTAGAGGGTGATTATATTACTTTGGACGGTAAACCTTATCGGTATGGACTCTATGCATATGGTTTGGGTTCTAAGTTAGGAAAGGCGGATCCTTATCAGAAAATGGTTGGAAATACGGATGATTTTTGGGATTTTCGTCTTGAAAGTGAATATATTGAACCGAGTCCAGCACCAGAGCCGCCAGCACCAGGCCCACAGCCACCAGCACCACAGCCACCAAAGCCAGGCCCACAGCCGCCAGCACCACCAAAGCCAAGACCAGAGCCAGGGGTGAGAGCTGTTGTTCCACAAGTTTCAACTTATCTGCTGTTGCCAAACGCTTTGTTTCAGGCTGGTTTGATGGATATTAACAATCAAAATAAGCGGTTAGAAACTATGAAAACTGCTTTTGGTGGATTGTTAAAAGATGATGAAGTGTCTGCCTTTTTTGTACGCGGCTATGGGGGTAATCACCGTTATATTTCAGATTTGTCTGCACTTCAATACGGTTACGACGGTGATTTGAGTTATAGTGCTGGAGAGGCCGGTATTTTACTGCAAGCAATTGAAAATGCGTATAGTAAGGCATCTTTAGGAATTATCGGGACTTATGGAAGGCTTTCTCTACAACCTTTGGATGTTAAACAAAGTCAGAAGAGTACGTTTGATAAATGGTCAGTTACAGCATATGGAGGTTTTCAGCATGATGAGGGCTTCTATGTTGATGGTCTTTTATCCTATGGTTTGTTTCAAGGGGATGTTCTTACTCTTGCGCGGGGTAAGACAGCGACGTTAAAAGGTAATCTTTTAAATGCTTCTTTGAGCGCTGGTAAAATGTTTATGACGAGTTGTGAAGGTTTGTTTTTGGATCCGCAGGCTCAAATTGTTTATCAATATCTCCATTTTGATAAGGCGCGTGATATTGATAATTTTGATATTGAGATAGGCAAACTTGATCAATGGGTGGCGCGTATTGGTGGGCGTTTAACTAAGATACTTAATACCACTGAGGAGGGGCGTGTTATTTCCTTCTATGGTAAGCTTAACTTGTCTCATAGTTTTGGAAAAAAACACGTTGTGCACTTCAAAGATGCTTTTCAGCTAGGCGCGTTTGGTTCCTCATTGGAAGCTGGGGTAGGTTTTCGTGCGCAATTGTTTCCAAAGCTTGATCTTTATGGTGATCTAGCTTATCAGCATAAGCTTACAAAGGCTGGTTTCTTGGGAACTACTTTTTCTGGTGGGTTGCGCTATCATTTTTAACTGAATCCTGCTTTAAATCAATCTTTTTACAGAAGCCGCAAGCTATGCTTGTGGCTTCTGTATTAGTTTTGTCTTGCTAGCAATTTTGAAAATAGATTTGAATATTTTATTTAAAATGATGCACTGTTTGGCTAGTTTTGTTCATTTTTCCTAGAAACTAGATTGGGGATTTACGCTCATTATTTTTTGCATGCATATTTCATGTCATGGTGATTGATCAATTTACTTAAAGTTGTTTTTGAATAACTGCTTTAGGGGTGAGTTTTCATATTAGTCATTGTTTGATTAGTTCTGCATGAAAATTACAATCTCAATTATGACTTTTTGGTGTTTTTTTGATTTTATCTTTACATAAAACACAAAACGTATTAATAAAACACAAAACGTATTATATTCGTCGCACGCAATGAAGGCAGTTAAGCAGAATGCGTGTTTTTATTTTTAATGAGAAGGGGAAGAAAGTTTGTAGAAAAATAATGATCAAAATGTCTAAAAATCACTTACCTTTATATACTTTTACGACAGCTATTTTTTTCTTTGCGCACAATGCTAATACCAATGCAGCTAACACCAATGTGGCTAACACCAATGCAGCTAACACCAATGTGCCGTCTTCTAGAGAAAATCTATTTACCTGTAATGACAATGATCAGTTTTATCGGTGTAAAGATGGTAAATCGCACGAAATTTCTCATAAAACTTACAAACTTAGGCATGATGCTTATGGAGCGATAACAGCATTGGGAAAAAATACATCAATTAATGCAAAGGGTATAACCATTGATGGTGCTAATACAGGCAGCAATTCAAATTCAGAAGAATTGCAATATGGTGTAAGAATATTGGAGGAAGGAAAAGTTTCTTTAGCCAATTCAGTGTTGAAGGATGCGTCAATTGGGGTGGATGTTGATTATGGAGTATTTGATATACAAAATGGATTGATAGAAGCAACGCGAAGGGGTGTTAGTGTAGGTGGTCATCAATCGCTTATTACTTTAACCAATACAAAAATTAATATGGGTGTTAATGCGATCGGTCTTTTTAGTCATAATAATGCAGAAGTTCAGATGGTAGGGGGAGCTATTGATTTTAAAAATGGTGTTGGAATTCAAACAGGAGGAGGGGGAAAAATTACTCTCAATAGAGTTATAATTACTGAAAAAGGCAATCAGGCGCAGGGTGTAGACAGCGGCAGCAAAAATGCAGCTTTACATATGCTTCAAGGGAGTGGTCGTATTAATATTCAGAATAGTACAGTTGATGTGACTAATGCTCACGGCCTGTTATTAGAGGGAGTTGATAATCGTGCTGATATTAAAGATTCTGCTTTTATAGTGAAGAGTGGTACACCATTTTATGGTATGGGCTTTTTTTGGGAGACAGTATTTAACGGGAAAAAAACACTTGAAGCAGGGCGAGGAACTGTTCATCTAGAGAATACGATGTTTATAACTCCAAGCAGCACGGCCATTTACAATAAAAAATTCGGTAGCTCCATTCAACTTTCAAAAGGTACAACAGTTTTTGGAGATTTATTGCTGAAAGTTGAAGATAATTCATCTGTAAAAATTGCAGCTGACTCCTCTATAATAATAGGGAGAACTTATGTTGATGATAGTTCTACAGCAGAAATTAAATTAAGCAATAATTCGAAATGGATTTTATCTAAGCCGGTAAGTAAAGAACTTCAAAATTTTCTTTCTAAAAATTTGAATTCTATAGATCTTTCATCAGTACACCTTACTGATAGCTCTATTCATTTTAACACAATAAAATCCAACATGTTGAGTAATTATCAAACACTTCGTGTAGGAAAAGGGGCAGGCACTGTTTATACTGCGCAAGGTAAAGCACGTCTTTATCTCAATACATGCCTAGGGAAGGGGGGAGATCTTTACAGCCAAAAAACCGATCGGCTTTTAATTCATGGGAATGTTGAGGGAGAAACGACAGTATATGTGCGAGGCGTTCCAGTTTTTTTAGGCCATTTAGGGGAAAGCACTGGTAAAGGCAATGATAAAGGTATTTCCATTATTCAGGTTTCTGGACAGGCGAATAAAGATTCTTTTAAGCTTGCCGGTGGTTATACCGTATTTGTGGGGTCACCTTATCAGTATCATCTTGTTGCTTATGGTCCAAGTTCTAATTTAGGGTTAGCAAATATTAATCAGAGATTAGTTGCAGGTCAGGGCAGTTTTTGGGATTTTCGTCTTGAAAGTAAAGCTGTCCTACCTTATGTCGCTCCTGCTATTGATCCGGATGAAGCTCATCACACTTTTACTGATGACGTTTTCCATTCCGTGACGAATATTAATCCTAATGTTACAGAGCCTGGTGTTAGTCCTACCTCCACTGATGTTGAAAGGCCTAGTGTAATAGCGCCGAGTTTTCCTTATAATCCTGATACCACTATTTCATCTGTTGTCCCTACTTTACCTGATTCCAATTCTATTTCCCCTAATGTTTCTGCGTCACCTGATACTAATGCCACTTTTGTTACATCTACTGTTTTTACTAAACCTGAGTCTGATGAATTTCCTGTTAGACCTCATACCCCTACTGCATCTGATACTGATGTCATTCTTGATAGACCTACTGCTCCCACTGTATCTGATACTGATTCCACTGCTGTCTTTATGCCTGCCGTGCCTGAGTCTAACTCTCCTGTCATTGTCCCTGTGATACCTACTCTTATAGCCGCTTTGGAACGTGTTACATCTTTTGGGAACAATGTGAGAGCTGTTGTTCCACAAGTTCCAACTTATCTTCTTTTACCAAATGCTTTATTCCATTCTAGTCTGATGGATATTAATAATCAAAGAAAGCAGTTAGAGACTATGCGCGCTGTTTCGAGCCGATTATTGAAAATTGATAAAAATCCCACTCTGTTTACACATGGTTACAGTGGAAATCACCGTTATAATTCAGATTTATCTCCTCTTGAGTATGGGTATGGAGGTGATTTTGATTATAACGCTATTGAAGCGGGTATTTCATTGAAAACAATCGAAAGCCTACATTATGTTGCATCCTTTGGGGTTATGGGAGGTTATGGGCAACTTTCTCTACAACCTTTGAATGTTGAACAAAGCCAAAAAAGCACATTTGATAAATGGCTCGCTACAGCATATGGTAGCTTGGAATATGACATGGGCTTTTATGTGGATGGTCTTTTATCCTATGGCTTATTTAAAGGTGATGTTTCTACCCTTGCACGTGGTAAGACGGCATCGCTGAAGGCTAACCCTCTAAGCACCTCATTAACTGTTGGTAAAGCGTTTACGACAGGAGATACAAGCATTGTTTTTGATCCGCAGGTTCAGTTTATTTATCAACAGCTCCATTTTAAAAAAGCGCGTGATGTTGATGGCTTTGATATTAAGATGGGAAAATCAGATCAATTGACAATGCGTGTTGGTGGGCGTTTAACCAAGACTCTTTCCATAGCCAAAGAGGCACATGTTGTTTCTTTCTATAGTAAGCTTCACCTTACCCATAATTTTGAAAAGCAACAGTCTGTTTATTTTAAAGATGCTTTTCAGTTAGGTTCTTCTGGCTCTTCGCTGGAAGCTGGAATTGGTTTTAATGCTCAATTGTTTCCCAAACTTACGTTCTATGGTGATTTATCTTATCAGCATAAGCTAACAAAAGCTGGCTTTTGGGGAACGACTTTTTCTGGTGGTCTAAGCTATCGTTTTTAGTGTGATCATTAAATAATACAATTTATAAATGTATTTTAACTTTACATAAAACACAAAATGTATTATATTTAACATAATCCAATAAACAAATAAGCGTACTTTTAGATGTTTTTGGATGTTTTTTTGACTGATCGTTTTTTTTAAGAGAAAAAGGACTGTGAGGTAAAATTATGATTACAATGTTAAAAAAAAAGTGTGTCACTATGTATTTTTACAGTGGTTACTTGTTCTTTTTTGTAAGTTGCAGATGCTAATGCAAATTTTGAAAGAGATAAATTTCAATATGCTCTTCCTGTTGCTATAGCAGCACGAAATATTAAAAGTGTGAGTGCAGCAACCATTGATGTTTTGGATGAAAACTTTGAAAAAGGTAAGATTTATAACTGGAAAGCTTGAAAAAGTAATTTATGTCAAGGGAGATCGAAGGATGTAGAATGATCTTGAACCTTTTCAGGGAGTCTGTTCACGCTTTTAAGGTTTTTACGAATTTTTCCAGAACGATTTAAGAAAAACAGTATTCTGCGGATATTGGGAATGATGCGTGCTGTATTGTTGATAATAATGATAAGCCGTTTTACTTGAAATTTTAAGGGCAAGCGGCTTACCATATTTTTTTTATAGAACTTCTTTAATATGCAATGCTTAATAATATAAGCGATAGGCATTTTTCATTTTTAAAATATTACTAAAGAGATTTATAGAGATCGTTCTGATTTTCTATCTTTGTCTGGTATTGTTGATGAAAGTAAGTGGTATTTGTTGGAAACTCTGAAGGAAAGCAGCATGTTGTTTTGAGGGGGGGATGAGAGCTTTGTTCATTTTATTTTATTTAAAGATGAATTGAGCTTTGATGCTAATTATCTCTGGAAAGTTGTTCTACCCATTATGAATTGTGTTGAGTGTCTTTTCTTAAAGTAGATGATAAAATATGACATTTACCGCTTTTTGATTAAAGGTTTAGTTATTTGCTGTTTGATCACAGTTTAATGCTACAATAGTGTTTTTCCCATAACTTTTGAAAATGATTTCTTGTTTCTTACATCAATATGCACGCAAAATCGTTTCATCATTGAGATCTATACAGTTTTTTTATTTCTCATATATCGAGTTGTATGGCACTTTTATCATAGGGTTATCTTGTATGAAAAGATCAAATAATTGCCGCTGTTGTATCGGAGATATTGTTAGCCATTTCCCTGTTGAGCTTTAAAACTAGTTTTTTATTTTATGTGGAGAACATCCACGTGTAAATGTTATTAGCAAACTTCCAGTAATGTAGGGCATTTTCGTGTATAGTAGAGATTATATAGGTTGTGGGGTGAGAAGGTGAGTATAATGTTATTACATTATACCAAATACAATGCGGCTGTGGTTATTTATATTGATCATCAATGAATGGTAAAACTGTTGGCAACAGTACGTTGCAATTTCTAGAGAAAAAGGAAAAATCTTTATGCTGCATTTATGAAATGTGCTCTTGTAGTTCTTTTCCAATATTCACAAATGTAAGCCATGAAGAGATCAGGGAAAAAGCTTTCTATAATTCAAAATATATTGCTTTATCCATTTGCACTGTTTTTTGCTCTGCACTTTATACAAACATTTTTGGTTGTTTGGTTGAATTTTCAGCCTTTCCCACCTGTGATGATAGATATGTTTTATGGTTCAATATCACTTAAAATTACCGCGTAGTGCACTTTAAGGGTTTGTATAGCTGGGCTTAAAAGGACAAATAAATCTTTTACTGAAAGAAAGCTAAATTATTTGTCAATAATAAAACTGCAATCAAGGCAATAATTTTATAGATTAAATTGATTAACGCTTTGCTTTGTCATTAGCTTATGCATCATTTTTAAAATTAATTTTAAGTGTTTAGGTATTTTAAAATACAGTCGATAACAACAAGTGTTGATTTTTATGTTGTTCGTTTCTACGGCATGGATGTTGATGTTGTTCTTTAAGGGGTCAATAATACTTTGATGACATAACAATTGTGCTTTCCTTGAATTGAACTGTAACATATTCTTAAATACAAATATCGCGATTTTTTTGTTGAGTGATTTTGGGGAGACTATAGGAAATTTTTTCCAGTTTAAGAGTTCCATTTTAAAAGTTACAATAATTATCATAATATCCATGAATTGGATGTATAATGATGTTCATGATTATAATTGCAATCGGAACTGCGCATATAACTTGAATGCTGGTAGTTAAAAATGAAGATCATTATTTAAAAAGTATGTTGTCGATTATGCACTGTGATCAAAGGGTTAAGCGAAAAGGATATTCGCATACTCTTTGTTGCATCAAGTATGGTTTGGTGGTTAATCACAAGAATAAGCGGTTTTGTATGTATGTTTTTGTAATCAATAAAATGATTATCAGAGAATACAGTTTTCTCTTGAGCTTTACAGCGTTTAAAAGTGAAAAATATTGTCATCAATGATTGCTATGGCACTGTTAAGTACTATTTTTCACCTACAGCATTGTTGGTAAAAAGTTTTGTAATAGGAAGGGAGTTTTGTCAGTGCTCGTTGTTTTCTCTGTACGGATGGTTTTAAGTTGATGAATGCGCGCTGCATTGTTCTTTTGATAACATGGATATAAGATCGCTAGTATCCAGTATAAGGAATACGGCTAACTATTTGTTTTAAAATTTTTTTCGATTTAATGATTACGTCATGATTAATGTTAATTACCAAATTTACTGGCAATAATCACGTAATGTTTATAACAGTTTTTTCTGAGAATGCGGTTGGAAAGAAAAGTTTTTTCCTAATAAGATATTTATGAGAATCAAAACAGAAGTTTGTTGGATATATTTGTGTTCTTTATGATAACATATCCACTTTAAATCGGTTAATATCATCAAGTAAACTACGAAGTCCACAAAGAACATGAGAAAAAATTGCCTCGCCTGCTTGTGGTGTTGCTGCACTTGCGTTCCCTGCTGCTCCTTGCGGGTTAAGATCGCGCATTGTCCATCCAAAGGCATGAGAGCCATAGGCGCGTAAATACTGATAATTGGCAATCATATCAGCTTGCTTATTATGAAAATTTTTTGCTTTTTCCATATGCACTTTTTCTGGTGCTAAATAAAGCATTAAGGAGGTTTCAAGAAATCCGCCATGGATATCGAGGTGCTGTTGGGACGGATTGATTAAACCTTGTGGTAGGCCAAAACGGCTCCAGCTTGTTGCAACTGCGAGCATTGAAAAACGTCTTCGTAATTCGGTAATGACGATGCTCATTAAAGGTGAATTACCACCGTGTGCGTTGAGAAGAAGGAAACGCTTAATCCCTTTACGATAAGAGTCCTCACCAATATTTATCCATCGCTCTATGGCGTTAGAAAATGTGAGTGTTTGCGTGCCAGTAACATCCATATGCTCTACTGAGTAGCCAATTTTTTCAACTGGTAAGAGTGCGATGTGAAATTTATTTTTTACTTGGAGAGTGAGTGCTTTTGCAAAGGCTTCAGCAATGATCCAGTCAGTTTCAAAGGGGAGGTGATTCCCGTGATATTCGTGTGCGCCTAGAGGTAACAGAGCAAGGAAAGGTGTGTCAGATACCATAAAACTTATTGCCGAAAAGATACGTCAACAGATGTAGAGCGTTTAAAAGTGGTAGAATCATTTCAAAATTTTAGTTTACATATAGAAAACACAAATTATGGCGTTTTTCAATCAAATATATGTATCAACATCTTTCATCAAAGATATGCATTGTGCAAACAAAAGAGAGCTTTATTAAAAGCGATTCGGATATAATAAAAGGCACAATATCGTATTTTCGAAATTGTAAAGAAAGTATTTTTTGTGAAGTTGTCTGATTACGGCTATTGCTTTTAAAAGTTAGTTCTTGAGCATATCACACTATGGAATTTGAATAGACTCATTATTTATCTGTTCAGGATTAAATTTAGGCAAAATTACGAATATTTCATATTGCTATTATAGAAATAGAAGACAAGATAAGGCTGTTGATATGACGAGGAATATAGGCTTAGAGTTACTTATTTTAATTGCTTTCAACATTGGGCTTCATGCTAATCTAATTCTCTAAAGTGTGAGCAATTTAGAAACGCATTTTCAAATTTTCCTCATTCGTATACCTTAAAAATTTAAATTATGTTTTTTTTATGTCTTTACATATTACACATAATGTATTATATATAAGATGTTACTAAATAAGATTTTGAGTTTTATAAGTTAATACTCTTTAGTTTTTGATAGTAAGGAAAAAGAGGAGCAAAAGAAGCTATGTTTTTGGTCTTGGGAAATCGTATGTGTGTTTATAAATTTTACAATATTTGCTTTTTAAAAACTGTGAAAGGATAATGCAAATATTATAAAATATTTAAAGATGAACTGTTCTTGTTGTACCAGGGGAGGGATGTAGCTTAAGAGTAGGATAATGGCTGTGATTATTGGTGCTAGAGAATAGTATGAATGTTTTTCTCTGAGAAAGGTTAAGAAATGTCTTTTTTTAATGCATTTTGGGGAGGAGTCAATATCGTCTCATTATTGGTCTCTTTAGCTTTTGGGAATGTAGCTGGAGCTGTGGTATCTGTTGTGTGTTTATTTTGCACAGTTGTGTAAAAGATTCTGCTCTTTTATTGATGAGCTTTAATAATCATTTCCTTATTGTAAAGAAATCAATATTTTAAATTAGGGGGGATATTATCTCGGAGAGGGGAGGAGGTTGCTGAAGAAAATATAGGATGTTTGAAGATAAAACTTGATATAAGCTGGTAAGAGCTCACAGTTTTTCAGTTTTTTCAACAAATTATAGTTTGAATTCTCTGTTACAGTTTACTGCTATTTTTAAAAACGACGATAGAGTTTTCTCATGCGTTAGTAGGAGGAGAATTACGATTCAACAAAATATCTTGTTTGGTTCGAAGTCGTGCAATCCACTGATTTTCTCGAATAGCAGTGTTATGTGTCGTGATGAGCTCATTTTTTTTAATTTCAGCTGTAACTGTTGCTTTTTCTAGAAGGCCACAGGGAATGGCTTGGTGAGCACGTGCTTCTGTAGCACTCATTACCCAAGCACGATAGCTATAAAGACCGATAAAATCTAGCTGGTCGCCAGGATATAAGTCTTTTTTAGCAACAGCACAAACTTCTGCGACTGGTTGATTGAGTGGTACCATGTCTTTTTTGCCATAAAGCATCACACGTGCACAGGTTAGGGGAACTTCCATTGCTGTTAGATGATAGGGACGGTGAAAGGTGAAGTAAGGTCCTTGACCAATTTTTAAATCTTCCATACGTTCACGTAGGCGGGGATGTGCTATTTCTGCAATTACAAAAACACCAGGGGAAACACCTGAACCTGTTGAATAATCTACAACACCGTATTTTTCTAAAATACCTCCATCTTGTTTTGGGATAAGTACTTTGCTTAAATCTTGTAGCGCAGCCTGTGGTCCGTGCATTCCAGGGCAATCGGGAAGAAGTCCAGTTGCATTGGCAATAGCTGCCATTTCAACCATTGTTTTAGAACCATCAATAAACTCGACGAGCATACGAACATTCATATTACGTCGTAATGCTTCTTCCTCGTAAGCATCGGGCGTAGCATCAAAGATAAGCGGATTGTTTTTGCCTTTACCCGCTGCAACAATCTTATGTCCAAGGGCTGAAACAAACTCAACGAGTTCCATACAAGAAGAAGGTTCATCCCCAGCACCAAGCGTATAAACAAGACCTCGTTTTTCTGCCTCGTGTTTTAAATAAGTGCCGATAGTAACATCTGCTTCAACATTCATCATGACAAGATGTTTGTTGTTTTCAAGTGCTTTGAAGCCAATTTCTGCACCAGCTTCAGGATAGCCTGTTGCATCAACAATAATATCAATTTGTTCATGTCCCAAAACAAGGTTAATATCGTCTGTGACCGCCACTAAACCTTTTTCAATGGTTTTTGTTAAGGCGTTGGCATTTTCGACTTCTCGTGCATGACCATCTTCGCCATAGGCTAGTGTGGCAGCATCGAAGACGCGTGAAGGTGTTCGAGTGGCGACGGCTGCAACTGTTATACCATCCATATTCGCTACGCTCGACAACAAATCTGTTCCCATTTCACCACAGCCAACCAGTCCAATACGGATAGGTCTATGGTTTTCTGTGTGCTGCTTTAGATCATGTGCTAAACCAGTGAGGCTTACATTGCTTGCCATTATTTTTTCCCATTTTAAAATTATGTTAGTAAAGGGGTACTTTCATATTTAAAGACACGTTTACTCTTGAGACTTTTAAGCTTTTATGATTGATGCTCTAACCAATGGGTTTTATAAAAGCAAGAGGGTGTGTGAGCTTTTGTCACATAAAACAGGAATACGTTATGCAGCGAAAAATAGCAGTACAAGATGTGGAAAGTTTCATTGGGAAAGAGATGGGTTTATCACAGTGGCGTCTTGTTACACAGGATATGATTAATCAATTTGCGTGCGCAACAGATGACCATCAGTGGATCCATGTAGATGAAAAAAGGGCGAAAGAAACACACTTTGGTGGTACTATTGCACATGGTTTTTTGACATTATCGCTTTTATCTACGCTGGCCTATGAGGCACTTCCAGAGCTGGAAGGTGCCACGATGGGAATCAATTATGGCTTTGATAAAGTGCGTTTTATGAGTCCTGTAAAGACGGGGGCGCGGGTGCGTGCTCGTTTTGTTTTAAGTGATGCAGAGATTCGCCCATCTGGTCGGGTTATTTTCAATTATGAAGCAACGATGGAAATTGAACATTTAAAAAAACCCGCTCTTATTGCACAATGGCTTATCATTGCGATGGTTGGAAAAGAAGATCAGATGTCTAAATTTTGTTAATGTTTTGTTTTATCAAATGCCTGCACAATTTTGTCAGAAGACCATTGGATAATAACATTAAGAATAATCAAGAGGATAATAACTATTGTCATAATGGAGGTGTTATAGCGTTGATAGCCGTAACGGATCGCCATATCACCTAAACCGCCTCCACCGAGATATCCAGCAAGTGAAGTGGCTCCAATAAGAGAAATAATCATGACCGTAAAACCGGTGATTAAGTGAGGAAGCGCTTCAGGAATGAGAACATACCTTACAATTTGCAGACGGTTTGCTCCCATGGAACGAACAGCTTCAATCAGGCCGTGGTCAACTGTTTTAAAGGAAAGCTCTGCCATTCGTGCATAAAAAGGAATTGCTGAAATTGTGAGAACAAAAATTACTGAAGGCATTCCTACACCACTTCCCACGATTACACGCGTGATAGGGAGGAGATAAAATGCAAGAATAATAAAGGGGATAGCGCGAATACTATCAATAATGATGCTCAGAGGGCGGTTTATAAGACGTGATGCAAAAAGTCCTTTGCATGCAGTTGTATAAAGCAGTAATCCAAGAGGGAGTCCAATAATCAGTGCTATCAAAGAAGCACTAACCGTCATTAACAACGTATCAAGGATGGCAGTGGGGAGTTCATGGGATAGGATATTAAACATAGCCTAAAACCTCGCAATATTGACTTTTGTCGCTTAACCATTTGACAGCTTTTTTCAATGTTTCTTTATCTTGTCCGGGAAGACCAAGGAATAGGCGCCCAATGGTTTCTCCTTGAATCGTATCGATGCCTCCATGTAAAATACGCGCTCTCAAACCAATTTCATCCTCAAGAATATTGAGAAAAGGTTGCTGAGCAATTTCGCCTGCAATATTAATCTCAATGACGGCTTCTTGACCTGTTGGTTTCAGGTTTTTTGCAAATTTTTCAGGAAGCTGTGGTGTTACAAGCTTAAGCATAGCAATTGTTGTTTCTTCTTGCGGTGATGTAAAAATGTCTTTCACACATCCTTCTTCTACAATGCGTCCTTGATTTAGAACGACAACGCGATGCGCAATGGCTCGCACAACTTCCATTTCATGGGTAATGAGTACAATAGTAAGATTAAGACGGCTATTAATATCAGCAAGAAGTTCCAGAATAGACTGTGTTGTTGCTGGATCAAGAGCAGAGGTTGCTTCATCTGATAACAATATTTTAGGATTAGCTGCAAGAGAGCGCGCAATACCAACACGTTGTTTTTGTCCTCCTGAAAGCTCTGCAGGGTAACAGTATTCTTTGCCACATAATCCTACTAATTCAATGAGCTCAAAGGTGCGTTCTCGGCGTTGTTTTTTGCTGATACCTGCTAATTTCAGTGGTAATTCAATGTTATCAATAACGTTTTGCGATGACAAAAGATTAAAATGTTGAAAAATCATACCAATGCGTTGACGATAAAATGCCCATTCTGTTTCTGATAGATTTGAAATATTGATACCTTCAAAAAAAATGGAGCCTTCATCAATATGTTTTAATCCATTTAAACAGCGTATGAGTGTGGATTTTCCTGCACCACTGCGCCCGATAATGCCAAGAATTTCACCTTCATGGATATCAAGAGATAAATGATTGATCGCGGGGATATCTGCTGTTTTTTTAAAACGGCAGCTGACGTTTTTTAAAGAAATAAGAGCAGGATTTTCCATTTATAATTACCACGATGTTTGAGCTGCTGTACCGAAAATTTCTTTAATTTTTGCACGGACAGGTTCGCTGTTGTAGGCGGCAACTAGTTTTTTAACCCATGGCTCATCCTTATCAGCGCTACGCACAACGATAACATTATTATAAGGGTTATTTTCTGCTTTTTCCCATGCAATGGCATCTTTTTGTAAATTTAATCCAGTTGTCAAAGCCCAGTTTGTATTTACAATTACAATATCAAAATCATCAATTGCACGCCCTAAAATGCCGGCATCTAATTCACGGATTTTCAAGTTTTTTGGATTTTCAATGATATCGAATGGGGATGCCAGAATATCGTGAGGATTTTTTAATTTAATGAGTTTTAGAGAATTGAGAAGAAATAAGGATCTAGCACCATTAGACGGATCATTAGGAATACCAACGCTTGCTCCATTTTGCAGTTCTTTTATATCTTTAATTTTGTGTGAATAGATAGCAATTGGCGTAATAAATGTGTTCCCAGCAATTGAAAGTTTGTAGCCATGTTGTTCAATTTGATTTTTGAGATAAGGAGTGTGTTGAAAAGCATTTGCATCAATATCTCCTGCATGAACTGCATCATTTGGTAAAGTGTAATCAGAGAAATAAACAAGTTTTATATTTAAACCGTCTTTTTTTGCTTGTTCAACGGCAACTTTCCAAATGATTGCCTCCTCTCCTTCCATAACACCGAGTTTGATGTTTGATTTATCTGCTGCCATAGAAAGAGCTGTTGATAAGAAAACTGCATACAGAGAAAGGAATAATCCGAGAATAGCATTCTGGAATAATTTTTTTGATATCATATGCGCCTGTCTTTCTTTTTCTTTGCCAAAAGATTTTGAGGGAAGATCTAAGATACTTTGTACTATTGGGGAGAGGTTCAAGAGTATAAAAGCTCAATAAAATATTCAATCATTTTTATTTTAAAAATAATATTATTTTCTCCTAATATTGTGAACACCTTGGTAGGTATACAGCATATATTATTTGAAAGCTATTTTTTCAAATTAGGCAATAAACTTTTATTTAGGCATAATTTTTTTTGGAACAAATAGTGGTTTCAAAACTTCTTTAAGTAATGATTGGCTGAAGAAGCAGATGATCAGATTACCTTATTGAAGGCAGTGAATGCGTGACGTGAACACTGTAATCAAAAAATCAGCCGTGTGTATAAGTGCTCTAGGGAACAACAAGAAAGTTTTTCTTTAAATACGGTGAATCATCCAGGGATAAAAACTGATCACCAACCACTTTATTGAAATACGGTAAATCTTTCAAAGACTAATATTTTATCCTTCATATTATGGAGAGGAAGAAGAAATAATGTTAAACAAGAATTTTTTATCAACTACAATGATTTTGTCGTCTTTAATAGGGGCGGGACTTGCGATGTCTGAGTCTTATGCAAATGCCGGAATAGTTGCTCGTGTGGCTACAGGTTATGCAGTTTTGCGTACAGGACCAGCTAAAACTTACAAAACTATAGCGATAGTTCCAGCTGGAGAAAAAGTGAGAATTAACGGCTGTTTATCCAATAAATCTTGGTGTGCACTTCAATATAAAGGAAGCATTGGTTGGGCATCTGCGCGCTATTTAAATGTCAACAATATTCCTACAGTTTCTTTCACACATATGCGTATGAAGCCAAACTCTATTATGATTATGAAAGAACCAAGACGGGCAAAAGTGAAAAAAGCTGTTTCTGACTTTAGAACTGTTATGGCATCTAAAAAAATACAAAAACAAGTAGGAAAAGAGTACCGATACAGGAGAAACGCAAATATTGATCCCACAGGCGTAAAAGAGGGGGATGAGCGAACAATTTTGAATCCATTACCAACGGCGCATGGTATATCTGTAAGGCATGTTTCAGCTTATAACCCCATGTTTCCCAATGATATTAATTCCAAAAATTTTGAACGTAATGAAACACGCTATCGCATTGTAACATATCCTATTCCATAAAGATAAGAACTCTTCTGTATGAGGATAGCAGGAAAAATATGGTGCATGAGACATTTTATTGTTTCATGCTGCCCCTTTCTCTTTTGTTTAAGTTGCTGACTTAGGGGTTATCAGGTTACGAGAAACAAGTAATTCAGCAATCTGAACTGCATTCAACGCTGCTCCTTTTCTTAAGTTATCAGCAGCTATCCAAAAAGTTAGACCATTTTCGACGGTGATATCTTCACGAACACGACTAATAAAGGTGTCGTCTTCCCCAGTGCATTCATAAGGGGTTATATAGCCTCCATCTTTGTGTTTGTCGATAAGTTGGCAGCCAGGCGCATCGCGTAGAAGAGCTTTTGCTTCATTGGCACTTAGTGGTTTTTCAAATTCAACATTAACGGCTTCAGCATGTCCGATAAAGACGGGTACGCGAACAGCTGTAGCAGTTAATTTAATCTTAGGATCAAGAATTTTTTTTGTTTCAGCTACCATTTTCCATTCTTCTTTTGTATAGCCATCTTCCATGAAAACATCGATATGAGGAATGACGTTAAAGGCAATGCGTTTAGTAAATTTTTTTAATGTAATTGGATCTGCAACAAAAACTGCTCGTGATTGTTCAAATAATTCGTCCATTCCTTCTTTTCCAGCTCCAGAAACTGATTGATAGGTAGATACAACAACGCGTTTAATAGTTGCTGCATCATGGAGAGGCTTTAAAGCCATGACAAGTTGAATTGTTGAGCAATTGGGATTGGCTATAATATTGTTCTTGGAAAACCCACTAATGGCTTCTGCATTAACCTCTGGCACAATCAGAGGTATATTGGCATCATAACGCCAAGTCGATGAATTATCTATTACTACGCAGCCTGAAGCCGCAATTTGAGGAGCATATTTTTGCGAAACGCTTCCTCCAGCAGACATGAGACATAAATCTGTGTCGGAAAAATCGTACGTATCGAGTGCCTTTACTTTTAGGGTTTTGTTACCATAAGAAACGTTTTGTCCAAGTGAACGTCGTGATGCTAAAGGAACGATTTGACAGGCAGGAAAATTTCGTTCTTCCAAAATTGTTAACATTTCACGGCCAACATTTCCAGTTGCGCCAACAACTACAACTTTAAAGCTCATTTTTCATACTCCTATTCCTCTCCATTTTTTCCTAAGCTGTTCCCAGGAGAGGGCGAGTTGGCTAAGGAGTTTAAATAATATCGCTGGTTTTCATAAATCTAATTTGGAGACACATCAACCATAATTTTCGGTACAGTCAATCGTTTTATTTTGCATGCACTGTTCTTTGGTTTTTTTTGAAAGATGAGAAAACTCGAATAGTTTATGCCGAGTTTGTGAATATCCTCTTGACAGCATTTTAATCTAGAGAATTGCTTATCTTCTGTCAATTATTTACAAAGAGATTGGATATTAAGTAACGCTTGTATCATTTGTTACCTTATGAAATTTATAAATTTCATTTGATGTGGGTTTATTTTCATATCCCTTGAATTTTTCTAGCTTTTATTTTTAATATCTTATTTATATTAGAGTGAAATTGAGGCTTTATATTTAAGAAAGGAAGAGGTTAGTATGCTTCTTGGTATGACTTCAATCTTGATGTCATGTTTTTGAAAGGCATTTGCTTAATGCTATAATTTTTTCGCTTTATTTTTATAAATATGAATCAGTTTTTTTCTAGATAGATGCTGAAAAATTGAGTAAGTAAAAGGCTATCTGTTGACATAGAATTAATTGGTCATAGTTTTTCATAATAAAAATTGAATAAAGATTTTTCACTTTTTTGTGTGTTGTGTTTTATTATTCTGCAAAGGACGGGCTTCTGAAGCGAGCATAATGGGAACGCCGTTGCGAATAGGGTAAGCAATTTTTGCTTTGAGTGAAATTAATTCTTGGGTGTTTCTGTCTAAAGAGAGCATTCCCTTTGTGATGGGACAGACGAGCAGTTCAAGCATTTTGGGATCAGTAGTCATTTTTTTCATGTGTTGAAGCTCACTAATTTAGATGATAGTGCGTTCCTGTTTGTTTCATGAGTGAGCGCTCAGTTAAAGCAAGCAGAGTTTGAGCACGGCTTCCAATATCTGGAGCTTCTAAAAGAGCCTGCTTTTCTGCTGGTGTAAAGGGGATAAGGGTTGAAAAAGCGTTGACTAAGATCGGCGTTGGCGTTTGTATGATGCTATTCCAATTATATTCTATTTCATGTGTTGTAAGGTATTTTTCAACAATATTTAACAAATTTTCCCGATTAATAGTCTCTGAAACGTTTGGTTCTTGTAGGTCTTTTGTGTTTAGTTGGATGAGGGCAAGCCGATAAGATTTTGAACTTACAAGTTCTCGCTCTAAGGTAAAGCGACAAATACCTTGTAATATGATAAAAAGCCGCCCATTTCCTGTTTCGTTGTAATTTGTGATCCGACCTATGCAGCCTGTCTTATAAAGTTCTGTAGATAAGCAGCCTGTACTTGATGCAAGTGGCTGAATAATCCCTAATAGGCGATTGGACAGCATTACATCCTCAACCATTTCGAGAGCTTCTGGTTCAAAAATGTTGAGCGACAAAATTCCCCCTGGCAGTAAGAGTGCACCTTCTAAAGGGAAAAGAGCAATTTGCTCTGGTAGATCATTTTTGTCATTATAATGGGCATTGCCAGCTTTCATCAGTGTTTTATAACCTTATATCCGATGAGATTTTGCGCGCAAATAGCCGCAGCTTCATACTACTTAGCGGTAAAAAAGACTAATCCATTGCGCATTAAAAACCTCTTTAAAAACCTACCTAAAGTACTTTAGAAGACAGTAAACCGTGTTTGTGATTGGATTGTAATAGAGCATACTTCTTTTCTGCGCAACTTTGCATTACCTTCGAGTGGTGTTTTCGTTTGTGGCTCCTACAATTTTTTCCCTTCTTGTTCACTAAACTGTTACCACCCAAATTTTAAGTATTTAAACACCGACATTATAAGCTTTTTAAGGCAAACTGTGCAAGTCTAAAAATTAGCGTATTCTCTTCATTTTGAAGATGACAGGGTAAAAAAGATAGTTTATAGGTTAAGGCATGTCAAAAAGAACGTTATTGTTTCTTTTATTCTTTTGCGGGAGAGTGCAGATTGCAAGTTTTCGCATCTGTCGCCGAAGGGGAAAGCAGCCCATAATCTCTCAGGCTTTAAGGACCGTAAAAGGAGAAAGACAGATCTGGAAAGTCGGGAATTTCCGCGCCGAAGGTGTAAGCGAAGATTTTTTCGCGAGTCTCTCAGGTTTGTGACAGAAGGGTGCAGAGATGACCACATTGTGTGGAAGTTAGCGCGACTTTGGAGATATTATGGGCACGTTACAAGAATTTGAAACATCTTCTTTAAAAATACTTCCTCTACATCAGTTGCATGAAAAGGCTGGAGCAAAGTTTGGCTCTTTTGCGGGTTGGCAGATGCCTTTGACTTATCCTCTTGGGGTTTTGAAAGAGCATCTTCATACGCGTGCTCACGCGGGTCTTTTTGATATTTCTCATATGAAATTGATTACCATTGAAGGTGCACAAGCAATTGAATTTTTGTCATATGCTCTTCCCATTGATGCAGCGTTGTTAAAGATAGGCCAATCACGGTATAGCTATTTACTTAATGAGAAAGCTGGAATTATTGATGATCTTATCATAACTCGTTTAGCAGAATGCCGTTTTATGCTTGTTGTCAATGCTGGTAATGCGCAGATTGATTTTGTTGAGCTTGAAAAACGTGCTGTTAGTTTTGATTGTCAACTAACCGCTCTTGAAAGGGTATTGCTTGCTCTTCAAGGATCAGAAGCTGCGGCTGTTATTGCTGATGCAGGTTTACCTGGCAATGAATTATTGTTTATGCACGGATTTGAGCCCCAACAAGATTGGTTTATGACACGTTCCGGTTATACAGGAGAAGATGGCTTTGAAATTGCTCTTCCCGAAGATCAAGCGCATGCATTGGCGGAAAAATTACTCAGCGATTCTCGGGTTGAGTGGATTGGTCTTGCAGCACGTGACAGTCTTCGACTAGAAGCAGGGTTGTGTTTGCATGGCAATGATATTACCCCTGATACTACACCCATTGATGCTGCGCTAACATGGGCTGTTTCCAAAAGTGTTCGAGAAAAAGCACAATTTTATGGAGCGAAAGCTTTCCTTGAAGCACTTCAAAAAGGGCCTACTCGTTGTCGTGTTGGTTTGAAACCGCAAACGCGCCAGCCTATTCGTGCAGGGGCACTGCTTTTAGATGATCAGGGAAATCAGATCGGGGTTGTGACGTCGGGTGGTTTTGGACCTTCTTTTGGTGGTCCTGTAGCTATGGGGTATGTTCCAGTTGATTGGAAAAATAACGGAACGGAAATCTTTACTGAGTCGCGCGGCAAAAAGATTGTTCTGTCTGTTCATTCACTCCCTTTTGTTGAACAACGTTATTTCAAAGGATAATTTTATGTCTAGAATTTACTTTACGCAAGATCATGAGTGGCTCAGCGTTGAAGGGCAGGTAGTCACTGTTGGTATCACCCATTATGCTCAAGAGCAGTTAGGTGATTTAGTTTTTGTTGATTTACCGCAAAGTGGAACGCAGCTTGCTAAAGGAGATTCTGCCGCTGTTGTGGAATCTGTTAAAGCTGCTTCAGATGTGTATGCGCCTCTTGATGGTGAAGTCATTGAAGTTAATGAATTGTTGGCAAATAATCCTGAATTGGTAAACCAAAAACCTGAAAAAGAAGGTTGGTTATGGAAAATGAAATTACAAGATGAAATGCAACTCGAGGGGTTGTTGGATGAAGCTGCTTATAAAGCTCTGATTGGATGACGTATTATGCAAGAACGCCATTTTTCTTCTCGCCATATTGGAATTCGCCCTGATGAGATACAAAATATGCTTAATGTTTTGGCTCTTGATTCCGTTGATACATTAATTTCTCAAGCTGTTCCTCAGTCTATCCATTTAGAACGTTCGCTTCACTTGCCAAAAGCAGCAAGTGAAGAACAGGCTTTGGAAGAATTATCTAAGATTATGGGGCGTAATCGTGTATATAAGAGCTTTATTGGGCAAGGTTATCATGGAACATTTGTGCCTCCCGTTATTTTACGCAATCTTTTTGAAAATCCAGCTTGGTATACTGCTTATACACCCTATCAGGCAGAAATTAGCCAAGGCCGTTTAGAGCTTTTGTTTTATTTTCAGACACTGGTTAGTGAATTAACGGGTTTGCCTGTGGCCGCTGCCTCACTTCTTGATGAGGCAACAGCATTAGCTGAAGCTAATGCTGTTGCTGTGCGCTTTGCACGTGAGAAAAAAATGAAGATTTCTATTCAGAGTCTTTTGCATCCTCAGACTTTAAGTGTTGCGCAAACGCGTGCTAAGACACAAGGCATTCACATTAGTGAAAAGGGCGAAGTTTGTTCTGATACAGCTGCGATTGTTTTATCTTGGCCAGATACAAAAGGCTTTTTTAACGACTACACGGAAGTCATTAGGCAAGCAAAGGCAAAAGGAGCGCTGGTGATTGTTGTGGCAGATCCTTTGGCGCTTACTTTGATGGAACCACCAGCTAAATGGGGTGCTGATATTGTGGTCGGTTCTATGCAGCGTTATGGGGTTCCAATGGGGTTTGGTGGCCCTCATGCTGGCTATTTGGCGGTCAGTGATGCTCTAACACGCTTAATTCCAGGGCGTATTGTTGGTCAATCAGTGGACACGAAAGGGCGTGTTGCTTTTCGTTTAGCTTTGCAAACACGTGAACAACATATTCGGCGTGATAAAGCAACATCGAATATTTGTACAGCACAGGCTCTGTTAGCAAATATGGCAACGGCTTACGCTGTTTGGCATGGGCCACAAGGTTTGCAGGCAATTGCTCAGCGGATTCATACTTTAGCGTGTCGTTTTGTTGGTGGTTTAGAAGCCGCTGGTATTCATTGTGAAGGGGAGCACTTTTTTGATTGTGTAAGCATTTTTGTTAAAGGGAGAGCTCGAGAGATTGCTCATCAAGCAAAAATGAGTGGACGTTTTATTCGTATTCTTGATGATGATAGAATTGCGATCAATTTTGATGAATTATCAACACAAGAGGATGCTTGTGCGCTAGCGCAGCTTTTTGGAGCACAATTAGTTGATCATATTTCTCCTCGGCTTTTGGGCAAAGAGCGTGATGCTGCTTTTCTTTCACAGCCGTTTTTTCATGCAGTTCATTCAGAGACAGATATGATGCGCTTTTTGCGTCGTTTATCGGATAAGGATTTGGCATTGGATCGGGCAATGATACCACTTGGATCTTGTACGATGAAGCTTAATGCGGCAGCTGAATTGATGCCTTTAAGTTGGCTTACGGTCGCCCATGTGCATCCTTTTGTCCCTAAGGAGGATGCTGCCGGTTATTTGGAAATGATGAGTCAATTAAATGCATGGTTGTGTGAAATTACAGGGTTTGCGCAAGTATCCTTTCAGCCTAATTCTGGTGCTCAAGGTGAATATGCTGGGCTTTTGGCGATACATCGATATTATCAATTTCGTGGGGAGCATCAGCGTACAGTTTGTCTTGTTCCCGCTTCAGCGCATGGCACCAACCCAGCTTCAGCTCATATGGCGGGTATGGAAGTGGTTGTGGTAAAGTGCTTAAGCGATGGTAATGTTGATGTTGATGATCTCAAAATGAAAGCGCAACTGTATAAGGATCGTTTAGCAGCTTTAATGATCACCTATCCTTCAACACATGGTGTTTATGAGGAAAGTATTAAGGATATTTGCTCTATTATTCATGAAAGTGGAGGACAGGTTTATTTTGATGGTGCTAATCTTAACGCACTTGTTGGACTTGCGCGTCCAGCAGATATTGGAGCAGATGTTTGTCACATGAATCTTCATAAAACATTTGCAATTCCTCATGGCGGCGGTGGTCCTGGTGCTGGTCCGATTGGGGTGGCAGAGCATTTAAAGCCATTTTTACCAGGTCATGAACAGGATGGAACAACATATGCTGTTTCGGCAGCCCCTTATGGAAGCGCATCTATTCTTATTATTACATGGATGTATATTCGGATGATGGGAGCTGATGGCTTAAAATCTGCAACAAAAATAGCAGTTTTGAATGCCAACTATATTGCTGCACGTCTTTCTCAGGCTTATTCCATTTTGTATAAGGGTAAGCATGGTCGTGTTGCCCATGAGTGTATTGTGGATACACGTGTATTGAAAGAACAGTATGGGATTAGTGTTGATGATATCGCAAAACGTTTGATTGATTATGGATTTCATGCGCCGACAATGTCGTTCCCAGTGCCTGGAACTTTAATGATTGAACCAACTGAATCAGAGTCAAAGGCAGAGATTGATCGTTTTTGTGATGCTTTGCTTTCGATTGCTGAAGAAGCTAAGAAAGTTGGTGCGGGTGTTTGGCCAAAAGAAGATAATCCATTAGTAAATGCACCACATAGCTTGGTAGATACTTTAGATGATGCTTGGGCGCGGCCTTATTTGCGACAAGAGGCTGCTTTTCCGAATGCTTCTCTTAATCCAGAGAATAAATATTGGCCTCCTGTCTCTCGCATTGATAATGTCGCAGGAGATAGAATGTTGATTTGTTCTTGCCCACCGTTGGGAAACACATATTAAATTGACTTTTCTCTATTGATAAAAAGCCTACGCAGAATGTGTAGGCTTTTTAATTGGTTAATATGAATTGAGAAGTAATTTATTGTCTATTATTGGTGTTGTTTTGCTGGTGATACTTTTAAGATAAAGCGGTAACTTCCATTTTCATTGTTCTGTTGTAAACTATTTTTATGCGGGTAATATTATAATAAACAAAACTTTGGTTTGGCATAGAATGTTCATAGATAATACGCTATGATCTCATCGTATTAGGAAAATTTATAACACTACTGCTTTTAAGAATGATGATTTTATTGATGTCCTCACTTTAACAATGACCTAGATGTAAATGCGTTTACAACGAGGGCTGAGAGAAGTTAAAATTTCATGTGGTATTGTGTTTGCATCTTTAGACAGTTGTTCGATGGTTTGATGTGTTCCAATAATTTCTACCCAATCGCCTCTTTGAGGCTTTTTACATCTAAGATCAGTTGCGTCAACGACAGTAGAATCCATAGAAATGCGTCCAACAATGGGTAATTTATATCCATTAAAATAAATGGATCCTTTATTGGAAAGAGCACGCAGTAAGCCATCTGCATAGCCGATAGAAAGGGTTACAAGAGTACTTGGTCTGCGGGTGACGAAACTTCCCCCATAGCCAATAGGTTCTTCTGCATTGATATCGCGGCTTTGAATGACTTGGGCTTTAAGTTTTAGCACAGGTTTAAGAGGCGTAGGGGATTTTCCGAAGGGATCTATGCCGTAAAGCGCAATGCCTGGACGAACGAGATCAAAATGAAAGTCTGAGCCAAGAAACATGCCTCCAGAATTTGCCAATGAGGCCTTACAAGAGGGAAGTTGCGCAAGTGCAGTCTTGAAAACGGCTAATTGAGTATAATTGGATGGATGTGTTTCATTGTTAGCGTTAGAGAGATGGCTGATCATATATTTTATGTCTGCTTGTTCGAAAATAGTAGGTTGTTTGATAAGTTTTTGCAATTCTTCTTGGTTAAGTCCTAATCGATTCATGCCAGTATCGATTTGAATAATTGCTGGAAATTTTTTACTCTTTTTTTGGCAAATATTTTGCCAGCTTTCTATTGCATTCCAAGAATTAAGAACAGGAATAATATTTGATTGAGCTACGAATTCTTCTGCATCGTAAGGAAGCCCGTTAAGAAGAGCCAGTGTGACATCTGACGGTAAAACAGCTTTTAGTTGGAGGGCTTCTGTGAGTTGAGCTACAAAAAAAGTGCGGCAACCCGCTTGATAAAGTGCAGGGGCAATTTTGTCAGCGCCCATCTCATAGGCATTTGCTTTTAAAACCGCCGAACATTCGGTTGAACCAACACGTTGAGCTAAAAATTTGTAATTAGCAACAAGAGCACCAACATCAATGGTTGCTACAGCTGTATAGGTAAGTAATGCATTTTTTTCATCATTAACGGATTTGTTCATTTTCCAATCCTATGTGCTTTGATGAGAGATAGAATTCCCTTTGATTGTTTATATACGTTTCTATTATATATGAAAGAAACGTAAGTATATTTTACCATTATTATATTATATAGTTTTACTGTAATTAATATTAACAATATTTAATTATCAAAACATAGTATAAATTTTAAAATTTCTTACATTTATTTTTATTATTGTATAAATAATGATTATATATGATGATATGTTTATGATTGCTTTGATTTTTATAAAGTTTTTTTAATTCATATTTTTCTCATAGTAAAGATCTAATGAGAAGGATGTTATTTAGAACCAGGTAGATGATTAGTTGCAAAATGGTTTTTTTTAAAGATCTGTGACATTATGTAGGGTGTTGAGAAGCACCAAGTTTATTTTTGATTGCACAGAAATATCTCTGTTATTTAAAAGTTACTCTTCGTAAATGTTGAAAAATGAAAAAATGCTATGTAATAGCAGGAAAATGTTGTTGGTTGTGTGTTAAAACTGAAGATAGTGTTGGACTTGTTTGTTATTAAACGCTTTTAGATTGGTTTTTATCATACGCTTTTATTTAAGTTTTTCATTGATGAAAAATGTTAATTAAGAGATTTATGTTTTAAGAGAAATATTGGCAGGTCGTTGCATGATCGTTATATCATTTTAAAGATGTAAGTTCCATGTTCGATGAAGATGTAAGGAAGAGTTGTATGAATACGTCTGTCCCTAGTATTCAGTCAAATATCAGTGGTGTTGCAACAGATTTTCCGATTCCTGAAAATGTTTTTGCCCTTACTGTTCAGGAGGTTCGTCATTATACGGATTATTTGTTTAAATTTCGTCTGAACCGTCCAGAAAGTTTTCGTTTTCGTTCGGGCGAGTTTGTCATGATAGGTTTGCCAAATGCAGAAAAGCCAATTTACCGTGCGTATTCGATTGCAAGTCCATTTTGGGACGAGCAACTTGAATTTTTTTCAATCAAAGTGCCTGGAGGACCATTAACTGAGCATCTTCAAAAAATTAAAATTGGCGATACAGTTTTAATGCGTAAAAAATCTACTGGAACATTAGTTCTTGACGCAGTTATTCCTGGGAAGCGTCTTTATCTTCTTTCAACAGGGACGGGTGTTGCACCTTTTGCCAGCCTTATTCGTGATCCTGAAACTTATGAAAAATTTTCAGAAGTTGTGCTCATTCAAACAACCCGTACACGAGATGAGCTTACTTATGCAAAAGATCTTGTTGCTGCTTTGCAACAAGATTTACTGATTGGTGAGTGTGCGCACCAGTTAAAATTTTATCCTATGACCACGCGTGAACCTTCTGAGCACATGGGGCGCATTACTACTGTTATGGAGAGTGGTACGTTTTTTGAAATGACTGGTTTACCTAAGATTAATCCTGATGAGGATCGGGTGATGATATGTGGTTCAATGGCGATGTTGAAAGATTGTGCAAGAATGTGTGAAACTTTTGGTCTTGTTGAAGGTGCAAATAATGCACCAGCTACTTATGTTGTAGAGCGTGCTTTTGTCGGATGAGTGAGCTATTTATTATTGCACGTGGCAATGCTGCTTTCACATCTCGATCGCTTTTCTCAAAAACTATTTTAGAGCTATGTAGAGATTAACAGCGTAGAATAGTTAGGAAGTGCAAATCAAGAGGGCGGATTGTTTTATAGTGCTGATTATTATGCAAAGTGGATCTTAGAGAAGAAGTATCTAGAGTTTTTTGTAAGGCGTTAGCGTTTATTATTGTAAGAAGAAGAAGTTTAAGATGTAAACGTTCATTAGTGTTATCATTAATTTATTTGATATAGTGAGCACTAAAAGAAAGGAAGCTACGCTATTTTACACAATCAGTTAATTCATTGAACAGTTTAGAACTTAAATTAATTAGAGCCTATAATTAATTTTATTCTAGGTTCCTAGCCTATTTATAATAGGTGCTGTTAAAAAACATTCATGCTTCAATAATTGATTGGGATATTTATAATGCAATGGTTTTAATAATGTTTGCAATGTAATCTTAATGGTTTTTCTTGAGATAAGGCTTGTATTAACGGAAAGGCATTGTGTAGATGATAAATAAACAAAATAAATATAGATGATTTGTTGCTAAAAAAGTGATAACAAGAGATCTACTTTTTGCATATGATATGCTTTCTCTAGGAGATGATGTTATCAATAGGGCTTTGATAAAGCATAATATATGCAAAGAGCAGATGAATAGCTTGAAATTGAATAAAACGCACGTTATGGCAAAGTTATGGAAAAAAAATTTAAAGTTGCTGCTATTTATTGCTTCGCAGATTTGAAGCATTATCGTCAATTACAGAAGCCTTTACAAGATTTATGTCAAGCAAAGGATATTAAAGGCACTTTGCTGTTAGCAAAAGAAGGGATTAATGGAACCGTTGCTGGTTCTTGTGCTTCGATTGAGGCATTAGTAGATTTTATTATCGCTGAACCATTATTTAAAACGCCAGAGATTAAATATTCATGGGCATCAAAAATGCCTTTTCATCGTTTGAAAGTACGGCTGAAAAAAGAGATTGTCACAATGGGGGTTGAAGGTGTTGATCCATTAAAGGTTGTTGGTACCTATGTAGAACCTGAAGATTGGAATGCTCTTATTCAAGATGAAGAGACTCTTTTGATTGATACACGTAATGATTATGAATATGCGATAGGAAGTTTTCAAGGAGCGGTCGATCCGCAGATAAAGACATTTCGTGAATTCCCTGAATGGGTCGCTAAGCATGAAACTGAATTAAAAAAGAAAAAGAAAATTGCCATGTTTTGTACAGGTGGTATTAGGTGTGAAAAATCAACTGCTTATGTGCGTGAGCTTGGCTATGAACAAGTTTACCATTTAAAAGGTGGTATCCTTAAATATTTGGAGACAGTTCCTAAAGAAGAAAGTTTATGGCGGGGCGAGTGCTTTGTTTTTGATGAACGTGTTTCTGTTGGACATGGTCTTGAAGAATGTGGGCGCGAATTATGTCGTGCATGCCGTAGTCCTCTTAATGCTGATAGCAAATTATCACCCCATTATGAAGAAGGTGTTTCGTGTGATGCTTGTTATAGCGTGCGTAGTGAATCTGATAGACAGCGCTTTCGGGAACGTCATAGACAGTTCCAATTATTAAAATCACGTGCTATTTCTTCTTATCAAGAGCGATAAAAATGTTACGCTTTATAGTTTAAAGTTCTTGCTTTTTGTTGAGACGGCATCATTTAAAGCTTTGTTTAAGCTCTTTTTTTTATGGATAAAAGACGAGTGATGGTGTGGTTTTTCTGTTTGAAGAAAGTCTCATTTTTGTTTTATTTTGTATAAAAATAAAAAATTGATTGAAATACATAAAAGTTTGTCCTATAAATAATCTTGCCCAAAGTCGCGCGTGCCTGTGGGTGTCCGCTGGTTCTCAAATGGCGAGGTCAACCGGTACGGTACCTGGAACTAACCGCTCCAGTCATTCTTACGGCCAACCGAAGAGTGAGGACATCTTGAAGCAACGACGGTGCGGGCCTTTCTGGTGTCTTCCAGCTATTAAGCTGGGATAACTATAGAGGCACACCTCATTGCCTTCAGTGCGGAAGTGGTTTTCTCAACTCCAATCAAAAAGGCAGATAAAATAAAGCAACGCGGTTTTCGCGGTGTTTTTCCGCTGCATGCAATACTGGTTTTTCTGATATTGATCAGGATAGATATCTGTATTGTTTGTATTTTGTTCTTTGGTTATTGGCAGCTTTTTGCTGGCCAAGAGTGGAGATTTATTTCCGTGGGAGAATCGGTAGATGGCAACACAACGTATTCGCGATTTCCTTGCAACACATCGTCCTGGAGATCCATGCTTAATTCTTGATCTTGATGTTGTTCGTGAAAATTATTTAAATTTTGAAAAAGCTCTTCCGCAGTCTCGTATTTTTTATGCAATAAAAGCGAATCCAGCGCCTGAGATTTTGAGTTTGCTTGTTTCTTTAGGATCTTCTTTTGATGCAGCCTCTGTGGCAGAGATTGAAATGGTTTTACAAGCAGGGGCAACACCTGAACGCATTTCCTTTGGAAATACTATAAAAAAGGAGCGTGATATTGCACGTGCATATGCGCTTGGCATTTCCCTTTATGCGGTTGATTGCGTTGAAGAAGTAGAAAAAATTGCTCGCGCTGCTCCAGGAGCTCGTGTTTTTTGCCGCGTTCTTACCGATGGGCAAGGTGCAGAATGGCCATTATCACGTAAATTTGGTTGTGTTCCAGCTATGGCAGTTGATGTGTTGTGTCGAGCGCATCAATTGGGTTTGCAAGCGTATGGGGTTTCCTTTCATGTAGGATCTCAGCAGACGGATCTTCGCGCATGGGATCGTGCTTTGTCAGATGCGGCGACTGTTTTCAAATGTTTGGAGCAAGAAGGAATTTTATTAAAATTAGTCAATATGGGGGGTGGTTTCCCAACGCGTTATTTGAAAGATGTCCCTACAGCACAGGCTTATGGTACGGCTGTTTTTGATTCATTAAAAAAGTATTTTGGTAATCGTATTCCTGAAACAATTATTGAGCCGGGACGTGGAATGGTTGGTAATGCTGGTGTTATTCGCACAGAAGTTATTCTCATATCCAAAAAATCCGATAATGATAATGTTCGATGGGTCTATCTTGATGTTGGAAAATTTAATGGTCTTATCGAAACTATGGATGAGGCTATTCGCTATCCTATTGAGACACCTCATAATGATAAGGTTATGGAGCCATGTATTTTAGCTGGTCCAACGTGTGATTCAGCCGATGTTTTATATGAAAAAACACCTTATCTGTTACCTTTATCTCTTACAGTAGGGGATGAATTATTAATTCATGGCACTGGTGCTTATACTGCAACTTATGCATCTGTTGCATTTAATGGTTTTGAGCCTTTGAGATCCTATGTGATTTGAATTTTTTCCTTGTGATGGCAAGGTGTAGTGAGGCGTGGGATAGAGATGAATGTGATTAATTTTCAAACGAAAAATGGTACAGTGTTTACGCTTGCATCTGAGCAAGATGTGGATAAACCTCATCGGGAAATTTTGCTTGACTTGACTTTAGGAACAGGGCGTAAACGTAAGTCGTCAGAAGTTTTACGCTGTGGTCGTTTAGCTGCACGTGGGCTTTCCTTTGTCGTTAAAAATGCGTTGGGGGAACTTGTGGGTAGTGTTCGTCTTTGGCATGTTCGGTTTAATAAAGGGCAGAATGGAACGCAGTATGCTTTGCTCTTGGGACCTCTTGCTGTTTCATCGGAATGCTCCGGTATGGGGATTGGATCGGTTCTTATGCGGCATGCAATTCAAATGTCAAAAAAATTAGGTTATGGTGCTATTTTACTTGTTGGCGATTTTGAATTTTATCAGCGTTTTGGTTTTTCAAGTAGTCTAACAAAGGATTTGGCGATGCCTGGTCCTTACGAAAAATGCCGCTTTCTAGCGTTGGAGTTGATCCCAAGATATCTTACGGCGTGTCATGGTATTTTAGCACCAAGCGGAGAGCTACAGGATTGTGATTCTTTTCTGCACCATAAAGTTGCTTAAAGATCTTATAGATTTCGTAGTATAATTTTTTTCCGTCAGTTTACTTCTTTAATAATTTTTGTCATTTTCCAGGGATATACTAACAATCTTGTATGGAATTAAAATGGGTTTTAAAAAATTTATAATGGGTTATTATTTGAAGAATATTAATTGAGTATCCTTATACCCTTCGCAAGATGTAATTTTGCTCGTTATTCTGTAGAAATAATATTTTGTTTAAGCTTTTTCAGGGAGATGTTTGAATTTATTCAAATCATACAAAAATAGCGGATTTATTTTCAATAATTTAGATTTATCTAAATTTGTAACGATGGTAAATTTTTGTTCTGTATTCACGAGATTATTTTATGATATCAGTATCTTAAGCTATCTTCCTATGATTCTTTATTAAGGTTGGAGGTTGGGTGTTTTCTGTTGCTTTATGATCTTTATTGTAAGAGTGTGGTTGGGTAAATATTTCAGGGTACCAAATAGCTTTTTATGAAAATAGAGAACGGATTATCTGCAAAGATTAATCTCAATTTTATGAGCGATCGTTTTTACTCTAGTTATTACTTTGGGTGGTGCTCTTTAAGCATGCTTTCGGAATATAAAAAGGGAAAGAAAGTATCTTAATAAATTAATGACAGAATATCAGACATGTATTTTATAAAAATACGATTAAGAAAATAATGATATTTCAGTTAAAGACGTAGATGTATTTGTGTTGCAATTTAAGCAGAAGTTGATCAATTAAAACAGCTATTTTGGGAGGAGAGATGTCATATTGTTTGCGATGCTTATACAGTTTGTTATAATGAAAAGGTATGCATTGCCTGATTTCATTTTATTTATAAATGAGTTGGTATCGTTTATTGAGTTGTGAGATAAAATAAATGGATCGTGTTCTGTATCTTTTATGCAATTACCTAGATGAATCCGACAGATACAAAAAGTCATGCTGAATTCCAAAGGACAATAGTAGAGATTGTACAATTGGAAAAAACTAAAAGACAGAATGTATAATAAAAACATACAGGATAGATATTATAGTAGCTCTTGGAACTAAAAATACAAAAATAACAACCCGAAAGAAAGAGTCCCTCCTATAATTTATGAGTTTTGTTTATCGCTTAGAGATATTATCAGTTGATGGTGGTATTTTTTTGAGAAAAATGGATGAACAGGTTAAAATAATAAAAAGGATGGTTATAATAAAAAAGATGTCGCTTAAAGCCATGACCATGGCTTGCTTGCGAACCATGTTAAAAAGTTGTAATAATGAAAGAGCATGTGGATCAGAAGAAGCAGAACTGAAATACATGGAGAGCTTTGAGAGTATATTCGTTGCTTGTATATTTCCCCAGTGGACTGTGTCGGCGAGTTGTTGATAATGAAAGTCTGTTCGTCGTGTTATAAGAGTGCTGATAATAGCAAGTCCTACTGCACCACCAAGGTTACGTGTTAGATTAAAAAGCCCAGAGGCGTTTTTTATCTGGTCTTGTGGTAAAGATCCGAAGGCGATGTTACTGATCGGAACCATACACAATATAACAGAAGCACCACGAAAAATTTGTGGTTCTAATAATTCCCAAAAACTCCAATTATCTGTAATGTAAGTAGCCTGCCATGTTCCGTAGGCAAATCCAGCAAATCCTAATGCCAGTATAAGGCGTGCGTCCATTTTTGCTGACAGAAATCCAGCAATGGGAGCAGTCAAAAACATAGCTAAACCTGAAATAAACAGTGTTTCTCCAATCATGAGTGCATCATAATGACGAATTTGACTTAAATAGACAGGGTAAAGGTAAGTGAGTCCATAAAGACCTATTCCAAGTATAAAGGAAAAAGTGGTTGCAATTGCAAAATTGCCATTGGCAAAAGCAGAGAGATCAACAATAGGCTTTTCTTCAGTCAAAGTCCGCCAAAAAAATAAACCACCAGATAAGATCATGATAATAAAAAAAATAAAAATTAAACCGTCTTTTAACCAATCATGACTTGCACCTTCTTCTAAAATATATTCTAAAGATCCCAAGAAAACTGCCATGGATATAAAGCCAAGCCAGTCAATTTTAGTTATTAAAGAGGGGTCAGCTTTATCAAAGTCGATCAACTTCCAAGATAAAATTGATATAATGATTCCAAAAGGTACATTAATGAGAAACAGCCAATGCCATGATAAAGCATTGCTAAGATAACCTCCTACTGTCGGGCCAATTGTAGGCGCTAAAGTCGCGACTAATCCAATGATTGGTGAAACGATTGGTTGTTTAGACGGAGGGAAAAGTGTATAGGCGGCAACAAAAACACTGGGAATAATGCCACCACCAATAAAGCCTTGGAGAGCCCTATATACCATCATTTGTTCAATAGATGTTGCTGTTGCACAAAGAATGGAGGTGATGGTGAATCCAGCAGCCGATAAGCTAAAAAAAACTCGTGTTGAAAGCAAACGTCCTAAAAAACCCGAAAGAGGTAACATAATAACTTCGGCAATGAGATAAGCAGTTTGAACCCACGAAATTTCATTAGGACTGGCGGATAAACCAGCTTGAATTTCAGCTAAAGATGAGGAAACGATTTGGATATCTAAAATAGCCATGAACATACCAAAAGCCATTGCAATGAAAATAACAATTTTGTGTATTCCAATACGTTGGTCTTGATCATGAGATGCTGGCATGGTCTTGTTCATGGTGGGGTCACATACTTACTTAATATGGTTGGGTCACACTTACATATTTATAAAAGATTTTTATCATGAGGTATTTTACGTGTGTCAATTTGGACGGAAACACTCATTCCTGCTTTGATTCGTCCACTTTTTAGCGCATCTTCAGGGATAGAAATTCGTACAGGAATACGTTGTGTAATTTTTGTAAAGTTGCCTGTAGCATTTTGTGGAGGCAAAAGAGAAAAAACAGATCCTGTTGCAGGGGAAACAGAAAGCACTGTTCCTTCAAAGACATCTTTTTTGAAAGCATCGATAGAAATGTAAGCTGGTTGCCCACTATAAATATTTTGTAACTGCGTTTCTTTATAATTTGCTTCAATATAAAGTGAGTGGATGGGGACTAACGCTGCGAGGCGCTGGCCATTCGCAACAAAATCACCAGTTTTGGCTGTTAAATTTCCGATAATTCCATCAAAGGGAGCTCGTAGGATGGTCGAATCAAGATTACGTTTTGCTTGATCACGCATGAGCTCAAGACTTTTGGTTTCGCTTTCTATTTCACTTCGTTGCGCTTCTAAAACGTGAATATTGGCTTGTGCTGAGGCTATTTTTGCATCTGCACGGGTGACATTGGCAATAGCTTGTTCATAGGCTGATTTGGCGCTATCAAGGTTGGATTGAGAAGCATAACTATCTGCTTTAAGTTCTCTCGTACGCTGTAGAGTAAGTTGTGCATTGGTTGCAATGGCTGAGGCAGCAGCTTTTTGTGCTTGAGCATCGTCTAAAGCACTGTGAGCAGCGACAATTTGTGCGTTAATACGGATGAGAGTTTTTTGTTGTGTGTCGAGACGCGCTTTTGTCTGATTCAAGGCGATTTGATAATCGCCACTTTCCAAGCAAAATAGAATATCACCTTTTTTGACAGCTTGATTTGCTTGAATAGAAATTTTCTCAATATATCCAGATAATTTCGGGGAAATAGCAGCAATATCTCCTTGCACATAAGCATCATCGGTTACAACCATATATCGCCACTGTGTTAGCCATTTATAACTAAACCATAATGCAAAAATGACCAGAATAATGAGGAGAATATTAATTACTTTCTGTCGCTTTATCTTATAAAAGCGTTTTTTAGTTGAAACAATTGTTTCAGATATGGACATAGATTTTATACTTTCAATTAAACGTATAAATTAGGAAAATAAACTTATTACAACATAAAACAATATTTGTAGCAGAAGCGATGAGAGCTTTTCAAGCAAAAACATAACAGTATAATATAAGGCTAAACATGCGCATGGTGTAAGTAAAAAATTACTTTTCTACGCATTTTTTGCACATTCCCCGGACTTCCACTGTGCTTCTATGTGCTTGAAAATCAGCATCCTGCACCATTTTTTTAACACCGTATGCAATAACAGGATCTTGTATTTCGTTTACCTTCCCACATTTATCGCAAATTGTGAAGGTTGTGAATTCATGTTGACAATTTTCAGGGTGTAAACAGGCCATAAAAGCATTTGCACTTTCAAGACGATGAATGTATTTTAATTGTATCAATCTTTCTAGTGCACGATAAACTTGCAGGGGTGCACGGAATCCTTCTTCGCGCAAGCGCTCTAGAATCGCGTAAGCACTTAAAGGTTTTTGTGCATTCTTTAAAGTGTTTAGAACCAATGTTTGGTTACGCGTAAATTTAGATAGCATAAAGCACCTTCCTTTTTACTTCACAAAAAATCATAAAGTGTCTAAGATATTTGCGCAATGGCGATTTTAGAAATATGTACTCTATTCAATCAAATACTCGTTATTTTTATAAACTTTTAGTTGCAGTTTAAAGAAATTTATTTATTTTTTCTTTTATTTGAAAAACCTGTTGACTCTTTGAAGAAAAGGGTTCTATATAGCGCTGTAACGAGAGCGGTT
>NZ_JAYMZJ010000005.1:0-23036 GCF_037070875.1 Bartonella occidentalis
ATATGCATAACATTTTTGATATGTCTGCATAACATTTTTTTAGAAAATAAACGATCTAAAATAAGATTAAATATTTTAATAGCCTTTTCAAGTTGCACAAATGACGCGTTAGCAGGAGCTCCAATTATAGTCATAATTTTTTGCACACGTCTCAAAAGCATTGATACAATTGGTTTAGATTCTGCAACAACAAAATGAGATTGTAGTTGACGATAAAGACCGCGAAATCTCCGAACTGCGGCATTTTGACGTTTTATTTCTTCTTTAACGCTCTCAATGTTGTGCTGAAGTTCGTGATAACGAGCGATCAAAATACTCAGATCAATACCACATGCAGTGATTATACTCCCCTCGGAGTTGATAGGAAACCGTTTAAAATTACCAGAATCACGCATAACAACAAGCCCTTTATCAAAAAGTCGGGACAGCAATCTGCTTGTATGAACAGCACTACATCCAATCTCTATCCCAATCTGACGATTGCTTTTAAATACAATGGGAATACCCCCTTTATCAAAAGATGAAGCAGGAACAGTATTAAGAAGCACATGCAACAGCTGAGCCTCTGTTGCCTTAATAAGACCGGTTATAGGCAATTGTCGTATAAGAGAAATAAGCTGTCCTCTACTGATGTGACCGATATCGGTATGATCTGCTATTTTTATATATTCAATATGATGTGCACCTATACGTCTGCCAGACGTTTTGTTAACCATAAACATTTTAACCTCTCTGTTAGAGGCAAAAAAATGATAAAAACAACCCATCTCTGCAAAATTTCTCTTGCAGAAAGACGCATAATAAATTAAATGGAAGGAGTTGTTTATTTATTTTGATTTTAATTGGTTCATACAGTTCCATTTAATTCGTTAAATAGGTGTTTTTAGAAACCCTTCTGTCTTAGCAGTTGGGTTTTATTTTTTTGCCATTATATCCTCTTTGTTTTGAATGAATCACTCATTTTTATATTTTTCACGATCCTAACTATATTGAAAAAGTTTTCCTTTTCAATAGACTATTCTAATTTAAATCCTTACCATTCTATTTATCAAATTTTATATCTACCATGAAATGATAGACGCTCGACACACTGGTGAAGAGTGACATTACGTCTTTAAACCTATTGATCCGATGATTTACGGTATTTGGTCTGTTAAAATTTAACATAAAACAAACTTCTGCATTCCTGATGGTTTGCTTATCTTGTTTGGCCAATATAACCGTCAATGAGATAATGGATTTGGATTGATCAAACAAAACCATTACCGGTCACTATGTTAATTTATTTTTGATATGAAATAAAGTTACTATATTTTTTTATTGACGTTTAGGACTCTAAAATAGCAACATGAGTTAAGAGGATCCAGCTGATGGTATTCAAAACCTTATAAAATGACAAAAAGCAGCTCTCTGATAAAACACCCTTCACCATAGTCGTAAAAATCCACCCAAAACAGGAAGGATCATCCTCTTTGGAAAAAACCAATCACGTGATCAATATTAGGTTCAATTTTCCGCATACAAAATGATCCATTCTAATTTTCTCAAAAATTATTGAACACTTACAGAACAAAATACAATATTTAAGTTAGCATATAGTTTATGTAAAACATATTTAATAAATATGATATATATACGTAAACTATATGTTTTACATAAATTTAATATATGTCATATATAAATACAGCATATTTAAAACATAAATAAGGATTTTGGTATATGCCGACAATCGTATTTTGCTCAACAAAAGGCGGCGTTGGAAAATCAACATCAGCACTTGTTCTTTCACAGGTTTTGGCAAAGCATGGATCAAAAGTTAAAATAATAGATACTGATCCCAATCAACCCATTGCTGAAGAATGGTGGCAAAACGCTAGTCCTCATTATCCACCCAATATAGATGTCCAGGGCGGCGTTAATGAAAATACTATTATAGATGTTATAGATGAAGCGGCGAATATGTTTGGCTTTGTTATCGTTGACCTTGAAGGTTCTGCCAATATAACAGCCTCATACGCTATTAGCCGCTCAGATATGGTTATTATTCCTATGACGGGGACAAAACTTGATAGCCGCGAAGCAGCAAAAGTTGTGTCTTTTATAGCACGTGAAGGAAGAGCAAGAAGAAATAACATTCCTTATCGCATTATGTTTTCCAAGTGCTCTGTTATCCAAACTCGTGAAGAAAAAGAAATCCGCAAAGAACTGGTTGAAGCAAAACTGCCGGTTTTAGAACATGGGATCATGAACAAAGCCGCCTTTTCTTCTATCTTCGGCTTTGGTTGCACGCTTTATGATCTCAACAAGGAAGATGTATCAAATGCTGAATCGGCCATAGTAAATGCTGAACAATTCACCGCTGATGTAGTCGAAGCATTAAAGATAGAAGGAATTATGTAATGAAAAAAGAACGTAAATCAACATTTCAAGTCCTAAACGACCTATCTGCGTTAGAACCGACAACAAAAGCTCCTAAACGTGATAAGCATGACATTGATAAAATTGCACAACAAAGCGGTTTTACCACACGTCACGCATCTTTTGAAAGCTCAAAACTATCTCTTTTGACAAAATCTGGTCATATTGATGGTCGATCTAAACGCCGCAGTATGAAAACAAACCGCATAACTTTTTCAATTCGGCCAGATGTTGATGAGGAATTTCGCGCGCTTGCCGAAAAATTAACCCCCCCTGGGCAAAATCTTTTAACCCTTGGTGATGTTTTGCAGTTCTTAATCAATTATTACAACGATTCCCAATAGCCTTTTTGCTCATAAATTATGGAAGTAAGAAAGGAGAACGCCTCTTCAAAGGAAGATATTTTATTCATTTTATATAGTCCAATCTTTTCTTTTTATCCCCTTACCTATAATCATGGACACAACAATATCATGCAAATCGTACCACCCTTATTGTACTAATAATATACGTACATATATTATATGTCATATATATGTAAGACATATGTCTTACATAAGTAAGGATTTTTATATACGCCAACAACAATATTTTACGTAACAAAAGATAATATTGAAAAATAAATATTAGATCTTATTCTTTTAGATTTTGAAAAAATATGTATTAAAAATTATAATTTTTGAGACTTATCAAACCTGGTACAAAATTGGTATCATAAGTCTTTTTTTTATATTATGATCCTTAGTTTATATTAAAAACGATTTATGAGACTAAAATGGCACTATTAGGTTATGCTAGAGTATCCACTAATCAACAAAAGCTAACTCTTCAAATTCTGGAACTCAAAAAAGCTGGAGTGCGTGAAGATCGCATTTTTACGGATATGATGACAGGATCTACAGATAAACGTGAGGGGTTACAGCGTCTCCTTGGACGTGCAGAAAAAGATGACACTATTATCTGTACTAAGATGGATCGTCTTGGCCGTAACACTGCTGATATGATCCACATTATTGATGGATGTCATAAAAAGGGGATTGCACTACGTTTCTTAGAAAATGGTCTTAGCACCGAAGGAACAATGGGGAAAATGGTTATACAGATTTTAGCCGCCGTAGCAGAAGCTGAACGCGCACGTATTTTGGAAAGAACCAATGATGGACGCGCTGCAGCGATTGCTGCAGGGATAAAATTTGGTCGCAAACCTCATCCAAAAACAAAAATAGCACTATCATTGATGGAACAAGGGCTTTCATCCAAAATGATTAAAGAAAAAACAGGGATCTCCCGTGCGACTTATTTTCGGCTCAAACGAAAAATATATGCCAATAAGACGAATATATGCCAATAATTTTTCAGTGTTTTGATTTTTAAGTTTTTTCAATAACAATATGGAGACTCATGCAGGAAGTTTTTGAAGAAAAAATTATCCCAAAACTATATAATAGATACCGACTGCAAAAAATTTCACGCGGAGAGAGTTTTATAAAAAATCTGTATTGCTTGTCTTATAAGAAGCATCTCATATAGCCAAGTAGCATAAAAAGTAAGTTGACTGTGATAAAATTTTCAACTCAAAACTTATCAATCTTAAACATCATAAGGGTGCGAGAATTTAAATGAAGATCACGAGCGCCAAAATAATTTAATAAAAATAATGTGATAAATATCATCCATAACAAATGGAACAACCTTCTAACCCATGAAGATGCTCACGTATCAACAGTCGTTGACAGTAACTGGAAACCCAGAATGATATGATGCACAAAAAGATTCATACACTTAAACCCCGATTAAGAAAGAAGAATCCTGTACTGACACTCTGAAAATAAACGCTCATTGAATTCCATGAGCATTCGACATGTTTCTTTCTCTTTATACCCTCGATTTAGACTAAGTGATATAATCAGATTTTACTTTGTTTTCTTTACACAAATCTTGTGTGTGCTTCCTCATCAATGATAATCCATCAAGGAAACATATAGCATCAACAACCAGATTAAGAATACAATATGAAGGCTCTATGATGTGTTTTTATTTTTCAAATCCATGTAAAAATATACTTAATTTATGAGTAAGGTTTATCACAAATTTTCAAATGGATTATAAGATCCATTATCACGTCGCCACTTTAAAGGTTGAGTAAAGTCACTCGACCAAAGACCAACCTTATTTTTACGCGCTGTTTCTTCAGCACTCAGATACTGTATTGGGATAGGGTTTTCACTATCTTTTGATACCACCAACATGCCTTCAGCAAGACCTGCTTCAGCTAAATCAACACCCTGAACAAAACATTGTGCATAATTAATACCATTTTTGACAATAGCTTGCTTACACGATAACTTCTTACCAAGTATTTTGGTGACCAACCAAGCTGTTGTAACCGCCCCACACGGCCATTCTTGATCATTTAATTTTGCTTTTTGACGCGGTGCACATGTATCCACACCATATAAGTGAATATGACGAACAATATGCGTACGCCAAGGTTCTGCAACAGGAGTTATCAATTTAAACGTTACACCACTGGTCACAGATGCCATTCCGTTAAAAACAACTGCATTGTTAAATAAAGAATTATTCTGCACATCTAAAGAAGATTGATCTTTTGCCCATTGCTGTTTTTCGATGATTTTAAATAGTTTTTCTTTCTCTAAATTCATATCAAGAATTTCTTGTATATTAAACAGCTTTAAAGCGCTTAAATCAATTTTCCCTTTATATTGGCTTATTCCCCATAATACAGAACCAATAATATAAAAAATAACAACCAGCTTAAATCGTACACGTTTTATAGATTCGATAAAAAAATTCATTATTTTTCATCCATTCAAATTTTTAACAGCATCCTTATCCTTTCAAAGGGATTAAGAAAATTTGTTGCAAATTAACAACACTCCATAAAGCTAAAAACAATTTTTATACTTTTAATATTGTCATTTTGGCAAAAAAACACACTTTATGGTAGTTTTATAATATGATACAACTAATATGATACATTAAAAGTTTTTATCTAGTTGGTAAATGATTTTGAAAAAAGAAAGTCCAGTGCCAAAGGTTGTTTATACAATAAGACAGTCTTTAGAGAGTTATGAGACTAGATATTTGAAACAGCAGGAGTTTTATTTTTTTGAGTCAAAAAGCTACCAACATATATTCTTTTTAAAGAGAGGAAAAATGACAGACAATACATCGAAGAATATCGGTTTTATCGTTATTACACTCCTTTTAACAGCACTCATTGCGTCAAATCCTGCTTACGCGGCTACGGCTGGGAGTCTGGGGAATGTTGATAATGTTTTAGAAAATATTGTTGATATGCTGACAGGAACCACAGCAAAACTCATGGCTATTATCTGTGTTGCTGCTGTTGGAATTGGCTGGATGTATGGATTTATCGACTTACGTAAAACAGCGTATTGTATCCTTGGTATTGGTATTGTTTTTGGTGCCCCAAACCTCGTTGGAAAATTAATGGGATCATCATAAATGAATGAAGATACCCTTTTTCTTGCATGCACAAGACCAGCAATGTTTGCTGGTGTCACAATGGAAGCAATGGCACTCAATATCATGGCAACATCCATTCTCTTTATCTTGACCAGTGGTTTTACCATGATTGGTCTTGGCGTTGGAGTACACTTCATTTTGCGTGAAATTACAAAACATGATCACAACCAATTTCGCGTATTACTTGCGTGGCTCAACACGCGCGGAAAACAAAAAAATATCAGCAGATGGGGAGGGGGATCGACATCTCCGTTACGGCTTATCCGTACTTATAAGGAACTAAATTATTGAAACAGATGTCAATTAAAAAACGGGAATCTTTACCTGAAGACTATATTCCCTACATACGCTACGTCAATAAACACATCATAGCACTGAATTCACGTTGCTTAATGAGCGTTATTGCCGTGGAAGGTGTAAATTTTGACACTGCAGATACCGATCAATTAAATTCCTTACATGACCAATTAAACATTTTATTGAAAAACATTGCCGACGAACGCGTTGCTTTGTATTCACATATTATTCGTCGACGCGAAACACTTTATCCAGAGAGTAAATTTTCTTCAGCTTTTGCAGAAACATTAGATGAAAAGTATAAAAAGAAGATGGTTTCGCAAGATATGTACAGAAATGATCTTTTCATTTCTCTGATCTGGAATCCATCGGCAGATAAGGCAGAGCAACTCAGTTCATTTTTTCAGCGATTAACAAAAGCGAAAAAAACCCAATCTGAGCCAGATGCCGAAGCGATTGATAAATTAGAAGCATTAAGCCAAGATCTAATAAATGGTTTAGAGAGCTATCAAGCGCGTCTTTTATCAATTTATGAACATGATGGGATCTTATTTGCTGAGCAAAGTGAGTTTTTACACCAATTGGTTGGAGGAAGGTGTGAGCGCGTTCCTCTTACCCATGGCACTATTGCATCAACAATTTATTCAGACAGAGTTATTTTTGGCAAAGAAATTATCGAAATTCGCCATGAAAGCAATGAACGCTTTGTTGGCATATTTGGATGGAAAGAATATCCCTCTAAAACACGCCCTGGTATGACAGATGGTTTGTTGACACTCCCATTCGAATTTATCTTAACACAATCTTTTGTCTTTAAAAGTAAAGCGGCCGCAAGTGCCATTATGGGTCGTAAACAAAATCAAATGATCAGCTCAGCAGATCGTGCGAGCTCACAAATTGATGAACTTGACGATGCGCTTGATGATTTAGAGTCAAATCGTTTTGTTTTAGGAGAACATCACCTTTCTTTAGCAGTTTTTTCCGATCGTCCAAAAACATTAACAGAATACCTATCAAAAGCACGCTCCTGTTTAACCAATGGTGGAGCAGTTATCGCCAGAGAAGATCTAGGCTTAGAAGCTGCATGGTGGGCTCAACTTCCTGGAAATTTTAGCTATCGTGCCCGCTCTGGAGCCATTACAAGCAGAAATTTTGCAGCTTTATCACCATTTCATTCATTTCCGACTGGTAAATTTGAAGGCAATATTTGGGGATCTGCTGTTGCGTTGCTTACAACCCAGGCGGGTTCACCTTATTACTTTAATTTTCATTATGGTGATCTTGGGAACACCTTTATTTGCGGTCCATCAGGATCGGGGAAAACGGTGATTGTCAACTTTCTTCTGGCTCAATTACAAAAACATAATCCAACTATGGTCTTTTTCGACAAAGACCAAGGTGCAGAGATTTTCGTGCGAGCTGGGGGTGGAGAATATAAATCTTTGAAAAACGGCCAACCGACCGGAATTGCTCCATTAAAGGGTATGGAATATACGGAAAAAAACAAAGTTTTTCTTAGAAACTGGGTCTTAAAGCTCGTCACATCTGACGAACACATAGTAACAGAACAAGAAAAGCAAGACATAGCTAGAGCGATCGACTTTTTAGAAAGTCTGCCCCGTGCACAGCGTTCTCTTGGCGCTCTTCAACTCTTTTTTGACAACACCTCACAAGAAGGAATTGCCATCCATCTACAACGTTGGATCAAAGGCAATGCTTTAGGCTGGGTTTTTGATAATGAGCAAGATGATCTCAGTTTAAATTCACAATTCATAGGGTATGACATAACCGATTTCTTAGACAATGAAGAAATTCGGCGTCCTTTAATGATGTATTTGTTTAATCGCATTCTTGATCTTATAGATGGTCGTCGCATTGTGATCATCATTGATGAATTTTGGAAAGCACTTGAGGATGATTCATTTAAATCTTTTACGCAAGATCGTTTAAAGACAATCCGTAAACAAAATGGCATGATGCTTTTTGCCACCCAAAGCCCCAAAGATGCTTTGAATTCAACAATTGCACATACAATTATTGAACAATGTCCTACGCAAATATTTTTTCCCAATCAAAAAGCAAATTACAGCGATTATGTTGAAAATTTTAAACTCACTGAGCGTGAATTTGAATTAATTCAGTCAGAATTAAGCAGAGAGTCTCGTCGTTTTCTTATCAAACAAGGACAAAGTTCTGTTGTTGCAGAACTCAATTTACGCGGAATGAACGATGAAATTTCCGTTTTAAGCGGCACAACTAAAAATATCGAGCTCGTCCACCAAATTATCAATGAATATGGGAAAAATCCTGATACGTGGTTACCAATATTTTATAAAAGGAGAGAAACCCAATGAGAAAATATTATTTAGCTATTCTGATGGCTCTGTTTTTTGTCTCTCATGCAACATCACAAGATGCAACATCACCAGGTGAGAGCTTAGATGTTGATGAATATTATAAAAGAGCATTAGAAGGCACAAAAGAATTAGAAGATATAAAATCAGAAGCAGCTGAAACAATTTATGAAACGACCATTGAAAACGCAAAAAAAATTAAAGAAATAGAAAATAAGCTTAATTCTGCGAAAAAACCAGAAGAAATTTCAGCTATTCAAGTGTCATTATCTCTGCTTCAAGCAAAGCTCCAAGCAGATATTGTAAGACTTCAGTCCTTATCCATGCTTCACGCCAAACACATTCAAACGAAAGAAGAAATACGTGAAAAGGAGCAACAAAAAATGCATAAAGAAATTGAAAAAAAGTTCAAAGAAAAGCTTGAGCAATCTAAAGGAAAAATTGATTAATCTATGACAGATTTTGGTTTTTCTCCATTTGAAAGTATTTCTGAATATATTTTAGCTCCATTAGACAGCGTTGTTGATTCAACGGTTAACGGTTTATCGTCTGCTATTGCAGCACCGCTTAATCTTGCAGCAATCATTTTTATATTCCTGTATGGATATAATGTCATGACTGGCCGCACAGCTCTTTCAATGCATAGTCTTATGAACAATGTCGTTAAAATTGTTGTCGTGACAACCATGGCCACAAATGCCGATACATTTAATATTTATGTTAAAAATATTTTCTTTGGAGATTTAGCTCAAGCTATCGGTAATGCTCTCAACAGCAATCCTGCTGACTCGAATGTTTTTGATTATGTTTTGTTAAAATCGAGTACTCGCTATCAAGAGGTTTTAGCAAATGCTTGGTTCCTCGAAAAAATCATTGTTGGACTTCTTGGCTCTATAATGATTTTAGCAGTTATTGTTTTTTGCATTGCTGGTTTTGTTGTTCAGATGTTTGCAAAGGTTGCGCTTGTCATGATTATAGGCCTTGGTCCGCTTTTCATCAGCTTATTTTTGTTCAATGCAACTCGAAAGTTCACCGATGCATGGATTACAACCCTAGCTAATTTTACAATTTTACAAGTTTTGGTGATGATGCTTGGAACGATTATGTGCAAAATTATTCTATATGTTCTCAATGGCACATATGATTCAATTTATTACCTTTTTCCACCTGTGGTTGTGACTTCTATCGTAGGGAGCATCATTTTCCGCACACTTCCAGGAATTGCCTCTGCACTTGCCAACGGTGGGCCATATTTCCACGCTGCCACCTCTTCAGGAGAACAGATTTTTGCAATGATGACAGGGGGTCTTAGAGCTGGAGGAAACGCTACAAGAAATGTAACCTCAAGACTTTCTGACGCTGCATTAAAAGCAGCAAAAACTGGAACGAAAAGTCGTGGTCGATTTTAATGCACAACACTCATTCAGAAATGACCATATTTTATGTCTTTTGCAAAGCAAATTTCTAAGGGCGCTTATCATGCATGCGATGTGTGAAACATTTTATCTGGTTCTATTTAATAGAAATGTTTCATCACAAACTTATGTAAAATTATTCAGGACAAAAACACCAATGCGTTGTTTTTTTTTAAAAAAATTGTGAGTTAAAAAATGAAATTTAAAATAACTATTATTTTGACTCTTGCGCTATCCCTTTCTGGCTGTGCTTTTCTTAATGGTTCGAATGATAGCTCAAAAAAGCTACCAAAATGTAACGGTAAATATACCCGTGCTTTAAATAAAGATAAGTGGGATTGGGCGAATACAAACAGCAATTTACAAGAAATTATCATCAAGCCAGCTGTCACACCGGTCATTATTAGCATGCTGATAGGCGAAGAACAGCAAGGAAATGGAACATTTAACGTCGCTTCACTAAACTCCATCGATCATGAAATGCTCTCTTACAACAATTGTGGGAGTCGCACGTGAAGAATAATGGATTTGATGAATATATAAAAGAAGCTCGATCATTCGATATTGATCGCATGTATGGTATGCGGATTCGGATGAAAATTTCCATGATTTTAACAGTTCTTTTTGGATTAATGACGATTGCTTTAGCCTTAGCTGTGTCAGCATTAGTGCCATTAAAAACTGTAGAACCATTTGTTATTCGCGTTGATAATTCAACAGGAATTGTAGATGTTGTGAGTGCACTAAAAGATACTCCTCAAAACTATGATGAAGCCATAACACGCTATTTTGCAAGCCAATATGTTCGTGCGCGCGAAAGTTTTCAATTATCAGAAGCAAAAAACAATTTTCGCATTGTCTCTCTTCTCTCTGCACCAGAAGAGCAAAACCGTTTTGCGAAATGGTATTCTGGTAATAATCCAGAAAGCCCACAAAACGTTTATCAAAATATGACTGTCGCAGTCACAATAAAATCAATCTCTTTTTTAAGCAAAAATCTTATCCAAGTTCGTTATTATAAAACAATAAGAGATTTTAGTGGCAAAGAAAATATTTTTCATGAAGTGGCAATTTTAGATTTTTTCTACGTTAATGCACGGATTTCAGCAGATGACCGATTAATCAATCCACTTGGTTTCCAGGTGTCAGAATATAGGTCTGATCCAGAGGTCGTAAAATGATCAGATTTTTAAGAATAATCCTTTTATCCTTCATTGTCGTTACAAGCTATCGCATAGATCTGTTATTTGCGGAAACATTACCTACCAGTGCACGCAAAGATAATCGTATAAGATTTGTCAATTATGACCCATATAATGTTACAAAAGTCATTGGATCTATTCGTTCTTCGGTTCAAATTGAGTTTGCCGATGATGAAGAAGTCACCCATGTTGGAATTGGTAATTCTGTTGCTTGGCAGGTTGCGCCAGCTGGCCATTACGTTTTTTTAAAGCCGCGCGAAATTCAGCCTATAACCAATTTGCAAATTATCACAAGTCGCCAAGATGGAAAAAAAAGATCTTATCAATTTGAATTAGAAGTGCGTGAAGGTGATGTTTCAGCTGGAAATGAAACGTATTTTCTTGTAAAGTTTCGTTACCCAGAAGATGAAGCTTTGCGTAAGAGACAAGCTGAAGCAGCAAAAGCTGAACAGCGCGAAGAAAATTTTGTCAATGATGTTTTAAATATCCATGAAGATTTTGGCCCTCGCAATTGGGCTTATGAGGCTCAAGGTTCAGCCGTAATCGAACCAATCTCTGTTTATGACAACGGAAAAACAACAACATTTACATTTTTGGGAAATACCGAAATCCCAGCAATTTATCTTGTATCACTTGATGGACAAGAATCTCTTGTTCCAAAATCTGTTAAAGGAAATCAGGTTATTGTTCATGCAATAGCCGCACAATTTACTTTACGCCGTGGGAATGAAGTATTGTGCATCTTCAATAGAAGGTACATGCCTGCAGGGATTAATCCTGAAACTGGAACGACATCACCATCTGTACAACGTAAAGTGAATATAGGAAACAATCATGAGTAACGAAGTTGATGGAAGTAATATTGATGATCGCAATATATTAGATGATCGCGATATCATAAAGGACGGTCACATAAAAAGAGAACGTTCTAATGTCAGTAAAACAGCTGCAGTTCTTGTTCTTTTGGGTGTTTGCGGTTATTTAGTATTTTTAACGATTTCGACGGACAAAAAGAAATCCGTTGAACTTCCCAAAGAAGGGGTCATTAAGCAAACAGAATTGTTTTACCCTACCACACACCATTCTCCTGCATCCCCTGACGTTGATGAATCAAAACAAGTTCCTTTGCCTAAGATTGAGTTGCCGACACCGAAAAAAACAAATCATCAAAAATTTGATAATTCACTCTTAGAAGCAGCTCAGCGTTCTCCTGTTTTGGCCTATTCCAGTAAAAATAAAGAACAAGAACATGTAAAAAATAATGATGTTTCGTTAAGCGAAATAGACAATAAGATTGATACAGAAACTCAACATTTTAATAATATTCTCAAGCCGACAAATTCTCAAGGTGTTCATGCTTCAACGCTTGGAAATCGAAACTATATCATCGCGATGGGAGCCTCGATTCCATGTATATTAGAAACAGCGATCAACAGTGACCAACTTGGATTTGTGAGTTGTATCGTTGCCAGAGATATTTTATCCGATAACGGCCGTGTTGTCTTGCTTGATAAAGGGACACAAATCGTTGGAGAATACCGTTCTGGATTAAAAAAAGGTCAAAATCGTCTTTTTATTTTATGGAATAGAGCAAAAACACCCAATGGCGTTATTATAACATTAGCATCACCAGCCACAGATTTTTTAGGACGTTCTGGTGTCAATGGATATGTTGATAATCATTGGTTGGAACGAATTGGATCTGCGCTTCTTGTATCCATTGTAAGAGATGCGACACGCTATGTTAACGATCGTTTTGTAAGCAACCAAGAGGCCAAAAATTCTGACACAATTTCTTCTGGTCAAAATATCGCGAATGTTATTGCTGAAAGTTATACCAATATCCCTCCTACATTGATCAAAAATCAGGGTGAAATGATCAATGTTTTTGTCGCCAGAGATTTAGATTTTTCCAATGTCTATAAATTAAAAGTAATCGACAACAAGAAGCATATTTTAAATCGCGCTATGTCAGGAAACTTTTATAAAAATTCCGCGGTAACTTTAAAATGAGTGAAAATTTGCAAAATGTCTGCGATGAAACCGTCGCTGTTGTTTTAACAAAACTGAAACCAATCAGTGACTTTTTAAAAGATAAAAATCTTTTTGAAATTGTCATCAATCGTCCTTATCAAATGATGATTGAAGGTGTTAATGGATGGCAAACCATAGATGCCCCAGCTTTATCATTTAATGAGCTCATGGGGATTGCTAAAGTTGTCGCGTCTTATTCTAAACAAAATATATCTGATAAAAATCCCATATTATCGGCTACTTTACCAGGACACGAACGTATTCAAATTGTCATTCCTCCGGCTGTAGAAAAAGACACAATCAGTATGACAATTCGTAAGCCATCATCACAAAATTTTTCACTTGAAGACTTATCAAATGAAGACCTCTTTTCAGTGTGTGAACAGGTATCATTTACACCACTGAGTGAGTACCAATCTCGCTTAGATGAACTTAAAATTACCGAATATGATTTAGTAACAGCTTATTGTAACAGGGATTTTCTCTCTTTTTTAAATCAAGCTGTCAAAATGCAAAAAAATATTCTAATTTCAGGAAAAACGGGATCTGGAAAGACAACTTTATCAAAAGCATTAATTGCTAAAATTCCGGTTGATGAGCGGATTATCACCATTGAAGATACGCCAGAATTGATTGTGCCACAACCAAACCATGTTTCTATGATATACTCAAAAGATGGTCATGGTTTAGCCTCTGTTGGCCCAAAAGAATTGCTTGAAGCAGCTTTACGAATGCGTCCTGATCGCATTCTTTTACAAGAACTTCGAGATGGTACAGCGTTTTATTATATCCGCAATGTTAATTCAGGACACCCTGGTTCTATTACAACAGTTCATGCATCAACAGCTCTTGCAGCATTCGAGCAAATGACCCTTTTAGTTAAAGAAAGTGAAGGTGGAAGCGCTTTAGAACGCAATGATATTCGTTGTTTGTTGATTTCAATGATTGATATCATTGTTCAATGCAAACGAATTGACAGAAAATTTAAGGTTACAGAAATTTATTATGATCCCTTCAAGCAACAAAATATTTTTGAAAATCATTAAAATTGAGCTCTTTAAAACGAATATCCTCACTATCTGGAAAGGAAAAATACGTGACCAATCATAAACAAGACAATCTTTTATCGCTCACACCAGAAAAACTACAAAAACGCCGCAAAGCAGTTGATGCTCTTATCAGAACTTACGCACTTAATGGGATCACACTTCAACCAAAGACGCTTGAAATCTTAGAAGGATATGCGAAAGGGAATTGCTCACTAGAAGAATTCAATACTCTGATGGATCATGCTGTCTTGTAAAACCATTGCATCACAAAGCTATAAGAACCACTTGTAACACTCAAATAACTGGAAAATTTAAATCATCCAATTATACCTTTTTAAAATAAAAATATAAATAAAATATCGCAGATAAATAATAAAATCACCCAATAAACGGATTTCAATATATCCTTTTTATCCCCCAAATACAGCAAGAAGCTTTAAACTGTCCGATGATTTTTAAAGGGGGGGGAGCCAGTGCTTGTCTTCATTAAGTTTAAAGCAAATACAAAGCATCCAACAGCAACCAATACACTCTTTCACAAACTCTTGCATATCCACGATGTCATCCATGTTTCTCTTATAATGATTGTAAACATATTCATTGGATGATCTCCATGATAAGCAACACCATCACAAAAAGATAGATGCAAGAGAATTTATATATTTAAAATAGATTTTAGAAAGCTGCAACATTGCCAGATAAATAAAACCATAATGGTTTCTATAGTATGTCAAAGAAGCATTCTTTAAACAAAAAAGAAAGCAAAAACATTCAAGATTCATCAATAAAAAACAAAAAACTTTACATATTTTTTATTGTTGTTCTTAATTTAAAAGAAACATAATGTAAAAAAAATTAATAACTTATTCTATACGCGTAGTTTATTATCTTAAGTGCCCTATATAATAGGGAAATAGATGAGTTTACGTTTTTTCATCATCTTAGACTATAAAATACAGATATACTGATAGATAATCAGCAATAGGCAGGAGCGCATATGCTGCACCTGTCGGGGTCATACTTGATCCAAAAGTGCAATAAGAATAGGCGGAGGGGATATATTGTTCATTGGAGTTAACACTCTTAAGAAGGATTATACCCATGAAACGAGCAAAAAAAACACCAACCACTTCTTCAGATAATTATTTATATCCCAATACAACAACATTGAAAAATAAACATGGTATAATCAATAAAAAAGCATTTAATCAAAGGTGTGCCCTAGATTCAGAAATAGCACTCTCTGATATACGTCAAGAACCTTTGCCAGATAAATTTGACACTGACTATCTCATGCATCTTCATTACAGTTTATTTTATAGAACTTTTGAATGGGCTGGGATAACTCGCGACATACCCTTTACATTCACAGATGGCACCACGGCCGCCATGCCAAGAGTAAAAAAAAAGGAATCGGATTTTCTTTTTGCAAATGGTCCAGAAATCAAAAATGGTTTAAGGGATCTTGATCAATCACTTGCCGATTGGAATTATTTGCAAAACTTATCACGGGAAGATTTTGCCAATACTGCAGCGCAAATGTTTGGTCATCTTAATCAAGTACATCCCTTTAGAGAGGGAAACGGACGAACCCAACGGTTATTTTTTGAAAGGCTTGCACAATCTGTTGGCCATAGTCTTGACTTTTCTCTTGTAACACAAGAGCGTATGAATACAGCTTGTAATATAGCAAGGCAATATGGTGATCCAAGATACTTGCAATGGATGTTTGAGGATATTTCTAATCCAGACAAAACAACTATTTTAAAAGAATTCATAGACTTCAAGACAGAAGCTGGAAAAAAAGTGCTTAAAAAAAGTCTCGTTGTCGTCGCAGAAGAAGGTGCTTCTTATACAGGCGTTTATGAACATGTTTCACCCAATGGTTTTGTCATAAATGTGGATGGTACTTATGTTGTCTGTTCACTAGATCACCTGACGCCAGAACAGCTTAAGACTTTTAAAATCGGGGATGAAATTCATTTTACGACTCCCAGAGAACAAGATATCAGCTCAGTTCTTATCCCCAAAGAAGAGTTAAGACCTTTAACGAAAAGTGAAATTTGCGAACAAGTTGTAAACAATGTTCATGTTCAAAACGCTAAAAGAAACGTTGAGAATTTCTCAGGGATTGTTTATGGCAACGCGCAAATACTGAACCAAAGAATGGACATGATTAATGAAAACCCAAGATCGACTGAGCAGCTTGCGCATCAAATTATGCAATCTCCTCAGTCTGTTGGTAAGCTTCAGGGTAGAAAATTCTGTTTTTTAAAAAATACAGAGCGCACGCGTGCTGAAGAACATGTTCAACACCTTGGTCATGCTATTGAAGCATATATAGATGCTGTCAAACATGCGCGTAATGAAATCTTGACAACACACAAACAAGAACAAATACGCTGTGGACAAGAGATCTTAATGCCAAGTCAAACATTGCTAAATTCCCTTGAAATGTCAGCAAGAATGCAATTGGAAACTTTAGAGTCTTCCTCCAGATTACAAAGAGAACTCCAGATTTTAACAGTTCAAATGAAAAAGCGTTTCTCCCCAGAAGACAACAAGGCGATCAATGAAAAGGATTTCAAAAAACTTGCGAAAAGTCTTGGGACATCCATAAAAAAAGCAGAAAAAATTGCCCTATGTTTTGATAGTGCTCTAAAAGCACAGCGCAATTTAGACTGCAGCCCTTTATATGCCAAAGTTATGAAGAAACCTCATCAGCAAAAAGCGCCAAAAGCAATGGCTCTTGCAAGCTAAAAAATATAAATTTTACTGGCATCTTTATTTAAAGTTCATGGATATGAAGTATTATAAATTACTTTATCCATGAAAAGGGTATTTCTAATTATATTTATATTTTAAAAAAATAGTTTATAAAATTCATTTATGCTTTAGAACATATGGTTTATCAATTTTAGTGCCCTATATAATATGTATAAAATGAGGTAAGTAAGTAATGGAGCTTATAAAACTACCGTAATTTACTTAACTTACATTTTAAATGCTCATTCGTGAGCTAGTGAGTCAGTTCTATAAAGGTAACAAAACTATGAGATACTGTCTTTATAAAAGAATAAGTAATCATTAAACAAACGCCTAAAGAAGCTTATTTAAAAAAGAAGAGTTCATAAAAAACCTAATCCGGTTGGGGGTTTGTTTTGCGCTTTTAAATATACAAATCCGAAACATCCATTCCCAAGATGTTGTGTTCGTATTTATACGATCTAGGAGGATTAATATTGATTAACAACTCTCAAAATCTCAGGAGGATATGCGAGGGGTAATTATTCATAAGACAATTTAACACTCTTATGAACAACTGTATCTTAGTAAGGAAATACCCATGGCACAGACAGCTAGAGCAGAAAATTATGTTTACCCAAATGGGGTGCTGAAAAATAAATACGATATACAAGATCAGCAGGCTTTAAACGAGAAAATTCGTAACGAAACATCAAGGGCAATGCTTACGATCTTAGAAGAACCTACTCCACAACAGTTTGACTCAGAATATCTACAATATATTAATTACCATTTGTATAAAAATATTTATGATTGGGCGGGAAGAACTCGAAATGTTCCTATTACATTTCAAGATGGCACCATTGCTTCTATGCCAATACTGCCACCAACAGAATCGGGAGTTCATTTTGCCAGAGGCCCCAGAATCCAAAGCGGCTTACAGCAGTTAAATCAAATGCTTGCTGAAAAAAATAACTTAAAAGGTTTATCGCGAGAAGATTTTATTGTTGAAGCAGCAAATATTTTCAATCACATCAACAAATTGCACCCCTTCAGATCAGGAAATGGACACACACAACGGCTGTTTTTAACAAAGCTCGCCGAATCTGCAGGCTATGATATTGATTTTTCACTTGTAACACAAGTGCGCATGGAAATTGCCTGCAATTTAGCAGCAAAATTTGACGATCTCAAGCCTATGAGAAAAATGTTAGATGATATCTCTCATCCTCAAAAAATGGAGGCTCTAAGTGAGTTTCTCAATAAAATGATCGCTATGAAAGGTAATGGTGTTAATAATGATCTTGTTTTAGCTGCGGATGAGGGCGTTACTTATTCAGGGACCTATCAAGGTCACGGAGTGGATAGTTTTGCGATTCAAAATGGCGATACCTATATTGTTGGATTAGCAGAGGCGCTTTCACCGGAACAACGGAAAACATTAAAGATTGGAGAAAAATTTACCTTTACAGTTCCAAAAGCTAAAGATCTTGAAAAAACTCTTATTCCAGCAGAAAACTTAGCTCCTTTGGTGAAAGATGATCTTGTGAAAATGATTTCAGAAGATCCTCGTGTGCAAAGAACTCGGCAAGAAGTCGTAGAACTTGCAAAGAAGACTTTTACCAACTACAAAATATTGAATGATTATATGGATCTTGTTAAGAAAATTCCTTCTGCTGGTTATGACCTTGCAGAACGATTAAGATCTGATCCTGAAAGGGTTACCCGGCTTGCAGGTTTTTCTGTCTTTGGTCTTAAAAGTCCTGCACGTAAACATGCTGAAGGGCTTTTGCCATCCGTTATTTCTGCAATGGAACAATATACCGATGCTGTACAAAATGTTGAGACAGAAATTGTTGAAGGTCATTATGCAGAACAAGTTCGCCGTGGACAAGCGATAGAAAGACCAAATAAAGTATTAGAAAAGCTGCTTTTTGTTTCTTCAGAAACGCGCACAGAGACATTAAGAGAATCTGATAGTCTGAAAAAAGAGCTTTTTGATTATATGAAAAAAATCAATCAGCGCCTCTCAAGAGATGAGCAGAGAGCTATTGAGGATAAAAATTATGGCCAACTCGCCTATAGCCTAGGCGTATCTTTTAATAAAGCCCAAGAAATTGCAAACATTGTGGGAAAAGCCCAAGAAACGATTAATGAAAACCAATTTCACCACATAATCCATCGCCATAGAACACAGTCCTTGCCTAATATAGCCATCAACGGGTAAAAATGCAAAATTTTGCATCTTCATTTTAGCGTTCATGGGTATGGGTTTCCCACTCTTTTACCCATGAATAATTATTATTGATGCCATTTTACTAATTTAGAAGGTTCATTGAAACACACACCGATAAACGGAAAGCAAAAATAGAATGAAATATACAAAACTGCAGTTGGTGATTATTTTAGCGCCAATTGCTCTTGGCTCTTTAATAATATTTTTTGTTCCTCATTTACTATTGTTTTTGATAGATGAAACAAATAGACGCCATGCTTATTGGTATCTTCGCTCAGAGCCATTGGTAACATTAGTAATGATGGTTTTGGTATCATTTATTTATACCACATTGCAAAAACTCTATCTACGCAAAGCAATAACAATTGTTTCAGCTCTATTTTTTAGTCTTGTCGCACTTTATTATGTTGGCTATGAAATTAAACGGTTAAGCCCCTATGTCAACCAAAATGGGATAACTTGGAGCTATGCACTAAAGTTCATGGATCGTATGGTTGTGTTTGGTGTAATCGCTGGTATTGCTCTTTTAGTCACACAAATAATAGCAATCTCTCCACGCAAAAGTAACGTGAAACGTTCAAAAAAAGGAATTTTTGGTAATGCATCATGGATGAGTTTAAGTGATGCTGCAAAAATTTTTCCAGCAAATGGTCAAATTGTTGTTGGTGAAAGATACCGCGTTGATCAAGATAATGTGCATAATATTCCGTTTTCACCAAGTAATAAGATAACATGGGGAAAGGGCGGAACTACACCTTTGCTAACTTTTAATCTTGATTTTGGTTCGACCCATATGATGTTTTTTGCTGGTTCTGGTGGATATAAAACAACCAGTACAGTGATACCAACATGTTTGACATATCCAGGATCCATTATTTGCCTTGACCCTTCAACAGAAGTGGCTCCAATGGTCAAGTTTGCACGTAAAGCAATGGATAACAGAAATGTTATTGTTCTCGATCCAAATTCATTATTAACAAAAAAATTTAATGTGCTCGATTGGCTTTTAGACGATAAAGTTCCACGTGCACAACGTGAAGCAAATATTGTCAGTTTTTCAAAACTGCTTCTTACAGATAAAAAATTAGATCATTCTTCATCAGAATATTTCTCGACACAGGCACATAATCTTTTAACTGCCCTTCTTGCACATGTCATATTTTCTGATGAATATAAGGACAATGAACGTAATTTAAAAACATTGCGCAAAATCCTTTCTCAATCAGAAACAGCTGTTGTTGATCAATTACGCACTATTTCAGAAACATCACCTTCACCTTTTGTTCGGGAAATGGTTGGTATTTTTACAGAGATGGCAGAACAAACTTTTTCAGGAGTTTATACAACTGCAGCCAAAGATACCCAGTGGCTTTCTTTATCTAATTATGCTGATCTTGTGTGCGGAAATGATTTTACATCTTCTGATATCGCAAAAGGCAATATAGATGTTTTTCTCAACCTGCCTGCAAGCATTTTAAACAGTTATCCAGGAATTGGGCGTGTCATTATTGGAGCGTTTTTAAATGCAATGGTTATGGCTGATGGAAACTATAAAAAACGTGTCTTGTTTGTCTTAGATGAGGTAGATCTACTTGGTTATATGAATATTTTAGAAGAAGCACGCGATCGTGGACGTAAATACGGTATATCCTTAATGTTATTTTATCAGTCTTCTGGTCAGTTGGTTAATCATTTTGGAGAATCTGGAGCGCGATCATGGTTTGAAAGCTGTTCATTTGTCAGCTATGCCGCTATTAAAGATCTAAACACAGCTAAAGAAATTTCAGAACGATGTGGTCAAATGACCGTTGAAGTGACAGGTCTTAATAAAGCAAGGGGATTGTCTTTTGCAAGAGGTTCTCAAAATATCAATTATCAACAAAGAGCACTGATTTTACCTCACGAGATTATTCAAGATATGCGCCAAGATGAGCAGATTATCCTTATGCAAGGTCAGCGACCGTTGCGATGCGGACGAGCTATTTATTTCAGAAGAAAAGAAATGTTATTATCTGTTGGGCAAAACCGTTTTGCTCCAAAAACAAATGATAAAACCTGAAAAAATACCCCTTATAGGTCATTTGATACCAAAATTATGAATGTATGGATGAAGGTTTTCATTTTCATAAATAAGATATAGTGGGCTGTAAAACTATTTTTAAAAGAATAGATCATAAACCCAACTGATCATTTTCTGTTTCTAATATGATAGAATCTATAAAAAATATTGTAAAGCATGTGAATCTTCCATGCCGCTTTTAAGAAAAAACATTTTATCACAAAATACTCAAACTTTCAGAAAAAAATATAAGATGTATTGTTCTTTAATACCCTTGTAAAATTCTAAATTATAGAGAAATTTTCTATGAAAAAAGCAAAAAAAATATTTTTACCCCCCCAGACTGATCCTTCAAGCCATTATACCTACCAAAACAGCAATACATTAAAAAATAAATATGGAATAACGGATCTTAAAATTTTTGATGAAAGATGTTCGCAGGATTCAGAACAAGCCGCTATTAAGTTGAGCAAAGAGCCTTTGCCAAAACAGTTTGATTCCAACTATTTAAAATATATTCATTATAATTTATTTCATAAAATTTTTGAGTGGGCTGGCATTACACGTGATATTCCTTTTACATTCGCAGATGGCACAACAGCTTTTATGCCTACAATGAAAAAAACAAGTACAGACTTTGGTTTTTCAACCAGTGATCAAATTCAAGACAGCCTAAAACAATTAGACAAAACGCTTCTTGAAAAAAATAACTTAAAAGGTTTATCGCGAGAAGACTTTGTTTCTGAAGCAACAGAACTGTTTTCCTTTCTAAATTATATACATCCCTTTAGAGAAGGAAACGGACGTGCCCAACGACTGTTTTTTGAAAGACTTGCAAAAGCTGCTGGCCATAAACTTAACTTTTCTCTTGTGACAAAAGAACGCATAGCATTTTCTAGTATTATAGCGGTGAGAGATGGTGACTTAACTCATATAAAACAGATGCTTGAAGATATTTCTAATCCAGAAAAAGTTGCTGGTCTAAAAGAAGCTATGAATCGCATGAAAAATAAAGAAATCTCCGATGTTTCTTATTGTCTTTTTTCAACAACAAACGAAACTATACCCTATACAGATAACGATCGAGATCTTGACTCAGATAGCTTTAAAATTGAGATGAGAAAAACCAGCTTAGCTCATCAGGTTCATCAACCAAAACCAACACAAGATAAGACATTAAGTTTCAATGAAAAACTTGCTTTTGTAGATACTCAAGATTTAAAAGAAACTTACATACCAAAAGCAGAACCGGCTTCTTTGACAAAAAGTGAAATTTTAAAAAAGATTTCACAAGACCCCTTTATTCAAGCAAACAAAGAAGAAGTAGAACGTTTATTATACATTGTTTATGGTAATGCGCATATATTAAGAGAAAAAATGACATTGATAAATGAAAACCCTCCCTTAGGAAAACAAATTGCTGAACAGATTGCACAATCTCCTCAGTCTGTTAGTAAGCTTGCAGGTTATAATTTATGTGGCATAAAAACTTCTATGCGAAGACATGCTAGAGACAATATCTTATTACTCAGCAATGCGCTTGAAAATTATGCCAATGCTGTACAAAACATTCAGAGAAAAATTATTGATTATCATTACATAGAACAACAACGCCACAAACAAACGATAGAATCCAAAAAACAAATACGAAAAAATTTTTTAGATTATTCCAATGTTTTATTAAAAGAATTCAATAATTTATAAATGAATTAAG
>NZ_JAYMZJ010000007.1:0-1364 GCF_037070875.1 Bartonella occidentalis
GCCTCATACGGCTCAGTATCTGGATCATAGATTCAAATCAGCAAAAGATATGATTGGTTCTATAGCATTCATATCTAAAATGCTGGGAATTTCATCAAATGCTGTTGAACAAGCTAAAACGGCCATGGGACTAGAAAAAGCTGCTCTTGCTATTGGCATAATCCTCGAAAAATACAGTCGGCAGCTCATTCAATCTCCAGGAGGATATTTGCGCGGCATGATTGATCGACAAAATAAAGGACAGCTCTATCTAGAACGTTCTTTGCATGGGCTACTCAATTCTGCTGAACGAGAATTATAGGAAATGTTTTAGTTTTTAAGCTGTTTCATTCAATGGTCAGACATTTGATAAAAACTTCTATCAAATAAGAGTGTTTAATATTGTCTTCGGCTCAAAGAATGAAAACTCTTAATTTTTGCTAATAATCTTATATTGCTCTATTGTACCATATCACTTGATAGGCAGAAATTGCTCAAATGTTTTTTATTAAACTTTAGTGAGTATACTACAAGTTTATACAAAGACTAAAATGATGGATATTGATCATATCTTTATATGTCTTATCTATTGTATTTTGTAACGATACAAGATACAAAATACTTTAAGGTTTAGATATCAAAGGCTTCAAAAATTTCACCGTACTGATGCCATAAATATGATACAATGATTTATGATTATAGGATTTAAACATAAAGGGCTTGAAGCTTTCTACTACACTGATACTACAAAGGGGATTCAGGTTATCCATGCTCCAAAACTTAAGCGCATTTTAGGTGCTCTTGAGGTAGCTATGCTCCCAGATGATTTGAATTATCCATCTTTTCGATTACATCCGCTCAAAGGAGATCTTAAAGGGTATTGGTCGATTACTGTAAGTGGAAATTGGCGTGTAATATTCAGATTTAATGGGACAGATGTTGAATTAGTTGATTACCTGGATTACCACTAGAAAGGAGTACATTAAACGATGATGAAAAATCCTCCACATCCTGGTGAGTTACTACGAGAAGATGTTATTTCAGAGCTTGGTTTATCTGTTACTGAAACAGCTACAAGGCTTGGTATGTCTCGTGTAGCATTTTCTAGGGTTTTGAACGGAAAAGCCGCTATTAGCCCAGATCTGGCTATTAGACTTGAAATGGCTGGTGTTAGTACTGCACGAGCTTGGTTGGCTATGCAGGCCAATTATGATTTAGCGCAGGCACTCAAACATCCTCAACCTAATATACGTCCTTTGTTTCAAGATATAGCTGCAATGTAAATGGAGAAAATCTTAATTAAACGATAAAATATGAATGCCATAGAACCAATCATATCTTTTGCTGATTTGAATCTATGATCCAGATACTGAGCCGTATGAGGT
>NZ_JAYMZJ010000008.1:0-1230 GCF_037070875.1 Bartonella occidentalis
ATGGCAAAGAGCAAATTTGAACGTACGAAGCCGCATGTTAATATAGGTACGATTGGTCATGTTGATCATGGTAAGACTTCGTTGACAGCAGCGATCACGAAATATTTTGGTGAATTTAAAGCGTATGAGCAAATTGATGCAGCTCCTGAGGAGCGTGCACGGGGGATCACTATTTCTACAGCGCACGTTGAATATGAAACAGAGAATCGACACTATGCCCATGTTGATTGTCCAGGTCATGCGGATTATGTGAAAAACATGATTACTGGGGCAGCGCAGATGGATGGTGCAATTTTGGTTGTTTCTGCCGCTGATGGCCCTATGCCTCAGACACGTGAGCATATTTTGTTGGCGCGTCAGGTTGGTGTTCCTGCGATTGTTGTTTTCCTGAATAAGGTTGATCAGGTTGATGATGCTGAGCTTTTGGAGCTTGTAGAGCTTGAGGTTCGGGAGCTTTTATCGAAATACGATTTTCCAGGAGATGATATACCGATCGTTAAAGGTTCTGCGTTGGCAGCTCTTGAGGATACAGATAAGAGCATTGGTGAAGATGCGGTTCGTCTTTTGATGAGTGAGGTTGATAGTTATATACCGACACCAGAGCGTCCAGTTGATCAGCCATTTTTGATGCCAATTGAGGATGTTTTTTCGATTTCTGGTCGTGGTACGGTTGTTACTGGTCGTGTTGAGCGTGGTGTTATTAAAGTTGGTGAAGAAATTGAAATTATTGGAATTCGTCCAACTTCTAAGACGACAGTTACGGGTGTTGAAATGTTCCGTAAGCTTTTAGATCAAGGTCAAGCAGGTGATAATATTGGAGCGCTGCTTCGTGGTGTTGATCGTGAAGGAATTGAGCGTGGTCAGGTTTTAGCAAAGCCTGGTTCAGTTACTCCGCATACCAAATTTAAAGCTGAGGCTTATATTTTAACGAAAGATGAAGGTGGTCGTCATACTCCTTTTTTCACGAATTATCGTCCTCAATTCTATTTTCGTACTACAGATGTAACAGGAATTGTTGCGCTTCCAGAGGGCACTGAAATGGTTATGCCTGGTGATAACGTTGCTATGGATGTTTCTCTGATTGTTCCGATTGCAATGGAGGAAAAGCTTCGCTTTGCTATTCGTGAAGGTGGTCGTACTGTTGGTGCAGGTATCGTTTCTAAGATCATTGAGTAAAGAGTGGTTGTTGAAAAGCGTCTTTAATTTGTTAAAAACGTTTTGCGTGACAGG